>CAVWWK010000007.1:0-10835 GCA_963758715.1 uncultured Actinomycetes bacterium
TCGCGGCGCGGGTCTTCTAGGAAGCGGTCGCCATCCGTCAGCGACGCATCGCGGGTTCCGGGAACGACCTGCGAAGGAACCGATCGAACTGGGGGACTGTGAACGCGGCGTAGCCGTACGTCGGACTGTAGAGGAGGCCCTTATCGATCAGTCGTGATCGCACCTTGCCGAGATCGCCCGAAGGGCGATGCAGGACGCTCGCGACGTCGGCAGCCCGCTGCGGCGCCGCACCCAGTGCTGCCATGGCGCGCAGGTACTCGATCTCTTGCTCACTCGCGCGTTGGATGCGAACCTGGAAGAAGCTCTCGTCGAGCCTCGCTTCCACGATGGCCTGCGCCTCCACAGCTTCGACCGCCGTGACGGGCGAGCCATCGGCGCGATCCCACACCACTTTGCCGTACTCCTGGATGAAGTAGGGATAGCCGTCTGTGTACACGACGACGGCATCCACGGCGCGTTCCTCGAAGCTCACGCCGAGCTCGTTCGCAGGCTGCGTCAGCGCATCGATCGCGTCGGGAACGGCCAAGGGCCCAAGGGATCGGAATCGGAAGAGACGCTCGGCGTAAGACTTCGCCTCGCCTGCCAGGCGGGGAAGATGTGGAAGACCAGCCCCGACCACTGTGATGGGAAGCTGTCGCTGGGTGGTCTTGTGCAGCGCTCGGATCAACGCCTCGAACTCCTGCTTCGAGAGGAACTGCACTTCATCGAAGAGGAAGACGACACCGGTGTTCTGCTCCTTGGCCGCCTCACCGAGGGCAACCAGAAGGTCGGTAAGATCCTCCCCCAGTTCGCCGCTGTCCGCCTGCCCGGCCAAAGGCTCGATGTCGATCGAGCCGGTGACCGCGCCTTCCGACGACACGGTCACGGAGAACGACCGCAGGACGCCGGCTGCCCGACGCAAGCGATCGCGCCATCGGTCTCGCGGCGCGAGTTCGAGCACGGCCCGGCGAACGAGCTGGGCCATCCTTGGCCCGAACGGAGCCTCCGGCGAGATCTCGGCGTCGAGCGATACCCAACCGGCGAGCTGTGCCTGCTCGGCCAGGGCTCCGAGCAGCACGGTCTTCCCGACCCCTCGGAGTCCGGTGATCAGGACCGCTTGGTCGGCGTAGCCACGCAACAGACGCTCGAGCATGACGTCGAACGCCTCGAGCTCATCGTCTCGACCGGCGAAGGCTCTCGGCCGAACACCGGCATTCGGGGTGTAGGGGTTCGACCGTGGGTCCACCTCCGCAGCTTGTCGAGTTGGGCATACTTTGTCAAGGGCGGACAAACCCCGCCCAAGTCGCCAATCCTCTGTCGGATCAAGGGTGAAGCAATGAGGCTCAGGGCGACGCGCGGAGGTCGTCACCGTAGCGGCGCTCGGCGAGCCGGCGACCGACCTCCGCGGCGAGCACCACACCGAGGGAGGCCACCAGCACCACCGACGAGACCGCCAGCAGCTGCGGCAGCTGGCTCGGCACGCGGAGCTGCGCGAACAGGAACACGGGCCACGTCGGCGTCTCGCCGGCGAGGAAGGACGCGATCGCGTATTCGTCGAACGAGAGCGTGAACGCGATCATGAACGCCGAGACGAGCGCGGGCATCAGCAGCGGCAGCGTCACACGCCGGAAGGACTGCCACGGGCTGGCCCCCAGATCCTTCGCAGCCTCCTCGAGGCCGACGTTCAGGCGCTCGAGCAACGGCATGATCGTGAGCACCGTGTAGGGCAGGGAGACGACCACGTGCCCGATCACGACCGCGTGCAGACCGAGCCCGATGTAGGAACCGGTGGTCGAGGTCAAGAGCTTGTCGACTGCCGTGAAGATCACGAGCAGCGAGATGCCGAACACGAGGTAGGGCACGACCAGCGGCGAGAACAGCAGAGCGGAGACGGCCGACTTCCCGACGAATCGTCGCCGGAGCAACGCGATCGCGGCCGCGACACCGAGCGCCACCGCGATCAGGCTCGAGACGGCCGCGACGACCGCGCTGCGCTGGAGCGACTGCAGGATCTTGGGGTTCGAGAAGAACCTGCGGTACCAGTCGAGCGTGAACCCCGCGAGCGGGAAGCTCACGTCGCCGTCGTTGAACGAGAACACGGCGAGGATCACGATCGGTGCGTAGAGGAACACCACCAACAGGCCGAAGAACACCCGAAGTCCGCGCCGCGTGTTGGGCGAGGTCGCGATCTCGTTCATCGTGCCACCGCCCGCACCCGAAGGAACCGCCCGAACACGGCCATCAAGGCGGCCACGATGGCGAGCAGGAACAGCGCCAGCGTCGAGCCCGTCTGCCAGTCGAGGCCCTTGGTGAACAGGTCCTGGATCGAGTTGCCATACATGTAGCCGCTCGTCCCGCCGACGAGCAGCGGGGTCACGAACTCACCGATCGTCGGGATGAACACGAACAGGAACGCCGCGAACACGCCCGAGAGGCTGAGCGGCAGGGTCACGCGCAGGAACGTGCGCCACCTGCTCGCGCCCAGGTCGCTTGCCGCCTCGAGCAGGCTGCGATCGAGGTTGTCGAGGCTCACGAACACCGGCAGGGCGACGAACGGCACCCAGATGTAGGCGAGCACGAGCATCACCGTGAACCGGCTGTACAGGAGCCAGCTGATCGGCGAGTCCGTGATGCCCGTCCACAACAGGAACGAGTTGATCACCCCGGCGTCTCCGAGGATGACCTTCCACGCGAGCACGCGCAGCAGGTAGCTCGTGAGGAAGGGCGCGATGATCAACAGCAGCAGCACGTACTTCCGACGGCCGACGCAGAGCGCGAGGAAGTACCCGGTGGGGTACGCGAGCAGCACGACGACGGCCGAGACCGTGAGCGACATACGGATCGACTTCCAGAACAGACCCATGTAGACGGAGCCGCCGCCCAGCAGTCGCTGCCAGCTCGCGAGCGAGACGACCCCCGTGTCGGTCGGAAACAGCTCAATCGCGCCGAAGCTGTACGCGGCGACGAAGGCTACCGGGATGACGAAGAAAACAGCAGCCACAGCAGAGGGCCGGCGAGCAGCCCCAAGGTGCCGCGACGATCCTTACGGCGCCACGCGCGGTCGATCGCCGGGCGGTCGGTCGTCGCCGCCTCCCGGATCGTCGCCATGCCTACCCTCGACCAGGTGGCCTGATCAGGCCGCCTGCACCTCGCTCCAATACTGCTGGTAGACGCTGCGCCTCGGGATGACCGTCTCGGGGTGAGAGTTCGGCTCGTCGAGCACCGTCAGGTCGTCGAGGCTCAGCGCGGTGCGTACGCCCTCGGGCACGACGTCGAGGTTGGCCGTCGTGTTCGTGTGACCGTAGTAGTAGTAGGACAGCAGGAACTCCGCGGCTTCCTTGCTGGCCCATGAGTCCACGTACTCGTGCGCGTGCCGGTAGTTCTCCGTGTCGGCGAACAGGCCCATGCCGCAAACCCACGAGATGCGGCCCTCCTTCGGCTGCATGTACTGGTAGTTCATGCCGGCCTTGTCTGCGTAGCCGACCGTGTCGGGCCACGAGTACCCCGCCCATACTTCTTCCTTCTTGAAGGCGAGCCAGAAGTCATAGGACTGGTTCCAGTAGAAGCGCACGAGGCCCTTCTTCGACACGAGGAAGTCACGGACCTCGGCGAGCTCGTCGTCGGTCATGTTCCAGGGATCCTCGATGCCCAGGGTGTACGCCGCGACCACCATCATGTTGAGCGTGTCGACCCAGGCGATCTTGCCCTTGTACCTCTCGTCGAACAGCACGCCGAAGGTCTCGTCACTTCCGTCGACGTGGTCGAGGTTCACGAGCGGTGCGATGAAGCCCCAGTCGAGCGGCACGAAGTACTGCTGTCCGTCGAACTGGCCGGCCTCCATGAGCTTCGGGTTCAACGAGGTGAAGTTCGAGATCAGCGAGGTGTCCCACGGCTGTAGCACTCCGAGGTCGACCCAGTCGCCGTACCGGTATCCGCACGGGTGGACAACGTCATAGCTGGCGCCTGCGACCACTTTCGTGTAGCCGGAGTCGTCGTTCTCGAACAACGCGAACTCCGGTGTGTCACCGGTCGCCTTGGCGTACTGCCCCCAGAGGAACTTCTTCTCCTCCTTGGGGAAGAAGTCGCCGTTGCCATATCCCGACCAGTCGAAGACCTGCAGTCCGCCTGGCTCTTGCTCGATCGGCGGCATCGCCGCCTGCACCGACCCCTGGTCCTGGCCCGGGGGCGTCTCCGCGTCTCGGCAGGCCGCGAGCAGGCCCGCCATGCTGACGGTTACGCCCGTGTAGCCGGCATATCGGAGGAAGTCTCGTCTGTCGATCGGAATGGTGAAACGCTTCTCCACCATGGGCAATCCCCCTCCTGTCGTGTCCCCCACGCCGTGACGGGACGTATCATGCGCGCGGAAGGCGCTCGGGGCAAGGAAATCTCGGCGCGGGGACGGATCACATGACTCGCACGGTGGTGGTACTCGCTGTCGCTTCGCTCGTCGCGGCCGTCTCCTGCCGATCCGAGCCCCAGGTGGAACCCGGCCTGGCGCCGTCGGCCGATCCTCCGCCAGTGCTCCCCGCCGCTGCTCTCCCCCGCATGACGAGTCGTGCGGCGACCGTCGACGTCGATGGGCTCGTGGGAGAGGTGGTGCACCCCGACGACCTCCGGGTGCTGCTCGAGGATGCCGGGTTCGCTGCGGGAGCCGAGCGATCGTTCGGCGGCGGTACGGGGGCGTTCTCCCGCGTGCTCGCGCGTGCGCTCGCCTTCGACACGGAGGCGGGCGCCGCCGCGTTCGTCCGATGGTTCGGCGACCATGCGCACGAGGAGATCATCACGGCAGAGCGCATCTCACCGGTGGGCGTGCCCCAAGGGGTCGTCGTGTTCAGCCACGAGCCGGACGGGTGTTGCCACAACGACGTGCCGGTCTTCCTGGCGGCGTGGCAACAGGGGTCGTCGGTGCTCTACCTGCACGTCGGTGGGCGCCGCGCTAACACACGCGCGTTCGTCGACCTCATCTCGTCCTACGACCGGGAGGTCTGAGCTTGCTCGATCGACTGGAGACGATCGCCACCGGACTCGACCACCCGGAGGGAGTGGCCTGGGGAGCAGATGGCCGCATCGTCGCAGGCGGGGAAGCCGGTCAGGTCTACGCCATCTCGGGAGACGGCACGGTCGTCGAGATCGCCTCGACCGGTGGGTTCATGTACGGCATCACGCTCGACGGCGACGGCAACGCCTTCGCGTGCGACTACGGTCGAGGCGAGATCGCGCGGGTAACTCCCGCCGGCGAGGTGTCGACGTACTCGACGGGGACGTCCGAACACCCGATCCGTGTGCCGAACTTCGCGGCATTCGATGACGAGGGGAACCTGTTCGTGACCGACTCCGGCACGTGGGGCGCCGACGACGGGCTCGTGTTCCGGATCGCGCCCGGCGGCGCGACGGAGGTCTGGACCGATCGCACGCCGGGCTTCCCGAACGGGTGCTGCCTCTCGATCGAAGGAGACGCGTTGCTCGTGGTCGAGTCGAGCGAACGGCGGGTCGTGCGGATACCGATCGGCTCCGATGGAAGCGCCGGCCCGGCCACGCCGGTCGTCGAGCTCGCGGGCTCCCAACCCGACGGCATCGCCCTCGCCGCCGACGGCACGATGTTCATCGGGTGCTACCGGCCGGACCGCGTGTGGCGCGTCGCGCCCGGTGGCCCGCCCGAGATCCTGCTCGACGACCCGGATGGCGTGGCGTTGAATCAGCCCGCGAACGTGGCGTTCATCGGACCGGCGCTTGACCGTCTCGCGATCTCGAGCCTCGGCGGCTGGAACTTGGTCTCACTCGATGTGGGTACCGTCGGTCTCCCGTTGCGCTCCCCGAAGCTGGTCTGAGTCGGCCGCCCGTCCCACGGGCCCCTTCGGGGCCTTCCGAACCGTCACCACCGTGGGCCTCTCGGCCGTCGGCCGTCGAGGCCTCCCTCGCGTGCCCCATGGGTGACATCCTGGCGGCGGCAACCCGCACCCAGGGGGAGGCGATCTCGTTGCCTTTCGTCGGCGATTCCAACCCGTTGGTCAAGCAGGTGGGCGACCGGGACTGGGAGGTCGTGGAGCCGCTCACCTATCGAGGCTCGACCGACGAGTTCGTCGTGCCCGCGGGCATGCGGACCGACTTCGCCTCGGTGCCGCGGGCGTTCGTCTGGTTCCTTCCACGCTACGGCCGGTACACGAGGGCGGCGATCCTGCACGACTACCTCTGGCGGTTCCGGGTCGGTTCGGCGACCGATCCCGTCAGCCGCCGTGACGCCGACGGGCTCTTCCGCCGCGTGATGCGTGAGCTGGGCGTCCCGTTCCTGCGCCGCTGGATCATGTGGACCGCCGTTCGCTGGGCGGCGTTGACGAAACCCGATGGTCGTCGAGGCTGGCTGGGAGATGCCCCCCAGGTGCTCCTGGTCACGGTGGTGGCTCTGCCGTTCGTCCTTCCTCCCGCGCTGCTCGTGCTCGTCGGATCGGGGGCGTTCTACGTGCTCGAACTCCTGATGGTGCTCCCGCTGAAGGCGGGCCGCTCCGTCAAGAAGGCGGTGACGAAGGAGGAGCCGCGCAAGGAGGTGTCGGTGCCGACGTTCGAGTGGAACACCTCGTAGCGAGCACGTTGAGCGCCCTTCCGAACGTTCCGGACGAGGACAACCTCGCGATCCGGAACCTGACCCGGGCGAAGATGGTGACGCTCGCCACCGGTCAACAGATGGCGGCGTTCCTGAAAAGCAAGGGCGTGACGCTGACCAAGCTCACGAAGCCGCAGATCCGCGAAGGTAACAACGGCGCCGTCTTCGACGAGCTCACCGACCAGCAGCGGGATGCCCTCCTGGCGAACACACCGCTCTGGCTCTACGTCCTCCGCGAGGCCGAGCTCAACCAGGGCAAGCTGAGAGGGGTCGGCGCCCGTATCGTCGCGGAGACGTTCCACCGGGCGATGGAGGGCAGTCAGACCTCGATCGTGCGCGATCCCACGTGGCGGCCCAAGCTGGGGCCCGACGACAACACCTTCCGCATGGTGGACCTGCTGCTCTTCGCCTTCGAAGGGAAGAAGTCCCAGCTGGCGCCCCTGGGGTAACGTCGCCTAAACAGCGTCGCGCCGATGAGCCGGCCCGCACTGGCTTGGGCCCATCCGGGCGCGCATCGACGTCATGCGGCCCGGTATGCGGAGACGAGCTCGGGCAGCGTGAGCTCCGGCGGGTCGTTCAGGTCGACTCCAGTTGCATCCGCAAGGCGCTCCTTGAACCACATGTCGAACGGATCTCGAGACTCGACGAACATCCCGAACGCCTTGCCGAAGTCTTGAGACTCGATGTATGCGACGAGCTCGTCTCCCGCAGGCGTCGTCGCGATGAACCACACCTCCTTCGTGATCCCGATGCGACGCTCGGAAGAGTCGTACTCCAGCATGCGCGGTCCATCGAGCTCCCTTTGGAACGCGCGCGCTCCCTCGGACTTGCCCGGAAGTATCGGCAATACGAGACAGATCTGGTCCATCGTGATCTCCGATCGCGAGGTCTCAGGCGACGGCTCTCGAAGGGATCTCTCGCGGCGGCCCTCGAGCCGGCGACGTACACGCAGACACGCGATGCCGACAGGCGATCGCTTCATCCGAGGCGCCTGCTCCGTGACCGACCACATGCCCACCTTGTCGCGCTCTCGACTCGACGGATCGCCGTCGTGCTGGCAGCTCCGCCAGCTTGAACCCTCATGGTCAGACCGTCAAAGGGCGGACGTCGAACGTGGCCGGGAGGCTACATTGCCTGGCATGATCAAGCGGGCATTGGAGCAGTCGAGCGACGGTCGGAGATAGGAGGGGTGGAGACCGCGACACAGACGCTGCACCGGCTCACGTCCTACGAACCCGGGCGCGAATGGGATGAACCCGTCGACGACCCTCGAGTGTTGCAGGACCTCGAGGTGAACGACCTGACTCGCTTCCCGTGGTTCCTCAAGTGGTACGAGCAGGCGCTTCCCCGCGTGCCGCTCCCGCGCAGCTGGCCGCCCACGACGGCCTCGGCGGTCGCCGTGCTTGCGGGTACCGCGGACGTCGATCACACGGAACTGGACCTGCCGCACCTGTCCCGGTTACTCCATCTGTCCGCCGGCGTAGTGCGTACGACGGAGCGACCGTACGCGACCTGGTTGTTCCGCGCGGCCGGATCCGCAGGCGGCCGCTTCCCTCTCGAGTTGTATGTCGCCGTGCCCGACGGCATGGGGCTCCCTGCGGGCGTGCACTGGTATGACCCGCTCGATCATGCCCTCCTGCAGATTGGGCCGCCGCCTGGCGGGGACGCGCCGGCCCTCGTCGTCACGGGCGTCCCGTGGCGCACCGGGTGGCGCTACCGCGAGCGCGGCTTTCGGCACGTCTATTGGGACGCGGGCACCATGCTCGCCCAGCTGCTCGCGGCAGCCGACTCTGCCGGTATGACCGCGCTTCTGCACACTCGCTTTCCGGATGCGCCAGTCGCCGCGCTGGTCGGCGCGGAAGGGGTGCACGAGTTTCCCGTGGCAGTCGTGACCCTCGGCGAGGGTGCGCCCGCGCTCGAGGCGACCGGGTCGGCCACTGCGGGCGACGTCGACGCAGCACCGACGGAGTTCCCTCTCATCACGACCGCCCAGCGGGCGGGGGAACGCGACGCGATCGGACCGCCGTGGGACGACGGCGACCCGGTCGATGCGTCCGTCCCGGGGACCCACACGATCGATACCGTCGTGCTCGCGCGTGGATCGCAGCGCCGCATGGACCCTACCCGTGGCCTGCCGGAGCGCGTGCTGCTGACGTGCCTGCGCGCGGCACTGCGCGGCGTCGCTCTCCCGCACTTCGCCGTGGTGCACGACGTCGAAGGGCTCGCGCCGGGCGTCTACCGCTGGCCGGACCTTTCGGCCCCGGCACGTCCCGGAGCGATGCGAGACGAGCTCTACCGCGTGTGCCTCGAGCAGGGACTCGCTCGCGACGCGGCTTTCGTGGTGATCACCGCGACCGACGTCGGCGCTCTCGACGACCGGGAGTACCGCGAGGCGCAGCTCGCCGCGGGCCTGGTCGAGGGCAGGTTGCATCTGCTCGCCCACAGCCTCGGCGCCAGCGCCTCCGGGATGACGTTCATCGACAGCGAGGTGCCCGCGCTGCTGGGCCAGCCGCTGGACGCGCTGCTGTTCACCTGTGTCGGCGTGCCGGAGTACACGTCGGCGACCGGCGGCTTGCCCGGTGCGCCGACCGCCGTGCGAATGGTGGAACCCCGACTGTGACGTGGCTCATCAGGTCGATGGTCACGCCGATGAGCCGTTAGCCCTTCCCTTCACCGCCCCTGAGTTGCGGGGCACGGTCGTCGCCGTCCCGTACAAGAAGTGCTCACTGGTCGTCTCGACCGCCGCTTCCATGCCAGCGTGAGCGAAGGCAGCCACCAGCTCGTCCGGACGGAAGAACCGCTTCACGATCGTGAACTCGTCCTGGTCGAGCCGTCGGACGTGCGCGTGATCGGGCCCGCCTGCAACGCGATCGCTCGATCGCGGCCGCCCGGGACCCCACACATCATCGACGAAGGCGAGCCGCCCACCGGGTCGAGCCATCCTGCCACCTTGTCCCAGAACGCAGCCCACCGACTGGGTGGTACATGAGAGAGGAAGAAGCCGGCGAACACCAGGTCGAACCGCTCGTCCTGATCCCATGTGAACAAGTCAGCCGATACATAGCGGACACGATCGTCGCCAACCCAGTCGCGGTTGCGCGAGATCATGCGAGGCGAAGCGTCGACGGCGACGAGTCGGGAGGCGCGCGAGGCCAGGAACCTCGTCCACAGACCGTTCCCACAGGCAAGCTCCAGGACCGATCCACTGCCATCGAGATCCAGCGTGAATCGCTCGAGGGTCGCCGTCTCCTGATGCCAACGATCCTCTTCGCCGGGGTCTTCTGCCGCGTATCGCCCTTGACGGAAGTAGAGCTGTTCGTAGACGGGCGCCCGCTCGTCGTAGTAGCGGATCTGCTCGGCGATGAGGAAGTCGTCCGTGACTCCACCGAGCGGCGATTCGCCCTCTCCCTCATGGAAGCGTGGTCGGTCCGACGTTAGCTCGCAGCCAGGAATCGATCGGCTGCGACCGTCGCAGGAACTCGACCACCCGATCCTTCGCCGCCGGGTGCCGAGCCAGGCGCCAGGCGGCCAATCGCGCCACGCGATGAGGCCCTTGTACCGCAGCAGCTCGATCCTGGATGGTCGCGGTCGTATCCCCTCGCGGCACGGTCTTCAGCGCGTCGTGGGCCCGACCTGCAGACCGGCGCCCGCGCTCCGGCGATGAGCCCGCTGAGCTCCTCGCCGTGATCGTCGTCGGCGACCGCCGCACGGTAGCGCGCGAGCTGGTCGGGGGCCATCTCCCACATGCCGCAGCCCGCGCCCAGACCCGCTGCGCTCAGTTGCACGTAGCCCTCGCCGACCACGGCAGCGATGTTCGTCTTGTACGGGGACTTGTCGCGCGCTGAACCGTACGTCGCGGTACGGGCGGAAGATCTTCCCTGTCCCAATTCGGGTTCGAGCTCGGCGAGCAAGGCTGCCATCGGTGCCCGGACGAGCTTCTCGTCGTAGATCCCTTGTTCGCGGTCCAGTAGGCCTTCGAGTTGTCCGCCTCGAGCCCTTCGAAGAAGTCCAGGGCTTCCGCTCGCCATCCCCGAAACGCCACAGCGGCACGACCTCCCTGCCTCGCGACCGTCACCGAAGAGCCTATCCAACCGCGCACGGCAAGGCCGCGTGGCGTCGCGAGAGCCAGTCGCGTCAGTCCCAGCGGACGACGATCGGCCCTCGGATCCCGGGCAGCGGCAAGGACGCCGCTTCCGCCTCGACCGCACCGCGAGCAGCGCGCGAGAGGCGACGCCAGGTGTGGATCGTCACGGTCGCC
>CAVWWK010000008.1:0-166964 GCA_963758715.1 uncultured Actinomycetes bacterium
TCGTGGCGATGACCGGCGACGCCGTGAACGACGCGGCGGCGCTCAAGCAGGCCGATATCGGCGTCGCGATGGGCAGCGGGAGCGAAGTGACGAAGCAGGCAGCCCGGATGGTCCTGACCGACGACAACTTCGGGACGCTCGTCCGAGCCGTCGAGATCGGCCGCCGGGTCTACGACAAGGTCGTGTCGTACGTACGCTTCCAGATGACGCAGCTGCTGTCGCTCGTCCTGCTCTTCATCGTCGCGACAGCCTTCGACATCAACGACGGCGTGGCGCTCACGCCATCGATGGTGCTGTTCCTGCTGTTCTTCGCGACCGCGGTCGGGGTCGTCGTCTGACGCGGTCGACCCGGGCGACCCCGACGTGATGCACCGACCACCAAGGGACCCGAAGCTGCCGATCGCGAACCGGGTCGCGATCACGATGTGGCTGGTGTATGCGGCGGTGTTGTTCGTCGCGGCGCTCGTGCCGCTCGTCGCTGGGCCCCGACCAGCCGAGCACCGACCACGCCAGCGTGTCGATGACGATGACGTTCGCGGTGATGGGCTTGGGCACCGTCTTCAACGCGATCACGAACCGTCGCGATCCGACCAGCGGTCTGGCATCGCCGATCGTGAAGGCCGTCGGGATCTCGATGATCACGGTCGTCCTCGTGTTCGTGGCGACCGAGCTGCCGCGCCTGCAGGGTGCACTGATGACGACGCCGCTGACCGCACTGCAGTGGCTCGCGGTGATCGGGCTCGCGCTGCTCCTGCCGATCGTGGTCGAGGCGGGAAAGTGGATTCGCCGTCGGCGGATGCCGCAGGCGGGACCCCTCGACGTCAAGCTGATGGTCGCGCCGGCGCGCGCCGTCGCGCGGAAGGAGGAGGCGATCTGATGTCCCATGCAGGCACGGACACGAGCATCGGCTTCCGGGTAGCCCGGATGCTGGTCGTGTTCATCTACGGCTTCGCCATGGTGTGCACCGTGATCCTGGCGATGGCGTTCTTCCTCGAGTTGTTTAACGCGAACGAGGCGACGTCGTTCGTCCGGTGGGTGTTCCGAGCGACCGAACGGATCATGCAACCGTTCCGCGGGATCTTCCCGGCAGTCGAGGGGGAGAACGGCTCGGTATTCGATCCGGCGCTGCTCTTCGCGATCTTCATGTACTGGTTGCTCGCTCTCGGGATGCACGCGCTGATCGGTTGGATCGACCGGAGGATCGCGGCCGCCAGGTACCAGGAGCGATGGGACGAGGCTCACGGGTCGACTACCGCGCCCCGCCTGCGGTCGGACGGCGAGAGGATCAGGGTCCGACCGGGTGATCCCCGCCCTTGATCCGTTCCGTCGACTCTGGAAGGGGTAGGAGAGCTCGGTGAGCGAAGGAAGGGCTGGCGCTGCTGAAGAGGCCCCGTTCGACCAGCGGCTCGCGATGCTGCTCGCGATGGCGATGTTCGTGCTCGTCGTCGACACCTCGCTGATGAACGTATCGATCGCGGCCGTCGTCCATGACCTGAGCACGACCGTGAGCAGCGTCCAGTCGGCGATCGCGCTCGAGGCGCTGGTGTCGGCAGCGTTCATCCTGATCGGCAGCAAGGTCGGCGACCTCATCGGCCGGAAGAAGGCGTACGTCCTCGGTCTGAGCGCGTACGCCATCGGCGCGCTGGCGATGACGCTCGCTCAAAGCGTGACCGCGATCGTCATCTTCTGGGCCGTGATCGGTGGGCTCGGAGCCTCGCTGCTGCTGCCCGCGATGCAATCCCTCATCCACGGCAACTTCGAAGGAGCGGCCCAGAAGAGGGTCTACGCCCTGGTCGGTGCCTCCGCCGCGATCGCGGCGGCGGTCGGACCCCTGCTCGGCGGCTTCATCACGACCTTCCTTTCGTGGCGGGTCGGATTCCTACTCGAGGTCGTGATCATCGGGGTCGTGCTGTCAGGTATCGGTCGCGTCCGCGACGTGCCCTACACGGGACTTCGACACATCGATGTGGTCGGGGCGGTCCTTTCCGTCGTCGGCATGGGGGGCCTCGTTCTGGGCATCCTGGTGTGGCAAGAAGGAGGAGAGTCGGTCGCGGCACTCCTGGCGGTCGGCGCGATCGCCCTGGGATCGTTCGGCTACTGGCTCGTACACCGCAAGCGCGATGGGAAACCAGCGCTCATCGACCCGGACCTGTTCCGATCGAAGTTGTTCAGGCTCGGGATCACCGGACAGATGCTCCAACAGATCGCGCTGGGCGGGGCAATGATCGCGATACCGATCTTCCTGCAGATGGTGCTCGAGTACAACGCGATGCAGACGGGTCTATCGATGGCGCCGCTCTCGCTCACGATGTTCGGGGTGGCGCTGCTCGCCGGCAAGAGGGCGGGAGCACGGCGGCCGAGCAGCATCATCCGGTTGGGCTTCGCGCTCCTATCGATCGGCATGGCGACGCTGATCGCGATCGTCCCCCGCGGCGACTCAGGCTGGTATCTCCTCGTTCCACTCGTGATCGCAGGGTCGGGGCTGGGCCTGCTGGTATCCCAGCTCAACAACTACACCTTGTCCCCGATCGATGAGGAACGGGTGAGCGAGGCGGCCGGGGTGAACTCGGCGGGTGGTTCGTTCGGGCTCTCGTTCGGCCTGGCTTTCGCCGGAGCCATCATGTTGGCGACTCTCCAGTTGACCTTCACCGATATGTCGCAGTCGAGTGCCGTGTTCTCGCCTGCGGAACAGCAGCAGGTCGCGGATGGCCTCGAAGAGGATGCGCAGATCCTGAGCACCACGCAGCTCGAGAAGCTCCTCGTTGATCAGCCCCAGGACGTCCGAGCCGAGATCATCAGGATCAACACGGACGCCCGCGTCATCGCACTCCAGGTGGCGCTCCTCGTGCCGCTCCTTGCTGGGCTCCTCGGGTTGGTCGATGGCTTCCGGATGATGCGACAGCCCGACCCCGCGCCTTCGGACACCAGCGAAGGCATGGTCTTGGGCTGACGTCACCCGATCGATCCGAACGTCGGCACCGCCGCCTCCCGGCTAGGTTCCCAAGCGCTCGACGCCAGGCCTTGGGCGAAGCCGCCAGGTGCGGAGCTTCGGGCGACCTGGCTGAACGCTGGCCCATCAGGTCTGGGTTCGCTTGTGTCATGCGGCGACGGTGCGGAGACGAAGTTGGTCCTCGGTCGCCTCCGATAGGAGCGTGTCCCTGAGTCTCGCCTGGATAGCCACATCTTGGTCCCTGGGAGGGCCGAATACTCCTGTGAGGATGAAGGCCTCACGGAGGTGATACAGGGCAAGAGGTGGAAACGGTGCGAACAAGAATTGCCGTTGATCCTGGTGTCGGGGTAATGAAGCGTGTCGCCGGGCAGGATGAACCGGGTGAGTCCGTCCACCGTCGGAAGCAAGAACGAGGCGATGCCGGATTCCATCTGGTCGTAGACGCCGACCTCCATCGGCATCCCGTCCCGCTCGGCCCCGAGCACGAGCGGCGAACCCGACACGACCTCGAAGTAGACCTGGGGCGGGGGATATCCGATCGCCTCGAACACATGCAGGTGTATAGAGAGGGCGTTCCGATTGACCAAGAGATCGATGTCACCGTGCTCTCGTGTGACCGCTCCTTCCAGCAACGCTTCTTCTGCGATCCCCCCAAACACCCAGACAGGCGGGTCAAGTGCGCAAAGCTCGGCGACGACCGGTAACCACCCGACAGGACTCATGCACTTCGAGCCTACCGTCCTTGGCCTAGTCGCAGCGAGCGGAGCCCTTGGGGCTTTGTCGAGCGACATTCCCGAACACTGTGAACCAGGCATCGCCTTCACCGCCGTTCACGCGCGCGCCCCCCGCGGCTGAGTGGGCGAGCACAACGAGGCGGTTCCCGTCCCTCTGAGGCGCGTGGGTCGCGGCGGGGCCACACGGCGCGCACGCGCTTGGGCAACATGGGGCGGGCTACTATCTGCCGGGACGGTCCGGCGCGGACAGGGTCGCGTGACCCGCGAAAGGGGAGGCGATGTCTCAGGCACCCGAGCTGAAGAGTGACCAAGGGCGATTCGAGCGTTGGTTCGAGGTCGAGGTAGTCCAGCCGATGGCCGACTTTCAGGACCCGCGACAGGAGTGGCGCCGGCTCTTCTCCGAATTCTTCGGGACGTTCTTCCTCGTGCTGGTGGCCGCGGGGGGAGGGATGATGGGCCAAGCTTTCCCCGGCACGATCAGTCGCACCGCCGCCGTGGTCGCGCCAGGTTTGATGGTGATGGCCATCATCCTGTTCATGGGCAAGGTGTCGGGTGCGCATCTCAACCCGGCCGTGAGCCTGGCGTTCTCGCTGCGGGGAGACTTCCCGTGGCGCAGGGTGCCCGGATACATCGTCGTTCAGCTTGCTGGCGCCGCACTCGCGGCCTGGTTCCTGCAATCGGTGATCCACGTGTCCGCCACGTACGGCTCCAACTACCCGGCGAGTGGCTACTCCTCGTTCGACGCGTTCCTGATGGAAGCGGTCCTCACCCTGGGGTTGGTGAGCGTCATCCTCGGCACCGCGTCCGGCGCGCAGAACCTCGGGGTCATCGGTGCGCTCGGCGTGGGGGCGTACATCGCGCTCGCCGGATTGTGGGGCAGCCCGATCTCGGGGGCATCGATGAACCCGGCTCGAACGTTCGGCCCTGACCTGGTGTCGGTCGACTTCACGCACTACTGGGTCTACGTCGCGGGTCCGATCGCCGGCGCGGTTGTCGCGGTGGGGATGGCGTTCGCCCTTCGGGGCTACGGTGGTGGTCGCAGTGGGTCGGGGGCGGCACAGGGAGCTTTGGATACCGTGGTCGAGGATCCTCGCAAGGCCTGAGGTATGAGCTAGACCCTTGCGGGTCATGTGCGCCCACCGGGAAGTGACGCCATCCGTGAGGCCGAGGATCCGGGATACAGCGGCTTGGTCGGTTGAAGTGGCCTCGGCGCGCCGGCATCACAAGATCGCGATCGGGTTGACCGGCGAGCCTGTCCCTCCGCCGATCTTCATCGGTGCGGCGACGAACAGGAAGTCCCATCGTCCCGCCGACGCACATGCCTCACGCATATCCTCGAGGGTCAGGTAGTCCAGGAGGTGCACTCCCATCGCGTTGATCGCGAGCACGTGGATCGGGAACGCCACACCTTGGGTCGTGCTGGGTGCGGTGTCACTATTCCCGTCGGAACCGAGCGCCGTCACACGGCGATCCGCGACGAACGTCATCGCGGTCGGGTGCAACCCCGCAACGGAGCCGTTCCCGTTCGTGTCCCCGAGTTCCGCCAAGCGTTGAGCGTATCCGGTCCGAACGAGCAGGATGTCGCCTGCACCGACCCTCACGCCCTGCGCTTGCTCGGCGGCCTCGAGGTCGTCGCGAAACACGCTCTCTCCGGGCTCGAGCCACGACCGCTCTCGAACCCCTGGCACGTCTAGCAGGACGCCACGCCCGACGAGTCCTTCCTTCAGCGTCTCCACGGAGAGGGCCGCGGCTCCGTCCGCGCTGACCGTGCTGGCGGTCTTGAAGCCGTTGTAGAGCGAGCCCCCGTAGCTCACGTGGCAGAGGGCATCGATGTGGCTGTGGCTGGCGTGATGGTAGTCCTGACCCACGTAGTCCATCATGAATCGCAGTGGGCCCGATCCGTCGTCGTCGGCCAGCATGGTCATGTGATGGTCGGCAGGCTTCGGATTGTGGGCCGACGTTCGAGTATCGAGCGGGCGGCCCAAGCCGAAGGTCCGCCCGTCACGCACGAGTGCCGCGCCGGCGACGACTGTGGCGGCGGTGGAGTGGTGGAGAGATCCACGCTCGTCCCCTTCACCCCATCGTCCCCACGTGGAGAGCGCATCGAACAGCTCGGCGAACTCCTCCCCACTCATCTCCGCTCGTTGCCGCCCGGAGCTCGTCATCGCGCTCGATCCCTCCGTCGTCGGTCATCGCGCCGTCCTGATGACAGCGACATGCCCCACGATGCCGGGCGGGTCGGCAGCTGCGGTTGCCGCCTCA
Organism: uncultured Actinomycetes bacterium; assembly: GCA_963758715.1. GTDB lineage: Bacteria > Actinomycetota > UBA4738 > UBA4738 > HRBIN12 > JAOUEA01. The sequence goes on from CAVWWK010000008.1 coordinate 5,947, forward strand.
CCTGCATGCAAGGCACAACAACGTGGAGGCACTCCAAGCTACCTGGCGGTACTCAGCGGTCACGTCCGGGGGTGCCAGCAAGGAGGTCGAGCGACTCCCGACATCGTCTTCCTCCGAGAGTTGCCGGATAGTTCATCCTCTCCTCGCGGGTCTCAAGCAGGTGACCCCGGCTCTCAGGACCATCCTCATATCGGTGTCAGGATGAAGACCGGGATCGTCCTGGTGGTCTTCCCTTCGTAGTCGGCGAACGCCGGGTTCGCCGCACGTGATCCTCGCCCAGAGGCGCTCGCGCTCTTGCTCATCGGCCGGACGGGCGATCACCGCAAGCTCGTCGGTGCCGACCTCGATCGTCGCCTCGGGGTTGGCGAGCAGGTTGTGGTACCAGTCCGGGTTCGTCGGCGCCCCGCCCTTCGACGCCACGACCACGTAGTCGTCGCCGTCGCGGAAATAGGCGAGCGGGTTCGTGCGCGCCGTTCCTGACCTCGCGCCTCGGTGCGTCAGCAGCAGCAATGGTTGGCGCGCGAACGAGGCCACTCTCCCGCCGTTCGAACGGAACTCGTCGATCACCTTGGCATTCCAATCGGACATCGTCGTCCCCTCGGATCGCATCCATCCCCCCTAACGCTGCGTCAACCCTCCGGTATGCCCGATCAGCCACGAGCGCTCGAAACGAGGCGTCGGAGGCTGCCGGCAGGGGACTCTTGATTCGAGTCGCCAGGCAGCGAGAGGATCGATCGTCCCGCGTAGGATTCACTCCTCCTCCGCGAGCTCGTCCAGTGTTCGAGCGCCGGCCTCCGCCGCGCCGGCCACCGGTCGTTCGCGCGATGTTCACCCAACGCCTCTAGCTTCGCTTCGAAGCAGGGGCTAGGCTGAGCCACCCCCGACATAGGCGGAACGATGCGCCGCACACCGATCCTTGTCGTGGCGACGATGCTCGTCCTCGTCGTGCCCCCGCCCGCCCGGGCAACCCACTCGCTCGAGGTGACGACGGCTGCCACGGCTTCCTGCTCTCGCCCACAAGGTGCACGTGAGCGGGACGCTCACGTGCGTGGGCGCGGCAGAGTCCGGCTCGGTCGGTGTCGTGCTCATCCAGCCCCCCGGGGGCGTCACGCTGAACGGGGAGGCTCGACCCCGTTCTCGTGTTCCGCCGGAGAGCCGGTGTCGTGGGCTGTCGTGGTGGTCGCGAACGAGTTCTCGGCGTTCACTCTTGGAAGGGCACGGTTCGACACCTTCGCGAACACGGACTGTTCCGACGAAGAGGTGGATTGTCCGAGCGCCGGGATCGGCGGCATCTTGCAGATCAGGGGGGCGCCCTCCTGCTTGGGGAAGACAGCGACCATCCTGGGTCACGGCGGAGATGAACGGATCGAGGGCACTCCCGAGGCCGACGTGATCATCGGCCTTGGAGGCCGTGACATCGTCTTCTCGGGGGAGGGTGATGACCGCATCTGCGGCAACGGAGGAAGCGACGTCATCGACGGCGGCGGCGGCCACGACCGAGCGTCCGGCGCTCTGGGACCGGACTTCATCACCGGGGTGGATGGGAACGATCGGATCTGGGGCGGTGTGGGCAACGACGTCTTGAACTTCGGAGACGAGGAGAACGGCGACGACCTGGTGTCCGGCGGGGGTGGTGACGACGACCTCCATGCGGGTGTCGGTCTCGACCGCCTCTTCGGCAACGACGGGAACGACACCCTCCAGGAGGGTGAGGTGGATGCTCCGATGGTCGATCTTTTCTCGGGTGGAGCTGGGATCGACACCTGCTCCCCCGGAGCCGAGGACGTGGTTCGAGGGTGTGAGAACCCGTAACACGTTCGGCATCCCTTACTATCAGCGACCAACTCCTGGCGGGTCGATCCCGTGGCGGCCTTGCGGATCGGCTGATTGATTCGCTGCTCTCGGCGTCCGCATCAGCGACCCGCCAGGCTCACGGTCGGATGGTCGCGGCACAGTCGTCGGAGTCGGGGGAGGAGCCGTTCGAGGACGCGTGCTGCGACCTGGTCACCGATCCTGGTGTCCATCTCCCATCGATCTGAAGGCAGATGGAACAGCTCCTTCGCGCCCGAGTCGTAGACGATCAGCTTCCAGCGGGCGCCCCGAAGCCCACAGAAGTCCGGCCTCCCCACGCCGTCCGCGTACTCGAACAGGCTGTTCTTCCTCCATCCGGTGTGGTCCCCCGCAAGGATCGGCAAGAGACTGGCGCCGTCGACAGGCGACGACGGCTCGATCCCGGCGACGTCGGCCATGGTGGGCGCCAGATCGATGTTCAGCACCGGGCGCGCATCGCGTCGAGCCAACCCGTGGGTCAGTGGATCGAAGCGGATCACCATCGGCACGCGGATCGATTCCTCGTACGGCAGGGACTTTCCCTTGAGGCCATGCTCCCCCCACAGGTACCCGTTGTCCGACGTGAAGATGAACATGGTCCGGTCGAGCTCACCGATGCCGTCGAGCCACTTGACCAGACGCCCGACCTCGCGATCGACGCCGGCCAAGGTGCGGTATTGCTGCAGGCGATCGCGATCGATGCCTTTCAGCTCGGCGAAGGATGGCGGTCGCCACGGAGGCAGGTTCGAGAACGACTTCGCGTCCCGGCGGAGAGGGATGAACGGCTCGTGCGGGGCTGCCATCCCCAGCATCGCGAAGAACGGGTCGGCCGGGTGCCTTTCGATCGCCTCCCTGATGAAGCCGCGCATCAGCCTGGGGAACGCCACGGTGGAGTGGTCGCGTTGCTGCCTGCCGTACCGGCGTCGCTCACCGTCGACCTCCAGCACGTAGCCGACGTAGTCCCCGAACCCACTCCTGTCCACGACGGGAGCGAATCGATCCCAGCCGGCTGGTCGGCCGCGAGCGCCGGGAGTCCCGTAGCCGTTGATGTACTTGCCCGCGAACATCGTCCGGTAACCGGCCTCGTGGAGCCAGGTCGCGATCGTCGATGACGCATCGAAGGCCCGGACACCTCCCATGGGCGGGCGATTGGTCCAGACACCCGTGTTGTGCGCGTATCGCCCCGTGAGGATGCTGGCTCGACTCGGGCAACACAGCGGCGTGACCACGGAGGCGTTCGTGAACGTCACGCCCTCGTGCATCAGGTGCCGCCGCACGTTGGGCATCTTGGCCAGCGTGTCGAACCGTTGATCGTCGGTGAGCACGAGGAAGACGTTCGGTCGTCCCGGGCGCTGGTCCGCTTGAAGCGGACCACCACGCCGTCGGGGGTCCGGCGTCGGTCCAGGCGCGTCTCCGGGGAGCACCGCGCATGCAACCGGCACCGCGAGCGCCGTGACCACCACCAGCGAGACGATCCGTCCTGGTCGAGCGTCTGCCCTTCGGCTGGTTCGTGCTTGGCTGGCCATCTCAGACCTCCATCGAGGGGAATCCTCGGCCCATGCTGCTCGCGAGCGCTTAAGACTCGGTTGCAGTCGGGAGCAAGAAGTTCTCAAGGGCACGTGGCGGTATCCCGCAACTAGCGAGGTCGCGTTCGTCGCGTCTGCGCCGGTTGAGCACGCCCATGGGCCGGGCATAGGCTTCGTCCGTGCTCACGTGCAGAGCCTGTGGGAACGAGAACCCGGAGGGATCGAAGTACTGCAATGCATGCGGCGCCGGGATCGAGACCGAGCCCCGACATGCGGCCGAGGAGCGGAAGGTCGTCTCCGTCCTCTTCTGCGACATCGTCGGCTTTACCTCGCGGTCGGACGACGCCGACCCCGAGGACGTCCACGCGTTGGTGCACCCCTACTTCGAGTTGCTCCGCAAGGACATCGAGTCCTTTGGCGGGACCGTCGAGAAGTTCATCGGGGATGCCGTCATGGCCGTGTTCGGCGCGCCCACATCCCACGAGGACGACCCCGAACGGGCGGTCCGCGCCGGCCTGCGGATCCTCGATGCGATCGAGGAGTCGAACGAGGACCGCGGAACGGACCTCTCCGTCCGTGTCGGCATCAACACGGGCGAGGCGGTTGTCGTGCTGGGCGCCCGTCCGGAGCTCGGGGAGGGGATGGCGACCGGCGACGTCGTGAACACTGCCGCTCGCCTTCAGACCGGAGCGCCCGCGGGCGGTGTCGCGGTCGGCGAGGCCACCTATCTGTCCACGAGGGACGTCTTCGACTACGAGACCCTCGAGCCTTTCGCGGCCAAGAACAAGGCCAAGCCCGTGCCGGCGTGGCGCGCCGTGAGGGCCCGGGCCCGCTTCGGGACCGACGTCACCCGCCACCACGATGTCGCCCTCGTCGGACGTGACGCCGAACGGGACGTCCTCCGGAGCGTGCTGGAGCGGACGATCCGCGACCGCTCGCTGTCAGCTGGTCACGATCGTGGGCGAAGCCGGTGTCGGCAAGAGCCGCATGATCTACGAGCTCCGCGAGCTCGTAGAGGAACGCGACGAGCGCGTGATCTGGCGCCAGGGTCGGTGTCTTCCCTACGGCGAGAACATCCCGTTCTGGGCACTCGGCGAGATCGTGAAGGCCGAGGCGGGGATCCTCGAGTCCGACCCACCCGGACAGGCGGAGGGGAAGCTCGATCGAGCGCTCCGAGGTCTTCCCTTCGGATCGGGCGAGCTCGGATGGGTGAGGGCCCGCCTCGCTCCGCTCGTGGGTGTCGAGTCCCCGAGCACCGCCGAACGCGAAGAGTCGTTCAATGCGTGGCGGCGGTTCCTGGAGACGCTCGCCGAATCGAGTGCGGCGGTCTTCGTGTTCGAGGACCTGCACTGGGCGGACCCCGCGATCCTCGAGTTCTTGGAGCACCTTGCCGACCGGGCCGAGGGCGTCCCGATGCTCCTCGTCTGCACGGCGCGTCCCGACACTCTTCGAGCGCCACCCGACCGCGCTGGGCGGCCCCAGCAACGCGATCGACCGTGAACCTGGCGCCGCTCTCCGAGGAGGAGACGGCGACGTTGGTCGGCCACCTCCTGAGAAGCACGCTGTTGCCGGTCGACGTGCAGAAGCCCATCGTCGAACGGGCCGGAGGGAACCCGCTCTACACGGAGGAGTTCGTCCGGATGCTGAGGGATCGAGGCCTGCTCGTCCCCCGGGGGCAGACCTGGGCGCTGGCAGAGGACGTGGAGATCCCGTTCCCTGAAGGCATCCACGGGATCATCTCGGCCCGGCTCGACACGTTGACGCCCGATCGCAAGGAGCTCCTGCAGGACGCGTCGGTGGTCGGGAAGGTGTTCTGGTCCGGAGCGCTCGAAGCGATGGGTGATCGCGACGGGTCCGACGTCCGCGAGGCGCTCCACGAGCTCACCACGAAGGAGTTCCTCCGCGCGGCGCCGACGTCGTCGATGGAGGGCGAGCGCGAGTACACGTTCTGGCACATGCTCGTGCGCGACGCCGCGTACGCCCAGATCACCAGGGCCGCCCGAGCCGTCAAGCACGCCGCCGTGGCGAGCTGGCTCGAGGGTCGAGCGGGTGAGCGCGTGGAAGACATCGCGGACGTGCTCGCCTACCACTCATTCGAGGCGCTGGAGCTCGCCCGCGCCTCAGGTGGCGACGTGAGTGGACTGGAGGAGCGGGCCTTGCGGTTCCTGGTGCTGGCCGGGGATCGGGCGAAGGACCTCGATCCGGCGCAGGCAGAGGTCATGTACGAGCGGGCCCTTTCACTCGCTCCCGAGGGAGATCCCCTGCGTGGGGAGATCCTTTCCGGTCTCGGCTTCGTCGAGTTCCTGCGTGGTCGGTACGGGAGGGCACGGGACCTCCTCGAGGAGGCCATCCCCGCGCTGCAGGCCGCGGGCCAGCGGGTTCGGCTGCCGCTGCGAAAGTATTGCTACCCATCATGCTTGCACACGATCGCGCCATCGGAGGCCCATCGCGGACCTCCTCGACGAGGCGATCGTCGAGCTCGAGGGGCTTCCGCCCGGGAAGGAGCTCATCGGCGCCTACGCAAAGGCGGGCTTGGGTCGGGGACGCCGCGTCCGAACATGAACCTCGAGGCCGATCCGCTCGGCCGACAAGTCGCTCTCCCTCGCGGAGGAGCTCGGCTTACCGGAGGACCCGTGGGCGAGGATCACGCGGGGCCGGGCACGCTGTTGGAGCGGCGACCTGGGTGGGCTGGAGGACATCCGTCGTGGCATCGAGCTCGCCCTCGAACAAGGATCGGTGCTGTTCGCGCCGTGTGGGCACGAGGACCTCGCGGGGGCCTGCGCGGTATCGACCGGACCGTCCCGCGCCCTCCGGGAGGTCGACGAGGAGCGCGGCGCTCGCACGCAGGAGTGGGGTGCTCGACGCGGCCGAGGCCATCGACATCGCGGTGAGATCCGACGTCCTTCGCCCTGGGTCGATGGGACGAGGTGATGGATGCGGCGACGGCATATCTCGCGGGCGATCGCGAGGATCGAGACGCAGGGATCCAACTGATGTGCCAGTGGTGCGTCTGCGACATCTCGACGTGGCGGGGCGACCTCGCTCGTGCGGCGGAGCTGAGCCACGCCGTTGCGTCTGGCTGTGAGGGCGTTCGACGGCGTGCAGGACTTCGAGCCTGGCTGAGCGTCGTCGCGAACCACGCGCTGGCCACTGGCGATATCGATCATGCCGTCAGCGTGCTGCACGAGCTCGAGTGCCCACCCGAACGTCAGGGAAGCCGTGAACTATCGCAGAGTTCCTTCCACATGATCATCTCGCGTGGCGCTGGGTGCGGTCGGCGTCGAGTTCGCGGCACCGGTTCATGGTCGGCGTCCCGGAACCACCGATGGCGCTGCAACGGATCGCATCGAGATGGCCGAAGCGGAGCTCGCGGAAGCCCGCGGAGAGCTCGACCGGGCCGTGGAGCTGTACGCATCGGCGGAGGAAAGCTGGAGGACGTTCTCGGTTCCCGAACGAGCTCAGTCGCTCCTCGGGTGGGGTCGATGCCTCCTTGCGATGGACGACCCGAAGGCTGAAGCCGTGCTTCGCGAGGCCCATGAGGTCTTCGCATCGCTCCAAGCCGAGCTGTACATCCCCGAGGTCAACTCGCTACTGGAGCAGGCCGTCGCTCGGTCGTCGTGAAGCCGCGCAGGAACGAGGGTCTCACCCTGGGAATCGGTCGGGCTACACAGACCGACGGTGGGGGTGTGGTTTGATGCAACCCCGCCGGCACCCGCGCTCGCGCTGATGCAGAGAGAGAGGTCTGGATGAGCATCGTTGGAAGGAGCAAGGTCGGAGGGGTGCTCCCCGCGGTCGAATCGCCGCGTGCCTCGTGGCTGTCCTCCTGCTTTCTGGAGCCCCCGTCCTCGCGGCCGACCGCAGCGTGCCTCCCCCGCCGGCGGAGAGCGGGGCCGGAGCCGCCGAGAAGGGCAGTCTCCGGGGACTCGAGGCGCCAGGAGACTTCGTGCCGGGTCAGGTTCTCGTGACGTTCGCTCCGCTGATCTCCAATGAGACGCGCGGTCGTCTGGTCGCTCGACAGGTGGCGGGCGGCAACATCGGATCGAGACTCTCCGCCAGGGTCGCGGTCGTGAACGTTCCCGCCGGAACTGACGTGCGCATCGCCGCGGCGCGTCTGCGTCGCGCCCCTGGGGTGGAGTGGGCGGAGCCGAACTGGTATCGACGCCTGCTCTTCATTCCGAACGATCCCAACCTCCAGTGGAGCATCCCGAAGGCGCAGGTCGATACCGCCTGGGACGTCGAGCCCGGCGGGGACCCGTCGACAGTGATCGCGATCGTTGATTCTGGGATCGACGCCAACCATCCGGACCTCGACGAGAACCTCTGGGCCAACCCGCTCGAGTTCCCGGCGAATGACGTGGACGACGACGGGAACGGATTCGTCGACGACATCTACGGCTGGGACTTCGTGCAGGACGACAACGAACCTCAGGACCCCGTCGGCCACGGCACGCACGTCGCCGGGATCGCCGCCGCCGAATGGGACAACGGTATCGGGGGCGCCGGCGCGTGCCCGCTCTGCTCGCTGATGGTCCTGCGAGCGGGGAACGCGTCGGGGATCACCTCGAGTCATGCCGTCGCGGCGATCCGGTATGCGGCACGCCAAGGGGCTGACGTGATTAACCTGAGCTTCGGCGGCCCGCAGTGGTCGAGGGCCGAGCGCAAAGCCATCGCGTTCGCCAATGCACAGGGGTCTCTCGTCGTGGCCTCAGCGGGCAACGAGGATCGGAACAACGACACGCTCGCCTTCACGCGCCGCAGCATCTTCGGCCCGAGCTACCCAGCGAGCTACGACCTCCAGGGGCTGATCTCGGTCGCAGCTAGCAACAATGGGGACCGGTACGCCCAGTTCTCCAACTTCGGACGAGCCTCGGTGGACCTCGCCGCGCCCGGAGTCGGGATCTTCAGCACCGTCCCCGACGACACGTTCGACGTGTTCGACGGCACCTCGATGGCGTCGCCTTTCGTCGCCGGCGTTGCCGGCCTGCTCCGCTCGGCGGATACCAGTTGGACGGCGGCCCAGACGAAGAACGCGATCCTGAACGGCGTGGACAAGCCCGCCACTCTGCTGAAGGGCCTCTCCGTCAGCAACGGGCGCGTGAACGCGAGTGCGCCGCTCTCTGCTCCCGACACCTCGAACGCGACCAAGCCGCACGACGGCGTCATGTCCCGAGCCGTTCCGATCAGCTTCAGAAGAACGGGCTCGGTGTCCGTGCCGACCGACATGAACGACATCTTCAAGCGCCGGCTCCTGCGTGGCCGCACCTATGCGGCGCTCTTGCGGGTGCCGCCTCGCCGGGACTTCGACCTGTTCGTGTGGCGTCCCGGCGCGCAGGACACGTTCCCCACGGACTATGGCTGCGGGGGGATCAGCTGCTTCCTCAGAGCCGTCAGCGCGGCGGGAAATGGGCGGGACGAGTATGTGAGGTTCAAGGTCATGAAGACCGGTACTTACTACTTCCACGTGAACGCCTACAAGGGCCAGGGGAAGTTCACCTTGCTCGTCGGTTTCCCCTGATTCGATCCCGCGTCCGGCCGGCTAACGACCGATCCGTTCCTGGATCGCGGTTTCGATCTGCGCGGCGACCGCGGGCATCTGGGTCCGCATCGTTCCGAACTCCCGCGCGTGCATCACGATCGCTCGCACCTTCGTCGTCGCCATGACGCTCGCCGTGCGTCGCTCGTGCTCCACGAGCGCGATCTCGCCGAAGAAGTCACCGGGCCCCAGGTCCGTGATGTGCTCGCCGTCCCTGCGTACCTCTACGGTCCCTTCCAGGAGCACGAAGAACTCGTGGGCGAAGCTGCCTTGGTCCAACAAGGTGGTAGCCGGCGGGCTCGTCGATCTCGTCGGCCCATCTCGCGATCTGCTCGCGCTGCTTCTTCGACAGCTCCGCGAACAGCGGTATCCCGTCCAGGCTCCTGACGTCCAACGCGTCCCCCTCGCACCGATCCTGACGAACTGTACCCGAGTTGACATGTGACTATTTAGTCACCTATCCTCGTAACCGTGCATGACGATGACCGTGTGTTCAAGGCGCTCGCCGACCCGACGCGTCGCTTCCTGCTCGATCGGCTCTTCGTGCGTGACGGCCGCACGCTCACCGAGCTCGAGTCCGAGTTGGAGATGACACGCTTCGGGGTGATGAAGCATCTGCGCGTCCTCGAAGACGCAGGCATCGTCGTCACGCGGCGCTCGGGTCGGGAGAAGCTGCATTTCCTGAACCCCGTGCCGATCCGGTTGATCCACGACCGGTGGATCGACAAGTACACGGAGCGCCGTGTGTCGGCGCTCGCCGACCTCAAGCACGAGCTGGAAGGAGAGATGGCATGAGCACGGCTACGCAGACCAACGTCGGCACACAGGTGTACCGCGTGTACATCAAGGCCTCGCCGCAGGCGATCTGGGACGCGATCACCGGCCCGGAGTGGAGCGAGAGGTACGGGTACGGGGGCAGGGTCGAATACGACCTGCGTCCGGGAGGGACGTACCGCGCGTACCCCAGCGAAGCGATGAAGCAGGCGGGAGCCGATATGGGGGCCCCGATCCCAGACGTCGTCATCGACGGCGAGGTCATCGAAGCCGATCCGCCGCACAAGCTTGTCCAGACCTGGCGCATGCTGATGGACGAGACGATGGCCTCCCAAGGGTTCACGCGGCTCACGTACGAGATCGTCGAAGGCAGAGGCGGGGTCTCCAGGCTCACGTTGATCCATGAGCTCGAGGAAGCTCCGCAGCTGGCGCTGCTGATGTCCGGAGATCTGGAAGACACCGGCGCAGGTGGCGGGTGGAGCTGGGTCTTGAGCGACCTCAAGTCACTGCTGGAAACCGGCCAGTCTATGGATCCGGACGACGGACTCAACCAGGGCTGAGTCGGCGATGGGTGGAGGCCCTGCGCGCGAGGACCTCCACCGCTAGGAGGAGGAGAAGGTGAGGCATCCGCGCGACAGGCTCGCGGCGGCGCGGACGCTCCGCGACCAGGGCATGCCCGATCGGGAGATCCGCGAGGTCCTGAGCTCCGGGGACTCGGTCCTGGTTCGTCGCCATCTCGAGCTCCATCGGGAGAGGTTGCAGGAACGGCTCCACGAGCAACGGCAGACGCTCGCCTGCCTGGAGCAGATCCTCATCGATGCGATCGAGGAACGCCCTTCCGCTTGAGCGGTTGATCACCGAGCAGGCGTGAGGTCCCTCCACGCCGCGGGGCACAGGAGTCCTCGGTGGTGGAAGAACACGGTCTGAGCCGCGCTGCGGAAGGCCGGGGCTCGCCAGTGCACGGTCCAGGAGCGCGTTCGGCGGGCGAAGGTCGAGGGCCATACGCATGGGACGCTTCCACGGGAACGTCGGATAGGTGCTCCGGAGCTCGCGATCGATCGGGGGGCCGTCGTCCAGGAACCGGCTCGCGATGGCGAGACCCGCGGCCCTTCCCGAGCTCAACGCCGTGTGGATGCCTCCACCGGTGAGGGGCGACACCAGTCCCGCCGCGTCACCGACCAGCACCACATCCTCCGAGGCGAAGGGCCGCACCGTCCCACCGACGGGGATCAAGCCTCCGCGCGTGCCGATCCGTCGGGCGTGACTGAAGTCGAAGAGGCGGCCGACCACGCGGAGGAACGCCCCTAGGTCCGGACGCGCGGGTTGCCGGCACGCCAACCCCACCTGCGTGATGCCGACCCCGGGCACGACCCACGCGATGTAGCCGGGCGCGAGCGTCGAGTCGAGGAAGACGTGCAGCCGCTCCTCGACCCCGCGGACGCCCTCGAACTCGGCTTCGACACCGGACAGGAATCGGCGGTTCCGGCCGAGCCCTGCGTCGCGAGCCACGCGCGACCGCGGTCCATCGGCGCCCACCAGGATCCGGCCGGTCCTCGAACCCGGGAAGGCCCGGTCGCAGAGGATCTCGGCGCCCGCGTCTTCCGCCCGTCGAGCGAGGGTTCGCATGAGCGTGGCCGTGTCGGTGGCCAGGAAGTAGTAGCCGGGCGCGTCGAGATCGATCCATGACAACGACGGGCTGTACAGGCGCACGCCGTGGATCCGCCTGGTGAGCTCGAGGGGCGGATCCTCCTCGTCGGCGGCCTCCTTGACCAGCAGTCCCGTGGTGTGGATCGCGTCGCCCGGGTCGCGCTTGCGCTCCCAGACGACCGTGTGAAGTCCCCTCGCGGCGCACGTCCGAGCGCATGCCAGCCCGGCGAACCCCGCTCCGACGATCTCGACATCCGGCTCCACGGGACCCAGCCTCACCGCATCGCCGGGGCATAGGGAATGGCCACCACTGGATCGTCACGTGGGAAACACAGCGTCGCAACGGCCCTCTCGCTCGTGGCCACGTGCGACTTCTTGCGCAAGACCGTCGTGCGCCAGACCTAGAGCCACGCAGGCGATCGGCCGCATGAAAGATCGCTCATTCGCCTCTCACGATCCCTTCATCGGGGCCGGATACGTTCGGTTCCAAGGAAGGGAACGACACGAGGAAGGGAGGCACCGAATGATCGGAAGGATCGCAACCACCGTGCTGGCGGGTTCGATCGCGCTGTTCAGTCCGATCGGCTCGGCGCTCGCGGCCGACGACAAGAGCGACGGCAACGACGCCACGGAGAAGGTCGTCCTGCGCAAGGAGCAGGACAACGACGAGGTCGCGACGATCGTCGATCGTGACGACGACCGGGACGACGACGGCGACACCGGCATGGGTGGCACGAACAGCAGGGTCACGAGTGGGGTAAACAGCAAGGACGGCACGAACAGCCGCAAGACCGCCGTCTCTCGTGACCGCGACCACAGCCGTGGAGATCTGACCCGAGACCGGACGAAGGACGGTCCTGGCAAGGACAAGCGAGACTGGAGCCAGAACGGCACCAACGACCGCTCCAGGAACGACACGCGCTGACCAGGTCGGCATGAGGCCCGGAGTCGAAGGGGGCTCCGGGCCTCGTGCTCGTTCCGACGAGGAGTCCCGAGGAGTCCCAATGACCGACCCGAAGCCAGACGACCACGGAGGCCAGGAGGCCGACGACCGTTGGGGGTTCGCCGAGGGCGACCAGATCGCCCAGGGGCTGCACACCCTGAGGCTGCTCGGAGGAGGGAGTCGCTACGAGGCCTACATGGCCTTCGACGAGCGGCTCCGCTACGTCGTGGTGGTCAAGGTGCTGCGGCCGGGGCACGTGGACGACACCGCGGCGCTCCGCGGTCTTCGCCGGGAAGCCGAGATCCTCGCCTCGCTCAACCATCCCGTGATCATCCGTCTGCTCGATGCCCAGACTCAGGGCGACCGTCCGCTCCTGGTGCTCGAGTTGGCGGAAGGCCCGCGCCTGTCGACGATCGTTCGCCGGTTCGGCCGGTTGGACATGGAGCAGGCCGCGCCGCTCGCCGTGGAGCTCGCCTCGGCGCTGCACTACCTGCACGGGCGTGATCTGGTGCATCTGGACGTGAAGCCGAAGAACGCGATCCTTGGCTCACCCCCCAAGCTGATCGACCTCAGCATCGCGCGGACCGTCGAGGACGCCGCACGACTCGACGTGCCGATCGGGACCGATGCCTACATGGCGCCGGAGCAGTGCCGGCCGAGGCTCGGAGACCCCCGTCGGCCCGGCCGCGGACATCTGGGGCCTCGGGGTCACCCTGCACGAGGCCGTCACGGGATCGCTGCCCTTCCCGCGCGGATCCGACGACGAGGATTCCCCGGTCGAAGAGCGGTTCCCCCAGGTCCACCTCGATCCCGAGCCCGTCCCCGATGCAGTGCCCGATCGGATCGCCGAGGTGATCGACTCCTCGCTGGCGTTCGACCCGGCGGCCCGTCCGTCCGCGGCCGAGGTCGCCGACGCTGTGGAACCCCTGCTCAGCACGCCGAGACGGTTCGTCCTGAAGGCCCTGCGGCCGGGATAGGTGCGAGCCGACCACGCAGCCGCCGCCGTGGAAGGCTCACCAACCGTTGCGATGGAGCTGGTCGTGGAGCGCGCGACGCTCGCGTGTTCGCCACGAACCGGAAGGCTGTTCGTCCTCTTCCCGGAAGCCGAACCCCATGATGCCGATCGGGCGCAGGTGCGCGGGGACACCGAATCGATCGAGGAGCGCACGTTCGCCGTGGGTGATGCCGAAGAACCATCCGCCGAGCCCCTCGTCGACGGCGGCGAGCAGCATCAGCATCGCAGCCATCGCGGCATCGACGTCCCAGAACTTGACCGGCCAGTTCTCCGCCTCGTCCATGCCGAACGCGATCTTGTCCGGCTGGGAGTACCGCTCGGTGTACCGATCGGGATCGGGGAGCGGGATGACGATCACCGTCGGCCCCATCGCGACGTCGTCGAGGTCCCAACCGAACTCCGGGTCGCGGGTGATGGCCCAGAACTCCGCGACGGTCGCGGGCGTGTCGAGCACGAGGAGCTCCAGCCCCTGAGAGAATCCGGCCGATGGGGCGCGGCGGCCGACGTCGACGATCCGGTCGATCACCTCGGCCGGCACGGACCGCTGGTCGAACCGGCGGACCATGCGCCGCCGACGCACCACCTCACGGAACTCCACGGATGCCGAGCCTATCCGACGGGGGCGTTCGCGAGCGTGCGAACGACCGCGTCCTCCAACGCCACGGCCGACGCCTTGCTGAGTCCCCTGCTCAGCACGGAGAACGCCACCGTCCTCCCGTTCGCCGCGCGCACGTAGCCCGAGAGTGCCGAGACGGGTGTGACGAAGAGCGTGCCGGTCTTCGCGTTGACCCCCACGCCGCTGAGCCGGCCGGAGAGCGTGCCCTCGCCTGGTCCGGGAAGCGAGGACATAAACGTGCCGGCCCACGGTTCGTGTCGTGCGGCGAGCAGGAGGGAGACGAGCGAGACCGTCGTGATCCGGTCCCGGTGGGAGAGACCGGATCCGTCGTAGGCCTGCATCCGCACGCCCAGCGTCCGTCCCCATGCCTCGATCGCGGCGGCGCCGTTCGCGGTGGAGCCCTGCTCGATCCAGACATCGGCTCCGAGCGCCTTCGTCAGCATCTCGGCGTCGAAGTTCACGGAACCGTGGTTCTGATGAGCGAGGATCCGTCCCAACCGATCGGATCTCGTGCGGGCCACTGGGATCAGTGCCGCGCGGCGCCATGACCGACGCCGGGGGCTCCCACGATCTCCACCCCGAGTGAGGTCAACGTGGTGTGCAGCGCCGCGGCGGCCGTGAGCTCGGGGTGCGGACGCCGGTTGCCGTCCACGGCGAGCGCGGTGGGTCGCGCGACGTAGGAGCGTGACAGGCCTCGGATCCACCCCGGTGCCCACCAGCCCCGATGGAACGCCCCGGTGTCGGCGAGCACGGAGCCTCGCACGTGAGTCAGACCTTCCTTCCGGAGCCGGTTCGCCAGCGAGGTGATGTCGGCTGAAGTGAGTCCCGGATCTCCTCCGCCGATCAGCCACAGATCGCCGCGCAGCACGCCTCCGTGGATCGATGCGCGCGAGGCCGCGATCGTGGGGAACCGGTGACCGGCGCCGAACCGTGCGAGCGCAGCCATCGAGATCAGGAGCTTCTGGTTCGAGGCGGGAAGACGGGGGCGACCGCCGAGATGTGTGAACACGATCCTGCGCCCCACGCCCACAGCGACCGAGACGCGCGGTCCGTTCACGAGCCGGTCGAGCTCACGCGCCCAACCGGCCGACGAGGGATCACGACGGACGTCCCAACCGGTCTCCTGGGCCGAGCGTGAAGGCGCCACCGGATTCGCCGGTGGATCGAGGAAGACCCCGGTTGCGCCCGGGCCGACGGACGCGACCGCGACCGCCGTCAGGAGCGCGACGGCGAGTGCCGCACGCCAAAGCCATGCCGGTCGGCTCTCGGAGGGAGCGCGGGACGTCACATGGTCATGACGCCTCGGCATGTGTTCCCGTTGCGAGCTCGGTGCGGTCCGTCAGCTCCAGCCGCCGGAACCGCCGGCCAGGCTCGCGAGGTCGCCGAGGTCGGTGACGTCGGAGGCCGCGGGGATCGGCAGGTCGAGCGTGATGCCGTACTCGGGGATCTCCATCGTCATCTCCATGCGAAGGGGCATCGATGCGCCGGAGCCGGTCTTCATGATGAACGTCATCCGGCGGAGCAACCCGTCGCCGTCGATCCACACGTCGACCGGCATGCTGACCCCCCCGAACTGCTTGCGTGCCTGAGCGAGCGCCTGCTCCAACTCTCCGCGAGCGTCGGCGGGGAGACGGTCGTAGGCGCTGTCGAGGTCGATGGTGCCGCGGTAGTGCGTCGTCTCGACCCCGGCCACGTCCTCGGTGCCGACCTCTTCCGCGTCCTCGATCCCTCGCAGGTACTCGACGGCGGCCGTCGGATCGTTCTGTCCCTGGCTCAGCTCGAGCGAGGTCGCTGAAGCCCGGGGCGAGCTCGTCGAGGTCCATCGAGATCCACTCGGTGGGGAACATCGAGCCCGCCGTCAGCGCGGGCGCGCGCATGTACATGACCGATCCGTCGAGGATCATCTCCATCTCCATGTCGCCCTGGGCGAGCGGGAGCCCTTCGAAGCGGTAGTTCACGTGAGCCTGGAGCGGATCGTTGGAGAACTCGCCGTCGCCCGATGCCCGGAACGACTGCCCCTGGGCTCCCATCACGAACTCGAACGTCGCGCGGTACGAGCCGGCGTCCTGCACGTTGCCCGACACCGCGCGGATCAGGGCGACCGCGCCCGGGCCGTTGCCACTGCCGCCGTGTTCGCCACCGCGGTCGTTCCCCGGGTCTTGCCCGGTAGGGGCGGAGGAGTCGCTCGAGCACGCCGCGAGCAGCATGACGCAGGCGAGGAGGGAGAACAGGGCGCGGCGGGGCGAGGAGTTCTTCATGCCTGGGGTATCGGCCCAGCATCCCACGAACCTGACCACGTGCGCGAAGAAGGCCCGGCGCGAAGCGCCGGGCCTTCTTCCATGAGGTACGGGACGACCGCGGCTAGACGCCGCGGACGTTCGCAGCCTGGGGACCCTTCTGGCCCTGGGTCACGTCGAACTCGACCTTCTGACCCTCTTCCAGGTTGCGGTATCCCTCGCCCGAGATGGCGCTGAAGTGAACGAACACATCAGCACTGCCATCCTCGGGGGTGATGAAGCCGAACCCCTTCTCGGGGTTGAACCACTTCACGGTACCGGTTGCCATTGGCATTCCCTCCTTCCTTCGCCGTCCGGGCCTTGGTGCTGCCCTTCGGGCGCCGGCGTGACATCCGCCGGGTGAGGGAACTGCTCGAAGCGAACTGCGATCGGTACCCTCGCGCATCACGCTACCAGGAAGCGGGCCGGTGGAGTGTGAGCGTCCGCACACGGCGTTCGTACACTTCCACCGTGGTCGACACGCAGAACACCCTGTACGAAGCCGTCGGTGGCATGCCGTTCTTCGAGCGACTGGTCGATCGCTTCTACGAGGGCGTCGCCGGCGATCCGGTGCTGCTCGAGCTCTACCCCGAACCGGACGACCTGGGGCCCGCGCGCCATCGGCTCACGCTGTTTCTCGCGCAATACTGGGGCGGGCCCAGCACGTACAACGACGAGCGGGGCCACCCGCGGTTGCGGATGCGACACGCCCCGTTCGCGATCGGTCCGAAGGCACGCGATCACTGGCTCGCCGCGATGCGAGCAGCGATCGCGTCGCTCGACCCGCCCGAACCGGTTGCGCAGGCGTTGCACGAGTACTTCGACATGGCCGCGGAGAGCATGCGGAACCGAGACTGAGCCGCTAGGCGCGGTCCTTCGAGCGGGAGAACGTTCCCTTCAGCAGCCCGCGGCCGCGGCCGCGCAATCCGGCGTCGATCAGGACGCCCAGGATCGTCAGGGCTGCGCCCCAGCCCGTGAAGCCGTCGAGCTCGTTGGCGGCGATCGCGTAGCAGAGCGTGGTGGTCGGCAGGAAGAAGAAGCCGAGCAGCGGCCACACCCACGTGCCGAAGGCGTCGCTCAGGTATGAGTCCGAGAACAGCCAGAGCCTCTGCGGCCGGCCACTCTCCGTGGCGCGGAGTCAGTCTGCCGCCTCGGCCTTCCTGAGGTCCAGCACCTCGCGCCGAACCAGGATGGCCCATCCGATCACGGCGATCGACGCGAACGCGAACCATTGGAGCGCGTAGCCCAGGTGCGGTCCGTCGTCGAGTGGAGGCAGCGGCACGGGAACGGGAAGCTCCCCCTGCTGCGGCGACTGCGTCTGCAGCGAGATCGAGAGCGGGAGAAGCTCGTAGGGCAACTGGGGCTGCAGGGCCTGCAGGTCCAACCTGGACACCACCGTGATGCGCGTGCCCTCGGATTCCACGGTGGGATCGTCGTCCCCGCTCCGTCCGCGACCAGGAACCCCGTGCACGTCTACGTCATCCGATCGGAGCCGCGGCCTCGGCGATCGGAGGATAGGTCGGCTCGAACGGGACCCAGCCTCGATCGACGATGACCGCCCGCCCGTCTTCCAGGATCAAGGGCGTGAGCACGTGGTTGCCGGGCCTCCCCTCCAGCGCTCGCCCGTACAGGACGACCTCGGACGAGGAGTCGTACCGGCCCGAGGCCGTGACCCGACGCGATACCAACGAGCCGTGGTCGGGGTCGTCGATGAGCCGTTCGACGGGCTCCGGCGGCAGCGCCAACCCTTCGGCGAACCGGGCGTTGACGAAGCGCCGCCCCTCCAAACGATCGAGCTGCCACAGGCCGAGGCCGACGCACAGCACCGCCATCAACACCGCGAAAAGCGTCAGTGCGATCCAGCGAGGCCTTGCGAGGAAGCGGAGCATCGGGCGCGCTAGGGCCCTTTCATCTCCTGGATCGTGTTGCCGCCGTCGACGACGATCGACTGGCCGGTGATGTAGCTCGCACGATCGGACGCGAGGAACGCGACGACCTCGGCGATCTCGTCGGCAGTGCCGGAGCGCCCGAGCGGTGTGTGCTTCCCGGCGTCCGCCTCCTCGGCTGTCTGGGAGCCGGTCGCGATCCACCCGGGGGCGACCGAGTTCGCCGTGACACCGTGCGATCCGAGCTCGATCGCGAGGCCGCGCATCAGCCCGTCCATGCCGCCCTTCGCCGCCCCGTACCCGGTGGACCCCGGGTTGGTCACGACGGGACCCGTCACGGACGACACCATCACGATCCGCCCCCACCCGCGCTCCACCATGCCGGGCACGGTCGCCTTCGTGACGTTGTACGCGGTGTGCAGGTTCATCGCGATGTCGAGGTCCCAGTCGGCATCGTCCATGTCCATGAAGTCGGTGAACGACTCGCCGTCCATGCCCACGTTCACCATGCCGGCGTTGTTCACGAGGATGTCGATGCGACCGAACAGCTCCCGCACCTGGTCCACCAGGCGCCGGGACTGCACCCGGTCGGTGAGGTCGGCGACGAATCCGGCGGCGTGGGAGCCCTCTGCATGCAGGGTCTCGGCGCGTTCGTGGATCCGAGCGGTGGTCGAGGCGATCGCGAGCGAGGCGCCTTCGCGCGCCAGGATCCGCGCGCAGGCGAACCCGATGCCGGTTGGGCTGCCCGCGCCCGTCACGAGCGCGATCCTGTCGGTGGCTTCTCCCTGCATGCGCGCGGAAGCCTACTGCCTCATGCTCCAGTTCCGCCCGGTCTCGCGGCCTCTGTTGCGCGTCAATCCAAGGGGGACCTCTGCCGATACACCCGGCAAGACGGCGCGAAGGGCCGCCCGTGCTGGAGCGGGCGGTCCGAGCGACGGAGAAGGAGGACCGGATGTTCCTGAGGCACTTCGTGAGGGCCCAGGTCTGGACGGCGGACCTTCGCACCCGGCTGCTGGAGGATCGGGGAGCGACGGCCGTCGAGTACGCGCTGATGCTGGCGTTCATCGCCATGGTGATCTTCGCTGCGGTGGCGTTCCTAGGGTCGCAACCAATTCACGTTCGAGAAGGTCGAGTTCCCCTAGCGAGACTCGAGGTTCTGGTCCGGTCGTCATCGGCTAGGCTTCGCCTGCCCATGACGACCGTTCGCGTGCTCGCATTGCAGGAGGCCGATTCGACGATCGATCGCCTGCGTGCACGCCGCCGGACGTTGGAAGACGGGCAGGAGCTCGCGGCCGCGCGCGAGGAGGCCGATGCCGCCGAGCGGCGCCTGGGTGAGTTCCGGCTGAAGCTCGACGAGCTCGGCCGCGATCAGCTGCGGTTCGAGCACGAGATCGACTCCATGACCCAGAAGGAGAAGGCCGAGCAGACGCGCCTGTTCGATGGGTCGATCGCCAACGCGAAGGAGCTCGAGGCGCTCCAGCACGACGTGGCCAACCTGCAGAAGCGCCGGTCCGATAGGGAAGACGAGCTGCTCGTGGTGATGGAGCAACGCGAGCAGCTCGAAGCGGGCGCCGCCGAGGCCGGGTCGCGTTCGAACCAGCTCCGAGCCAAGGTCGACGAGGTGTCCGGGGCTTCGGCCGGGGAGCTGTCGGCCGTGATGGCCGAGTTGGAGGAGAGGGAGGGCGAGCGAGCCTCCATCTCGGCCGAGCTCGACCCAGAACTGCTCGAGCTCTACGAGGACCTCCGTCGGCAGAAGAAGGGCGTGGGCGCGGCGGCGCTGATCGACGGGGTGTGCCAGGGATGTCACGAGCAGCTCTCGGCGATGCAGCTCGACAAGCTCAAGAGAACCGAAGGCATCCGGAGGTGTGAACATTGCCGGCGGATCCTGGTCTTCTGATCGTCTCGTGCGACGGCGCGGCGCGCGGGAATCCCGGGCCGGCCGGCATCGGCTGCCAGATCACCGACGCCGATGGGAACGTGCGAGCCGAGATCGCGGAGGGCCTCGGGGAGACGACGAATAACGTCGCGGAGTACAGCGCGGCGATCGAGGGCCTGCGCAAGGCCGCCGAGCTCGGCGCGACGCAGGTGCTGCTGCGGTCGGACTCCCAGCTCCTGATCAACCAGCTCACCGGGCGATACCGCGTGAAGACGGCTCATCTCGTCCGTGCATCGTCAGGCGCGTGAGCTCGCGGCCGGGTTCGACGACGTGACGTACGAGCACGTGCGCCGCGAGCGCAACACCGAGGCCGATCGCCTGGCGAACGAGGGCGTCGACGCCTGGCTCGCCGCTCGCTGACGAGGGCTCTCGTCAGGGCGAAGTCGTTGGGGGCGGTTCGGCCGAAGGCGATCCCGGCCCGGCGATCGGAGCGGTGGATCGGGGTGATCATAGGTCGGCCAGCGGGATCTCCAGCGGCGGGATCTCGGGGTCGGAGCGAGATCCAGCAAGAGCGTGACCTCGTCCGCGCTGGGCTGGGCTTCGAACGCGACGATCCCCTCGACCGGGTCACCGGCCTCACCGACCCGAGCGAGCCAGTGACGGTGCCCGCATCCAGGATCTCTCCCTGCGCGTCCAGGAGCGAGGCGTTCGTGGGCGTCAGGGAAACCGGCTCGCCGGACCCCACCTGCACGACCAGATGGAACTGCCAGATCGGCGCGGCGACGAACGAGTGGATCTCGATCGTCATCCGGTTGCCCGCCTCGAACCGCACTCCGTCCAGGACCTGGAAGATGGAGCTCATCGGTATGCCGTCGCGCGTGAAGTCACTCGCCCGCCAGCGGCCGTCCTCGCCCGACAGCAGGCGCATGGGTCCCTCGACCGCGCGCGTGGCGACACCCGTCTGCTGACCCTGGGTGTCACCGTCAGCTGGATCTGCGCCGACACCGTCACTTCGCGGGCCTCGTCTCCGGGGAAGGTGCCTTGGTCGAACCGGACGAGCTCGGCCGGGCCGACCGCCCTGACGTCGGCAGTCCCAGAGATCGAGCCGTCGAACTCCGGGTTCTGGACCCCCACCCAATGGACCCAGTCGTGCATGAGCGGCGTGGTCACCAGGCGGTCGAGGGCTGCGCCGCCGTCCTCGGCGGCGCCCGCGTAGGCCTCGACGAAGTCGAGCGCTGCGGCGCGAACCGCCGCCTGGACCCGGGCCTCGCCGCCGGTCAGGGATGCCTGGAAGCGGGAGGGAAGGGCCGGTGGCTGTCTGCGAGCACGCCGACCCGACGAAGCAGGAGACCAGGAGCAGGGGGTGCGATCCTACGCATGACCAGGGCCGAAGTGTACGGGTATCCTTTCGTTTCGGAGGAGCCGGCCGGGCGGCCGCGGGCGGCGCGATCGCGCCGGTCGAGGAAAGTCCGGACTCCAGAGGGCAGGGTGCTGGCGAGAGCCAGGCGGGGGTGACCTCGCGGACAGGGCAACAGAGAGCAGACCGCCCGGGCGGCTTCGGCCGCGCCGGGCAAGGGTGAAACGGTGCGGTAAGAGCGCACCAGCGCGCCGGGTGACCGGCGTGGCTGGCAACCCCCACCCGGAGCAAGGTCGAGCAGGCAGCGTCTGAGGGTGGCCCGCCCGAGCTGCCGGGTAGACCGCACCGATCCGGCGAACGGATCGGCGGCGACGGCGCTTCGGCGTCCGCCGAGACAGATGGTCGCCGGCGGAGCGCGAGCTCCGCGCACAGGATCCGGCTTACAGGCCGGCTCCTCCGCCTTCGGCACGCCGCCGGGCGACCCACGCGCCTCGCGGCGGCACTCGACGCCGTTGGTCAGTCGCCGGCGCTGCGTGCGCCGTCCACGCGCGCCGGAACTGCGTGCCCGCGTGGTAGCTCGAGCGCACCAGCGGCCCGGCCTCCACATGGGGGATGCCCAAGGCCTCGCCGCGGCGCGCGTGCTCGGCGAACTCGTCGGGGTGCACCCATCGATCGACCGGCAGGTGCATCGGCGTGGGCTGCAGGTACTGTCCCATCGTGAGGATGTCGCACCCGGCATCCCGCAGGTCGGCCATGGCCGTCTCGACCTCGACGGGACGTTCACCCATGCCCAGGATCAGATTCGACTTCGTGATCTGACCCGGCAAGGTGGCGCTTGGCGAACCTCAGGACCTCGAGGGAGCGGTCGTACCCGAACGCCGGCCGGATCCGCTCGTGCAGCCGCCGGATCGTCTCCAGGTTGTGCGCGAACACGTCCGGATGCACGTCGAGCAGGGTCGCGATGTCTCGTTCCCCGCCCTTGAAGTCGCTCGGCAGGACCTCGACGCCGCAGCCGGGTACAGCTTCCTTGATCGCGGTCACCGTCCGCGCCCAGATGGCCGCGCCTCCATCAGGGAGGTCGTCGCGGGCCACGCTGGTGATCACCACGAACCGAAGACCCATCGTTCGGACCGCCTCGGCGATCCTGGACGGCTCCTGGTCGTCGACCGGTTCCGGCTTCGCGGTCATGACGTCGCAGAACCCGCACCGCCTGGTGCACTTCGATCCAGGATCAGGAAAGTGGCCTCACGGTCCTCCCAGCATTCGCTGATGTTGGGGCACATCGCCTCTTCGCACACCGTGTGCAGGTCGAGATCGCGCATGAGTCCCTTGAGCTCGCTGAAGTTGGGACCAGTGCGAAGGCGGACCTTCAGCCACGGAGGCTTACGCCCGTCCGAGGCAGGCACCCCGTTCGTCGAGACGATCGGCAGGTGCAGGCGGCGTCCGCGGGGGTTGTGATCGCGCGCAGGCATCACCATCGAGTCTAGCCGTGGTTCGCGGGGTATCCTCGCGCCGACGGACGAGCCCGCGTCCGGCCATGCCTCCAGGGGATCCGATGAGCGATCAGCCCGAACCCGGCCAGCACGAAAAGAGCGAGGAGCGCGAGCCCCAGGCCCAGCTCGTTCGGCTCGAGCTGCCCTCGTGGCGATGGATCTTCACGCTCCTCGGCGCCATCGCCGGCGTGGGGTTGGCGGTCATGCTGTTCCTCGCGTTCCTGAGCCAGGTCAAAGACCTGTTGATCTGGATCCTGGTGGCGTTGTTCGCCTCGTTCGCGTTGGAGCCGGCCGTGGACTGGCTCGCCCAGCGTGGATGGCGAAGGGGGGTGGCGACGGGGGTCATCCTGTTCGGCCTGGCGGTGTTCGCCGTCGTGATGGTGGCCCTGATGATCCCCCTGGTGATCGACCAGCTGCGTGAGCTGATCGAGGCGGCCCCGAACATCCTGCGGGAGGTCAGCGGGTACACGACGAGATGGTTCAACGTCGACGTGTCACCGGAAGCGCTCCAGGAGCAGTTGGCATCGGCCAACAGCGAGCTGGGCCGGTTCGCGACCAACATCGCTGGCAACCTCTTCGGGTTCGCGTCCTCGATCGTGGGGACGATCTTCAAGCTCCTGACGATCGGGCTGTTCACCTTCTACCTCACAGCCGACGGACCCAGGTTCCGTCGCGTGATCTGCTCCGTGCTCCCGCGCAAGCGCCAGGAGCACGTGTTGTGGACGTGGGAGGTCGCGATGGAGAAGACCGGGGCATATCTCTACTCGCGCCTGTTGCTCGCGGTCGTCTCGGGCGGAGCGACGTTCATCGTGTTGACGATCCTCGGCGTCGACTTCGCCGTGCCGTTGGCCGTGTGGATGGGATTGGTGTCGCAGTTCATCCCCACGATCGGGACGTACATCGCCATGGCTCTGCCGCTGGTCGTCGCGGTCGTGACGAGCCCGATCGACGCGCTGATCCTGTTGATCTTCTTCACGCTGTACCAGCAGGTGGAGAACTACGTGCTGAGCCCGAAGATCACCGCCAAGACGATGGAGCTTCATCCGGCGCTCGCGTTCGGCTGTGCGATCGCCGGTGCGAGCGTGTCGGGCATCGTCGGAGCGTTCCTGGCCTTGCCGATCGCGGCGGTCATCCAGGCGATCGTCTCCAGCGTCGTCGACCGGCACGCGGTGGTCGAGAGCGATCTGACCCGGGTGCAAGAGCAGGTCGTCGAATCGCAGGCCGGGCGCCCTGTCGGCTTCTCCAGCAGGGTGCTCGAGCGGATCCGCTCCTGGTCCAAGGACGATGGGCCGGAACGAAGTCCCTAGGCGGCCTCGGCGTCGTCCACCGTCGGATCCCAAGGGGTGTGGGTCAGAACCTGGCGAGATCGCGCAGGCGCCGGTACACCTGATCGGGTTCCGGTTCCATGTAGAAGTGCTCCAGAGGCGTCGCGAAGGGCATGGCCGGGATGTCGGGCCCCCCGATGCGGACGAGGGGGGCGTCGAGGTCGAACATCGCCTCCTCGGCGATCGTCGCGGCGATCTCGGCGCCCGCGCCGTAGGTTCGGTTGTCCTCGTAGACCACCATCGCGCGGCCGGTCTTGCGCACCGAGTCCAGGATGGTGGCGGTGTCGAGGGGAGCCAGGGTCCTGACGTCGACGACCTCGACCGAGATCCCTTCGTCCTGCTGGAGCCTGGCCGCGGCGTCGAGGCATGAGTGCATCGCGTAGCCGTAGCTGATGCACGAGGCATCGAGGCCCTCGCGCTTCACGTCGGCTTTGGCCGATCGGGGTCTCGTACCCCTCGTCGGGCACGTCCCCCTTGATCGCGCGGTAGGTCTTCTTGTGTTCGAGGAAGAGCACCGGATCCGGGTCGCGCAGGGCGCTCCTCAGCATGCCCGCGGCGTCCGACGGCGTCGAGGGCATCACGACCTTGAGGCCGGGCACGTGCGCGTAGAAGGCCTCGATCGATTGCGAGTGGTAGAGCGCGCCGTGGATCCCGCCCCCGCAGGGCGCTCTGATCACCATGGGGCAGCCGAAGGCCCCGTTGGACCGGTAACGCATGCGAGCCGCCTCCGACACCAACTGGTCGAACGCCGGATGGATGAAGTCGGCGAACTGGATCTCGGCCACAGGCAGCAGCCCGCGCAACGACATCCCGATCGCGATGCCCACGATGGCGGATTCGGCGAGCGGCGTGTCGATCACGCGCTCCTCGCCGAACTCCTCCATCCAGCCGGCGCTGACCCGGAACACGCCGCCGCGGTTGCCCACGTCTTCGCCCAGCAGGACCACCCGGTCGTCGGATGCCATCTCATCGTGCAGGGCGTCGCGGATCGCCGTGACGACGTTCTTCTCGGTCACCCGGCTCCTGCATGCCCGGCTCACCCTCCGAGAACACGTGGCGCAGCGCGGACTCGGGCAGCGGGTCGGCGGCCTCCCAGGCCGCGGCCAGCGCGGTGTCGATCTCGGACTTGATCTGCACGCGGAGCTCCTCGGCGCCGACGTCGTCCAGGATGCGGTGGGTGCGCAGGTACTCGCCGAACACCTGCACCGGGTCGCGATGGCGGGCCTCCTCGACCTCGTCGCGCGGACGGTAGGTCTTGTCGTCGTCGTCCGAGGTGTGTCCGAGGAATCGGTAGGTCTTGCATTCGATCAGGGTGGGCCCGTCGCCGGCGCGCGCACGCTCGTGCGCCACCTTCATCGCCCCGTAGCAGGCGAGCACGTCGTTGCCGTCGACCACGACACCCGGGAATCCGTACCCCTCGGCTCGGTCGGCGACGTGCTCGACGGCCATCTGCTTCGTCTGGGGCACGCTGATCGCGTAGTGGTTGTTCTCGCACACGAAGATCACCGGGAGCCGGTGGATCCCCGCGAAGTTGAGCCCCTCGTGCCAGTCGCCTTCGCTGGTGGCGCCGTCTCCGAACCAACACCCCACGACCGCGTCTTCGTTGCGGTACTTGATCGCGTACGCGATGCCCGCGGCGTGGGGGACCTGCGTCGCGATGGGGGAGGAGCCGCTGATGATCCCCAGCTCCCTGTGTCCCCAGTGCGAGGGCATCTGGCGCCCCCCCGACGAGGGGTCGTCGGCCTTGGCGAAGATCCCCAGGAAGACCTCGTAGGGGGTCATGCCCGCAACGAGCACCACCGCGCCGTCCCGGTAGTAGGGGAGCCACACGTCGACGCCTCGGCGCATGGGCCAGGCGGTGCCGACCTGGCACGCTTCGTGGCCCTCGGCGGGGACGACGAACGGTGCGCGGCCCATGCGGTTCTGGCGCAGGGCAGCCTCGTCCAGTAACCGCGCCGTGAGGATCGTCCGGTACATCGCGAGGAGGTCCTCGGTGGTGAGACCGAGGTCGCCGTGGGGCGTCGTCGCTACCCTCGTCGACACGTGGTGTGGGTTCCTCCTCGCACCTCCCGGCGAGCATACACCGGCCTCCCGACGCGACGGACCAGCCGAAAGGCCCCGAAGATCCTCGGCCGTTCGCCGCACGTGCTTCCGTCGTTCTAATACCCCCCTGGGGTATAGAGTGCAACCATGTACGGATACGCGATGAACAAGAAGGACGTGCTCGCCAGGCTCCGGCGGATCGAGGGCCAGGTGCGCGGTCTGCAGCGCATGGTCGAGGAGGACACGTACTGCATCGACGTCCTCACGCAGGTGAACTCGGCGACCGCGGCCCTCCGAGCGGTCGGCATGGGCCTGTTGGACGACCACGTGCGCCACTGCGTGACCGAGAGCATCGAGCAGGGCAACGGCGACGCGAAGGTCGAGGAGCTCATGGCGGCCGTCGGCCGGTTCGCCGGCAAATAACCTGCCGGGCCCTCCCGATCTCGTTCGCCCGGGCGTGTGAGAACCTGGGATGAAGCGAAGTCGGAACGGGAGAAGATCGACGTGAGCACGACGATGGAGCACGTGGTCGAGGTCACCGACGACACCTTCGAGCAGGTCGTGATCGAAGGCTCGAAGGAACGACCGGTCGTCGTCGACCTGTGGGCGGAATGGTGCGGACCGTGCCGGACGCTCGGACCGACCCTGGAGAAGGTGGCCGGGGAGCGCGGCGGAGCGTTCACGCTTGGCCAAGCTCGACGTCGACGCGAACGCGGTCGGCAATGCCCTCCTCCAGGCGGTGAAGAGCCAGGGCATCCCCACCGTGGTGGCGTTCAGCGACGGGCAGCCCGTGAGCATGTTCATCGGCGCCTACCCCGAGGACGAGGTGAACCGGTTCGTGGACGCGCTGTTGCCGACCGAGGCAGAGCTGGAGGCCGAGGACGCCCAGGCCGACGAGCAGGCCGGCGATCTCGCCGCCGCGGAGGCCGGTTACCGAGAGGCGCTCGACAAGGAGCCCGAGAACCGCGATGCCTCGCTCGGACTCGCGCGGATCCTCTTCGCGCGTGGCGACGACCAGGAAGCGCGTGCCCTGATCGAGCCGCTCCTGCCCGACCCCGAGGCCGAACAGGTGGTGGCGCAGATCAGGGTCCGCGAATGGGGGGACCTGCCCCCTTCGAGCGCTGTGGACCGGGCCAGGATCGCCGCATCCGAAGGACGCCATCGGGAAGCCCTGGAGGGCATGCTCGGCGCGTTCGACGACGATCGCGACGCCGCGCGCGAGTCCATGGTGACGCTGTTCAACGCCCTGGGCCCCGAGGACGCGACGGTGGCGGAGTTCCGCCCGAAGCTGGCCGCGAAGTTGTTCTGACGCTCGGCCGCCGCCGGCGTCAGCTCGCGGTGGAGCGTTTCGCTTCGGACCGAGACCTCTTCTTCTTCGATCCCGCGCCCGTCGCCCGCGAGGGCTCGTAGCGGTAGCCACCAACGCCGTAGCGATAGGACGACCCGCTGCCGATCTGCTGGGCGCGGTTGATCACGATCCCGATCGCGGGGGCGCCGACGCGCTCGAGCAGCTCCCGCGTCTGGCGGAGCTGGTTCTTCGTCGCCTTGCGCTCGTCCACCACCACGATCACCCCGTCGACGTAGGGGGCGATCAGCAGCGGGTCGGCGATCAGGAGCGGCGGCACGTCGATGATGATGAAGTCGGCGCGGTCGCGCATGCTGGCCACCATCTGCCCGAACGCCTGTGACTCGAACAGGTGGGCGGAAGCCTCGACCGGTGGTCCGCTCGGGACGATCGACAGCATGTCGATCCCGCTCGGTCGAAGCGTGACGCGCGAGTTCTTCGGCAGGGTCGAGGACAGGCCGCCGCGATCGTCGATCGAGAAATAGCGATGCAGGCTCGGCCGGCGGCAGTCGGCCGACACCAGGATCGTGCGGTGTTCGGCCTGAGCCAGGGCCGCCGCCAGGTTCGCCGCCGTCGAGCTCTTGCCTTCGGCCACCGTTCCGCTGGTGACCATGATCACATTGGTCTCGGAATCGGCGCGGAACAACAGCACGGACCGGATCACGCGGAAGGCCTCGGAAGCGGGCGAGCCGTGCGAGTCGCGGGTGACCAGCACCGACTCGTCGTCCTTCACCACCGGCACCATGCCGAGGACGGTGGCGCCCAGGTCGCGCTCGATGTCCTGCGCGTCCCGAACCCGTCCCGAAATCGCCTCGAAGATGAAAGCCAGGACGATCCCGATGATCAGGCCGAGCAGTCCCGCCGCGATGAGGATCATCCACTTGGACGTGGCGGCGAAGGTGGGCGCGGTCGCGTCCACGATCACACGACTGGGGTCAACGAGGCCCGTGAGGTCGTCCAGACTGCGTTCGTTCCCCGCGATGAGCTCCTCGAGCAGGCCAAGGTGCGTCTCCGCCGCGACAGCTTGAGAGGAACCGGGTTCCGCGGTGCTCAGGATATCCAGCTGCCTAGCCCTGTCTTCCTCGTACGCCAACAGTTGGTTCGTGAGGTTGTCGATCTGGGGCGTGAGCGATTCATCGAGCCGCCGCTGCCGATACTCGGTGTAGGCCTGGGAGTAGCCGCGGACCGCCTCGCGAGCCAGCACCGGATCGGCGGATGTGAACGTGAACTCCAGCACCGTTCCTTCACCCGGGACCGACACGCTCAGCCCGTCCTGCAACGTTTCCCGGGAGGCCTCCGGCAGGTTGGTGGCGACGTCGTCCAGCACCTCGGTCGAGAGGGCCACTTGGACTTCAGTGGCACCGTCCGGCACCTCGGGCGGCACGCCGGGGTCCGTCGAAGCATTCTGGACGAGCACGGAAGCCGTGGACTGGTAGACGGGGGCGCGGGTGACGACGTAGAGCGTCCCCAACGCGAGCGACAGCACCACGCAGAGCCCGACCAGGCGAAGTCGACCGCGGACGACGGCCACGTAATCGTGGAACTCTGGGGCTTGGAGCTGGGGATCGAGATCCACGCGTGGGTCCTTCCTCAGTGACAACCTTGTATACCAGACCGAACCGGGCCCATCCGTAGCGCCGAGGGCCTCAGGATCGGCGCAACCGCCCGGGATGGAACCAATCCATCTTCCCGAAACGCCGATAGCCCCGGAGCGAGCTGCCGGTCGTGTCCACCTGGAACGAATACCCAAGCGGGGACCGGGCGTGGTAATAGACGTACGCCTTCACCTTCGGCATGGTTTCCCGGATCTTGCGTCCCGCGTTCACGAACCAGTTGCCCTTCCACCCGGCCACCGAGGGGTGTTCCCTGATGCCCGACCAGATGAAGATGGGCTTGTGCCTGCGGACGGCCCAGCCATAGAAGGTCCCGTAGAACTTCCGGAACGAGTCGTAGCTGTCGGTGGGCACCGCAGAGCCGCCGATCCAGTCGACGTAGGCGTCCCCCGGATAGAAGTCTTGACCGTCGTGTTGTTTGAAGCTCCGGGCACGAGGCGCCCAGATCAACTGGACGTTCCTCGCGCGCTCCGCGCGAAGGATGCCGTCGATGTGGCGCCACGCGCGGATGAACTCCTGCGGGTTGCCGATGTATTGACGGTCACCCGGATCCTGGTCCATCTCCCAGTTGAAGCGAACGAGCACGCGTCCCGGCAGCCGTCTCAACGCGCGCGCGGTCGAACGGATCGAGGCGTCCCACTCGCCGCGAGCGATCTCGGCCGCGCGGTTTGGGTCGGGTCTGTCGTCGGTGGCTCTCCAGTTGACCATCGGGATGCGCCCGCTCCGCGAGATCTTCGCCTCGAACGAGAAGTTGTCCTCGGTGAAGGGGTGGTACTTGGCGACGATCCGCACCCTCCGTCCGATCATGCGCTCGAACGCTCGGACGCTCTGGTACTGGTCCCGGCCGTAGTTGGCCTGGACGTAGGCGCCGAACAGGGCACCGCGCCGGGGCGCCTTCACGCGAGCGGCCGCGGGGCCGACCATGCCGGCCACGAGTGCGCTCGCGAGGAGCACGACCAACGGTCGGCGGAACATGAGAGGGATGGTTTTGGAGCCAACGGCGATTCGTCGCTGCATCGGGCGGATGCACCTCCTGCTGGTCGGTCGTCCTTAGCTTCGGTCGGGCAGGCGCAAGGACTTAGCTTCCTCGGGGATGCGGTTCAGCCTACCGCAGACCCTAATGTGTACGACGTAGGACGGACCGGCTACGACGGAATCGTTGGGGGAGACGGGATATGGGGTGTGCGGGTCTGGCCGCGCCACCCCGGATCCCACCCGAGGAGCTCAGCGAGCTCGCGGTTCGGCCCTTCGAACCGGGCACGAAGGCGCTGCTCGGTCCGCTCATCCATCGGTGCGTAGGTGTGGGCGTTGAAGGCCTTCGTCGTCATGAGCTCGGCGGGTGCAAGACCGAGGAACTCCAGGATCGTCGACCACGTCGCCTGCGTGTCTCGGTAGAACCCCTCGCTGGTGATCGTGAGGACCTGCTCACGGGGCAGATGAGAGAACCAACGGTGCATCTGTCTGCGTACAAGCCGCGGGACACGTAGGAGTGGTGCTGGTGCTCGAAGCTAACGAACGAAGGATCCTCCAGCCGGGCCGCCAGGTCTTCGGGCAGGCGCGCCTCTTCGGCTTCGATGGCCTCCTCGAACGTCTCGAGGTCCTCGTAGCCTCCTTCCCGCTCGTGTTGGTAGTGGGAGTAGGCACGCTTCACCGGATCCCGGAGCATCGCGATCAGCCTTGACGCCGGGAAGCGCCGCCGCGATCCGTCCCGGGACGGCGGGGTGGAACAGGTAGTAGGGGCTGGCCTCCCCGGTGATCAGACGCTGTCCCATCACGTCCTGCCGCCAGGTCCGATAGCCGCGGAGCGGGAAGTGCCCGCGATACCAGCCGAACGATCTGTCGGCTGCGACGTCGAAGTAGTGCACGCCCTTGGAGACCAGCGTCGGCGCCACCCCGGGATGGGTCGCAAGGTAGCGGTACAGCGACGTCGTGCCGCCACGCTGGGTCCCGATGATGATGAAGTCCGGATCCAGCCGGAGGGCGCTGGTCCGCTCGAGGTAGCCCTCGACCACGTTCTTGGCGATCGAGCGGATCATGCGCTCATGGCGGGGTCGCGCCGCATCGTCTCGAGCGCGGGGGCGTATACGTCGTCGTTGACACGATGACCGAGCGCCCTCGCCTCCTCGAACCGGAGGCTCATCTCGAGCAGGTGCAGCGATGTGAGCAGGTGCGAGGAACCCGAGGCGATGCCGAGCCGTTCGAACGCCGGCGCCAAGGACAACATCGAGGCCACGCCGGCATCCCGAGGCGCCTGCGCCCTTCACCTTGACCCGGACGTCGAAATCGAAATGCGCGAGGTCGAGCCCGACGGGGACGTCGGGCTCGCTGCGCTCCCAGTCCCAGATCCACAACGTTCCGTTCACGCTGGTCATGTTCCACGGTGTCCAGTCGCCGTGCCAACGACCGAAGACGACCTCTCTGCCGTTGCCATAGCGCTGTTCGACGCTCTCGAGGGTCGCGATCTGGATCCTTCGGTTCGGGTTGTCGGGCCTCGCCGTGGCGACGCGGGTGCGGTCCCGGAGCCTCGCCCAGTACGGATCGTCGGTCAGGGCAGCCGCGTGCGTCCCGGACACGGTCGCGAGCTCTCGCGTGGCTGCCAGCGGCGCCTCGACGGGAGGTCCATCGCGCCAAGCCGACCCGTCAGGAACCGGAGTGACGAAGACGAGCTCCAGATCCCCGACGTTGTGGGAGCCGAGGAGACGAGGGATCCGGAAAGAGGTCATCGTTGCGTCGCCCAGCGTTCGAAGGACCTCGACCTCGTGCCGCACCAGCCGGCGGGACACGTCGTTCCATCCGACCTTGGCGAAGGCCACCGGCCGTCCGTGCCGGTCCATCACGCGAAGGACCGGCTTCCGATTCGGGCGGTTGCGGCCGAGGATGATCGCCACCTGCACGTCGGGGATCTCGAGGTGCTCGGCAAGCGCTCCTTCCAGCGACGGCCGATCCGCCGCATGGATCGGCACACACACGCTCACTCGCTGGCGGGCGAGCAGCGGTTGGGCCATGTTCCACCGCAGACCCATCGAGAACGCCCGCTCCGCGAGGCGATAGGAACGCTTGAGCGGGTTCCCCACCTGGCCGAGGGAGTTCGCGGTGGCGCGGCGATCACCCAGCGGGAGCAGGATGTAGGGGGACGTCGAACCAGGGAGCATCAGGAACCGGGAGCTCACCCGGTAGCCGGGTGGAGGGCGGTCGGCCCCTCACGAGGCGGGCGTCGGGGTCGCCCGCCGTTAGGAGCCCATGCACCCAGGCCAGCTGGCTGAGTCCAGGCGGATCGTTGGGGTTGGGGGTATCGGACACAGTGGTTCACCTTGGGGGTCGGCTGTCGCGCGGACGCTATCACTCGCTCGAGGTTTCGGGAACGGCGAACGGACGTAGTCCGAACGCCACCGCCGAGGCGCAATGCGGCCGATGGACGGCCTCCCGATCCGCACTATCCTGTGCACCTCCGCCCCGATCCCGATCAGAGCCTTGTCAGATACCCACGCCCGACACGCCGGAGCTCCTGTCCGCAAGGACGGGGTCACCGTGCTCTGCCTGGGTGGACAGGCGCGCAGCGGCAGCACGCTTCTCGACAGGGCGCTGGGTCAGGTTCCCGGCATCTGCTCGGCGGGCGAGGTGCGCTACCTCTGGGACCGCGGCATCCGGGACAACCAGCGGTGCGGATGCGGAGAGGCGTTCCTCGCGTGCCCCTTCTGGTCGCAGGTGGGGCAGGCCGCCTTCGGGGGATGGAACGCCGTCGACCTGGACGAGGTGCTGGGACTGCAGGCACAGGTGGATCGAGCCGGTGCGCTCCCCCGCTTGCTCGTCCCGCGGGGCCGGTTCGCCAGGAGCCTGGAACGATACGCCGCCTATCTCGAGCGTGTCTTCTCGGCGGCGTCCGAGGTGTCGGGCTCGCCGGTGATCGTGGATTCGTCCATGTCGCCGCCTCACGGTCTCGCCCTCAAGGCGATCGACGGTGTGGATCTTCGGTGCGTCCACCTCGTCAGGGATGCCAGGGGCGTCGCCTACTCGTCGGCGAAGGAGGTCGCGCGACCCGAGATCACCGATCGCACCGAGTACATGCCGACGTATCCACCGCTCCAGGCCGGGCTGCGATGGTCGGCCGCGAACCTCGTGTACGAAGCCATGGGCTACTCGGTGCCCACCCTCCGCGTGCGATACGAGTCGTTCGTTCGAGAACCGCGGGACACGCTGGCCGCGATCGCCGCTCACGTATGGTTGACGCTAGAAGAGGACGACCTGGGGTTCATCGAAGGCGACACGATCCATCTCGGCGTCGATCACACCGCGGCCGGCAACCCGATGCGGTTCAGGACCGGCCCGCTGCCGCTCAGGGTCGACGAGGCCTGGCGGGACGAGCTCGACGTAGGCGATCGGCGCACCGTCACGGCGGTGGCCTGGCCCTTCCTCCGCCGTTACGGGTACCTCGGGCACCATAGTGGTGACGGGGTCCCGAACGAGATGATGTCGGGGCCCCGAACGGAGAGGGAAGGGAAGCAGGGATGAAGCCAGTGCTCTGGATCGTCGGGATCGCGACGGCGATCGTCGCCTCGTGGTGGAGCCTCGAGATGGCGCTGATCGCGATCAGCCGCTACCGCTTGCGGCATGGCGACGGCAGGGAGCACGCCTTCAAGGCGCCGCGCCCGGACCCGTCTAGCCGATCCTGAAGGGATCGCGATCGCCGTCCGAACGAGACCTGAGACTTAGGTCTTTCGGCTGATTCACCCCTCACCCGGTCTCCCTACACTGGCGTCCACCTTTGGAGCAACGCGATCGGGCGCGCGAGATGAACGCCGGCCTTCCCCCCGCCATCGGGTCCGAGGGATCGGTGGGAGCAGAGTCCGGCCCGTTCGCCGTGGATCAAGCCGAGCGCTATCGCTCGCTCATGACGCCGCCGCTCTCCCCGGCGCACGACCCGGATACCGCCGGCACACGTCAACGGTCGTCGCGGGTCCACCATCGCTACCGATGGATCCGACGCTGGATGGCGGTCACCGACGTCCTTTCCGTGATGCTGGCGTTCACCCTGTCGATGATCGTCCGCGGAACGGCGATGCGCGGCGACATCGACGTCCTGATGTTGTGGCTGACGGGACCACCGCTCGTGGTGGGAGTGTTCTCCGCGTTCCGGCTCTACTCGGTGCACCGGCTCGCCGCCGCAGAGGAGTTCCGCCGCCTCGTCCTGGCCGTCACGCTGATTATCACGACGGCGGTGACGTTCTCCTTCTGGACCATGGCCACGTTCTCCAGGCTGTGGATCGCGGGGTCGTGGCTGTGTTCACTGATCCTGGTGCTCGCCAGCCGCTACCGGTGGCGAACCTACATCCGGGATCAGCGGGAACGCGGCGGCTTGGCGCTGCGCACGTTGATCGTGGGCGCCAACGCCGAGGCGGGCAGGGTCGCGACCGAGATGCGCCAGAGCTCCCTGGGCTTCATGCCGGTCGGCTACGTATGCGCCGATGGCTGGGGCAGACCTACCACCGACGTGCCGATGCTCGGGCACATCGACGACCTGCCCGCATTGATCCGCGAGGCCGACGCCGACTGCCTGTTCGTGGCGGCCAGCTCTATCCACCCCGAACAGATGGTGCAGGTGTCAAAGACCGCGCGCCGCGAAGGGGTCGAGCTGCGGATCACCGCCAATGTGCAGGAGATCCTGTCCACCCGGGTCGCCGCCCAGCCGCTCGGGAGCTTGATGGCGTTCTCGCTGAGGCCGGTGAGCCTGACCGGTGTGCAGGCCGTCGCGAAACGGACGTTCGACATCGGCGCGACGGCATTGGCGATGATCGTGCTGTTCCCGTTCTTCGCCGTGCTCGCGGCGGCGGTGAAGCTCTCGTCGAAAGGCCCCGTGTTCTTCAGGCAGGAACGCGTGGGCCACCACGGGCGCCCGTTCACCCTGCTGAAGTTCCGCACCATGGTGGTGGACGCCGAGGACATGCTCGAAGGGCTCATGGAGCGGAACGAGGCGACCGGGCCGTTGTTCAAGATCGAACGCGACCCGCGTGTGACGAAGCTCGGGAGAAGCCTCCGGAAGTGGAGCCTGGACGAGCTGCCCCAGCTCTGGAACGTGCTGGTCGGGCAGATGAGCTTGGTGGGCCCGCGGCCCCCTCTGCCACGCGAGGTCTCCCAGTACGAGGACTGGATGATGTCACGGCTCGAGGTGCGCCCCGGGCTCACGGGGTTGTGGCAGGTGAGCGGCCGCAGCGATCTGCCGTTCGAGGACTATGTGCGCCTGGACCTCTTCTACATCGAGAACTGGTCGCTGGCCTACGATCTGTTCATCATGGCCAAGACGGTGCCGACGATCGTGACCGGCCGGGGCGCGAGCTAGACGCGGTCACGCGGCGGCGGGGAGCCTCCTACGCCACGACCGGCGCCGGGAACGCGCGCGTGATCTCTTCGGGCGCGTGCTCGTACGCCAGGCCGAAGACGTCGGCGAGGTGGCGGCGAACGATCGGGCGCATCTCGTCCACCGTGATCGGCCGGCCGCTCAGCGCGGACAGCGATGTCACCCCGTTGTCGGGGAGCCCGCATGCGACGATGCCGCTGAACCAGGACAGATCGGTGTCGCAGTTGATCGCGAACCCGTGCAGCGTGACCCGGGTGCGCATGAGCCTGACGCCGATCGCGCACACCTTGTCGTCACCGGCGAACACTCCTGTCTGGACGTCGTCTCGACGGTGCAGGTCGATACCGACCTCGGCGCCGGAGCGGATCACCGCCTCCTCGAGCCTGCGCAGGTAGCGAGCCGCGTCGGGAGTGGACCCGAGGTGCAGGATCGGATATCCGACCAGCTGCCCCGGCCCGTGGAACGTGAAGGAACCGCCACGGTCGATGTGGTGGACCTCGGCGCCGCGGTCGGCGGCTTCGTTCTGATTCCAGACCATGTGCTCGGGTTTGGCGCGCCGGCCGGCCGTGAAGACCGGGGGATGCTCGAGCAAGACCAACGCGTCGGGGATCCCGTCGGCGAGGCGTCGCTCGGCCAGCAGGTGCATCGCGTGATTGGCCTCGCCGTAGGGCACCGGATCAAGAGGTTCGATGAGCCAGGTGGGTCGCATCGTCGGCGCTCCGCCCGTCAGCCCGTCAGACCCCGAGGTCCTCGGCGAAGTCCCACGTCTCCAGGTTCTCCTTGACGCGGGCGAGGAACCGCGTCGCGATCTCCCCGTCGATCACCCTGTGGTCCCACGACATCGAGATGTAGACCATGGATCGGATCGCGATGGCGTCCTGGACGACCACCGGCCGCTTCTGGATCGTGTCCAGGGACAGGATCGCGGCGTTCGGTTGGTTGATGATGGGCACGCTCAGCAGCGACCCGTACGGACCCGGGTTCGTGATCGTGAACGTCGCGCCCACGACCTCGTCCGGCTTGAGCTGATGCGCTCGCGCACGCGCCGCGAGGTCGGCGATCGCGCGCGCGAGACCCGGCACGTTCATCGCGTCGGCATCCTTGACGACCGGCACGATCAGGCCCTGGTCGTAGCTGACCGCGATGCCCATGTTCACGTACTTGCGGACGATCAGGTCTTCGCCGCGGAGCTCCGCGTTGACCATGGGGTAGGACAGCAGAGCCTCCGAGGTGGCCCGGGTGACCATGGGCAGGTAGGTGAGCTTCGCGCCGTGGCGTTCGAAGAACGTGTCCTTCGCGCGCTCCCGGAGCTTCACCAGAGGGTCGACGTTGACCTCGACCATCGTCCACGCCCTCGCCGAGGTCGCGAGCGACGCCACCATGTGCGCGCCGATCGCCTTCCGGATGTGCGTGACCGGCACGACCTCTTCGCCCTGCCCAGGGGCGGCGAAAGCCGGGATCGCCGTGGGAGCCGGTGCGGGCGCCCCGGAGCCGGGCGCCGCCGCGGAAGGTGGTCCGGCGGCGATGGCAGCCTCCACGTCGTGCTTGGTGATCCGGCCGCCCGTGCCCGTGCCCGCGACCGCCGACAGATCGAGCCCGTGCTCGGCGGCCATCTTGCGAACGAGAGGGGACAGGATCTGCGAACGGGGTCCGCGGTCGGCGGGCGAAGAGGCGGCCGCGGCGGGGACCTGCGCCGGCGGGGGAGGCGCGGCAGGGGGCGGTGGCTCGGTTGATGCGGGCGCATCGGCCGGCGTGGGGGCAGCCGCCGCAGGGGAGGTGGTCGGAGCGTTCGACGCCGCGGAGGCCACGTCCGTCGACGCCTCGCCGTCGCCGGAGTCAACCTCGGCGAGCTCCGTGCCGACGGCGACGGTCTGGCCCTCGGCGACCAGGATCTTCGTCACCGTGCCCGCCACCGGCGACGGGACCTCGGTGTCGACCTTGTCGGTCGAGATCTCGAAGAGGGGCTCGTCTCGCTCGACGGTGTCGCCCTCCTGCTTCAGCCACTTCAGGATCGTGCCCTCGATGATGGTCTCGCCGAGCTGGGGCATCTGGATCGACGTCACGTGTGCATCGCCTCCGGGTTCACCAGGTGGAGAGCCGCTCGACAGCGGCTTCGATGTCGGATACCTGCGGCAGGTACGCGTCCTCGAGCGGGGGGGAGAAGGGCACGGGAGTGTTGGGCGGGGCGAGCCGTCCGACCGGCGCGTCGAGGTGCTCGAAGGCCTTCTCGGCGATCATCGCCGCGACCTCGGCGCCGATGCCGAGGAACCTGTGGGATTCGTACAACACGAGCGCCCTCGAGGTTTTGGCGATCGACGAGATCACGGTCTCCTCATCGAGAGGCACGATCGACCGAAGGTCCACGACCTCGACCGACGTGCCCTTGCCCGAAAGCTCTTCCGCAGCTTCGAGCGCCCTGTACACCATGGCTCCGTACGTAACGATCGTGAGGTCGCTCCCTTCGCGTTTCACGTCAGCTTTGCCAAGCGGCACCAGGAAGTCGGGGTTCTCTGGAACATGCTCCTTGAAGCGTCGGTAGAGCCATTTGTGCTCCAGGTAGACGACGGGGTTGTCGTCGCGGATCGCCGACTTGATCAGCCCCTTCGCGTCGGTCGGCGTCGCGGGACAGACCACCTTGAGACCCGGCGCGTGCGCGAACCACGGCTCGGGATTGGTGGAGTGGAAGTTCGAGGCACGAACGCCACCGCCGCTGGGAGCCCGCAACACGACCGGCAGGCGCACGCCCGTGCGGTAGTGGTAGCGCGCGAGCACTGTCGTGATCTCGTCGAACCCGCTCGACATGAAGTCCGCGTACTGGAACTCGGCGACCGGACGAAGGCCCTCCATGGCCGAGCCGACGGCGACGCCGACGATCGTCTCCTCGGCGATCGGCGTGTCCATGACCCGCTGGGTGCCGAAGTGCTCCACGAAGCCCTCCGTCACCTTGAAGGCGCCGCCGTACACGCCGATGTCCTCACCGAGCATGTAGACGCGCTCGTCGCGCTCCATCTCTTCCCAGAGGCCCTCGGCGATCGCGATCAGATAGGTGGCCTGGCCGTCGTCCGTGCGCTTACCGCGCGGTTCGGCGCCGTGACCGGCGGCGCCGCCCTCCACCTTGCTCCCGCTCGTCGGCTCGTTTTCGGTCTTCTGGCCGGTCTTCTGGCCGGTCGCCATCAACCCGCCTCCGTCCCGCCGCCCCGCCCGGGCTCGGCGTCCCAGTATCCGTCCTCGGCCCAGAGGCCCTTGGTGACGTCGCCGGCCTCCGGGAACGGGGAGCGTTGGGCGAACTCGTACCCTGCTTCGAAGGTCGCGGCGATCTTGGCCGCGACCTCCTCGATGTCGTCCTTCGTGACGAGGCCCTGGGCGAGCATCCACTCCTCGAAGTTCTTGACCGGGTCCTTCTCCGCCATGTAGCGCTCGAGCAACTCCTGAGGCATGTAGCTCGCGGGGTCGTGTCCTGCGTGCCCTCGCCAGCGCAGCGAGACCGACTCGATCAACGTGGGGCCGCCGCCGTCACGGGCTCGCTCCACCGCTTCCAGCGTCGCTTCGAACACCTCGAGCACGTCGCCGCCGTCGACGCGAACCCCGGGCATCCCGTACGAATCGGCGCGCTCGGCGATCGTCGGCACCTTGAACTCGAGCGGGTTCGGCGTGGAGTAGGCGTATTGGTTGTTGTTCACCACCCAGACCACCGGGAGCTCGTGCACCGCCGACCAGTTCAACGACTCGTGCCAACGTCCGTTCGAGGTGGCTCCGTCGCCGCAGATCGCCAGCGCGACGCGACGGTCGCCCGCGCGTTGGTAGGCCGTGGCGGCGCCGACGGCAACGGGGTAGGCGATCGGAAGATGGGAGATGACGGCGAACGTGCGGTGTCCCTGCCAGTCGCCGATGTGGCTGTTGCCGTCGCGTCCGCGCAGGTATCCGTCGACGCGTCCCCAGTACTGGGCCATCACGCGGTTGAGGTCCAGGCCCTTCGCGAGCTGCGCGGTGAGGTCCCGATGGGTCGGGAACAGGGAATCGTGAGGCTCAAGCGCGAACGCTACCCCGACGTGCGTCCCCTCTTGGCCGCGGCCCGAATAGAAGGCGCCGGGAAGGCGGCCCTGTCGATACAAGGCCTCCATCCGCTCGTCGAAATGCCGGGCGAGCTTCAGGACGAAGAGCAGCTCCTCGAGACGCTCGTCGGGCAGCGGGCGCCCTTCCCTCTTCGCCTTGGTCTTGGCGGTGCTGTGGTCGACCTGGGTGGCCACGCTGGGACTCCTTCAGGCGGAATGCAGCGGTTTCCCGGCGAGCGAGAGCATCGCTTCGCCGACCGACTCGGACAGAGACGGGTGGGGATGGTGCATGGCGGCCACCTCATCCGCGGTGGCCTCCCAGTTCGTGATCACCATGCCTTCGGCGATCAGGTCGGTCACGTGCGGGCCGATCATGTGGATCCCCCGGACAGGCCCTCCGCCGGCCTCGGCGACGACCTTCACGAAGCCGCCCTCGCCGAGCATGTTCGCCTTCCCGATCGCCCGGAGGTCCAGCTTGGTGGTCGCGACGTCCATGCCGGCCTCGCGGGCCTGGGCCTCGGTGAGACCGACACTCGCGAGCTCGGGCGAGCAGTAGGTGACCTTCGGGACGTTCGCGTAGTCGATCTCGGGCACGACCTCGCCCGCGATGCGTTCCGCGGCGGCGTACCCCTCGTCGAAGGAGACGTGCGCGAGCTGCAGCGGGGTGGCGGCGACGTCGCCGATCGCCCACACGTGCTCGACGTTCGTCCGCAGCTGCCCGTCGACGTTCACGAAGCCCTTCTCGTTCATCGACACGCCCGCATCCTCCAGGCCCAGGGTGTCCGTCACCGGCCCTCGGCCGATCGCGACCAGGCAGATCTCCGCCGCGACCGTGGTCGCCGAGTCGCCGGCCTCGTAGGTGACCTCGACGCCGTCGCCGGTATCCGTGATCTCTCGCACCGATGCCCCCGTCGCGCTCGTGATGCCTCGTTTGCGGAACGCGCGAGCGACCTCCTTCGAGACCTCCGCGTCTTCCAGCGGCGCCAGCACGGGCAGCGCTTCGAGCAGCGTGACGTCGGCGCCGAAGGACCGATAGATCGACGCGAACTCGAGCCCGACCGCGCCCGCCCCGATCACGACCACCGACGCTCGGGATCCGATCGAACCACAACGCCTGGTCGCTGGTGATGATGTGGTCGCCGACCGTGACGCCGGGCAACATCTTGGGGCTCGATCCCGTGGCGACGATCGCGTCGACGGCTTCGATCCTGCGCCCTTCCACTTCGACGACCGGTCCCGGGAGCAACCGGGCGGAGCCCTGGATCACGTCGATGCCGCGCATCTTCACGAGGCCGGTGACGCCCCTGACGAGCTTGTCCACGATCCGGTCCTCGAAGGCCAGGACGGCCGACCAGTCCGGCTCACCCGAGGCCTTGATGCCCCACTCGTCGGAACGGTTCACGGTGTCCATGACCGCCGCCGACTGGAGGAGGGCCTTGGTGGGGATGCAGCCGCGGAGCAGGCACGTGCCGCCGATCCTGTCGTCGCGATCCACCAGGACGACGCGCTTGCCGAGCATCGCGGCACGCAGGGCGGCCGAGTACCCCCCGGTCCCTGCGCCGATCACCGCTACGTCGTACGCATCAGCCATCCGTGAGGGAAGTTTACCCGCGTTCCCCCGAGCGTCTTCGGCGCCGCGTGAGCCTGAGTCGCGGTACGAGGTCACCGGCCGCCGGCGCGGGGACCACCGCCGCGCGGCGCGTACGATGCCCGCGATGGACGACCCGCATGACCCGCAGGAGCTCAAGCGCACGCCGCTCGAAGGCGAGCACGTGGCGCTCGGCGCCAAGCTCGGCCCCTTCGCGGGCTGGAACATGCCCATCGAGTACGAGGGCGCGCTCGCCGAGCATGAAGCGGTGCGCGAGCGCGTGGGCCTGTTCGACCTCACGCACCTCGGCAAGGTCGAGGTCACCGGGGCCGGGGCGATGGGATTGCTCCAATCGGTGGTCACGAACGACCTCGCGAAGGCCGCGGTTGGCGAGGCCCTCTACAGCCTCGTGCTCAACGAGGGCGGAGGGGTCATCGAGGATCTGATCGTGTACCGCCTGGGCGAGGAGCGCTCATTCGTGGTGCCAAACGCCGCGAACTCCCAGCGCGTGCTCCAGATCCTGGAGGAGACGCCCGCCGAGGGCCGGGTCCACCTGATGTACCACCAGGATTGGTGCTTCCTCGCCGTGCAGGGGCCGGAGTCCGTGCACGCCCTGCAGGGGCTGTTCCCCGAAGCGGGCGACCTGGCGTTCATGCAGTGCGCCGAGTCGGTGTACAAGCGGCGGCCCGTGATCGTGACGCGCTCGGGCTACACCGGTGAGGTCGGTTTCGAGCTGTTCACCTACCAGGATGTCGCGCACGAGCTGTGGGCCGACCTGCTCGAGGCGATGGAGCCTTTCGGGGGGATGCCCTGCGGGCTCGCGGCGCGCGACGTCCTCCGGTTGGAGATGGGGTACCCGCTGTACGGGCAGGACCTCTTCGGATCGGTGACGGCCCTGGAGGCGGGCCTGGGTTGGGCGGTCAGCTTCGACAAGGGGGACTTCCGGGGTCGCGAGTCCCTGCTCCGCCAGCAGAAGGAGGGGCTGCCGAGCCGGCTTCGAGGTCTCCGCATGCGAGAACGGCGACACATCCCCCGAGCGGACTATCCGGTCTTCGTGGGCGATCAACTGGTGGGCGCGGTGACGTCCGGAACGTTCTCTCCGCTGCTGGGCGTGGGCATCGCGCTCGCGTACCTGTGGCCGGCCGACGCGGTCGCCGTGGGCGGTACCGTGGAGGTCGACATCCGCGGGCGGCGTGGCCAGGCCGAGGTGATCAGGCCACCGTTCGTCGATCGGAACCCGCGCTGACGTCGGTCAGTCCGCGCGGAACGTGCCCGCGACCTCCACGAAGTCGTTCACGGACGCCCCGCCGAAGCTGGTGTTCTTGATCAGCCGATGCAGGGTGGACTCGGCGCTCTGGGACTCCCGCATGACCGCCACGACCACGTAGAGACCCGAGGACGGGATCCCGACGTGGCGCACCGGTCCGAAGCCGGGAGCGGCGACGAAGTACGCCCACCGGGTCGAGGTGCCGTCCACGCGGCAGGTTCCCTCGCCTCGCGCCATGTAGTCCCCGTCCTTGACCGACCCGATGCCGAACGACGGACGGTTGTCCAAGAGGACCCGCTGCGACTCCGGTCGGCAGGTGTTCGAATGGGTGAGACGCGACAACACCGGGCCCGTCGCCGCCATGTAGTAGAAGTCCGATGGCACACCGACCCTGGTCGCGTCCACCCACGTGACCGACATGCCCGCTGTGGCGCCGTCCATCCGGCGCCACGCCTCCGGCTTGGGGGAGGCGAGGAACCCGGCGCGGGGGTCCCCCTCTTCGACGCCGGCACAGCGTCCCAGCCATCGGGCACCATCGCGCGCACCTGGCCTGCCGTGACGTGGGTGAACGGAGAGGCGGACGGCTCGACCGTGATCGAGGATGGGGCGGAGCCGGGATCGAAGCCCGAGGGTGCGGTGCACCCGGCGCCCAGCAGGGCGATCGCGATGCCGAAGATGGAGGTACGGACGGACAACCTGGTCGGAGGATAGACCTACAGCGTGCCCCTTGCCATACCCGCTGAGGCTCGGGCTCCCGGAGGCCGCGCGGGCCGGCGGGTCAGGCGGCGCCGACGGGTGGGACGGCCAACCGCTGGCCCACCTGCGACGGGATGCAGAACGCCGCCCTGGTCCCCCCGCCGGGAAGCGGGTCCGCCCACAGGATGCCTCCGTGCTCCACCACCATCTGGCGGGCCAGGTGCAGACCCACGCCCACACCCGACTTCTCCTTGCGAAGGGTGGCCTCCCCGGTGGAGAACGGCTCCTCGAAGGACTGCATCGCCACCGCGCGGTCCAGGCCCTCGCCGCGATCGGTGATCATGACGACGACGCCTTCGTCCAGGGAACGGGCGCTGAGCTCGACCGGCCTGCCGGGGGGCGAGTACCGGCATGCGTTGTCGAGCAGCTCGCGCACGACGCCGCCGATCCGGGCTCCGTCGGCGATCGCGAACAGTGGCCTCGGCGATGTTGTCCTCGATCGGTATCGAAGGGTAGGCCAGGCGGCTCTCATCGACGGCGTGGCGGAGCAGGGGTGCGAGGTCCACCTCGGCCAGGTTCAGCTCGAAGGTGCCCCGCTCCAGCTCGGCGATCGTGATGATCTCGTCCACGATGCCCATCAGCTTGTCGAGCGAGGATTGAAGCTGGGCAAGGAACTCGGCCCGCTCGTGCTCGGGCACCGAGGGGTTGCGGAGCACGTACGCGATGCCCTTGGCCACCGTCACCGGGGTCCGCAGCTCATGCGAGATGTTGGCGAGGAAGTCGGCCTTGGCGGAGGTCCCCTGCGTGACGCTCTCCTTCACACGGGTGAGCTCGCTCTCGAGCTCACCCGGCGCGGGCCAGCGCCCGTGCGAGCTCTTCACCGAGCCGGCCCGCCACCGACGCCGAGAACGCCACGGATCCCGCGGCCGCGGTCCTGGATCGCGGACAGCAGCTCGTCGGGAGAGTCGTCCTTCGTGAGATAGCCTGCGGCGCCGCGCCGTGAGGCACCTCGGCGACCCGGCCGGGATCTCGGCCGATGGTCCAGACCAACGACGCGAGGAGTCGGGCGAGCTGGCCCGGATCCGCTTGACCAGCTCCACGCCCCCGAGCCCCTCGAGGTCGAGCTCGCACACGACGACGTCCGGGCGCGTGCGGGCCGACATCTCCACGGCCCGGAACGCGTCCGTCGTGACCTCGACCGCGAGATCGGCCCCGGCGCGCAAGAAGTGGTACTGGAGCCGGGCCAGCTCATCGGCCG
This sequence comes from uncultured Actinomycetes bacterium, assembly GCA_963758715.1. GTDB lineage: Bacteria > Actinomycetota > UBA4738 > UBA4738 > HRBIN12 > JAOUEA01. Next base: position 50,258 of record CAVWWK010000008.1, read on the forward strand.
TGTCGCAGAGCAGAACGTTCAGGGGCATCTGCCTGCGGTATCGGAACGCGGCGCGGGGCGGTTGAGAGGGCGGGCCTCCCGCGGGCCCGGAGGTCAGTGCACGATGCCGGTGCGGATCGCGATCGCCACCGCCTGGGCACGGTCGTTGGCGCTGAGCTTCTCGAAGATGCGCTCGAGGTGGGTCTTGACCGTGTGCGGGGAGATGCCGAGGTCGCTCGCGACCTGCCGCGTCGTCGCGCCGTCCGCGACCTTCTGGAGGATCTCGCGCTCCCGCTTCGACAGCGGGGTGGCCTTCGGCGAGTCCGGGTCGCCGAGCCGGACCTCCTCGATGAAGGTCTTCGTGAGCTGGGGGTGGATCACCGCGTTGCCCTCGAGCGCGTTCTTGGCCGCGTCCACGAGGGCGTCGGGGGAGGCATCCTTCAGCAGGTAGCCGGACACCCCCGCCTGGATCGCTTCGGAGATGGCTCCGCGCGACTCGTCGATCGTGATGAGGATGATCTTGGTCGTCGGGTGCGGCCTGGCGGATCCGACGCGTGGCCTCGATGCCGTCCATGCCCGGCATGCGCACGTCCATGAACACGACGTCGGGGGTGAGCTCACGCGCACGCTCGACCGCTTCCTCTCCGGTGGAGGCCTCGCCGACGACGACGACGATCTCGTCGGAGAGCTCGAGAGCGGTCCGTAGACCTTCGCGGGTGACCGGATGGTCGTCCACGATGAGGGCTCGGATCGGAGACATCGCCGGGTCTGCTCCTTCCGTTCGGGGAAGTATTCCGTTCGGTGCGGTACGAAGTACGCTGTACAGGATAGGACGAGTCGAGGCGGGAAGCGCACATGCGAGAAGAAATCGCGACCGACACCCAGGGCGGGGACATCGAGGCGGACGAGACGACCGCAGCTCGGAACGAGGGCGAGGCGATGGCCCAGGGCGAAGGCCCGGCCACCGAGGAGGCGGTGCTCGAGGCGCTGAAGAACGTCTACGACCCGGAGCTGGGCCTCAACATCGTCGACCTCGGATTGGTCTACGAGGTCGAGTTGGACGAGCAGGGTGGCGTGGACATCAGGTATTCGCTCACCACCATGGGTTGCCCCATCGGCCCCATGATCGAGGATCAGATGCGGGCGTTCCTGAAGGGCGTCCCCGGCGTCGGCGAGGTGCGGCCGGAGTTCGTCATGCGCCCCCGTGGTCGCCCGAGATGATGTCCGAAGAGGCGAAGGCCGCCCTGGGGATCTTCTGATCCGGGCGTCCCGGCGCGCCGGCTCCTTGACGACCTCCGGCATGATGCGGTACGTATCGCACCTGCGAATCCCGACCTGGGAGGCGTGATTTGATCCGAACGAGGTGCATCGGGGTGGTTGGGGCGATGATCCCCTCTCGCCTCTGCTGTATGGGGACTGGCGCCGACCGGGGGGCGCCGACGGATCCGCGGCCATAGCTCTCACATCGCATCCCGGACCGATCGTTCATCGACCGGCGGCCGCATCCGCGGCCGTCCTTCGTTCTCGGGCCACCGTCGGGCGCACGGAAGGAGACGAACACCGTGGCGGACTACGCCAAGCCCGGACGTGCTGGTCGAGCACGGACTGGCTCGAGGAGCACCTCGACGACCCGAACGTGCGGGTCATCGAGGTCGACGAGGACACCACGTCATACGACAAGGGGCACATCCCCGGCGCCGTGAAGTGGAACTGGAGCACGGACCTGCACACCGAGGTCGGTCGTGACTTCCAGGACCAGGCGGGATTCTCGACGCCTGCTGTCCGACGCGGGGGTCGGGCCGAGGCACGACCGTCGTGCTCTACGGCGGCAACAACAACTGGTTCGCGGCGTACGCGTATTGGCTCTTGAAGCTGCGCGGCTTCGACAACGTCAAGCTCGCTGAACGGCGGCCGCAAGAAGTGGGAGCTGGAGAGCCGTGTACTGACCCAGGAAGTGCCCGGCTACGATGCGACCGGGTACGCGATCGGCGGCGCCGAGCGTCCCGAGATCAGGGCGCTTCGTGACGAGGTGATCGGCAAGGTCGGCGTCGGCGGGCTTCGTGGACGTGCGCTCGCCCGAGGAGTACCGAGGCGAGAAGCTCGCACCCGACCACCTGCCACAGGAGCAGTCGCAGGTTCCCGGCCACATCGCGGGCGCCGCCAACATCCCGTGGGTCCAGGCCGCCAACGACGACGGCACGTTCAAGTCCGCCGACGAGCTGAAGAAGCTCTACGCAGACGAGGGCATCACCGGCGAGGGCGAGGTCATCGCGTACTGCCGGATCGGTGAGCGCTCGAGCCACACGTGGTTCGCGCTCCAGGAGCTGCTGGGCTACGAGAACGTCAAGAACTACGACGGGTCCTGGACCGAGTACGGCTCGCTGGTGGGCGCCCCGGTCGCCATGGGCGAAGGTAGGCGCCGCGCACACGTCGGCGGACGAGAACCCCTCCTCAGCCGGTGGCCGGAGCCGGGGCCTCGTGCCCGGCTCCGTCGCGTCGGGGCCGTGCCGGGGACGCCGACGATGAGGTTGGCCGCCGCACCGATCGCCAATCCGATCCCGATCCCGCCCACGACGTCCAGCGGGTTGTGGGCGCCGAGGTAGATCCTCGCGAACCCCACCAGGGCGAGGACCGCCCACGGCACCACGCGCCAGCCTCCCCGCAGGTAGGGAGCGATCACCCACGCCAGGCCCGTGACCAGCACCACGTGGCCCGACACGAACGAGACACCCGAGGGAGGAGTTCCGCCGCGGACGATCGCATCCGGTTCGGTCACGCCCGGCCGCTCCCGCATCACGATCTGCCACAGGATGCGCTCGCCGGCGAGCTTGACGACCGTCACGATCGCCGCGGCCATGGCCAGGCGGTAGCGGCGCAGCACCAACGCCGCCAGGGCCACGGCGGGGCCGATCGCGAGCACGCCCAGGAACTGCGCCCCCTTCATGACCGGTTCGAGGGCGTCGGGGAGACCGTTGATCGCCTCGAACACGGAGCGCTCGGCGGACCCCACGGTGCCGTCCCGGACGACGAGCGCGCACGCCGCCAGGGCCACGAACCCCGCCGAGCCGACGAGGACGTCGAGACGGCGGCGGACTACCGTTCGCCCCACCGGTACAGCCGCACCGCGATGTCCAACGCGACGATGCTCAAGATCATCTTCACCGCCCATGAATCACCCGTGGTGGCGACGACGACCGCCGCCACGAGGACCAGGATGACCGCCACGGCGGTCGCCAGCGTCTTGTTCCGTCCCTGCTCTGAGGTAGCCAATCCCTTGCCCCCCTTGTCCTTCAAGCGGACGAACCACGCGCACGATCGTGCCGGAGCCTAGTACGCATCGGCCCGGCATGGGAAATCCGACCCCGCAGGTGGACTTTGAGCCGTGGGCGCGGGTACCCTTGAAGTGAGCCTCGAACAGGCGCCGAGACGCCGAAGATCGCCGAGACGCAGAGGTCAGGGGAGTGCCACCCATGGTCGTCAGCCAAGAAGAGCACCTCAAGGAGCTCAGCAAGGGCTACCGCTTCGACTGGAAGGACCCTTCGCACGCCGTCTTCGAGCCCAAGCGCGGCCTGAACGAGCAGGTCGTCCAGGAGATCTCCGCGCTCAAGGACGAGCCGGCGTGGATGACGAAGATCCGTCTGAAGTCGCTGCGGTACTTCGACATGCGGCCGATGCCCTGGTGGGGCGCCGACCTGTCCGACATCGACTTCCAGAACATCTACTACTTCATCCGCTCAACGGAGAAGCAGGCGGCGAACTGGGACGAGCTGCCCGAGGACATCCGTGGAACCTGGGACAAGCTGGGGATCCCCGAGGCCGAGCAGAAGTACCTGGGAGGGGTCAGCGCCCAGTACGAGTCCGAGGTCGTCTATCACAAGATCAAATCCGAGCTGGACGAGCTGGGCGTGATCTTCACCGACATGGACTCTGCCGTGCGCGACTACCCCGACCTGGTCAAGGAGCACTTCGGCACGGTCATCCCGCCCAACGACAACAAGTTCGCGGCGCTCAACACCGCCGTGTGGTCTGGCGGGTCGTTCATCTACGTGCCGCCCGGGGTGCAGGTTGATATCCCGCTGCAGGCCTACTTCCGGATCAACGCCGAGAACATGGGGCAGTTCGAGCGGACGCTGATCATCGCCGACGAGGGTAGCTACGTGCACTATGTCGAGGGCTGCAGCGCGCCGATCTATACGAGCGATTCCCTCCACAGCGCCGTCGTCGAGATCAAGGCGAAGAAGGGCGCTCGGGTGCGCTACACGACGATCCAGAACTGGTCCACCAACGTCTACAACCTGGTGACCAAGCGCGCGGTCGCCGAGGAAGACGCCGTCATGGAATGGGTCGACGGCAACATCGGCTCCAAGGTGACGATGAAGTATCCGTCGATCTACCTCATGGGAAAGGGCGCCAGGGGCGAGGTCCTCTCCGTCGCGTTCGCGGGCAAGGGCATGCACACCGACGCCGGCGGCAAGGCGATCCACGCCGCGCCGTACACGACCAGCGTGATCACGTCGAAGTCGGTCTCGAAGGACGGCGGGCGCACCGGCTACCGCGGGTTGGTCCGTGTGGAGCCCGACGCGCACCACGCCCGGTCCAACGTTCGGTGCGACGCGCTGATCCTGGACGACGAGAGCCGTTCCGACACCTACCCCTACATCGAGGTCGAGGACGAGACCGCCGCGCTCGGCCACGAGGCCACGGTCTCGAAGGTCGGCGACGACCAGCTCTTCTACCTGATGAGCCGTGGGCTCTCGGAGGTCGAGGCCACCGCGATGATCGTGAACGGGTTCATCGAGCCCATCACGCGCGAGCTGCCCATGGAGTACGCCGTCGAGCTGAACCGCCTGATCGAGCTCCAGATGGAAGGCTCGGTCGGGTAGGGCAACCGGAGTCGACATGAGCGAGACGAGAACCGACACCTTCGACGAGCACGCCCTGGCATCACTGCCGGAGGCTGCCGGCTTCACCGGCCAACTGCGCAAGCAGGCCTTCGAGGAGTTCACCGCGTTGCCCATGCCCTCCCAGGAGACCGAGGAATGGCGCTACACGGACCTGGCCGGCCTGGATCTGTCGTTCGCGCCCTACACCGCGGGAGGACGCGCGGAGACCCTGGACGATGTCCCCGATCAGATCCAGGAGGCGACCGGGAGCATCGGCGATCGCGCGGGGCTGCTGATCCAGCACAACTCCGATCCGATGCTCTGTCACCTCGACCCGGCGGTGTCCGCGTCGGGCGTGATCTTCACCGACCTCGACGCCGCCGCGGCCGAGCACGTCGATGTGATCGAGCGAACGCTCCACTCGCTGGTTCCCACGGACCGCACGCGGTTCACGGCGCTGCACGGAGCGTTCCGGATGGGCGGGACGTTCCTGTACGTCCCCCCTGACACCAAGGTCGACCTGCCGCTGCAGACGTTGACCTATCTGGACGCGAGCGGCGCAGCGGTGTTCCCACACACGTTGATCGTCGTCGACGCGGGCGCCGAGGTGACGTTCATCGAGCGGTTCGCCTCCTCCGACGTCACGAGGGCCCTGAGCGACGCCGTCACCGAGATCCACGTGGGCGACGGCGCGCACGTGCGCTATGCGGCGATCCAGGACTGGGGCGAGGGGGTCACCCACCTGGGCATCCAACGGGTCCGAGTTGGGAGAGACGCCGAGGTCCGGACGTTGTCCGTGGGCTTCGGCGCCGATCTCGCCCGCACGGAGACCGAGGTCCTGCTCGCCGAACCGGGCGGCTTCAGCGAGCAGCTCGGGGTCTTCTTCGCCGACGGCGATCAGCACTTCGACCACCGCTCGATCCAGGACCACGCGGCGCCGAACTGCGCGAGCGACCTGCTGTACAAGGGAGCGCTGCGGGACCACAGCCGCGCCGTGTACAGCGGATGGGTGTACGTGCGCCCCGGCGCGCAGAAGACCGACGCGATGCAGACCAGCCGCAACGTCGTCCTGAGCGAGCACGCGAAAGCCGATGCGATCCCGAACCTCGAGATCGAGGCGAACGATGTGAAGTGCGGTCACGCCGCGAGCGTGGGCCCGGTTGACGAGGACGCCATCTTCTACCTGCAGTCGCGCGGGATCGAACATGCGGAAGCCGAGCGGCTCATCGTCACGGGGTTCTTCCAGGAGGTGCTCGACCGCGTCCGGATCGAGGAGGTGCGCGAAGGCGCGGAGGCCGCGATCGACGCCGAGCTGGAGCGGGGTACCCGATGATGACCCTCGTGCGCCTGTGCTCCACGAGCGACGTGCCCGTGGGGGAGGCGCGGCGATTCAGCGTCGACGGACGCGAGATCGCCCTGGCGAACCTGGGGCAGCTGGGTTTCCGCGCGGTCGACGCCATCTGCAGCCACGCGAAGTACTACCTGGACGAAGGCGAGGTCGATCCCGACGACGAGACGATCGAGTGCCCGAAGCACGGCTCGACCTTCGACCTGAACAGCGGCCAACCGCGCACCCTTCCGGCGACCCAGCCGGTGGAGGTGTTCCCCGTCACGATCGACGGTGATCGACGTCCTGATAGAGGTGTGAGCAGACATGACTGAGAACGGAAACGGCGCCCCGGCGACGCTGGAGGTCCACGACCTGCAGGCGACGGTCGAAGGCAAGGAGATCCTGCGCGGCATCGACCTGACCGTGCGCCAGGGCGAGACGCACGCGCTCATGGGCCCCAACGGATCGGGGAAATCGACGCTGAGCAACGTGATCATGGGCCGTCCCGGCTACGCGATCACCGGCGGCACGGTCACCTTCCAGGGTGAGGACATCACCGCCCTCACGCCGGACGAGCGTGCCAAGCGCGGCCTGTTCCTGGCGATGCAGTACCCGACCGAGGTGCCCGGCGTGAGCGTCGTGAACTTCATGCGGACGGCCTACCAGGCGCTGAAGGGCGAGCAGGTCAGCGCCCTGGCCTTCCGCAAGCACATGAAGAAGCAGATGGATCGGCTGCACATCGAGGACGCCATGGTGAACCGCTACGTCAACCAAGGCTTCTCGGGCGGGGAGAAGAAGCGAAACGAGGTGCTGCAGCTCGCGGTGCTCGAGCCCAAGATCGCGATCTTGGACGAGACCGACTCCGGTCTGGACATCGACTCGCTGAAGCTGGTCGCCCAGGGTGTGAACGAGCTGGTCGGACCGGAGCTGGGCGTCTTGCTCATCACGCACTACCAGCGCATGCTGAACTACATCACGCCCGACCGGGTTCACGTGATGATGCGGGGTCGTATCGTGAAGTCCGGCGGTGCGGAGCTCGCGCACGAGCTCGAGGAGAAGGGCTACGAGGGCATCCGGGCCGAGCTGGGCCTGGCGGAGGACGCCACGGTGGAAGTGGGATGAGTTGAGATGACGCAGCAGGTCGGTGGGCTCGACGTCGAGGCGATCAGGCGGGACTTCCCCATCCTGGGGCGGGAGATCGACGGATATCCGCTGGTGTACCTGGACAGCGCCGCCACCTCCCAGAAGCCGCAGCAGGTCATCGACGCCGTCTCGAAGTTCTACGCCTACCACAACGCCAACGCCCATCGAGGCATCTACACCCTGGGAGAGGAAGCGACCGAGCGCTTCGAAGGCGCGCGCGCCACGATCGCGCGCTTCCTGGGAGCCCCGGGTCCCGAGACGATCGTGTTCACCCGGGGGGTCACCGAGTCGATCAACCTGATCTCGCAGGGGTGGGGCCGACCGAACCTGCACGAAGGCGACGAGGTGCTCATCACCGAGATGGAGCACCATTCGAACATCGTGCCGTGGCAGATGGTGACGGCGCAGACGGGAGCCGCGCTTCGCTACATCCCCATCACCGACGACGGCCTCCTGGATCTGTCCGAGCTCGGCTCGCTGCTTACGGAGCGCACCAAGATCCTGAGCGTCACCGGGATGTCGAACGCGCTGGGAACGATCACCCCGCTCCGCCAGCTCGTCGAGGCCGCCCACGCCGTAGGCGCCCTGGTGTCCGTCGATGCCGCGCAGCTCGCCCCCCACCACGCGATCGACGTGCAGGCTCTGGACGTGGACTTCCTCGCGTTCAGCGGGCACAAGATGCTCGGCCCCACGGCGAGCGGTGGGCTCTACGCCAGGTCGGAGATCCTCGAGGCCATGGAACCGGCGATGGGCGGCGGCGAGATGATCCACGAGGTCTTCCACGACCACTCGACCTACAAGGAACCGCCGCACAAGTTCGAGGCGGGCACGATGCAGATCGCCCAGCAGGTCGGGCTGGGTGCCGCCGTGTCATACCTGGAGGGCCTCGGCATGGATGCCGTGCGCGCCCACGAGGAGGAGATCACGCGGTACGCGCTCGACCGGCTGCTCGAGGCGGGAGCGACCGTGTACGGGCCGAAGGACGCCTCGATCCGCGGTGGGGCCGTGAGCTTCTGGTTCAAGGACGTGCACCCGCACGACCTCGCGACGATCGTGAACGAGCGAGGCGTGGCGATCCGAGCCGGCCACCATTGCGCGCAGCTGGTGATGCGCCGCTACGGCGTCGCCGCCACCGCGCGCGCGTCGTTCTACGTCTACAACAGCAAGGAAGAGGTCGACGTGCTGGCCGATGCGCTCGACCACGCGCAGTCGATCTTCAGCTGACACGAGAGAGGGAACCGTGGCGCTCGACGACATCTACAAGGAAGTCATCCTCGATCACTACAAGAGCCCCCGGAACAAGCGGGAGCTGCCGGGTGCGGAGCTGCAGTGCCACGCGAACAACCCGCTGTGCGGTGACGACATCACGGTGTTCGCGCACGTCGAGGACGACACGGTCGCGGCGGTCACCTTCCAGGGTGCCGGCTGCTCGATCAGTCAGTCGAGCGCGTCGATGATGACCGAGGCCGTGAGCGGGAAGCCGGTGGCCTCGGCCCTCGCGCTTGCCTCGGACTTCCGGGGGATGATGGCGGGGGACGTCGATCCGTCCGAGGACGAGTTCGGCGACCTCGTCGCCTTGAAGGGTGTCGTGAAGTACCCGATCAGGATCAAGTGCGCGGTCCTGGCGTGGGACGTGCTCCAGGATGCCTTGGACGGCAAGGGGAGCGCCAGCGGCACCCAGCCGCACGCAGCCGGCTGACCCGTGCGAGGCTCGATCGTCCGGTCGGCCGGAACGGTCGTTCGCGCGTTCACGCTCCTGCTCGCCCTCGGCGCGCTCGTCGCCGTGCCAGGGTCCGCACGGGCCCAGACCTTCGAACAGATCGAACGCTACGCCGTGGCGATCGAGGTGCGTTCGGATGGATCGCTGCGCCTCACCGAGACGATCGACTACGACTTCGGCGGCGCCGAACGCCACGGCATCTTCCGCGACGTGCCCACGCGTCTTCGCTACGACGAGACGTTTGACCGCATCTATCCGCTGACGGTGGAGTCGGTCACGGCGACCGGAGGCGCCTCCGACGACTTCGTGGTGGAGAGCGTCGAGGGAGGCATCACCCGCATCAAGATCGGTGACCCCGACGAGACGATCACCGGCGACCACCGCTACACGATCGTCTACACGGTGGAGGCGGCGCTGAACGCGTTCGCCGACCACGACGAGCTGTACTGGAACGCGATCGGTCCCGAGTGGGAGACCTCGATCGCGAGGGCGACGGCCGAGGTCCGGACGCCCGGCGAGATCACGGACGCGATCTGCTTCTCGGGACCACCGGGTTCGACCCTCCCGTGTGACGGCAGCCGGGTCCGCGGCAGACTCGCGCGGTTCGAGCAGTCTTCGATCGCTCCGTTCGAGGCCTTCACGGTGGTCGTGGCGATCGAGAAGGGGGTCGTGGACGTGCCCCCGCCGGTGCTGGAGGAACGCTGGTCGATCGGCAGCGCCTTCGCAGCTGGGACCGGCGAGGGGCGGACTGTCCGTGGCGTTGCTGGCTGCCGTCGTCGGGGGATTCGGCGTCCTCATCTGGCGCACCGGCCGCGACAGGCGGTACCGCGGATCGCCGGTCGACCAGGTGATGGGCAACCCGGGAGGAGAGGACGAGGCCGTCCCTGTGTTCGATGCCGACAGCGAGGCGCCCGTGGAGTTCGCGCCGCCCGGCGACATGCGACCGGGTCAGATGGGAACGCTCGTCGACGAGCGCGCGAACACGCTCGACGTCTCGGCGACGATCGTCGACCTGGCGGTCCGGGGGTTCCTGCTGATCCAGGAGATCCCGAAGGAAGGGTGGTTCGGCAAGGCGGACTGGACCCTGATCCGCCTCGACCCTCCAGCCGACGAGCTGATGACCTATGAGCGGCGGCTCCTCGACGCGTTGTTCCGCGACGGGAGCGAGGTGACGGTCTCCGCGCTCAAGAACACGTTCGCCCCCCGCCTTGTGGAGGTGGAGGAGTCGATGTACGTCGACGCCGTGGAGCGTGGATGGTTCCGGGCACGGCCCGACAAGGTTCGGTCGACATGGATGCTGCGAGGCATCCTCGTGCTCTTGCTGGGGATCGGCGCCACGGTCGCCCTCGCCTGGTGGACGACGTGGGGGCTGGTGGGTCTGCCCGCCATCGTGGCCGGGCTCCTGCTGATGGCGGCGTCGGGGCGCATGCCCGCCCGAACCGCGAAGGGGACCGCGATGCTTCGCCGCGTTCGCGGGTTCCGGCGAGTGATCGAGACCGCCGAGACGCACATGTCTCGATGGGCGGAGAAGGAGCTGGTGTTCACCCGGTTCCTGCCGTTCGCGGTCGTGTTCGGCGTCACCGACAAGTGGGCGCGGGCCTTCGAGGCGCTCGGTGTCCAGCCCGACACCAGCTGGTACGTCTCACCATATCCATTCGTCTATCACGACTTCGCCGCCTCCATGGAGGGATTCGCGGTCACGACCGGAGGAACCATCGCGTCCACGCCGTCGGGCTCGGGTTCCAGCGGGTTCGGCGGTGGCGGGTTCTCCGGCGGAGGAGGCGGTGGTGGCGGCGGCGGTTCCTGGTAGCCGTAGCATTGGCCAGATGCGGATCACCTTTTCTGAGGACGGGCGCGACTTCCAGCGGCGTGGTTGGGCCGAGCTCGTCGACGCCGACCCCTCGGGCACGTTCTTCCACACGCCCGCCTACCTCAAGCTCTACTGGGAGGAGTTCGGGGAGACGCCCGACCACCTGCTCCTGGCCTTCGCCGAGGAAGACGACGGCACCCAGGTGGGTGCGGTGGCCTTCGAACGGATCGATGAGACGCTGCGGTTCCTCGGTGGCACCGAGGTCACTGACTACATGGGCCCGGTGGGGGTTCCCGAACGGCAGGACGCGATCGCGAAGGAGCTCTGGGCGGCACTGCTGACCAGGGAGGACTGGTCGACGGCGGATCTGCGTGGTCTCCCGGAGGACCAGCCCTGGCTCGGACTCCTTCGGGATGCGGCGGCTGGACTGGGCCTCGCGGCCGAAGAGCTGGAGGATCAGAACGGCGTCGCCCCGTTCCTGCCGCTGGCCACGACGTGGGAGGGTTACCTCGAGGCGCTCCCATCCAAGCAGCGCCACGAGATCAAGCGCAAGGCCCGCAAGCTCACCGAGGAGGCCGGGGGATACCGGATCGTCGCGGCGACGACCGAGAGCCTGATACCCATGCTGGACAGGTTCGTGGACCTGCATCGCCTCTCGGAGGGCCCGAAGGGCGTGTTCATGGTGCCGGGCATGGAGATCTTCTTCCGTCGTCTCGGCGAGGCGTTCTGCGCCGACGGCACCTTCCGTCTCACCTTCATCGAGGTGGGTGGCGAGCTCGCAGCCGGAACGATCGGTTTCTCGTTCGGTCCGACGTTCTCCCTCTACAACTCGGCCTTCGATCGGAAGTGGGGGAACCTCGCGCCGGGGATGGTCTTGGTGGGTGAGGACATCCGGATGGCGATCGAGCACGGGTGCCGGGGGTTCGACATGTTGAAGGGCGACTACCGGTACAAGTACCGGTTCGGTGCCCACCCGCGAGCGGTGAGGCGGCTGGTCGTCACGCGTTGACGCGCGTGACGACGATCACCGCCCGGCTCGATCACCGCCGGCTCGATCACCGCTCGGCTCGTCACAGCCTCCGCTCGTCACAGCCCGGCGATCTCGCCGGTGGCCATGACCTCGCCGTCGGTGCCGGTGAGCGTGACCCGATCGAAGGAGGCCAGGTCGACCGAGGTGACGAGCCATCCGGCGCCGTCGCCGTCGCGGTCGATCTCGATGGGCCACGTGTCGATCGTTCTGCCATCGGGCGCGCGCAGGGTGGCCACCGCTTCCCCTGCCGGCCCCGACGTGCGGACGAACACCACGACCCAGGACTGGTCGACGTGCGAGTCGTACACGACGACGCTTCCCTCCAACGGGCGGTCGCCCGCAGGGTGCAGCTGCGCGGCGCGGAACTCCCGTCCGCCCAGGATCTCGATGAGGCCTTCGTACCGCCTCGCGCCCTCCTGGGCGGAATCGGCTCGCCGAGTCTGGACCACCGCGAGGGTGAACGACGCCACGAGCGCGATCGCGGCAGCGACGGCAAGCGGCCCGGCCCAGCGAGGACGTCGAGATGGCCCCGAGGACGCCCCAACTGGATCGCGCCATTCCTCCTGGAGCGCGGCGCGGACCTGATCCTGCAGCTCCGGAGGTGGCTGACGGTCGTGAACCGCGTGAGCGAACGACGTGAGCCCGTCGCCGAGCGCCCGAGCGTCGGCGCGGCATCCGGCGCAGCCGCGCAGGTGCCGGCGGACGACGTCGTCGTCCTGCGGCCCCACCCCGAGGACGAACTCGGGCAGGCGTTCGCGGATCTGCTCACACGTCGTCATCGCGCTCTTCCGACATGGCGTCACGGAGACGGAGCAAGGCGGTGCGGATCCGCGTCTTGGCGGTGCCCACGGGGATGCCCTCGAGCTCGGCGACCTCGGCGCTGGTCTTTCCACCGAAGTAGGCGAGCTCCAGGGCCGCGCGCTGCTCGCCCGAGAGCTGCTGCATCGCCCGGCGAGCCCGGTCGGCCATGTCACCGGTCTCCGCAAGTTCCTCCGGTCCCGCGCGAGGATCGTCCTCGCGTGGCTTCCCGGCGGATTCGAGCGACCGTGCCTCGACCACCCTGCGCCTGAGCGAGTCGATGGCGAGCGATCTCGCGACCAGCAGCACCCAGGTCTCCAACCGCCCTCGCGAGGTGTCGTACCGGTCGGCGTTGCGCCACAGCTTGACGAAGGTGTCCTGCACCAGGTCCTGGGCGGCGGCGTCATCTCCCAGCATCACGATCCCCAGGCCGTAGATCCGGGAGGAGAACCGGGCGTAGAGGGTGTCGGCCGCGGACCGGTCGCGCGAGGCGAACGCGCGCATCAGCGCGCCGTCGTTCTCGGGTTCGCGGGTCCTCATCGTTCGCACGGTACTCGCAAGGGGTACGCGCGGGCGAGCCTGCCGGGTTCGCCCGCCAGCGCCCGCCCCGAAGCGCGCGAACCGCTAGGGGTAGGCGCGGAGGTGGCGCAGGACCAGCTCGGAGAGCTCCCGGTCGCCCCCAAGCGCGAGCTGGCCCGAGAGGAGCGCATCGTCGGTCTTGAGACGCTGGCCGGCCACCAACGCGAGCTGGGGCGCCCGTCCGACGATGCTCGCGTCGGGCTTCTTCCGGGCCGCGGGAACCTCCCCGGTTCCCAGGCCCCAGTGCCACGTTCCCTCGCCGGCGCCCTCGACGTCGATCTCGACGGACAGGCCGGAAAGATCGAGGTCGGCCCTTCCGAGCGACCAGGGCAACATGCGCACCGCCAGGTCGATGGTGAGGTGCACGGGCCAATGCTGATACTGCGGCCCGAGGCCGTTGGTCGCGCGCATGTCCTCGCCGTGGAGCCACCACTCGACCACCCGGGTCTGTACGAGGTAGCGAGCCGCGATCGGTCCCGCCACGTATGTCGAATCGGCACTCCGCCCAGTCCTCGGTGGACAGGTTCGACACGTGCACCAGGAACGAGTCGGCGGCCTGGCCCCAGGTGGTGAGGATCTCCCGCGTCTCGAGCCCGGAACGGCGATCCACCGTCAGCCGGTTGAAGGCTTCGATGTCGAAGGCCTGATCGGGGTGGTCGCGGGCCCACTCCTCGAGCTCGGTCGCCGGTTCGCCGGCCGCGAGCTGCGCGGCGATCGTGTCGCCCGCGGCCAGGTGTGCCATGACGTCGCGGTTCCACCAGCCGTCGGCGGCGCTGGGCAGCTCCCAGGTCTCGGGATCGGCGTACTGCACCATGCGCCCGAGGCGCTGGCGCTCGGCGTGCGCAACACCCAGCAGTCGCTCGCGATCGAGGCTCACGCGGTCTCGCTCCTCCTCATCCGTCGGCGCGGATTGTACATTCGCGGACATGCACGTCCTCGTGGCCCCCGACAAGTTCAAGGGAACCCTGACCGCCCGGCAGGCGGCCGAGGCGATCCGAGCCGGCTGGTCCCTGGTGCGCCCGGACGACGACGTCGCGACGGTGCCGATGGCCGACGGGGGAGAGGGAACCATGGACGCGCTCGTCGACGCCATGGGAGGCCGGATCCACAGGGTGCAGGTCGCGGGACCGCTCGGGGAGACGGTCGGCGCTGCCTTCGGGATGGTGCCGGGCGCCGACGGCCCGCTCGGCGTGGTGGAGATGGCGCGCGCTTCGGGGCTGGAGCTGTTGGCGCCGTCGAGACGCCACCCGGGCCGTACGTCGACCGTGGGTACCGGCCAGCTGATGGTGCGCGCGCTGGAGGAGCGGCGCCGCACGACTGCTGGTCTGCCTCGGCGGGTCGGCGACCAACGACGGCGGCGTCGGCATGGCGTCGGCCCTCGGGTACCGATTCCTGGACGGGGCCGGGAACGAGATCGAGCCGGTGGGGGCAGCGCTGCCGCAGCTGGATCGGATCGACGCCTCCCACGTGCATCCGGGGCTCGCCTCCGTGTCCGTGACCGGCGCCTGCGATGTCGACAACCCGCTCACCGGGCCCTCGGGAGCGAGCGCCACCTACGGTCCTCAGAAGGGAGCCTCGCCCGATGACGTCCTGTTCCTGGACCGGGCGCTCGGCCATCTGGCGGCGGTGGTCAACCGCGACCTCGGGGTCGGGTGGAAGGATGAGCCCGGCGCCGGGGCCGCCGGCGGTCTCGGTTTCGGGCTGCTGGCGTTCTGTGGGGCGCACCTGCGACCCGGCGTCGAGGTGGTGATGGACGCGGTAGGGCTCGCGAGGCGTATCGCCTCCGCCGACCTCGTGATCACCGGCGAGGGGTCCTTCGATCGGGGATCGCTCCACGGCAAGGTCCCCGCAGGCATCCTCCGCGCGTGCGCGCTGGCGGGCGTTCCCGTCGCGATCGTCTGCGGCCGCGCCGAGATCGAGCCCGAGCGGCGTGCCCATCGCCTCGCTGGTGGAACGGGTCGGGGAACACCAAGCGCTCCACGATCCCCGGTCCTCGCTGGCGACCGTCGCCGGGGACCTCGCGGCGCGGGCCTCCGAGCTCGCCGGGGCGCCGCGGTGAGCGGCGCGATCGACCGATTCACCGAGGCCGCTCGCGCGCTCGGGCTGCACCCCGAGGTCCGCCGGTTCCCCGAAGGCACGAAGACCGCCCAGGACGCCGCCCGCGCGATCGGGGTCGAGGTCGGCCAGATCGTCAAGTCGTTGATCTTCATGGCCGACGGGCGCCCGGTCCTGGCGCTCACCTCCGGATCCAACAGGGTGGACGAGGGCCGGCTCGCCGAGCTCACGCCGCCGACCGGGTCCGTCGCGCGACGCCGGAGGAGGCGCGAACCGCGACCGGGTTCGCCGTTGGCGGCACCCCTCCGTTCGGCCACCCGGACCGCGTGAAGACGTTCTGCGATCCCGACCTGCTCGGCCACCAGGTCGTGTGGGCCGCCGCGGGAACACCCGACGCCGTGTTCGCGTTGGAACCGCGAGAGCTCGTCGCGGTCAGCGGGGCACAGGTTGTCGGCTTCACCGCCGATGTCCCGTAGACTGGATGCGCCATCCCGCGAACGTGAACCGGAGGAACCATGATCACGCTGACCGAGACCGCCGCCGGCAAGGTGAAGGAGCTGCTGTCCGAGGAAGGCCGCGACGACATCGCCCTGCGTGTCGCGGTGCAGCCCGGCGGGTGCTCCGGCCTCCGCTACGCGATGTACCTGGACGACCAGGTCTCGGACAAGGACCAGGCCGAGGAGCAGTTCGGTGTCCGCCTGGTCATGGACAAGCTGAGCGTGCCCTACCTGTCCCAGGCCACGATCGACTTCGTCGACACGCTGGAGCAGTCCGGCTTCACGATCGACAACCCGGCCGCTCAGGGCGGCTGCGCCTGCGGCAACTCTTTCCACTGACGACTTCCACTGATGACTCGCGCAACGGAAGAACGGCCCGCCGATCGGCGGGCCGTTCCGTATGTCCGCGTCCGTAGCCGCGTCAGTCGATCATGAACATGCCGTTCGCTCGCGTAGTTCACGCCGTCGACGCCCGGACCTGCGATCACGACGTCGGTCCCGGCGATCGGGTCACCGAGCGCATCCGCGCCGACCCGGTGCAGGTCGCCGTTCGCCGCGGCGTAGAAGATCGCCCCGTCGGCGTAGGTGACGCCCCTGACCGTGCTCCAGTTGAAGCCGTCGCCGTTCCCGCTCGCCACGTGCTGGACGCTGTCGATGAGCTCGCTTTCCGGCGAGAAGTATCGGTAGAACAGGCGCGCGTCGCCCTGGCGCGTGTAGTAGAGCCGCCCCGCTTCCCAGTACATGCCGGAGACGTTGGCGAAGCTGATCCAGTTCGGACCGATCACGTAGCCGTTCTCCGCCAGCAGGTCGCGCTGCGGGCCCAGGGCGCTTCCGTTGAACGTCCTGCCGTAGAGCCTGCCGTCGGTCCAGCCGGCGTAGAGCGAGCCGTTCACGTAGAAGGCTCCACGGGACTGGGTCCAGTCAACGCCCGGCGTGTTGACGGCCGATCCCGCGGGCACGGGGGCCACGCCGTTGAAGCCGGCTCTCTCGGTGAGCGAGTTGGCGACCCCGGCGCTGTAGAGGTCGGCGGGCAGCGACGCGGCCTGTCCGACCGCCGGGACATGGCCACCCGCGACGGGGAAGAAGGCGAGCCTTGCAGTGGATCTCGCCCGCCACCCGCTGCGTGTTGGATCCGAACCAGAGGCCGTCGGGTGTCGCGAGGAAGTCGAACACGCCGAGCCCGCGCGGGTCGCGGCCCGGGTTCCAGTCGTAGGGCGTGCCGTTCAGCGGATCGTGCGCGGAGATGCCCGGGCGCTCGACCGCGCCTGCCACCGCCTGCGTCACCGACGGCGGCGTTGTTCATCCAGCGCTGGTGCCCGCCCACGTAGATGGTCGAGCCGGTGATCCCGACGCTGAACAGCGTGTCCCCACCCGGATACTGGATCCAGTCGGGCGCGATGTCGGCGCCCGTGGCGTACGTGGGCCAACGCGTGAGCGTGTCGCACAGCGTCTGCGGCCAGTAGCCGGCGCCCGTGGACACGATCGCGAAGTAGGACCCGTCGGGCGAGAACTGAACATCACGCGGGTACTCGTTGAACACGGTCGCGCAGGTTCCGGCGTCCCAGTCGTTCGTGTTCCAGTTGGCGAGGGTGTCGGGGCTAGTGAGCAGGTCGATCATGGCGACCTGGACACGGGTCTGGTTCCCCACCACCCGGAAGTTGCCGACGATCGCCAGGCGGTCGCCCGCGGGGGACACGTCGAGCTTCCAGACGTTGCGCCCGGTTCCCGCCGAGTAGGACTGCGTGACCGGGAGGTTGAGCTGCGGTACTGACCGTGCCGGTGAGCGCGTCGACCGCCCCGAGCCGATCGCGAAGGATGCCGCCCAGACGTGTGAAGTTCCCTCCCAGGTACACGGTGTTGCCGTGCACGACCATCGTCCGAACCCGGCCGTTCGCGACGGTGGTGAACCCCGGGACCAGCGCGCCGGTGTCCGCGTCCAGCTTGGCGAACCCTCGTCGTGCCTGGCCGTTGACGTTGCTGAAGTTGCCCGCGATGAACACGTCGCCGTCGGGAGAGGCCGCGACCGCTTCGACATCGCCGTCCACGTTCGCCACGAAGCCGGTGTCGACCACGAAGGTGTCGGCGTCCAGCGCGAACACCCGGTTGCGGGTGTAGGTCTGACCGCCGTTGCTGGTGGTGTTCCTCACGGTGGTGAAGGTTCCACCCGCGAAGATCCGGTCTCCGACCTGCGCGAGGGAGTTGACGCGTCCGTTCTGCACGTTGGGCGTCCCGCCGGCGGGGTTCGCCGACACGACGACGGACTGCGCGAGCTCGGTCGCGACGACCGGGCCTGGAACGAACGCGCTCATCGCGCCCGCGATCGTGAGCGCCGCGACCATGGCGATCGTGCGGCGGGGTCCTTTCCTGGTCATTCCAGCCTCCTGGGGGGGTTGGGAGCCTGCCGTGTGGGGTGTAGGCCACATGGGCGACGCCCAACCTACGGTCCGGAGGCGCCGGGAAGCAACCCTATCGGCCGAGTTTTTCAGGCCGAATTCAGGCCGAAACGATGGCGTCGAGGCCGCCGCGCAGCCCATCTGCGATCGCGGTGATGTCGTCTCTCGTCGACCATCAGGGGCGGCGACACCGCGATCGCCCCGCCAACGAGCGGACGGACCAGCACCCCTGCGTTCCGGCACGCCGCGCCCGTCCTCGCGGGCAGCGATGCATCCTCGGCGACCAGGTCCTGACGCAGGTTGATCGCCGCGAGCATGCCGACGCCGCCTCGGACCTCTTCGACCAGCTCGTGGTTCGCGAGGGGAGCGATCTCGTCCAGCAAGACCGACTCGAGCTTGAGGGCGCGCCCGGCCAGATCCTCGCGCTCCATGATGTCGAGGTTGGCGAGCGCCGCCGCCGCGACGGTCGCGTGGCCGCTGTAGGTGTAGCCATGACGCCAGAGGCCCGCCCCGGGCGACCAGAAGGGCTCGGCGACGACAGGCGCAGCGATCACCGCGCCCATCGGGAGGTAGCCGCTGGTGATGCCCTTCGCGCAGGTGACGATGTCGGGCTCCAGACCGAACCGGTTCGAGGCGAACCAGTCACCGGTGCGGCAGAAGCCGGTGATCACCTCGTCGGCGATGAACAACACTCCCGCGTCTCGGCACACCTGCCGGACCGCGTCAAGGTAGCCGGGCGGGGGAGGGAACACGCCGCCGGCGCCGATCACCGGCTCACAGAAGAAGGCCGCGACACGATGGGCGCCGTCGCGCATGATCGCGTCGCGCAGGGCCTCCGCGTCGTTCCAGGGGACCTCGGTGACGTCTTCGATCAGCTCGCCGTGACCGGCCGCGTTGGCCGGGATGCCCGCCAGCGACGTTCCGGCGGTGTGCATGCCGTGGTACGCCTTCTCGCGTCGGATCAAGATCGTCCGGTCTGGTTCGCCGCGGAGCTGCCAGTAGCGACGCGCCATCTTCGTGGCGGTGTCGATCGAGTCGGAGCCTCCGCTCGTTAGGAAGACCTTCGACCCGGGGACCGGCGCGATGGCGGCCACGCGTTCGGCGAGCTCCTCGGCGGGACGATTCGTGAGATCCCCGAAGGTGGAGTACGCCGGGAGCTCACGCATCTGGGCGGCCGCCGCGTCGGCGATCTCGGAGCGCCCCCAGCCGACGTTGCAGTACCAGAGCGAGGCCGTGGCATCCAGGTAGCGCCTGCCGGACGCGTCTTCGACGTAGGCGCCGTCGCCGCGCACCAGCGTCAGGGCGCCGATCTCCTCGATCCGGGACATGTCCGCGAACGCGTGCCAGAAGTTCGTCATCGTCATCACTCCGGCTCGTAGGCCAGGTTCTCGCGGAGCCAGCGTTCGGTCTCGGCGACGCTCTGCCCCTTGCGTCGGGAGTAGTCCTCGACCTGGTCCTTGCCCAGGCGTCCCACCTTGAAGTACCTAGCCTGCGGGTGCCCGAGGTAGAGGCCCGCCACGGTGGCCCCCGGCGTCATCGCACAATTCGTGGTGAGGTCCATGCCGGCTTCGCGGGCGTCGAGGAGGTCGAACAGTGTCCGCTTCTCGGTGTGGTCGGGACAGGCCGGGTACCCGTACGCGGGCCGGATCCCCCGATAGCGCTCCCGAAGGAGGTCCTCGCCTCCCAGGTCTTCGCCCGGGGCGTACCAGGTGCGGCGCACCTCGCGGTGGAGCCATTCGGCGAACGCCTCCGCGAGGCGATCAGCGAGCGCCTTCACCATGATCGCGCGGTAGTCGTCGTGATCGGCCTCGAAGGTCTTCGCGAGCTCGTCGGCGCCCAACCCAGCCGTGACGGCGAATCCCCCGATGCTGTCGGTCAGCCCGCTCTCCGGCGGCGCGATGTAGTCGGCGAGTGACCGGTTGGGGCGGTCGTCGGGATCGCCTGAGGGATCGCTTGAGGGATCACCGCCGCCGTGGTCGACCTGCTGGCGCAGCATGGGGAGCACCACGCCGTTGTCGAGCACGACGTCGTCGCCTTCGGCCTGGGCTGGCCAGAATCCGTAGACGCCTCGCGCCTGGATCGAGCCGTCGGCGACGATCGCGTCCAGCAGCTCGTTGCCGTTCGCGAACAGCTCCCTCGCCGCCTCGCCCTGCCTCGGGTGCTCGAGGATCTGCGGATACCGGCCCTTGAGCTCCCACGTGGTGAAGAAGAAGGTCCAGTCGATGAGGTCCCGCAGGTCGGCGAGCGCAGGTTCGACGACCTGGGTGCCGGTGAAGGGGGGCGCGGCCACGTCCTCGGCACGCCACTCGACGGGGGTTCGGTTAGCCACCGCCTTGCGGTAGGGGAGGAGCGGTGTCTTCTCCTTCTCAGCATGGAGGGCGCGGAGCCGATCCTGCTCGGTGCGGTTCTCGGCGTCGAGGGCTCGCTTGCGTTCGGGGTCGAGCAGGTTGGAGACGACGCCGACCACGCGTGAGGCGTCGATCACGTGCACCACCGGCTGCGCATAGGCCGGCGCGATCTTGACCGCGGTGTGTTGCCGCGACGTCGTCGCCCCTCCGATCAGCAACGGCAGCTCCATGCCGCGACGCTGCATCTCCGTCGCGACGTTGGACATCTCCGTGAGCGAGGGCGTGATCAGACCCGAGAGCCCGACGATGTCGGCCTTCTCCTTCACCGCCGTGTCCAGGATCAATTCGGCCGGCGCCATCACGCCCAGGTCGATCACGCGGTAGTTGTTGCAGCCCAGCACCACGCCCACGATGTTCTTCCCGATGTCGTGGACGTCGCCCTTCACCGTCGCGGTGACGAGCACGCCCTGCGAACGGTCGGCGGCCGGGCCCAGGACGAGCCTCTCCTCGTCCATGAAGGGCTCCAGGTAGGCGACGGCCTTCTTCATGGCGCGCGCGGACTTCACGACCTGGGGGAGGAACATCTTCCCGCTGCCGAACAGGTCGCCGACGATCTTCATGCCCTCCATCAGCGGGCCCTCGATCACATCGAGCGGACGGTCGGACGCCTGCCGCGCTTCCTCGGTGTCGTCCTCGATGTAGTCGACGATGCCGTGCACCAGGGCGTGGGCGAGGCGTTCGTCGACCGTGCCCTCCCGCCACGACAGGTCGTCCTGGCGAGCCAGGCCGCCTCCCTTGACGCCCTCGGCGAAGGTCACCATGCGCTCGGTCGCATCCTCACGACGGTTGAAGATGATGTCCTCGACGTGCTCGAGCAGGTCCTTGGGGATGTCCTCGTAGACCTCGAGCTGGCCTGCGTTCACGATCGCCATGTCGAGTCCGGCCGCGATCGCGTGGTACAGGAACGCCGAGTGGATCGCGCGGCGAACCGGCTCGTTCCCGCGGAAGCTGAAGCTCAGGTTGGAGACGCCGCCGCTGACGTGCACGCCGGGACACCGGCGTTTGATCTCGCGCGTCGCCTCGATGAACGCCTTCGCGTATTCGTCGTGCTCCTCGAGCCCGGTCGCGATCGCCAGGATGTTGGGATCGATGATGATGTCGCTCGGATCGAAGCCGGCCTCCTGGGTCAACATGTGAACGGCTCGCTCCGCGATCTCGATCTTGCGCTCGACCGTGCCGGCCTGCCCCTGCTCGTCGAAGCACATCACGACGACGGCCGCCCCGTGACGCCGAACCTTCCGCGCCTTCTCCAGGAAGTCGGCCTCGCCCTCCTTCAGGCTGATCGAGTTGACGACGCCTTTCCCCTGGACGCACTTGAGCCCCGCCTCGATCGTCTCCCATCGGGAGCTGTCGATCATGATGGGAACGCGGGCGATCTCGGGCTCGGTCGCGATCAGGTTCAGGAACCGCGTCATCGCCTCCTCGGCGTCGAGGAGGTCGGCGTCCATGTTGACGTCGAGCATGTTGGCGCCGCTGCGCACCTGATCGAGCGCCACGTCGACGGCCGCCTCGAAGTCGCCTGACTCGATCAGGCGCCGGAACTTCGCGCTGCCCGTGACGTTCTGCCGTTCGCCGATCATCACGAAGCCGGTGTCGGTGCGGATCTGGAACGGTTCGAGCCCGCTGAACGTGGGCACCCGGTCGTCGAAGGTCGGCACCGCGCGAGGCGCGACCTCGCGCACCGCCGCGGCGATCGCCGTCGTGTGCTCCGGAGTGGTGCCGCAGCACCCACCGACCAGATTCACGAGGCCCGCCTGTGCGAACTCGGCGAGCAGTGAGCTGGTCACCTCGGGCGTCTCGTCGTATCCCCCGAACGCGTTGGGGAGGCCCGCGTTCGGGTAACAGGCGACCGGAACCGACGCGACGCGCGAGAAGTCCTCCACGTAGGACCGCATCTCGGTGGCGCCGAGCGAGCAGTTGATGCCCACGAGCAGAGGATCGGAGTGCTCCACCGAGGTCCAGAAGGCCTCGACCGTCTGTCCGGACAAGCGTTCGCCCGCTGCGGTCGACGATCGTGACCGAGATCCATCGCGGGAGCTCGGGCGCGACGTCCATCGCCGCGGCGATCGCGGCCTTGGCGTTGAGCGTGTCGAAGATCGTCTCGATCAGCAGCAGGTCGACGCCACCGTCCCGCAGACCCCGGATCTGCTCCGCGTACGCCTCGTAGACCGCGTCGAACCCCACCGTGCGGAACGCGGGATCCTCCACCTTCGGCGAGAGCGACAGGGTCACGTTGAGCGGCCCCACCGATCCCGCCACGAACCGGTCGCCGAAGGTGTCGGCCGCCCCACGCGCGAGCCGCGCGCCTTCCACGTTCATGTCGTACACGGCGTCCTGCAATCCGTAGTCGCCCTGGCCGATCGAGGTCGCGGTGAACGTGTTGGTCGTAGTGATGTCGGCGCCGGCTTCGAAGTAATCCCCGATGGATCCCCGCCACGACGTCGGGCTGGGTGAGGTTCAGCAGGTCGGGGTCGCCCTTCAGGTCGCGGTCGTGATCGGCGAATCGTTCGCCTCGGAACTCCTCCTCGCTGAGGCCGCGCCCTTGCAGCAAGACGCCCCAGGCGCCGTCGAGCACGACGATCCGCTCGTCGAGGAGGGACTTGAGGCGTGTCGCGGCGTCCATGGGTTCACCCTAGCCGCCGTTCCATCCGTGCGACCAGCGAAGACGTCGTGCCCGCCGTTCGCTCCGCGGTCCTTCGTCGCGGTAGGCTCCCGACATGAGCCAGAGCCTTCCGGACATGATGTTGCGCGGCTCGGGACGTCAAGCTGGCGAGCGCCGCCCCGAGCAGGCACCTCGTCGAACCCGGCACGAGACCGCCCGCGCTCTGGTCAACGTTCCGATGTTCTCCGACTTCTCCAGGCGGCATCTCACCCGCCTCGCCGCCGACACCGACGTGTTGACCTTCGATCCTGGAGAGGCCGTGGTGCGCGAGGGAGAGCCCGGGGAGACGCTCTTCGTGGTGCTATCGGGTCAGGCCAAGGTCGCACGGGGCACCAGGCGGGTGGGCGTCGTGATGCCCGGCGACTTCTTCGGCGAGCTTCCGCCATCGACGGTGGCCCACGCTCGGCATCGGTGATCGCCGAGACACCGGTCGCGGTGCTCCGGTTGTTCCGCAGGACCCTGCTGTCTCTCATCCAGGAGGAGCCGCAGGTGACCCTGAAGCTCCTGGACGGCATCACCCGGCGGGTTCGGCAGGTCGAGCGGATGATGGCCCGGCCGGTCTAGCCGCCGCCCGATCCCTTCTCGCCCAGCAAGGCGTCCAGCTCGACAAGGATCTCCGGGGTCAGCCGCAGGTCTCCCGCCGCGGCGTTGCTCCGCACGTGACCGGGATCCCGGCTCCCCGCGATCGCGCTCGTCACGCCCGGCTGGTGCCGGTTCCAGGCGAGCGCGAGCTGCGCCAGCGGCACGCCGAGGCCATCAGCCACCGCGCTCATCCGGCCGACGAGCGCGAGCGTTTGGGGGAGCGTGCCGGCGTCGAACAGGTTCACGTCGTCCGGATCGTCGGGATCGGGCTCGGCTTCCTCCCCGCCCCGCCAGTCGCCCTCGGGGAATACGGTGTCGGCCGTGATCGCCCCTGTCAGGAGCCCGAAGCCGAGCGGGCCGTAGCTGACGACGCCGGTGCCGCGTTCGCCGCACCAGCGGATCAGCTCGGCGTGGGTGCGGTTCAGCATCGAGAACTCCTGTTGGAGAGAGTCCACATGCGCGATCGCCTCGCATCGCTCCATCAGCTCACGGTCGAAGTTGGACACGCCGATCCACCGGACGAGTCCTGCCTCCCGCAGCCCCGCCATGGCGGCCCACGAGTCTTCGACGGGCACGCTCGGGTCGGGCCAGTGGAGCTGGTAGAGGTCGAGGTCATCCGTGCCGAGTCGCGTCAGGGACGAGCGGCACGCGTTCGCGATGTCGTCGGGGCGGAAACCCGTCCCCTCGGGACTGTGGCGCAACCTTCGATGCGACGAAGACCTCGTCACGTCTGCCGTCGATCGCACGGCCCACGAATCTCTCCGACACGCCGTCGCCGTAGACCTCCGCGGTGTCGATCCAGTTGATGCCGGCGTCGATCGCCGCGCGTATCGAGTCGATCACCGCATCGTCGGATCGATTCGGGCCCCAGCTGGTGCCTCCCGCCTCCCATGCGCCGTACCCGATCACCGACAGGTCCGGACCGTGCGTGCCGAGCTTCTTCGTCTCCATCGCGACAATCTAGCGGCGAGGCCCGGCGATGGCGGTCGGTGGCGGTACGCTGGATGAAGCATGACCCAGACCACCACCAAGCCCGTCCTCGAGAAAGACCGGCTCGTCGTGCGATTCGCCGGGGACTCGGGCGATGGCATGCAGCTCACGGGAGATCGGTTCACCTCCGCGACCGCGGTGCTCGGCAACGACCTTGCCACGCTGCCTGACTTCCCTGCGGAGATCCGCGCGCCGGCCGGCACGGTGCACGGGGTGTCGGCGTTCCAGATCCAGTTCGCTTCCTCGGACATCACGACACCCGGTGACCACGCCGACGTGCTGGTCGCCATGAACCCCGCGGCGTTGAAGGCGGACCTTCACACGGTGGAGCGCGGGGGCATCCTCATCTTGAACGAGGACGCGTTCACCCAGCGCAACGTCGAGAAGGCCGGGTACGCGGCGGATCCTCGCCAGGACGGCACGCTCGAGGGCTTCCAGGTGTACGAGGTGCCGATGACCTCGATCACGGTGCGCGCCACCGAGGACCTCGGGCTCGGCAAGAAAGAAGCCGAACGCTCCAAGAACATGTTCGCGCTGGGCCTGGTCTCGTGGATGTTCGACCGCCCGACCGAGACCACGTTGAGCTGGCTCGAGCGCAAGTTCGGCGGCAAGCAGGAGATCTTCGACGCGAACGTCGCCGCGTTCAAGGCGGGATACAACTTCGGCGAGACCACCGAGCTGTTCGCCCAGTCGTACAAGGTCGCCGCGGCCCCCGTCGAACCCGGTACTTACCGCAACATCGCGGGCGCCACCGCGCTGTCGTGGGGGCTGGTGGCGGCCTCCGACCGCAGTGGGCTCCCGTTGTTCTATGCCAGCTACCCGATCACGCCTGCGTCCGAGCTCCTGCACGAGCTGAGCCGGCACAAGAACTTCGGCGTCATCACGCTGCAGGCCGAGGACGAGATCGCCGCGGCGAACGTCGCGCTCGGCGCCGCGTTCGCGGGACACCTCGCCGTGACCGGCACCAGCGGCCCCGGCATGGACCTGAAGGCCGAGACGCTCGGGCTCGCTGTGATCATGGAGCTGCCGATGGTCGTCGTCGACGTGCAGCGCGGGGGACCTTCGACAGGACTGCCGACCAAGACCGAGCAGGCCGACCTGCTCCTGGCGATGTACGGGCGTCATGGCGAGTCGCCGATGCCGATCGTGGCGGCGTCCTCGCCCGTCCGACTGCTTCGCGGCCGCGATGGAGGCCGCGCGCATCGCCGTCCGCTACCGCACCCCGGTGATCCTGCTCTCCGACACCTTCCTGTCCAACTCGTCCGAACCGTGGAAGGTGCCCGAGGTCGAGTCGCTGCCCACGATCGACCCCGAGTTCGCCCGGGCGAACGGGGAGTTCCTGCCCTACGTCCGCGACGAGAAGCTCGCGCGTCCATGGGCGATCCCCGGGACCGAGGGGCTCGTTCACCGCATCGGCGGACTCGAGCGCGAGGACGGCACCGGCAACATCAGCTACGACCCCGAGAACCACGAGCGCATGACCCACCTGCGTCAGGCCAAGGTGGACGGCATCGCCGACGACATCCCGCCGCTGGAGCTCGACGACCCCGACGGCGACGCCGAGGTGCTGCTGCTCGGATGGGGCTCCTCGCTGGGGACGATCCGCGCCGCTTCGCGCCGGCGTGCGCAGCGCCGGGCGCAAGGTGGCCACGGCGCATCTGCGCCACCTCAACCCGTTCCCGGCCAACACCGGCGACGTGGTCAAGGCCTATCCGAAGGTGCTGATCCCCGAGATGAACATGGGTCAGCTGTCGATGCTGATCAGGGCGAAGTTCCTCGTGGACGCGATCAGCTTCACCAAGGTCCAGGGGCTGCCCATCTTCGCGGACGACCTCGAGCGCGGAGTCCTGAGGGTGCTTGATGAGTGACGTGACGACGGTCGGCGGAGGCGACGCGGCGGAGGGCGGCGTCGCCACGCTCACGAAGAAGGACTTCACCTCCGACCAGGAGGTGCGGTGGTGCCCGGGCTGCGGCGACTACGCGATCCTCTCCGCCGTGCAGGGGTTCATGCCCGAGCTCGGCATCGAGCCGCACAAGACCGTGTTCGTCAGCGGCATCGGCTGCAGCGGGCGGTTCACCTACTACATGGACACCTACGGCGTGCACGGCATCCACGGGCGCGCGCCGGCGATCGCCAACGGGCATCGCGACGGCGAACCCCGATCTGCGCGTCTGGGTCGTCACCGGCGACGGCGACGGGCTCTCGATCGGCGGGAACCACCTGATCCACGCCCTCCGGCGAAACGTGAACATCAAGATCCTGCTCTTCAACAACCAGATCTACGGCCTGACGAAGGGCCAGTACTCGCCGACCAGCGAAGAGGGGAAGGTCACGAAGTCGACGCCGTTCGGCTCGGTCGACCATCCGTTCAACCCGATCGCCGTGGCGCTCGGGCGCCGAGGCCACGTTCGTGGCCCGGACGATGGACAACGACCGCCAGCACCTCACCGAGGTGCTCCGCCAGGCGGCGGCGCACCGAGGCACCGCCTTCGTCGAGATCTATCAGAACTGCAACGTGTTCAACGACGGGGCGTTCGACCTGCTGCGAGAGAAGACGAAGGCGTGCACCACCAGATCAGGCTGGTCGACGGCGAGCCGATCATCTTCGACGAGGGCACGAAGTGCGTGATCGTGGGCGACAACGGCCGCCTGCAGGTCAAGCCGACGGCCGAGGTCGACCCCGAGCGCATCGTGGTGCACCAGGCCGGCGGGCGGCCGTCGCTGCCGTTCGGGCTGGCGCACCTGTCGCTCGGCCCCCACGAGGCCACCTGCTTCGGCGTGTTCCGCAACTTCGAGCGTCCGGTCTACGGCGAGGCGATGCACGCGCAGCTGAGAGTGCCGAGGAGCGCCTCGGCAAGGGCGACCTCGGCGTAGCTGCTGCACGGCGGCGACACCTGGACCGTCGGGTAAGCCTCGCGGTCGACGGGCGTCGTCAGCGGGACGGCGGGGTTCGGAAGCGGGCGAGCGCCTCCTGCTCACGCGGTCCGCGACCTCGCGGAGCTCCTCGACCAACCCAGGCAGGACGTCGAGCATCGCGTCGACGTCGGCCTCGGTGCTGGTCGGCCCGAGTCCCACGCGGAAGCTGCTGACGCCGGGGATGCCCGATGCGCTCGAGCACGGGCGAGGCGTCGCCGGGCTGACCCGAGCAGAGCGAGCCCGCCGCCAGCGTGGAACCCCGATCGTCGAGGGCCATCATCAGCGTCGGGGCGTCGAGGCCGTCGACGCTGAAGCAGACGAGATGCGGCGTGCGATGCGTCGGGTGCCCGTGCACGCTCGCGCCCGGCACGGTCTCGTCGATGCGCTCGCGCAGGCGAGCCGTCAGCGCCCACTGGCGAGCGGCCGTGTCGCCCATCGGGCCGACGAGGCGCGCAGCGCCGCGGCCATCGACGGCGATGCCGGGCGTGTTCTCCATGCCCGACCGGCGCTTCCGCTCGCGGTCGTCGCCGCACGGGTAGGCGGTGACGCCGACGCCGCGCCGCACGTAGAGCGCGCCGACGCCGGGCGGACCGCCGAACTTGTGCGCCGAGCAGCGAGAGCAGGTCGACATCCGAGCGCCACGGCGTCGACCGGCAGCCTGCCGACGGTCTGGCAGGCGTCGGTGTGGAACCGCACCTTCGCCTCGCGCGCCAGCCGAGCCGCCTCTCCGATCTGCTGCATCGTGCCGAGCTCGTGGTTCGCGTGCTGCACGCTCGCGAGCAGCGTGCCCGGCACCCGGACCTCGGACGGGTAGCGATCGAGGTCGATGCGGCCGTACGTCGTCGGCCGGGATCTCTACCACCTCGAAGCCGTCGCTCTGCAGCACGTTACCGACGCCACCCACCGCCGGGATGTTCGACGGCGCTCACGACGATGCGGGTGCCGAGCTCCCGCACGGCCCGCACGCCGCCCCAGATCGCCAGGGCCACCGACTCCGTGCCGCCCGACGTGAAGACGATCTCGTCGGGCTGGGCACCGAGCGACGAGGCGACGGTCTCACGCGCACTCGTCGAGCAGGGTGCGCGCTGCCCGCCGGGCGCGTGGATGCAGCAGGGGATCGCCGAAGGTGTCGAGCGCCTCGACGAGGGCGGCGCGCGCCTCGGGCAGCAGCGGGGTGGCCGATGCCCCATCGAGGTAGATGTCCGCGGTCATGTTCTCGGGAAGCCTAAGTCGCGCGAACGCGAACGACGGCGCGGACCAAGTCCCGCGGCGGCATGTCCTTC
The DNA here is from genome assembly GCA_963758715.1 of uncultured Actinomycetes bacterium. Classification (GTDB taxonomy): domain Bacteria; phylum Actinomycetota; class UBA4738; order UBA4738; family HRBIN12; genus JAOUEA01. The sequence goes on from CAVWWK010000008.1 coordinate 79,317, forward strand.
GCCCGTCAGGGCGTGGCTGGTTCGGCGTCCTTCAGGAACACGGCCCAGTAGAGGACCCCGGCGATGATGCCGCCCGCGAGCGGTCCGACGATCCAGACGATAGCGTCGGCCCAGTCCATCGTGGCCAGGGCCGGGCCGAACCAGCGAGCGGGGTTCATCGCCGCGCCCGTGTACGGACCGAAGGCCATGATGTCGAACGCGATCACCAGTCCGATCGTGAGGCCGGCCGTCTTCGAGAACGGGCCTCGCTCGTCGACGGCCGTGCCGAACACCGCGAAGACGAGGAAGAACGTGCTCACGGCCTCGATCACGATGCCCTTGCCGACCGCGATCTCGGGGCTCAGCGACCGGCGATGCCGCCGACGCCGGCGTCGAACAGTTGCGCGGGAACCAGGAACCTCAGCAGGAACGCGCCCGCCACCGCTCCCGCGAGCTCGCGGCGATCAGGACGCCGCCCGCGCCGTCGGGAGCTTGCCCGTGACCCACAGCGAGATCGCGACGGCGGGGTTCACCAGTCCCGCCGGAGATGTGGACGGTGATGGAGACCATGATCGCGAGCACGAGCCCGTGCGCGAGCGCGACGCCGGTGAGGTCGAGCTGGTCCGCGCGTAGAGGAGCACGGCTCCCGCTCCGACGAAGATCAGCGCGAACGTCGCCACGAACTCGGCGATCGCCGCCTTCCCGGTGTTCTCCAAGGTCCCTCCCTCTCGACGATGCCGTCGCCTTCGCGACGATGCCAGAACGGCTGTTCCGCTGCCGGCCGCGTGTGCGCCCGGGGGAGCCTAGGCACCGACTCGTTGCAGGGCAAAGGCGTGGAGCGGGCGTAGTAGCATGCCCGCCGTGGATGTGCTGCTGGTTTCTCCCGAGCCTTCGTCCCGCGAGCTCATGGCCTCGACCGTTCGAAGCATCGAACGTGCCCTGGGGGCCGAGCTCCGCTTCCGCGCGGCGGCCAACGGAGAGCTCGGGATAAGGCGGCGCTCCGCGACCGGCCCGATATCGTGGTGGCCGACGAGATCGCTTCCCGGGCGGGGGCGTTCGCGCTCGCGAAGGCGTTGCGCGACGACGTCGATCCGTACACGGTGTGATCGTCATCCTGTTGGAACGCAAACACGACGCCTGGTTGGCCCGATGGTCGGGCGCCGACGCCTGGTACGTCAAGCCGGCCGACCCGTTCGAACTGGCGGACCGGCTCCTGGAGCTGGTCGGCGAGAAGGAGAGCGCGTGAAGATCAAGGGCATCGACAAGCGGAACGGCCGGGAGTTCCTCGCCGACCAGGTGATCGAAGCGGGCGGGGTCTCGCCGTGGGACGGGCAGCCGTTCGCTCCCGACTACGCGGTGGTGCTCGTCAACGCGCTGCGGGACGCCGTGGAAGCCGGCGACGTGCTGGAGGAGGCGTTGGTCAGGTGGCGGACCTGCACCCCGACTTCACCCTGGACGACGAGTCGATCATCGGGCCGCTCAAGGCCTCGCTCGACCGCCTCGTGAGAACCTGGTCAAGCAGGGCTGAACGCTTCGAAGGGACATGTCCGTGAGCGAGAACGGCTACGGCGTCCACCTCCGCCAGGGAGAGCGCGACTGGCGCGTCGAGATCGTCGACGAGGCGGGCGCTGTGGTGGCCGAGCGGGTCTTGAGGGACGGTCCCGAAGCACGCACGTACGCCTCGACCGTTCGTCAGCACATCTACTGGTTGTCGGCGGAGCGGTTCCGCCAGTACTACCGGATCTAAGAGGGTGCGGAGCGATCGATGGGCTTCAACTACCAGCAGCCGGGCAAGGTCAAGAAGATCGACCTGGTCATCTTCGGGGCCGCCCTCGCCGTGATCGTGGCCCTGGTGCTCTGGGCAGTCCTGTAGGCGCCGATCGATGGGCAGGGATCTCGCGGCTCTGGACTTCTGCTACCTCACGACCACGGGGAGGATCTCGGGCACGCCCCACCGCATCGAGATCTGGTTCGCGCTCCACGAGGAGACCGTCTTCCTGATGGCGGGTGACCGCGACCGCAGCGACTGGGTCCGCAACCTCATCGCCGACCCCGAGGTCACGCTCGAGATCGGCGAACGAAAGCGCACGACCCGGGCCCGCGTCGTCGACGCCGGGTCGGACGAGGACGCCCTTGCCCGGCGGCTGCTGGTCGACAAGTACGACCGCTCGCGGCGGCGATCTGTCGGCGTGGGGCAGGACCGCCCTGCCGATCGCGATCGAATGGCTGTCCGGCACGGCCTACACGTCGTTGGTCTAGCGCAGGCTCAGCCTTCGTCGAAGCCGATCGAGAAGAGCCGCTCCAGATCGTGCTTGGAGTAAACCTGGAAGCTGATGAGTGTCTCGGTCCGCTCGACGCCCTCGACCTTGGAGATACCCCCGGGGATCACGGTCGCCAGATCCTCGTGGTCGGCGACGCGCACGATCGCGATCAGGTCCCACCCGCCTGCCACCGAGTAGACCTCGCTGACGCCCTCGATGTCGGAGATCGCCTGCGCGGCCTCGGGGATCTCATCGATCTCGCACTGGATCAACACGACGGCGTGGACGGCGCTCATGACGGGCCGATGGCTCCTTCCCGTGCCTGCTCAGGCACGCTCCAAGACGACGGCCAAGCCCTGGCCGCCCGAGATGCACAGGGTCGCGAGTCCCAGGTTCAGGTCGCGGCGCCGCATCTCGTAGGCGAGGGTGAGGATCACGCGGGCGCCGCTCATGCCGATGGGGTGGCCGACGGAGATGCCGCCGCCCTTCACGTTGAGCTTGTCCCGATCGAACTTCAGCTCGCGCTCGCACGCGATCACCTGCGCCGCGAACGCTTCGTTGATCTCGATCGCGTCGAAGTCCTCGATCGTGCATCCGAGCCGATCCATGACACTCTTCGTGGCCGGGACGGGACCGATCCCCATGATCTCCGGAGGCACGCCCGCCCACGACATCGCAGCGATCGTCGCGAGCGGCTCTCGCCCCTCTGCTTTCGCCGTCGACTCGCCCATCAGCACCATGGCGGCGGCGCCGTCGGTGAGCCCGCTCGATTGCCCGCGGTGACGCTGCCGCCTTCGCGGAACACCGGCGCGAGGCCCGCCAGGGAGTCCATCGTCGTCTGCGGGCGGACGTGCTCGTCCTCGCCGACGACGACGGTGTCTCGGCCCTTCGCCACCTCGACGGGCAGGATCTCGTCGGCGCGAGCGCCGGCGCCGTCGGCCGCCTTGCGCTGCGACTCCAGCGCGAACTCGTCCTGCTCCTGCCGGGTGATGTCGTACATGTCGGCCAGGTTCTCGGCGGTCTCCCCCATGATCAGGTCGCAGAGAGGATCGAGCAGGCCGTCGCGGTACATCGCGTCGACCGCCACGGCGTTGCCGATGCGGTGTCCCATGCGCATGTCCGGCAGCAGGAACGGCACACGGGTCATGTTCTCCATGCCGCCGACGAGCACCGTGTCGGATTCCCCGAGCATGATCTGTTGGGCTCCGAGTTGGGTCGCCTTCATGCCGGACCCGCAGGCGATGTTGACGTTGTAGGCGCTGACCTCCTGGGGGACGCCCGCGTGGATGCTCACCTGCCGGCCGGTGTTCGGCCCGTTTCCGGCCTGGCGCGCGTGGCCCATGATCGTCTGGCCGATCCGATCCGCCTCGAGGTCGGCGCGCCGCAAGGCTTCGACGGACGCGATCGTCCCCAATTCCACCGCCGGGGTCTCGGCGAACGAGCCGAGGAACCTGCCGATCGGGGTTCGGGCGCCCTCGAGGATGACCGCGCGCTCCATCGCCTTCAGTCTAGCCGTCAGGTTCGCGACGGCCGTTGCGCCTTCGTTCCGGCCTGGTCCCTTGCTCAGGCCTGGTCGATGGACGGAGGTCGGCGTCGCGCATCTGCGCGCGGATGCGGGCGATCGCGGCGCCTCCCGCGACCGGCTCGGCGGGAGCGGCGTCGGCGGTCACGATGCGACAGGGCCACCGCGCCAACCACGAGCGCACCGCGGCGAGCTCCTCGGCCCGCTCACGGGGACAGGGGAGCTGCAGGGGATCCGCGGGCGCGGCGCTCCCACCCGTGTCAGGGAGCCGTGCGTCGAACCGCAGGGGCGTGTCGCCAGGCGCCAGGACGACCAACGTGCCCGCCCCGACGAGCCATGCGTCCTGGCGTGCCCGCCAAAGGGCGTCGGCGAGGGCGCGCAGACGGTCCCGCGCGAGCGCGGCCTCTTCGAACCGCTCCTGTTCGGCGAGGTGGCCCATCCGTTCCTCGAGCGTTGCGAGGAGCCCGTCCGGGCTTGTGCTCAGGGAGGAGACGAGCCTCCGGACGAGCTCTCCGTAACGTTCGGGGTCGGAGCGGCCCTCGCACGGCGCCACGCACCGTCCCATGCCGGCGAGCGCACACGCGGCAAACCGTGTCCGCGCCCCCATCGCCTTCGTGCAGCGACGGATCGGCACGCAGTCCTCGATCGCCTCCTTGACGAGCTTCGCGCGCACCGAGGTGGGGAAGGGGCCGAGGTAGAGGCAGCCGTCGCCGGGGGAGGCCGCCCGGACGGTCTTCAGGCGGGGATAGGCCTCGGAGAGGTCGAGCTTGAGGTAGGCGCCACGATGCCAGGTCTTCCCCCGGCGGTTGTACCTGGGCTCGTGCCTGCGGATCAGCCTGGCCTCGGTGACCAGGGCCTCGAGCTCGCCGCCGCATGCGATGCCCTCGACGGACGTCACCTCGGCCAGCAGGTTCTCGACCTTCTTGCGGGAGTCGCCGTAGAAGTAGGACTTCACCCGCGACCGCAGGTCCTTGGACTTGCCGACGTAGAGCACCACGCCGTCCCTGCCCCGGAACATGTAGACGCCGGGCGCATGCGGCAGCGAGTCGGCGAGCCGGATCTTCCCGTAGTTGGGCCGGCCGCGTGCGCGCACCGCTTCCTGCAGGTCGCCCAGCGTGAGGATGCCCAGCCGCCCTCCCAGGTCCAGGAGCCCGTGGAGGACCTCCGCGCAGGCCTCGGCGTCATCGAGCGCGCGATGCGTGGGTTGGGCTCGCGTGCGGAAGTATCTCGCGAGCGTCTTGAGCCTGACATTGGGAACGTCGGGCCACACCACCCGACGAGCGAGCTTGGCCGTGCAGACGGGCGGCCCCGGCAGCGGGGGATAGTCCAGGTTCCGCAGGTTCTCGTTGAGGAAGGAGAAGTCGAACCGCGCGTTGTGCGCCACGATCACGCTGCCGCGCGCGAACTCGCAGAATCCCGGCAGCACCTTCTCGATCGGCGGTTCCGCCGACACCATCATGTCGTCGATGCCGGTGAGGTGGACGATGAACGGAGGGATGGGGCAGCCGGGGTTCACCAATGACCGGAACGTACCGAGCCGCTCGCCCCCCCGGTACTTCACCGCTCCGATCTCGGTGATGTGGCTCTCGCGCGGGGACCCACCCGTGGTCTCCAGGTCGACCGCGCAGAACGTGACCTCGGACAGGGGAACGCCCAGGTCGAGCGTGGTCTGGATGGGTTCGGCCAACACCTGGTGCGTCGCCTCCGTCGGTGGGGCCGAACGGAAGCAGGACGCTATCGAACACCTGTTCGGATGTCAAGGGTCGAGGGGAGGCGGTTCTGTGGCTCAGGCCCGCGGATACAGCGCGCCCTCGACGAGCGAGGCGAGCAGCTGCTCGATCGCGAGGTGACATTCCTGGATGTGGGCGGTCACGGTCGAGGGGACGCGGATCGCGACATCGGCCAGCGGTGCGAGCGCGCCGCCGGCCTGCCCGGTGAGCGCGATGACCTGCAGGCCGCGCGAGGAGGCCTCGCGGGCGGCGCGCACGACGTTTGCGGAATCGCCGCTCGTCGAGATCCCCATGAGCACGTCCCCCCCGCGTCCGAGGGACTCCACCTGCCTCGCGAATACACCCTCCACGCCGAAGTCGTTGGCGATGGCCGTGAGCAGCGACGTGTCGGTCGTGAGCGCGATCGCGGGGATCGAGGGCCGCGGGTTGTCGATCGTGAACGTGCTCACGAACTCCGTCGCCAAGTGCTGTGCGTCCGCGGCGCTTCCCCCGTTGCCGCAGATCAGGAGCTTACCCCCGGCGCGGAACGAGGCGGTCAGCATCTGGGCGGCAACGGCGACCTCGTCCACGCAGGTCTCGAGGGTCGCCCGCATCGTCTCGGCCGCCTCGCCCAGGTAGGCGCGCGCGTCGTGGCGGAGCCGTTCGTCGGTCACGCGGTTCCCTCTCCCAGCCGGTCGTCCACCGATCGCCCATGGGTCACGAGCCCCGCGATGATATCGACGGCGCCCGCGAGATCGGCGACCACGTGGTCGGCATCGTCGCCGCCCCGTGCGGCCTCGGCGTCGCCGTGCCCGGTCATCACGAGGAACGTCGTGGCGCCGATGGCCCTGCCCATCCCCAGGTCGGCCGCGTGGTCGCCGACGACGAACGCCGACCGGGGATCGAACCCGAACCTGGTCGCGGCCGCGATGGCCATGCCCGGCGCGGGCTTACGGCACGTGCAGGCTTCCTCGGGTGTGTGCGGGCAGTGCAGGATGGCGTCCACGGCCGCATCCTGGGCCGCCAACAGTGCCAGGAGGCAGTCGTTGATCTCCTCGAGCCGGCCTTCGGACAACAGGCCACGTCCCACGTTCGCCTGGTTCGTGACGACGACGACGCCCATACCGAGGTCCTGACGGAGACGACCGATGGCCGCGGCCGCGCCCGGGATCAAGCGAACCTCGGCCGGATCGGTCAGGTGGTCCACCTCGACGTTGATCGTGCCGTCGCGGTCGAGCAGGGCGAATCGACGCGGGTACCTCACGGCGGGCTGGGCGCCCACGTCTCGTCGCCCCGCATCGCCCGGACGCCGCGTCGATCGAAGTCGAACGGAGCGCATTGCCCGCCCATGGCTTCCAGCGCCGCGCGCACGCCGGCCCGCACGTCCGGCGAACAGGCGATCAACAGGTAGCCGCCCCCGCCGGCGCCGCAGATCTTGCCGCCGTCGGCGCCTTCCCTGCTCGCGGCCTCCAGCATCGCTTCGATCGGGGTGTGGTCGGCGATATGCGGGTTCATCCGCTTCTTGGCCTCGAACGCCTCTCGCAACATCGCGCCGAGCCGCCGGTGGTCGCCGGTCTCGACCACCCCCCGCATCGCGTACGCCATCTCGACGAGCTGCTTCATGCCCAGCAGGGTCTCCTCGCGCCCGGAGCGGAACAGCTCGATCTGGGTGTCGATCAGCCCCACGTTCCGCCGAACCTTGCCCGTGTAGCACAGGAGCAGGTGGCGTCGCAGGTCTTCGAGACGCGCGTCGTCGACGCCGACCGGGGTCACCGACACTCCCGAGGCGCGGAACTCGATCAGGTTGCAGCCGCCGAACGCCGCCGCGAACTGGTCCTGCCACCCACCGCTGATCCCCAGGTCGTCCCGTTCGATCGCGTACGACATCCGCGCGAGCTCCTCGGGGGTCAACCTGAGACCCTGAAGCATCGCCAGACCCGCGACCACCGCCGTGACGAGGGCCGAGGACCCGCCGAGCCCGCTTCCCGGTGGCGCCTCGGACTCGATGTCGACCTGGATCCCGGTCGACACGCCGATCCGTTCGATCACCGCCTTCGCCAGATCCATGACGCCGTCGTACTCAGGCCCCTCGTCCAATCCGTACTCCACGAGGTGCCCGAGATCGAGCGAGCGAACCCGGACCTGACGGTCGGAGCGAGGCTGGATCGTCACCCGCACGAAGTGGTCGATGGTGGCAGAGAGCACCGCGCCACCGTGCTCGCCGAACCAATGCGGGAAGTCGGTCCCGCCGCCGACGAAGCTGATCCTCAGCGGCGCGACGGCGTGGATGGGGGTGGGATCGACAGGCATGGGAACGCGCCCAGTGTAGGAGGGGTGACAGCCGCGCGGGCGCGGGGCCGGGCTAGGTCAAGCTAGGCGACCTGTCGCTGGAGACGGCGGCGCTGCTGCTCGGTGAGGCCGCCCCACACGCCGTATCGCTCACCGTTCTTGAGGGCCCAGGCCAGGCATTCCTCGCGGATGCGGCAGGAACCGCAGAACGCGAGCGCCGGCCCAGCCTCCTCCTCGGAGATGGGAAAGAACAGGTCCGGGTCCACGCCGAAGCAGGCGGCGCGCTCCTGCCAGAAGTCTGGAGGTGACGGGTTCATCGGCAACAGGTCGACATCGACGTCCGGATACCGGTCGATCCTCACCGAGACGTACCTCCCCCCTCGAACCTCCGCGATGTACGGGCAACCGAACCGCGGGGACCGATTCATAACAGAGGCACGCGGCCCAGCGGAAGGGGTCGAAGGCACGCAATGCCTCCTTCCCCAGTAGCGGGACAGGAAATGACTCGAACGGGCTAGTCCGACGGGCCGACGAGGGTGAGCGAGACGCCGTCTTCGGTCGTGAGCGCCGCATGCCGCGACCGCCATCGGAGCCGGACGATCGCATCGGTTCCGACCCCGTCGGAGGCCGTGGCGGCGCTCGTGACGACGCCGGCTGCTTCAGCGCCGTTCGCCAGAACGACTCGGCCGGAGGCGATCGGGACCTCGGCGCGGACCGGCCGCACGATCGTGGGTGGATGCCCCAGGTTGCGGACCCTGGCGACAGATTCCTGCCCCAGGAAGCACCCCTTGGACGTGTCGATCGTGGACTCGAGACCGGCTTCGGCCGGCAGGGAGTCCTGGTCGAAATCGGGGCCCATCCGTGGTTCGCCCTTGCGGATCCGGGCGACCTCCAGCCCCTCCCACTCGACCTCGGCGAGCCCGTGCCCGGTGAGCAGGGCCCGCACGCGATTCGAAGCCTCGCCCGCAGGACACACGAAGTCGACGCCTCGCCCCAGGATCGAGGGCTCCAGGGCGGGTCCGGCGATGACCGGCGCCACGGGCCCGGGCACCCCGAACACGTCGAGACCGTCCGTGACGTCGGCGACGACGACGTCCGACGACAAGACGTAGGGGGCCAGGAGCTCCCCGATGTGGTCGGGCTGGTCCTCGTGCTGCAGGAGCAGGTAGCCGTCGTCGTCGCGGCCGACCATGAAGTCGGCCCGGATCTTGCCGGTGGGCGTGAGCAGGAGTGACCGGCGGGACCGTCCCTGAGGGAGCGTCGCCACGTCGGTGGTGACGAGGTCGTGCAACCACCCGGTCGCATCCGACCCCCGCACCCGCACCTTCCGCAGGGTCGACAGGTCGGCGAACGCCCGGCCCTCCCGGAGGGCGTCCAACTGTTCGCGAGGCGCGTCGAGCGGTCCCATCTGCCTGGGAGGATATCCGCGTCGTGGACGTCCCCCGCACCCTGCTCGTGACCAACGACTACCCGCCGCGCGTGGGGGGGATCCAGCGAACCCTGGAAGCCCTGGTAGGGGAGCTTCCGCCGGAGCGGATCTCGGTGTTCTGCCCGGGCTGGGACGGTGCGGACGCCTTCGACGAGGCGGCCCCCTACCGGGTCCTGCGGCAGCCCGAACGGTTCCTGTGGCCGACCCCCGCGATGGGGCGCAGGCTGGCACGGGCCGTGGATGCGGTGGTCGCGGAGGTGGTGGTGTTCGGCGCCACCTACCCGCTCGCGATGCTGGGCCCGCAGCTGGCCGCGTCCGGTACGCCGTACCTCGCGGCCGCCCACGGGTTCGAGTACTGGCTCTCGATCGCGCCCGGGACCCACGCGCTCATGCGCTACGCCACGTCGAAGGCGGAGAGGGTTCCCGTCATGTGCAGCGAGTTCATCGCCCGAACCGTGCGTACCGCCGTGCCGGGGGGCGTGCCGGTCTCCGTGTTGTATCCGGGCGCCGACGTGGAGGCGTTCAGGCCGGACCTGCCCACCGCCGATCTGCGGGAGCGTCACGGCATCGGTGAGCGTCCCCTCGTGGTCTGCGTCAGCAGGCTCGTGGCACGCAAGGGTCAAGACGTCCTGATCCGTGGGATGGAGCGGGTCCGACGCCTCGCGCCGGGCGCCGCCTTGTTGATCGTCGGCAGCGGTCCCTACGAGCCGCGGCTTCGGCAGATCGCGGCGGACGCGCCCCCCGGGTCGGTCTTCTTCTCGGGCCAGGTGTCAGAGGACGACCTTCCGCGCTACTACGCGATGGGGGACGTCTTCGCCATGCCCTGCCGCACGCGGCTCGCCGGCATGGAGGTCGAGGGCTGGGGCAACGTGTTCATCGAGGCCGCCGCGTGCGCGAGACCGGTCGTCGTGGGCGATTCCGGAGGCGCGCGAGAAGCGTTGGTCGACGGACAGACCGGGATCCTGGTCGACGGAGCAGACGTCGACGCGGTGGCCGACGCGGTCGGCGGGCTCCTTGCCGACCCGGAACGGGCGCGCGCGATGGGCCTGGCGGGGCGATCACGCGTCCTGCGCGATCACGCGTGGCCCGACATCGCCCGAACGTTCGTCCTGTGGCTCCAGGCCGCCGCTCGCTGAGTGGACCAGCCTGCGGGTGGGCCGTCTCGCGAGTGGGTCCAGCCTCGCGAGTGGAGCCATGAGCCGGAGGTACCCTGGCCGCGTGGAACCTGCGGAGCGGTGGGTCACGTGACCGAGGCGCAGCGGTGTCCCGACTGCGGGGCGCTCGTGAGTGAGGACGCCGATTGGTGCGGCCAGTGCTTCCGTTCGTTGAAGGCGCCCGCCCCAGAGCCCGAGCTCGACCCCGAGCCCGTCGCGGTTACCCGCTTGCCCACCGTGCCGCCGGCGCCGGTGGCTCCGGTGTCCGGTGCGGAGGTGGCCCGCGACGGTACCCCGATGCCGGACGCGCCGGGGGCCGCCCCCACGTGGCCCTGTCCCGCCTGCGAGAACGCCAACCCGATCGAGCTCGACGCCTGTGCGGTGTGCGGTACGTCGTTCGCCTCCTTGATGCGGCAGGACGAGCCAGCACCGCAGGTCGAACCGAAGGACGCCCTGGCCTGGTCCTTGATCTTCCCCGGCCTCGGGCATCGCAAGGTCGGCCGGGGACTGGACGGTCTGGCCAGAGGCGTGCTGTTCGCGATGCTCGCCGCGATGACGGTCATCATCGTGGCGTCGGGCGTGACGTCCGGCGGGCTCCTCGGGGTGCTCCTGCTGTTCATGACTATGGCGCTGGTGGTGTACCTGGGCTCGGCGTACGAGGCGTATCGCATCGCGGAGGGCGGCACGCCGTTGGTGACGGCACGCGCGCTGCTGTGGGCGACGGTGGGCGTGATCATGGTCTCGGTTGTGCTGCTGGCGCTCACCGTGGTCTCGGCGGCCGGATAGGATTCGCCCAGCCATGGAGCACGCCGAAGGTTCGATCGTGATCGAGGCCCCGCTCGAGGATGTGATGGAGGTCATCGAGGGGTATGAGTCCTATCCCGAGTGGGCCGATGTCAGCACCGTCGAGGTGCTGCAGCGCGGCGAAGGAGGCCGGGCGACCGAGGTAGCGTTCGAGGTCGTCGTGCCGGTGCTGGGGAAGGCCGCCTACACCCTCTCGTATCAGTACGCGCCCGGCGACACCGGTGTCTCCTGGGTAACGAAGGAAGCTCGTGGCGCGATCCGTGACATCAGGGGTGAGTACCTGCTCGACGAGCGGTCCGAGGGGGAGACGAAGGTCACCTACCGGCTCGGCGTGGAGCTCGGCGTGCTCGTGCCCGGGTTCCTGCGGACGGAAGGCGCCAAGCGCGTGATCGAGAACGCGCTGGAGAAGCTGAAGCGCCGCGTCGAGATGGGTTGAACGCGACCCCGGGCCGACGATCGCGAGAGCACGGCGAGCGGCTAAGCTTCCCGGCATGCGTGTCGTGTTGTTCACCGGCAAGGGCGGGGTCGGCAAGACCACCGTGGCAGCAGCGACCGCCGTGAGGTCCGCGCGGTCGGGTCGCCGGACCCTGATCATGTCGACCGACCCCGCGCACTCGCTCGCCGATTCCTTCGAGGTGGAGATCGACTCCACGCCCACCCAGATCACGCACGACCTGTGGGCGCAGCAGGTCGACGCGCAGGAGCGGCTCGAGGACAACTGGCGAGAGATCCAGGACTACTTCATCCAGCTCATGAACTGGGCGGGAACCGAGACGATCCAGGCCGAGGAGCTCACGGTGATCCCCGGGCTCGACGAGATCTTCGCGTTGATCGACGTGAAGACCCACGTGGAGTCGGGCGCCTACGACATGCTCGTGGTCGACTGCGCGCCGACGGCGGAGACGCTGCGGCTCCTCAGCCTTCCCGAGGTCATGAACTGGTACATCGAGCGGATCTTCCCGGTCGAGCGCAAGGTCGTGAAGGCGGTGCGCCCGATCGTGTCGAAGATGACGACGCTGCCGATCGCCGGTGACAAGGTCTTCGCGGCCGTCGAGCGGCTCCACCGCAACCTCGACGACGTCAAGACGATCCTGACCGACGAGAAGGTCGCCTCGGTCCGATTGGTTGTGAACCCCGAGAAGATGGTGATCTCGGAGGCGCGGCGCACGTACACCTACCTCGGCCTGTTCGGCTACCGCGTCGACGCCGTCATCGCGAACCGGATCATCCCCCAGGAGGTCGAGGACCCCTACTTCGGCAAGTGGAAGGACATCCAGGCCGAGCACCTGGCGACCGTCCGTGAATCGTTCGAGCCGGTGCCCATCCTGGAGTCGCGCCTGTTCGACCGGGAGATGGTGGGCGTGCCGCTCCTGGAGGAGATGGCGGCGGAGGTGTACGGCGAACGCGACGCCACCGCGGTGCTCTTCCATGACGATCCGATCCGGGTTCGCAAGCGGATGGACGGATACGTCCTGTCGATGCGCCTGCCCTTCGTGTCGCGCGAGGAGATGGATGTCCACCGACGCGGTGACGAGCTGTTCGTGCGCGTCGGCTCCTACAAGCGGAACCTGATCCTGCCGCAGACGCTGAAGCGCATGGTGGTGCGCGAGGCCAACTTCGCCGGTGACCACCTGGAGATCGTGTTCGGACGACCGCTGACGCCCGACGACGTGCCGGTGTGAGCACGGACGTCACGGGCGTGGTGCCCACCGATCTTCGAGACCTCGACGGCATGGCCGTCGGCATCGACGTCGGCGGCACGAAGATCGCGTCCCTTCGCGTCGACGGGTCCGGGACGGTGCTCGCTCGCGACGTGCGTCCGACGCCCGCCGACGACGAGGCCCAGACCCTGAACGCCATGGTGGCCTCCGCGCGAGCGGTGTTCACACCCGAGGTCGTCGCGATCGGGATCGCTGCTGCGGGTCTCATGGAATGGCCCTCGGGCGTGATGAAGTTCTCGCCGAACATCGCATGGCGCGACGAACCGCTGCTGGACCACGCGGCGAAGGCGCTGGGTGTTCCGGTGGTCGCGGAGAACGACGCGACCGCGGCGACGTGGGGGGAGTTCCTGCTCGGATCGGGCCGCGGGTTCCGTCACGTGCTGTTCGTGGGCGTGGGCACCGGGATCGGCGGCGGCATGGTGATCGACGGGGCGCTGTTCCGGGGGGCGCACGGTTTCGCTGCCGAGATCGGCCACATCATCGTCGAGCCCGGGGGCCCGCCATGCGGCTGCGGCAACCAGGGCTGCTGGGAGCAGGTCGCGAGCGGCTCGGCGGTGACCAGGGAGGGCCGGGCGGCCGTGACGAGACACCCGCACTCGCTGCTCGCCGAACGCAGCGGCGGCGATCCCGAACGGGTCACCGGCGTCATGGTGACCGAGGCCGCTCGTGACGGCGACCCCGTCTCGCAGGGGATCCTCATGGATGCGGGGCGCCGGCTCGGCGAGGGCATCGCCGGGCTGGTGAACATCCTCGATCCGGAGGTCGTGATCGTCGGGGGAGGGGCGTCGGAAGCGGGAGATCTCATCCTGGATCCCGTGCGGTCCGCCTACTCGCGCTCGGTCGAGGCGGTCGAGTTCCGGCCCGAGGTGCCGATCGTCGTGGCGTCGCTCGGCAACGACGCCGGTGCGGTTGGCGCCGCCCTGATGGCCCTCGAGACGTTCCCGGGGGCGGCCGGCACGTGAAGCTCGGCGTGTCGCTTCCCGTCTTTACCGCCGATCCCGCGCGACCGCTCGCGGTGGCCGCCCGCGCGCGGGAGCTGGGTGTGGACGGCGTGTTCTCGCCCGATCACCTGTTCCCCCCGATCTTCTATCCACCTTCAGGCCCCGAGCGGCCGGCGTTGGAGGCGTTCTCGGTGCTGTCCGCCGTCGCCGCCCGCGAGCAGGGATTGCACGTGGGCACCCTGGTCGCTCGGGTCACCCTGCGGCACCCGGGGATGCTGGCGAAGCAGGCGGCCGCCCTTGACGCAATGACCGGCGGCCGCGCGATCCTGGCGTTGGGGACCGGAGACCGAGCCTCGCTCCCCGAGCACGAGCGGTACGGCATCCCGTTCCCGGCGGTCGCGGATCGTCTCGCCATGCTGGAGGAGACCGTGACGGCGATCCGGGCGCTGTTCGACGGCGGCACGTATGAAGGGGGCGCCCACGTCCCCGCGATGGAGGGACCGCTGCTTCCGAAGGGGTCACCGGCCATCTGGGTCGGCGGGCTGTCCGAGCCCGTGATCGCGATCGCCGCCAGGGTGGCCGACGCCTGGAACGGATGGGGGTTGGACGCCGAGGGCTTCGCGGCGAAGGCTGCCCGGCTGCGCGAGCTCGCGGAGGGGCGCGAGGTCGTTCCTACCTGGGGCGGCATCGCGTTGGTGGGGGAAGACGCAGCCGATCTCGAGCGGTTGGTGGCCGAGCGCGCAGACAAAGGCCTTTCGCTCCAGGGTGTGTGGACCGGCACGGCGCCCGAGCTGCGAGGGTTCGTCTCGTCGTTGGAGGAGGCCGGCACGACGTGGTTCGTGGTCCTGCCCGCCGGGCCGGCCGACCGTCTGGACGTGATCGCGGACGCGCTCGCCGGGTGACGGCTGATCGGATGAACAGCGGCGAGCTCAAGAAGGCCAAGCGCGACGTCCGGCGCAGGGTGGTCGCGGCACGAGACGCGATTCCCCAGCGCGAGCGCGAGCACCGGGGGAACGCGATCGCGGAGCGCTTCCTGTCGTTGCCGGAGCTGGCCGATGCCGGAACGGTCATGGCGTTCTGGTCGTTCGGATCGGAGGTGCCGACCGCACCCCTGCTCCGCGCGCTCCACGACCTGGGCGTGCGCGTGGCGCTGCCCCGCATCGCCGACGGAGAGCTGCGCCCTGTCGCATACGAACGGGGTGACGCCACCGCCGAGACCACCTTCGGGGCGCGGGAACCCGTGGACGGAACGGTCGTGGAGCCGAGCGAGATCGACGTCGTCGCCACCCCCGCGGTCGCCTTCGACCGGGACGGACGACGGATCGGCTACGGGGGCGGGTTCTACGACCGCTTCTTCACGCGGACGTCCCCGGGGGCGCTGCGTGCAGGCATCGGGTTCGATGTGCAGGTGCTGCCCGAGGGGGAGGCGCTCCCGGGCGGGAGCTTCGACCTGCGAGTCGACGTCGTGGTCACCGAGTCCGGCACGATCCGCTGCCGGCGCGAACGGTGAGGCCGGCTCCGCCCGCCCGCGTGCGGCGGGGCCCCTGGCGCGAGGCGACGTATGCGGCGCTGGACTTCGAAACGACGGGGCTGGACCTTCGCCGGGATTCGATCGTCTCGTTCGGCGTCGTGCCGGTGCTCGACGGACGCGTGTCGATGAAGGGCTCCCTCCACCAGCTGGTCGCGCCCGATGTTGCGCCGTCGCCGCGGTCCCAGACCATCCACGAGCTCCGATCCCAGGATCTGCAGGGTGCGCCGCCGCTCGACGAGGCTCGTCCACTGCTGGCCGGCGCGCTCGAAGGGCGGTTCGTGCTGGCGTGGTTCGCGGAGGTGGAGACGCGGTTCCTGGCCCGGACCTTCGGAGGCTCCGTTCGATCGTGGGCGCGCAGGACCATCGACGTCAGGAACCTGGCGATCGCCGTGGCGGGAGAGCCCCGCCGCGCTCGATCCGAGCCCGGATTCGCGCTGACGGGGACGGCCCGCCGATACGGGGTTCCGGTGGCCGATCCTCACGAGGCCTTCGACGACGCATTGGTGACCGCCCAGCTCTTCCTGGTGCTCACGTCCCGGCTCCGAGCCGATCGCGAGCCGACCCTGCGGGAGGTGGCGAGGGCCGGGCGGCCGTGAGGTCTCCTGACCGCATGGCCTCCTGACCTCAAGGCAGGGCGTTGTCCCAGGTCAGAGCATGCGTGCTGCGTCCGACTTGAACAACCGTTCAATGTCGCGGTATAACGCAGAAGCGGCGTCGCGGTGGCGCCACCGCAGGAGGAGTCCGTGGGTCAGAGCAGGGAGACCGCGTTCCACTCGATCACCTCGAAGAACGCCGTCGGCTTCGACGAGGAAGCGGGCTGGCTGTGGGTGACCACCTTCGGCGACCCCGAGGCCGAGTACCGCGCGGTCCGACAGGACGTCGGGATGTGGGATCTGTCGCCACTCAACAAGTGGGACGTGCACGGGCCCGATGCCGTGGAGGCGGTGCAGCGCGTCCACACGAACGACATCGTCGGCATGCGGGCCGGTCAGGTTCGCTACGGCGCGTTCGTGGACGAAGATGGGCTGCTTGTCGACGACGGCACCGTGTTCAAGCACGCCGACGACCACCTGTGGATGTGCACGAACGGCAACGAGCGTGAGGAGTACTTCGCCGACGCGACCAAGGGCCTCGAGGTCTCGATCGAGTACATCGCGCCGTCGCTTCCCAGCATGCAGATCCAGGGTCCCCGCTCCCGGGAGCTGATGCGTTCGCTCACCGACGCGCCGATCGACGACCTGCGCTACTTCACGTTCTTCCCCGACCAGGTGCATGTCGGCGGCGTGCCGGTGTGGGTGTCGCGGACCGGGTTCTCCGGGGAGCTCGGCTACGAGGTGTTCCTGCGGCCCGAACACGCGGAGACCCTGTGGGAGGCGGTCGAAGCCGCGGGAGCCACGCCCTACGGGGTGGAGATCATCGAGCCGATCCGCGTCGAGACCGGCATGATCGTCACCGACTACGACTATCAGGAGCACGAGCGCTCTCCCTTCGACCTGGGGCTCGATCGCATGGTGGCACTGGACGCGCCCGGCGAGTTCATGGGCAAGGACGAACTCCGGGCGATCTCGGCCGACCCGCCCAACCGCTTCAAGACGATCCGCCTCGAGGGCGAGGAGATGCCCGAGTACGGCGCGTCGGTTTCGATCGGAGGCGAGGAGGTCGGCACCCTGACGAGCCCGGCGCTCAGCCCGATCCTGGGGCCGATCGGCCTCGCGATCATCCGCACCGACGTGGCAGCCGACGGCACTGCCGTGGAGGTCGCGATGCCCGACGGTTCCACCACGGCGGGCACGATCGACGTGCTCGCGCTCTACGATCCGACGAAGGAACGGCCGCGCGCCTGACGCGTGGCCCCGACCCGCATTCCCGGGAGGACACGATGACCGACGAACACCGTTCACCGCTGCACGCGTGGCACGAGGCGCAGGGCGCCGAGACGCTCGTCGAGGACGGCTGGCCCTGGCCGATGCACGAGGGCACGGACCCCATGATCGAGTACGAGGCCATCCGGACGGGGACCGGCATCTGGGACCTGTTCTCGACCAGCAAGTACGAGGTCACCGGTCCCGACGCCGCTCGGCTGATCCAGCGCCGGTTCACGAACTCCCTGGACGGCATGGAGCCGGGACAGGTGCGCTACGGCGCGTTCGTGAACGCCAACGGCCGCATGGTCGACGACGGCAACGTCTACAAGCACGCCGACGACAAGTGCTGGGTGATGATCAACACCGCCGACATCGAGGACTGGTTCCGCGAGACGGCCGGCGGGCTCGACGCGCAGGTCACTCACCGTACCGAGGACTACGCCATGATCGCCGTCCAGGGCCCCACCGCGAACGAGACCCTGCAGGGTCTCACCGACCGGGATCTGAACGACCTCCGGTACTTCCGGTTCTGGCCAGAGCCGGCCACGGTCGCCGGCAAGGACGCATGGGTGCTGCGGACCGGGTTCTCGGGTGAGAAGGGCTACGAGATCGTCACCGCGCCGGAGAACGCGCAAGCGGTCTGGGACGCGTTGATCGCGGCCGGCGGCGTGCCGTTCGGCCTCACCGCGATCGACCTGGCGCGCACCGAGGTCGGCCTCATCATCATCGCCGTCGACTACAACCCCGACGAGATCTCCCCCTATGACCTGTCGATGGACCGGTTCATCAAGACCGATACCGAGAACGTGGGAGCGCAGGCGCTGGCCGAGTACGGGGCGAACCCGCCCAAGCGCTTCAAGACGCTCAAGGTCGAGGGCGACGCCATGCCCGACTACGGGGCCGCGGTCACGAAGGACGGTCAGCCTGTGGGCATCGTGACCTCACCGGCGGTGAGCCCACACCTGGGCACGATCGGTCTGGCGATCCTGGACGCGGGCGTCGCGAACGACGGCGAGAAGGTCGAGGTCGCTGTCGAGGGTGGCACCGCTCCCGCCACCGTCGAAGCGCTCTCGCTCCTGGATCCGAACAAGGAGAAGCCGCGCGCCTGATTTGGGCTGGCGGTTCGCCGGGGCGGGCCGTTTCGGCCCGCCCCGTTCCTTATGCTGGAACCCATGGCGAGGGACGAACTCTACGGCGTCGTGCCGAACTTCAGCGAGGGACGGCGCGAGCGACGTGATCGACACCATCGTCGAGGCGCTCCACGTCCCCGGCGCGAGGGTCGTCTACGCCGAGGCCGACCCCGACCACAACCGCCTCGACACGACCGTGCTAGGCGACGCCGGCGCGGTCCGCCGGAGCGCGCTGGCGGGAGCGGCGGCGGCGATCGAACGCATCGACATGGACCAACACACGGGCGGGCATCCTCGGATGGGCGCGGCCGACGTGATCCCGTTCATGCCGGTCGCGGGCGTGGACATGGATGCGTGTGTCGACCTCGCGCGCGCGTTCGGCCGGGAGCTCGCCGAGACGCTGGAGATCCCGGTCTACCTGTACGATCGGGCGGCGCTCATGCCCGAACGCGCGTCGCTGGCCGACGTGCGTCGCGGCGAGCTCGAGGGCCTTCGCGTGGCGGTGGCGAACGGGGAACGCCTGCCCGACTTCGGTCCGCACGAGATCGGTCGTGCAGGCGCCACCGCCGTGGGAGCCCGGAAGCCGTTGGTCGCGTTCAACGTGTACTTGGACTCCTCTGACGAGACGGCGGCCAAGGAGATCGCCGGCTCGATCCGGGAGTCCTCGGGAGGCTTGCCTGCCGTTCGCGCGATCGGGTTCGCGGTCCCCGAACGCGGCGGTGTCGTCACGGTGTCGATGAACCTGGTCGACCACGAGCGCACGGGCCTGGTGCGGGCGTTCGACGAGGTAACGACGCTGGCGGCCGAGCGGCGCATGGCGGTGACCGATTCGGAGGTCGTGGGCCTGGTGCCGGCGTCGGCGCTGGGGCCGGATGATATCGACCACTTGAAGCTCGCGGGGTTCGACCCGCAGCGGCAGGTGTTGGAGCGGCTCGTCGACGCCGCGGAACGGGAGGAGAAAGGGTGAGCGACGTGCGACTGGGTTCGATGACGGTGGACGGCTTCTGCGAGGTGCTGGCGTCGGACTCGCCGACGCCCGGTGGGGGAGCAGTGGCTGCGATCGAGGGCGCCTCCGCAGCGGCATTGATCGGCATGGTGGCACGGCTCACGATCGGCAAGGCGGGCTTCGAGGACGTGGAGGAGCGCATGCGCGCGATGGTCGAGACGGCCGATGCAGCCCGTGGCGAGTTCCTGGACCTCGCCGACCGGGACGCCCACGCGTTCGATTCGGTGATGGTGGCGTTCCGCATGCCCAAAGAGAGCGACCAGGACAAGGCCGCGAGATCGGCGGCGATCCAGGCCGGGTATCTGGCTGCCGCGTCGGTTCCCCAGGAGGTCGCTCGCGGGGCCGTCGAGCTGATGGAGCTCGCCGAGGACGCGACCGCGATGGGCAACCCGCAGGCCGCCTCCGATGGGCTGTCGGCCGCCGCGTCGCTGTACGCGTCGGCACTCTGCGCGATCGCCAACGTCGAGATCAACGCCGCCGCGTTGAAGGACGCGGCGCAGCGGGAGGCGATGCTCGACGAGCTCGCGTCCCTGAAGACGCGGGCCGACCAGCTGCTGAGGGAATCGCAGACCGCGTTCCAGCTTCGCCTCGCGTCGTAGCGACTTCCGTCCGAGCCTTGCAGGGCGCCCCGCCGTGCGGCATGGTCGAGCGCGTGAGGATCGACGCGATCGTGATCGACTGCCGGGATGCCGCGCCGCTCGCCCGCTTCTGGGCCGAGGCGCTCGGGTGGCGCGTGGCCGACTACGACCCGGCCGAGCTGGACAGGCTCGCAGACAAGGGGATCCACGACCCCGAGGACGATCCGTCGGTGATGGTGGAGCCTCCCGAGGACGAACCGCCCGGCCTGCCGGTGCTGTTCTTCACCGAGGTTCCCGAGCCCAAGGCGGGCAAGAACCGCGTGCACGTCGATGTCGTCGCCGAGGACTCCGTGGACGAGGACGTGATCCGGCTCGAAGGTCTGGGCGCGACCCTGCGTAATTGGGCCGAAGAGGAAGGCAACGTCTGGGCTGTCATGCTGGACCCGGAAGGCAACGAGTTCTGCGTGATGGCCCCCGAGGAATGAGGCTCAGAACAGGCCGACTGTTCTTCCGCTCTCGTCGATGTCGACGTTCTGGAAGGCCGGCGTCTTGCCGAGGCCGGGCATGCGCTGCATGTCGCCGCAGAGCACGACGACGAACCCGGCGCCGGCGCTCGGCACCACGCCTCGAACCGGCAGCCGGAACCCCGACGGACGGTTCAACATCAGCGGATCGTGGCTGAGCGACAGGTGGGTCTTGGCCATGCAGACAGGCAACTGGCCGAAGCCGAGCTCGTCCATGCGGGCGATGTCCTTCTCCGCCTGCGGCAGGTAGTCGACGCCGTCCGCCCCGTAGAGGCGCGTCGCGATCGCCTCGACCTGCTCGGAGATCCCGGCGCCGGCCGGCGTCAGGAAGTCGAACGTGTTCGGTTCCTCGCAGGCCTCGACGACGGCGTTCGCGAGATCGATGGCGCCCTTGCCTCCCTCGGAGAACGCGCGATTGACGACCACGGTCTGGGCGCCGGCGCCGACCGCCAGCTCCTCGATCAACGCGATCTCGGCGTCGGTGTCGGAGGGGAAGTTGTTGATCGACACGACGCACGGCAGCCCGTACGCCCGCACGATCTCGATGTGCGCGCTCAGGTTGTCGATGCCGCCACGCAGCGCGTCGAGGTCCTCGGTCTTCAGATCCGCGAACGCCATGCCCCCGTGCGACTTGGTCGCCCGCACCGGTGGTGACCAGCACCGCGGCGCTCGGTGTGAACCCGCCGAACCGGCAGACGATGTCGCAGAACTTCTGGAAGCCCAGGTCCGACGCGAACCCGGCCTCGGTCACGACGTAGTCGGCGAGCTTCAGCGCGACGCGGTCCTCGATGATCGAGTTGTTCGCGTGCGCGATGTTCCCGAAGGGACCGGCGTGCGCGAGCACGGGCTGGCCTTCGAGCGTCTGTACCAGGTTCGGCTTGATCGCGTCCTTCATGATCACGGTCATCGCCCCGCCGGCCTTGAGGTCGTCGGCGGTCACGGGCCTGCCCTCGTGCGTCGAGGCGACGACGATGCTGCCGAGCCGGCGCCGCAGGTCCTTCAGGTCGGCTCGCGAGCGCGAACACGGCCATGATCTCGGACGCCGCGGCGATCACGAACCCGTTCTCGCGGGGGTAGCCGTGCGCCCTGCCCCGAGGCCCGACGACGGTGTATCGCAGCTCCCGGTCGTTCACGTCGAGCGTGCGAGGCCACGTGATCGTCTGCGGGTCGATGCCGAGCTCGTTGCCGTGGTAGACGCTCGCGTCGAGCGCCGCCGGCAACAGGTTGTGCGCGGCCTCACGGCGTGGAAGTCGCCGTTGAAGTGCAGGTTGAACGTCCTCCATCGGCACGACCTGGGCGTACCCGCCACCGTTCCCGCCGCCCTTGATGCCGAAGACCGGCCCCATGCTCGGCTCCCGCAGGCAGAGCATCACGTCCTTGCCGATCTCTCCGAGCCCCTGGGTCAGGGAGACGCTCGTCGTGGTCTTGCCCTCGCCGGCCTTGGTCGGCGTGATCGCGGTCGTGATGATCAGCTTCCGTCGGGGCGAGCGGCGAGGCGGTCCAGGATCGACAGGTCGATCTTGGCGCGGTGCGTCCCGTACAGCTCGAGCTCGCCGTGCTCGATGCCGGCGGCGGCGGCGACGTCGGCGATGGGTCGGAGTCGGCTTCCTGGGCGATCTCGAGTCCGGACTTCATGGGGGCGTGCCGTCCTTCCTCGTGGACGGAACCGCGCGATGGTGCGGGACTCGATGGTTGACCGGGCGTTCAGCATCGGACGATACGACCCGGGATGGACTCCCTCCAAACCCGGTTGCGTGCTGCGCGACCTAGAAGCGACCGACAGGAACGCGCCGCGATGGCGGATACTCGCTGCATGGCCGTCCACGACACCCCCGTCCGCCGGAACGTGACGCCGGTCCGCGTCACCGCGGTGAACGCGGGTGTGCGTTCGGATCGTTCCGACACGCTCGCGACCGAGGAGCCGCTCGAGATCAGGGTCGCGGGGCCGGATCAGGATGCCGCGCAGGTGGCGGTGACGATGCGCACGCCCGGCGGGGACTTCGAGCTCGCGGTGGGGTTCCTGTTCACCGAGGGGCTGGTCGGCCCCGAGCGACGTGGCGCGCGTGGCCTACTGTGACGACCTCGACGACGAGGAGCAGCGGTACAACGTCGTCACGGTGACGCTCACCCGCCAGTTCGACGCCGCCTCGCTCCGTCGCAACTTCTTCGTGACGTCCTCGTGCGGCATCTGCGGGAAGGCGGCGCTCGACGACGTCCAGGTGCGATGCGCCCCCGTCGCGCCCGGACCTCAGGTGCCGGCGGAGGTCGTCGTCGGCCTGCCCGATGCGCTCCGGGCCGGTCAGCGCGTGTTCGATCGCACCGGGGGACTGCACGCCGCGGGACTGTTCGACCCGACGGGCCGGCTCGAGTCCCTGCGCGAGGACGTCGGCCGTCACAACGCAGTGGACAAGGTGATCGGGGAGCAGGTGCTCCGGGAACACGTCCCGCTCGCCGACCGTCTGCTGCAGGTCAGCGGCAGAGCCAGCTTCGAGATCGTGCAGAAGGCGGCCATGGCCGGCATCCCCATCGTGAGCGCGGTGAGCGCCCCGTCCTCGCTCGCCGTCGAGGCGGGGGAGCGGTTCGGCATGACGATCGTCGGATTCGTCCGAGACGGGCGGTGCAACGTCTACAGCCACCCGGAACGGGTGCTGACGTAGACAGCCGGGTCACTCACGACGGGCGTCGGGGCGCGTGCGTCCGCCAGTCGTACACCACCGAGGTCCCGAACAGCAGGTCCTGTATCGAGGCGTTGCGCCTGCTGACCCCCGCCCAGAAGAGCCCCAGGGGGAACGCGACGCATGCCAGGGCTCGCAGGAACGCTCGTCCGAGATGAACGCGAGCCCCGTCGGGCCCCAGGAGCCGGAGTCCCATGATCCGCATGCCCACGGAACGGCCGATCCCCGTCCAGGCCACGGTGAGCGCGACCACCGCCACCGCGTACGCCACGTACACGAACATGGCGAACGAGACCTGTGGCCACGAGAAGTCGGCGGGGCGGCGCAGGAACCGAACCGCGGCGTACCCGACATAGACGACTGCCAGCAGCGCGGCGATGTACGCGGCGTCGATCACCATCGTCGCGGTGCGCGACACCACGCCCGCGCGCAACCCCTGCTGCTCGGTCGCCGATACGGGGTAGACATGAGACGGAGCGGCGGATTCGGCGCGGGCCACGTCAGTCCTCCTCGCTGTGGGGAGGCGCGAGGTCGCGAGCCTCCCGTCGCAGCATCCGGTCGACGATGCGGGACACGAGGCGGTCGGCGTTCATCCCCTGGACGCGAACGGTCTGCACCGTCTCGCTCGCCATCGCGCCCGAGGACTCCCGGATCGATCGCGGGCAGGTCGATCTCGTCCATGACGTCCTTCGTGATCTCCGTGAGGTCGAGGCGGTCCACTACGGCGCGCACGTCGACGCGTTCGACCACCTCGTTCACGTCCACGCGATCCAGCACGGTGTCGATGGGAAGCGTGTCTACGACGTGCTCCATGTCGACCCGGTCCACCACCTGGTTCACGTCTACCTTCGCGACGATGGCATCGACGTCGATCTTCTCGACCACCGCGCCGACGTCGATGCGATCCACGATCCGGTCGAGGTCGACGTCCTCCACGATCGCGTTCACATCGACCCGTTCGCGCACGATCTTGTTCAGATCGATCTGGTCGAGGATCGCCTCGGTGATCTCGGGGATCAGCGCCGTCAGGAACGCTCCCGCCGCGCCGGCGGTTTCGGACTGCGCCGCCTTCCACTGACCGTCCAGTATCCGTGTCGCGCCGGCAGCCGCCTCTCCCGCTCCTCGCAGGAACTCGGGATTGGAGGCCCACGACAGCACGGGTCCCACGGCGTCGGCCGCCGAGGTCGCGGCGCTGGCGGCGGCCTCCGCCGCCGTGACGGCGGCTCCCAGCCCGGCCCCGGCCATTGTCGCCGCCGGATCCTTCGCGTCGTCCTCGCCCGTCTCGGGCATCGAGCTTCGGAGCGCGTCCGCGACCGCGGAGGCTCCGGCCGAGAACAGTCCCGCGCCGACCCGGACCCCCTGTTCCATCAGGCTCGTCAGCCCGGCCCCGGGAACCGGAGGCCCGGTTTCCTCGTCGGGAGCGGCCTCGGCGTCGGCCGCCACGGCTTCCTCCCAGCTCATGTCCTCTTCATCGATGTCCTCGTCGACGGCCTCTTTCTCCGAGCCGGGAGGTTCCTCCGATGCCTGCGTGGACGGCAGGTGCACGACGTTGTCGGGCTGATCCGGGCCTTCCCCGGAGCCGGATCCGCCGATCGGGATGCGATCCATGCGCCCATCATGGACCCGATGGACCGGCGCTGCCCACCCGGCGCGAAGCGACCCGGGGTCGCGCGGCGCTCATGACACGCGCGACCGCGGTCGTAGGATGGATGCGGTAGCCGGTGAAAGGAGCCACTCGATGCAGAACGGGCTCATGCGACTCACCGAGCCGATGGTCCGCGACAACGGCGAACTGCGCGTCGCCACCTGGGAGGAAGCGCTCGATCGGGCCGCCCAGGGACTGCGCGCCGCCACGCAGCGGAACGGCGGCAACGGGGTCGGCCTGTTCAGCTGCAGCAAGGCCACGAACGAGATGAACTTCGTCGCACAGAAGTTCGCTCGTCAGGTCCTGTTGAGCAACAACATCGATTCGTGTAACCGCACCTGACACGCTCCGTCGGTGGTCGGTCTGGCCACGGTGTTCGGAGCGGGGGGCGGCACCAGTTCATACGAGGAGATCGAGCACACCGATCTCATCCTGTTGTGGGGATCGAACGCGCGAGCGGCGCATCCGATCTTCTTCCATCACGCCCTCAAGGGGATCCACAACGGCGCCCAGATGGTCGTGGTCGACCCGCGCCGCACTGAGTCGGCGGAGTGGGGCGACCTGTGGCTCGGCCTCGACGTGGGAAGCGACATCGCCCTCTCGAACTCGATCGCACGCGAGATCATCGTCAACGACCTGCAGCACCACACCTTCATCGAGCACGCGACCGTGGGCTTCGACGAGTACCGGGACTCGGTCATGGATTGGACGCTGGAGCGCGGGGAGGAGGTTACCGGCGTGCCCGCCGAGATCATCGGCGAGGTGGCCCACGCCTACGCGAAGGCCGACCGGGCGATGATCTGCTGGACCCTCGGCATCACCGAGCACCACAACGCGGTCGACAACGTGCTCTCACTCATCAATCTGTCCCTGCTCACCGGCCACGTCGGCGTCTACGGCAGCGGCGTGAACCCGCTCCGAGGCCAGAACAACGTGCAGGGCGGCGGAGACATGGGCGCGATCCCCAACAAGCTGCCCGGCTTCCAGGACATCGAGACGGACGCCGAGGCACGCGCGAGGTTCGAGGCCGCGTGGGGGGTGCCGATCACACCAAAGTACGGCTGGACGCTGACGCAGATGTTCGAGGCGATGGAGCGCGGGGAGCTGACCGCCGCGTACGTGATCGGTGAGAACCCCGCCTCGAGCGAGGCCGACAAGGTCCACACCGAGGAGCTGTTGACCGATCTCGAATGCCTGATCGTCCAGGACCTGTTCATGACGCGCACGGCTGAGCTCGCCGACGTCGTGTTCCCGGCGTCCAACGCCGCGTTCGAGTCCGAAGGAACCGTGACCAACAGCGAACGTCGCGTGCAGCGTGTGCGCGCGGCTCTCGAGCCTCCCGGCGAGGCGAAGGACGACATCTGGATCATCGCCCAGCTCGCGAACCGCCTCGGAGCGCGCTGGGGCGACGTGACACCCCTCGAGGCGTGGGAGGAGCTCCGCTCGCTGAGCCCGATGCACGCCGGCATGAGCTGGCAGCGGCTGGAGGAGCTCGGCGGCCTCCAGTGGCCGTGCCCGGACGAGGACCATCCCGGCACGCAGTTCCTGCACGCCCGACTCTGGGCTCGACTCACCCGAGGAGCAGGGCCGGAAGGCGCCGTTCTCGATCGTGATCGACGATCCTCCCGTGGACGAGCTCTCCGAGGACTTCCCGCTCCGCCTCACGACGGGCCGGCGGCTCGACTCCTACAACACCGGCGTGCAGACCGGCGGGTACACGTCGCCGCTGCGCCGAGGGGAGACGATCGATGTCTCGCCCGAGGATGCCGAGCGGATGGACCTGGCCGAGGACGAATGCGTCGTGGTGTCCAGCCGCCGCGGCTCCGTGGAGGTCCCGGTGCACATCGACCGCGCGCTGCGTCCCGGGCTGGTGTTCATGACCTTCCACTTCCCCGACCAGGTGGACACGAACGTGCTCACGATCGAGGCGACCGATCCGAAGTCCGGCACCGCGGAGTTCAAGGCCTCGGCGGTCCGGATCGACAAGATGCCCGAACCCGCAACGGTCTCGGGCTGCGACCGGGGAGTAGCATCCCGGCCGTGACCGTTCCCGCCCGCACACCGCCTCGCCCGACGGAGGTGCCGTGGACCTGCATCTGATGCTCGCGTCGCCCTCCGACGAGGAGCGCGAGGCGGTCGACGACCTGCTCGGCGATCCCACTAGCGGCTGGCACGGCGCGGAGCGCGACGAGACGACCCACCGTGTCGCCCGGGGCGGCAGGGCCGCTCGGGATCGAGCGCGACCTGTTGTTGCCGGCGTTGCACGCCCTGCAGTCCCGTGCGGGATGGATCAGTCAGGGCGGGCTCAACTACGTGAGCGAGCGGCTCACGGTACCGCCCGCCGAGGCCTACGGCGTCGCGACGTTCTACGCGATGTTCAGCGTCCAGCCGCGGGCCCGAACGGTGAGTGCACGCGTGCGATGACCTCGCGTGCCGGATCGCGGGCGGCTTGCAGGTCTGCGAGGCCCTCGAAGCCGCGTTCGGCGCGCCGGGAGCCGAGGACGGATCGAGGGAACCGGGGCGACCTGGGTCCGTAGCCCCTGCTTGGGCATGTGCGAGCGAGCCCCGGCCGCTCCTGGTGCAGGCCTCGGGGCGGGACGCGCGCGACGCCGCGTTCGGTCACGTCGATCCTCGCCAGGTGTCCCACCTGGTTGACCGAGACCCAGGCAGGCACCGAGTTCTCGCGCCCCACCGATCCGACGGCGGCATCGGCGCCGCAGACGTGGGACGAGCCGAGCCGGGCGTCGCTTCGGCTTCTCGGCCGTGTCGGCGTCGCGGACCCGGCCTCGATCGACGACTACCGCGCCCACCATGGCTATGAGGCGCTGCGCCGCGCGCTCGAGCTAGGCCCCCAGGAGACGCTCCGCGAGATCACCGACGCCAAGCTGCTAGGTCGCGGCGGCGCCGCGTTCCCCACCGGCGTCAAGTGGAAGGCGGTAGCCGAGCAACCGGAGCACCCCCACTATTTCGTCTGCAACGCCGACGAATCCGAACCGGGCACCTTCAAGGACCGAGTCGTCATGGAGCAGGATCCCTACGCGGTGGTCGAGGCGCTCACGATCGCCGGCGTCACGACCGGGTGCGCGAAGGGGTACCTGTACATCCGCGGGGAGTACCCGCTCTCGACCGAGCGAATGAGCACGCGATCGCGGAGGCGCGGCGGCACGGGTTCCTGGGCGAGGACGTCATGGGCCACGGTGTCGACTTCGACATCGAGCGTGCGCCGTGGTGCGGGCGCCTACATCTGCGGCGAGGAGACGGCTCTGTTCAACTCGCTCGAGGGCAAGCGCGGTGAGCCCCGCAACAAGCCGCCGTTCCCGGTGCAGCGGGGGCTGTTCGGCAAGCCAACCGGCATCAACAACGTGGAGACGCTGATCAACGTCCTCGAGGTCCTGCGGATCGGCAGTCAGGCATATGCGGCGCTGGGCACCGAAGGTTCGACGGGGCCACGACTGTTCTGCGTATCGGGGTCGGTGGAGCGACCGGGCGTGTACGAGGCCGACCACGGGGTCACGCTGGGTGAGGTGATCGGCGCTGGCGGGCGGCGTCGGGGGCGAGCTGAAGACGGTACTGCTGGGTGGTGCCGCCGGCGGCTTCGTAGGCCCCGACCGCCTCGATATCGCGCTCACCTTCGAGGACGCGAGGGCCGGCGGCTACACGCTGGGCTCCGGCGTGGTCATGGCCATGAACGCCACCGTCGACCTGGCCGACGCGTGCCTGCGGATCGCGCGGTTCTTCCGGGACGAGTCGTGCGGCCAGTGCGTGCCGTGCCGCGTCGGCACCGTCCGCCAGGAAGAGGCGCTCCATCGCCTCGTGCAGGGCCGCACGCTCGGCTCGCACGCGCGACGAGCTGCGCCTGCTCGAGGACGTGGCCCAGGTCATGCGCGACGCGTCGATCTGGGCCTCGGCCAGACCGCCGCGAGCGCGGTGCAGTCCGCGATCACCTCGCTCGGTGTCTTCGGGGAAGGTCCGTAGCGATGTCCGCGATGTCGCAACCCGTGCCGCTCGAGCCGCCTCGCCGCCTGTTCACCGTCGAGGTCGACGGCGAGGGGGTCCGGGTGCCCGAGGGCGCCACGATCCTCGACGCCTGCCGCTCCCAGGGGATCGACACGCCCACGCTCTGCTACGCCGACAACCTCACGCCGATCAACGCGTGCCGGGTGTGCGTCGTCGAGGTCGAGGGCTCCAGGACCCTGGTGCCCGCGTGCAGCCGCAAGGCCGAGGACGGCATGAAGGTCTCCACCGACACCGAACGCGTCCATCATTCGCGCAAGCTGGTGATGGAGCTCCTCGCGTCGAGCGTGGAGATGGACCTCACGAGCACCGACGTGCACCGCTGGATGGCCGAGTACGAGACGGATCCGGAGCGGTTCGGCGCGGTGATGCCCGAGCTCCCGGCGGGGGAGCGGGACGAGCGTGAGCCCGGTCACCATCACGACCCCGTCGACCCCGCCGTCGCCGAGAGCGTGTCCCAGCCGGTCAAGATCGACAACGAGCTGTACGTGCGCGACTACTCGCGTTGCATCCTCTGCTACAAGTGCGTCGAGGCGTGCGGTGTCGACGCGCAGAACACCTTCGCGATCGCGGTGGCCGGGCGCGGGTTCGACGCACGGATCTCCACCGAGTACGCGGTGGGGCTCGATGAGAGCGCATGCGTCTACTGCGGGAACTGCATCGGCGTCTGTCCCACCGGCGCGTTGATGTTCACCTCCGAGCACGAGATGCGCGAGGCCGGCACCTGGGACGAGGACGAGCAGTCCGTCACGAGCACGATCTGCCCGTACTGCGGCGTCGGGTGCCAGCTCGACCTGCACGTGCAGGACAACGAGATCGTGAAGGTCACGAGCCCGGCGGACAACGCCGTGACGAACGGTCACCTGTGCATCAAGGGGCGGTTCGGGTTCCAGTACGTCCAGGCACGCAAGGGCGATGACCCGGCCAGGAAGAGCCGCTCTCGCCGCGAGGCGCGTGACTAGTCCACCCGAGACTACCGCTGGCGCGACCGGCATCGTCCTTGCCGGAGGGCGCTCGTCCCGGTTCGGATCGGACAAGCTCGCGGCGACGCTCCGGGGGATGCCGTTGCTCCACCACGCGGTCCTGCGCCTCGTAGAGGTGACCCGCGAGGTCGTGGTCGTGTTGGCGCCCGGCGCAGCCGAGCCGGCGCTTCCTCCGGGGTTGCCGGTGCGGTTCGTGCGCGACGCATCGGGCGACCAGGGACCGCTCGAGGGAACGCTCGCCGGCCTGAACGCGGCCGAGACCGACCTGGCCGTGGTGGTGGGGGGCGACATGCCCGAGCTGGCGACCGCGGTCGTGATCGAGATGCTTCGCGTCGCGGCGGAGGCGCCGTGGGGGCCGTGTCCCTGCAGGACGGGGATCGACCGCGCCCGCTGCCGCTGGTCGTACGGGTCGAACCCGCCCGCGAGGCCGCGCACGCGCTGCGACACGCCGGCGAGCGCCGTCTTCGCGCCTTGCCAGAGGCGCTGCGCACCGCCGTGATCGACGAAGCGACATGGCATCGGCTCGACCCCGCGCGAACCACGCTGCGCGACATCGACGAGCCCGGCGATCTCGATCAGCACGAGCCCTAGACTCGCACGATGGAACACGGCGAGCCGCTGCGGGTCGGGGAGGTCGAGGTCTCGGTCGTCTGCCAGGGATGGGCGCCGCTGCCTCTGGCGGAGGAGTGTCCCGGACAGGACGTCGACTGGTCGGGGCGAACGGGAGCTTCACCCGTGGATGTTCGCCGGCGCCGCCACCTGGCAGTGGCACGTGCACGGATTCGTCGTCCGGACGCCGTCGGGCGTGACCATGGTCGATACGGGCCTCGGCGAGGCGCCCCCCTACGCTCCCTGGCCGCCGGGGCAGGGCAGGCCCGCGGACGAGGCCTACGCCGAGGCCGGCGTCGACCCTTCGGAGGTCACGACGGTCGTGCTGACGCACATGCATCCCGACCACACGGGCGGGGTCGGCGGGCCCGACGGCGAGCCGCGGTTCGCCAACGCCCGCCACGTGCTGCATCCGGCGGACTGGGAGTTCCTGCATCGTGACGACCTGGACGACTACTCCGCGTTGGCCCGCCCTTGGCTCGATCGCGCCCACGATCTTGGGATGTTGGACCTCGATCCCGATGACCGCCAGGTCGCCCCGGGGATGCGCGTGGTGCACAGCCCCGGACATACGCCCGGACATCGGAGCGCCCTCCTGGACGCGGGCGAGACCACCGTCCTGCTGACCGGCGACCTGCTGCACCTGCCGATCCAGGTCGCGAACCCGTCGTGGCTCTCGAGCCACGACGAAGACCCCGAGGGAGGGCGCGCGTTCGAGGACCGCGCTGCTCGAGCGGGGAACCGATGAGGGCTGGGCGATCGCCGTGCCGCACTTCACCCGGTCGTTCGGCGGTGTGGGCGCGAACGGCTGGAAGGAGCGCTAGCCGCGCTCGTTCGTGGCTCGGAGCTCACGCTGGAGATCCTCGCCGAGCGAGAAGGCATCGTCGAGGCTAAGCGTGCCGGTCGAAGCCGGCAGATCGGGGAGCTCGCGGAGCGGAGTAGGCTCGGGCACGTCGCTCTCGCCCAACACCACGAGTCGTCGGCGGTGCTCGGGCGTCGGCATCTGGATGAAGGCCTCGCGCAGCAGATGCCGAGCGGCCTCGGTCCGCGAGCGATCCGCGGGATCGATCGACCAGGCGGCGTGTGCGGCCGCGGCTCGATGTGCGACGGGGTCGCCGGGGACGACCGAGGAGTCGATCGCCTCGAGCGCGGCGCGACGATCGATGGCTCCCACCTCGAACCACAGGCGGGTCGTGAGGATCTGACTCCGCCAGCGAACGTCACCGAACCCTGCATCGAGCGCCTCCGCTCCGGCGGCCTCGGCGAGCGTGAGCGCGTCGTCGGCCTTCCCCCGCCGGGCGTGGATCTCGGCGCGCTCGAGCCGGAAGAGGCAGGTCGTGTAGGCATCGCCGATCGCATCGAGCAGGGCGGTCACGAGATCGAGGAAGCGGTCGACGGAAACCCAGCGACCACGGTCGGCTTCGATGAGCACGATGTTGATGAAGCGCGTCGCGATGTCCGCCCAGTCCCGGAGCGGGACCATCAGCTCCAGCGCGCGTAACGTGCATCGGAGGGCGAGCTCCAGCTGTCCGTGCATGCGGTAGAGTTCGCCCGCGTTCCCGATGAGTGCTCCTTCGAGGTGGCGGTACCCGACGCGGCTGGCTTCCTCCAGTGCCTCACGCACATGGCCGAGCGCGCCACCCAGGTCGCCGAGCTCCATCCGCATCTGCGCCAAGCCGTTGAGTGCATGGGTCAGCCCTCGGACGTCGTCGATCTCGCGCGCGATCTCCACCGCCTCCAGGTAGGCGGACTCCGCTTCCGGTAGCGACCCCCTGGATGCGTGCACCAAGGCGATGCTTCCTATCGCCATGCCAAGTGCGCGGCGATTCCCCGCAGCCGACGCCCATCGACGAAGCGCGACCGCCGCCTCCATCGAGGCATCGAAGTCGGCGAGCTGCCAGGTTGCGAACGCCAGGTACTCGAGCGGACGCTCCTGCAGGGCCGGGTCGCCGCTCCCCTCTGCGCGCCTCCGCGCGTCGACCAGCACGTCACGGGCATCGGCCGTCGAGCCGGTGTGCGCCAGCAGGTAGCCGATCCCCGCTCTGGCCAGTGCCGCCTCGCGTTCGTCGTGCGCGAGGTCCGCCGCCCGAATCGCCGAGCGGAACGAGGTTTCCGCGTTCGTCCATCGCCCGGCGTGCTGCTGAAGCTCGGCGAGCGTTCGCTGGGTGGTCGCCACCTCGGTGTCGGCGAGCAGGGGCAGGAGGCGCTCGTAGTAGCCGATGGCGGTCTCGGCCGCGTCCGACGCCTCCGCGGCCTCGGCAGCGCGCCGGAACCACGTCCGCTGACGATCGACATCGGCGCTCATCCCCACGTGGTAGGCGATGGCGTCGACGAACCTGTCGTCGTCCCCGAAGGTGTCCTCGAGGAACCGGCCGACCTCGTCATGGAACGAGCGTCGGCTGGCATCGCTCAACGTCGCGTACGCGGCCTCGTGCATGACGGCGTGGTGGAACTGATGCTCCGATTCCGGCAGACGTGCTGCGTCGTCCATGACCTCGATATCCGAGAGGTGGTCGAGGTGGGCGACGACCTCGGGTTCCGGCGCCGTCGTCGTGAAGCCCCGCCAGATCCACGAGTCCACGAACCGACGGCCGAGAACGCTCGCGAACTTCACCGTGCTCTGTTCGGCCGCAGGCAGCGTGTCCAGCCTCGCGAGCACGAGCCTGTGGAGACCATCGGGTATCTCGGCCTCCGCCCGGCTGAGGGCGACCGGGTCGCGTGGGTCCAGCGCCGGGCGATCCAGGAACCGCACGAGCTCCTCGAGGAAGAAAGGGTTGCCTTGTGCCCGTGGGAGCAGGGCCGCCGCCAACTGCTCCGTCTCGTTCTCCGAGAGGCCGAGAACCGAGGCTGCGGTCCGATCGAGCAGGATGCGCATCGACGCCTCGCTGTGGACATGGAGATCGATGCGTTCAACGTCGCCGACATCCGCGAGGTCGATCCCGCCCCGCTCCTGAGGCCGTCGGGTCGCGATGAAGGACAGGGGCACGTCGCGGATGGCACGCGCCAGCGCCACCAAGAACTCGTGGGACGCCGGATCCATCCAGTGCATGTCCTCGATGACGATCAGGCGAGGCTCGGCGTGCGCGGCCGCGGTCAAAAGGTCGAGCAGCAGGGACGTGCGCAGCTGGGCGCGCAGCTCGGGGTCGAGCCCCGTGGTCGTCGGCGAATCGGGGATCTTGGTCCCCAGCACAGGCGCAAGCAGGGGCGCCAGCGACGACGCTCCCTCCCGCGAACGGGCCAATGTGTCGGAGAGCAGGGCGACGGTCTCGGACGGCGGAGTGTCGGCCGAGACCCCGACTACGGAACGGAGGATGCCGCGCCACGGCAGGAACGGCGTGCTGGATCCCGTGGGCGTGCAGACGCCGGCGTGGACCTTGGTCGGCGGTTCGGCGTGCCGCACGATCTCGGCCAAGAGCCGTGTCTTGCCTATCCCCGGCTCTCCGACGATGAGCCCGACCGACCCGTGTCCCCGTGCGGCGCGCGCGACCCACTCGAGACCAGTGGCGAGCTCGTGGTCCACCCCGACGATGGGCCGCTCGTCCACGGAGGCGAGGGGGTCATCGAGGTCGGCACGGTCTCCGACGAGCTCCTCGAGCGGCACGAGGCCGTCGCGTCCCTTGACGGTGATGCTCGGGCGTCCCCGAAGGTCGAACCCGCGATGGACGCGAGGCGAGGCTAGCCCGGTGGTCAGGATCACGCCCGGCTCAGCCCGTTGCATCAGCCGTGCGGCGATGTTTACCGTGTCTCCGATCGCCGTGTGCTCTCGCCGGACGTCCCCGCCGACCACCCCGGAGAAGACGACTCCTGCCGCGATGCCGATCCCAACCGAGTCCGGATCTAGGGCGCGGATCCGAAGCGCACACCGCAAGGCACGCGCGTCATCGTCTTCATGCGCGATGACCGCTCCGAACGACACGATCGCCTTCGTGCCCTTGTCGCCGGCGTCGACCTGATGGAGGTGGCCGTCGAGGTCCTGCACGATCTTCAGAACCTCGGCGGTCATGTGCTTCAGACGGCGGGCCCCTTCCTCGCGAGACACGTCGAAGACACCGAAGGCGGCGAACATGATGGCGGCCGGGCGGTGCTCACCGAGGAGCCGACGATCGCCTTCGGCGATCCGCGCCGCGATCGTGGGATGGAGCGCTCGTTCGAGCTCGTGCGCTCCTGCGCTCAGTGACGCCGGTTCCGTGCGCGGTGGAGGGTCGAGCTGAGGGCCGGGCCCTTCCACGACTGCGAACCCGTCTCCCAGCGAGGTCCACGCCACATCGCCCACGCTGGCACGGACGGATCCATCAGCCACGACCTGGGTGGCCGCGGCGCGATGCTCGGCCTCCGCGCTGAGATCGAGCGCGTTGCCCGCCAGGATCCACTCCAGCCGGCCGCCGGGGAGTTGGCCGACCGTCGCGAGCACCTCGCCGGCCGCGACCCCGATCTTGCACGTCAGGTGGAAGACGCCCACGCTGGTCGTGACCTCTCTGGACCGCTCCATCTCACGCTGGATCTCGAACGCGCACGCGAGCGCACGAGCGGCCCCTCGTCCGTCCTCAAACTCGAACACGGCCGACACCGCGTCACCGCCGAACTTGCCCACGTGGCCGCCCCAGCGCCTGATCGACCCGACGACGGCGCTGAAGTAGCCGTTCAGGAGTCCTGCCAACTCCTCGGCTCCGGCGGCTCGTCGCTCTGCGAAGGCCTCGCTCATCGACGTGAAGCCGGCGATATCTGCGAACAGCGCCACGCCGCGGAATCGGATGTCCTCGTCCCATCGGCCGGAGGAACGGATCAGCCGGTCGGCGATCAGCGACGGCATGTAGGCGGCGAACGCGAGATCCGGGTGGTCGCCCGGCGCCTTCCCCGGAGTTGGAAGATCCGCCACGGAGCAAGCCTAGGGGCGGGCTGCGGTCCCGGGCGGCGGTGACAGGCCCCTAACGGATGCACTAGGGTGAACCGGCACATGACGTAGGCCGAATGGAGGACTCGTGATGCGGACTCGGACATGGATCGTCGCCCTCGCGTCGCTCCTGATCGTCGCAACGGTTGGCGCCGGCTCCGCCGGCGCGGCCTGGCGCAACGTGAACATCACGCACGTCGATACGGGACAGGTGTGCGAGGACGGACTCTCCCTGTCGATCGCGTCTCCGGAGACCGACTACGAGATCACCATCACCGACACGCAGTCCGCCGTCGAGGTGGCAACCGCGACGACAAAGCTTGCCTTCGGGCCGGTTCCAGAGGTCTTCGGCGCCGTGCCCGGCTTCAACTACAACTACTTCGGGACGTTGCGGATCTTCTACACGTCCGCCCCGACGCCCCAGGCAGGGGACGAGCTCCAGATCACCCTCCAGAACCCGATCTTGGGTGAGTCGGTGGACACCGTGATCGTGGAGGATTGCCAGCTCGCACCCGCGTTCGTGGGCTTCACGAATCGCAAGAACCTGCCGCTGATCAACAACGGCACGAAGCTCGCGTCCTACAACGGCACGATCGCGATCAAGTTCAACCTGCGGGCGAACCGGGGTCTGTCGATCTTCTCGGAGGGTCCGAAGTTCGCGCACGTGAACTGCTCGATCAACGAGCCCAACCCCTCGGACACCGACACCTCTCTGGATGCGACCGGCACGCTCAAGTTCCTGAAGGCCAAGGGTCTGTACAACTACGTCTGGCAGGTGCCACCGGGACTCACCGGGTGCCAGGAGGTCTGGTTCCGCACGGCGTACGACGGTCTCACCCACCGCCTGCTCTTCAACTTCGGCGCGTAGCGCCTGGGGTAGGCTCCTCGCTTCAGGAGGGAGCCTACCCATGTCGAAGTGTCCTACCGTCACCCACAAGCCCGGGCCGGGCTGAGCCGAGTCCGGAGCCATGCAGCGAGTCGTGATCGCCCTGGGCGGCAACGCGTTGCTCCGCCAGGGCGCAGAGGACACCTTCGAGGAGATGTATCGCGCCAGCCGCGAGGCAGCCGAGCGCATCGCCGACGTCGCGGCGATGGGCTGGGAGGTCGTCCTTACGCACGGGAACGGGCCGCAGGTGGGCCGGATCCTTCTCCAGCAGGAAGCAGCCCGGGACGTCGTCCATCCGATGCCACTGGACGTCTGCGGGGCGGAGAGCCAGGGCCAGATCGGCTATCTCCTCCAGGTGACGATCGGCGACGTGTTCTTCGAGCGCGGCATGGAACGCCCCGTGGCGACCGTGCTCACGCTCACCCGCGTTCGGCCGGACGATCCGGCGTTCGCGAACCCGACCAAGTTCGTCGGGCCGTTCTACGAGGAGGCCGAGGCGCGTGCATTGGAGGCCGATCGCGGCTACGCGATGAAGCCCGATCCTCACGGCGGGTGGCGACGCGTCGTGCCCAGCCCCTCTCCCTACTCGATCGTCGAGACTCCCGTCATCCGCAGCCTGGTTGCGGACGGCGCGATCGTGATCGCGAGCGGAGGCGGCGGGGTGCCGGTGATCGAGGACGGCCCTCGCCTGGTGGGCAAGGAGGGCGTGGTCGACAAGGATCGGGCTGCCGCGATCCTCGCCACGGAGGTCGAGGCGTCGACGCTGCTGATCCTCACCGACGTGGCGAAGGTCCAGCGCGGCTACGGCTCGTTCATGCCCGAGGACATCGACAGCATGACCGTGCGCGAGGCGAAACAGTTGCTGAAGAAGGGGGAGTTCGGCGCCGGCTCGATGGGTCCCAAGGTCGAGGCGGCGGCGACGTTCGCGCAGGGCGGCGGCCGTTCGGTCATCGCCGGCCTGTCCGACGCGGCCGCGGCCCTGTCGGGCACCGCGGGCACGCAGATCGTGAGGGACTGACTAGGGGCGGGGATCGCGCCGAGCGGGGTTCCGGAACTGCTGCACGACCATGAACAAGGCGAACACCGACACGACGACGACCAGGAACACCAGCAGCCCCACGAAGAAGAATTCGAGGAACCCCCAGCCGCTGACGTCGGGGAACAGCCCCGCGATCATCTGCATGGACCTCATCCTAGCGGGCGTGCACCCGCGGGCCGCGTTACCCGAGGTTCGGTATCAAGGCTCGAAGTCGTTCGGGCCGATATCCGTTGGGTCCAAGCGAACGAGTGGCGGGGGAGCATCGACATGTCTCCGGAGAGCGGGCGCACGACCGAGTCGTCGGCCGACGAGTACCTGGGGTTCGCCCCCTCGATCTCGGCGCGCGAGGACTCCGAGCCCCCGGTGAGCGCCCCCGAGCCCGCATCCGACGACGGTGACTCCTACGAGGACAGCTGGTACCAGGTCCTCAAGGCGCAAGCGCAGGAGCCGACGCTCGACTGACGCGTTCTTCCACGGGGAGGTCCGGGCCTCGTCGTAGGCTGACCTAATGCGTCTGGGCATACTGACCGGCGGAGGCGACTGCCCCGGCCTCAACGCGATCATCCGCGCCGCCGTCCGCAAGGGCGTCGGCATCCACGGGCATTCGTTCGTTGGCTTCCGAGACGGCTGGGAGGGTGTCGTCCACGACGAGGCCACCGAGCTGGGGATCGCCGAGGTCACGGGGATCCTGCATCGTGGAGGCACGATCCTGGGCAGCTCGGGCCTGAACCCCTATCGGGTCGACGGCGGGGTCGAGGCG
Source organism: uncultured Actinomycetes bacterium (assembly GCA_963758715.1). GTDB lineage: Bacteria > Actinomycetota > UBA4738 > UBA4738 > HRBIN12 > JAOUEA01. The sequence continues at coordinate 117,262 of CAVWWK010000008.1, forward strand.
GTGCGGAAGTCTTTCGCCGGCCGGGCCCTCGATGGGTTGATCGCGATCGGCGGCGAGGGAACCTTGGGGGCCGCCGCCTCCCTGTCCGACGAGGGTTTGCCGGTGGTCGGCGTCCCCAAGACGATCGACAACGACCTGGCAGGGACCGACATCACGGTGGGCTTCCACACGGCGGTCCAGGTGGCGACCGACGCCATCGACCGGCTGCACAGCACCGCCGAGAGCCACGATCGCGTGATGTTGATCGAGGTCATGGGCCGCCACGCGGGGTGGATCGCGATCTACGCGGGGTTCGCGGGAGGCGCAGACGTCATCTTGATCCCCGAGAACCCGTTCGACATCGACGAGGTCTGCAGGCTCCTGCGACACCGGCACATGCGCCGGTCTTCGTTCTCCATCGTGGTGGTGGCCGAAGGCGCCGTGCCGAAGGAGGGAACGCTGAAGCTCCCGGAGCCCGAACTCGATGAGAACGGGTTCCCACGCTTCGGCGGGGTCGCGAACCACATCGCGCCCGAGATCGAGCAGCGAACGGGGTTCGAGACGCGGGTCACGATCCTGGGGCATGTGCAGCGAGGCGGGTCGCCCGTGGCGTTCGACAGGGTCCTCGCGACCCGGATGGGCCTGGCCGCCGTCGACCTGGCCACCGCCGGCGGGTGGGGTCGTATGGTCTCCCGAGACGGCCAGGACATCGCCGACGTGCCGCTGCGCACCGCGGTCGCCGAACGCAAGGTCGTCCCGTTGGAGCTCTACCGAGAGGCGGAGGTCTTCTTCGGCTGAGCGCCCGGAGCGACCGACGCCACAGGGCAGGTCTTCGCGCGTGCGCTATTAGACTCCCCGCATGGCTGGCTTCCGCGTGGACCTGCGATCGGACACCGTGACCACGCCGTCGGCGGCGATGCGAGCGGCGATGGCCGAGGCCGAGGTCGGCGACGCCTGGTACGGCGACGACCCCACGGCGAACGAGCTGCAGGAGCTCGCGGCGGGCCTCACGGGCAAGGAGGCGGCGCTCTTCGTGCCGACCGGCACGATGGCCAACCAGATCGCGCTGGCGCTGCAGGTTCGAACGAACGGGCACCTGGTCGCGTGTTCGTCCGCCTCGCACGTCGCCACCACCGAGGTCATGACGTCAGCCGCGCTGTCGGGAATCGCGTTCCGCTCCCTGGACCCGGGCCCACGCGGCTGGATCGACGCCGCACAGGCCAGGTCGCTGCTCGAGCCCGACAGCTACTTCGACGTGGAGATGGTGGACCTGCTCAGCGTCGAGAACACGGTGGGCGGAGCCGGCGGCCGCGTGATGCCGGTGGACGAGCTGGTGAAGGTGCGGGCCGTCGCGGACGAGGCGGGCGTCCCCCTGCACCTGGACGGCGCGCGGGTGTTCAATGCCGCCGCCGCCGCGGGCGTGGACGTCCAGGAGTGGACCCGCGAGGCCGACACCGTGATGTTCTGCGTTTCCAAGGGGCTCGGCGCCCCGATCGGCTCCCTGCTCTGCGGGCCGGCCGAGCACATCCGTGAGGCGCGACGGCTCTGGATCCTGTTCGGGGGTGCGTGGCGCCAGTCGGGGATCGTGGCGGCCGGCCGGATCGTCGCGCTCGAGCACGGCCGCTCGCGACTGATCGAGGACCACGAGCGCGCCCGCACGCTCGCGACCGGCGTGGCAGAGGTGCTCCCCGGCGCGGTTGACCTCGCCCAGGTCGAGACGAACATGATCTTCATCGACACCGAATCGGCCGGCCTGCCGATGCTCGAGACCGTGGAGCGGCTGGCGTCGCGCGGCGTCGGCCGTCACCCATACGGGGACGAACGTCCGGATGGTGACCCACCTCGACGTCGACGACGAGGGGGTCACGTTCGCGCTCGACGCGTGGCGGGCGATCGCCGCCGATGGAGGACTGATGGGCCTGTTCACCAAGAGCTACCCGCCTGAGATCGCCCCGCGGATCCCGCCGGGTCAGCGCCTCGTGAAGACCTGGCCGGTCCTGCACTACGGGCCGATCCCGCACTTCGATGGCGAGCACTGGGACCTCGAGGTGCACGGGCTGGTCGAGAGCCCGTTCACGCTCGGCTACGGCGAGCTCATGGCGCTCCCACGCGTGACGGTCGACGCGGACATGCACTGCGTGACCGGATGGACCACGCTGGACAACACCTGGGAGGGTGTCTCCTTCCGCACGATCGTCGAACGGGCCAAGCCCACCGCCGAAGCCACGTGGGTGATCGCGCACTGCGAAGGCGGCTACACCTCGAACCTGTCCCTGGCGGTCATGGACGAGGACGACGTGCTCTTGGCGTGGCGCAACCACGGCGAAGACCTCACGCCCGAGCACGGCTGGCCGCTCCGGCTGGTGGTGCCCAAGCGTTATGCCTGGAAGAGCGCGAAGTGGCTCACCGGGTTGGAGTTCAGCGACAAGAACACGCGCGGCTTCTGGGAGGTTCGGGGGTACCACATCCACGGCGAGCCATTCGCGGAGGAGCGCTACAGCTACCAGGAGGGGGCTCGCGCGGAGATGCAGCCGTAGGTCCGGTCAGGCTCAGGCCAGGTACAGCGTGACCGCGTCTCCGTACGTCACGGTCGACCCAACCCCGGGGCTCTGCGAGATCACCGTGGCTCCCTGCGTGTTCGGGATGGAGAAGAACGAGACCTCCAGGCCGTAGTCGTCGGCCTTGGCCTGGGCGGCCGACTTCGACAGGCCCGAGAAGCTGGGAACCGGGAACCGCTCCGGGCCCTGCGAGACGATCAGCGTGACCGAGGAGCCGTAGGGCGCCACCGTGCCCGCCCTCGGGTCGACACCGATCACGAACCCGCGATCGACCGAGTTCGAGAACTCGGTGTCGACCGTGACCGAGAAGCCGTCGGCCTGCAGCGCCGCGGTCGCATCGCCCTCGCCCATGCCGGACACCGACGTGATCGGGAGCGGCGCCGGACCGCGGCTCACCGTGACGTCGACGGGGCTGCCTTTGGGGACCTGGCCCGTCTGCACGGCGGCGATCACCGATCCCTCGGGCACGGTATCGCTGTACTTGCGTGTCTGGTTCCCGAGCGTCAGGCCCGCCTTCTGGAGCAGCAGTCGCGCCCGCTCCAAGGGCTTGCCTTCGATCTGGGGGATCTTCACGGGCGGCGGGCCGAGCGAGGGGACGAGCGTCACCGTCTCGCCCTTCTCGAGCGAGGTGCCGGCGGAGGGTTGGGTGCGCAGGACGTGGTCGGCGGGCATGGTCTCGGAGTACTGGCCATCGGCGATGCGGACGGCGAATCCCTGCTCGCTCAGCTGGGCCTGCGCGGCGGCCACCGTCTCGCCGGCGAGGGCCGGGATGTCGGCACGGTGGGGGACCACGTAGGTCCAGATCCCCCACGCGCTCGCGGCGACGGCGGCCACCAGGGCGACGATCCCCAGCCTCCTGCGCCACCGGTGCTCGCGCACGCGCTTGCGCCGCGGGATCGTCTGCGTGTGGAGCTCGGTCGCCTGTCGTCGTCGGGGAGCGACACGACGCCCGTCGTCACGGTTCCCTCGTCCACCACGATCGGCCCGGCATCGATCATGGTCGCGAGGCGCGCGGCCTCGGGCAGCTCGGGGGCGATCGCCTCGATGTCGCGGCGCATCACCGTCGCCGACTCCGGCCTGAGCTCACGGTCGCGATCGGTTGCGCTCACCACGAACCCGTCCAGGTCGGCCGGGATCGAGGGGACGGTGCGCGCTGGGCTTGGGAACCCGGTGGGACAGGTGCTTGTACGCGATCGACATCGCGGTCTCGCCGGTGAACGGGAGCTTGCCGGTCAACAGCTCATAGCTGACGATCCCCAGGGAATACAGGTCGCTGCGGGGGTCGGCGGGCTCGCCGCGGATCTGTTCGGGGGCCAGGTATTGCACGGTGCCGGTGACCGTTCCCGCCTGGGTCTGCCGCCCGTCGGCGTAGGCACGCGCGAGGCCGAAGTCCGCGACCTTCACCACGCCTTCGGTGGTGATGAGCACGTTCTCCGGCTTGATGTCGCGATGCACGATGCCTTGGATGTGGGCATGCTCCAGGCCGAGCAGCGTCTGTCGGACGATGTCGGCCGTCTGCGCGGGGGCGAGCGCGCCGTGGCGGTTCAGCATGGCCCGCGCGGCCTGCCCCCGCACGTACTCCATGACCATGTAGTAGATGCCGTCCACCGAGCCCCAGTCGAAGACGGCGACGATGTTGGGGTGGGAGAGCCCGGCGGCGGCGCGCGCCTCGCGCCGGAACCGGTCGACGAACGCCTGGTCGCCTGCCAGCGACCGGTGGAGCACCTTGATCGCGACCTCGCGGTCCAGGACGGTATCGCGCGCGAGGAACACCTCGCCCATGCCACCCGATGCGATGCGCTCCACGACGTGGTAGCGCCCGTCCAGGGTGACGAACGCATGGCCTCCGGGGATCTCCGAAGGCGCCGGTTGGGTGATACTTCGGGCCGTGGTGCTCTCCTCCTGTGTGGGGAAGCGCTCGGAGGGGAGCGCGTTCCGGCGCCGATGATAGAGCCGACAGGGGGTTGAACCGTGGAGGTTCACGCAAGTGGACGGCCCGATCTGAAGGGCGAGCTGGACCGGATCGAGGCCGCCGTCGCCGCCGGGAGCACCGATCTGCGCTCGCTCGGGTTCTGGCGGCTGGTCCGACAGGTGAAGCGGGACCGAGCCCTGATCGCGGCGCACGCCGACCAGATCGGCCGCATCGACACCGCGGCGTTCCGAGCGCGGGTGCGTCTCCGCGTTCCGGTGTGGCTCGGGAACCTCGCCCTCGTGCTTGCGGTGGTCGCCGGCGGGATCGCCGTCTGGGCGGCATTCGCGTGGAAGGATCCGCTCTGGAAGGGGCTCGCGCTGGTCGCGGCGGGGGGGATCTGGTCGCTGGGACTGCACTCGCCGACGCACTGGTTCGTCGGGTGGCTGGTGGGCATCCGTTGGACCGACTACTTCCTGGGAGGGCCGCCCCCACCGCGGCCGGGTCTCAAGTCCGACTACGCCACCTACCTGCGCGCCGACCCCGGTTCCCGTGCCTGGATGCACGCGAGCGGGGCGATCGCGACGAAGCTCGCCCCGTTCATCGCGCTGGCGTTCTGGCCGGGGTCGGGCGCTCCGGCGTGGGCGGCGTGGGCATTGCTCGCTCTCGGACGCGTTGGAGATCGTGACCGACGTGCTGTTCAGCACGAAGAACAGCGACTGGATGAAGTTCCGGCGCGAGCGGGCGGTCTCCCTGGCCAACCGAGCGGCGTTGGACCGGGAAGCCGGGAACTGAGCGGCGCGGGATCGAGCCCGGGCCGGCCGGTAGGGTGTGCGCCGTGGATCTGGTGTGTGTGGGCGACGTGATGCTGGATATCCGCGTCGATGCCGACACGCTGAAGCGCGGCGGCGACGTCCACGGCCGTGTCGTGCTCCAGCCGGGCGGCACGTCGTCCAATGCCGCGGTGTGGGCCGCGTGGTCGGGGGCAAGCGTCCGTGTCCACGGGCGGATCGGCGACGACCTGCCGGGTCGGACGCTGCGTGCGGCGCTGGTCGAACGGGGGGTCGAGGCCGCGGTCGTCCTGGATGCCGAAGCGCCGACCGGGACGATGCTGGTCCTGCACGAACCGGGGGAGCGCTCGATGGTTGCCGACCGCGGCGCGAACGCCCGCCTCGTGCCGGAGGACCTGCCGGTCGCGATCGACGCCGGTGCGGTCTTGGTGTCCGGCTACCTGTTGTTGCACCGACAGGGACACGACGCGGCGATCGCGGCCCTCGAGCGGGCCCGGTCCCCGCTGGTGGCGGTCGAAACCGCCTCGTGGCCGCTGCTGGAGTCGTTCGGCGTGGAGCGGTTCTTCGCCGACACCGCGGGCGCGTCGGTGCTGCTTGCCAACGAGCGGGAGGCCATGACGTTGACCGGGCTCGAGGGCGGCGCCGCGGCGATGGCGCTCGGGGAGCGATATCGGGCCGCGGCCGTGAAACGCGGGGATCGGGGAGCGGTGCTCGTCGTCGACGGGGCGCGGTTCGACGAGCCGGCGGAGGAGGTCGTCGAGCGTGATCCGACGGGCGCTGGGGACGCGTTCGACGGCGTGCTTCTGGCCGCGTTGGCGCGCGGCGCCGAGCCGGCGGACGCGCTCGCGCGCGCATGTCACGCGGGGGCGTCGGTCGCCGCGAGCATGGATGCGTGGCCCGAGGAAGGAGCCCGATGATCGAGCCGTTCGTGGTGCGGGCCGAGGTCCGCGATGGGCTTGGGGATGGTCGCGGGGTGGTCGCGCTGGAGACCAGCGTGATCGGTCAGGGTCTGCCCCCTCCCCGCAACTGGGAGTGCGTGGAGCGGATGAGCGCCGCGATCCGCGCCGCCGACGCCGTCCCCGCATGGATCGGCGTCATCGGCGGGTCGGTCGTCGTAGGCCTCAGCCTCGATGAGCTCCGGCGGTTCGCGGAGCCGGGGACGGCCACGAAGGTGGCACGCCGGGACCACCCGGTCGCCGTGGCGCGGGGTTCGCTCGGCGCCACCACCGTCAGCGCCACGATCTGGGCCGCGGCGCGCGCCGGGGTGACGGTGGGCGCGACCGGCGGCATCGGAGGGGTGCACCCCGGTGAGGACCCCGACGTCAGTGCGGACCTGCTGGAGCTGGCCCGGACGCCGGGCATGTTGGTGTGCTCCGGGCCGAAGTCGATCATCGACCCGGCCGCCACTTCGGAGAAGCTGGAGGAGCTGGGTGTCGCCCTGATCGGCTTCGGCGTGGACAGGCTGCCGTTCTTCCTGGCCACGGGATCCCCGGTCGAGCTCGAGCACCGTGTCGACTCGCCCCCCGAGGCGGCCGCGATCCTCCAGGCGTCGCTGGCGCTGGGAACGAGGTCGACGTTGCTCCTGTGCAACCCCGTTCCGGCGGCGAACGGCGATGGACGCCGGCGAGGTCGCCGATGCGGCCCGTGAGGCGGAGGCCCGGGCCGATCGAGCGGGCGTCCACGGCAAGGCCCGAACACCGTTCCTGCTCTCGGCGCTCGCCGAGCTCACGGGTGGCCGGAGCCTGGAGGCGAACCTCGCGCTGCTGGAGGACAACGCCCGGGTCGCGGGCGCGATCGCGTCGTCGTCGGCCGGCCTCACGTGAGGGGCGAGGACCCGGCGCGGATCCGCCGAGCGGCGTGGGGCGGCGTCGCAGGGCCGGTGGGGTTCCTCGCCGTGTCGTTCCTGATGGCAGCGCTGCGGCCGGAGATCATCGAATCCCAGGGATGGGCGAGCTGGCCGAGCAGCATGGCGCTTGGCGGGCCCCCCGCCGCGCCGGCGCAGATCGCGGCGTTCCTGTGGCTGACCCTGTGCTACTCGGTGTTCGCGCTCGGCGCGCTCCGGCCGTTGTTCGGCTGGGGTCTGGCCGCCGGTGGCTACCTCGCGATCGGGGCCGGCGACGCGCTGCTCGCGTTCCCCACCGACGAGCCCGGCGTGCCCACGTCGTGGCACGGGATCGTGCATCTCACCGGCGTGGTGGTGGTGACGGTGGCGACCCTCGTCGCGGTGGCCGGCGTGACGCTCTCCACCCGGGAGAGCCCGGCGTGGCGTCCGTGGCGTGCCGTTGCGTGGATCCCGTTCGTCGCGACACTCGTCGGGGTCGTCGCTGGCTTCGATCAGGGGTGGGCGAAGGTCGTCTACGTGGTGGGGATCACGGCGCCGGGCGCGGTCGCCGGTTGGCTCGTGCGCCGCGAGGCGGGAGGCTTCACCTGAGGCCAAGCTTCACCTAGCACAGGCTTCACCTGAGCCAGGTCTTGCCGATCGCCTTGGAGAAGTGCCAGGCGTAGCGGAAGGTCTTCGGCTTCTTGGACTCCCCGCCCCTGCGGGTCAGGAACGTCACCGGCACCTCCACGACGCGCGCGTGCTGGCGTAGGGCCTCGATCGTCACCTCAGACGTCCAGAACTGGTCCTGCACCAGGATCAGCTTGCGGAGCGTGTCCGCGCGGGTGGCTCGGTACCCGCTGGAGATGTCCGTCACCCGCTGGCCGGTGAGCACGGTCACCACGCCCGAGAAGAAGTGCACACCCAGGTAGCGGATCACGCTGCCGCGGTCGGGCTCGCCCAGGATGCGCGAGCCGTTGACGTGGTCGGCTTGCCCTTCGACGATCGGCTTGATGAGCACGGGGAGCTCCTCGGGGAGATGCTGTCCGTCGGAGTCGAGCGTGACGACGATGTCGGCATCCAGCCGCAGGGCGATCTCGTAGCCCACGCGGATCGCCAGGCCCCCGCCTCGTCGGATGGGGAGCCGCGCCACGAGGGCGCCGGCCTCGCGAGCGGCCGCGCCCGTGCCGTCGTCCGAGCAGTCGTCGATCACGAGCGAGACGACCCGATACCCGTCGACCTCCTCGGGCATCGCGTGGATCACCGCGCCCACGTTCTCCGCCTCGTCGTAGGCGGGCGAGATCGTCACGATGCGCTTGCCCTCCGGCAGGGTCGCCGCCGCCCCCCAGTCGAACCGTTCGACCGCCAGGGCCTCCACCAGCTGCCTGATGGATCGCTCGTTGACGTCGCTGGAGGACTCGAGCCGAAGGATCAGGCCGAAGAGGACGATGACCGCGACCATCAGCAGGAAGATCAGGCGCCGGTTGTTGCCGGGCGCGGTGTTGAACGCGCCGAAGGCGAAGTCGAAGCTGTCTGGCACGACCGCGAGGACCATGATCGCCACCGACAGCAGGCACGAGATGATCAGGTTCAGCCTGCTGACCTGGCGGTGCCGGTAGCGCCGGATCGACCAGACGAAGAACGCGAGGGCCGCCAGGCCGCCCAGGATGCGCAGCGCCGGCATCGGCGGCTCCTTACGAGCCCTTGGGCTGCCAGCGGTCGCGGGGCAGGATGTGCTCCACGATCGCCCGGTCCTTGTACCGCTCGATCGTCGCGAACATCGACTCGATCAACGTCTCGGACAGCAGGCGTGGCTCGAGGCCCAGGTCGAGCAGCTTCGTGTGGACCGGGTTGTAGTAGTGATCCTCGGCCTCGAAGCGCGGGTTGTCGATCGGCTCGACCGCGACGTCCATGCCCACCTCGGCGCCCGCCTTCTGCACGAGCTGGGCGAGGTCCATGATCGAGAACGACTCGGTGAACTGGTTGTAGACGCGCATCTCGCCCCGCTCGGCCGGGTTCAGGATCGGCGAGCTCGACGCATTGCAGCGTGTCGACGATGTTGAGGTAGCCGCGGGTCTGCCCGCCCCTGCCGTACACGGTGAGCGGGTGTCCGATCACGGCCTGCAGGCAGAAGCGGTTCAGCGCCGTGCCGAACACGTCGTCGTAGTCGAAGCGCGTCATGAGCCGGTCGTCCAGGTCGGTCTCGTCGGTCTCGATGCCGTAGACGACGCCCTGGTTCAGGTCGGTGGCACGCATCCCCCACACGCGGCAGGCGAAGTGGATGTTGTGCGAGTCGTGCACCTTCGACAGGTGATACATCGAGCCGGGCAGCTTGGGGAACGGGAGCGTGTCGCTGCGCCCGTTGTGGTCGATCTCGATGTAGCCCTCTTCGATGTCGATGTTGGGTGTGCCGTATTCGCCCATCGTGCCGAGCTTCACCAGGTGGGCGTCGGGGGTGATGTCGCGCATCGCGTAGATCACGTTCAGCGTGTTCACGACGTTGTTGGTCTGGGTGAAGACCGCGTGCTCGCGATCCTTCATCGAATACGGGGCGCTCGGCATCTCGCCGTAGTGCACGACGGCCTCGGGCCGGAAGTCGCGGAACAGCCGCTCGGTGACGTCCCAGTCGGTCAGGTCGCCCTCGGTGAACGCGATGTCCTGCCCGGTGACGTCCTTCCACGCGGTCACCCGCTCGGATAGGCCGGCGGCGATGGGGGTCAGCGAATCCGAGCCGGCCTCCTCGTGGGCGCGGCGCCGGAGGTAGTTGTCGACGACGTGGACCTCGTGGCCGCGTTGGGAGAACCGCATGGCGGTAGGCCATCCCAGGTATCCGTCGCCGCCCAGGATCAGGATGCGCATCGTGTTCCTTTCAGGTGGAAGCAGGCGGGGTTGCGCCATATCCTACCCGGCGCCCGGTCCCGCCCCGCTTCGGCTCGCTCGGATGGGGTGCGGCCTCAGGCGAGGTCGGCGAGCGCCTCGAGCACGCGATCGACCTCGTCGGGTGTGTGGTAGTGACAGAAGCCGATCCGCACGGCGCCGCCCGAGTCCAGGATCCCGAGCCGCTCGAACAGCTCCATCGCGTAGTAGTGCCCGTCCCACGTGAAGATGCCGCGCTCGCCGAGCGCCTTGGCGGTCTCGCGCGGATGCTGGTCGCCGAGCCGCACCGCGAACGTCGGCGTCCGCTCGTCGAGCCGGTCGGTCCCGGGGATGCCGTAGAGCCTCGCCGCGGGGATCGAGGCCAGGCCCTCCAGGAACCGTCCGGCGAGGACGACGCTCGTGCTCGCCGATGGCCTCGAACGCGCTCCTGACCGCCGCCGAGCGGCTGTCGCCTGCACGCGACCCGGTCTGCGCGTCCGAGGTCGGCCAGGTAGTCGACCGAGGCGATGAAGCCCGCGAGGCCCTCGTGGTTCTGGGTGCCGGTCTCCCATCGCTCGGCCGGCGGGTAGTGCTCGGCCGGCCGGACGCGGTAGGCCTCCCATCCGTCCAGGACGCTCGGGGCCGGCGGCGACCATGCCCAGGTGCGGGCCGAAAACCTTGTACGGGGACAGCGTGACGAGGTCCGCTCCCAGCTCGGAGAAGCCGATGGCGCGGTGCTGCGCGACGTGCACGCCGTCGGCCACGACGAGCGCCCCTGCCTCCTTCGCCTTAGCGATCAGCTCTTGCGCGGGGGTCACGGTGCCCACGCCGTTGGACGCGAGTGTGATCGCCACCAACGCGGGCCGCTCGGCGAGCGCCGCGTCGAAGGAGTCCAGGTCGATCGTGGCGTCCTCGGTGCGGATGTCCACCCAACGCACGGCGGCTCCCGCGTCGCGGGCGGCCAGCACCCAGGGTCGGATGTTCGCGTCGTGGTCGAGCCGGGTGACGACCACCGAGTCGCCCGGGCCGATCGTCTGAGAGAACGAGCGCGACAGGTGGAACAGCAGCGAGGTCGAGTTGGCCCCGAAGACGATCTGGCCGGGCTCGGCACCGATCAGGTCGGCGCCGGCTCGGCGCGCGATCCGCGACGAGCTCCTCGGTCTCCTGGCTCGTCACGAACGCCCCGTCGAGGTTGCTGATGCCGTCCCGATACCGCCGAGCGACCGCCTCGATCACCGTGTCGGGAACCTGCGAGCCGCCCGGTGCATCGGCGAACACCACCGGCCGACCGTCGTGCATGCGAGCGAGGGACGGGAACCGCGCCCGAACCGAGGAGACGTCGAAGGTCATCTTGGGCATACACTCCCGCGACGAGAGGCGGGGCGACAACTCCGGCCCCGACCTGGGTTTGCCTGGGAGGATCCCGATGCGGTTCGGTCTGGACATCGCACAGCATCAGCTCACGTGGCACGAGATAGTGCGCCGAGCGCGGCTTGCCGAGGACTCCGGTCTGGACGGCGTGTGGGTCTTCGACCACTTCAAAGCCCTCTACGCGGACCCGATGGGCCCGTCGCTGGAAGCGTGGACCCTTCTCGCCGGCCTGGCGAGGGAGACCGGCGCGATCCGCCTTGGCACGCTCGTCACCGGCATGACCCACCGCCATCCGTCGGTGCTGGCCGCCGAGGTCGTCACCGTCGACCATCTGTCGAACGGTCGCGTCGAGTGCGCGGTCGGCGCAGCGTGGAACGAGCAGGAACATCGCGAGCTCGGGATCGGGTTCCCGCCGGCCGCCGAACGCCTTGACAGGCTCGAAGAGGGCGTCCAGGCCATGAAGAGGCTGTTCACGGAGGATCACGTGACGTTCGAGGGGCGCACGATCCAGCTTCGGGACGCGACCTATCATCCTCGACCCGTCCAGCTGCCGCATCCGCCGATCTGGATCGGTGGCACGGGACGCCGTCGCACGCTGCCGATCGCCGGGCGCGAGGCCGACGTTTGGCACGGCTGGGCGGACGACGCGGCTGAGTACCGCGAGATCCGAGACATCGTCGATCGCGCGGCCGAGGAGGTCGGCCGCGATCCTGCGTCCATCCTTCGGGCCTCCAGCCTGTCGATCAGTGAGGACTGGCAAACCGTTCGGGCCGAGTACGAGTGGATGGCCGCCGAGGGGATCGGCTACCTGGTGATCGAATGGCCGGGGGAGGGGGAGCGCCGCGTGCAGGAGTTCCTCGAAGAGGTCATGCCGGACCTCGGCTGATCGTGCGCCCGGCGTCGGCGCGCGAGCCCGGACACAGCGAGGGCGCCCGAAGGCGCCCTCGCCGAGCTCGTACTCGTCAGGCGCTCAGCCGCTGCGGGCCAGCTCCGACCGGAGGGTGTCGGCCGTCAGGGCCTCGGTGCGGGCCCGCAGGTCCAGGTACAGCAGGACCGTCACCAGCGCGGTGAACGGCGCGGTGATGATCTGGGCGATCGCCGAGAAGATCCAGGCGAGGAACCAGTTGTCACCGCCGATCGCGCTCAGGATCGCGCTGATCACGGCGGCGATGATGAAGGCCACGATGATCACGCCCAGCGCGTGCCAGAAGTGTCCCTTCGCCAGGTTCCAGGAGCGGCTCATCGCGTCGGTGCCTCGCCGGTTCTCCACGACCAGCGCCGGGATGCTCACCGAGAACAGCACCAGGAAGATGATCCCGGGGATGATCAGCAGCAGGAACCCGAAGCCGACCGCGAGTCCGACCAGGATCGAGACCAGCAGGACGCTGCCGAACCGCGCGAACCCCCATCGATAGGAGGCGTCGATGTCGACGGGGTCGCCGATGCTGGCCTGGGCCGCCGCGCGCATGATGGCGGCCTGGAGCACCGACGAGATGATGACCGCGACGGCCGCGGCGATCAGGGCAACGATGATCGAAACTCCCGCGCTCCGGGTGGTGGTCTCGATCTCCTCACCGAACAACACGATGGTCTCGGTCTCGGGCGCAAAGACGACCCCCGACAGGAATGCGCCGATGAACGAGAGGGGCACCACGACCACTGCCACGATCATGAGCAGGCCGGCGGCGTTGGCCTTGTAGATCTCGAACGCGGCGCTGAGGATGTCGCCCAGCCCGCGTTGGGGAAGGGTCGGTCCCCCGGCTGCGCCTCCCTGGCCGCCAGGTGGCGGAGGTGGCGGAGGTGGCGGGGTGGTGAATCCACCCGAATCGTCCATGGAAGGATCCCCCTTCTCGGAAAAGGTCGGCCGCATCGTACGCCCGGGTTTCCCGGATGTGTGGGAGATGGGCGATTCAGGCGGAGATCGACGATCTCCCATCCCGGCGCGAGCCGGGCGGCTCCCAGGCGGGGTCGGGCCGCCAGTCCTCCCAATCGAGATCGAACGGTGGTTCCCGGAGCAGGACGTGCTCGATCGCGCGTTCGCCCGCCCAGCGGATGCCCTGGGCGTGCGCCTCGGACACCAGGCCTCGGGCCACCGCCTCGGCGAGCTCGGCCTCGTCCTTCCATTCGTAGGTCGACCGATCGAGGGGGATCCGCACGTCCAGGAACCAGTCCGTGTAGTCGAACCCTCCCTCCCACGGGTGGAGCGGGGACTCGATGTTGACGTAGTACGCGGTGAACCGGCCCTCGGCGTCGGTGCTCATCAGCACGGCGTACGCCGATTCGGGGAACGCGAACGAGAGCACGCCGCGATCGCGAACACCGGGTTCGAGCTCCCATGGGCCGTCCAGGAAGCGCACCTCGCCGTGTTCACGAGGGTCGTTCATCCACCGGGTTCCGGGCGCGAACCAGAACGCCCGGTGATGGTGGGGGATGTCCTCGACCACTCGGACGGGCCGCGCGGCGATGACGCGGCCCTGCCAGACCTCACGCAGGGTGAGAGCCTCGCCCGCGCTCGCGTGCGGGAGGAGGATCGTCGGTGGCTAGGCCACTCGCTCGCGCAGGGCCGTGAGGATCCGCTCCGCCGCCCAGTCCAGGTCCTCCTGACTCACGCACAAGCGGCGGGGCCAGCCGCACGGTGGTCTCGTGCGTGTCCTTGGCGAGCACGCCCATGTCCAGCAGCCGCTCGCACACCTGCCGAGCCGGCGCGGCCGTCGGGCGTGAGCTCGATGCCGATCCACAGGCCCCTGCCGCGGATCTCGCTGACTGCTCCGGGAGGGCCTCCGCGCGGAGCCGCTCGATCAACGCGGTGCCCAGCTCGTCGGCCTTCCGCTGGTACTCGCCCGTCCGCAGCAACCGCAGCACCTCGAGCCCAACCGCACAGGCGAGCGGGTTGCCTCCGAAGGTCGAACCGTGCTCGCCCGGGCCGGAAGACCCCGAGCACGTCCCGCGTGGACACGACGGCGCTCACCGGCACGATGCCGCCGCCCAGCGCCTTGCCCAGCACGTACACGTCGGGCCGCACGCCTTCGTGCTCGCAGGCGAACGTGCGTCCGGTGCGGCCCAGGCCCGACTGGATCTCGTCGGCGATCAACAGCACCCGGTGTTCGGTGCAGAGCTCGCGCGCCCGGCGCAGGTAGCCCTCGGGCGGCACGATGACGCCCGCCTCGCCCTGGATCGGCTCCACCAGGAACCCGACGACCTCCGGGTCGGCGAGCGCGGTCTCGAGCGCATCGGCGTCGCCGTAGGGCACGGTCTCGAACCCGGGTGTGAACGGACCGAATCCTGCGCGGGCGTCGGGTCGGTCGAGAAGCTCACGATCGAGATCGTCCGGCCGTGGAAGTTGCCGCTGCAGGTCACGATCTTCGCGCGGTCCTCGGCGACGCCCTTGACGTCGTAGCCCCATCGGCGTGCGGTCTTGACGGCGGTCTCGATGGCCTCGGCGCCCGTGTTCATGGGCAGGACCATCTCCATGCCGCAGAGCTCGGCCAGCCCCTTGCAGAACGGCCCGAGCTTGTCGTTGTGGAACGCGCGGGAGGTGAGCGTGACGTGGTCGAGCTGGGCGCGCGCGGCCGCGATCAGGTCGGGGTGGCGGTGCCCGAAGTTCAGGGCCGAGTAGGCGGCCAGCATGTCGAGGTATCGCTTGCCTTCGACGTCGGTGACCCAGGCGCCCTCGGCGTCGGCGACGACCACCGGCAGCGGATGGTAGTTGTGCGCCGAATACCGCTCGACGAGCTCGATCTGCGCCTCGGACGAAGCGGGCGCAGCGGGGGAGAGCTGCTCGTTCGGATCGGCGACCGTCGTCATGACCAGCATGATACGGGCCGCCATCGCTCCGCGGGGCCCGGTCTCGAGCCCGCTCCTGGGTCGTCTTGACGGATGTCGGAGCCCGGGCGTACATTCATCCTCCGCTCGAACACATGTTCGATTCCGTGTCCGTGAGGCCGATCACGTCGAGCCAAAGAAGGGCAGCCGTGACGAAGCGATTCGACGAAGAGATCAGGGTCGAACGTGACACCGGCATGCCAGCGCGTTCGAGTGGCGAGGCAACCGCTACGAGGTCGTCGACGTGATCGGCAGGTGGCGGATCGAGGGCCGGTGGTGGTCCGACGGCCGCGACCGTGAGTACTGGCGCGTCGAGGCGCGCGGCGGCGCGGTCTGGGACCTGTACTTCGACCGCGGCCGCGACCGCTGGCACATGGAGCGCCTATGGGACTAGCGCTCAAGCAGCCAGGCGGTAGCGCATGAAGGTAGCGTGGCCGATGAGCATGGTGCGTGTCATCCCGTTCCTGGTCTCCGAGCTGCGGCTGCCCGCCGACGAACAGGCGGAGCTCGGGGCCGAGTGGTGGCCGTCGTACGGGCACGCCGTCGAGCACCGCGACGGGATCTTCCTGTTCGACAACGGCACCGGCTTCGGCAACGCCGAGATCGAGGAGACCTTCTCGCCCCGCGTCCGACCGGTCGAGGATGCCCTCGGCAGGCCGGCATCTCGCTCGGCGATGTGACGGCGGCAGCCAACTGCCATCTGCACTTCGACCACTGCGGGCAGAACACCCGGCTCCGAGGCATGCCGATCTTCGTGCAGCGCACCGAGTGGGCCATGGTCCACGAGCCCGACTACACGGTCCCCGAATGGGTCGACGTCCCCGGGCTCGACTACGAGCTCCTCGACGGCGAGACCGAGGTGGCTCCCGGCATCCGGCTGGTGCCGACGCCCGGGCACACCGCGGGCCACCAGTCGTTGGTCATCGACACGCCCGACGGCGCGATCGTCCTCGCGGGCCAGGCGGTGCAGTCTCGCGACGAGTGGGAGGGAGCCGATGCCCCCGAGGCGTCGGGGCGATCGAGCGCGCCCGACCCCGCCGCATATGCGCGGTCGATCGACCGGTTGCGCCTGCTCGACCCGGTGCGCGTGCACTTCGCGCACGACCCGTCGGTCTGGGAACGCTGAGGCACGCCCCGCTAGGGGACGGTGTCGAAACCTTCCCGGCGGAAGTCGGGATCGAAGGCGAACGCTCGATCGATGCGTTCGGTGCGCATCAGCTCGAAGCTCGCCCGGTCGACGAACGAGACCCGCCGGTTCAGGCCTGCGAGGAAGGCGATGGTCGCTCGCTGGTGCAGCTCGCCATCGACGAACGCGACCTCGCATGCGGGCAACACGTCGTCGATCAACAGCCTGACCGCAGTGGAGCCGAGGCGGGCGTGTACCAGTGCGATCGTTTCGACCACGACGTAATTGTGGGTACGCAACCGTTCGGGCTCGACGCCGGAGGCCTCCTCGAGCCACACCATCGCGGGCTCATGCGCAGGGTCGGCATCGTCGATGAGCGCGTACAGCGCCGAGGAATCGACGAAGGTCGTCATCGCTTGTGCAGGTCTTCCTCGAGGATCTCAGCGAGGTACTCGTCGTGTCGGAGGCTGACGTCGGTCTTGCCTTCGCGGTCACGGAAGCCTCCACGCTTGACGGCGGCGAGTGCCCGGGCGAACCGTTCGGCTCGGTCGTCGCGATCGGGTGCACGGTCGATCAGGTCGCGGATGACCTCGGCCATCGAGACCCCGCGATCCGACGCGAGCCGCTTGGTCTTCTCAGCCTGCGCCTCCGTCAGCTGGATCTGCGTTCTGATCATGGTGATTACACGATAACACTCGATGACATCATGAAGGAAACGTTCGTGCACCTGGACGTGCGGTCGTGCTTCTCGATGAAGGAGGGCGCGTTCACGCCGGAGCAGCTCGCGGCTCGCGCGGCCGATCTCGGCATGCCCGCCGTGGCCATGACCGATCGCGACGGGCTCTACGGCGCCGCGCGGTTCGTGCGGGCCTGTGCGACCGAGGGCGTGCGGCCGATCCTGGGCGCTTCGCTCACGGTCCGTGCGCCACGACCGGGTGGCCGGGATCGGAACGAGACGCGCACGTCGTGCTGCTCGCCACCGACGACACCGGCTACGCGAACCTGTGCCGGCTGCTCACCGACGCGCACATGCTCGGCGAGCGCGGCGACCCCTGGGTCGATCCCGTGCAGATCTGCGCGCACGCTGCGGGGCTCGTCGCGATCGCCGGGCCCCGGTCGCACCCGGGACGCGCGGCGCTCGCCGGGCGCGTCGACGACGGCGCGCGCCTGCTCGACCCGTTCCGCGAGGCGTTCGGGCGTGAGCGGCTCTTCGTCGGCGTCGAGCACCGGGTCGAGCGAGGGTCGGGCGATGAGGCCCGCGCCATGCTGCGCCTGGCGCGAGCGCGTGGGCGTCGGCGCCGTCGCGACCGAACCCCGTGCGCTACCTCGAGCCCGGCGACGCGTTCGTCGCCGACGTGCTCGAGTGCATGCGGCGCATCGTGCCGCTCGCCGAGACGAACGTCACCCGCCGCAACGCCGAGGGCTGGCTGAAGCCCGCCGGCGCGATGCGCGCGCTGTTCGCCGAGCGGCCCGACCTGTCCGACGCGACGCTCGACGTCGCCGAGATGTGCGCGGTTCGACCTGGGGCTCGGGCGCATCCACTTCCCGGACTTCCCGACGCCGGAGGGCCGCAGCGCCGATGCCGTGCTCGCCGAACGATGCTGGCGCGGGGTGCACGAACGCGGTGTGCGCGAGGACGAAGCGCTGCGGGACCGGCTGCACCACGAGCTCTCGATGATCCGGCGCATGGGGTTCGCGGCGTACTTCCTGACCGTGGCCGACATCGTCGCCGACGTGAAGTCGATGGGCATCCGGGCCGCGTGCCGGGGCTCGGCCGCCGGGTCGCTGGTGTGCTACCTGACCGGCATCTCCGACGTCGATGCGCTCCGGCACGACCTGTCGTTCGAGCGGTTCATGAATCCGATGCGCAAGGACCTGCCCGACATCGACATCGACGTCGAGTCAGCAAGGCGTGAGGACGTCTACGACATGATCCTCGGCCGCCACGGGGAAGAGCGCGCCGGCTGCGTCGCGATGATCGACACCTACCGCGCGCGTTCGGCGATCCGCGAGGTCGGCAAGGCGCTCGGGCTGCCCGATGTCGAGGTCGGTGTCGTCGCGAAGTCGTTCCCGCACATCTCGGCGCGGCACCTGCGCGAGGCGATCGACCGTCTGCCCGAGCTGGCGGGCATCAACCTCCGGTTCGAGCAGATGCGACGCTCTGTTCGGCGTCGCCGAGCGGATCGGCGGCTTCCCGCGACACATCGCGCTGCATCCCTGCGGCATCGTGCTCGCGAGCCACGACCTGGTCGAACGCGTACCGCTGGAGCGCAGCGCGAACGGCCATCGCATGATCCAGGCCGACAAGGACGACGTCGAGCTGCTCGGCTACCTGAAGCTCGACATCCTCGGCGTGCGCATGCTGAGCTCGATGCGACACGCGCTCGACGAGATCGCGCGCACGACGGGGGAGAAGGTCGACCTCGACCGCATCGCGCTCGACGACCCCGCCACGTTCGAGCTGATTCGCGCCTCCGACACGCTCGGGTGCTTCCAGATCGAGTCGCCGGGCCAGCGTGAGCTGCTGCAGAAGCTCCAGCCCGACCGCTGGGAGGACCTGATCGTCGACATCTCGCTGTTCCGGCCCGGGCCGGTGAAGTCGGACATGATCACGCCGTACCTGCGGCGGCGCCCGGCGTTCGAGCGTCCGACCTATATCCACCCCGGGCTGCGCGGGCCGCTGCAGGAGACGTTCGGGGTGATCGTCTTCCACGAGCAGGTGATCCGGGCGCTCGCGGCGCTCGCGGGCTACACCGAGACCTACGCCGACCACATCCGGCGCCATCTCGATCGACGAGGACATGCTGCCGGGCTTCGAGGCGGACTTCCTCGAGCGGGCCGTCGCCCGAGGCGTCGATCGCGATGCGGCCGAGCGAGGTCTGGCATGCGGTGACGCAGTTCGCGAGCTTCGGGTTCTGCAAGGCGCACGCGGCCGCGTTCGCGGTGCCGACCTACCAGAGCGCGTGGCTGAAGGCGCACCATCCCGCCCACATGGTCTGCCGGCCTGCTCACCCACGACCCCGGCATGTACCCGCGGCGCCTGATCCTCGAGGACGCCCGCCGCCACGGCATCCCGATCCTGCCGCTCGACGTGAACCGCAGCGAACCCGAGTACGTGGTCGAGGACGGTGCCGAGCGGCACGCGGGAGGACGAAAGGCCGCGCTGTGCTTCGGCATCAGGCTCGGCGTTCCAGGACGTGCACGGCATCAGCGACGCCGAGATCCGTTCGATCATGATGGCGCGCGCCGACCGGCCGTTCCGCGACGTGGGCGACTTCATGCGGCGCACCACCGTGAGCCGGCCCGTGACCGAGGCGCTGGCGCATGCCGGTGCGTTCGACGACGCTCGAGACCGGCAATCGCCGTCGCCACCTCTACGTCGGCGATGACCGCCGAGCCCGAGCGCGAGGGTGATCAGCTCGCGCTCACGATCGGGCGCCGATCCGGTCGAGCGGGCACGGTTCAAGGACTACTCCGACGCCGAGGTGGTGCGTGCCGAGCTCGAGGTGCTGGGCACTCGACGCCACCCGGCACATCGTGAGCTTCTTCGAGCCGCTGCTCTGCCGACCTCGGGAGTGACACGCGCGAAGGACCTGCGCACGGCCGGGCGGCTCGAAGGTGATCGTCGCTGGGGTGAAGGTCGCCTCGCAGACGCCGGCGATCCGCAGCGGCCAGCGCATCATCTTCCTGACCCTCGACGATGCGACCGGGCCGATCGAGGTGACGGTGTTCGAGTCGGTGCAGCCCAAGGTGGCCAAGACCGTGTTCCACGGGTACGCGCTGGCGGTGGCGGGCGAGCTGCGGCGCACCGGTGTGGGCGGGGTGAGCGTGGTCGCCGAGGAGGTCTGGGACCTGTCGGCGCTGCATCGGGCGCGCGCCGAGGGCCGGCTGCGCGAGGCCGTGCGCGGCGACGAGGCGTCGGCCGAGCGGCCGGGGCCGGCCCGCGCGCGCTCTGGCACGCGAGCCCCGGCTCCGCGGGATGATGTGCTCGTGACCGGCCGATCCCAGCTCATGCACCGCGCCGACGAGCGCCCGCCCGAGCCGATCCTGCACGCCGACCTCGATGCGTTCTACGCCTCGGTCGAGATGCTGAAGGACCCGTCGCTCGCCGGGAAGCCGGTGATCGTGGGTGGCGTGGGCGGGCGTGGGGTCGTGAGCTCGGCGTCGTACGAGGCCCGGAGATTCGGGGTGCGCTCGGCGATGCCGACGGTGCGAGCGCGGCGGCTGTGCCCCGACGGCGTGTTCGTGCCACCCGACTTCGAGGCCTACCAGGCGCATTCGAACCGATTCCGCGAGGTGCTGCTCGCCCACACGCCGCTCGTGGAGCCGATCTCGCTCGACGAGGCGTTCCTCGACGTCGGCGGGGCCACGATGCTGTTCGGCGAGCCGCGGGCGATCGCCGCGCGCATCCGCGCCGAGGTGGAACGCGAGGTGGGGGTCACGTGCTCGGTCGGGGTCGCGCCCGACGAAGTTCGTGGCCAAGCTCGCGTCCGACCACTGCAAGCCCAACGGCATGCTGGTGGTGCCGGCGGACGGCGTGCTCGGCTTCCTCGAGCCGTTGCCGGTCGGACAGGCTCTGGGGAGTGGGGGAGAAGACCGGCGAGGTGCTCTGGCCGCCTGGCGTGTCGGACGATCGGCGACCTCGGCCGCACCCCCGAGCCGATCCTCGCCCGGCTGCTCGGCGAGCAGTCCGCGGCATCTCTCCCGGCTCGCGCACGGGGTCGACGAGCGAGACGTGGTGCCCTACGAGGCGCCGAAGTCCGTCGGCCACGAGGAGACGTTCGAGCGCGACCTCGACGACGAGCAGGACATCCTGCGAGAGCTGCTGGCGCTCTCGGGGAAGGTCGGCGTCGCGCCTGCGAGCCGACGGATACCGGGCCCGCACCGTGACGATGAAGGTGCGACTGGCGACGTTCACCACCCTCACGCGTTCGAAGACGCTGCCCGACGCCACCGACGTGGGCGCGGAGCTCTACCGGGTCGTGGCGGGCCTCTACCAAGCGCGTTGCCGGGGGAGCGCCGGCGGATGCGACTGCTGGGGGTGCAGGCCAGCGGGCTTGTGTCGGCAGGCGCCGAGCAGCTGGCGTTGCTCCGCGGCGAGCGCTGGGGCGACGTGGAGCGGGCGGTCGATCGCATCGAGCATCGGTTCGGGCGCGGCGCGGCGAGCCCGCCTCGCTGCTCGACCGCGCGCGGCGGCGTGATCGCGACGATCATGAAAGTGCCGCGTCGATCGGTTCTCTTGAGTGCGTGAAGGCTCCCTATAATCGAGGGGCAGGGCAACCCCGAACGGACCGCAGAGGAGACCAGGGACCCGATGCCCCTGAACGACCACGAACAGCGGATCCTCGAAGAGATCGAACGACGTCTCGCCGAGGACGACCCGAAGCTCGTCGAGCAGGTCGGGCGCACCGACCTGTACACGCACCTGGCGCGTCGCATCCGACTCGCGGCGTTCGCGTTCGTGATGGGCTTCGTGCTGCTGCTGCTGTTCGTGGTCAGCCCGTGGATCGCGGCCGTGGGGTTCGTCGTCGATGATCGGGTCGGCGTTGCTGATCTACCGCTACCTCGGTCAGCTCGGACGCGACCAGATCCGCGCGATGCAGGAGGGCGGAGCTCGATGACGGGCATCATCGGCCGGCTCGCGGCGCGGTTCCGTCCGCCGGCGCCACCGACCGACGACGTGAGGCCGTCGCACTCCTAGCCCGTTCGGGTGGTTCCACGTCCGTCGTGACCTCGCGGCTTGCCGCCCTTCCGCGCGCTGTTGTACAACGGGGACCCCTTCCCCCTGGGCGCGATCGTCGGCTCGGTGCTCCGACCGCTTCGGCGAGGGTTCCGAGGCGCCGCAGCATCGAAGGGAACCGTCGGAGAGTCGAAGAAGGGGCACGCATCCGGATGGAGGGATTCACCACCCACCAGGCCTGCAAGTTCACCGGCTGCACGTCGCGGCAGCTCAGGTACTGGGACCAGATCGGATTAGTGCAAGCCCTCCGTCCAAGGCACCGGCGGACGCCCGGGCGTCCCGCGCCTCTACGCCTTCCGAGACCTCGTCGCGCTGCGGGTCGTGAAGTCGCTCCTCGACGGCGGCATGTCGCTGCAGCGCGTGCGCCGTTCCTGGGAGTTCCTCAACACGAAGGCGGGCATGGACAGTCACCTGTCCGAGGTGAAGCTCGTCACCGACGGTCAGAGCATCTTCAAGATCTGCCGCCGCGACGGCGAGGTGATGGACGCGCTGCGAGAAGGTCAGATGGCGTTCTTCGTGGCGATCGACGACATCGCCAGCGGCGTCGAGACGACGTCCGGCGGTTCGAAGAGGACCGGGAGCGGTTCGTGCGGGCGCTGCGCGAGGCCGCCGCCCACACCGCGACCGGCTCCTAGCTCCGGCGCCTCAGCGCCGCCGGTACTGCCCGTGACCGATGCGTCCATCACGGACGCGTTCCGGCGCAGGTCCTTGAGCACGACGGCGGCCGCATCGGCCGCACTCTGCGCCTGCGTGCTCGCGTCGAGCTCCCTCGGCGCGTACGCCGCGTGCGTCGCGAGGCGGCTCAGCCGGTCCAGGTCGTCGGTGGTGAGGCGCTCGGAGGCCATCGCCCGGCGGCCGCGGTACTCATCGATCGTCTCTCCGGTGCTCCCGTGGCGATCCGAGGTCTGCCGCCCGCTCCGTGAAGACGTCGTAGGTGGCCGATATCAGCGTCCGTGGCTCGTGCGCCGCGCGCCGAAGCCGGCTGCGGCGGCGCCACGCCCGCACGATCGGGATCGACCGCCAGCGTCAGCACCCCGGCCACGAGCACCGCCGCAAGGACGTCGCGAGCGGTGAACCTCGGCGCCGGCGGGGCCGGAAGTGCGGGGATGGTCGAGCGGGATCGTTCGATCCGCTCCCGGAACCCGCTGCGGATGTCGGCGAACCGGCGGCGGGCGATCCCGGAGGCGAGCGGGTCGTCGGCCGCCGCGGCCCCCAGCCGCGTCGGGCCGCCCTGACCGCCGCCCGCGGCTGCCGCACTGTCGTCCCTATGCAGTCGGCGGACGTCGGGTCGATGTAGGGGTAGGCAGCCGCGTCGGCCAGGCCGCGGGTCGGCTCGAACGCGAGCCATCCGTAGCCGGGGAACAGCACCTCCACCCACACGTGCGCGTTGTCGGTGCTCACCGCGCAACGAATCGGTGACGTCGTCGAACGAGCCCGAGGAGAACCCCTCGGCCAGGCGCGTGGGGATGCCCGATCGTCCGCAACATCACGCCCATCGCGGCTCGCGAACTGCTGGCAGAACCCCCGCTGACCGTTGATCTCGTCGAAGAGGAAGGTGAGCAGCGCCTGGGAGTCGGCCCGCGGCTTCACGGTCTCGTCGTAGGTGAACGGGCTGAGCGGCGCCGTGAAGTGCTCCTGGATGCTGATGACCTTGTCGTAGCGCGTCTCGTCGTCCACGGTGAGCTCGGTCGCGAGCTCCTGGATCTGGGCGGGGGCCGTCGGGCAGCTCCGTGTACCGCGGCACGTCCGGGATGGCCGTGATGGACGCGGCCCGCAGATCGTCGGGGGTGGGCCGCACGACCTGCGAGGTGACCGAATAGGAGACGCCCGCCTCGATGGGGTCGTTCAGCTGGAGCGCCCCTCCCTCGGCGTCCCAGCGCATGCCCTCGAGCCTGGGCGTCGGTCGACAGGGGCATGTACGGCATGGGGAGCCACGGCAGGGCGAGGTCGTTGGCGACCTTGGAACGACACCTCGATCGGCTCCTCCAGCCCGGGGGCGTCCGGGCTCGGCAGGGCCACGGGCAACAGCGACGAGTTGGGCTCGACGGGGGTCGTGGTGGGGAAGGCATCCGGCCGCCACGTCGTGCCGTCGAAGTCGGGGAGCGCGACCATGCGCCAATAGAGCGGGGTCGGCGTGTCGACGACGAAGACATCGATGGGCTCATCACGGTTCAGGCTGGCCGCGACGGACACGAGCGGGTCCAGCCGGACGAGGTCGTCGCCCGGGCCGCTGAAGTCCAGGATGGCCTTGGAGCCGAACCCCGGGATCAGCACGGGCGAGACCGCGGCGCCACGGCCAGGGTCGCGGCGGCGACCTTGCGCGCGCTGCGCCCGGCCGACGAGGTCAATCGCGTGTGCCGGCTCGGGCCGTTCCACACCGGGCCCCATCCCTGGACACGCCGCAGGCTGTCGGCGAACAGCACCGTCGCCGCCGCGACCAGGAAGGCCAGGCCGTACAGACGGACGCACGACCTCTTCGAGCACCGTGTCCGCGAAGGCGACCAGCGCCACCGGGGGAGGAGGGCCAGGATCGGGCTGCCCGCACGGAAGGCGAGAGCGTGGGCGGAGAAGACGCCGCCCACGTGCCGGTGAGCGCGGCGAGCAGGAGGGGAGCCAACGGCTCGGTGGGCGCCACCTGGATCCGCGCCTGCTCGCCCACCAGGCCCGCGGCCTCGATCGAGGCGCGGAGCGTCTCCAACGTGGGGAGCCCGAACCAGGTCGTCTCGGGGAACACGAACCACCCGATCGCCACCACCATGCCTGCCACGCTCACGAGGGACGCGAGGAGCAGGTTCCTGCGCTCCAGCAGCGCACGCGAGCAGGGCCGACGCGAGCGCGGTCGCGACCAGCTCGTACGTGGAGGCGGTGCCCTCGAAGACACGCCCGATCGCCACGGCCGAGACGGCCGCGAGCGCGCAGGTCGCGGCGGCCGCGATCAGACGCTGCGGGCGAGCGGACGTTCCCTGGGTACGTGCCATCGTTCCTTCAGCTTCATCGTCGGGGACAGGACGATCGGGTCCCATCCCGCTCGGGTCAAGGCCATGACCGCCTGCGTTGCGCGGCCTTCGAACTGCGCGCGTCGGTCCGGTGGCATCGTCGCCGGGTCGACGGGGTGGATCAGGATCGCGAGCTTGGGGCCGAACCCGGCGGCGCTGCGGATCAGCGAGGTCAGCTCTCCGGGCGCCGGAGGGGCCGAGACGAGGATCAGCGAGGTCTCGCCCGAGGCGCCCGCGCGCAGGTAGGACAGCGCGGGCCCGATCGAGCGTGCCTGCGAATGGGAGATGCCCGCCAGAGCGTCGAGGAACCGATCCTCGGTGACCGCGGCGGGAGGGGTCTCCGACGTGCCGAGGCGAAGGGCGAAACCCGCGCCTGGCGAGCATGACCCCGAGCGTGGCCCCCACCGACACCGCGCGTTCGAACGCGAGGCCGTGGGACTGTCCGAGCGCCTGCGATCGCGTGTCGAGGAACACCAGGCCGCTCGCGCGCTTGGAGGACTCGTCCTGGCGGATCATCAGATCCCGGTCCGTGCCACCGAGGGCCAGTGGATGCGCCGGAGGTCGTCGCCCTCCTGGTAGCCGCGCATCGTGTAGTACTCCTCACCGGTCCGGAACAGCTGGCGCGCCCGGGTGGCGCCGAAGCTCTGCCCGATCGCCGAATCCTCGGCGCCGAACAGGTCCTCGATCTCGGGGGTCACGAGCAGCTCTTCGCGCTCGTCGAACTCCACCCGGTGGCGGGTGAGCGCGAACGGATCGGTGATGTCCACGCTCACGGGCCCGAGCGAGTAGCGCCCGCGGGCCTGCGGCAGCACGCTGTAGGAGACGCGCTGGGTCGCCCGCGACGACAGGCCCGACACGACCAGACGAGCCGGACGCCCGAGCGACGGCGGGAGCCGGTCCTCGATCAGCAGGAACGAGGTGGGCGCGGCGGATCGGTTCTCCACGTCGAGCTGCACGTTGACGCGGGTTCCCGGCGAGACGCGAACGTCGTCCAGGCGGCGTCGGATCGTGATCCTCGTCCGTGCCCACCACACGAAGAACCCAGCCAGGAAGGGGAGGGCCGCCAGGCCGATCGCGACGATCTCCATCCCGGGGGATCCGATGATGCGGGCCGCGACCCACATCGCGGCGCCCGCGCCGACCATGGTGAGTCCCCGGCCCGAGGGCATCAGGGGGACTCCGCGACGGGGACCGCCACCTCCGCGAGGATCTCGTGGAGGACCAGGTCGGGGGAGCGGCCGCCCATGACGGCGTCGGCCGTGACGATGATCCGGTGCGCCAGCGCCGGGACGGCCAGCGCCTTGACGTCGTCGGGGATCACGTAGTCTCGCTCTTCGGCGGCTGCGGTCGCGCGGGCGGCCCGCAGGATCATGAGGGAGGCGCGCGGGCTCGCACCCAGGTACACGTCGACGTGGTTCCGGGTCGCTTCGACCAGGTCCACGATGTAGCGCCTGATCGCCGGCGCCACGTGCACCTCGCGCGCCTGCAGGATCATCTCGGCCACGCCTGGAGCGTCCGCGACCGGGCCGATCTCACCCAGCGGCACGCCAGTGGTGTGGCTCGCCAGGATCTCGGCCTCGATCTGGGGCGAGGGATAGCCGATCGACAATCGCAGCATGAACCGGTCGAGCTGGGCCTCGGGCAACGGGTAGGTTCCCTCGTGCTCGATCGGGTTCTGCGTTGCGATGACCATGAACGGTGTGCCAAGCGGGTGGGTCTGCGTGTCGATCGTGACCTGCCGCTCCTCCATGCATTCCAACAGGGCCGACTGGGTCTTGGGGGACGCGCGGTTGATCTCGTCGCCCAGCACGATGTTGGCGAAGATGGCGCCCGGCCGGAACTCGAAGTCGCGCTGCTCCTGGTTGAAGACGTTGACGCCGGTGACGTCGGTGGGGAGCAGGTCTGGCGTGAACTGCGACCGGCGGAACGAACAGTCGATCGAACGGGCGATCGACTTGGCGAGCATCGTCTTGCCCACGCCGGGGACGTCCTCGATCAGCAGGTGGCCTTCGGCGATCAACGCCACGAGGGCGAGGCGGATCTCAGCGTGCTTGCCCCGCACGACCTTCTCGACGTTGGTTTCGATCTCGCGGAACCGCTCGGCGAACCGTTGCCAGTCTTGGGGACGCTCCTCGAACTTCCACCATCACCTCCGGCGCAACCAGGCCCTCCGGCGCAACCCGGTCATCGTACGCCACGGGGAGGCTGGCCGCGAAAGCGGCCGGTGATGATGAGGGCGACGGACCGGCCGTCGAACGCGGACGCCCCGCGCGGCCCCTATTCGCAACTCCAGGCATTCGCGCTCGGCCGGTCCGTCGCCGCTCCAGGTCAGATTACACCGTTGTGATTCGGCCGTCGCAAGCTGCCGCGTTGCGAACCGCTCCCGCTACACTCCGTCCATGGGACGTGCGCTCGTCCTCAATGCGTCTGATTCGCCGCTGGCGGTGGTGCCCGCGCGCCGAGCCGTCGTGCTCGTGATCAAGGAGAAGGCCGAGGTCGTGCTCTCCAACGGCATGGTCTTCCACTCCGAGCGGCTCGCGATGGAGGCGCCATCGGTGGTCCGGCTCCGCCGGTACGTCCGTGTTCCGTACCGTCCCCACGCGCCGCTCACCCGCCGGGCGGTCTTCGCCCGGGACGCGTGGAGATGCCAGTACTGCGGCGCCGGCGCTGAGAACCTCGATCACGTCGTTCCTCGATCCCGCGGTGGGTTGCACGTGTGGGAGAACGTCGTGGCGGCCTGCCGCAAGTGCAACACGAAGAAGGAAGACCGCACGCCTTCGGAGGCGGGCTTCCATCTGGCGCGGCAGCCGTTCGCTCCCCGCGACGGGTTCCATCTGACCCTCGGCCGGCTCGAGCCCGGCTGGGAGGACTACCTGCTCTAACCCCGGCGGCGCGACGGTCCAGCTGGTTCCTCCACGGTCTCGTTCCCTGTTCGCGGTAGCCCTGCCCTAAGTCCCGAACAACAGTTCGGCCGCATCCTCAATTGACGAAGTGGAGGACTGGTGGCATAAACGTGGGGCTCAGTGGAGGAAAGGGGAGGAGGCGTGGCCGAACTGCTCGGCACGCACAGCTACCAGCTCGACCCCAAAGGCAGGGTGTCGTTGCCGGCCAGGTTCCGCGCCGCGTTCGTCGACGGGGTGTGGATCACCGTTGGCCAGGATCGATGCCTCTATTGCTTCCCCAGGGCCGAATGGGAGCGTCGTTCCGACGAGGTCGGCGCCTTCCCCCTTTCCGACAACGACGGGCGTGCATATTCGCGCCTGTTCTTCGGCAGCTCGGAAGAGGTGAAGCTCGACGGCCAAGGGCGCGTGACGATCCCCCAGCGACTGCGCGAGGCCGTCGACATCGACAAGGACGTGGTGGTGCTCGGCGTCCGGGACCGGATGGAGATCTGGGACCGCGACAACTACGACGCCTACGCCGCCGGATTCGCTGACGCGTACCAGACGGGTGCGCTCGACCCCAGGAGGTAAGACGTGCCACCACCGCCCGGCCCCACCAAGCTCGGCGCCGAGGTTCGACAGAGCCTCTCGCTGATCGCGATGACCGCCTTGACGCTCCTGGCCTCGATCGGGCTCGGCATCCTCGCCGGACACATCGGCTGACGGTGGATGAACGCCTTCGACGTCGGGACGGGCCGCCCCATGATCCGGTCATGGTGAACGAGGTGACCGGGTTCCTCCGGGATCCGGGGCACGGTCGTCGACATGACCCTGGGCGCCGGGGGGCACGTCCACGCGCTGTTGGACGCCGGCGTCGGCCGCGTCGTCGGGATCGACCGCGATCCATCGGCGATCTCGCTGGCTTCCGAGCGACTCGCCTCGTTCGGCGAGCGCTTCCGTGCCGTGGAGACGACGTTCTCCGGCGTGGACGAGGAGCTCACCGGTGGAGCGGTGGACGGCATCCTGTACGACCTGGGTGTCTCGTCGATGCAGCTCGACGACCCCGAGCGCGGGTTCGGTTACCGGGTGGACGGCCCGCTCGACATGCGCATGGGCGGCGACGGTCCCACCGCTGCCGACCTGGTCAACGGCCTCTCCGAGCCCGAGCTCGCGGACCTGATCTTCGAGTACGGCGGCGAGCATCGTTCGCGTCGGATCGCCCGCGCCATCGTGCGGAAACGACCGATCACGACGACCGATCAGCTCGCCGGCGTGGTCGCGGGCGCTCTGGGCAAGCGGCCGGGGGGCCCCCACCCCGCGCGTCGCACGTTCCAGGCGCTCCGTATCGCGGTCAACCGGGAGATCGAGGAGCTCGCCGCCTCCCTGCCTCGGGCGGTCGAGCTGCTCGCTCCCGGTGGCCGCGTGGTCGTGATCGCCTACCACTCCATGGAGGACCGCATCGTCAAGCGCAGCTTCCGCGAGATCGAGGCCCTGGCCGTGCTGACGAAGAAGCCGCTCCGGCCGTCCGAGGACGAGGTCGCGAGCAATCGACGGGCGCGCAGCGCCATGCTGCGCGCCGCCGAACGCGTGGAGGTGGCGGCGTGAGTCAGCCGGCCCGCCAGCTTCCCGCCCCTCGAGACCCACGGCGAACCCCGTCCCGTCCCTCGCCGGGTCCAGATCGTGACGCGCATATCGCGCGCACACCCGCGGCGCGCCCGACCCCCTCCACGCCTCCCCAGCGTCGGGCGCGCCGCGGGCCCCACCCCGCGTTCTGGATCTTCTCCGCCGTGTTGATCACGGCGCTGACGCTTGGCGTCGTCGTGTTGAACGCGCTCGTGGTCAACACCACCTACCAGCTGCAGGCCGTACAGGAGCAACAGCGAGCAGCCGCAGAAGCCCGCGGCGACCTCGAGATCGAGGTCGCGCGGCTGTCCTCGCCCTCCCGCATCTCGGGCTGGGCCGCCGAGAACGGCATGGTGCTGCCCGCGCCCGATGACGTCGTGCCGCTCCAGGTCCGTGGATCCGGTGGCGGAGGCGGGGAGTGACGCGCACGCCTCCGGTGCATCGCCTCGTGGCGATGTTCGCCCTCATGGTGTTCGCCCTCGGCGGCGATCGTCGTGCGCCTGGCGTTCCTCCAGGTGCGGGACAACGGCGAGTTCGCCCAGATGGGGCTCCAGCAGCGCGTGCGGACCATCGATCTTCCCGCACATCGCGGACAGATCCTGGACCGCTTCGGCATGCCGCTTGCCCTGACACGTGAGGCCCGCGACGTCTACGCGAACCCGGCGCTCGTGACCGACCCCGACGGCGAGGCCGAGGTGATCGCGGAGATCCTGGGGCTGCCGAAGAAGGAGGTGCGCAGCGCGCTCGAGTCCGAGGGGACGTTCGTGTTCCTGGACCGGCAGATCGACATGGACCTCGCGGAGGAGCTCGAGGCGCAGCTGCTGCCGGGCATCGGCTTCCTGGACGTCCCGCAGCGCTACTACCCGGCCGGCTCGTTGGCGCCGCAGGTGCTGGGGCTGGTGGACGTCGACGGCAAGGGGATCTCGGGGCTCGAGAGTCCAGTATCCAGTCCGAGCTCGCGGGGACTCCCGGCGAGCGCACGTCCGAGGTCTCCGCCGACGGGCTGCCCATCTCCAGCGGCGTGAACACGCTGACCGAACCGGTCCCCGGCACCACGCTGGTGACGACGATCGACCGCCAGATGCAGTTCATGGCCCAGACCGCGCTGGAGCGAGCGGTGCGGGCCAACGGCGCGCTGGGCGGCACGGTCGTCGTGATGGACCCGCGGACCGGCGACGTGCACGCGATGGCCACGTATCCGGGGTTCGATCCGAACGACTTCGAGAACGCGCCGCAGGACGTGATGCGCAACCGCGCCGTCACCGACGCGTTCGAGCCCGGCTCGGTCAACAAGATCATCACGGCGGCGGCCGCCCTGGAGACGGGATCGGTGGGCCTGGAACAGCGGTTCCACGTGCCCTCGTCCATGGAGGTCGGGCCGTTCACGATCTACGACTCGCACGTGCATCCGGTCGAGACGATGACCCTCGGAGACATCATCGCCGAGTCGAGCAACATCGGCGCGGCCCTGGTCGCCGAGGAGGTCGGCAACGAACGGCTCGCCGGGTTCATGCAACGGTTCGGCTACGGGAAGGAGACCGGGGTGGGGTTCCCCGGGGAGGCCGAGGGCGCGCTGCTGCCGGCGTCCCAGTGGGACGAGGTGATCCGCGCGACCGTCTCCTACGGAGCGGGCATCGCCGTCACGCCGCTGCAGATGGCGGGCGTCTACGCGACGATCGCGAACGGCGGCCGGTGGATCCAGCCTCGCCTCGTGCGGGGGTTCGAGGGGCCCGACGGCACGTTCGCCGACGCTCCCGAGCAGAAGTCGAGGCGGGTCGTGAGCCCCACCACGGCCGACCTGTTGACTCGGATGCTCGCCTACGTCGTGGAGGACGGGACCGGCGGCGAAGCGCAGATCCCCGGCTACCAGGTGGCGGGCAAGACCGGCACGTCCCGGAAGCTCGACGAGTACGGCAACTACGTCCAGCGGTACATGGCCTCCTTCGTCGGGTTCCTGCCCGCGTCCGACCCGCGCGTGGTGGTCGCGGTCTCGATCGACGAGCCCCGAACCGTGTACGGCGGGCTGGCCGCTGCACCCCTGTTCCAGGAGGTCGCCAGGTACGCCATCCAGCGGCTGTCGATCCCCGCCTCTCCGCCGGTGGCGCTTCCGCCTCACGCCCAGAAACTTCCATGATCGTTGCGCCCCCGCGACTCGGGGCGCGGGTACGCTACGACGCGGTGGTTCCTTCCTTCCCCCTGCTCGTCTCCGACGTCGTTTCGGCGGTTCCAGAGGCCGAACCGCGAGGCGACGCCACCGTCGGTGACGTCGCGTTCGACTCCCGCGAGGTCGAGCCCGGCGCCCTCTTCTTCTGCGTGCCCGGCGAGGTCGTCGACGGTCACGAGTTCGCGGCCGACGCGGTCGCCGCCGGTGCCTCGGCCCTGGTCGTGGAGCGCTGGCTCGACCTCGACGTCGCCCAGGTGAAGGTGCCCTCGGTCCGGCTTGCGATGGGCCCCATGGCGGCACGGGCGTTCGGCGACCCGGCAACGGCGATGACCACGGTGGGGATCACCGGCACGAACGGGAAGACCACGACGACCTATCTGCTCGAGGCCATCTTCCGCGAGGCGGGGCTCCGACCGGGGATCGTCGGGACCACCGGGGCGCGTGTGGACGGCGAGCCCGTGTCCCTGGCCCGCACGACACCCGAGGCGCCCGACCTGCACCGTTTGCTCGCCCGGATGCGCGACGCAGGTATCGACGCGGTGGCGATGGAGGTTTCCTCGCACGCGCTGCATCAGCACCGGGTCGGCGGGGTGCTCTTCGACGCGGTCGCGTTCACGAACCTGTCCCAGGATCACCTGGACTACCACCCCTCGATGGAGACCTATTTCGAGGCGAAGGCGCGGCTGTTCACGCCGGAGCATGCCCGGGTGGGGTGGGTGAACGCCGACGACGCCTGGGGCCGCCGGTTGCTCTCCGACCCGGCGATCGCGCTCTCGGCCTTCGCGCTGGACGCCGACGCCCAGCTGCAGGCAACGGACATCGTGGCAACCGCTGACGGCCTGTCCTTCCGCGTGGGCGATCGCACCGTGCGCTCGACGCTGCGTGGCCGGTTCAACGTGTCCAACGCGCTCGCGGCGATCGGGCTCGCGCGAAGCGTGGGCATCGCCGACGAGACGTCGGCCTCCGGCATCGAGGCCGTCGCGGAGGTGCCGGGAAGGGTGGAGCCGGTCGACGCGGGGCAGGGATTCCTGGTGGTCGTGGACTACGCGCACACGCCCGTTAGCATCCACAGCGTGCTGCAGGCGGCGCGCCCGCTGACCGCGGGGCGGCTCATCGTCGTGTTCGGTTGCGGGGGTGACCGCGACCGCGCCAAGCGTCCCCTGATGGGGCAGGCCGCCACCGCGAGCGCCGACCTGTCGATCATCACCAGCGACAATCCACGCTCGGAGGACCCGCTCGAGATCATCGCCGAGATCGTGCCCGGCGCCGGCCGCGGCGGCGGCGAGTTCCGCGTGGAGCCCGACCGCCGGACGGCGATCCGCGTCGCGGTGGCCGAGGCGGGAGAAGGCGACACCGTGGTGATCGCCGGCAAGGGCCACGAGACCACGCAGGAGCTCGCGACCGAGACGATCCATTTCGACGATCGCGAGGTGGCGCTCGAAGCGCTCACCGCCAGGGAGCCGGCGTGAGGCCCCGGCACATGTCAGAGGTCGCTCGGGCCACCGACGGCCTCCTGATCGGCGAGGACGCCGAGGTGCGTTCGATCGTCACCGACTCGCGGGCGGCGGGCCCGAGCGCGCTGTTCGTCGCGCTGCCGGGGGAGCACACGGACGGAGGGCTGTTCGTACCGGAGGCGTTCGAGAACGGCGCATCGGGGGCGTTGGCGCGCGACGGCGTGGCGACGCCCGGCCCCACGGTGTTCGTGCGTTCACCGGGTGACGCGTTCCTGCGGCTCGCCGCCGACGAACGCCGCGGCATGGAGGCGCGGGTCGTCGGGATCACGGGAGCCAACGGCAAGACCTCGACGAAGGACATGGCCGCGGACGTGTGCGCGTGCCGCTTCCGGACGCACGCGAGCCCTGAGTCGTTCAACAACGAGGTCGGCCTGCCGGTCACGTTGCTCGGCGCCAGGCCCGACACCGAGGTGGTCGTGGCCGAGATGGGCGCCCGGCGCAAGGGGGACGTCACGCTCCTGTGCGAGATCGCGCGCCCCGACATCGTGGTCCTGACCAACGTCGGCGTCGCGCACATGGAGATCTTCGGATCGTGGGAAGCGATCGTGGAGGCCTCGGCCGAACCGATCGATGCGGTCGAGCCCGGCGGGGTCGCCGTGCTGAACGTGGACGATCCGGTCGTGGCCGGCTTCGCAGATCGGTGCAGGGGGAGGGTGGTGACGTTCGGCACCACGCCCACCGCCGGTGTGCGGGCCGAGGGCGTGGTCCTCGATGGCGACGGGCGGGCGTCGTTCACCGTTGTCCACGGCGGGGAGCGTGCGTCGGTGCGACTCGGGGTTGCGGGAGAGCACATGGTCTCCAACGCGCTCGCCGCGATGGCGATCGGCATCGAGCTGGGGGTGCCGATCGAGGAAGCGGCGATCGCGCTGGGCGAGGCGCGGGTCTCCCACTGGCGCATGGAGACCTTCATCACGTCCGAGGGCATCCGTGTCGTCAACGACGCGTACAACGCGAACCCGGAGTCGGTCGCCGCGGCGCTCAAGACCGCGCGGTGGATGGCGGGCGACGGACAACTGATCGCGGTGCTCGGCGCCATGGCCGAGCTGGGCCCCATCTCCGACGACGAGCATGAGCGGGTCGGAGAGCTGGCCGCCCGGCTCGGCGTGGATCGCCTCATCACCGTCGGGCAGGCCGCCGCCTCGATCGCCACGGCCGGCATCCGCGAAGGCGTGGAGCCCGGCAACGCCGCTGCCTACGACGACTCCGCGGACGCGCTCGCCGACATCCGGGCACACGCGCGCCCCGGGGACCTGGTCGTCTTCAAGGCGTCGCGGGTCGCGGGCCTCGAGGCCCTGGCGGAGGCGCTCCGGTGATCCAGATCCTCATCGCGGCGGCCGTCGGCCTGGCGGTCACGCTGCTGGGCACGCCCATCGCGATCCGGGCCTTCAAGGCGTGGGGCTGGGGTCAGCGGATCCGTGAGGACGGGCCGCACACCCACTTCGAGAAGATGGGCACACCGACCATGGGCGGGATCGTGGTGCTGGTGGGGCTGATCCTGAGCTACCTCGCGACCCGCATCACCTCCGGCGGCTTCCGGGCAGGCGGACTGGCGTTGGTGCTGGCGGCGCTCGGTTTCGGCATCGTGGGATTCGCCGACGACTTCATGAAGGTGCGCCGTCGTCGCTCGCTGGGTCTCACGAAGTCCCAGAAGTTCGTGGCCACCGCGGTCGTCTCCGTGGCGTTCGGCCTGATCGTGAAGGCATACGGCGACTCCACGGGGACCGTGACCAATGTCACCTTCGTCAGGGACACTGGCCTGCGGTTGGGCCTCTTCTTCCTGCTGTGGTGCTTCCTGGTGCTGACGGCGTCGTCGCACTCGGTGAACCTCACCGACGGGCTGGACGGCCTCGCCGCAGGGTCCAGCACGTTGGTGCTCTCGGCCTACGTCTTCATCGCCTTCTGGCAGTTCCGTCATCCGTGCGGCGGCGAGGGGGTATCCGACCTCGGGTGCTACGCCGTCGATCAGCTCGCCATGTTGGACGTCGCCGTCGTCGCCGCGGGCATGATGGGGGCGGTGGTCGGCTTCCTGTGGTGGAACGCCGCACCTGCTCGGATCTTCATGGGGGACACGGGGTCGCTCGCGATCGGGGGCCTGCTCGGCGCGTTGGCGATCACGACGAACACCGCGTTGCTCCTCGTGATCCTCGGGGGACTCTTCGTGATCGAGACGATGTCGGTGATCCTGCAGGTCATCTCGTTCCGCGGGTTCGGCCGGCGGATCTTCCGTATGTCGCCGATCCACCACCATTTCGAGCTCGCGGGGTGGCCGGAGTTCACGGTGATCGTGCGGTTCTGGATCATCGCGGGGCTCTGCGTGGCCGTGGGCCTCGGCCTGTACTACGCGGACTTCATCGCTCGAGGGGGTCTCGATTGAACGGCCGGTTCCAGGGCGAACGCGCGGTCGTGGTCGGCGCAGGCGTTGCCGGCATGTCGGCGGCGACCGTCTTGCGGCGCGAGGGCGCCGACGTTCGCGTCACCGACTCGAGGCCGGCTGCCGAGATCGCGGGTTCTGCCGAGCTGGCGGCGATGGGGATCGCGTTGCTCGACGGCGGCCACGATCCGTCGCACCTGGAAGGCGCGACGCTCGTCGTCGCCGGTCCAGGCGTGCAGGAGCACGCGCCGGTCCTGGCGTGGGCCCGCGAGCGTGGGCTGGCCGTGTGGGGCGAGATGGAGCTTGGCGCACGGGTCTGCAGCGCTCCCTACCTCGCCGTGACGGGAACGAACGGGAAGACCACGACCACCGGCATGATCGCGTCGTGCCTGCGATCCGGGGGCATGGACGCCGTCGCGTGCGGCAACATCGGCCGGCCCTTCCCGATGACAGCGTTGGAAGCGCACGACGTGCTCGTCGTCGAGTGCTCCTCCTTCCAGCTGCGGATGCAGACCTCGTTCCATCCACGGGTCAGCGTCCTGCTGAACCTGGCTCCCGATCACCTCGACTGGCACGGCTCGTTCGACGCCTACGTCGAGGCCAAGGCGGCGATCTTCGCGAACCAGACCGAAGGCGACACCCACGTCGGGACGAGGGACGACCCCCACGCGAACGCCGTCTCGTCCCTTGCGCCGTGCGCGATCGTCTGGTCGACGGTGGCGTCTCCCGATGCCGGTGAGGTCGGGATCGTCGATGGCGAGCTCGTGTCGATGCTCCCGGGGGCGGAGGGTTCGCTGGGGACCGTCGATCCGGACCGTGCGGGGTATGGGGCGGACGCCGCCGCGGCCGCGGCGGCGTCCCTGCGCTACGGGGTCGGAGCCCAGGCAGTACGCGAGGGCCTGGCCGGCTACGCGCCGGAGGCACACCGGGGGGAGGTCGTGGCGACCGTCGACGGGGTTCGGTTCGTGGACAACTCGAAGGCGACGAACGTGCACGCCGCGATCGCCGCGATCGATCAGGTTCAGGGCGCGGTGTTGATCGCGGGCGGTCGGGCCAAGGGGCGGATCTGTCCGGGCTGGCGTCGCGAGCAGGGCCGCCTCTCGGCCGTGGTCGCGATGGGTGAGGCGGCGGCCGACGTCGCGCGTACTTTCGAAGGGCTCGTGCCGGTCGAGCGGGCATCCACGATCGAGGAGGCGGTGCACCGTTCGTTCGACCGGGCGCGGCCTGCGGGGCACACGGTGCTGCTGGCTCCCGCCTGCGCGAGCTGGGATCAGTTCACGGGATACGCGGAGCGTGGGGATCGTTTCGCTGCCGCCGCGCGCTCACTCGAGGAGGTGGGCACGCGTGGCAGGTCGTGAGGCCGCCCGCGTCCGGCGGGCGCCCGCCAAGCGCGCCGGCGTGTCGAAACAGGTCCCCGCCACGCGCGCGAGCCGCCCGAGGCGATCCCCCGCGAAGGCCGCACACCTGCGGCTGATCGCCAGCCGGACGCCCGGGCCCGTCGCGCGGCCGACGCCCGCGCCCGCCGCACGGACCTGATGCTGCTGCTGATCCCGTCGGCGGTGCTGACCGTCCTGGGCCTGGTGATGATCCTGTCTGCCGGGTCGATCTCGGCGGTCGAGGGCTACGGCACCAGCTTCTGGTATTTCAACCGCCAGCTCTTCTACGCGGCGGCAGGCGTCATCGCGTTGCTGATCGCGTGGCGCATGCCGCACACCGCGTGGCAGAAGCTGTGTGTGCCGCTGTTGGTCGCGATCCTTCCCCTGATGTTGGTAGCCCTCTACCACTCCGAGGGGGCGTCGCTCTACGGAGCGTCACGGTGGATCGACCTGGGCCCGCTCACCGTGCAGCCCGCCGAGTTCTTGAAGCTCGTGCTCGTCGCGTTCGCGGCCACGGTGCTCGCCAACAGGTGGCGCAAGCTCGACGATCCGATGCAGCTGCTCATGCCGCTCGCGCCCGTGGTCGGACTCTTCGCGCTCTTGGTGATCCTGCAGCGAGACCTCGGCACGACGGTGATCATCTGCGGCTCGGTCTTCGCGCTGCTTTTCGTGGCGGGGGTTCGCATGCGCTACCTGCTGTGGACGGGGGCCATCGGTCTGGCGGCGGTCGCCTATCTGGTCTTCGGGGAGGCTTACCGGCGGGCGCGTTTCGTCGACGCCTTCCTGGATCCCTGGAACGACCCGCAGGGGTCGGGGTTCCAGCTGATCCAGGGCCTGATCGCGCTCGGTTCGGGAGGTTGGACCGGTGTCGGGCTCGGCGCGAGCCGTCAGAAGTGGGACTACCTGCCGAACGCGCACTCTGACTTCATCTTCGCGATCATCGGCGAAGAGCTCGGGCTCTTGGGGCGCTCTTCGTGCTGGTCATGTTCGGGTTGCTGCTGTTCGCCGGTGTCCGCATCGCGGTGAAGGCGCCCGACACCTTCGGGCGGTTCCTGGCCGCGGGCGTGACCGCGTGGATCGGGTTGCAGACGATCGTGAACCTCGGCGCGGTGACCGGCGTGCTGCCGATCACGGGTGTGCCGTTGCCTTTCTTGTCCTTCGGCGGCACCGCATTGGTCGTGACGCTGGCCGGTATCGGCGTCCTCGCGAGTGTCGCCCGCGCTCCGGCGCGCGCTAGGTGCGGCAGCGCGCGCCGGCCAGCGCGCGCCAACGTCGAGCAGGCGCGCGCGCGGCCCGGCCGCGGCGAAGAAGGGCTCGCGGTGAGGGTCGTGATCGCCGGTGGCGGCACCGCGGGCCACGTGTTCCCCGCCATCGCGTTGGCCGATCGACTCGTGGAGGCGGCGACGACGTCCGGTTCATCGGGTCGTCCACCGGTCAGGAAGCCGAGCCGTCCCCGCCGCCGGATATCGGTTCCACGCGGTCGAGTCGCGGCCCATGAAGCGGGAGCTGTCGGTGGCCACGGCGACCGCGCCGTTCGTCGCGCTCGCCTCGGCGCGAACATGCATGCCGGTGGTGCGCGGAGCGGACGTCGTCGTGGGTGTCGGCGGCTACGCGAGCGCCCCGGCCGTCGTCGCCGCTCGGTGGGCGCGCACGCCGATCGTGCTGCACGAGCAGAACGCGATCCCCAGCGTGTCAACCGCGCGCTCGCTCGCTTCGCCCGTGTGGTCGGCGTCTCCTTCGAGAGCTCGCGGCGGCCTTCGGGAGCGTGCGCACCGTGGTGACCGGCAACCCGATCCGCGCTCGGGTCGCCGATGTGCAGGCCGATCGTGACGGACTGGCCGCGAGCGTGCGCAGAGTTCGAGCTCGACCCCAATCGCCTCACCGTCGGCGTGTTCGGGGGCAGCTTGGGCGCGCTGCATCTCGATCAGGTCGTGGCGGGTGCGATCGAAAATCTGCAGGACCGAGGGACCTGCAGCTCCTGGTGTCGACCGGCCCCGCCCACCTCGACGATCGTTGCCGCCGACGCGTCCCGGCCCATGGCGCTGCGGGTCCGGGCCCTCGCGTTCCTCGACCGCATCGAGCTGGGGCTGGCGCTCGCCGACGTCGCCGTGGCGCGGGCGGGGGCCGGAACGATCGCCGAGCTGACCGCGTGCGGGGTCCCCTCGATCCTCGTCCCCTATCCGCATGCGACCGAGAACCATCAGGAGGCGAACGCGCGCGCGCTCGTCGATGCGGGCGCCGCCGAGCTCTACCTGGACGAAGAGCTCACGGCCGATGGGCTGGCACGCCGCATCGTCGCACTCGCGGACGACCCGGCGCGGCGTGAGGCGATGGCGAGCGCGGCGCTCGCGTGGAGCACGCCCGACGCCGCCGCGCGGCTCGCCGACCTGGTGCCGAGGTGGCGGATGAGGACCACCTACTCGCCTCCCGCCGGAAGCATCCCCACGCTCGGCGTGCCCTCGCTCGCTCGACGTCGCAGCCGTGCACATGATCGGCGTCGGCGGTGCCGGCATGCGGAACCTGGCGCGGTTGTTCCTGGCTCGGGGCATCGCGGTCTCGGGATCCGACATGAAGGACTCGAAGGGCCTCGCGGAGCTCCGTGCGCTCGGCGCCGAGGTCTGGGTGCGGCATGACGCCGCTCGCGTCGGACGCCCCGACGTCGTGGTCGTGTCGAGCGCGATCGCGGGTACGAACCCCGAGCTGGTCGCGGCGCGCGAGGCCGGGATCCCCGTGTGGGCCCGCCAGCAGGCGTTGGCGTCGCTGGCGGCCTCCAAGCTCGCCATCGCGGTCGCGGGCACGCACGGTAAGACGACGACGACCTCGATGATCGCCGTGATCCTGGAGCGCGCCGGCCTGGATCCCAGCTATCTGGTGGGCGGCGACCTGAACGAGAGCGGAAGCGGCGCGCGCTCCGGAGACGGCGAGCTGTTCGTCTTCGAGGCCGACGAGAGTGACGGGTCTTTCCTGCTGGCGAGCCCTGCCATCGGCGTGATCACCAACGTCGACATCGATCACGTCGACTTCTATCCCGGCGGGCGCGAGGAGATCGAGCGCGCGTTCGCAGCCTTTGCCTCGCGATGCGGCCACGTCGTGGCCTGCGGCGACGACGAGGGCGTGCGGCGCTCGCTGGCGCGCGGAGGGGCGGCCCGCGACCTACGGCGTGGGCGCCGGCAACGACGTGGTGCTCACGGTGAAGGAACTCGGGCCGGGTGGGGCGAAGGCCAGCGTACGCCTGGCCGGCGGAGAGGTCGTCGAGCTGTCGCTCCAGGTGGATGGCGAGCACAACCTTCTCGACGCGGTCGCCGCCCTGGTCGTGGGCGAGCTCGTCGGCATCCCGCCGGCGGTCGGCGCGTCGTCCCTCGGATCGTTCACCGGCGTGCACCGGCGCTTCGAGCTTCGGGGCGCCGTGCGCGGCGCGCGCTTCTACGACGACTACGGTCACACGCCCACCGAGATGGCGGTGACGGTCGCGACCGCCCGCCGTCGGGGTCCTCGTCGCTTGATCGCACTGGTGCAGCCGCATCGGTATTCGCGGGTGCAGGCGTTGTGGCGCGAGCTGGGTGCGAGCGTCGCGGATTCCGACGTCGTGCTGGTCACCGACGTCTATGGCGCGGCGCAGGAACCGATCCCCGGCGTGACGGGGCAGCTCGTGGTCGACGGCGTTCGGCTCGCCTCGCCGAGCACCCCGGTCGTCTACCTGCCGCACAGGCAGGACGTCGTCGAGTTCCTGCACCGCGAGGTCCGGGACGGCGACCTCGTCCTCACGATGGGATGCGGCGATGTCTGGATGCTCGGCGACGCGGCCATGGATCGGATCCGGGAGGCCGACGCATGAGCGAGGCCATCCGCCGTGCCGAAGCCGTGCTGCGGGCGGCCTGTGGTGACCGCGTGCGCACGTCGTTGCCGATGGCGCCTTTGACGACATTCCGGATCGGAGGGCCGGCCGCCCTCTACCTGGAGCCGGAGACCGACGCCGACCTCGTCGCGGTGTCCGCGGCCCTGGCAGAGGCGCCCTTGCCCGTGGCTGTACTGGGCAAGGGATCGAACGTCCTCGTCTCCGACCGCGGGTTCCCGGGCCTCGTGCTGCGGCTCGGTCGTGGGTTCCGGTGGGCGGCCCGCGAGGGCGATGTCGTTTCCGCGGGCGGAGCCATGCCGCTCCCGGCGCTCGCCGGGGTGGCCCTTCGGCACGGGCTGACCGGCCTCGAGTTCGGCGTGGCGATCCCTGCCACGCTCGGCGGAGCGGTGAAGATGAACGCGGGCGCCCATGACGGTTCGATGTCGCAGGTGATCTCGACGATCGAGATCTTCCGCTGGGAGGCCGGACGGAGCGAGTCGGTCGAGGTTGCCGACGCCGGGTTCAGCTATCGGCGATCGAAGCTCCCCGCAGATGCCGTCGTGACCGGCGCGCACCTTCGCCTGTCGTCCGGCGACGAGCCCTCGATCCGCGCTCGCATGGATGCGGCCCGCGAGTGGCGACGCGCCACGCAGCCCCTGGCCGAGCCGAACTGCGGCAGCGTGTTCAAGAACCCGCCCGACGGACACGCGGCGAAGCTCGTCGAGGAGGCGGGCATGAAGGGCGCCGGTGTCGGAAGTGTTCAGGTGTCCGAGAAGCACGCCAACTTCATCGTGGCCGGCCCGGAGGCGCGGGCAGACGACGTGCGCGCGCTGATCGAGCGGATCCAGGGGGCCGTCGAAGCCCGGACCGGTGTGCGGCTCGAGCCCGAGGTGCAACTGATCGGAGCGTTCGATGACGTCGCATCCTGACGAAGTGACAACGGTCGAGGAGCGTCCGCCGGCTTCCGCAGAGCACCCCGAGCAGCACACCCCGGCCGGAGGGGCGAACCCTCCCGGCGGCCCCGTGCTCCGCGAGGACGAAGCGCGCCGTCGCTCGATCCGCCCGTGGGCCATCGCCGGCGGCTGCGCCGTCCTGGTCGCGATCGTCGGGGCGGGGCTGACCTCCACCCCCTTGTTCCACGCGAAGACGCTCACGGTCCAAGGAGAGCGACACCTCAGCGAACGTCAGGTCCTGCGCCTCGCCGGAGTGGGGGAGGACACGAACGTGTTCCGACTGGACGAGGCGTCGGTACGCCGTCGTCTCCTTCGTGAACCGTGGATCGTGGACGCGAAGGTCTCGACCGCTCTCCCGTCGACCCTGGGCATCGTGGTGATCGAGCGCGTGCCGGTCGCGGTCGCGATCACCGAGGAGGGCCGGCTGCTCGTCGCGGCCGACGGCGTACCCCTCGGCGTCGCGCCGGCATCAACCTCGTTGCCGGACGTCCGTCTGCTCGCCGAGCCGGGTGAACCGGCCCCGGCGTTCGACGCGGTCGCCGCCGGGGCCGAGGTCGCCGGCGCGATGACGCCCGAGCTCCGCTCTCAGGTCGAGGCGGTCGCCATCGCGCTCGACGGGACACTCACCCTCGAGCTCGCCAACGGCGTGGTCGTGACCTACGGCACCGCGGAGGGAGCGGACGCGAAGGCTCAGGCGATCCGGGCCGTGCTTGCGTACGCACGAGACCAGGGGCGTGACCTGGTCG
Organism: uncultured Actinomycetes bacterium; assembly: GCA_963758715.1. Classification (GTDB taxonomy): domain Bacteria; phylum Actinomycetota; class UBA4738; order UBA4738; family HRBIN12; genus JAOUEA01. The sequence continues at coordinate 159,693 of CAVWWK010000008.1, forward strand.
CGATCGACGTGAGCGCCCCCGCCGCGCCCACCGCTCGCTTCGCGGGGACGCCTGTGGTTACGACCCCGCCCGTCGAGGAACCTCAGGAACCGGCGCGCACGACGTCATCACCGGATCCGTCACCCGATCCTGCGGAGAGCGCGGACCTCGATCCGGTCGAAGAGACCGTTCGGTAAGACCCGCCCGAACTGTCAGCTCGGACTACAATCAGGTTGAACGACAGACTTGACGGACCTGCGCATCCTTAGTAACTTGCCGGACTCTACGTTAGGTAGATATGACAATAACCGTTCAGTTGACGGTTAGCGTGTTGCTTCCCAGATGGTGTTTCCCCAGGTAGACCGGATCTTGGAGAGAGGGGATCCGGTTCGGAGGAAGGCAGACATGGACGCTCCCCAGAACTACCTCGCCGTCATCAAGGTCGTGGGCATCGGTGGGGGCGGTGTGAACGCGGTGAACCGGATGATCGAGGCAGGCCTCCGGGGCGTCGAGTTCATCGCCGTCAACACCGACGCGCAGACGCTCCTCATGTCAGACGCGGAGGTCAAGCTCGACATCGGACGTGAGACGACCCGGGGTCTGGGGGCCGGCTCCGATCCGGAGGTGGGCAAGGACGCCTCGAGTGAACACTCCGATGAGATCGAGGAGATCCTCAAAGGCGCCGACATGGTGTTCATCACCGCTGGAGAAGGTGGCGGCACCGGCACCGGCGGCGCTCCCATCATCGCCGAGGTTGCCCGAGGGCTGGGCGCGCTCACGATCGGCGTGGTCACCCGGCCGTTCGGGTTCGAGGGTCGCAAGCGCGCGACGCAGGCCGACCTCGGCATCACCGAACTGAAGAAGGCCGTCGACACGCTCATCGTCGTGCCGAACGACCGGCTCCTGCAGGTCGCCGATCCCACGATGCCCATGGTGGAGGCCTTCCGCATGGCCGACCAGGTCCTGTATCAGGGAGTGGACGGCATCACGTCGCTCATCACCACCCCCGGCCTGATCAACCTCGACTTCGCCGATGTGAAGTCCGTGATGGCGGGAGCCGGATCCGCCTTGATGGGCATCGGCATCGGTTCGGGCACCGACCGCGCCACCGAGGCCGCCAAGTCCGCGATCAGCTCGCCGCTGCTCGAATCCTCGATCGACGGCGCCAAAGGTGTGCTGCTCTCGATCGCGGGTCCCACCGACTTGACGTTGCACGAGGTGAACCAGGCCGCCGACGCGATCACCAAGGTCGCCCATCCCGACGCCAACATCATCTTCGGCGCCGTGGTCGATGACGCGCTCGGCGAGGAAGTCCGCGTCACCGTCGTCGCCGCGGGGTTCGACAAGGTTGCGCCGGGCAGCAGACGTCGAACCAGTTCGAGTCGCGTCTGTCACGCCTGCTGGAGGAGCCGGTTCGCGGCGGCGAGCCCGAGCGCGAACAGGTGCCCTCGATCCTGGCGGAGGAGGGGGACGAAGAGGCGGACATCTTCACCACGGGTGAGACGGAGCCACAGCCGAGCGTGTCCTTCGACGCCGAGGAGGATCTGGACATCCCTGACTTCCTCAAGAGCTAGGCGAACGAGCCCGCCCCGCGCGGCCCCGCGCATGAGTCGTGGGGGTGGGGAGGATCGAACGTCAGGAGGCGCCCTTCCCCCGCCTCTTGGCCGAGAGGATCCTCCCCGCCCCTTCCCCTTCACTCGCCTGATCCGCCGGCCGGTAGCGTGTCGCCGTGCACGGCACGCGCGACGAGATCATCGGCAACCTCGAGGCGATCCGCTCGGAGATCGCGGAAGCGTGCGCTCGCGCCGGCCGGGATCCCTCCGAAGTCCTCCTGGTCGCTGCCGCCAAGACGCTCCCCCCCGAGCCCGTTCGCTGGGTGGTAGAGGCCGGCGTGACCTCGATCGGCGAGAACTACGTGAAGGAGCTCGGTCGGTCCACGACCGCGTGCCTCATGCGCGCTGGCACTACATCGGCGCACTGCAGACGAACACCACGCATCACGTCGCCGCCCTGGCCGACGTCGTGGAGACCCTGTCGGGACAGCGGGCCCCCCGGCGCCTCGCCCGGCGTGCGGCCGACGCGGGCAGGACCGTCGACGTGCTGATCGAGGTCGACTTCACGGGCGAGCGTCCGGGGGTTCGGCCCGACGACGTGCCGGCCTTCGCCGCGAGCGTGGCAGGGCTGGAGGGCATCAGGCTCCGTGGATTGATGACGATCCCACCGCCGGCGGGCACCGCGGACGAGGCCCGCCCATGGTTCCGCAGGCTCCGCGCGTTGCGCGATCGGCTCCGAGAACCCACCCGGACGTTGTGGACTTGTCCATGGGTATGTCGTTGGATTACCAAGCTGCGGTAGAGGAAGGCGCTACCATGGTGCGGATCGGAACGGCGTTGTTCGGTCCCCGAACGCCGTGATGGCTGGGAGGAAGTGATGGCCGGCGTGTGGAAGAAGACCCTGAACTACCTCGGGCTCGTCGAAGAGGACGAGGATTTCGTCGATGAGATGCCCGAGGCGGATCCCGCGCCGGTCCGACGCATGCGCCCGCAAGCCGTGCGCGAGGTGCCGGCCGAGGCCGAAGGCGTAGTGCGCACGATCGCCTCGCCCAGACCTGCGGTCGCCGCCACCGGCGCGATCCACAAGTCCGAGCCCAAGCGATTCAACGAGGCGCGGGAGGTGGCCGACCGATTCAAGGAAGGCACCGCGGTCATCATGAACCTGCAGTCCACCGATGACTCGATCGCTCGCAGGCTGGTCGACTTCGCATCCGGCTTGGTCTACGGGCTCGACGGCAAGATCGAGCTGGTGGCCAACCGCGTGTACCTGCTCACGCCAGCGGACGTCGAGGTGTCCGCCGAAGAGCGTGAGCGCCTCGCCGGAGGCGGCTTCTACAACCAGTTCTGATCGAGGCGCCGGCTGTCTGCTTCAGGCCTCGGCGCCGCGGAGGGCGCGGCTGCTAGCCTCTGCACCCGATGACCGCGGTTCTCTGCCTCGCGCTCACGGTCTTCTGGATCATCCTGTTGATCCGGGTGATCATGAGCTGGCTCACGCTGGCGGGCGTGCGTCCACCCGCGACCGGGCCGCTGCGCTCGGCTTACGAGCTCTTGTTCGACGTCACCGAGCCGGTCTTGCGTCCGCTCCGCCGGATCTTCTCCCCAGCGGGTATGTTCGACCTGTCGGTCGTGATCGCGTTCGTCATCATCTTCGTGCTGCAGATCGCGATCTGCTGCTGAGGGCCGAGGCTCACAGGAGGCAGGAGGCTCAGATGGGGAAGAAGAAGGACAGGCCGACCAGGACGAGTCGTTCGTCGTCGCGCCGGCCGCCAAGGCGACCTCGAAGGCATGGGCCCGCTCGACGTGCAGCAGAAGGAATTCCGCGTGTCGCGCTTCGGCGGGTACAAGATGCGCGACGTCGACGAGTTCCTGGACCACATCACCGACTCGATGTCGGCGATGGCGGCCGAGAACGACCGCTTGCGCAAGGGCGCGCCCGCGTCGTCGATCGTCGGGACCCCCGACCTCGCCGACGTCTCTCGTCAGGCGGACGAGATCATCCAGCGGGCGCGGGCAGAAGCCGCCCGGATCGTGACCGAGGCCAAGTCGCAAGCGGCTCGGGACCGCGGCCGGGCCGCGAGCGGATCGCGCTGCCGTCAGCGCGTTCCTGGCGCGAGAGCGCGAGTTCCTGCAGAGTCTGGCGGGGCTGGTGCAGGGCCACGCCGAGCAGGTGAAGGACATGGCGAAGACGGGCAAGACCGTCAAGCCCGCTGCCCCGGAGGCAGCGGCGGCGGCTCGGTCTTCGGCCGCACCTGCCGCTCCGACACCGCCGGCGCCCGAGAAGGTGGAGGCGAAGCAAGCGGAAGCGGCGGTTCCCGCACCGCCGAGGCCCGAGCAGGCACAGACGCCCCCCGCCGCCAAGCCCGAACCCACCAGACAGGAGAAGGCTCGACCGGAGCCCACCGTCCGGATCGAGGACCCGGAGCCCGCCTCGGTAGGCCGGAGCGATGCCGACCCCGATGCTCCCGGCGACGGCGATGGCTCTCTCCGGGACCTGTTCTGGGGCGAGGACTGGTCTGACCGTCGCCTTCGCGCGATGAACCGGGCGATGCGAACCCCGCCCTCTGCACGCTGACGACTACCCGCTCGCCCTCCACCGAGGACTCCTGTCGGAACCCTTCGACCTCACCGTGGATGAGGTCGATCGGCGAGCGTCTCGCTCACCACGGTGTCCCGGTGGGCGGCCAGCGCCGCGGTGACATGGGGGCCCGCCTCCACGGCCAGCTGGATGCGATCGCTGACCTCGAGCCCGGCCGCCTTGCGCGCGTCCTGGATCACGCGGATCAATTCGCGCGCCCGGCCCTCGCGGCGAAGCTCCTCGGTGAGCTCCAGGTCCAGCGCGACGGTGAGTCCCGCATCGCTGGCGACACCCCAGCCTTCCCGCACGTCCTGGGCGAGATCCACCCCGTCCGGCCCCAACTCGATGTCGCCGCCGGGGAGTGGCACCTCGACGCGATCTCCGCGCGCCAGCGCGCCGGCCAGCGTGCCGTCGTCGGACGCCAGGGCGGCCGCGAGCTCCTTGACGCGGGGACCGAGCGTGGGGCCGAGGACCTTGAAGTTGGGCTTGGCCCGCCACCCGCCGAGCTCGTCGGCGGACTCGGCGAACTCGACGCGTTTCACGTTCAGCTCCTCGGCCACGACGTCCAGCAGGGGCGCGATCGCCCGGTGTCGCCGGCGTAGTGCACGACAGCCTTGGCGAGGGGCTGACGGACGCGCGTCTTGGTCTCCACGCGCACCGTCCTGCCCAGCCCGACGATGTCGCGCGCGGCCGCCATGGCGGCATCGAGGACCTCGTCGCGAGCCGCCGCGTCGGCCATCGGGTAGTCGGCCAGGTGTACCGAGTCGGGCCGGCCCTCGCGACCGGCGGCGAGGTTCCGCCATAGGGCCTCGCTCACGAACGGGGTGAAGGGCGCCAGCAGCGTCGCGACGGTGACCAGGCTCTCGTACAAGGTGTGGAACGCGGCGGCTCCATCCCCGGCGTCTGCTCCTCCGGGGTTCCAGAAGCGGCGGCGCGACCGGCGCACGTACCAGTTGCTGAGATCGTCCACGAACGTCTCGATCGCGCGCCCCGCACCCGTCGCGTCGTAGGCATCGAGGCCCTCGCGTGCGCGCTCCACGGTGTTCGCGAGCTGCGAGAGCACCCAGCGGTCCAGCACCGGCCGTCGGTCCAGTGGCGGCGCCTCGGTCCCGGGCTCGAACCCGTCCGCATCGGCGTAGGTCACGAAGAACGAGTAGACGTTCCAGAGCGTGAGCAGGAAACGCCGCAGCACGTCGTCGAGCACCTCGTGGCCGATCCGGCGCGAGGCCCACGGGGACCCGTTCGTGAGCATGAACCACCGGAGCGCGTCCGCCCCCTGGCGGTCGAGCGCCTCCCACGGGTCGAACATGTTGCCGAGCGATTTCGACATCTTCCGGCCGTCGGCCGCGATGATGTGCCCGAGGCACACCACGTTGCGATAGGTCGGTGGAGTCGAAGTGGAGCACGCCCTCGGCCATGAGCGTGTAGAACCACCCGCGCGTCTGGTCGATCGCCTCGGAGATGAAGTCGGCGGGGAAGTGCCGCTCGAACTCGTCGATGCCCGCGGCCCAACTCGGGGTGGTAGTGCCATTGCGCGAACGGCATCGCGCCCGAGTCGTACCAGGTGTCGATCACCTCCGGGACGCGGGTCGCCACCTCGCCGCAGTCCGGGCACGCGAACGTCACCTCGTCGATCGCCGGGCGGTGCGGGTCGACGTCGGACACGTCGCGGCCGGAGAGCTCGCCCGAGCTCGCGGAGCGATCCGATCGCGGTCTGGTGCCCGCGGACGCATCGCCAGACGGGCAGCGGCGTCCCCCAGTAGCGCTCGCGCGACAACGCCCAGTCGACGTTGTTCTCGAGCCAGTTGCCGTAGCGGCCGGTCTTGATGTGCCCCGGGTACCAGTTCACGCCGTCGTTGACGGCGAGCAGGCGGTCCTTCACGGCGGTCGTCCGCACGTACCAGGACGTGCGCGCGTAGTACAGGAGCGGCGTGGAACACCGCCAACAGAACGGGTAGTTGTGCTCGTAGGTCTCCTCGCGGAGCAGGACGCCGCGCTGCCGCAGGTCCTGCACGATGCGCGGGTCGGCGTCCTTGACGAACAGCCCGCGCACGAACGCCGGAGCCAGTCGTCGTTGAACCGCCCGGCGTCGTCGACCGGCTTGAACACCGGCCAGCCCTGTGCGCGTCCCAACGCCAGGTCGTCCGGACCGAACGCGGGGGCCAGGTGCACGATCCCCGTGCCGTCCTCCATCGACACGAAGTCGCCGGCAACGACCCGGTGGGCGCCCTCGACGTTCGCGTACGGCGGCTCGTATCGAGCGCCGACCAGCTCGGACCCGGTGAGCGTCCTCACGGACGTGCCTCCTCGCCACACGATCCCCACGAGGGGCTCGGCGATGAGCAGTCGCTCGCCGGCGACCTCGACGAGGACGTAGGTCGCGCCGGGATCGACAGCCACGCCCGTGTTCGACGGCAGGGTCCACGGCGTCGTCGTCCACACGAGGAGCGACACGCCGACGAGCGACGGGTCCGCCGCCTCCACGACCGGGAAGCGCAGGAAGACGCTGGGGTCCTCGACCGTCTTGTAGCCGAGCGCGACCTCGTGGTCGGAGAGCGCGGTGCCGCAGCGCGGGCAATAGGCGGTCACCTTGTCGGCCTCCACGAGCAGTCCGCGCTCGTGCAGCTGCTTGCAGGGACCACCACACGCACTCGATGTACTCCGTCGACATCGTCCAGTAGGCGTCGGACATGTCGATCCAGTAGCCGATCCGCTCGGTGAGCCGTTCGAACTCGCCGACGTATCGCTGGACCGAGTGCGGCAGAGCTCGTTGAACTCGGCGATGCCGAACGCCTCGATGTCGCTGCTTGCCGGTGGTGCCGATCTCCTTCTCGACCTCGAGCTCGACCGGCAGACCGTGACAATCCCAGCCACCCTTACGCGGCACGAGGTGGCCGGTCATCGTCTTGTAGCGCGGGTAGACGTCCTTGAAGGTGCGGGGTTCGACGTGGTGCACGCCCGGGCGTGCCGTTGGCCGTGGGAGGGCCCTCGTAGAAGATCCACACCGGGCGGCCTCCCGCGCTGCTCGAGCGAACGTCGAAGACCCGCGCGTCCTTCCAGCACGCCAGGATGCCGCGCTCGAGCTCGGGGAAGCGCACCTTCGTATCCACCGGCTCGAACCTGGTCGCCACTCGTCCTTCCACCTCACTCGTCAGCCCGGACACG
>CAVWWK010000009.1:0-39769 GCA_963758715.1 uncultured Actinomycetes bacterium
AAGGACAAGAAGAAGTGACCCTCGCGGGCTCGGCCGCGTGGGACGCGCCCGCTCCCGAGGCCGGTGTCTACGTCCATGTGCCCTTCTGCCTGACGCGATGCGGCTACTGCGATTTCAACGCCTACGCGGGGCTCGACCACCTGAAGCCTCGGTACCTGCGAGCGCTGTCCGCGGAGGCATCGCTGGCCGCCCCGTCGTGGCTGCAGACACCGATCGCGAGCGTCTTCCTGGGAGGCGGGACGCCGACGACGATGGCGCCGGGCGACCTCGGCGATCTGCTGTCGCACCTGCACGAGCGATTCGACGTGTCGCCCGGCGCAGAGATCACCACCGAGGCCAACCCGGACACCGTCGACGAACCCTCGCTGCGAGCGCTCCGGGATGCCGGCTTCCTCCGTCTGTCGATGGGCGCGCAGTCCTTCGATCCCATCGTGCTGCATCGCTGGAGCGGCTGCATTCGCCCGAGAGCGTCCGCGCCGCGTTCCGCGGCCGCCCGCGCCGCCGGCTACGACAACGTGAATCTGGACCTGATCTACGGGGCAAACGGCGAGACGATCGAGTCGTGGGAGCGCACTCTCCGCGAGAATCGATCGCGCTGGCGCCCGAGCACGTCAGCGCCTATTCGCTGTCGATCGAACCGGCCACGCCGCTCGGACGGGCCGTGTCCGCGGCCGGACGCCCGAGCCCGAGCCCGACCTTCAGGCCGACATGTTCGGCGTCGCCTGCGGGCTGCTGGGCGAAGCCGGATACCGCCACTACGAGGTCTCGAACTGGGCCAAGCCGGGCTTCGAGTGCCGCCATAACCAGGGGTACTGGGAGCGCCGGTCATACCTGGGGCTTGGAGCCGGCGCGCACTCCTACCGCGAGAACCACCGGTGGTGGAACTCCCGGCCACCCGAGGAGTACATGGACCGGGTCGAACGCGGCGAGCTCCCGGTCGGCGGGGAGGAGCGCCTCGACCCGTCGGATGCCTATCTCGAAGAGGTGTTCCTTCGCATGCGGATACTGGAGGGCATCCCATCGAGCTGGATCGACGAGGCCGTCGCGGCGCCGTTCGTGCAGAGCGGTCTGCTCGACGACGAGCTGGGCACGCTCGTCCCCACCGAGCGCGGCATGCTCCTGCTCAACGAGCTCGTCCTGGCGTTGACCTCCCAGCGGTGAGTCAGGCTCCATCGGTCGGTTCCGGCCGACCCACGGGCGAGCCGCAGAGCTCTGGCTCCTGCTCTACCCGGACCGGAGGCGCCGGGCACGACCGTTTCGCTCAGCGCCTCCGCTCGGGCCTTCGCCGACTGCCGGCCGGCGTGGACCCCGACGACGACGGTTCGCACGGTCCAGGACCCATCGTCCTCGAGGGTGGATCGCTCCCACGAGAGCCGTGGGGCGCTGCACGACAGCGCCGAGGACGATCCTTCGGAGTCACCGATCGGGAACACCGCAGGCTCGCCCACAGGGAATCCCGGCAGGGTCCCCTGGGGGACTCCTCCCAGCTCGCCGCCGACGATCGACAGCGGCGTCCCCGTCGCCTCCGACGGATACATGTCGAAGATCGTGACGTAGGCGCCGTCGATGCCCTCCGCCTCGATCGCGCTCTCGATCAGTAGCTCCTGGTCGCCGTCCCCGTCGAGGTCGGGGAGCGCCCAGGGGGCACATCCGACGTCGCACACCGTGAGCGGCCACTCTCCGCGTGCGCCCGAGCTCCACTCCACCTGCAAACGCGACGCGCCGTCGAGACATTCGATCGTCGCGCTGTCGGTCACCCAGGTCCTCGTCGAAGTCGCCTTCGACGACGTAGCGAACGGGTTCGGGGCATCCCTGCGACGGCGCCGCCGTCGCGCTCTGTGTCGGTTCGCCGACGACCGAGGGAGTCTCGCCGTCGAACGCCCCGCTGAGCGCGAGGAAGAGCGCGATCGAGCCCGCGACCGCGATCAGGAGCAACGCCACAACCACCATTCGCCGCCGTCCCTGGGCGCTTCCCCGATCGTGCTCGGGTGGCGTGGCCACCCCATCGTCGTGATCAGCCATGTGAGGAATCGTGAACCTCGGAACGACGACACGCCAGCAACGCCTGACCAGTTTCTCTGCAGCGACACCCTATGCTGGTGCATCTGTCGACCGATACAGAGCGATGAAAGCTCGAGCCTGCACGATCGAGCCGCAGGGTGTGACGCAACGGAAGGGTGACGCTCAGGCGTCTTGAGGATGTGAGAACGGCTTCCCCGGGCTCTGACGGCTGCGCTGCTGTCGATGTTCGCGCTCGTGATGCCGTTCGTCGCCTGGCCGAGCGCGACCGCGCGGGGGCCCGACTCGCCATCCTCCGCGCGCCCCGACGTCCTGCTCATCGTCACCGACGACCAACGATGGGACACGTTGGACGCGATGCCGATCGTGCAGGAACAGCTGGTCGATCGCGGGATCACCTTCTCGAACGCGTTCGTGTCCAACCCCCTGTGCTGCCCGAGTCGGGCGAGCATCCTCACCGGCAACTATTCGCACACCACCGGGGTCTACCGGCAGACCACCCCCTACGGGGCCTTCGAGTCGTTCCGGGACGGGTCCACGCTCGCGACGTGGCTCCATGACGCCGGGTACACGACCGGGCTGTTCGGCAAGTACATCGACGCCTACCAGAACGGTGCGCTCACCGGATACGTTCCGCCCGGGTGGGACCGGTGGGTCTCGTTCGTGCACTCGGGCTACTACGACTACGGCCTCACCGTCGACGGACACCCGCGCTTCCACGGGCAGAACCCGGACGAGGACTACTCCACGGTCGTGCTGGGCGACGCCGCCGAGGAGTTCATCCTGACGGCCCCGGAGGGCAGGCCGCTGTTCGCCGAGTTCGCGCCTGCCGCCCCGCACGACCCCGCGATCCCCGAGCCGCGGTTCGAGGCCGCGTTCCGGGACCTCGAGCCGTGGCGTCCCGCGAACTACGACGAAGCGGACGTGTCGGACAAGCCGGCCTACGTGCAGGTGCTGCCCCGTCTGACCCGCGAATGGATGGCGTGGATCGACGGTCTCCGCAGGAAGCAGTTCCAGACAATGATGAGCGTCGACGAACAGGTGGGCCGCCTGCTCGACGCGTTGGAGACGACCGGCAGGCTCCAGGACACGTTGATCGTGTTCACGTCGGACAACGGACTGCTCTGGGGCGAGCACCGGTGGATGCGCAAGGAGGTGCCCTACGACGAAGCGCTCCGCGTGCCAATGGTCGTTCGTTACGACGCCATCGGCATCGGTTCGCGCGTCGAGGAGAGCCTCGTGCTCAACATCGACATCGCACCGACGATCGCCGCGCTGACCGGTGTCGACGCGCCGGCCACGGAGGGGAACGACCTCGGGAGACTCATCGAGGATCCGGACACCCCGTGGCGGACCGACTTCTTGATCGAGCACATGCGGGGCTTCAATCCGGTTCCGTCGTATTGCGGCGTCCGGACCCGGTCCCACAAGTACGTGCGGTATGAGACGGGGGAGCGGGAGCTGTACGACCTCGACGCCGATCCCGGCGAGATGGTCAATGTAGTTGACGATCCGGTTCGGGTGGACGAGGTCCTCCAGCTCGACCGGCGACTGGACGAGCTGTGCGACCCGCCGGTTCCGGGGATGGATGGAACGGGCGGGCCTGCCGCGGCCGCCCTGGTGGGCGTCGCCGGCGTGACGGGCCTGGTGGGCTGGCGGTCGTCGCGACGGGGTCGTAGCCGTGCCCGGAACGCCTTACGGTCCCGAAGCCGAACGACCAGCAGCAGATAGAGTTGTCCGATGCCCACCGTGAGCTGCCCGGCGTGCTCGACCCGCCAGACGGTCGAGGCTTCGGCGACCGGCTACACGTGCACGTCGTGCTCCGCGATCTGGGAGTTCGTGGTCTGCAGCACCTGCGGCTCTCACTACCATTCCAGACCCGGCTCGACGGGTTGGACGTGCCCAAACTGCGGGACCCCACATGGTTCTGCGGTCGCGGGCGGCACGGCCGCGGCAACGGCCCCGGCATCCGGCGAGGGTCCCGAGGCGCAGGGGTCGGCCCCGGTCTCGGTGCGTGGCGACGATCTCGACGCAGCACCCTCCGAGCAGCTCGGCGGCCCGCAGACTCCCTACGGTGCCGACGAGCCCGGTTCCGCGTTCCCCATGCCGCAACGAGAGAGGCGTGCAGGTGTGCCGCCGTGGGCATGGGTGGCAGGAGCGGCGGTTGTGGTGGCCGTCTTGTCGCTCGTCTTCATCCTGAATCTCGGGGGTGAGGACCCCGGCGACGCGACACCTCCGGCCAACGCCGCGGCCGCGACCGCCACGCTGTGCCAGGACGTCCAGCAGCTCACCCAGCTGCTGCGCGACGATTCCCTCGGGCGCACGCAAACCACGCTGAAGCAGGATGTAGCGGCCCTCAAGCAAGCGGGCGATCCGGAGACCGCGAAGCAGGTGCGGACGCTGATCACCGCGATCGGAGACCTTCGATCCGCGCTTCGGAGCCAGGACGACGCCCAGAAGAACGAGGCGACGGCCGCGATGCTCGCGGCGATGGACGCGCTTCCCTGCTGACGCGGTTCGCGAGTGTTAGCACTCGATGGGGTCGAGTGCTACGTATCATGGGTCAATGGCAGAGCGTGAACGTCCTGAGCTGGGAACACGGAAGTCCACCGTGCTCCGAGCGGTGGTCGAGCAGTACGTCCGCACCGGGGAACCGGTCGGGAGCGAGACGATCGCCGAGGGGTCGAGACTTGGCGTCTCCAGCGCGACGATCCGCAATGAGATGGCCGCGCTCGAGGAGCTGGGCTATCTCAGCCACCCGCACACGTCGGCCGGCCGGATCCCCACCGACGCCGGGTACCGCCACTACGTGGACTCGCTTCCTCCGGGAGGCAAGCTCCGGGAGGCGCAGCGCAGGCTGATCGCGGGGTACTTCGCCGAGGCGATCGTGGACCTGGAAGAGGTCATGAAGGGGAGCGTGCAGCTGCTCTCGCGACTGACCCAGTACGCGGGACTGGCCGTGCCGCCTTCGGCCGTGGATGAGCCTCTCGTCCGGTTGGAGCTGATCGACATGGGCCCCACGCTGATGATCCTCGCGGTGGGCCAACACGGCAGGGTCGACAAGCGGGTCATCGACCGGCCCGAGGGCATCGACGCGACCATCCTGGCCGACGCAGAGAACTTCCTGGAACCGCTCCGTGGGTTGACGTACCTGGACGCCCAGGCGCGGCTGTTGCAGCTGGCTGCCGAGAGCCGCACCGAGCAGCACGACCTGTTGCTGCACGTGGCCGAGCTCCTTCGGCTCTCCACGCAGGGCGACGGTTCCTCCCACGTGGTGGTGGGCGGGGCCTCCAACCTGGCGGGCGAGGCGCAGCACATGCGTCGAGAGACGTTGCGCCGGCTCTTCGAAACGCTCGAGCGTGAGACCGAGATGCTCGCCGTGCTGCAGGAGATCAGCGCCAGTCCCGCGGAGCTGAACGTCACGATCGGCGCGGAGCACCCGTCCACCGGTGAGTGGGAGGCGTCGATCATCACCGCGCCGTTCAAGACCGGTGAGCACACGCTCGGCACGATCGGCGTGGTGGGCCCCACGCGCATGGACTACCTGTCCGCCATGGCGTCGGTCCGAGCGGTGGCCAAGCGGCTGTCGGAGCTGTCGACGGAGCTCGACCAAGAGCGATGACGACGGCTCGCGATCTGTACGACGTGCTCGGTGTGGGCCGGGACGCGTCCGACGAGGACATCAAGCGGGCCTATCGCACCCTCGCCCGGGAGCTCCATCCCGATGTGAACGGCACCGACGGCGCCGAGGAACGATTCAAGGAGGTCGCGGGCGCCTACGAGATCTTGTCCGATCCCGAGAAGCGCCGTCGGTACGACGCCTTCGGCACGACGGGTGGGCCTCAGGGGGCGCCCTTCACCGACATCCAGGACATCTTCGACCTGTTCTTCGGGCAAGGTGGGTTCTCGACGTCGTCGAGGCGGCGCGGACCGCGCTCGCGTGTGCAACACGGTGAGGACCTGGGGGTGCACCTCACGCTCGGTTTCAGCGAGGCCGTGTTCGGCGTGCGCAAGGACCTCGAGATCGAACGCCTTGTGGCATGCGATCGGTGCATGGGCAACGGCGCCGAGCCGGGCACGGCCCCAGTCGCGTGCCGGACATGCGGTGGCGCAGGTCAGGTCCAGGCAGTCCGGCGCAGCGTGTTCGGCACGGTCATGACTGCGGCGCCGTGCGGCACCTGCCGAGGATCGGGACAGGAGGTGCTCGACCCCTGCGAGGCGTGCCTGGGGCAAGGGCGGCGGACCGAACCGGCGACGGTGTCGGTGAACATCCCTGCCGGGGTCTCCGACGGCATGGAGCTCCGGGTCACCGACAATGGGCACGCCGGGATTGCGGGAGGGCCCGCCGGGGATCTGTACGTGGGGTTGTCGGTCGAGGAGTCGCCGTCGTTCGACAGGCGGGGTCAGGATCTGTTCACGGTTCTCGACGTCTCCATGACGCAGGCCACGCTTGGTGCGCAGATCGACGTCGAGGGACTCGAGGGTCCCGAGCACATCCGCGTCGAACCGGGCACCGACTCGGGGACCGTCGTGCGATTGAAGGCCAAGGGGGTTCCCAACGTGAACCGGCGTGGCCGCGGGGACCTGTTCATCACGCTTCATGTGGTGACGCCCGAGGAGCTCTCGAGGGACGAGCGCACATCTGTGGGAGCGGCTCGCCGAGCTCCGAGGTGAGGCAACCTCCAAACGGGAGCCAGCCGCAGGCACGCTCCGGCGTCCTGAGTTCTAGCCTCGAAAACTCGGTAGTAGGCTTTCGAGCTCAAGCAGCCGGAGGCGGTAGCTCGAGCAAGATGGTCGACAGCGCGTGCATCTTCTGCAGGATCGCGGCCCGTGACATCCCGGCCGACGTCGTGAGGGAGTCCGATCGCGTCGTGGCGTTCCGCGACCAGAACCCGCAGGCTCCGACCCATATCCTGTTGATCCCGAAGGAGCACGTGGAGTCGGTGGCCGAGCTCGGCGACGACCATGGAGGCACGTTGACCGACATCATGCAGGCCGCGACGCAGCTCGCTCGCGCCGAGGGGATCGCCGGATCCGGATGGCGGCTCGTCACCAACGTCGGCCCCGATGCGGGTCAGACCGTCTTCCATCTGCATTTCCACCTGCTGGGAGGACGGGCGATGGAGTGGCCTCCGGGTTGAGCGACGCTACAATCGAAGAGGCCGCCGAGGAAGGCGGCCGTCGCCGACAGGAGGGAACGGGGCAACCGCCCCGAGAGACGAGCCACGTGGCAGGCGCCACCACACAGGTCAAGATCCTGGTTCCGGGGAACCAATCTATGGTTGCCCTCCTCGGTCAGCGCGACGTCTTCTTGAAGATCATCGAGTCGGCCTTCGATTGCCGCATCCTGGTTCGTGGCAACGAGATCACCGTCACGGGTCGCGAGGAGGAGGCTGAGCGGGTCGCCCACATCTTCGAAGAGCTGCTCGCGCTGCTCGAGAAGGGGCACGACCTCACCGATTCCTCCGTGGGACAGACGATCGCGCTCGTGAAGGGCGACTACGCGCAGCCCGGCGACGGGGATCTGCGGCCGAGCGAAGTGTTGGGTGACCGGCTGCTCACGGCACGCGGCAAGGGCATCACGCCGAAGACGATGGGGCAGAAGCGCTTCGTGGACGCGATCCGCGGGAACACCGTGACCTTCGCGATCGGGCCCGCCGGCACCGGGAAAACGTACCTGGCCGTCGCCACCGCGGTGAAGGCGCTCCAGGACCATCAGGTGTCGAGGCTGATACTCACGCGCCCGGCCGTCGAGGCGGGGGAGCGGCTCGGCTATCTGCCGGGGACCCTCTACGAGAAGATCGATCCCTACATGCGCCCGCTCTACGACGCGCTCTTCGAGATGACGGGCGCCGAGACGTTGCCGCGGCTCATGGAGCGCGGCACGGTCGAGGTCGCGCCGCTCGCCTACATGCGCGGCCGCACGTTGAACGACGCGTTCATCATCTTGGACGAGGCGCAGAACACGACCCCCGAGCAGATGAAGATGTTCCTCACGCGCATCGGTTTCGGATCGAAGGCCGTGATCAACGGCGACGACACGCAGGTCGACCTGGGCACGGGCCAGGCCAGCGGGCTCTCGGTGATCGAGGAGGTGCTCGACGACATCGACGGCATCGCCTTCTGTCACCTGGGCGGCCGCGACGTCGTGCGTCACAAGATCGTGCAGGAGATCGTGGAGGCCTACGACCGGTTCGGGCAGCAGAGCCTGAAGGTCGAACCATGAGCGACGACGACGGCCACCCTCCGGGGAGCCCCGTCATCCTGGTCTCGAACCGTCAGGAAGCGCGGCTCGACGAAGACGGGCTCGCGGCGGTCGCCCGCGAGGCGTTGCAGGCCGAAGGCCATCGGCAGGTCGAGCTCTCGATCTCGTTCGTCGATGAAGCAGAGATCGCCGACCTCCACGAACGCTACATGCACGAACCCGGCAGCACCGACGTGTTGTCCTTCCCCCTCGACGAGGGTGATCGCACCGAGGACGGGGTGCGGGTGCTCGGCGACATCGTGATCGCGCCGGCTGTCGCGGCCAGCAACAACCCGTCGGATCCGGCCGCCGAGCTGCGCCTCCTGGTCGCGCACGGCGTCCTGCACATCCTGGGCTACGACCACGAGGAGGACGCCGAGCGCGCGGAGATGTGGGCGCGACAGGAGCGATACAGCGGGGTGGCGTCACCGTGAACTGGATGTGGGTCCTGGTCGGACTGCTCGTGGTGCTGGGGTCGCTGCTGGCGTTAGCCGAGAGTTCGCTGACGCGCATGACCCGCGTGAAGGCGCTGGCACTGGAGGACGAGGGACGAAGGAACGCTCCGCTGCTGGTGAAGCTCGAGACCGATCCGCCCCGCTACCTGAACTCCGTGTATCTGGCCGTGATGATCGTGCAGAACGGGTCGGCGATCCTGGTCGCGGTCCTCGCGCAGAGGGAGTTCGGGAGCCTGGGGGTCACGATCGCATCGCTCGTCTTCACGCTCCTGTACTTCGTCTTCGTCGAGGCGATGTCGAAGACGTTCGGCGTGTTGCATTCCGATCGCATGGCTCTGGCGCTCGCGCCGCTCGTCTGGTTCCTGGGCCGCCTGCTCGCCTGGCCCACCCGAGCGCTGATCGGTCTCGCGAACGTCCTCCTGCCGGGCAAGGGCATCAAGGCGGGGCCGTTCGTCAGCGAGGAGGAGATCCGCTCGATGGCGCAAGTGGGGTCCGAGGAAGGTTCCATCGACGAGGGCGAGAAGGAGCTGATCCACTCGATCTTCGAGTTCGGCGACACGATCGCACGGGAGGTGATGGTGCCGCGGCCCGACATCCTCGCGATCGAGGACGACAAGACGCTACGCGACGTCCAGGCGATGGTGCTGCAGCACGGCGTCTCGCGCATCCCTGTGTACAACCACAACGAAGACCTGGACGATGTGCTGGGCATCGTGTTCGCCAAGGACGTGCTCAAGGCCCTGCACCAGGGGAAGCACGACATGCCGCTGCGCGACGTCGTGCGCCCCGCCCAGTACGTCCCCGAATCCAAGAAGGTCGCGGACCTGCTTCGAGAGATGCAGCGCGAGAAGTTCCACATGGCGCTCGTGACCGACGAGTACGGCTCGGTGACGGGCCTCGTGTCGTTGGAGGACCTGCTCGAGGAGCTGGTCGGTGAGATCACCGACGAATACGATCGTGAGGAGCCCGAGTTCGAAAAGGTGGGCGAGAACGTCTTCCGGGTCAGCGGCAAGACCTCGATCGACGACGTGAACGAATTGCTCGACGTCGAGCTGTCCGACGAGGAATGGGACACCGTCGCCGGCCTCGTACTCGACTGCTTCGGACGGATCCCCGACCAGGGCGAGGAGTGCGACATCGACGGCCTCACGTTCCGAGCGGAGACGGTGCTGGGCAGGCGCATCGCGAGCGTCCTGATCACGCGCAAGCCGCAGCCCGAACCGGCGCTGGTCGAGGGGTCCGTGGAATGACGTCGATCGAAGACCATGTGGTCGAGGAGCTGCTCGCCGCCGCGCGCGAGATCCGTTCGCGCGCGTACGTCCCCTACAGCGGGTTCCATGTGGGCGCGGCGTTGCTCACCGGCGATGGCGTGTTCACGGCCGTGAACGTCGAGAACGCCAGCTATCCGCTGTCGGTCTGCGCGGAGCGGAACGCGGTGGCCGTGGCCGTCGCGTCCGGGACCACCGACATGCGCGCGGTGGCGGTCGTGACAGACGCGGAACGACCCACCCCTCCCTGCGGCGGCTGCCGTCAGGTGCTGTTCGAGTTCGGCGAGGGCATCGCTGTGATCGCGGAGAACGCGGACGGATCGATCCGCGAGTACTGGGCGCTCGCCGAGCTGCTGCCAGACGCCTTCGGCCCGCGCGACCTCCAACCGTGAGCGGTTTCCGCTCGGGACTGGTCGCCGTGGTGGGCCGCCCCAACGTCGGGAAGTCCACACTGATCAACGCGCTCGTGGGAGAGAAGGTGGCGATCGTCTCGGACAAGCCCCAGACCACCCGGCGTGACATCCGCGCGATCCTGACCACCGATGCCGCCCAGGTCGTGTTCACCGACACGCCCGGGTTCCACAAGCCGCGCACGTTGCTGGGGGCGCGCCTCAACGACGTGGTCGGTGATGCCGTTCAGGGCGTCGACGTCGTCCTGCAGGTCGTCGACGCCGCATCGGGCGTGGGTCGAGGCGACGGGTTCGTGTACGACGAGCAGATCGCCGGCGCGGGGGCGGCGGCACGCGTGTGCGTCGTGAACAAGGTCGACCGGCTCGCTCACCACAAGGTGGTCCCGCAGCTCGCCGCGGCGCAGGCGTTGGGCACGTGGGACGAGATCGTGCCGGTGTCGGCCACGTCGGGCGAAGGGGTCGGGGACCTGCTCGCCACGCTCATCGCGCGGCTGCCCGAAGGCCCGCCGCTCTTCCCCCCCGGCGAGGTGACCGACCAGCCGGTCGAGACCAGGCTCACCGAGCTCGTGCGCGAGCAGGCCTTGGCGGTCACGCGCGAGGAGGTCCCGCATTCGGTGGCCGTCGTGATCGATGAGCTCGTGGAGAAGGAAGGGCTCATCGAGGTGCACGCCTCCATCGTGGTCGAGCGCGATTCGCAGAAGGGGATCGTGATCGGCAAGGGCGGCCAGACCCTTAAGACGATCGGGTCGAAGGCGCGAGAGCAGATGGAGACGTTGCTCGGTACGAAGGTCTATCTCGACCTGCACGTCAAGGTCATGAAGGAGTGGCAGCGTGATCCGAAGGCGCTCAACCGCCTCGGGTTCTGAGCGCTCGGCCTACCCGACCTGGATCGTGGCCTTCATCTGGGGATGGTACGTGCAGATGACCGTGTAGGTGCCCGCGGCCACGCCTTCGAGGTCCGCCGAGCCTTGCTCTTCGGCTGCGACGTCCACGTCGACCTCGGTGTTCTCGAGCGTGAACGTGTGCGGCAGGGACCCCGCGTTGTCGAGCGAGACGGTCGCCCCTTCGGCCACTCCGATGCAGCTCGGGTCGTAGGAGAAGTCGTCCATGGTCACCGACGTCGTGGCGGCGGGGGTGGTGCATGCCGGTGGATCGGCCGCGTCTTCTCCACTGCAACCGATCCCGGCAACCGCCAGGAGCATCGTCCCGACGACCAGCCCCGTCCTCATCGACACCGTTTCCATCCTCCCGTTCGGATCCGGCTCGCAAGCCTACGGGTTGGGACGGCGATCGACCGCGTGTGGTTCGCGAGTCGCTACGATGGCTGGACATGGCCGAGGCTGCTCCCATCGCGCGTGTCTCGAACGCGGCGCCGATCGCGTCGTCGGCCGAAGCAGCGCGCATCGTCGCGCGCACCGCGAGCGTCGACGCCGTGGGGTTGGAGGCTCGAGCGGCGGCGCTGGCCACCCGTTCAATCAAGCGTGGGTCCAAGGTCCAGGCGCTGGAGCTCGCGATCCGCTGCATGGACCTCACCACGCTCGAGGGCAGCGACACGGCCGGCAAGATCGTGGCGATGTGCGCCAAGGCGGTGCGCCCAGACCCTTCGCGACCCGACGGGCCGAGCGTCGGTGCGGTGTGCCTCTATCCCCAGCTGGTGCCGGTCGCGGTCGAGCAGCTTCGGGGTACGGGAGTGGCGGTTGCGAGCGTGGCGGGCGGGTTCCCCTCCGGGCTAGGACCCCTCGACTCGCGGCTCCAGGAGATCCGGGACGTCGCCCAGGCCGGCGCCGACGAGATCGACATCGTGCTGAACCGTTCGCTGTTCCTGGGTGGCCGCTACGCCGAGGCGTTCGATGAGCTCGCCGCGGCCCGGGAAGCCGCCGGTTCCACCCACCTGAAGGTGATCCTGGAGAACGGCGAGTTGGGCTCCTACGACCGCATCCGGCAGGCGTCGATGCTCGCGATGGCCGCCGGAGCCGACTTCATCAAGACCTCGACGGGCAAGATCGGCGTCAACGCCACGCTGCCGAACGCGTTGTGCATGATGGAGGCGGCCCGCGACTTCCACGCGCAGACCGGACGGAAGGTGGGGATCAAGGTCGCCGGCGGCGTCAGGAGGTCCAAGCAGGCCATCCAGAACCTGGTCGTGCTGTACGAGACCCTTGGCCCCGACTGGTTGACGCCCGAGAGGTTCCGGATCGGCGCGTCGAGCCTGCTCAACGACGTGTTGATGCAGCTGGAGAAGGAACGCTCCGGCGCGTACGCCGGTCCGGACTACTTCACGATCGACTGACGGGAGTTGTGCGATGAGCGAGGCGATCGAGCGGCCGCAGACCCAAGAGCCTCCTTGGGAATACGAGAGCGCGCCCGAGTCGACGGACATCGTGCGGCTCGAGGAGCGGTACGGCCTGTTCATCGGCGGCGAGTTCGTCGAGCCCAAGAGCGGGCGGTACTTCCCGACGATCAGCCCCGCGTCCGAGGACGTGCTCGCCGATGTCGCCGACGCCGATGCCACAGACGTCGCGCGCGCCGTCGATGCCGCCCGTGACGCCTCGTCGGCGTGGCGGGCGTTGACCGGCGCGGAGCGCGCGAAGTACATCTTCCGGATCGCTCGGCAGATCCAGGAGCGAGCCCGGGAGCTCGCGGTGCTGGAGACGATGAACGGCGGCAAGCCGATCAAGGAATCGCGCGACATCGACGTGCCGCTGGCGGCGGCTCACTTCTTCTACTACGCGGGCTGGGCCGACAAGCTCGGGTACGCCTTCCCCGGGCGTCCCGATCCGAAGCCGGTGGGGGTGGCGGGCCAGATCATCCCGTGGAACTTCCCGCTCCTCATGGCCGCGTGGAAGCTCGCTCCCGCCCTCGCGGCAGGCAACACGGTCGTGCTGAAGCCGGCAGAGACGACCCCGCTCACCGCCCTGCTCCTCGCCCGGATCATCCAGGAAACCGAGCTGCCGCCCGGCGTGGTCAACATCGTCACCGGCGCGGGGGAGACGGGCGCCGCGCTCGTCGAGGCCGACGTGGACAAGATCGCGTTCACCGGTTCGACCGAGGTCGGCAAGGCGATCCGCCGCGCGACCGCCGGCACCGGGAAGCGGCTCACCCTCGAGCTCGGGGGGAAGGCGGCGAACATCGTGTTCGAGGATGCGCCTCTGGACCAGACGATAGAGGGGGTGGTGAACGGCATCTTCTTCAACCAGGGTCACGTGTGCTGCGCCGGCTCCCGCCTGTTGGTGCAGGAGCCCGTCTTCGACACGCTCCTCGGCAAACTGAAGGACCGCCTGCAGACGCTTCGGGTCGGCGATCCGCTCGACAAGAACACCGACATCGGCGCGATCAATTCCCGCGCGCAGCTCGACAAGATCACCGAGCTCGTCGAGTCCGGGGTCGAGGAGGGCGCCGAGATCTACCAGCCCGCCTGCATCCTGCCCGAGCGCGGGTTCTGGTTCCGTCCCACCTTGTTCACCGGCGTTTCGCAGTCCCACAGGATCGCGCGTGAGGAGATCTTCGGGCCCGTGCTGTCGATCCTGACGTTCCGCACGCCGGCCGAGGCCGTCGAGAAGGCGAACAACACGCCGTACGGACTGAGCGCGGGTGTCTGGACCGAGAAGGGCTCGCGCATCCTGTGGATGGCCGAACGTCTCCGCGCGGGCGTGGTGTGGGCGAACACCTTCAACCGGTTCGACCCGGCGTCGCCGTTCGGGGGTTACAAGGAGAGTGGGTTCGGCCGCGAAGGAGGGCTCCACGGTCTGGAGCCGTACTTGGCTCCCGTCGGAGACGGGCGATGAGCGAGGAGAGGATCGACGTTCGCCGCACCGCGAAGCTGTTCATCGGCGGGGCGTTCCCCCGCAGCGAGAGCGGACGCTCCTACGAGGTCGCGGCGCACGATGGCCGGCCGCTCGCCCACGTCTCGCAGGCGTCCCGCAAGGACCTGCGCGAAGCGGTGGTGGCTGCCAGGGCGGCGTTCCCCGGCTGGTCGGGCGCGACCGCATACCTGCGTGGGCAGATCCTGTATCGCGTGGCCGAGATGATGGAGGGCCGCCGGGCCCAGTTCGAGGCAGAGCTTCGCGACGCGGGTGCGGCGGACCCCGCACGAGGCGTGAGCGCGTCCATCGACCGATGGGTCTGGTACGCCGGCTGGGCGGACAAGATCGCGCAGGTGGCCGGCGCGTCGAACCCGGTCGCCGGTCCCTATTTCGACTTCACGATCCCCGAGCCGACCGGCGTGGTGGGCATCGTGGCGCCGGGCGACCAGTCGCTGCTCGGTCTGGTTTCGCGGGTGGCGCCGGCGATCGTCGGCGGCAACACGTGCGTCGTGATCGCGAGCGAATCATCGCCGCTGCCGGCGGTCTCGCTCGCCGAGGTGCTCGCGACCAGCGACGTCCCGGGCGGCGTCGTGAACATCCTCACCGGCCGTACCGCCGAGCTGGTGCCGTGGCTCGCGAGTCACATGGACGTCAACGCGATCGACATCACGGGGGTGCCAGCCGCGATGGCCGCCGACACCGAGCGATCGGCGGCCGACAACGTCAAGCGCGTGCACCGTGGACCCGATGTGGACCCGTTCAGCGAGGCGGCGCAGGGCCCGCACGAGATCACCGCGCTGATGGAGCTCAAGACCGTGTGGCACCCCATGGGCGCGTGAGCACCGGCGGTGTGACCTGGGGCGAGTTCGCCGAGCGACGGCCCGACCTCGCCGAAGCGGGTCGCGCCATCCTCTATCAGTACGGCGTGGGGCTCGCGTTCCTGGCCACCGTGAGGCTGGACGGCGGCCCTCGCGTGCATCCCTTCAGTCCCGTGCTGGATGGACCGGGCCTGTTCGCCTTCCTCGTGCCCTCGCACAAGCGGAACGACCTCCACCGCGACGGCCGGTACGCGATGCACACGTTCCCTGCGGATGAGAACGAGGACGTGTTCTACGTGCGGGGGACCGCTCGGCACGTCACCGATCGGGGCGTCAACACGCGGTTGCGGCACCGGTTCGCATCGGAACGGCCGGACGTCGATGCGACCGATCTCTCCGAGCAGGAGCTCTTCGAGTTCGAGATCGATCGATGCCTGTTGACAAGGACCCGGGGCCACGGAGACGCCACGCCGGAGCACAGCGTGTGGAACGCTCAGCCGCCGGCGGGCTCCGGTCGATCCGAGTCCTCCCGAAGCGACAGCCACGCGAGGAATATCGACCGGTAGAGCGGATCGCTCTGCAGGGTCGCGGTGGGTGTCCGGGGCGGCGATCGAAGGGTGGTGAGCTCCTGCAGGAACGGGGTGCTCGCGATCGCCCCGTCCAGGTCCCGGAGCAGGTCGAACGCCTCGGCTTCGCCCGCGTCGGCAAACGCCGCGAGCCTGGCGCGCACCTCCTGGACCGCATGGAGGACGACCCGGTTCTCGTGGATGTCCTCGGTGAGCACACGGCGCTGGTCGAACACACGACGGAGCCGGCCGTGCTCGTCGAGGTTGCCGGGCTTCCGCCTGCTGCGAACCAGCGAACGGGGCTCGGGGTGACGGGCCAGGTCGCCGGTCGTCCAGCGTTCGACGCGGATCAGCTCCTTGCGGTGCGCCCGCTGGAGGCGAGGCAGCGCGTCGGCAAGGCCGGGGCGACCGGGGGCACCGTGCACCATGTCGCGCAGCTGCTCGAGGTCGGCGCCGGTTCCCGCCGCGGCCGGAGCGCCGAGCTCAGAAGAAGCTGGCGAATCCATGGGCGGCGTAGTCCTCGCGCATCAGCTCGGTCTTCTCGCGCGCGAGCGGGAACCCGTCGCCGATCGCACCCAGGAACGCCGCCAGGCCCTCGTCCAGGGAGCTGTCCGCACCGCGGATCCGTGGGAGCACCTTCTGCACGAACTGCTCGTCGAGCGCGACCTCCCACGGTGTGTCGATCTCCGTCGCCGCGGTGACGTAGAGGTGGATCTCCTGGAGCACACGGAAGCCGAAGGGCGCTATCGGTCGGAGCGCGTCCCACACCGCGAGCAGCGTGTCCGCGTAGGGCTCGCCCTCGAGGTACTCGACGACGTAGCTGCGCTGCAGCGGCAGCTCCAGCAGCTGCGCCCGGTCGTAGACCTTGTCGGCGAAGCCGTGAGTGGTCTCGTCGATGTTGACCGTGCCGGCGAACTTCAGGTTCGGAGAGAGCTGGACCGCGTGCCCGGGGGCCAGGTCCAGTCGCGAGACACCTTCGCGCGAACGGACCTCCATCGCCGAGAGGAAGCGGCTGAAGTAGTGCTCGACCCGTGCCAGGTTCATCTCGTCCAGGATCACGTGATACTCGCGGGCGGAGCGTTGTGCAGTTTCCGCTGAGTCCCATTCGCGAGCGGCCTCCTGCACGAACTCGCTGAACGGCGTGTGGTGGTAGAAGCCGTCGAGCGGGGAGAGGTACCCCAGCAGGTCCTCGTTGGAGGACCAGCTCGGATCGACCGCCGCGAGCTGCACCGCGGCCCGGACCGTCGTGGCGTACGCCTGCGCCAGCCATGTCTTGCCGGTACCGCTCGGGCCCGACAGGATCACGAACCCTCGGGTCTGGAGCGCCAGGTGGTAGCGGCGGATGACGTCGTCGTCGATCAGGAAGGTGGGGTTGGTTTCGCGGAACTTGCCCAGGATCTCCTGGAACCGGTCGCCGATCGAGGCGGCTCCATTGGAGGACCCAGGGGGCTCGGCGCAGGCTGCAGAGGCCAGGCCGCAGTCATCGTGTCACTCATCGCACTCCTAGGGTTCGCCGTCGGTCCCGCGGGCGATCCACAGTAGCTTCGGCACGAAGGACCCCAGACCTGAAGACGGAGCCGCAACTGACTCCAGACCCTGCGCCGACACGGAAAGAACACACGCCCGCACAGGGGTTCGTGACCTCGGCGGCGCTACGATTCGCGGATGCCGCCGTACAAAGAGCAGGGTGTTGTCCTGCGCTCCCACAAGCTCGGCGAGGCCGACAAGATCGTCACCGTCATGACTCAGGGCTCGGGCAAGGTCCGGGCAGTGGCGAAGGGGATCCGCAAGACCACCAGCCGGTTCGGCGCCAGATTGGAACCCTTCACCCACGTGAACCTCATGCTCTACCGGGGGCGCGGGGCTCTCGACACCGTGACCCAGGCCGAGATCATCGCTCCGCATATGGCGATCCGTGAGGACCTGGCGCGGTTCGCGGCCGGCGAGACGATGCTCGAGGCGGTCGACAAGGTCGCCGAGGAGCACGAGAAGAACCTCCGGATCACCCTGTTGCTGCTCGCGGGCTGCCGTGCCCTCGACGCCCGGCCCGCCGATCCCGCCGCGGTGGCCGAGTCGTTCCTGCTGAAGCTCTTGTCCCTCAGCGGCTTCCACCCCGCGCTCACCGCCTGCGCGGTGTGCGGGGAGCGCGACCCCCAGCTGTGGTCGGCGGGCTTGGGTGGAGCCGTGTGCGGCCGATGTGCAGAGGGTGGATCCTCTAGCTGCTCCCGCGCCGCGCTCGGATACCTGTCCGCGCTCGCCCTCGCCGACCTCAGCGACGCCGGCGCAGGGGGCCTGGCGCGCGAGGAATCGCGCCCGATCCGCGCGTCCGCAAGGAGTCTCGCGCGCTGCTGTACGGCTTCGCCGAGTTCCACCTGGAGCGACGCATGAAGTCGGTGCCGATGCTGGTGAGGACGGCACCGTGAGCTTCCTCGGAGACATCGATCGCTCGCGCGTGCCCTCGCACGTCGCGATCGTCATGGACGGCAACGGCCGCTGGGCGCAGCAGCGTGGTCTGCCACGCACCGAAGGCCATGGCGCAGGCGAGGAGGCGCTTTGGGACACGGTGAAGGGTGCGAACGAGGTCGGCGTGCGGTGGCTCACCGTCTACGCGTTCAGCACGGAGAACTGGAAGCGGCCCGCGCCCGAGGTCCTGTACCTCATGAACTTCAATCGCGACCTGCTGCGGCGGCGTCGTGACGAGCTCAACGACATGAACGTGCGCATCCGCTGGACGGGCCGCCGCGACTGGCGTGTGCCGCGATCGGTGATCAAGGAGATGCAGATCTCCGAGGACCTCACCCGCGACAACACGGGCATGACGCTCACGATCGCGTTCAACTACGGCGGCCGCGCCGAGATCGTCGACGCGGTGAGGGACCTGGCCCGTGACGTCCGCGAAGGGCGGCTGAAGCCGGAGAAGGTCAGCGAGAGCACGATCGCCGAGCGCCTGTACCACCCGGACATGCCGGAGCCAGACCTGTTGATCCGCACGAGCGGCGAGGAGCGCGTGTCCAACTTCCTGCTGTGGGAGGTCGCATACTCCGAGCTGTGGTTCACGCCGGTCTTCTGGCCGGACTTCACGCGCGAGACTCTGTTCGAGGCGGTCCGCGACTTCCAGAAGCGGACGAGACGCTTCGGCGCGATCGCCGAGAACTGACCGGTTTCTCGGCTTCGCCGTTCCCTCGGCGTGAGCGGCGCCGCGGGCACATGACGCCGGTACGATGGGCTCACGCCAGCGGTCGCTGCCAGCGGCCGGGAGAGGAGACATCGTCATGCCCGACCTCATGGAGGCCGTCACCTCCCTCGCCAAACGCCGGGGGATCGCCTTCCAGTCCGCGGAGATCTACGGGGGGGTGCGCTCCTCGTGGGACTATGGGCCGCTCGGTGTGGAGCTCCGCCGGAACATCCGCGACGCGTGGTGGCGACACATGGTGCAGCTGCGCGACGACGTGGTGGGTGTCGAGGCGGCGATCGTCACGAGCCCGCGCGTGTGGGAGGCGAGCGGTCATCTCGAGACGTTCCACGATCCGCTCGTCGAGTGCACGAACTGCCATCAGCGGTTCCGCGAAGACCACCTGGAGCGCCAACCCCGACGGCGTGGTCGTTTGCCCGAACTGCGGGGGAGCGGAGTTCACCGAGCCCAAGCAGTTCAACATGATGCTGAAGACGTTCCTGGGCCCGATCGAGGATGAGGACGGCGTGGCCTACCTGCGACCGGAGACCGCTCAGGGGATGTTCGTCAACTTCTCGTTGGTGCAGCAGGTGGCGCGGAAGAAGCTGCCGTTCGGGATCGCCCAGATCGGCAAGTCGTTCCGCAACGAGATCACGCCGGGGAACTTCATCTTCCGCACGCGGGAGTTCGAGCAGATGGAGATGGAGTTCTTCGTCGAACCGGGCACGGACGACGAGTGGTTCTCCTACTGGGTCGACCGGCGCCTGCAGTGGTACCTGGACCTGGGGGTCTCGAAGGACAGGCTCCGGCTCAGGCCGCACGAGCCGCAGGAGCTGGCGCACTACGCGAAGGCGGCGACCGACGTGGAGTACGAGTTCCCGTTCGGGTGGCAGGAGCTGGAGGGGATCGCAAATCGCACCGACTACGACCTCGCCGCGCATCAGAACGCGAGCGGAGAGGACCTCACCTACTTCGACCAGGAGAAGGAGGAGCGCTACCTGCCCTACGTGGTGGAGCCGGCCGTCGGGGTCGACCGCGCGTTGCTCACGTTCCTGCTCGATGCTTACCGCGTGGAGGAGGTGCGGACCGCCAAGGGGGACACCGACAAGCGGACCGTGCTGGGCCTGCACCGGGACCTGGCGCCGATCAAGGTCGCGGTGCTGCCGCTCTCGCGCAACGAGAAGCTCGTGCCCGAGGCGCGCGGCGTGTTCGACCTGATCGGCCCCGAGTGGATGAGCCAATACGACGACGCGGGAGCGATCGGCCGTCGCTATCGCCGTCAGGACGAGGTCGGCACGCCATTCTGCGTAACGGTGGATTTCGATTCGTTGGACGACAAGCAGGTCACGGTGCGCGAGCGGGACACGATGCAGCAGGATCGCATCCCAATCGTCAAGGTAGTTGACTATCTGAGGGAACGCCTGTGACCCACCGGCCGGCGGGGACTCCACGAGGCTGGACCACGCTGTACGTCGCGGCGTTCGTATCCATGCTCGTCGCCGGCGCCCTCCTGGCCGTAGCCGCCCGGGGGTTCCTGGACCGTCTGGAACTGTTGTGGATCTCGGCGGGACTGTCGCTCGTGGCCATCGTGCTCGCGGTGCTCGCGCTCGTGCTGCCGAGGCGGGGATGACGCCTCGCCACAGGACCGCGGCGGCGATCGTCGCGCTCGCCATGACCGCGGCCGCGTGCACCGTGGAGTTCCGAGTGGGCGACCCCTCACCGCCGCCTCCGTCCGTGCCGCCCCCGGCTTCGCCCCCGGACGGCGTCGGGTTGCGGGTGGAACCGGTCGACACCGGCGAGGCCACGTCCGCCGGCGCGATGGAGGCGCTGTGCGTCGAACCGACACCCACCTCCACCGGCGACGGATCTTCGCCGGGTCCGACCCCTCCGGCGATCGCCGAGGTGCAGGACCAGGTCGAAGCGGTCCGCGGACTCGGGTTCCTGGAGCCGGTCGATGCGGAGCCCGTCGACGCCGACGAGATCGCGGCGGACCTGAACGCGGCGTTCGACGAGGCAAATCCGAAGGACTTCTACGACCGGCGCACGGTGGCCTGGCAGACGATCGGTGTGATCCCGACGGACGTCACGATCCGCGGGGCATTGCGGGCCTACCAGCAGGGCCAGGTCGTGGGCTTCTACAACCCGGTCGACGGCCAGCTCGTGTACGTGGGGGACGACGAGCTCGATCTGACCGAACGGTACATCCTGGCCCACGAGCTCACGCACGCGATCGACGACCAGAACTTCGACCTGACACGGCTCGACGACATCGCCGCGCGCTGCCACGACGAGGCCCTGCTCGCCGGCCTGGGTGCCGTGGAGGGCGATGCGCAGTTCTTCGCGAGCCGGGTGCTGCAGGAGTTCCCGGACCCGGATGCGGGCCTGGGGGATGGGGGCGGCGGAGGTCTCCCCGAAGGCGTGCCGCCGTTCATCCTCCAGCTCCAAGCATGGCCGTACACGGGGCATGCGTTCATCGGCGCCCTCGAACAGCGGGGTGGGCTCGATGCGATCGACGAGGCCTTGCGAACGCTGCCCACCTCCACCGAGCAGGTCCTGCACCCCGAGCGCTATCCCTCCGACCAGCCCACGCCTGTGAACGTTGCCGATCTCTCGAAGTCCCTGGGCGATGGGTGGGGAGATCTCGACGTGATGGAGATCGGCGAGGTGTGGCTCGTCGCCATGTTGTCGCTGGGGCTCGACGATGACGATCTGGTTCGGGGAGCCACGGCAGGATGGGACGGAGGGCTCTATCGATCGTGGACCGACGGCGAGGACGCAGCGGTGCTGCTGTCGACCGTCTGGGACACGCCCGCGGATGCCGCGCAGTTCGCCGACGCGGTCCGATCGTGGATGGGCTCGATGGGACGAGCAGGGTTCGTGCACGATCCCACGGGTGTTCGGGTGACGGCGGGGTTCGCCACCTCGAAGCAGGCCCTCACGTCGCTGGAGCGTTCGACCAGAGACTGAAGCGCCTCAGACTGAAGCGCCGCGACCGCCTCGCCTGATGTAGGGCAGGATGCTCCCATGTCGAGGGGGCGCGCCATGATCGCGGTAGCCGTAGCCCTGTCCGCCATGCTTGCCGCGACCAGCCCCGGTCGAGCGGCGATCGTCTCCCATCGCGTGGTGCGCGGCCTCCACGACGCGGTGGCGTTCACCTTCGATGGACGGGACCGCATCTGGTACGTCGAGAAGACACGTGGTGAGATCTGGGTCGCGCAGATGGGCCGCGGCCGCGGTCATCGGGTGTGGTCGATCCCGAACGTCGACGGATCGTTCGCGCAGGGGCCGCTGGGGATCGCGGTGCATCCACGGTTCCCGCGATCCCCGTTCGTGTACGTGTACGCGACGCAGGGCTTCGGCCGGCGTCTCGTCGACCGGCTGATCCGCCTTCGGGTGATCGACGGGCGCGTGCGGGGGACCAGGGTGATCATGTCGGTTCCGGCCAGGCGCGGGGCTCTGCACGACGGGGGACGCATCCTCTTCGGGCCCGACGGCATGTTGTGGGTCACGGTCGGCGACGCCGGGAACGAAGCTGCGGCCCAGGACCTGCGCAGCCGTCGCGGCAAGGTCCTACGCATGAACCCGGACGGCGGCATCCCGGACGACAACCCGCTCCGTCGCTCCCGGGTGTGGGCGCGAGGCTTCCGCAACCCGTGGGGGCTGGACTTCGATCCGCGCTCCGGCCGGCCGTGGCTCACCGACAACGGCCCCGAATGCACCGACGAGCTCAACCGGGTCCAGCGTGCGCGGAACTTCGGGTGGGGCCCCTCGTGGACGTGCGCCGGCCGCTCGCCCAGGAACACGAACCGGAGCGGGCCAAACCCCGTCCTGCCGTTGCGCTGGTACTCGCGGATCGCGCCGACCGGCCTGGTCTTCTGCGATGGCTGCCGGCTCGGGTCGGCGAGCGACGGGACGTTGTTCTTCGGCGCCTACAACACGCGACAGATCCGCCGCGTGACCCTGTCCGCCGATCGGCTCCGGGCGCGCGCGCAACGCGTCGTGTTCCGTGCGCGCGGGCGGGTGCTGTCCATGGAGGCCGACGGCCGCGGCCGCATCTACTTCTCGACCGGCGCTGCGATCTTCCGCCTGGTGCGCCGCTGAGCTTCAGGCGGGCGATTCGAGCCGCAGGTCGGTGTGCTCGGCGATGACGTGGAAGTCTCGGTCGAGCGCGAGGACGGTGGCGTCGGCGCGCATGGCGGCGACCGCGATCAGGCAGTCCATCGTGCCGTCGAGCTGTCGGCCGCCGTCACGGCAGGTCCGGTAGATCGCCGCCGCGTGCTCGAAGCCCGCGAGTCCGCCGACCGAGGCCAGCTCGAATCCGGTGAGCTGGCGCCGGAGCGTGTTCGCGTGTCGCGTGTTCGAGGCTCCGCTGAGCAGTTCCAGGATCACCGGCTCGGTCACGGCGATGTGCTCCTGGGCCTCGAGGGCGGCATGGAGCCGGAGATGGACGGCCGATCCGGTCGATCGCAGCAGCTCGATCCACGCCGAGCTGTCAGGAAGGAGCATCGCCTACGGGCCCGGCATGGGAGCGGCGCATCTCGTCCAGGTCGCCCTGCCACCCGGTGCCTTCGAGCGCGAGCATGCCGACATGTGGATCGTCGGTGCCCGCCAGCGCGCGGAGCGCGAAGTCGATCGCGGCCCGCTTGGACCGCAGGCCGTAGGTCTTCATGACCTTGTCGACGAGGTCCTCGTCGATCACCACGTTCGTCCTGACCATCGCCGCCATCGTCCCATCGTACACCGACGCACACATCGAGGTGTATCGCCAGACGGATCTCGTGGGCTGCGCCACACACGCCGAGTGTCGTGACCTCGTCGCCTAGACTGACGACTCCGTTTGCAACGACCCGTGCCGGAGGCTTGCCAGTGACCAAGTACGTCTACGACTTCTCAGAAGGCAACAAGGACATGAAGGATCTGCTCGGCGGCAAGGGCGCCAACCTCGCCGAGATGACGAACATGGGCCTGCCGGTCCCCCACGGGTTCACCGTCTCCACCGAGGCGTGCCTGAGCTACCTGGATGCAGGCGGCTTCCCCGCAGGCCTGGCCGACGAGGTGGAGACCCACGTCCAGACGCTCGAGACCTCGATGGGTAAGAAGCTGGGCGATCCGTCCGACCCGCTGCTCGTGAGCGTGCGGTCCGGCGCCAAGTTCTCGATGCCCGGCATGATGGACACCGTCCTGAACCTGGGCCTCAACGAGGAGTCGATGAAGGGACTGGCCGAGCAGTCGGGGGGCGACTTGCGGTTCGCCCGCGACGCGTATCGACGGTTCATCCAGATGTTCGGCAAGATCGTGATGGACGTTCCGGCCGAGGCGTTCGAGGATGCGCTCGATGCCGCCAAGGAGCGAAAGGCTCCCGGCGCTTCCGACACCGACCTGGACGCCGACGACCTCGAGCGGCTCGCCACCGAGTTCCTGGACATCTACCAACAGCACACGGGCCAGGAGTTCCCGACCGACCCCCGAGAGCAGATGCGTCTCGCGATCGAGGCCGTGTTCGGAAGCTGGAACGGCAAGCGCGCGATCGACTACCGCCGCCAGAACAAGATCAGCGACGCCCTCGGGACCGCGGTCAACGTGCAGTCGATGGTGTTCGGAAACCGCGGGGACGATTCCGGCACGGGTGTCGCGTTCACGCGCGACCCATCCACGGGACAGAAGGTGCCCTACGGCGACTACCTGGGCAACGCGCAGGGGGAGGACGTCGTCGCGGGGATCCGCAACACGCTGCCGCTCGCCGATCTCGAGCAGGTCGACCCGGCGTCGAACGCGGGCCTCCGCGACGTCATGCAGACACTCGAGGACCACTACCGCGACATGTGCGACATCGAGTTCACGATCGAGAAGGGCCGGCTGTGGATCCTGCAGACGCGAGTGGGCAAGCGCACGGCGTTCGGTGAATGGGTCATGGCCCACGACATGCTGGACGAAGGGTTGATCAACGAGGACGAGGCGCTGTTGCGCGTCGATGCGAACCGACTGGAAGAGCTCTTCAAGCGCCGCGTCGACGCCACGGGCGCCACCCCGATCGCGACCGGGCTGAACGCCTCGCCAGGCGCGGCGACGGGCGCCGTCGTGTTCACGGCGGACGAGGCGCAACAGCGCGGCCAGGCCGGCGAACGGGTCATCCTGGTCCGGAGGGAGACCACGCCCGACGACTACCACGGCATGATCGCGGCACAAGGGATCCTGACGAGCGCCGGGGGCACCAACAGCCATGCCGCCGTCGTGGCGCGGGGCGAAGGCATCCCCGCGGTGTGCGGGGCCGACGCGATCAAGCTCCGCGTCGCCGACAAGGTCTTCACTGCCGGCGACGTCACGGTGCACGAGGGCGAGACGATCACGATCGACGGGTTCACCGGCAACGTGTTCGTGGGGGAGCTTCCGTTGCAAGGGTCGCTGCTGGAGAAGGGGCGTCAGGGCGACGTCGCGGCCCGACAGGCACCGCTGTGGAAGTCCTTCGATCGGCTCATGGTGATCGCCGACGCGCGGCGCCGCCTGAAGGTCCGCGCCAACGCCGACACACCCGATCAGTCGACGAACGCGCGCATCCGAGGCGCCGAAGGCATCGGCCTGTGCCGTACCGAGCACATGTTCCTGGGCGAGGAGCGAGTGCTCGCCGTGCGCAAGATGATCTTCGCCGAGACGGCCGAGGAGGAACAGGAGGCCTACGACGTCCTGCTCCCGCTGCAGCGGGATGACTTCGTCGGCATCTTCACCGCCATGAGCGGTCTCCCGGTGACGGTGCGCCTGCTCGACCCGCCGCTGCACGAGTTCCTGCCCGATCAGGTGGAGCTGGCGGTCGAGGTCGCGCTGGGCAAGGCCAAGGGAGAGGACGTTTCAGAGCAGGAGCTGGTCCTGCAGAAGGTGAACGAGCTCCACGAGATGAATCCGATGCTCGGCTTGCGCGGCGTGCGCCTGGGGATCGTGAAGCCAGGCTTGTACGCGATGCAGGTGCGGGCGATCGTCGAGGCGGCGGTGAAGGTGCGCGGTCGACGGCGGCGACCCCAAGGTCGAGATCATGATCCCGCTCGTCGCGACCGCGCCAGAGCTGCAGCAGATGCGGGCCGAGCTGGAGCCCGTCGCTCGCGAGATCCTCGATCGGGAGGGAGCCGAGCTCAGCCACTTCGAATGGGGAACGATGATCGAGCTGCCGCGCGCGGCAGTGACCGCGGGCGAGATCGCGTCGACGGCAGACTTCTTCTCCTTCGGCACGAACGACCTCACGCAGACCGCCTTCGGGTTCAGCCGCGACGACATCGGCAAGTTCGTGGGCATGTACGAGGAGCGCAAGCTCGTGCCGGCGAACCCATTCGTCACGATCGACAGGCCCGGCGTCGGCTCCCTGATGCGCATCGCGTGCGAGGATGGCCGTGAGGCCAACCCTCGGATCCACCTGGGGATCTGTGGTGAGCACGGCGGCGATCCCGCGAGCGTGGCCTTCTGCCACGAGCTCGGGCTGGACTACGTGAGCTGCTCGCCCTTCCGTGTGGAGACGGCGCGGCTGGCGGCGGGCCAGGCCGCGGCCGGTGCCGCGGAGGTCGCCTCGACGTAGCGCCCGGCGTCAGTCGTGTTCGGGCATGCCGAGGGTCTTCAGCAAGCCCTCGGGGTCCCGGAGCCCCAAGCCGAGCACCGAGACCGTGATCGGGAAGATGGCGGACCTGGCTCGCGCACGCGGCTCAAGCCCGATCTCGACGATCCCGAGCGACGAGCCGTTCACCAACCATCTGCCTCGGAAGTTGGAGTGGACCCCGACGGCCCACGTCTCCTCCGGAGCCCGGCGGGCCCATCGGATCGAGGATCGGGGGATCTCGGCGCGGAACGCCCAGCCCATCCGAACGTGGAGCGCGTCGGCGGTCAGCCTGACCTCGCTATGCCGCGGTCCCATCATCAGCGGCATGAAGAGCCACGTGAACCTTGGGGAGTAGCGGATCGGGTACTCGGTCTCACCCATGGGCCCACGCTAGCGCAGTCCCGTCCGGGCTGCGCGAGGCAGAGCGGCTCGGCCAGGACGTGACCTGGGTCACGGCACAACGGCAGCGCCGGGCGTAGGCTCGCCGTCCTCCCACCTCCCCCGCATCACACGGAGGTGGCCATGCCGCAACCAAGAGCAAGTGCCGGCCTGCCCAGGCGCGAGTTCCTCCGCCGGTCGGCGATGGGTGCGATGGCGTTCGCCGCCCTCGGCGCCGGTGCGGCCGCGACGGGAGTCGGTTCGGTACTGACGGACCTCGCCAAGGACCCCGGCGACGGACTGCCGGCGGATCCGCTTGCGGCGGTCGCGCTCCTGGGCGACCGGGCGCTCGCCGTCGGTGGCGTCAGAGGCGAACCGCGGGTCTGGGGCCGGTCTCCCGGGCAAGGATCCTGGGAGCTCGTGGCTGGCACGGACGACTTCCCGGCCGGGACCGCGCTCAACGGCCTCGACGTGGTCGCGAGCACCGCGATCGCGGTCGGGTGCACGGGCTTCGAGCATGCCACCCGTCCCGCGGCGTTCTCCTCATCCGACGGCGTCCGGTGGGACCTGCGCGCGAGCGATCACGACGGTGTGCCTGGGCTGTTCACCGGGGTCGTCGCCCGGCACGACCGCGTCCTCGCCGTGGGGGCTCGGTTCGCCGAGGACGAGGTGCAGGAGCCGACGGAGACGATCGCTGTTGAGGGAGAGCCTGGCGGGTCG
Organism: uncultured Actinomycetes bacterium; assembly: GCA_963758715.1. GTDB lineage: Bacteria > Actinomycetota > UBA4738 > UBA4738 > HRBIN12 > JAOUEA01. The sequence goes on from CAVWWK010000009.1 coordinate 27,430, forward strand.
CTGACGACTCTCGATCTCGTCGGCGTGCCTCGGGTTCGACACGGTGCGGTGACGTTGCTCGCCCTCGACGGCGATCGCCCTGTCATCGGGCTCACCGATGTCTCAGGGATCGCGCTGTTCCGGGCAAACGAGCTCAGAGGCCCGTGGCATCCGATCGGGGCGCCAGGCGTTCAGCTCCCCTTCGCGCCCGTGGCCGCGGCCGCCGTCGACGGCTCGCTGCTGGTCGTCGGGATCGACGGACAGGACCGAACCCGGTACTGGCGCCGGGCAGGCACGACCTGGTCCGAGGTGGAGCCTCCCGCCGGCGTGCCGGCCCACGTGACGGTTCACGACCTCAGGCGACGAGGTGAGGTGCTCGTGGTTGCAGGAGATCGCGAGGACGATGGCTATCTCAGGGAGGTGACGGTCTGATGAGCTGCAGCGGGAGCACCTCGTGTGGCATGGAGAACCCACGGTCGTTCGACGCGATCGGAGCGATCCCGATCAAATTCGGCGGTCCGGGCAGCTACTCACGCCGCGTCATCAAGTGCGAGCGCACCTTCTACACCATGCTCGTCGACTGGATGCAGACACTGAGGTTCAACTCCGACATCTTCGGTCCGCCGGGCATGAACGACCTGCGTTGGATCGGGCACGTCGGCGCCTACGTGTGCAAGCCGGGATGCCACGGTCAGGGACGAGCGATCGACATCAACAGGATCCAGTGGAACGGCATGGCGGTCGACATGCACGGTGGCGATCACGCGTCGAACGACCGCACTGTTCGTCGTCGCTACCTGGCCGTCGATGCGAGCTGCCGCAGGTATTTCAGGTACACGCTCGACGGGTGGTACAACGCCGATCACACGAATCACATCCACGTGGACGATCATTCGCAGCCTGTCTTCAGCAAGGACAGCGTCTCCGATGTGGGCTTCATCCAGGCGGTGTGCAACAACTTCGACGGGGCGGGGCTCCCGGCGGACGGGCAGTGGGGGCCCAAGACCCAGGATGCCTGGCACAGCCTCAACGCGGCCTGGGGCTACAACGGCTGTGACCCGTTCTCGAACCGGGTCACGACGGCCGAATGGTGTGACTTCGTCATGGCGCACGGCTTCGCGGACGTGAGCGCGTCCGCGGCGATCGTCCGGTCGCCATTGTGTTAGGGAGGACGCATGGACAGGAAGCGGAATGGTCTCGCGGTCGCCGGGCTCGCCGTGATGGTGATGGTGTCCGCCTGCTCCAGCACAGCCGTGCCATCGCGCCCGAGCACGTCGTCCGGCGCTCCCACGTCGCCGGCGGCCTTGGGAACGGCGGGGGATCTCGCGTTCTCGAGAGCTGAAAGCCCGGGGTCGACGGACAGGTGCCCGAGGCGATGCTCAGGCTCCTCGACCCGGATGGAACGATCGGTGCCGTGCTCGTCGAGGGAGCCGCGTATAGAGTCCGCCCCGACCTGGTCGCCCGATGGGAAGAGCCTCGCCACGGTGGGTCCCGGAGGACTCTTCCTGTGGACCGAGGGAGCCGGGGTCACGACGTTGGCGGGGTGCCCGCCTGCTTCGTGTGATGGCTACGGACCGCCGGCATGGTCCCCCGACGGGTCCACGATCGCCTTCGCGGGGTCGCGTGGCGGGACCGAGGGGATCTTCACGGTCGCGGCGGGCGGTGGGAAGCCCGAGCTGCTCGCGGGCGACCTGTCGCTCAGAGGTTCCCCGGCGTGGTCGCCCGCGGGGGACTCCATCGCCGTGATCGAGCAGCGTGGTGGCCCCGCCCGGATCCTCCTGGTGGACCCGGCCTCCGGTGAGACCCGGTCCGAGGTCGACGTCCCGGACCTGCAGATCGGCGAGGCGGTCGCGTGGTCTCCCGACGGCGCGTGGCTGGCGGTCGAAGGTCGCCGGACCACGGCTCCGCACGAGAGCGGGATCTTCCTGATCCGTCCGGATGGGTCCGGCCTCGAGCTGCTCACCGCGTGCCCCGACGACGGATGCACCGACCTCGCTCCTTCATGGAGCCCCGACGCCCGTTCCGTGGCGTTCACTCGAGGTCGCTGCGACGAACCCGGAAGCGACTGCTTCGTCGGCGACGTGTGGATCGTGCGCGTCGCAGATGGGCGAGCTCGGCCGCTCACGCAGGGCGATCCGCTGGACTGCTGCACCGCATGGCGGCCGGGTGCGGCATGAGATGCGAAGTAGGCTGGCCCGGTGAGCCCGATCCGAAGGCATCCCCTCCTCAGCGTGGTCGCGTTCGTCCTCCTCGCGGCCGCCGGCGTGGTGGCCGTGAGCGGGTTCATCGTGTGGCGGGAGGCCCACCAAGACGGAGCCAGCGACGTTGAGAGAGCCGACGCGATCGTCGTGCTCGGCGCCGCCCAGTACGACGGCACACCCTCGCCGGTGTTCAAGGCGCGGCTCGATCACGCCGCCCTCCTGTACCGAGCAGGAGCGAGCGCCTCGCGTGTTCGTGCTCGGCGCCAACCAACCGGGCGATCGCACCACCGAGGCCCAGGCCGGCCGGGACTACCTGGTTTCGCGGGGGGTTCCAGAAGACTCGATCATGGCGGTGCCCCAAGGAACGAACTCGTTCGAAAGCCTGAAGGCGGCCGCGGAACAGATGCGGTCGCAGGACATGAACAGCGCCTTCCTCGTCTCCGACCCGTGGCACAACGCCCGTATCGAGCGGATGGCGGCCGACCTCGGGATCGCCGGCTACGCGTCGGCGACGTGGACGTCGGCAGCCAAGACCGAGGAGGCCCGGATCCCCGGCTACGTCCGGGAGACCTTCGCCTACCTCGCCTATCGCGTCCTCGGGAGGTAGCGCCAGGGTGAGGTCCACCGGCGGCGCGGCGGCTACGTGACGACCAGCGTCCCTCTCATCCCCTGTGAGGCGTGGAACCGGCATTCGAACGGGTAGGTGCCGGCGGGCAGGTCGATCGTCGCGGTGTTCGAGGAGCCCGGGTCCAGCTCCAGGTCGATGTCCTCGTCGGTGACCGTGAACGTGTGGGGCGTGGTGGCGTCGGCGTTCTCGAGCTCGATCGTCTCGCCGGCCTTCGCCTTCACCGTTGCCGGTGAGAACGAGAAGTTGGACGCCACGACCGTCCCGGCGGCCGCGGGCCCGCCGTCCGCCGCCGGGGCGTCGTCGCCACCCTGGCCCGACCCGTACCCGTAGCGACCGCCGTCGTCGTCCGGAGACGCCGAGGCTCCGCTCGTCGCTCCGTACCCGGCAGGCGCTCCTGGCTGGCCACCGGGCGCGTCCGAGCACGCCATAGAGAAGCGAGCATCCCCGAGAGCAAGCCTCCGATCGCGGTCCACCGGCCGATTCCGGTCCACTTCGAGGCTCGTTCCATGCGGGTAGTACGGTCCAGCCCGCCTTCCGGCCTGTCGGCACGCGTCGGTACCATGGGCGTGTGACGACCACCCCCCGCCTCACCCCCAGGGAACGCACCGAGCGCATCGAGCACCAGGTGCTGTCGTCGCGCGCTGTGTTCGCCGACGCCACCAAGGGACGGGAGCGCGAGGAACGCCAGGACGACATCCGCACGGTCTTCCAGCGGGACCGCGACCGCATCGTCCATGCGAAGGCGTTCCGGCGGCTCAAGCACAAGACCCAGGTGTTCATGGCGCCGCAGGGCGACCACTACCGAGTCCGCTTGACGCACACGCTCGACGTCTCCCAGATCGCCAGGACGTGCGCCCGGGCCTTGCGCCTCAACGAGGACCTCACCGAAGCGATCGCGCTCGGTCACGACCTGGGGCACACGCCGTTCGGACACCTGGGGGAGCAGGCGCTGACGCCGTTCCTGGGACGGCCGTTCCGCCACAACGAGCAGAGCCTGCGCATCGTGGAGCACCTCGAGAACGAGGGGCAGGGCCTCAACCTCACGTGGGAGGTTCGTGACGGCATCGTGCATCATCCGTGGTCGATGCCGGAGCCCTCCACCCTGGAGGCACAGATCGTGCGGTTCGCCGACCGCATCGCCTACGTCAACCACGATATCGACGACGCGATCCGGGCCGGAGTGCTTGCGCCCGACGAGCTCCCGTCCGCCGCCCTCGACGTGCTCGGCCGCACCCACGCCGAGCGGATCGACAGCCTGGTCAGCGACCTTGTGAGCGCCAGCGAGGACCGAGATCGCATCGAGCTCTCGCCTTCGGTGTTCGCGGCGCTCGACACCTTGCGTGACTTCATGTTCGCCGAGGTGTATGTGCGCGACAGCGCCCGGGGCGAGCACGAGAAGGCCGTGAAGCTGATCCGCGACCTCTTCCGCCACTTCCTGGACCACCCCGACGAACTGCCGCCGGAGTACCATCACGCCGAAGGAGACCTGCCGAGCCGTGTGGCCGACCACATCTCGGGCATGACGGACCGGTACGCGCTCCGCACGTACGAGCGGCTCTTCCTTCCCCAGGGCTGGCTGTTGGAACTCGACCTTTAGGGAGGGCCGCCGGACCCGTGGCCGGACGCATCCGAGACGACGACATCGACGCGGTCAAGGCGCGCACCAACCTGGTCGCTCTCGCGTCCCAGTACCTCACCCTGAAGAAGGCCGGCGCCGACCGGATGGTGGGCCTGTGCCCCTTCCACCAAGAGAAGACGCCCTCGTTCGGGATCTCGCCCTCCAAGCAGCTGTACTACTGCCACGGCTGCGGCGCCGGGGGCGATGCGATCCGGTTCATCCGTGAGCTCGAACACCTCAGCTACGTCGAGGCCGTCGAGCGGCTGGCCCAGCAGGCGGGCGTGCAGCTTCGTTACGAGGGGGACTCGCCAGAGGCCCGCCGCGCCGCCGCGCGCAAGCAGGCGCTCTACCACGCGAACGAGCAAGCCTCGGACCTGTTCCAGCGGATGTTGTCGGAAGGCAGAGAGGCCGAGGACGCGCGCCGCTATGTCGCCGAACGCGGCATCTCGCAGGAGTCGCTGACCGCGTTCGGGGTGGGGTTCGCTCCCGGGTACCGCGACTTCCTGCTGCGACGACTCAGCCAGGCTCGCGACCTCAGCCCCGAGATCCTGCTGGAGGCCGGCCTGGCGACGCGCGGCGACGACGGACAGGTGCGCGACCGGTTCCGTGGGCGCCTGACCTTCCCGATCCACGACCTCCAGGGCCGGGGGATCGGCTTCGGGGCTCGCATCCTGCCCACGGACCAGCGCGCCGGCGAGCAGGCCAAGTACCTCAACACCGCTGAGACACCGATCTACCGGAAGCACGAGGTGCTCTACAACCTGCACCGCGCGCGGCAGTCGGTGGCCCGGGAGGGCGACGTCTTCGTCGTCGAGGGCTACACCGACGTCATCGGGCTGGTCCAGGCGGGCATCGAGAACGCCGTTGCGACCTGTGGCACGGCGTTGGGGGAGGGCCACTTCCGTCAGCTCGCACGCTTCGCCCAGCGCGCGGTCCTGGCGTTCGACTCCGACGAGGCGGGCGCGAGGGCGGCCGAGCGCGCGTTCGCGTTCCAGGAACAGTTCCCGGTGGTCCAGGCCATGGTCATGATCATCCCGCAGGGGCTGGACCCGGCGGACTTCGTGGCCAAGCACGGCGCGGACGCGGTCAGGGACGCCGCGAAGTCCGCCCGGCCGCTGATCGAGTACATGCTGCGGCGGACCGTCGCGCGCACGGACCTGTCCTCGGTCGAGGGGAGGTCGCAGGCGGTCACGGACACCTTGCCCATCCTCGGAAGGCTCACCGATCCGGTGCGGCGCAGCGAGTACGCGCACCTGGTCGCCGAGCTCGCCGGGGTCACCGAGTCGTCGGTGCTCCAGGCGTTGGACGCCGGCTTCCGGGGACGTCAGGCCGCCGTGGTGGTCGAGTCGCCCAAGCGGTCGTCCGCGCGCGACAGGATCGAACGCGAGATGTTGAAGCTTCTGGTTCGCGACCGGTCGGTCTACCAGGCGTATGGGCCCCGACTCACCGGCGAGCACTTCCGGTCCGCGAGCGCGAGGAAGGCGCTGGAGGCGCTGGAGGCCACCGGCGGCGACACAGAGCCGATCACCGGAGGCGAGGAAGAGAAGCTCGCCACCTTGATCTCGGCGTTGGCGGTCGAGCCGCTCGAGTCCGACGGGGATGCCGGCTACGCCGAATCCGTGTGGTTCCGACTCCAGGAGTTCGTGCTGAAGGCGAAGAGCGACTCCATGCGGATGCGCCTCCAGAAGCTCAACCCCACGACCGACGAGACCTACGATGGCCTGTTCGCGGAGCTGGTCGAGGTGGACGGCGAGCTCCGCCGGGTTCGGCAGGTCACCCGGAGCGACGTCTGAGCGCGATGGTTCGGCCCGGAAGGGTCGGCGGCGGCTTCGTTTCCGTACACTGGGTCGTCGTGCAGCGAACCCCCGAGGAGAACCGTTGAGCGTCCCGGCGCGTGAGATCGCGAGCCTGGACGAGGTCAAGGAGACCATCACCGCCAAGGGGCGGGAGCGTGGTTTCGTCACCTCCGAGGACCTCCTCGAAGCCGTCCCGGTCGACGATTTCACCCCCGAGCAGGTCGAGGAGTTCCTGACCCAGGTCCAGGACCACTTGACGAACGAGGGCATCGAGGTCATCGAGGTCCCCGGCGAGGAGACCGACGCCGCCACCCAGGTTCGCATCGAGGTCGATCTGCTCAAGGCGCCGACCAACGACCCGGTGCGGATGTACCTGAAGGAGATCGGCAAGGTCCCGCTCCTGAACGCCGCACAGGAAGTCGACCTGGCCAGGCGCATCGAGGCCGGCGAGATGTCGACCTCGCTCCAGGTGGTGATCCGCGACGAGGAGAAGCCCGATCAGCATTCCGTCAAGATCTGCGTGCAGAAGGTCTGGGAGATCCGCGACCATCAGCTGACCGCGTTCGGCAAGGTCGAGGGCATCGGCCGGGAGAAGATCGCCAAGAGCTACCGCCCCAAGACCGACGACGACATGCAGGCCTGGCTCCATCGGGTGGAGCGCGACGGCCAGCTCGCCAAGCGCAAGCTGATCGAGGCCAACCTTCGCCTGGTCGTCTCGATCGCGAAGCGGTACGTGGGCAGAGGGATGCTGTTCCTGGACCTGATCCAGGAGGGGAACCTCGGACTGATCCGCGCGGTCGAGAAGTTCGACTACGACAAGGGATTCAAGTTCTCCACGTACGCCACGTGGTGGATCCGCCAGGCGATCACGCGTGCGATCGCCGACCAGGCGCGCACGATCCGCATCCCGGTGCACATGGTCGAGACGATCAACAAGCTCGTCCGCGTGCAGCGCCAGCTGCTCCAGGATCTGGGCCGCGAGCCCACGCCCGACGAGATCGGCAAGGTCATGGGCATCAGCGCCGAGAAGGTGCGCGAGATCCAGAAGGTCAGCCAGGAGCCCGTGTCGCTCGAGACACCGATCGGCGAAGAGGAGGACTCCCACCTCGGAGACTTCATCGAGGACGCCGACGCCGTGGTCCCGGTCGACGCGGCCAGCTTCATCCTGTTGCAGGAGCAGCTCGAGAGCGTGCTCCACACCCTGAGCGAGCGGGAGAAGAAGGTGATCCAGCTGCGGTTCGGGCTGGTGGACGGCCACCCACGAACCTTGGAGGAAGTCGGACGCGAATTCGGCGTCACCCGCGAGCGGATCCGACAGATCGAGTCCAAGACACTCTCGAAGCTCCGCCACCCCAGCCGTTCGCAGAAGCTCCGCGACTACCTGGAGTAGGTCTCTCGGCCGGGTACCCGCGCCGCGCATCCGAGCATCGCATGGCCCGCTAAGGGTGGCTCGGCCTCCAACCGATACGGATGAGGACGCTCGCACGTGTCGTGGAGGAACGATGCTGCACCGATGGAGAGGTTTCACCGAGCGCGAGGATGGGTTCACGCTGGTCGAGCTCATGGTCGTCGTGGCGATCCTCGCCGTGCTCCTGCTCATGAGCGTGTCCACGTTCGTGGGCGTGAAGTCTCGGGCGCAGGATTCGGCCGCGAAGCAGACGGCCGCCAAGGCGCTCGAGACGGGACGCATCGTCTTCACCGACCAAGCGACGTACGCCACTGCCACTCCGGCGGCGCTGACCCAGGCGGAGCCCTCCCTGCAGTTCTTCGATGCCGTCACGCCGAGCGATGAGTCCGGGAAGGCGAGCACCGACGTGCTCGACCCGACGGGGCACACCTTCGTGGCGGCCGTCTACAGCGAGTCGGGCAAGTGCTTCTTCATCCGCGACTGGATCACGATCGGCATCGGCTACGCGGTGCTGCGTGACGCGGCACCCGCCGACTGCACGGCGTCGAACACGGGGGCTGTCACGTTCGGAACGCGCTGGCCGACCAGCTGAGACAGTGCGTCTTCCGACGACCCGATCAGTTCCAGCTCGCGTCGTTGCCGTACTCGTCGTACTCCGAGAGACGGGAGCGGATCGCCCCCCTGGCGCGACGGATCGCGTCGAGGCTGAGGACGCCTGCCTGATCTGCGATGCGCTGCGCGCCGCCGGACACGAGCCGCAGCGTGGGACCGCTCGTGGACTGCTGTCGCTGGGGCCCGCGGACGACGTCGGGGTCGTCCTCGCGCATCTTGGAGGCGATCGAGTATCCGATGCCGATGCCGACAGCCACGAACAGCAGCGAGCGGAGCTTCATACGGATGTCCTTCCCGTCGATGACGTCCAGGGTGTGCGTGACAGCCTACCGCCGTGGCGGGTGAGCGAGAGGCCACTGGTAGACTGCCCGACGCTCCACCTTCCGGGGTAGCTCAACCGGCAGAGCGGCGGACTGTTAATCCGTAGGTTGTGGGTTCGAGTCCCACCCCCGGAGCCTTACACCCCAACGCATCACGCCATCCTCTCGCTGCTTCGCTGAGTAGCTCAGTGTCCCTCAGTGTCCCGAGGTAGCAACAACAGGGGAGGGGGAGGGGGTGCAAGCTGCTACTACGGGGGATGCCGCCGGCCGGCCGTACCCAGGGATCCCACGCGCCCACGCCCGGGGCGCCCACGCCCGAACCGGGGTCAGAACATCTCGCGTGTGTGGGTACAACTCTAAGCCTCACTCCTTGCCCCGCAGGCATTCACGTCCCCCACAGTAGTCCCGATGACGAGGGCGAAGTGGTTTACGACCGTAGTCAGTCCAGCTTCCGATCTCGTCGAGACGCATGCACGCGGTGAACCAGGTCCGCCCTCTGGTTCACGCACTGACCCGCATGGCGAGTAGACGGCGAGGCCGTCGCTACGCGAGGAGCTTCACCGCCAGCGCGATGGCTACGACCACGCCGACACCGATCGCGAGTGCGATCACCGCGGTGCGACGCTGCGAGGGACCCTCCCCGATCGGCGCCGGTTCAGGAATCATGAACGGATCGTCGAAGTGCCCGGACCCGTGCCAGGGAGAGGTCTTGCCTCGTCGGTACGGCATAGCGCGATCGTACGCCCGACGCGCGCTTCGGGTCGTAGGCAGCATCCCACGTCCACCGCATGCAGCAGGGTTGCCCACCGCCGAGGTCGGATTCCCCGATGCACGAGCTATAGAGCCGCTTCTTCGTCGCTGAGATTTCTCATGCGGCATTCCTGTTCATGCCTCTAGCGCCCTCGACACTTCCCGCACCGTGAGGACGTGGAACAGATCGATCTACGCAGCGTCCGGCGCGCACGGAAGATGAGCCAGCGAGAACTCGGATCCTCGCGTCGCTGAGCCAGCCACACATCGCCCGGGTGGAGAAGGGCGAGCGGCACCTGAGCGCCGAGGCGCTGTTGCGCGTCTGCCGCGCCCTGCACCTGACGCCTTCGGAAGCTCAGCAGATCGCCCAGCTGTACCTGGAGCCCGTGCCCGACCCGAGCCCGAGCCCTCACGGACCGAACTGTCCGACCCCGCGTTCTGGCGCGGCACCGCCACCACCACGACCTAGGAGGAACCATGCCCAAGACCAAGTCAGTAGTGGACAAGCTCCTCGACCTTGAGGACAGCATCGCCGCCGAGGTGCTCGACCCGGGCACGACCGAACGAGCCCGTCCGGCCCTGCAACTCATCCGCGATCACATCGCCGAGCTGAAGGTCGCCGCTGCCTACCACGGCCGTCTCGACGAGGCCCAGGCGCGCGCCCGCGCGACCAACGACAGCCAGAAGAACCTGCACGCCGAGGCCGAGGCCAAGAACGCCGAGCGCCGGAAACAGCGGGGCCACTGAGTGCGCACGAAGCTCGCGAACGACCCGGTGTATGAGGCAGCGATGGCCGAAGCGATCGCGCTGGGCCTGATGACGGCCAAGGGCGAGGCTACCGACTACTGCCAGTGCGCCACGACGACATCGCCATCCTGCTCCGCTCCTCGAAGATCGCCCCACCGCAGGGGCACTTCAGGTGGACGAGGTCTCCGTCCGCGCCGTCGTCGGTGAGTCCATCGGCGGTCCGCTGTTAACCATCCCACCTGGACGGACCTCGAACTCGCCGAGCACCATGACGCATGCATGGCCGAAGCCACGCCCAGCGCAGTCTCGCCGCCATCGAGGAACCCGGTTCTGACCGCCTGGAGTTCGCCCACCGACACGCCCGCCGGCTGACCGCGCAGGCACGCATCTACGACAGCGAGCTGAAGCTCAGGAAGGTGATGCTCGCGGCCCTTAGACACGTCCAAACACTGACCAAAACCGACACCCAGGAGGTGCCGCATGAACGAGTACGACGAAGACATGGATCTCGTCGAGCAGGACGAAGCCTCGACCGCTTCGAAGGTCTGCCCGCGGCGACGCAGAAGGAGTTGAAGAAGCTCCGCAAGGAAGCCGCCGACTCCAAGGCCCGCTCAAGGAACGCAACAAGCAGTAGCTAAGCGCCAGGTACAGCGACCGCATCGTCGGCATGATCCCGCAGGAAGTGACGTCGTTCGATCGTCGAGTCGAGTTGGCCCAGACCTACAAGGAATCGCTCACGCCGCCGGCTGTCAAAGGGACCAAGGACGCGGACCCACCCGGCCTGGCCATGCTCGCCGGACCGATCGTCGGCTTCCCGGCATGGTGAAGCACCGGTACACGGTCGCGAAGATCAAAGAGATCGCCAAGACCGACCCGGCTGAGGCCGACCGTCTGATCCTCGCCGACAAGTTCGAGCACGGAGCAGTGATAGCCGTGGAGACCAAGAGGGATTCGACAGCTACACGGACAAGGCGCTTGAGGCCGAACTCGACATCTCCCTCGCCGAGTTCGCCCAAGACGAACGCCAATCTCCGCACGTCTACGCCGCCACCTGGATGCAGCCATCGGGACGAGTGCAGTTCCGGGCCGTGAAGGTGCAGGCATGAGCGACGTTGACTACATCGACCAAGAGATCGACTCCGCTCTCGACAGAATGACATGAGCGGACACCCAACGCTCCGAGAAGCGACATACGAATCCCCCGGTCGGAGCCTTCCTGCAGCGCTCGCCCGAGCGTGGGCTATGGGCCGTCCATCGTCGGGCTTCCGCATCGGGTCGTCGCCTCCAAGGGTCAGCGTAGAGCCGACCCCCACTTTTCAGCACCAGAGGTCCCCGCGCTGGGGACCCCCGTTAGGCTGACTTGACCGCCCGGTCGCCCTTGGGTGTAATCCGGTGTGGGCTCCTCGGGGTCGGGTCACCAGGTTTTGGGTCGGGTTCTCTTCCCCGGGGAGCCTCCTTCGTTCACGTGGACCTGCAGGGCCACCTTCGCCGGCCACGGCGTCTCGAACTCCGCAGGCGGGATGTCCCCGTGCTAGTGGAGCGCGCCGACCGCCCCCCGCGTGTTGTGCCAGCAGCTGCTCCATGACATGGTTCCCCCCGGCCCGCAGATCGTTCCGCGAACGCCATAACGCCGTCGGTCACGCCCAGCGCGTGGTCGAACAGGATCACCTCAGCCATCTGGCCCCACTAGGATCGAGCCTCCCCACGACATGACCTTGAGCTGGGGTCTCCGTTCTCGCCGGGGCTCCGACCCCCACGACGCTTCGGCCCATCGTTCGATGTCTTCACGCTTCCACATCCGATGGTCGGCGATCAGTGTGGAGGCCGGGAAGCCGTCCTTCACCGAGCTGATCGACGCGCTGGCGGAAGATCTCAAGGCAGGCTGCGACATCGGTGGTACGCATGTAGCGGCGCTGGGCTGCTGGGTGACCTCCAGATGCTCGGGCATCGGCGGATTGTAGGAGGATGAAGGGGTTATGCGCAGGTTGGACCGGGGGGCCCCCATCGACAGGAACGCTGCAGCGCTACAGCCGAAGGGCGTCAACACCAAGGTTCGCAACGCCGCCGGCCTCGCGGCGGCCTGATTACGCCGACGGCGAACCAACGGGCCGGCCACCGCGTCACCCCTTAAACGTTCGTCGTCGAGGACGTTCCATCGCGTTCCTCGATGAGGCCGGCTGGCTAAGGAGAAGATCGGCGCGGCCACTCGAGGCTCGGCGTCAGGCTTTACAATCCGACGACTGGCCGAAGCCGTAGCGAGGGGGCGTGGGTCGGCTGGTCG
>CAVWWK010000010.1:0-227399 GCA_963758715.1 uncultured Actinomycetes bacterium
CTCCACGCAATGCGAGCCCTCGTGGCGTCCAGCCTGTGAGTGCAGGTGTTGTGAGGTCAACGTTGCGGCCTGACGCGTCAATTTCTAATAAGGTCTTGATCGCCGCCGCATTGTTGTTAAACACCGCCTCGAGCGCCACCGTATGGCCATTCCCTTCCTCTCGGTCACCCACTCGCACGAGTATCCGCTCACGCAACAAGTCAGGGGGAGCATTTGCCTCCAAGATCATCCAGCTAATGATAGCCGCTCCGCCGGTCACTGCCTGCGCTGCATAGTGCAAGAGATTCGCATTCGTGCGCGGATTACGCGCCTGCAGCGAAGCTCCGAGTGCATGAGCGGCCTCGACGACCAGGAGATTGCCGAGTGCCGCCGCGTGCATACTGATCGTGAGGCCGAAGTGGTCGACCCTGTCGAGAGCAGCGAGCTCGGCTAACGACATGAGTAAGGGCTGGGTTTTCTCGAGGGGCATCCCCTGCTCCAGCGCATCCAACGCCTCCGCGTATAGAGTCTCCGCCTGGCTCTCCATCACAAAACCTCCTTCGAGAGGTGACTCAACATCCCAACCCTCTTCATAATTAATACTGGTGGCGAATTCCTGGGAGTGGTGGAAGTGCTCAGCCGTGCCGCCGCGCTGGTGCAGAAGTCATCAGGGCTTCCCCGGAGAAAACGCGGAAATTTTCTAGGGTGGGGTACCCGAGCGCTATCGCCGAGACCAACACTCTCAGCAATCTCCACTGCTAATGAGTTGATAAGACATTGTTTTTGAGATGGCAGTCTGAGAGGCTTTTGCCTGCATTTCGGCTTCATTAGAGGCGCCATCCGGATTCTCATCTAACCTGTGATTGTTGAGAGCACCCACAAGCAATGATTTCTCAAATGAAATCTCGCCTACCGTACAAAATTTCTCCGATTCTTCGGGGAAGCCATCAGGGCTCGATCGCAATGGGGCCATCGCCAAGGTGCTGGCACGACCCCCTGGCAGGCGAAGTTCCCGCCCGGCCGCGCGAGGCTGGCACACGTCCCGTGCCAACAGGGTCGGCAGCCACGCCAAAGACGATCGGGATGGTCTTGGTGACGTGCTTGGCCGCGACCGTCGCAGGCGTGCTTCCCCCCGTCACAATGACATCCACCTTGGCCCAGTGATACAACGCTGTCACGGCGGCGATGCATGTTGAAAACCTTGCTAGAACAAGCACTTCTCCAGTGTATCAATTTGCCTAGAATCCGGGAAAATGACCAAAAAGTGCCGATCATAAGTCATTGTTTTTACGTGTATTGTGTTAGCACTTTGCCGTCTATGGTAGCGTCGCTCTCACTGGGCCTACTGGCCAGTGCGCCCCAAAATGCTCGGGTCAGTCAAGCATCGGGGATGAAAACAGCCATTGCGCATGTCTTACTTATTGTCTATACTCGTCGCCATTCCGGTCAGTCGGCTCATGCGAAGAGAAGGATCGTCTATGCCTCGCCGTTGTCGTATCGTCCTCACGGTCTGCATGCTGGTATATGGGTTTTCTAGCCTCGCCAGCGTCGCCATCGCACTTGAAGCCTTTCGATCGCTGCCGCCTGAACAGCAGCGTCCAGCTCCTGCGTTTACGTTGCCCGACCATCAGGGTATCGCATCGATCTCCGGCACAGCGCGGCAAAGTCGTGGTGATTCGGTTTTGGGCCGCTGGTGACACACCTGCGTCACAGAGATGCCTTCCGTGCAGAAGGCACACCATCTGTTCCTCCCCCAAAGACGTCGTCGTACTGGCGATCTCGATCGATGGCCAAGGCGAACGAGCCGTCGCCCCGTTTATGGCGAAGCATGGTTACACCTTCCCTTCGCTGGTGGACTCGCGGATGGAGGTAGCACGAAAATTTGGCATGCGACTCGTCCCGACCACATATGTGGTGAGTCGTGACGGGATCATTGTCGGCGCCGGGTATCGACCGGTCGAGGTTGCAGGCCAGATATTCATGGATGTGTTGAATGCCGTGCGGATCGGCATCTTGACCAGCCGCTGACGCTGAATGCGGGCAGGCTTGGAACGATGTCCTCCCAGGCCTGATGTGGGATGGCTGAGAATCGATGGAAGAGCTCAACGACGAAAGGAGGGGTGATGATGGAACGCAGAAGGCGTCTGATGATAGCAGGGTTGCTGGCAGGGCTAGCGCTTTTTCTCTGCGCCAGCGCCTCGATGGCGTTAGACGTGGGTGACACAGCGCCTGATTTCTCGCTGCCCGCCACCACCGCTGAGAAGGTCAGCCTGGCTGATTTTCTTCGGCAAGAAGTCGGTGGTGGTGTTCTTCTACCTCTACGCGTTTACCAACACCTGAACGCAGGAAGCGCTGGCCTTCCAACTTGATCTGCCCAAGTTCGAGGCCGCTGGTGCCCGTGCTGGGCGTGAGTGTAGATGTCAACGATGCCAATAAAGCATTCGCTGAAAAGATGGGCATCACCTATCCCTTGCTGAGCGATGCTCGACGCCAAATGACCAAGGCCTATGGGGTCTTGTACGACGATCCCAAGCTTGCTCAGGACCCTGGGACGATCGTGCGCTATCTCAGGGCCCAACGCGCCTGGTTCGTGATCGATAAGAACGGGATCATTCGCTTTACCAACCGAATGAACCCAGGGATCTCCTTCCCAACGATGAGATCCTCAAAGTCTTGAGCGAGCTCAAATCATGACAAGGACCCAGGGGTAAGACCTGAGGGCCAAGCACGGTACCGCTGCCGCTCAGTCCTCAGGGGGGATGGCAAAGAACAGCGGAAAATTCCAGTCATCCGCCTTCAAGCTATTGATTTACCAATAACATACGACACCGTTCTTCGTGGCTACTCCAAACCGTTTCTACAGCTTTTTCTGGCATAAGCCCAAGGGAATCAACGATTTTGATTGGCCAATACGTTTATAAGGAATAAAGCTTATTATTTCAGGGTATTAGAAGTCATCAGCTGGGATTTTGCACGAATCTTTGCCGACCCCTATATCCATCGCAACCACCCACGTGAACGGAGGAGACGATGAAGCGCGTCGCAGCCGCAAGCGGTACGTTAGCAGTCGCCCTGGTGTTGGCGTCGACGATCGCCGGGGCCCAGACGTGGAAACCACCCGCCGAGAGCGAACGCTGCCCTTCGAAGTGGGGTGCCAGCGACGAGCGGGGTTCGGCGAACCACATGACGCCAGCCTTGGTGCTCAATGCGGCGCGGCTGATCCGCACCGGCGAAGTGATCGAAATCGGCCATGTGCTCCGAGCGGGCATGCCGATTCAGGCCACCCGCCGTTTAGCAATACGTGGAGATGTTCTGCCAGGGCGCCCCTTTCGACGAGTCACGTATTGCTATCAGCCCCTGCTGCTGCATCGCGCGCGCGAGCCGCAGCTTGTCCTCGGGTGACACGCGGCCGAAAACGTGGAGCTCGGGCAGCCGTCGGACCAGCTCCTCATCGGAGAGTGCCTGGAGCTCCGTTCCGCTGATCGCACCCGGCCCGAGCCCGAGCTGTTCCCCGATCGCGTGCGCGGTGACCGCGTGATCGCCCGTGATCATCCGTACGTCGATCCCGGCGCCGAGGGCCGTCGCGACCGCTCCCTTCGCCTCCGCGCGGAGCGGGTCGATGATGCCGACCATCCCGACGAACGCGAGGTCGTGCGTCAACGACATCGGGTCCTCATCCATCGCCCGCAACTCGTCGTCCTCGACCAGGCGGGCCGCGAACGCAAGGACGCGCAGGCCCTGTTCGCCCATCCGCTCGTTCGCCTCGTCGATCCCGGCGCGGGCCTCCGCGATCGGGGTATGCGAGCCGCTCAGCGGGCCGCCGGCCATCGTGCACCGGGCGAGCACGACGTCGGGCCCACCCTTCACCAGCTGGATCAGGTGCTCGTCGCCGCCCTCGTCCCGATAGCGGTGGAACGTCGCCATGAACTTGTAATCCGAGTCGAACGGCACCTCGGCGAGTCGTGGGTATGCCCGGCGGGTCTCGTCGGCGTCGACACCGAGCTTGGCCGCGAGCACGACGAGCGCTGCTTCGGTGGGATCCCCAACGACTGCCCCGTCGTCGGCGACCGTGGCGTCGCTGTCGAGCACGAGCCCGAGCGCCAGCCGCGTGAAGTCGGGCACGGGCGTGCCGGCGACCGACGTGATCGCGCCTGCCTTGCGGTAGCCCTCACCCTCGACGTGGAACCACGCGCCACTCGCGTAGAGCATCGACACCATCATCTGGTTCATCGTGAGCGTGCCGGTCTTGTCCGTGTTGATCGCGCTCGTCGCGCCGAGTGTCTCGACGTCGGTCAGGTTCTTGACCACCGCCTTCGCCTCGGCGAGTTGCTTCGCGCCGAGCGAGAGCAGACCCGAGACGAATGCCGGCATGCCTGTCGGGATCGCGGAGATGGCCATCGCGATGCCGAGCAGCAGCACATCCGCGGCGGGGATCCCGCGCGCGACGCCGACCACGACGATCAACGCCACCGCGCCCCATGCGATGACCCCGAGGACCTTCGTGAGCGAGTCGAGCTCGTTCTGGAGCGGGGACTTCGTCCTCGTCACCGACGAGAGCATCGAGGCGATCTGGCCCATCTGGGTCTGCATGCCGGTGGCGGTGACGACGATCGTCGCGGTTCCGCGGGTCACCGAGGTGTTCTGGAAGAGCATGTTCGAACGGTCGCCGAGCGCCACGTCGGGCGGGAGCACTCCCGCGTCCTTCGCCACGGGGGCGCTCTCCCCCGTGAGGGCCGCTTCTTGCGTCTCACACGTCGCCGAACGGACCAGCCGGCCATCTGCGGGCACGATGTCTCCAGCCTCGAGCTGCACGATGTCGCCTGGCACCAGGTCGATAGCGGGGATCAACGTGACCTGTCCGTCGCGGAAGGCCTTCGCCTGCGGGACCTGGAGCTTCGACAGGGCATCGACGCTCGCCCTCGCCTTGAGTTCCTGTCGCGTTCCGAGGACGACGTTCAACAGGATCAGCAGCGCCACGATCACGCCGGTCGAGACCTCGCCGATCAGGAAGCTCACGACCGTGACCGCGACGAGCATGATGTTCATCGGATTCATGAACTGCCCGGCGGCGATCGCCCACGTCGAAGGCGGCTCCTCGGCCGTGATCTCGTTCGGACCGTAGGTCCTGTGCCGCGACGCCGCCTCCTCCCTGGAGAGGCCGGTATCGGCGTTCGAGCCCAACGCCTCGACGACATCGTCCGCCTCGCGTGCGAACGGATTCGTGCCTTGACCCGCCACGGCGGAGCGTTCCCTCATATCCATCGTCTGCGGAACCCCCCTCACGACAGCGCTCGCCTGCGGTCAGCACCAGGATAATGACCGCCGCCAATGAAACGGGGAGCAGCCAGGCGGAGTTGCCGGCGCGGGTTGACCGGTCAAGGAACCGCGGCATCGGTTCTCGTCCCGTCGGCATGCCCGCAAGAACCGGGGAGGTAGCCGAGCACGAACTTGTCGAAGCCTCGACTTGGTCGGCGTCGAAGACCCCTTCTGCGCGCCCGCGAAATGCCCGAGACCGATCATCGCAAACACCAGAACCGGCGCCGAGACGGTATCGACGACGCGCATGCCAAAGCGCTACGCCATCGCGGGCGCCGGGCGTCGCCTCGGGTCGGAGGCTCGCGGCCTCGGGACCGACAGGCGCTAGGTGTCGATCGAGTAGATGAAGTCGAACTCCGCGGGATCGCTGCGGAATCCGAGGTGCATAGACCCGGAGGCGTCGCGGAACGCGCCCGTGCCACCGGTGATCGCGAGGGTGCTCTCCCGAGAATCGAAGAACGGACCTTCAACGGTCACCGATCCGTCACCGAGCCACGCCGTCCAGCCGCACTGCCAGATGCCGCGAGCCGGGCTGATCCGGATGCAGCTTCCCTGATTGCGACCGACCTTCGTCGTGTTCGTCTGGTCGAAGAGCCGGTTCGCGAATGTGAGCAGGTCACCCGCCGAGTCGCCCGGCGCGCCGACGTCGATCACCTCGTCGGTCGTCGCACGCTCCACCACCTTGATGACTATCCGTCCGCCGCCACCGGCGCCCGCCGGTACGCTGACGGCAACTGCCGCGCTCACGAGGAGCCCCATGGCCACGGCGATCGCAAGCTTGCGCATCGCGCCCTCCCTTCCGCCGATCAGCCTCTAGGTGATCGATCGGATCAGCTCGCTAGATCATCACCTTCACAACGTCGGCCTTCGCCGGATCGAGCGAATGCTCCGTGACGAAGACATGCCGCCTGGTCGCCAGCACGCCGATCGGGGTGCGAACCCGGTGCGCATCGCAGACCCAGCTGTCGATGTCGCACGAGCTCACCCACCCGAACGTCGCCTGCCCGGTCTCGACCGCGAGCCAGCTCGCCCGGTCGATCTCCGAGACGATCAGCGTCCCGTCGCGGGTAAACCCGAGATCCACGATCGAGGTGAAGCCGCGGCCGACGACGGTGCAGTCCGGGCTCGGACATTCGGCGTGCAACGTCCCGGGCTCGATCCGCCAGATGCGTGAGCGGTTCCTGGGCGCGGGAACCCCCTTGAGCTCACCGACGTAGTAGGCCCCATCGGGCCCGACGGCGATGCTCGTCGCGACCGGCTGTGCCGGAACCCTGGGGGGTAGGTCACACATGAACTCCCATCCTTCGAGGGGATCGGGGCATCCGACCAACCGCTTCCCGTTGCGCGACGACACGACTTGCTCCGGTAGCGTCGCGACCCAATCGACCTCGCCGCTGCGGCTGACGATCAGCAGTGCGTTCGCGGCGGCATCCGCCACAAGCGCTCGTCGCCCTGGAAGCGCCGCGACCTTGAAGGGGTTCGAATCGACATCGCCGCCGTCGGGGTTGACGTCGGCTTCGAACGCACCGAGATCTGCGACCTGGGTGACATTGCCGTCGACGATCCGGTACAGCTTCGAGTCGGTGGCTCCCGTCGTCGCGTGCATCGCGCCGACCCGGAACGGTGCGACGTCGGTCACGCCCGGCAGCTCCGCGACGAGGGAACCCTCGCCGGTGCGCGGGTTGAACCTCACGACGCCCTGCCCGGCGTCTGCGACGAAAAGTTGGCCCCGCTTCATGCCGAGCCCGAACAGCGGGGTGGCGAAGTCGAACGATCCTCGGCCTGGGGCCGCAGCAGCCGTCAGCGGCGCGACGAGCGCAACAACGGCCGCGAGGGCGAGCAGTCGGAACGATACGACGCGGACGGAACGGTGCATGGGGGCCCTCCTCCCGTCAGCGGGCAGGCATCCCTTCTAGTCCTGCCACGCCTCCGTGTCAAACCGAATGTCAGGAGGTTTGAGGTGCAGGTCCTCTTGGCGGGCGCTGAGGGTCTCGGACCCCCGACCTTCGCCTTGTAGGGACGAGAAGGATGTGCTGGTCAGGGCGTTGACCTGCCGAATCGCTCACCTCTGAGTACCCCTGAGTACCTGGGAGTACCTTCGGCTCGTAATGTCAGATGTCATGCAAAACGCCCATTGCGACGAGGGTCCGCTTCACGGGTACCAGCCGCGGTCCGGTGCCCGATCGAACAAGGGCGCGGGTTCCGGGAATGACCAGTCCGTGGCAACGCGCCATCGGATGGGCAGCCTCAACGGCGCGAACCATCTCAAGGGGAAACGGCACGTCGCGATCGTGCCTTGCCTGCGGATCCGGTAAACACCTTCACGCAACGCCGAGTGCGGCCGCGATCCTCGAACCCCGCATCGTGACGACAGTGGCATCTGGGAACCGATCGGGTTGCTGAGGAAGGCTCGATGGTCGGTCCCCTTGCCCCCGCGAGTGTCGAGGGCGACACCGCTCTTCCACCCTTCCCTCACCGGCATGTCGGTGCGGAGCGTGACGGTGAGGAAGCTTCGGCCGTGGTCCCGCACGATGCGCAGGATCGATGTGCGCACGTCGAACCCGAGACAGGGATCTCCTCCAATCGCCAGACACCCGATGTCCGACGGATCGGTCCCGCGCCGGACCCACCCGACCTCGGCCTGTGCTGCTGCGGGAAGCAGCATGACGAGGATCCCCACCAGCGCCACTGTCACCCGGAGCCTCATGCCCTTCACTCCCTGCCCCTGATAGACGGGACTACTTCGCTGCATCGGCTCTCGCTCGCGGAGTTCGCGCTCGTCGCGGAGTCGCTGAATCCAGGCCGCGGATCAACGTAGCAGGCATGCGTGCTTCGCGAAGCGTGGCGCTCCGATCCGCGTTCACGTTGGTCTTCCTGCGCGTGAGGCGCTCTCTTCCCCCAGCTCACGGCAGCAAGTGCAAAGTCTCAAACCCCATCGACGATCCGGTGCTTGCCGAACCGACGCGCCGGCGCATCGCGCTCTCATCAGGCGTCGACCGTTGCCCGGAGTGCGGCACGGCGCTCGGGCGCGACAAGTGCCCGAACCCAATTGGTTGACCCCTCTCGGTGATGGCTGCGCACTCAGATCCTGCCCATCGACGCGGCGCCCCGACCAGATGCCAGCCGGCCACTCGCCGAGATCGTCGCCGACTTGATCGCGATCGCCGACTGGAAGCAGGCCAGCTGACCACGTAATTGGAGGCCTTGCACCGGCCTCGGGGTACTGATCCAACGTTCGCACAGCGAGGGGGTCCCAACCCCGACAGGACCATTGCCTCTACAGGCAGGGTCATCCCATCGGTCAGGGTGACATTGCAGGACTTGAAGGAGGGAGACGCGATGACGACCAGACGAGAGAGGAAGGTCGGGCTCCCGCTCGCCGGGGCAGGTGTCGGCGTCATCGGGATTGCGATCGTGTTCGGCCTGACGACGGCCAGTGGTGGCCCCGACTGGGTGGGCATCATCACGGCGATTGCCGGGGTGGTCATGACCTTCACCGGCCTGTTCCAGGCCTTCCGTGGGGACACGCCACACACTGGCTGAGCCGCGGCGCCAGCCCGGTACTCTGCCCGCCGATGGGCCGTGCAGAACTAGGGCTTCACGCCCATGGCGCTGTTCGTGAACCCGGCCGTTGCCGAGGCGCTGGACGGGAGCGCGGGCACCGACGGGCAGTTCGATCTCAGCGTGAGAGAGAAGGACGGCTCGCCTATCTGGAGCCTGACCATGCTGGTGAGCCGGGCCGTCGAGGTGGGCAAGGGGCTACCTCCTCGATCCTGCATCGGCGGGCGTCACCTTCCTGCGCTCCGAGGCGCGGATCGCTGGCCTGCGGTTCCAGGTCGACGTCGTGGTGTTCCGGGACGGGCGTGCCCTAGGAACCCGCGCTCCGGCCAGCAGGGTCAGGTCGTCGCATGAATTCCCATAGGCCGCCGATGGGATCGAACCCGAGCCGTTCGTAGAGCGACTTCGGCCAGTCGTTGTCCTCGGCGGCGATGAAGACACGCTCCGCTCCCGAGCTGCGCGCCTCTTCCGCCGCCGTGAGCACGACGGCCCGTGCGACCCCCCGCCCGCGACGCTCCTCGAGCGTGTCGACGTACTCGATCTCTGCGTCGGGTCCGATCAGGTACAACTCGCACTGCCCGGCCAGCGCTCCGTCGATCCGCGCGACGAACCGTCGGGTAGCGAGGATACGATCCCATCTCGCGTGCTGCTCGACGAAGCGATCGACGGTCTCGGGGGCCGTCGGCTGTTCCCGTCGGTAGACCTCCTCGGTGAGCTGGCGGGCTTCGTCGAACGAGCATTCCTCGACGGCGAGGCCGATGGGACGATCGGGCGGCCGACGGAGGACCATCCCGCTGACCCGCCCGGCTTCGTATCCCGCCGTGCGGAACCCGGGGGCCAGACGTCCCCCGCGGTCGTCGAGGACGGTCACGAGGCGATGCGGCAGTCCAGCGCCGCCCAGGATTGCGTCAGCGTTCGCGATGAGTTGGTCGCTCCGGAACGATTGGGCTTCCGGGACGACCAGCAGGTTGGAGATGAACCGTTCCGGATAGTCGTCGTCGAAGTACGCGACCCCTGCCTCGAACGGTTCCGATCGACTGCTGATCAGCGAGCGCCGACGGGTCTCGAGCGCGTAGAAGCGATCGAGATCGTCCATGGGCGAACGCTACCCCACGCGCCGCGACCAAGCCGCGACCGAGGACCATCGTCTGGCTTCGTCCATGGGTCCACCCTTTCAGGGGTCAGCGTAGGGTTGCCTTCACCATCGGACGGGGATGGGTCCCCAAGGTCGCCGGCGGGTTGCCTCCGAGCGGGCGCTCTGCGGGCCATCCCAGGAGGCAGTCCCTATTCTCGGAGTGGGTGCGGCACAACCAGGCGCTGCGTGCCCTCACGAACAGGCTGGTCGGATCCCTGCATGGCTGCTCAAGCACGGCGAGCTCTACCGGGAAGACACCGCCTGGCCGACTCGGGAAGCCGCGGCGGCTTGACAAGTCCGAGGCGTGGGATATCTAGCGAGTGGCCACGCGGCGCGCTCACGAGCCGTGCAGCGGTCGGAAATCTCCACAAGCTCGCGCCTGCCTCCCACGCTCTGGATCGATCGTCGGACTCGTGCACGCCCGGATTCCTTGGTGGGTCGTCGCAGCCCGTCAAGCAGCAAGTTCTGCTGGTTCGGCGATCGAACGCAGAAGGGCTGGTCTCAGCCGCATTCCCACACCACGTAGCACCGACAGCGTCTGGTCGAATGAGACTTCTGCGTTCAACGCTCGGAGCAGGACTAGGATTGCGCGACGGACCCGACCGAGGTCAGTCGAGGGGGGACTCATGGGCTGTCTGCTGGTGTTGTTGTCGGCGTTCGCGCCGCGCCTCGTCGTCGTGTTCGCGTGGATCGCTCGACCGACATACTTCGACGCCGTTTTCGACACGTGGATCATCCCCTTGGTCGGGTTGATCTTCCTCCCGTTCACCACTCTCATGTGGTTGCTCGTCGGCGCCCCGCCGGAAGGAGTCGATGGGCTCGACTGGCTCTGGATCGTGCTCGCCGTCTTGCTCGATCTCAGCCACTACGGCAACACATGGGAGCAGCGGGGCAAGGTCGAGTCGGGCATGGGCAGAGACACGGGTAGGCCCCCGCCGCCTCAGGGCTAGCAGCGCCGCCTCCGAACGGAGAGGGACGGGAAAGGCACGACTTGCGCAGCAAGGGGGAGCCATGGTCCAGAACAGTCCTAGTGGAGGCACGGGGCCTGAGTCGGAAGGACGCCGACTCGGCGGTGGAGCGATCGCCTCACTCATCGGAGTAGGGCTGCTGCTCATATTCATGATCCAGAACACCGAGAGCGTGCAGCTCGACTTCCTGGTGTGGAGCTTCACGTGGCCGCTTTGGCTTCTCACTATGGCGTCCGCGGTTCTCGGCGCATTGGTGTGGTTCGGAGTGGGCGTCATGCGCCGTCACCGTCGCCGCAAGGAGCGCCGCGAAGAACGTCGGGACTGAAACGACCGAAGCTCCAGGGACGAGGTCCATCTGGCCTCCTGACGCAGCGGCTCTCAGGAACCCCGATCGACGGGTTCCACATCCATCGGGGCGTCGAAGATGCTCACGAACAGACAGGGCGCGTCTCCCACGGGAGCGTGCAACATAGGCTGCCCCGGGGGGAAGTGACAGTACCCGCCGGGACCGATCACCTCGTCGTTGACCGCCAGCCGGCCTTCGAGAACCACGATGGTCTGGGCGGCTGTGTGTCGATGCACGCGCACCTTGAGGCTTGCTGGGTAGCGGATGAGATAGTGCTCCGCGCCAGAGGCTGGATCCTGATACAGGAGCCGAACCCCGATCTCGCGATCGTAGATGGCGAGATGGGACGGGTGGGTGTCGGCTGATCCGAGCGCGTCGACGATGATCGCTTCACCGAGATTCATGGCAACGTCGATCATGAAAGCAGAGTAGCGTTGCCCCCGTTGGCCGGATACGTCTGACTTGAGGTGAGAACGACGGACCTAGCAGGCATTCTGAGGATCTTGATGCTTCCCTGTGTCGTCGGCGATCGCGATCAAGTCGGCGACAACCTCGGCGAGTGGCCGGCTTGCATCTAGCTCGTGTGTGCAGCTTGCCCTGAGCAGGGGCTCGACGGTCGCGAGCTGATACAGGATCAGTTCTCGCTCCGCAGACGCCTTGCCGTAGTCGTTCGTAGTCCTGTGCACGATCCGGTCCAGGATCACGTCGGAAGGTGCGCTGAGCAGGACGACCGCGTCGAACCGGTCGTAGAACTTCACTTGGTTCCTCACGCACCCCTGAACGAACAAGGTGCGATCGTCATCGGAGCGAAGGAGGTCGGCCATCCGGTCCTCGATCCACAGCCACTCCCCGCCGCCGACCTCGTCCGAGTTCTCGACCCACTCGGACCAGCCTGCATCATCCGTCTCCACGACTCGATAGCCTCGCCCGCCAAGTTCGGCGACCGCCGAAGACTTACCCGTGCCCGACATCCCGGTCACCAGCACGTTGCTCATCAGCCCCAACGCTACTGAACGATCGGGTGGTCAAGCGACCGTGTGCCCGTGGTGCCAGAGGTGGGCAGTATCTCGACCTCGGCAAGAGCCCGCCTGAGCGCTTAGGCGGTGGTGTCCTCGAAGTCCCGCCAGGAGCGCAACTAGCACGGGCTTCATGTGCTCGTACCACTTGCGCATGCCCGCGAGTACGAATTGGAAAGAAGAGCCCAAAGTCGGGCTCGACCCTGTCGCGGCGTGCTGGCCTCGCCTCGTTGTCTTCAGGGTGGCTAGGCTTCTTGCTTGGCATTGGGCACCGGTGGGAAAGGGGAAGGTCAAGATGGCAACGGTCAGATCCAGGATCCTCGAGGACGTGAGGATCGGTGTCCGGCTCAAGATCTCTGCCCTCTGGGTCGCGATGCTCTTCCTGTTCGCTTACGGGGACATCTTCGGGTTCTTCCAGCCCGGGCACATCGAGGAAGTCACCGCAGGCGGGATCTCAGGGATCGAGATCACGCAGGCATTTCTGCTCGCCATCTCGGTCTACATCGCGATCGCGAGCGTGATGGTTTTCCTGACGCTCGTCCTCAAGCCGTCGGTCAACCGCTGGATCAACATCGTGTTGCCGATCCTGTATGTCGTCTCTATCGCGGCCTCGGTGATCGGCGAAACGTGGGCGTACTTCCTCTTCTTGAGCGCCGCGGAGAGCGCGTTCTTGCTCCTGATCATCTGGTACGCATGGACGTGGCCCACGCAAGAAGAAGCCGGTACATGACCCGGTTGCATCGTCCCGGTGCAGCGAGCCAGCCCGCCTCGCACTGCGCTTGTACAGGTCCCGGTGTTCAGCCCACAGAGGTGCGCGAAAAGGTCTGGAGGCGGCGAACGGTTGCTCGTGAACGCGGTAGCCATGGGGGAGGCGCTGGAGGAGGAGGGTTCGGTCCGTAACGGAGACCAATGCTTAGTGGCTGCAGCAACCTCCCTCGCCCAGCTCATTGGCTTTCATCATGAAGGGCCTCAGGGGACCCGCGACACCACCAGCCGCCTAGATCCGCGCCATCGACCTTGCCTTGTCCACGATCGTCCCTCTGCGCCCGCTACTCCCCGATCCCCGAGCAATCAGCACCATCCGGCCAGGCGGTCGCGTGCATCCGGCACCGACGTACGCTCGGGGGGACAACTGAGTCGACATCTGCTGCCTTCAATGAGGGGGTCGCATGGCCGGTCACGCAACAGCCGGGGCTCCTTCCGAGCCCATCGTGTACATCGACCACTCCGATATCCGAGAGGGCTCGCTGGAAGAGCTCAAGGCGGGAGTTCGACGGCTCGTGGAACTCATCGACGCCCGGGAACCTCAACTGATCTCATATGGGTTCTACATCGACGAGGCATCCTCGAAGATGACCGTCGTGGCGGTCCATCCCGATCCGGCATCGCTGGAGCTTCACATGGACATCGGCAGTGCGGAGTTCCGCAAGTTGGCGCACCTGGTGACGCTCACCGAAATCGAGTGCTACGGGCAGCCGAGCGAGCGGGCACTCGAGCAGCTGCGGCAGAAGGCGACCGCCCTGGGAGATCGCGGGACCGTCGTTTCAGTCGGACGCTTCGCAGGGTTCACCCACTCCAGCCGTGACGGCGGGGGCTGAAACAAGAGTGGGCGCGCTGCGTCCTAGGCGTTCGACATCCAGGTTCATCGATCACGCTTCGTCGATGATCGCCGCCCGCTGAATCGCGACAATCGCCAGCGGTTGTCAGCCGTTCCGAACGCGGCGTCCTCCAGACGCTCGATGGTGTCCGCACCGAGATCAAAGCCCTCGGCCAACGCTTGTCCAACGCGTTCGAGCGGATCAACTCCTCGAGCATCCGGCGATGCGTGCCCTCCGAAGATGGCATCGGCGAACCCTATCGACGGGCACCGACTCTCTACGATCCCACGAATGCCTGAACACCTCGAAGTCACCCAAGCCGCCGCCGAAGTGGCTTCATGCACACCGTCGACGTCGCGGCTTTACCTGCGTGTGAGCCGACAGCGCGTCATCACCTAGCGGCGGAGGGCTTCCCGGCCCCAACGCTGGTCGCCGGCTATCGGATGTTGCATCGTGACGAGATTGAGGTGGGCTGAGGTGTCCTGGTGGGTCGATACCGTTTGGGTCTCCTCGCGCACACCGAGCCGACCAGCCAGCCAGGACCTAGGAGCTGAACCGATCGAGCTGTTGCAGCAGCTTGTGTGCAGCCAGCTCGATGTCCTTGTGGCGCCACTCGGCGGCTCTGTAGACGCACGCGATCAGACCGCTTCTGTGGACCCGTCGGAGGTCTCCATACACGAACGCGTAGCGGCCCTTCGTCTCATCGGGGGCTCCCTCGGTCAAGCCTAGGTGCCACTGGGCATACTCGTCCCAAGAGTGGGAGGCGAGGAAGGAGTTCTCGTCCTCGGTGCTCGGCTGCATCTCACCCCAGTCGCTGTCGAGTACGTACTGGCGAGCTTCGATGAGATGCCGGGCTCGAGACACAGCGCGCTCGTTCACTGAGTAGGAGGCCATCCTTCGCTCCCTAAGAGGCGAGCCTCAGGACGCCGCGGGGCACGTGGGGGAAGTCGAGGCCCCGACGCGGCCGAAGGGGATGCCGCGCCAGGACCACGACGGTCCTCGAACGAGCGGCGCTTCTGGGCCCACCTCTCAATCGTCCTCGCGATCGTCCGCCGGCAGGCCTTCGTCATCCGGGGCCTTGGGTGGGACCTCGGGAGGTGTGGTGGGATCGGGTGTTTCGTTGACGAGTCTCACGAGTCGTCGTTCGAGAAGTACCGGCATGGCAGGACCTCCCATCTGGACAGATGTCGTCCTACCCAGCGGGGCCCAGGCCTAACCCTTGGGTTTCGCGGGGCCCAGGCGTAGCGAGAGGGGAAGGAAGGGTACTGGCCGTGATCGCGCTCTTGTTCTGGTCGGGGCTCGCGTCATTGGCGCTGTGCACTTGGGGATCACGACGGCAGTCGAACTCGAGCGTTCGTGAGCGTGTCCAAACCCACACCGAAGTCAATCCAACTCGTCTGGTCGGTGCGAAGACTCCACGCCTAGAGTAGATCAGACTCTGGATCACGGCCTCTTGCCGGTGCTCGCCTTCCCTTTCCTCGTCGTCGGCTTCTTGGCGCTGGACTTCCTGACGGTGGGCTTCTTGCGAGAACTCTCCGCCGTGGTCTTGGCGCCCGATTTCTTGGCCGTGGTCTTCTTGGCAGTGGGCTTATCGCTCGCACTCTTCCTGGCCGGACTCTTCCTTGCCGAGCTCTTCTTGGCCGAGCTCTTCTTGGCCGAGCTCTTCTTGGCCGAAGACTTCCGGGAGGAGGACTTCTTCGAGCGCGCCTTGCGCTCCTTCGCGATCGCCGTACCTCCTACGGCGGCGCCGACGGCAGCTGCTCCAGCCGCGGCGAGCAACGGGTTCCCGGCCACCGTAGAGGCGACCTTCTTTGCCCCGGTGCCCACCGCCGACGCGGCATCCCCTGCCTTCTCGGTCACAGTGTCGATCGGCGATTGATCAGATCCGTTCATCCTCTCCTCCTTCGTTCGTGCTTCCGCTTGATTCCGAAACAGCTTCGAGCACCTTGGGCACGAGAAGTCCCAGCGTGAAGGCTCCCGCGATCACCAGCACGGGTTCCTTCCGTGCGAAGGCGGCCGCGTGCTGGACGAGGCGCTTGGCGTCCTCGACGAGCTCTTCCGTGCCGGCGGTCGCGAGCCGCGCCGCGAGGCGGTCCGTACGGCCGGCGACCTCATCCACGAGATCGGCTTGTCCACCGTGTCCTTGTTCCCGGAGGCTGGCGCTCGACGCACGCATCGCGACGGCCACGGCTTTCAGGTCAACCGCCGCCCGGCTCGATCGCAGATCGACCTCCACACGGGCACGGTCTCCCGCGACGGTACCCGCGGCTTCGGCGATGACCTTCCCGGCGTCGTGGAGCCCACGGACCCCGGTAGTGGGCTCATCACCCTCGACGCCACTCATGCCTCTCCCCTTTCGGCTACGCGAAGCGGTTCTTCCCCGATCCCGAGCGGAGAAACCATCGATCATCAAGAGGCGTGACTCTGCGCGGGAAGGGGAAGGAACGAGGCAACCGACTGAGAGGATCGAGATGGCAACAACAGACTCCGATGAGGGAAGTCGCCGCAACACACCTGTCGCGGAGCTCGTTCGGTCGCTGATCTCAGACGTTACGCTGCTTCTGCAGCGAGAGGCGCAGCTCGCGAAGATCGAGCTGAAGGACAAGGCGTCGAAGGCAGGCGTGGCTGCCGGCATCCTGGCTGCCGGGGCAACGGTGGCACTTTGCGCCATCGGAGCGCTGACCGCGGCAGCGATACTGGCGCTCGCGCTCGTCTTCCCGGCGTGGGCCGCCGCAACGACGGTTAGCATCCTTCTCGCCGCCATCGCGACGGCGCTCATCCTCGTGGGGCGCTCGAGGCTCCGGGCCACCGCCCCGCTCGCACCATGGCGCACGATCAACACCGTGCAGGAGGACATCGAATGGATGCGACTCAAGACGGAACAACTGAAAGCGTCCGAGTAGCAGAGATCCGACAGGAGATAGAGTTGGTTCGTCTCCGCATCGTTGAGACGATCGATGCCCTCGAGTACAAGGCCGATATTCCCGCGAGGCTCGCCGATGTCCTGAGTGCGACGGCGTCGAAGATCGCGGCAGACCTCGTGGATCGCGTGCCTGCATCGATACGGCCCCAGGAGGCGAAGGTGGAATCGGCTGGGGCCGACCACGAGTGAAGGGAAGCGGTCGGTGCGATGTGCGCGGGGTCTATGCGCACTTCTGTCAGGCTTCGGCAGCGCCGTGGCCTCGCCAGGCATGATCGAGGGACCGATGCGACCGACCTCATGGGTTGCGAGTCTCGATCCTCCTACGTCAGCAGTTCGCCCTCGTGCTCCTGGTCCAGATGCGCCAGCAGTTCCTTCTGTGTGGAGAACTCCTTCTGGCACACGTGACAGACAGCGACTTCCCCGTCACCGGACTGCTCGGACCGTTCGGTCATCTCGTCCTCCCGTCTCGGAGTCCCTGGCGACCGCACCCCGGGTCCCGGGACCAATCTCACATCAAAGCAGCGGCGGGGTCCGCGAACGGTGGAGCCGAGGGCTGTCGGCGACCTCTACCTCACGCGGTGCCATCGCTCGCGCTTCCGGCTCATACACGACATAGCTGAGGAGTGAGATCGCCGGTCCATCGAATGAATGGCCTGCGCCTTCGGGCCTGGCTCGAGAGCGGCCACACGCGCAGGAGGCGGGCTCATCGAGGAGCGCGATCGACCGCCCGCACGCGAGGCATCGCAACGTGAGCGATGCGGCCTCTGGCTTGGTGGCTGGCTCCTGTTCCAGCGCACGGCCATCTGGAGCATTCAGCCGCCTTCGCCGCCTTCGGCCTCGATGCGGGATACGAGCGGCTCCACGCTCGGTGGCACCGTGAGGTCATCGAGCTGTGTCCGCGAGAACGCTCGCTGACCCCGGTCGATGAGCCTGAGCATCTCTGCCCGCCCCCTGTCGGACAGGAAGCGCTCGATCTCCTCACCGAGGGCGGTCGTGAACCTCACTGCGTAGTACGCGGTGAGTGGTCCTTCGTCCTGATCGAGGACGTGATATGGCCCATCGACCAGTCGGAAGTCTTGGTCCTGCGACGAATCGATCATGTGGATCTGCTACCCACATGGGATGTTGCATACACCCGCCGGCGGCTCGCGGATCCGAGAGACGACAGCCTCGGCTCGGCTGTGAGCACGCCAGAGACGAGCGGGAGTGATGGATTGCCCCCGCGCATTAGGGGGAATGCCAAGTGGCAGCCGCACAAGCAGCTGATCCGACAGGAGGAGACATGCCGAAAGTGAAGAAGGTGACACAGCCAGTTGCCAAGGCGGGCAAGAAGGTCCTCGCAACCGACACCGCCCAAGGTGTTATCGGTGCCGTTGTCGACAAGGTGGAAGAGATCGCCGTCGCCAAGGCCGATGACGCCGCCGAGGTCGTGAAGGACAAGGCCGCGACGGCGGCAGGGCGCAAGAAGCCCTCCGGCAAGAAGTCCGGCAAGGTCCGGCAAGAAGTCGACGGCCAAGCGGTCGGGCGCGAAGAAGTCCACGGCCAAGAAGTCACGGCCAAGAAGTCGACGGCCAAGAAGTCGACGGCCAAGAAGTCGACGGCCAAGCGATCGGGCGCGAAGAAGTCCACGGCCAAGAAGTCGACGGCCAAGAGGTCGGGCGCGAAGAAGTCCACGGCCAAGAAGTCGACGGGCAAGCGGTCGGGCGCGAAGAAGTCCACGGCCAAGCGGCGTTGACAACCCGCTAGCGATCGAGCTCGAACCACACGATGATGGGGCTGTTCCGCACGATACCCCACCGGCTGGAGATGCGTTCCACGAGGACGAGGCCCCATCCGCCCACGTCCCACGGCCTCGGTCGTTCGATCGCGAATCCAGGACCATCGTCCGAGACCGTTACCCGCATGTGTTCGTCCGTCAGATCCACGAGCATCCCGATCAGATCGGAGGCAACGAGTCCTGCGTGTCGCACACTGTTGGAGACGATCTCGCTGGTGAGCAGCTCGGCGTCGCTGGCCAGTTGCGATCCAGCTTCGCCGGCGATGAAGTCCGAGACGACCCTGCGAGCGAACGACGGGGCGGC
This sequence comes from uncultured Actinomycetes bacterium, assembly GCA_963758715.1. Lineage (GTDB taxonomy): Bacteria > Actinomycetota > UBA4738 > UBA4738 > HRBIN12 > JAOUEA01. The sequence continues at coordinate 18,921 of CAVWWK010000010.1, forward strand.
TCTGTCTGGGGGGAACGTCGTAAAGATCTGAGTCATCGGTCCCTCACGATCGTTGCCTCTCACCAGCCGTGGCGACAGGCGCTTTTTCCTCAGTTCCCAGGTCTCGGCAGCGACAATCCTCCGTGGAAGCCCTGCTCACGAATCGCTCGATCGGTCGCTTGGGCGCGCGAGGCAGACCTTAGGAGTCACATGGATCGGCTTTCGTGATGATGATGATGGAGGATCGTGCCTCCTTTGCGCGATGTGTGGCACTCTGAGGGTCTCGAGCCCGATGAGAGGAATGCGATGTCGCCGCAAGAGGCTGAGGGGAGCGTCCCGGAAACCGTTTCGGACGCCGCGCATGCATCCTCCGAGACCACGGCGGAGAAGATCGAAGAGGCCGTCGAGGTCAACGAGGATCCGAAGGTTGGCCAGGCGCTCGAAGAGGCATCCATCCACGCTGATGCCACCGTGCGAAGGGTCGGTTGGCTGCGCGATTGGCTCTATCGCCTCGGCCACCGGTCCGGCGGCGAACGGTAGACCAAGCTCGCGGCTGTCGAAGGATCACACCTGCGCTCCTGCCGAACGTCGCGAAAACCGCACTGAGAGGTTTCCCGCACCTACCGCCCGGGTAGACGAGGGCGGGTCGGCGATATGACCGACACAGGGAACGGGGGGAACGATGCTGAGCTTGTATTCGATCCTGGGCACCATCGCCCAGAACGGCGGGAACGAAGGAGCCACCGACACGATCCTGTGGATCATCGCGGCGGTGCTGGTCATCGTCGGGATCGTCACCGCGATCCGAGGCCAGATCCTATGGGGGATCGTCCTCATCGTCGTCGGGCTCCTCGTCGGCCCGGGTGGCGTGAGCGTGCTCGACTGACCGTCGCTTAACCCCGAGAGGAGACATTCTGACCCCGCCGCAGGACGCGACAGGGCAGACGACATGCGTTCACCGGTCGAGCAGCCTCCGCCACCACCAGCTCCGTAGCGACGAGGGAGGGAGGATCCATGCCGAAGAAGCGAGCGAACGTCAAGAACGAGAAGCAATACGAAGCCCTGAAGGGTAAGGGCATGTCCAAGGAGCGCGCCGCCAGGATCGCGAACTCGCCCGATGCCTCCAAGCACGGCGGGGAGAAGTCAGGTTCAGGCGGGAACGCCACGCAAGGTGGCACCACCGCCCAGAAGAAGTCGGCAGGTCGCAAGGGCGGCGAGGCGACCGCACGCAAGAAGTAGGTTCCCAACCCGAACTCGAGGTCCCCCCTCGGAACGAGAGGCAAGGTGGGCCTCGTCCGGTTACGATCGCGCGAGGGCGAGGCCATGAGTAGGCTGCGCAAGGTTACGGGTTCGGGGCCCGGTATCACCAGGATCCGTCGAGGCCGCGGATTCTCCTACGAGGATCAGCGTGGCCGGAAGGTCCGTGACGCGGAGACGCTCTCCCGGATCCGCTCGCTCGCGATCCCTCCAGCGTGGACCGAAGTCTGGATCAGCCCGCACGAGAACGGCCACATCCAAGCGACGGGCACCGACGATGCCGGCCGCCGCCAGTACCTCTATCACCAGTCGTGGCGCGACCGGCAGGACATCGCCAAGTTCCGACGCGTGGAATCGTTCGCCCGCACGCTTCCCGACGTGCGGCGTGCGGTGGAACGGGACCTGAAGCTGCCCGGCATGCAGCGGGAACGCGCTCTGGCGTGCGCGATCAGACTGCTCGATCAGGCGTTCTTCAGGATCGGATCGGAAGATCACATGCAGCGCAACGGATCGTTCGGTCTCGCAACGATCCGCAAGAGCCACGTGACTCTCGCACGGGGGCGGGCGACGTTCGACTACGAGGCGAAGAGCGGGAAGCGGCAGATCCAGGTCGTGCACGATCCCGCGCTGATGCCCACGCTTCGAGCGATGAAGGAGCGGCGCGGAGGCGGCCACGAGCTACTCGCTTACAAGGCTGACGGCCGATGGCGCGATCTACGCTCCGGCGAGATCAATACCCATCTGAAGGACCTCGCCGGCGACGAGTTCTCGGCGAAGGACTTCCGGACCTGGCACGCGACGGTGCTCGCCGCGGTCGAGATCGCCCTCGCAGAGCTGGACACCACCTCGATCACGAGCCGGCGCCGTGTGGCGAGCGCGACGGTCAAGACGGTGGCCGAACATCTCGGGAACACGCCTGCCGTGTGCAGGGCCTCCTACATCGATCCACGAATCTTCGACCGCTTCAACGGCGGCATCACGATCGGCGCGTCCCTGGCGGAGATGGATTCGGCCGACGATCGAAGGGTTCGCGAGCGCATCGAACGGGCGGTGTTGGACCTGCTCGCGGGTGATGGCGAGAGGACGCGAGCCGCCTGATGCGCGGTCCTGGGCGTGCCAACGAAGGCTTTCGCATCCGGGAAGCATCGGACGTTTGGCTCATTCGCCGAGAGGGTATCGGTACAGAGTGCCCAGAGCTAAGGAGGCGCTCATGGATACAAGGATCTGGACCTACCCGAGCCACTCATCTGGACCATTGGACGTCGAAGGTTTCAAGGTGGAAGCCCGAGACGGAGACATCGGCAAGGTAGATGAGGCGACGTACGACGTGGGCAAGTCCTACATCGTCGTCGATACGGGGCCATGGATCTTCGGTCGCAAGGTGGTCCTGCCTGCGGCTGCGGTCGAGCAGATCGACCTCGAGAATCGCAAGATCGCCGTTCCCCTGACGAAGGACCAGATCAAGGATTCTCCCGAGCTCGACGACACCACGGACTTCCGGTCCGACGCGTATCGGGGGCAACTCGGGGCTTACTACGACCCGTACCTCTGATCCACGCAGAGCTAGGACTGAAGGCGGGCGCTGAGCGCCCGCCTTCGTGTTTGCTTGCCTGATTGGGCCGTGGCATGGATCGAGACCGGGTGCGGGGGGAACCGACGACTCCGCGGCCCTGAAGCCATGGGTCCTGCCGGAGCCTGACACTTCCTCCGGCACGAGCCGCGGTCGGCGTCTGGCAGGACTTCCTCCGCGCCGGTGTCGCGCTCAGTTGGTTCGCGTGGCTCCTCTCGCGGATGCTCGGTGGGTTCTTCTTCCGGTGGCTCAGCGTCGGGACGCCGGTCGTCGGGAACGTGCCGATCGTGCATGCCATCTCCATTCCATCGCCGTGACCAGCCTGGGATGCGGATACCCAGAGGCGGCGGCTTCACACCCGGACGATGTGGTCAGGGCACCGTAGTCGTGGAGCTCCACCTCGCCGCTTCCAGCGCCCGGTACTCCCTGAGCGAGAGGCCGAGCCTCCTCGCCATCTGAACTTCGCTGAGTCCGAGGCGTTTGCGATCGGCGGGCAGCTGGGAAACCAGGGCCGGGCAGTATGGCCGTTGGGCGTAGCGGTTGGCGGCCCCGCGATGTCCCCATGGGCACGACCGTGATCATCAAGCCGTGACCCGCAGTGCGCCCGGTCGTTCGAACTAGATCCGAGCCGTGGTGCTCGCCGTGTCCACGAGGTCGGGGCCCTGGTTCGGATCGAAGACGCCGAAGAAGACGTCGACATGAACGGGGCCGTGGACGAACCGGCCCGTCTCGGGAGCAACCTTGACGCGAACGTTGTGCCACTGGTCGTCGCAGGGAACCACGTCGAGCTTGACGATCGGCACGGATCCGAACGTGTCGCCCTGACGGAGGCTGATGTCCAGCTCGAAGGACTGGAGCCCCGTGTCGCAGTTGCCTCTGACCGAGATGCCGACACGACCATCGGCGCGGAGGAATCCCGTCTTGCGCAACACCTGGACGCGCACCGGGTCATCCGGTGCAGCAAGAGCATGTGCTGTCGGGAGGAGCAGCATGAGCAATACAAGTGGGGCCAGAAGCTTGATCGTTCGGTTCACTGAAACCTCCGGGGGTCGGTTTCTGACGCTACCATTGGGCGTTCACGCGAGGCAAGGGCCTCGCCTTCTCGACATGAGGCGCCGATCGCATCGGCGAGTAGTTCGAACGAGGTCCGTGAGCGTCGGTCACCGCATGTGGTCACGCGACGAGATCGAGCGGTGAGCCGAGGATCTTGATGAGGGATCGAGGCCGTGGAGGGCTAAAGACCGAGTCGCATGCTGTCCTTTGCCGAACACCGGTTGAGCTTCCGGTAGTCCCCTCGATCGGTACCACCAGCGACAGCGTGGAGGTTGATCCAGGGCCCCTTGAACTGAAATGGCTGCCCGCCCGCCTGCGGCCTGACGACCACACGGTCCCGTCGCCCCATCCGTCCACCAGTCGTTCGGGAATCGAGACCACCGCCTGAGCGACAGTCTCACGGGCTAGGTCGAGGTAGGCATCCTGCGCGACCCGTACGGGATCGCTGGCCCTTTCCGGGTCTGCGATCAAGCATGGCGGCACGACCGCCTTACGGGCCGTCTTCGGTCGACGGACCAAGAAGATGTTGCGGCGACGATTGGGCTCTGGGCATCGTGGGAACGACCCGCTCGCGGACCGACGACGGAGGACGAGGCGAAAGGAGACGACATGCGACATCGGATACGCACGCTGATCGCCGCGATCTCGGCGATCGCGGTGCTAGCAGTACCGCTTGCGGGCCAGGCATCAGCAATCCCTCACGATGGCCACCACTTCCGGGCATTGCTCACGGGCGAGAAGGAGGTGCCCGGTCCCGGTGACCCCGATGGCTGGGGTCGTGCCCTCGTCTGGGTCGATCAATCGGACGAGCAGGTCTGCTTCGCCGTCGAGTGGCGGCGGATCGCCGCGCCGGTCATGGCCCACATCCACAGCGGTGGTCCGGCGGTCGCCGGCCCCGTGAAGGTGCTCTTGTTCGACAACGGAGCCCCGCTGCCGGACTCGATCCACGCCGTGGCGGGATGCGTCGACGCGCAGAGGTACCTGCTGAAGCGGATCGCGGAGCACCCGGGAGGTACTACGTGAACGTGCACAACGTGCCCTACCCGGACGGGGCCATCCGCGGTCAGCTCTTCAAGCCGAGGTCCTGACCTCAGGAACGTCGCTCAAGGGCAAGGCCCCGGTTTCGGTCCGTTCATGCTCCCTCGTCGCCCGCACGGGGCGACGAGGGAGCTTCCACTGTCGTGGGGTGGTCGGCAATGGTTAGTCGTGGACGCGCTCGAACTCTAGGAGGCTCAGGGGCCACCGCTTGCCGTCGCGGCCATAGCCTTCGGCGCGGACGGTCAGGGTGACCATGAAGCCCCTTCCCGCTTCGAGGATGTCGATGCGTTCCTGTATCGGTCGACAGCCGGGGCGGGTGCGAATCCTGCCCCTGCCGGTGCAGATCCTGTTGGCTATATCGAACGGCAGCGTCGGCGTTCCGAGGAGTGCAACCCGGCGGGAAGAGGGACAGCGCCCAGATGCCAGGTGGGGGCTAGCCGGCGACATTGAGCGGCTGGCCTTCGGCGGCGCTTCCGGCGTTCCACTCACGGAGTAGCGCTTGGCCAGTTTGGAGTGTGGCCGTTAGATCCGCCGCTGTGATCTCGCCCTGCCCGATGTCGGGCAACGGGTCAGGTTCCGGGTAGCGTTCACCCGTCAGCTCGAGGAGTCGATTCCTACACTGCGCGTTGGGTGCTCGGTCCAGGACGACGAGGCACGCATCGCGCGCTCGGGCGCGTGAGCGGTCGTCATCCGGCTGCAGTCGCCATCGCGCAAATGCAAGGTCCGCTCGAGCGCCAGGGGTATCCACATCCCCCAACGTGTCGAGCGTGGAAAGTGCGTCGCTCGTATCGAGCCCACCGAGACGATGGCGGAGGCCGACCGCCTTGATGGAGGCTCGTCGGTACACGTCGGCCCTCGCGATCCGCTCGGCGATCTGTGTCGCCTCCTCAGTCAACGTCAACGCCTCTTCCAGCACTGGCGCCCCGGCGGCGAGCAGAGATGCTCGAGCGAGCAAGCACTCACACAACGCGAATCCATCGTCAGTGGCTCGGGCGAGGGCGATCGCGACGTTCGAGAATCGCTCCGCCTCTTCCCCCCGATCCTTGTCGGCGAGGGCCACGGAGAGGTTGCCCAGCTTGGTGATGACATCGGGCCAGTCGCGCAGTTCCGTCGTGATGGACAACCCTCGCACGCCGCACGCGATGGCTCGCGAGATGTCGCCGTGGATCCGATAGAGCTCGCCTGCGTTCCCGACCATGACGCCCTCCGCGTGACGATCACCGATCTCGCGAGCTGCCTCGAGGCCCGGTACCAAGCATTCGAACGCGCGGATGTGGTCGCCTGAGTCGACATAAATCCGGCGAGATCGTTGCTCGCGTGGATGACACCACGCTGGTAGCCGATAGAGTCTGCTTGGGCAAGAGCCCGCTCGAAGGAGGCGCGAGCATGTTCCTGCTCACCGCGATGCCACTCGGACGAGCCCCGAGCTCTCGATGGCCATGCATGCTGCGATGGGGTCACCCACGTGCTCAGCCAGCGCAAGCTGAACATCTGAGTATCGAAGGAGCCCTCGTAGTCGTTTGCTGCCATGCGGTGAACGCGAGATATTCGAGCGCGCGGAGGCGCCACATCACGTCGTGGTGTCTTCTGAACACCCGTTCCGAATCCTCCAGGAGGTCGAGTGCCTCCGGGAGGGAGCCGCTGTGTGCAAGAGGTAGCCGAGCGAACACTCGGCTCTGGCCTGTTCGAGCCTGGCCCCGGCGTCTCGGCGGCATCGACCGCCCGTCGGAACGAACCCTCGGCCGCCGCCCATGCACCTACCAGTGCTGCGTCTCCCCAGATCGCGCAACGCTTCGCTGGCTGGCGCGCCAGTCACGAGCGGAACCAACCGCTCCAGATAGTCCAGTGCCTCGGCATTGGCGAACGCGGCGCGCGCGGCATCGGCAGCCTTCCGGAAGTACAGGCGCTGTCGATCGATGTCTCGACTCTCGCCGAAGTGGTACGCGAAGGCGTTCACGAATGCTCCAGCTCTCGTGGGAACGAATCCTCGATAAACCGGCCGACGGCCTCGTGAAGATCCTGGCGGAAGGAGAAGCTGAGGCTGTCGTAGGCCGCCTCTCGCACGATCGAGTGATGGAAGACGTATTCAGGATCGTGCTCGGGCCCCAATTGCCTCCACCAGTTGCACACCGGCGAGCCGGTCGAGTCGATCTCGAACCTCGCCAGGATCCCCGAGCTCCGGATAGGTCCCACTCAGCCAGGACGCATGAAACCGGCGCCCGATCACGCTGGCAACCTTCAAGCGTCGTCTGATCCTCGACCGAGAGAGAGTCGAGTCGCGCAAGCACGAGTCGGTAAAGGCTATCGGGCAGTTCTAAAGCCGCGACCGCCCCCTCGTTCCTCGGGTCGACACCCCGGTCACGCAACAATCGAAGGAACTCCTCGAGGAAGAATGGATTGCCCTCGGCGCGAGCCGTTACCAACGAGACGAACTCGTCGGGGGCCGTCTCCTCGATCCCGAACAGCTGCGTGCAACTCGAGCTCGAGCAGAGCTTCCACCGACGAGTGCGTCCAGCGGTCCGAGATCGATTGAGACTACGTTCGCCAGTGACCTTGCCCTCCCTGCCACGTGCGCGTTCCCGAGGATCGGCCGAGCCGTGCTCAGGACGACGAGCTGCATGTCGCCGACGGCACGGGCCACCGAACCAGGAGCTCATCCGAAGCAGCGTCCATCCAATGACGGTCCTCGATAAAGAGCATCCGTGGCTTCCGGGTCGTCCAGTGACGCAGGCACTCCACCAAGAGGGAGGCGAGCCACTCCGAGCGGAGCGCCGGCTCGAGACCGCGCGTCAAGTCGGTCTCCTCGAGGGGCAGGCCGAGGACAGGTGCGAGCAACGGCGCGCGGGGGAGCAGCGACGGGTCCAAGGAGCGGAGCTCCTCCAGCACTTGCTCGACCTCTCGATCCACCGCGGTCGAGGGTCCGATCCCGAAGAGCGACCGAAGCACTGCCCGCCAGGGCAGGTACGGCGTCGCTCGGCGGTCCGGCAGGCAAGCCGCGGTGTGCACGCGGAAGCCGTGGCCCCGTGCGATCCGAGCAACGTCGGCGCTGAGGCGGGACTTGCCGATACCGGGATCGCCGATGATCGTAAGCGACCCGGCCGGACCCGGACTCCGCATCCTCGAGGACCTGAGCCGCCCGCGCGAGCTCCACCTCGCGACCCACCACAGCCAGCTCGTAGCGGCGCTCTCCGAGCGGCTCCTCGCCCCAGGAACGGTCCCCGCGCACATCGACGACCGGCACCAGCTGAGCCTTGCCTCTCACGGAGATGGGTTCGAGGCGTTCGAGGTGGAACCGCATCTCGCTCACGGCCGACGGCACGCCGGACCACAGGATCCGACCGACCGTCGCCGCCTCCATGAGCCTGGCTGCAACGTTGGTTGTGTCGCCGATCGTTGCGTACTCACGTCGCCGGTCGTTGCCAACCTCGGCACAGAACGCCAGTCCCGATGCCATCCCGATCCGTGCGCCGGGTCTCAGGCTACGAATCTCGAGCGCACAGCGGATGGCCCTCTCCTGGTCATCCTCATGCGCCACGGCTGCGCCGAACGACACCAGGACCTTGCTCCCCTTATCGCCCATGTCGATCTGCTGCAGGTGCCCGTCCAGCTCCGCAACCACCCGGACGACGTCCGCCGCGAACGCACGAAGCTCGTCAGCTCCTTCGCGAGTGGCATAGTCGAGCCCCTCGAAACCCACGAAGAGCATGGTCGCGACTCGGTGCTCGTCGATGAACCGAGGGTCGCCACGACCGATCCGAGCCGCGATGGCAGGGTGGAGGTATCCGCCGAGCAACCTCGCGAGCGACGGCGACGGCTCGCCGAGCGATCGAGCCCTGCGCTTCTGCACAGGGGGCGCCAAGCCCTCCACCCTCCGGAACTCGCCGCCGAGCCGTTCGCCCGCCGAGACCCCCGGGCAGCGCGACACCAGTTCCTCGTGCGCAACGATCTGCGAGGCGGAGGCGAGATGCTCGGCCGCGGCACTACGGTCGATCGCGCACCGGCCAGGACGTACTCGAGACGGACCCCGAGGATCCCGACTGTGGTCGACAGCACGTCGCCGAATCCAAGTCCGATCTTGCACGAGAGGGAGAAGGTTCCGGCGCTCGTTACGACGTCTCGTTGTCGGCGCGACGCCGCTTGCATGTCCAGTGCGCACTGGACCGAGCGACGGCAGCCCGCGGCCACGTCATCTTCGGTGGTCGGGAACACGACCGTCAGCGCATCACCGCTGAACTTCCCAACGCTGCCCCCGTAGCCATCTGCCACGTCGATCATGGTGCGGAAGAAGCCGTTCAGGACCTCCGTGAGCTCCTCCCCTCCTGACCTGCCCACGCGGGCGAATGCCTCGCTCATCGGGGAGAACCCCGAGATATCGATGAACATGCTCGCCATTCGCGACCGGGTATCCCTCCCGATCGGATCGTCGTCAGGATGCGGATCAGTTCCTCTGCAACGTGACGCGGCACGTAGTCGAAGAGGTCGACGGTACTCGCAATGCCGAAACCCTCACCGCCATCGGCCATGAGGGGGATGGTATCCGCTCTGATCGGACGCCTAACATCGGGAGTCCTGCAGGGAGGTTGCGACATGAAGACATCACGGACGATGTGCGCGCTCGCCGTGGCAGGGGTGGTCCTCGTCTCGGCGACGAGCGCGTCAGCGGGCTGGCGAGGTCTTGCCGACCTGAACTACGACGACGAAGGTCGCATCTGCTCGAACGCGATGGAGTTCTCGTTGGCAAGCAGCCTCGGTCCGGCGACCGTGTCCATCATGGTGACGAACATCACCGCGGAACCAGATGTCGAGATCGTGCCACTGACCGAGTTGCCCCCTTGGTCTTCGGTCCGGTGCCCGAGCTCTTCGACGTCAACGACTACCTGCACTCACGATCCTTCCGGCTCCACTTCTCCCCCAAGCCACTGCCCGGTTCAGAGCTGTTGATCCAGTTCTCCGGAGGAGACGGGATCGACGGCTCGACCGTAGACGTCGTAGATAGTTGTTGGTTGCATGGACAGTTTGAGCTCAAGCAACCGCCCGAACCACCGGTGGTCACGGTTCCCGAGAGACCAGAGCTCGTGAGGATCAGGTTCCACCTGCCTGGCGCGAGCGGGAAAGAGATCTTCACGGAAGGGCCGACCTTCCCGCCATCCCCTGCTCGGCCCCGGCCTCCCCCGAGTTCCAGGAGCCCGAACCCGCGCTCGGTGAGTTGCGTAAAAAGGGCGGACATCGATACGTGTTCCGGTGGGAACCGCCGGCGGATCTCCTCGGATGCGAAGAGCTCACGTTCAGGACGGCGGAGCGAGGGCTGTCCGCGAACGATCTCGGCCTGAATCATCGGGTGCTGTTCGACTTCGGCACACCGGCCTACCGCTGAGCGAAGTCGGATGGGCGCAAGGTCACGCGCGCCCCGTCGTCGTGCTGCTCATGATCGTAGTGCCACGGATTCGTGAGCCCTCCGCGAGCGGCGGTCGTACCGGCCCCGGCGCACCGCTCGGACGCCGCCGGCGGCCGTTAGCGACGGGTTGGATACAGTGACCGCATGCGCGTGGCATTCGTATCCACCTATCCGCCACGGCGCTGCGGGGTCGCCACCTTCACGGCGGACCTCATCCGCGCGGTCCACGACGCCGATCGCTCGGTGCGCTCGAACGTGGCCGCCATCGACGAGCGGCACGTGGTGCGTGCATATGGCCGGGAGGTGCGCTGGCGTATCTCCCAAGGCACTCCCAAGGGGTACGCGGGAACCGCGCGGGCGATCGCCTCCTCCAACGTCGATGTCGTCTGCGTCCAGCACGAGTTCGGCCTATACGGGGTGTGGCACGACGAGGGTTGGGAAGGGGAACGGTGGATCGAAGGGACCTACGAGGATCACCTGACGGCCTTCCTGGAGGAGGTCCGCAAGCCCACGCTCGTGACGATGCACACCGTCTTGCCCGAGCCCACGCCGGCGGTACGTGGCGCCGTGCGGCGAATCGCGGAGGCCGCCGACGGCTTGGTCGTCATGGCCGAGTCGGCGGTGAGGATCCTCGACGAGGTCTACGGTGTGAGCACCCCGGTCTCGGTCATCCAACACGGCATGCCGCACATCGAACCCAGCGGGCGTCGCCGGCTGAAGGACAAGCTCGGACTGGACGGACGGTCGATCGTCTCCACATTCGGTTTGGTTGGTCCCGGCAAGGGACTCGAGTACGTCCTCGAGGCGATGCCGGCGGTGGCGGCACGGCATCCCGATGCGCTCTACCTGATCGCGGGGCAGACGCACCCGGAACTTCTGCGTCGCCACGGTGAGGAGTACCGCAACCGGTTGATCGGCATCGTGGAGGACCTGGGCGTCAACGACAATGTCGCCTTCGTGAACCAGTATCTCGGTCAGGACGAAGTGATCGAGTTCCTCCTGGCGAGCGACATCTACGTCACTCCGTACCTGGATCCGAACCAGATCACGAGCGGGACGCTGAGCTACGCGCTGGGCGCGGGGAAGGCGGTCGTCTCGACTCCGTACCTGCACGCCATGGAGGCGCTGGCCGAAGACCGCGGCATCCTGGTCGACTTCCGCTCGCCCCAACAGATCGCCGATGCCCTGAATACTCTGATGGATGACCCCGAGTTGAAGGCGAGACTGGAGCACAACGCCTACGCGTATGCCCACGAGTTCGCTTGGCCGAAGACCGGAGAGCGGCTCGTGAAGGTCCTCGAGGACCTTGTTGCGTCCGTCCCGGCGGTGCCGCGGTCCCGCCCCCGGCCCGGCGGCGCGATGAGCGTCCCCATCGCGGGTCGACTACCCGAGAACCCATTGATCACTCCAGCCGACGTGACCCCTTCCCAGCCCGGTATGGAGGTGATCTCAACGATCAACGCGGGCATCGCGCGGGTCGGGGATGAGGTCGTGGCCCTCCTCCGCGTGGCCGAACGCCCGCGCCTTTCCGGGGACCTCCCCGACGGAGCCATGCTGCTACGGCTGGGGGGAGCCGAACCCACGTTGGCGCCGCTGCCGGCGGCGGCCCAGCTGGAGCAGCTCGTGGGAGTCCCCTTCTTCAGCATCACCAGCGGCGAGCCTCGCGTGGTGCTTGGCTACGTGCCCCGGGACCTGCCGGGCATCGATCTGCGAGACCCTCGGTCGATCCGCTACCGGGATCCGGCCGACGGTCACCTGGGCCCCGACGACGGCTTCGTCGACTACCTAACGCACGTGTCGCATCTGCGAGTGGCGCGCAGCCGTGATGGCGTGACCTTCACGGTGGATCCAACCCCCTCCGTCCAGGCGGCCACTCGGATGGAGGAGTACGGGGTCGAAGATCCGCGGGTGACGGAGATCGAGGGCGTGTACCACATCACCTACGTCTCCGTGAGTCGGCTGGGGATCACCACCAGCCTCCTGCGCACCCAGGACTTCCACGCCTTCGAACGCCGAGGCCCGATCCTCCAGCCCGACCAGAAAGACGTGGTCCTGTTCCCCAACCGTGTGGACGGGCGCTACCTTGCCTTCACACGACCGATGCCCGCTTCGTTCGGTCACGTCCTGGGCATATGGCTTGCCGAGTCCCCGGACCTGCTGCACTGGGGACGCCACCGCCCCGTGGCACTGCCCCGTCCTGGCGGATGGGACGAGACTCGTATCGGCGCCAGCCTAGCGCCGATCCGCGTGCACGATGGATGGCTCGAGCTGTACCACGGCGCGGATCGGACGAACCGCTACGGCATGGGGGCACTGCTCCTCGGCGCCGACGACCCGTCGAAGGTGCTGGCGCGCACGCCCGATCCATTGCTGGTGCCTGAGGTGGATTACGAGCGGAACGGGTTCTTCCACGACGTGGTCTTCCCCAGTGGGCACATCGTGCTGGACGCCGAACGGATCCGCGTCTACTACGGGGCTTCCGACGAGTCGATGGCGGCCGCCGACTTCGTGCTGGATGACATCCTGGCACAGCTCCAACCGTGCTGAGGCACCTCGCACGCCTCACGCGCGCGATACCCGCAGCCGGTCCCGGTGCCCTCACCGTCGCCGTCTACGCCGACGGGAACGACGAACCGATGGCCGCCCGCGAGTCGGGATTCGAAGGCGTGGCGTGCGTCGACGACGCGGCTCGCCTCCTGGGCGTGCTCTGCCGCGTCTGGGAGCAGGCGCCATTGAAGGAGATCGAACGCTGGGCGCGCGGCTTGCTCGAGTTCGTGCTGTGGATGCAGGAGCCCGATGGCCGGTGGGTGAACTTCATCTACGACTGGGACGGCCGGCGCAACGACCGGGGCTTGACCTCGTCGGTGGGTCAGAACTTCTGGCACGCCAGGGCGCTCTGCGGCCTCAGCCAGGCGTGGCTCGCGTTCGGGGACGAGCGAGCCGAGGAGGCGGTGCAGCGAGGCTTTGAGCACATCGCCAGTACGGAGGCGCCGTCCGACGTGCGTGCGTTGCACATGGAGGCGTGTTTGGCCCTGATCGCGCGAGCGGACCGCACGGACTTGGTGCCGGCGGTGCATCGCTGGGCGCACGAGATCTCAGCATGCGAGATCGGGGGCATCCTCATGAACAACCCCGACGAGCGCGGGATGCCCCATATGTGGGCCCACGTGCAGGAGGGGATCCTGGCGGACGCGGGCGCGTGCCTGAACGAACCGGCCTTGGTCGAGGCTGCGCGTCGGAGCGCTTCCGCTCTCTTGGAGCCAACCGTGCGCGATGGCTTCGACCTGATCAGCGCGACGCCCTATGACGTGTCGAGCGTCGTGTTCGGTCTCGATCGCTTGGCGGTCGCCACCGATGATGGCCGGTGGAGCGCGTTGGCGGCTGATGCTCGCGCGTGGTTCGATGGGCGCAATCCCGCGAGGGCCCCTGTCTACGACCGGGCACGGGGCCGGGTCGCCGACGGCATCGATGAAGGTCGCGTCAGCGAGAACTCGGGCGCCGAGGCGAACATCGAGGCTGCCGGAGGCCTCCTGGACGCCGCGATCGACTCCGCATCTCTGGTCGCGGGCATGCTCCCCCGCCGCTGAGCACGCGAGGCCGTGGGAGACGCCAGCGCGTTGTCCGAAGCAAATGACCCCTTTTCGGCCCAAAGCCCGGCGGCTGCTTCGAGCGCCTCTCATGTCCTGGGTGTACGGTGTTGGGGCAAGCCAACGCTGGTTCGTTAGCTGGTGCTCCTCGCGAGCCGCCGCGTCCCTCGCAGCGGATCGACTCAAGACCTGACCCAGGGACGCGTCCCCTCGCTGGAAGGGTTCGGTCGACCGGAAGGAGCGCCATGAGCGCTACCACACGCACGACCGCAGGTCCGGATGTACGCCACCTGTCCCGACCTTCGGAAGCAAAGACCTTCTTCATCTGGATAGGGGTATGCGTTCTGGGCATCCCACTTGCGGGCTACCTGGGATGGGCCGTTGCGGGTCATGTCGACAGTGTGACCCCCGCGCTGATCGGAGGAGCGCTGACGGGCGCAGGTATCGGGTTCGCCCAGTGGCTGTTGCTGCGGCGAAGCCTCGCCGTAGGCCCCGAGTGGATCATCGCGACGAGCGTAGGACTGGCCGTCGGACTGACCGTCGGTGCGGTCGTGGTTGGTTACGAAACGACGATGTCTCAGTTGGTGATCATGGGAGCGATCCAGGGAGCGTTCGTTGGCATCGCCCAGGGGATGGTGCTGCGCAGCAAGTTCACACTCTGGCGCGTTTGGATGGTCGCGATGCCGGTGTTCTTCAGCATCGCCTGGGTCGTGACCGACGGCGTGATCGACTCTGGACAGCAGTTCACCGTCTTCGGGGCGTCAGGAGCCGTGGTCTTCGCGATCCTTTCCGGACTGCTGCTGCTGGCGGGCATCCGGCGGGACAAGTCCGCGGACGCATAAGTGCACTCCGTGCGCAGGACGGCGGGCGGACCTACGCCCGCTGTCCTGTTGCGCGGTCGCCTTGAGATTGTCTTTTGCATCCTCTGCGCAGGGATTCGTATGAACGTCGAGGTCGCCGCAGGAGTGTTCCTGATCGTTGCCCCGATCTGGTTCAACGCCACGTTCGCGCTGCTTGGAAAGCGGTTCGAATACCCGGACATCCTCAGGAAGCCCGCCAGCGACATCCTCGCTCGCTTCCGCGCCGGGGGGTCGTCACTGATCCTCCTGTGGTGGACGTTCATGCTCTCGGGTCTCCTCTTGATTTCCGCCGTCGTCCTGCTTGGTCAGGCGCTCGGCTTCACGGGCATCGTCCCGCTCGCGGTGACCGTCGGCGTCCTCGCGGGGCTCGTGCAGATGCTCGGACTCCTGCGATGGGTCTACCTCGTTCCCCTCGCTCGCTCGTACGAACTCGAGCCCGCGCTTGAAGGGACAACGAGAAGCCAACCTCGCCGTGTTTCGTGCTATGCACCAATACCTCGGTGTCGGAGTCGGCGAGCATCTCGGCTACCTCTTCACCGGGATCTGGTCCGTGTTGACCGGTGTCGCGATCATCGGACGGGAACTGCTGCCAACCTGGACGGGGTGGACCGGGATCGTCATCGGGACAGGGCTGATCGTGGGCTCGGCCGAGTTCCTCGGGCCGAATGAGGAGCAAGGATGGCCGCTTGCGGGCGCTGCGATCCCGTTGCTCTACATCGCGTGGTCCCTGTGGCTCCTTGCCATGGGTATCGCCTTGGTCGCATGACCCACTGAGCCATGAGCCGCTTGTCGCGACCTCGGTCATGTGACCAAAAGGCCCTTGTGGCCTGACCTTCTCTGCGCGGGACCAGGACGCAAGACACGACCCACGGAGGCCGCCGTTATGCAGACGGTCTTTCACTGGAGGGAGGATGGCGGAGGGCGACCCCTAATTCAACGGTCCGCCGTGCACGTTTGCGCGGTGGGCGCTTAGGGATTCGAACCCCCACCCTTCGCCTTGTAACGGCAAGATGGACCGCAGGTCAGGCCCTTGAGCTGCATGAGCGCTCTACCACTGTGTACCCGGGAGTGCCTGGGAGTGCGTTCGACTTGTTAGATGCAAGTGCTATGCAGCACCAGGCAATCGCTCTCGCGATCCCCCAAACCGTACATGTGTCGGTGTTCCCGCACGGGCGGACGGCGACAATGCCCGACGATGCGGACTCCGCGCTAACCCGTCTCGATAGGTCTCTTGCCGGATGCGGCGAGCGTCTTCCGAAGTCAGAGGATGCGCCGGGCGGAGGGCTTCACCTTTTCCCTCGACGGCGGAGGCACCGGGCCTTGTCGGCAGCCCGAGCAGCCAATCCGCCCCCTTGGGGATCGTCGTGACTAGTTGACCGATAGCATGCCGGTCAGATCCTGGTCGGGGTGGTACTCACAGTGGAATCCCGCGTCCTGACTGATGTCCACCGTCACGGAGACGGTGTCGCCCGGCTCGACATCCTCGCTCACGCTGTCGTCGTCGAGGGTGAAGCTGTGCTCCACCTCACCCTCATTGGTCACCGTGATTGTCGACACGCCTGAGGGAACCGTCAACGACGAGGGCGAGAACTGGAAGTCCTGGGCCGCGATCGCGAGCCCCGAGCCTGCAGGGGAGCCGTGTCACCCCCGCCACCACCGTCATCGCTGCTACATGCGCCGGCCGCCATCACCAGAACCGCCGGCCGACAACGCTCCAGCTCGAATCCCACGAGTTGTCATGACTATCGCCTCCCCCGACGGTGCCCAGTGTCACCTCAACCTCTGCCACCGCCGTCAGGCGGTACTACGCGCGAGGGGTTTCTGGGGTTCGGTGGGCCGTTCGGAACGATCTCCACGACCTCTTGGTCCTCGTCAGTGGCCGCCGCTGCCATCATTTGGGCAGGCGGCCAGAAGAAGCGCCGCTGTCACGAGTAGGAGAAGCCACGGAAGCAGACGCGTGAACTTGCAGTTCCAATCGATTCGTCTCCAGCAGACGGATGTAGTACGAGTGACCGCCCTGGACAGACTGTCGTGTCGCTCGAATACCCGCACCAGCTCGCTACGTCCCAGCTTCCAGTTGGTCGGAGCCCTAGCCCAGGATTGACGGCGGGATGCCGTCAACTGACCTTGCCTCCGCACTAGCTGAGTTCCGCATCACTCGCCTCGCTGAGTTGGTCTTCTGCTGCGCTGAGGTCATCGATCGCCTGGGCTACCCACCTCGGTCGCCAACCCCCGCACCATCGAGCGACCGCCTCTCGAAGCCTGAGGCGCGCATCGGCCCCCGGGTGGTCGGGGGTCCCGCCGCGGTACACCGCTCCGGGAACCGAAGGCCCGGGGGCCTTCACGTTCGACGGGTGGCCCGAGGTCGCGGACCACCGGGCTGCGAGTCCGGTCTGGTCCGACCCTTAGGGGCTGCGCCGTCTTCACACGCTAGCACGTCCCCCGCCTGCGTGTGCGACCCCCCGCAGATGTTCCTCCAGTAGTGAGTCAGCGTCGTCCAGGGTGGCTGCGATTTCTTACTGCAAAGGGCAGGGACCCCCCCCTCGGCCACCAGCGGCCCCTGCGCCCTCCTGTCGGAGCCTTGACGACACCGATCGGCGTGCCAGTTAACACGCTTGGTGCGTACTCCGGGAGCGAATGTGTGAGGTTCCAGGGTGGGAGTCCACCTCGAACCACCAGGCGGGATCTCCACGATAGGTCCGGCGGTGTCAGGTCCTCAGGTCGCGATTCACGTCGAGGCTGTCGTCGGACCCTGCTCGTTGAGCGGCTGGGCGACCTGCACTCTATCGCCGCCTGCGTGCTTGGCTCTGTACATCGCCTCATCCGCGGCGTGAACCAACCCATCCATGTCGGCGCCGTGATCCGGATACACGGCAACCCCGACCGTTAGGGTGACCGCGCTCAGGACCGAGCCCTCGTGCATGATGTTGAACCGGTGCGCGGACTGGCGGATCTCCTCCGCCCTGAGGAGTGTCACGTCGAGCGAGCTCTCGGGGAGCAGCACGACGAACTCGTCTCCGCCGTAGCGGCACGCTGCGTCCTCGACTCGGGTATGGGTATCGAGCAGGGCTCCGAGCTCACACATCAGCGCGTCGCCGCCCTGGTGTCCGAACGTATCGTTGAACCGTTTGAAATGGTCGATGTCCAGCATCATCAGGCCGATGGGCTTGCCGCTGCGGGCAGAGCGGCTGATCTCGCGCTCGAGCGTCTCCTCGAGGTATCGACGGTTGAACAGACCCGTGAGCGGATCCCTGATGGACTGATCCCGAAGCGACTCGCGAAGCCTCATGTTCGTGAGGGCTAGCCCGAGATGCTCGCCTACGGACACCGCGAGCGCCTCGCTCGCCGCGCTCGAGGGCGGCGTGTTGGAGAGGCTCGCAGTCCCGGAGGCGGCGAGAACGAGGAGGCCGGTCGCCTGCCCTTGGGCGATGAGCGGGATACACAGGAGCGCATCCACACCATCCGCCACGTGCCCGCAGCGCGGGGACGCGTTCCCCGCAAGACTTCCGTGCCGCCGCCCACGGCGCAACGCCCAGCAACCCTCGGGTGCGAACACCTGGTCGCCCCACGTGGGGTCGCCCCAGGAGGCCATCGCTTCGACAACGCTCCCCGACTCGTTCTGCAAGAAGAGTCCGCCGGAGAAGTCCCCGAACAGACGCGAACCGAAGCTCGCGGCGACGTTGAAGACCTCGTCCGACGACTCCACGGCCTGGAGGTACTCGACCATCTCGCCCACGAGGGTCAACTCGCGGTTACGGCGTTCCAGCTCCGCCTCAGCGAGCACGTGTCCGGTCACATCCCGCCACCCAACTGCCAGGCCATCACCGATCTTCGCGGCACGAACCTCATAGGCGCGGACGAGTCGCTTCCCGCCGTGCTTGGCATCCTCGTGTTCCAGGGACTGCGTGGCCAGTGGCTCCCCCGTCTCCAAGACGTGGCAGAAGTCGTCGAAGAGCTCCCGCTTATGGTGCTCCGCGAGGGTCTCAATGGAACCTCCGCTTACCTCGCGTTGCGGAATGGCGCCGGTGATGACACGTGCTGCGTCGTTCGCATAGTCCATCCGGAAGTCGACGATTCGGCCTGCCATGTCCCGGATAGCGGTGAACGTGCCGAACGCATCAAGCAGATGCTCGAACGAGTGCTGGATCCATTCCTCGACGCCGGGCGGCTCCGGCACGGATCCGCGGCCGGTGACGTCGATGATGGAGGTCGTCTTCGTAGGTCGGTCGGTGGATGACATCCTGGGTGCTGCTCCCCTGGAGGGAGGGGGGTTCTCCCGATGACGGTCCTAGGACGATCCGCGGAGAACGAGTGAGAGTTGCCGGGCGCCGTCGATCGCCTCGAACGGACTCCTCTTTGCTCGAAAGTAGCATGGATGCGCCCGATGGCTTGGAACGCACGCGCTATGAGATGGGACCCGCGCATCGATCCTGCTGCCTCCCGGCCAATCCCCGCTCGGCGGCTCGGGTAACGTCGAGATGCTCAGGCATCACGGGATTCTAGAGATGTCGGTGCCCAGTCCGAACGTCACCGGCACTTCCGATAGGTGCGCGAGGTGTGCTTCCATCATGCTTGAAGCGGATGGATGACGACCTCCTCGACGAGCAACGAGCCTTCTATCGGGCTCGGGCACCCGAGTACGACGAGTGGTGGCAAAGGCGTGGCCGGTACGATCGCGGAGCCGAGGAAGCCGCTGATTGGGCTCGACAGGTCGCGGTCATCGATGCGGCGCTGAGCGCGTTTGCCGCTACAGGAGACGTCCTCGAGCTCGCGGGCGGAACCGGGTGGTGGACCAAACGGCTCGCCAGCATCGCCGACACCCTCACCGTGGTGGACTCCTCGCCCGAAGTGTTGGCCCTCAACCGGGAACGCGCCGGGCGCAGCGATGTGACGCATGAGGTCGCCGACCTGTTCGAATGGAGGCCCGCTCGCACGTACGACGTCGTCTTCTTCTCATTCTGGATATCGCATGTGCCGCGGTCGCACTTCGGGGATTTCTGGGCGCTCGTTCGGTCGTGCCTCAAACCGGGCGGACGCGCCTTCCTCATCGACAATCGGAATGATCCCGCGGTCCAGAAGAGTGAGGACCCCTACGTCGTCGAGTATGAAGAGGACTTGCACCTGCGTCGTCTGAATGACGGCTCGGAGTACCGGGTCGTGAAGGTGATGTACGAACCGGGCGAGCTGCGGGAGCTCGTTGAGGCGGAAGGTTGGCGCGCTAGCATCGAGGGGACGCGCTGGTTCCTCTTCGGATGGGCCGAGCCCGGCACCAGTCCTTCGTAGGACTCATACAAGGGCCAGCGGATCATCCTCGGGATGATCGTTCCGGCATCAGGGGATCGTGGTGCATCGGTGCCTGGCGTTAGGCTCGGGCATGCTCCCAGCGCTGGTCTCCCACCACCCGCCGATCGATAGCTCGGTCTCAGCGAAGGTCAGATGGCACGGAAGCTCGGCCTCACGCTCAGGGAGTTCCGGGGCGGTCGAATCCGGGGAGATGGAGCTTCACGACTACGACCTGATCATGCGAATCTGGCACGTGTGCGAGTGGCCGAAGCGTCGGCGACGAGACTAGACACCGCTGAGCACGCCGGAGCCGGACTCGCTCGCAATCCCCCTTTGAGTCGCTCGTGACCTGGCGCTCTCATCGGCCTCTCGTCGTCTTTCGAACGAGGTGCCGTTCCGCTGGTTCGCTCGGAACCCGGCGAGGATCTGCTCTGAGGGCGTGCGTTCAGGCTGGGATGGCCTCCGTGGCTGTTGGTTGCCGCGAACCTTCAGACGTCCTCGATCGGCCTCCGCTTCATAGTCGGGCCTGGGTAGCGTGAGTGGTGAGGATGCTTCTCGGATCATGGCGATTCCTTTCGTCGGGGGGACCGAGCCGGGCTAGTGCGCTGCTTCGCTCTCCTCTCGCCGCCTCGCGAGGACGAGCGCCTCGCGCCGGTCGGCTTGATCGAGATACCGCGCCTCGTCCTTTGCGCGCATCCGAGCGCCCACGTCGGCGAACGAGAAGGTCTCGCCCGCGTGTCGGATAGGACGATCCTTCACCCTTCGACGCCACTCGTAGACGGCGAAGCCCGCGACCGTGAGGACGGCCACAGAAACCCCAGCCGCCAATCCCCAGAACGCAGCAACTAAGGATGATGCTGCAACCAGCGCGAAGATCGACGCGAGGGGTCTGTCTTGAATGGTCTTTGGCCAGATGGCCATGCTTGCCTCCTCGTTCTCAAGGAACCGGGAAAGGCAAGGTCGCGGTCTCGTTCACGCGAAACGCCCCGTCTTGGGCGGCTCCACCAGTGGTGGACCTCTCCAGTCTACTACGTTTCTGGCGGCTCACGACGGGAGCAGCGGCTCTGACCTGCGGATTTGGGAGGAATGTGGGTGGCCACCTTGGACTCCAGACGGCTCATCCGACTAGCCTCCGGCCTCTCGCTCAGGGAGTACCGGGCCGCTGAAGAGCCCGACCAAAGGCGTCGGCGTCGCGACGAGCGTCGCCTCGAAGTACGGGCGATCGCATCGGGTTCACGAGCCATGTACCCCTACCATCGTCTCAGCCAGGCGGGAGGTGTGCCTCGGCCCCGCGGCTGATCTGCGCGAGCGCGGGAAGTAAGGCGCGCCCCGCGTCAGTCAACGTGTAGGTCACGGAGAGCGGCGGTCCCTCGCCGATCGTACGGGTGACGAGTCCGGCGTCGGTGAGCTCGCCGAGCCGATCGGAGAGCATCGAATCGCTGATCCCCTCGACGGCGCGAGCGAGCGCCCGGAAGCCGGTCAGGGAGTGGGTGCCCCTCAGCTTCCGTGTGGTCTACCCGTGCCTGTTGCTGGCCCTGGACTTGGCGATGACCGGCCTGGTGGTACGGCGATCCGCAGCTAAGCAGCGTCGTCGCCATTTGAACTGAACCGTCTCGGAATCCCGCGTGTGCCACGGCCCAGAGGGGTCCTAGCGGGTGGTTCAGCGTACGCTGCCGGAAATCGGGCACGGGCTGGGCGACGTCGCTTCGACTTTCCCACCACGTTCACCACTAGGGTGAATCGATGCAAGCGGGTAAGAGTTGGCGATCCCTCGGGGGGTACGCCCTTGTCGTTGGGGCACTCGCGTTCGCCGTGTTCTGGGTGATGTCAGCAACGTCGTTCGACGATGTGCCGTGGGCGGCAAGCCTGGCGATTCACGGAGCTTCGATCGCCTGCCTGCTCTTTGGGTTGGCGGCCCTCGCGCCGGAGCTGCGATCACCTGGAGCCACGAACCGCATGGTGTTGGTCGGGGTCGCGATCACCGCGGTAGGCCTCCTCACGGTCTTCGCGTTGATACCCCTCGGTCTCGTACTCGTGGGGATCGGTCGATTGACCGCCCGTGCCGACACCATACCGGCCGCCCTTCTCGTCGCTGGCTCGGTCGGCCTGCTGACGGCCGTGATTGCGGGGGTTCGAGTGGGCATGGAGGATGCGCCCTCGCTCGGCCTCGGATCCATGCTGTGGTTCCAGGGCTCTGCGATCTTGATCGCAGCTGGGCTGATAGGCATGGGACTCCGGGTCGCTCACCGAACGGCCGTCGAGCGACCTTCCTGAATCGAGGATTCAGGCGTGGGTTCGTCTTGCGTCAAGCGGCGGCAGTGCGGAGGCGAAGCTCGTCCTCGGTCGCGTCCGATAGGAGCGTGTCCCTGAGCCTGGCCTGCATCGCCACATCTTGGTCCCTGGGAGGGCCGAACACTCCTGTGAAGGATGAAGGCCTCACGGAGGTGATACAGCGCGAGAGGTGAAACGGTGCGAACAGGAGTGCCGTCGATCTCGGTCACTGGGTTGAGCGTGTCGTCGGGCAGGATGAACTGGTGAGCCCAGCCGCCGTCGGAAGCACGAACGAGGCGATGCCGGGTTCCATCTCGTCATGGACGCCGATCTCCATCGGCATCCCGTCCCGCTCGGCCCCGAGCACGAGCGGCGAACCCGACACGACCTCGAAGTAGACCTGGGGCGGGGGGTAGCCGAACGCCTCGAACCCATGCATGTGTCTAGCGAGGGCGTTCCGATTTACCAAGAGATCGATGTCACCGTGCTCCCGTGTGACCGATCCTTCGAGCAAAGCCTCCTCCGCGATACCCCCGAATACCCACACCGGCGGGTCGAGTGCGCAAAGCTCGGCGACGATCGGCAGCCACCCGACAGCACTCATGTGCGAGCCTACCGTCCTCGTCCTAGTCGCCGCGAGCGGAGGCTGACAACCCAGCGTGAGTACGAATCCCCCGAGCGAGGGATGGCGTCAATGTAGCGTCTTGCGTTTGACTGGGATCGTTCGTTCAACCCCGGCCCACCTCCTGTCCGCTGGACCGGTGACCGAAGGGCGAACGGCCCTCGCCGCTGTCCACTCGCATACACCGTGGGTGAGGGCTGCCCTTGGCTTGCCGGGGCTTGGAGGGACATGCGGGGGGTCTGCAGCCAAGAACCTGTGAACTACGGCTCAAGCACGCGTCCATCGCAGACCGCGTGGAAGCCGTCGCATCGGCGCTCGACGATCTCCTCGTACGTGTCGCTGGTGATGTGCAGCTCCCTGCCTCAAGCTCGCGATACTCCCGGCGCGTGATCCCGAGCAACCACGCCATCTGTCCTCGCTCAACCTATCCGCTCGCGATCTCGGGGTAGATGCTGAACGAGGATCGGGAGCATGGTCCACGGTAGCGGAGGTCGCCGACGGTTGCAGTTCTCCTCGCGGGGTCAGCCTCGGGACCAAGGGTCGTCGCGGGTCGGTCAGAGGCCTACGTCATCGCTATCGCGAACTTCCCCCTCGATGAGCGTGAGCCGACCAGCCCGAGCGCTTGCGGTAGTTCGTCGAACGAGAACGTCTGTCGGATCGGAACCCGCAGCTCGCCATCGCCCACCAAGCGCACCACCTGTTCGAACTGGGCTGGGAAGGCCTGGGCGAGGACGTTCGCAGCTCCGATCCCGCGAACGCTCAATCCGTCGACGTCTGCTGATCCCGTCGTCGAGACGACATGACCACCATCCTTGACGAGCCCCGCGACGGAGCCATGGGCGTCGCCGCTGTTCACCGCGTCGACTAGCGCATCGATCCCGTCGGGATTTGCTGATCTCGACGACCTCCGCCACGTCGTCGCGGTAGCTCACGACTTCGCTCGCGCCCAGCGAACGTACCCACTCCTCGTCCTCAGGGAGGCCGGTGGCGATCACCGTCGCGCCGCGTGAGGCGGCGATCTGAACCGCATACGAGCCGACTCCGCCAGTCGCGCCGGTCACGAGCACGACGCTACCTTCGGACGGGTCGACGGCATCGACCGCGACGAGCGCCGTGAGTGCGGCCAGCCCCACACACGCGGCCTGTTCGAACGAGAGCGTCGAGGGCTTCGGTTCGATGAAGCCCTCGACCGGCACGACGATGTACTCGGCGAACGAGCCGCGACCGAGTTGCTCCTCCGGCGGTGCGATCCCGGTGACCTCGTCCCCCACGGAGAAGCGTTCGACCCCTTCGCCCACGGCATCGACGACGCCCGCATAGTCCTTGCCGACGACCACGGGGTAGCGGTGCTCCATCATCCCCTTCGCCATGCCCGACGCTACGAAGACGTCAAAGCCGTTCACCGAAGACGCCTTCACCGCCACGCGGACGTCGCCTGGACCGGGCTCGGGGACGGGGACGTCCTGGTACGTGGCAGGGCTGTCTTCATCTGGAACTACGAAGGCCTTCATGAACGTCCTCCCGCTCTCGCAACGCTGCCGACTCCGGTGCCACAGCTCCCGGAAAAGTCAGGCACGCCATGAGCATGACCCAGATAGCCGGATGAAGCGACGCTGACGGCTGATGCGACCGACGACGAGGCATCGTGACCTGGAGCCCGAGGACATCAAGGAGCGACGGTGCCAAGCCTGCACGGTCAGTTGCTCCTCTAGGGGCGCTATGTAGCGCAAACAAAGCTCAACGACCCGAGCGCCCGTCCCGCTCGCCTTCTGGGATGCGGGAAGCAGGGGGCCCTTCCGTGTCGAGTTCAGCGATCAACGCGGCGAGATGGAGCGAGGCGCTCATAGCTACCTCGGCACTCGAGGACGGTCCCATCCCGGTGCGATCGAGGACGGCGGTCGCGGCACGGATGCGTAACCCGTGGTCAGGCCCGAGCGTTACGACCTCACCCTTCCGGTTGAGCTGCTGGGTGTCGCATCGATCGCCTGCGCGAGGGCTTCGACCGCGGGGGGTCTGGAGTTCGCGGAGCTGTTCGAGAGCGGCTCGCCTCACCTGTGGCGCACTCCCATCGTGGGTCCGACATACGGATCCCCCAAGTATCGGAGCCTTCCTGCACCGGTCGCCCGAGCGTGAGCTGTGGGCCGTGCAGCGTCGGTGCTCGTCCATGGGTACCTGCCTCCAAGGGTCAGCGTAAGGCTCGCCCCGGATCGGTCAAGACGATGCACAGGGACGTTGTGGGAAAGAGGTGAGGACGTCCGAGCGGCGTTCGGCCAGGGGGCCGATCCAGACCAAGATGGGGTCCCCATCCGAAGAATCCGGTTGCCTCCCACGATCCGTCGAGTCCGCGAGGAATCCGCCGCACACTCGGGCACCGTGGGAATCACTCAGTCTTTGATCGACCCGTCCTGCCTGGTCACGGGCTGGATCGACGGCGAGCCCCAGGTGGGGAGGCGCGGCCTACGGGGACTTCTAATCCCTAGGTCGCAGGTTCGAATCCTGCCCGGCGCGCCTTGTGATGTGTCGCGACATCGTTCCACCTCAGCGCTCGTCGCGCGAACGCGCCTGGTAGTCACGCGTCGGGTCGAGGGTGAAGGAGCGGAGCAGTTCGCCGTCCTCGGTGACCACCGGGACCTTGAGCCCGTCGACGAGGCATGCCTAGATCCGAACCCTCGCCGAGGTCGTGGCGTCGAGATCACCCTCGTCTGGATCGAACACTCCCAGGAACACACTGACTGTGGCAGGACCATGCGTGAAGGTTCCACCGAACGGGGTGACCCGCACCCTCACAGCGTGCCACCTGTCGTCGCAGGTCACGACCCCCGCCTGAACGATCGACACCTGCCCCAGCACCGGGTCTTGGAAGACGTCGACGTCGAGCTCGAAGGCCTGCAGCCCCGGCTGGCACGTCGCACGGATCGTGATCCCGACCCTGCCGTCTTGACGCAGGAAGGCGGAGCCTCGGTTCACTCGTACCTTCGCCTGCGCATCGGAACTGGCGTGGGCGCCCGAGAGCGGCACCAGGACCAACAAGGCGACCAGCGGAACCAGGCGTCGAACCAAGCGAACCATGGACCTACACCTCCGGGGGTGGGGGGGTCGCACGCTAGCAGTCATACCGAGTGCGAGGCAAGAGCCCCGAGCGAGGACAGGCATCACCCGCCCTCCCTCAGGCCGACGACAACTCTCGGGGGACGACGAACCGGGTGAGCTCTGCCGGTTCATCTCCGAGCTCTCTCCAGGAGTCGGACGGGGTTCGGATCTCGGCCAACGCAGCAGTGGGGAACTTCCGTGTGAGGTCGTCGAGCCGGTCCCCTCGAGTCGCGAGCATCACGGCCAGGTCGTGGAGCGCCGGGTTGTGTCCCACCACCATCACCGAGGCGAGGTTCTCGGGGACTTCTCTCAGGCGATCCAGGAGCGGATCCGCGCTGAACACGTAGAGACGAGGTTCGATCCGAACCTCGAGATCCGGCCCGAGCGCCGGCAACACCCGTGCGAGTGTCTGGCGTGCTCGGACCGCGGATGAGGACAGGACGAGTGCGGGACGGACGGTCTCAGCATCAAGGTAGGCGCGCATCCGATCGGCCGCGCGCTCGCCTCGGGGCGCCAACGGCCGATCGCCATCGTCCAGCGCCGGGTCGTCCCAGCTCGATTTGGCGTGGCGCAGCAACCACAAGCGCATGAAGGGGAGCTCCCGCCCTATCCGACCTCTTCCTCGGGATGACGGGTGATCGGAACCACCCGGATCTCCTCATCCTTGAACAGATCGTCTAGGCGACACTTCACGGATTCGGCCTGCGTCCCGGCGGCGAACACGACCGTCTCGTGAGTCATCACCTCGGGGTCCACCAGGGCAGGCACCCCCATCAGCGAGCCCATCGGCGGCATCGCTCCGAGCTCCATGCCGGGGAAGTCGCGAGCGATCTCGTCCTCGGAAGCCAGCCGCGCGTGCGGGTCCGCGATGGCCAGGTGCACGCGGCGCATGTCGAGCCTGCGTGAGCCCGGGATCACCGCGATCGCGTGCCCTTCCTCCGTGTGCAGCACCACGGTCTTGAGCAGCTCGTCCGCCGGGATGCCGAGGGCGAGGGCTTCAGAGAGCGTGGTGAACGCCTGCGGATGCGTGATGACCTGGAAGGGGATCCCGCGCCGTGTCAGTTGCTCCGTCACCGCGGTCATGCCCATCACCTCCTGCCTGGCACGTCCAGGGTAGACCTGGGCACCGGGCCCGCGCCAGAGAGCGATGGGTCAAGAGCTCGAGCGAGAGCTGCCCAGTCCCTTCGAACGTGTCTTCCGGGGAGTCGGCAGTCGCTCCGACATCTCGTGGGCCGAGGCAGCTCCCCATGCCGCCGCCAGGACCACGAACGCAAGACCGGCCACGATCAGCACGGCTATCACGCCTCCGGACATCGCAACGATAGACATACCCGAAAAATGTTAGGCCCGAGCGTCTTCGGAATGAACCGCCGACGAACCTACGGAGGATGCGGGATGACTGAGTGGTCCGCCTCATCCTGCGTCGAAGATCGCGCTCAGGAAGTGCAGGATCAGCCACGTCGTGACCCGCGAGGTCGCGCCGCCCAGGTCGTTGGGCGCATCCAGCTCCACGATGTCGAACCCACGTACACGACCCTTGCGTGCCGTGGCCTCGAGCAGTCGTCGAAGCTCACGCTAGGAGAGCCCACCGGGCCGGAAGCGTCGTGCCGGGGACGATCGCGAGATCCAGCACGTCGATGTCGATCGAGACGTACAGTTTGTCGCTCTCGGGCACCAGACGATCGATCACCGCCTGCGAGCCCTGCTCGATGACGTCCCGTGTGGTCGCGTGTCTCACGCCGAGCTCGACCATGTCGTCGTACTCGTCCTTGAAGACGTTACGCAGTCCGATCGGCGTGACGCTTCGAACGGACGGGAGCTCGATCAGCCGCCGCAGCTGGCTGCCGTGCGAGAACCGGGCACCGAAGAAGTGGTCGGTGAAGTCGGCGTGCGCGTCGAAGTGCACGACGTCGATCGGGCCGAATCCCTCCATGCCCCTGCCCACCGGGAAGCTGATCGAGTGGTCCCCGCCGACCGCGACGATCAGCGCGCCCCAGTTCGCCACGGTCCGGGCGACGGTGGTGATCCGGTCGAGGTTCGGCTCGATCTCGGCACCGGTGATCGCCACGTCGCCGACGTCGGCCATGCGGGTTCCCACCAGGAACTCCCGGCCGGCCTCGATGTCGAACCAGCCGATGCTCGCCTCTTCGGGATCGGAGGAAGGAGGCCACGAGTAGTCGAGCTGGTTCCAGCTGTTGAGGCGCGCCACGGCGGGTCCCCCGCTCTGGCCTGTGCGGATGTAGGGCTGGAGGGTCCCGGCGTCGTAGGGCACGCCTACGAACGCGACATCGGCGCGCAGATCCGCCAGGTTCTCGCAGCGTGGAGCGCCGTAGATGGTTCGCGGGGCGGGCCACACGAGCCCGGGGTCCAGCGGCAGGGCGTCCGTCACCGTGCCTCCTTCGAACGAGGTGAACAGGTTGCTCGAAGGCTACGGGCACCGGACGCCGACCACGGATCCAACGGACGTCGACCCGGGACCGTGCTAGGTGACCTCGGCCTCCACAACGATGTCGTCGAATCCGATCGACAGGGTCCTGGCGGCGGTTCCGCCGATCTGCACCCGCGCCGCCGGAGCGGTGCCCGTGTTGGCCGTCCACGCGTCAAGGATCTTGATCCCGTTGAGGAACATGTCCCATCTACCGGACGTGCCCACCGTGCCGCACAACTTGAGGGTGTTCCATCCCGAGGGCAGTCCGACCCCCGTGTTGCGCACCACTCCCGATACGTCGGATCTGAATCGCAGGATCCCCTGATCGGTCAAGACGACCTTCGCGAGGTTGCCGTTGCCGGCCGCTCTCAGACGCATCAGGTCGATGGAGCCCGCGGCCGACGTCACCTCCAAGGCGAAGCTGACGCACCCGACGTTGAACGGGTTCGCCAGGTCGACCGCCGCCCACGCGCTCTGGTTCACCGTGTTGGCGCGCGCGCTCGGAGGAGCCGTGTTCCCGGCGCCCGGATCGATGGAGAGCCTCGTTACGGTCGACCACTGGGAGAAGTCACCCGATGAGAAATCGTCGGAGAAGACGGTTTCCAGGACCGGGGGCGGCGGGATGTCGGGTCCCTCGATCTTCACGTAGTCGATGTCGCCGGTGAAGTAGTCGCACGTCGTGTTGATCTGATCGCAGTTCGACTTGCCGGCGATCGAGATCGGACGAGTGTTGGAGATGTTGCCGGTGATCCCGCTGGTCGTCCGCGTGATCGTGCCGTCGATCGTCAGCGTCAGCGCGTTCGCCGTGCGCTCGCATCGGGCCGTGTGCCATTGGCCGTCGCTGAGCGAGACGCCGGAGTTCACCTCTTTCCTCCGGAAGTCCCCGCCCGCGTCGACCCCCCTGAACACGCAGGTGAAGACGCCTCCCGGGTTCTCCAGCTTGAAGTATCCGCCGGTCGCCCCGCCCTGGCCCTTCTGGAGGATGTTCCCGAAGTTCTGGATCGTGCGGTACCGGACCGTCACGGCGTAGTCGCCCGACTCCGGGTTCAGCCGGCTGTCGTCCACCTCGACCAGTCGCTCCGGCTTGGCCGGCGGAAGGGTAGGGCTGGCGAACGGCCACCGATACCCGGTGGCGCTGTCGAAGGTGGCGCCGGTGATGACCGCACTCCCGATCGAACCGTTGATGCCGTTGCCGCTGTCGTCGAGCATCACCGTGGACCCGGCGGACTCGTTCATCTGCCAATCCGCGATGGTCGTGGTCACTGCCGCCCCGGCCGGGGTCGCCGTCATCGCGACGAGCGTTGAACCGATCAGCCCTGCGGCGACCAGGCTCGCCATCGTCTTCCGTCTGGAACCACCCATCATCATGTCTTCCGATCCGGTCGGGGGGCGAGCTTCGGGCATCCTGTCACGGGTACTCCCGAAGGACAACCCGTGGGGAGAAGGTTCTACAGCAATGGCTGCTCAGGAGGGGTTCTCAGCGAGCTCGAAAACCTGGCGGAGCCGGGTTTCCAGGGTGGCTTCGTCGTCCCCGCACACGGTCACATGCCCGAGCTTGCGCCCGGGGCGCGGCGGCTTCCCGTAGTCGTGCAGATGGGCTCCGGGGATCGACAGTATCGCGGAGCGGTCGGGCGTCGATCCGATCAGGTTGACCATCGCGCTCACCCCGGTCGCTTCGGTCGAGCCCAGCGGCAGTCCGACCACGGCCCGCAGGTGATTCTCGAACTGGCTGGTCTGGGCACCCACGTCCGTCCAATGGCCGTAGTTGTGAACACGAGGGGCCATCTCGTTGCCGAGCAGCGTCTCGCCCACCTGGAAGAACTCGATCGCGATGCACCCCGACGTAGCCGAGCGCGTCCATGATCGTTCGTGCATGCCTCTCCGCCGAGAGCCTGGAGCGCGGGCGTGAGACCGGGTGCGGGGGCACGAGTCAGTCGGAGGATCCCGTCGCGGTGGTGGTTCTCCACGAGCGGATAGGCGGCCGAGGAGCCATCGCGACCGCGCATCGCCATGATCGAGACCTCCCGATCGAACGCCACGAACTCCTCCACGAGCGCGGGCACCTCCCCGATCGCGCGCCACGCGTCCTCGGCCAACGCCGCGGTCGTGGATCACCGCCTGGCCTTTGCCGTCGTAGCCGAATCGAAGCGACTTCAGCACCGCGGGCGTGCCGACGCGCGCGAGGCCCGCGATGAGCGCGTCGAGCGATCCCACCGGAGCGTAGGGCGCGACCTCCAACCCGACCCGATCGAAGAGCTGCTTCTCGACAGACGGTCCTGCGAAGACCTCCAGCGCCTCGGCCGGCGGGAACACCGGGCACGACTCCTGGACGAAGCGCGCCGCCGCGACCGGCACGTTCTCGAACTCGTAGGTGACGACGTCGACCCGGGCGGCGAGCTCGGCCAGCCGATCGACGTCATCGTAGTCACCTACGATGGACGGGCGCCACCTGCGCGGCGGGCGAGTCGCGCGCCGGGTCAAGCGTGACGCAACGGATCCGCAGCGGAGTGCCCGCCAGCGCGAGCATGCGGCCGAGCTGTCCACCGCCGACGATGCCGACCCGCGTCACGTCGACGCTCACACCGACGGGTCGGGATGGTCGAGCACGGTGCGGGTCTGCGACGCCCGGAAATGCTCCAGGCGCTCGCGCAGCTCGTCGTCATCGAGCGCAACGATCGCGGCTGCCAGAAGGGCCGCATTGATCGCGCCCGCTCGTCCGATCGCGAGCGTCCCGACCGGAACCCCGGCGGGCATCTGGGCGATCGACAGGAGCGAGTCCATGCCTTTCAGCGCCTTCGACTCGACCGGCACGCCCAGCACCGGCAGATGGGTCTTGGCGGCGGTCATCCCCGGCAGGTGCGCGGCTCCGCCGGCACCCGCCACGATCACCCGGAGCCCACGGTCGGCGGCCGATGCGGCGTATTCGAACAACAGGTCGGGCGTCCGGTGGGCCGAGACCACACGCGATTCGTGCGCCACGCCGAGCTCCTCCAGGGTCTCGGCGGCGTGCTTCATCGTGTCCCAATCCGATCGGGAACCCATGATCACGCCCACAACCGGCTCGCTCATCGCGTTGAGTCTAGCGGCGCTCCGAAAGCGGGCGCGCCCCGGGAAGGTGCATGGCGAAGGCCGGGAGCGATCACGTCACCGTGAACGCGATCTGGTGCTGCCCGGTCGCGCCGTCGGGGAACGGCGTGACGCGGTCGGCGGTCTGAGTTTCGCCCGTAGCGTCGGTGGCACGGACCTGCGCCGAATGGTCCCCGGCGGTCGCGTCGTTCCACGTGAACCGCCACTGTCGCCAGGTGTCGATCGTGTCCTGCGCGGCCAGCTCGGCTTCCTGCCACGGGCCCTCGTCGATCCGAACCTCCACCTCTTGGATCCCGCGTTGCTGAGCCCAGGCGACGCCCGCCACCACGACCGAATCCGCGGGAACCGTGGCGAACGACTTCGGCGTGTCGATCCGCGCCATCGTCTTGATCGGCGCCTGATCGGCCCACCCGCGGCGCACCCAGTACGGGTCGAACGCATCGAAGGTGGTGAGTTCGAGCTCGTTGACCCACTTCGTCGCCGAGACGTATCCGTAGAGGCCGGGCACGAGCATGCGTACGGGGAATCCGTGCTCGAGCGGCAGGGGTTCCCCGTTCATCTCGACCGCGAGGATCGCGTCGCGTCCGTCGGTCACCGCCGCGGTGGGCGTGCCGACGGTGAACCCGTCGACCGAGCGCGAGACCAGCTGGTCTGCGGCCCGATCCACGCCGGCGTCTTCGAGCAGATCCTTCAACGGCGCGCCGACCCAGCGGGCGTTGCCGACATAGGGGCCGCCGACCTCGTTGGAGACGCAGGCGAGTGTGATGTCGCGTTCGACCAGGTCACGGGCGAGCAGCCGTTCGAAGTCCAGCGTGATCTCACGGTCGACCATGCCGTGGACCCGAAGGCTCCAATCCTCGGCACGCACCGCGGGGACGATCAGCGCGGTATCGACCCGGTAGAACTCGGGGTTGGGCGTGAAGAACGGGCTCACGCCCTCGATGCCGAAGTCGACCCCGGCGGGCGCGGCCGGCGCCATGTCCATCGCCTCCGGGATCACGATCGCGGCCCGTGATTCGTCCGCGGCGAACCGCCGCGCCATGAGCCGTCCGGCCATACCGGCCGCGAGCGCGCCGCCGACCGCAGCCAGGCCACCGAGAAGGAAGCGGCGTCGCTCGACACCGATCGCCGGCGAGGTCGGCGTGGTTCCGGCCTCCTCGCCGGGGAGCCGCCGATGCAGGAAGACGAGTGTGGCCGCGCCCGCGAGTGCGCCCACCATGGACGGGAGGGCGTCGACCGCAGTGGCCGTCGGCCGCGTGAGCGCTGCCGCCACGCCGAACCCACCGAAAACGGCGAGCGCCAGCAACCCCGCCGCTCGGTTGCGGACCGACACGATCCCCAGCGCCGACGCCGCGATCGCGAGCACAACGCCGATGCCGAGCAGCAGCACCGTCTTGTCGCTCTCACCGAACGTGCGGATCGCGAAGCTCTTCAACCACTCCGGCGTGAGGTCGATCGCGGCCGAGCCGACCGCGACGACCGGCGAGGCCTCACGGCCGACGAAGCCCGCGACCAGGTGTGCGACACCCAGCGCGACGCCAGCGGAGACCAGGCCCATGAACGCACCGAGGATCCGGTGCGGTCGAGGCGTTGCGGACGGCGCGGGCGTGGCTGCCCGCGCGTCGTTTCGGAAGCTCACGAGCCCTCTTCGGTCGCCGCGGCGACGTGGATGACTCTAGGCGGTCGCCGTGCCTGTCAGTGGGTGCCGGCTCTCAGTGGGTGCCGGCGCTCGCCGCGTCGGGCACCATCCGATCCTGACGGAAGCGCGCCAGGGAGAACGGCGCGATCAGCTCGGGGATGCGTCCTGTCGCGATCATCTCCGCCAGGCAGGAACCGAAGATCGGCGCCCCCTTGAACCCCCACGTTCCCATGCCCGCCATCAACGTGAAGCCTTCGACGCCGCTCTCCCCCAGGATCGGCGAGGAGTCCGGGGTCATGTCGCATAGGCCCCCCCATTGGCGCATCGCACGCGCCTTCGCCATGAACGGCAGGATCTGGATCGAGCGCTTCGCCGCTTCGGCCAGGAAGTCGAACGTGGAGCGCGTGGAATAGGTGGTGTACGGGAGGACCTCCGCGCCCGCGAGCAGCTCACCGCGTGCCGTCTGCGAGACGTAGATGAACAGGTCCATCGACGACACGAGCCCGGTGAGCACGGGCGTGTACGGCTCGGTGACGAACGCCTGCAGGCACATCGTCTCGATCGGAAGCCTCACCCCCGCCATGCGAGCTAGCTCGCTCGAGTACCCGGCGACGGCCGAGACGACGCGTCCCGCCGCGATCGGACCGGCCGTGGTCTGCACACCCGCACAGCGGTCGTCGACGACGTCCAGACCCGTCACCTCGACGCCCTCGTGGACGTGGACGCCCGAGCGCTGCGCCGCGACCGCATATCCCCACACCACCGAGTCGTGCCGGGCGAACGAGCCCGGGCGGGTGGTAGGACGCCCCGAGCACCGGAAACTCCCCGCCACCGGTGAGATCGACCCGGGGCTCACGGGCCGCGACCTCGTCGGGCGTCAACATGTCGGTCTGCACCCCCAGCGACCGGTTGAGGAGCGACTTCTCGCGTTCGACCTGAAGGGAGTCGTAGGTGTGGCACAGATCGAGCTCCCCTTGGGTCGAGAAGAGCACGTTGAAGTCCAGCTCCTGGCTCAGCGTCCGGTACATGCCGAGGCTCGCCTTGTACAAGGGAACGGTCTCGGGCGTGTTGTAGTTGGCGCGGATCACCTGTGTGTTGCGACCGGAGCCGCCGGAGCCGATGTAGTTGCGTTCGAGGACCGCGACGTCGCGGACCCCGTGGTTCGCCGCGAGGTGGTAGGCGAGGGACAGGCCATTGACGCCGCCGCCGACGATCACCACCTCGTAACGAGGCGCCACCTCCGCCTTCCTCATGTATTCCCGCGTGCGGAACAGGCCCGTCATGCCGGCACCTCGCGAACGTCGAGCGCGGCGCAGTCCGCCACGATGCGCTCCCGGAGGAACTCGCCCCACATCGCCGGAACCAGCAGGGTGAGGCGTTGCTCCTCGACGAGCACCTTGGCCGGTAGTCGAGCGACCTCGCCTTGCACGAAGCCCCGATCGGGAAGGCGCAGCTCCGACAGCCGCGCGAACGCTGCCCGGCAGTCGGAGCCCTCGATCGTCCACGCGCTCCACCCGTCCGTGACGTCCGACACCAGCGCGTGAGGGTCGGCCGCCGAAGCGGTCTTGGTCGCGCTTGCGACGACGTCTCCGCTCGCGAGGTCTCCGCCGCCCACGAGCAGGAGCTCGTCCGGCGCCACCCGACACGCGGTGACGCCCGTCGCCTGCATGGCCACGACGTCGCACACATCTGCGGTCGCGAGCACGATCACGACCGTCGGGTCGCTCGGTCCCACGTCAACCACGGAGCCGCTCCCCCCTCTTGTCGTAGAACGGCGGCGGCGCGACGGTCGCCGTCACGCCGTTTGCTGTGAACGTGGTCGGGAACACGCCTTCGACCGAGCGGATCCAGCCGAGCCCGATCCCGGCTCCCACGACCGGTGAACGCTCCGCCGACGTGATCCTGCCGGCCACACGGCCGGCCACGACCAGGGGCACACCGCGCAACGCGGCGACGCTGCCCGTGGCCTCACCGAAGCGAAGCCCCACCAGCTTGCGTTCCGGTGCAAGGTCTTCCATGCGCTGAAGCGCGGTCTTTCCCACGAATGCCGGCTTCGACATGTCGACCGCCCACGACATGCCGAGCTTCGCAGGTGTGTCGTCGGGAAGCGTGTCCTGACCCAGGTAGATGTGTCCCTTCTCGAGACGGAGCAGCTCGAGGGCGTCCAGCCCGTGCGGGCGCAGGTCGAACGCCGACCCATACCGCGACAGCGCCTCCCAGAGCTTCGGACCGCTCTGCCGAGGGTGATGCAGCTCGAACGCGAGCTCGCCCACGAACCCCACCCGGATCGCCCGGCACGGCACGCCGGCCACCGCAACCTCCCGGTGACCGAGATAGGGGAACGCCTCGTTCTCGATGTCGTCGTCGCACACGGTCCGCAGCAGGTCCCGCGCACGCGGACCGGCGACCAGGATGGCGCCGAGCTGTGCCGTCTGATCGAGCAAATGCGCGCGGAGGTCGAGGCGGTCCGCCCAGTCGCGCAGCGAGGCGTCCATGCGCCCGGCTCCGCCCGAGGTCGACGTGACGTAGAAGCCGGAATCGTCGATCCGGCAGAGCATGCCGTCGTCGGTCACGTATCCCGACTCCCCGAGTGCGAGCAGGTATCGGGACCGCCCGGATACCAGATCTTGAACCCGGCAAGGGAAGGAGTGGTCGACCAACCGCTCGGCATCGGGACCGCGGACCAGGAACTTGCCCAGCGTGCCCACGTCCATGAGGCTCACGCGTTCGCGGACGGCGCGGTACTCCTCGTGCCAGGAGCCGTAGTTGAACGGTCGCTGCCAGCTCCCGGACCATCCGAGGTCCGCTCCTGCGGCGAGATGGACGTCGTGGAGCGCCGTGCGTTTCGGGATCACCTCGTGCACGGTGGCTGCGAGCGACTCGAGCGCGACGGGGCGCGCGGCGGGACGGGCGGTCGTACGGGCGCCGACGCGCGCCAGATCGGAGGTCTCGGCGCGGGCGGCGCAGAACGCGGCCAGGTGCAACCCGCACATCGCCCCTTGGCACGGTCCCATCGTGGCCGTCGTGTACCGCTTGAGGATCTCCGAGGACGTGTAGCCCTCGTCCCACGCGGTCTGCAGATCCTTCGTGCCCACGTCCTCGCACAGGCACACGACGCCGGCGCCGCCCATCGCCGGCACGTCGGCGGGGCGAGCCTCGTCGGTCTCGCCCCGGGCGGCCCGCCGCCCCGACATCTCGGCCTCCTGGGGCGAGCACCCCGGCAGGATCACGTCGCCGGCGCCGGTGACCGGTTCGCTCGACAGCGCCATCCGCATGAGCCCGTCTCGAGGAGCGAGACCGAGTGAAAGGACGAGCGCATCGCATGAGATCCTCCGCTCGCCTTCCGCGTCCCTCACGACGACGGCTTCGACCTCCTTACGCCCTTCCGCCCGGACCACCTCGGCGTCGGCGATCGCCTGCACGTGCGGGGGCAGGCGATCCGCCAACTCGGCCGGTGCCACCGCGATCACGCGACATCCTTTGGCACGCAGCGTCTCCAGATGGTCAAGGCCTTCCTCGGTTCGAACCTCGACGACGACGCGCTCTCCGGGGGACACATCGTGCACGCCGGCGAGTCGAGCGGCTCCGCGGGCGAGCCACACTCCGGGAACGTCGTTGCCGTCGAAGACGCCGTGGGCCTCAGCCGCACCCGTCGCAACGATCACCCGACCCGGATGCACCTGGACGATGGCGCCCTCGGCGGCCAAGGGCACGATCGGCCCTTCGTACAGTCCGACCGCCGCGTGGCCATCGAGCATCCGGACGTTCGCGTGCGCGCGAGCGGCCGCCTCGAGCTCACGCACGCGATCGAGCGTCGGCCCGGGCGCGATCGCCGCGCCGATCGACCCCTCATCCGCGAGGAGCACGGTCATGCCCGCGCTCGCGGCCTCGTCGGCGGCAGCGAGGCCTGCGATCCCGCCGCCGATCACCAGCACGTCGGGATGCTCGTGGCGGGCGTCGACTTGCGCCGAAGGCTGGTCCTGGGGCAGCCGGCCCAGGCCCGTGTTACGCCGGATCACCTTCTCGGCCATCTCCCAGGCGAAACTGGGCCTGATGAAGGTCTTGTAGTAGAAGCCCACGGGCATGAACGCGTGCAGCCTGTCCGTCACGCTCACCACGTCGAACTCGGCGTTGGGCCAGCCGGCTTCCCGCTCGACCCCCATGTCGTCGCGCGCGGGCGTCGTGCACGAGCGCACCGCGGGGACACCGTCGACCGTGATCAGGCAGTCGGGGCAGTCGCCCGTGCCGCAATACAGGCCGCGACGCCGGTGGTGCTTCAGCGACCGGGTGAACGTTCTCACGCCGTGCCGGTACAACGCCGACGCCACGGTGTCGCCGGCTTCGAAGGCGACGGTCGATCCCTCGAACTCGAACGACGGCGTCACGGCACGATCTCGTTCGTCCGCCTGTCGCGTGTGACGGTCAGCCACCGCTTGCAACCGAGCGCGTGGAACCATCGCTCTTCCTGTGGCCCCGCCGGGTTCTCGGGGAGGAAGACCCGGGCGAAGTCCACCTCTCGATCGGTCGCGCCGATCGGGCGGAGCTCCCCACCGAACGTGAACTCGGTGTACGGCCGCGCGCCGCAGTTCGGGCAGGGGATCTCGAGCGCCACCCGCCGCTACCGCGCCTTCTTCTTGAGGTCGCGAAGCACGCGGTGCGAGGCGCTGTAGCCGGGTGCGCCGGTCACCCCGCCACCGGGATGCACGCCGGCGCCGCACAGGTAGAGGCCGTCGATCGGCGACCGGTAGTCCGCCCACCCGGGCAGCGGCCGCATGAAGAACAA
This sequence comes from uncultured Actinomycetes bacterium, assembly GCA_963758715.1. GTDB lineage: Bacteria > Actinomycetota > UBA4738 > UBA4738 > HRBIN12 > JAOUEA01. Next base: position 56,863 of record CAVWWK010000010.1, read on the forward strand.
CTGCTCGACGTTGAGGTCCCCGTGGAAGATGTTGCCCTCGGTCATGCCGTACGTGCGTTCGAGATCGAGCGGGGTCACGACGTGGGTCTCCTCGATCGTTCGCGAGAACCCGGGCGCATACCGCTCGATGCGCTCGACCACCTTGTCCCGCAGCTCCGTGCGGCGCGTGTCCCAGTCACCGTCGCGGAGCTCGAACGGCACGTACTGCACGAAGGCCGTCATGACGTGTTTGCCCTCGGGCGCGAGCGAAGGGTCGACGTTCGAGGCGGTCACGCAGTCGACCCAGAGCTCATCGGGGATCTCGCCCCACTGGTGCTGGTCGTAGATCCTCTGCGCCTCTTCGAACGTGGGCACCAACGTGGCGAGCGATCTGCGGTTGGCATCGGCGTCCGCGGGCATCCCCGTCCAGCGCGGCTCGGCCGACAGTGCGAAGTTCACCTTCGCGCACGGGCCGGCCATCTTGATCGCGGCGATGTCATCGCGGAAGCCTTCGCTCAGCTCGCTGGGATCGACCAGGCCGAGGTACGTGCGCTTCGGATCGGCGTTGGAAACCACCGTGCGCGCCGCGATCTCGGTGCCGTCCTCCAGCACGACGCCGCTCGTCCGGCCGCCGCGGGTCTCGATGCGCATGACCGCCGCGTTCGTGCGGATCTCCGCCCCCGCCGTCGTCGCCGCGCTCGCCATCGCCTGGGTGATCGCGCCCATGCCTCCCATCACGTGGCCGTAGAAGCCCTGCACCTCGTCGTCGCCGCCGGACAACATGTGGAACATCAGCCCGATCGCCGTGCCCGGCCGGTAGGGCGGCGCGTGCATGCCGTACACGTTCGAGGCCAGGTACATGCGGCGGATCTTCTCGCTCTCGTAGTGGCGATCGACGAAGTCGCCGAGCGACCCTGTCGAGAAGCGGATCAGGTCGCTGATCTCGTCACCGGTCACGCTGCGGAAGCGCTTGAACGCCCTCCGTGCCCTCCCGGACACGTTTCCAGCCCTTGGCGTACAGGTCCGGCGGCTCCTCCAGGAAGTAAGGCTGCAGGTAGCGTGCCAGCTTCTCCAACCGCGCGTGGACGACGTCGAACTCCTTGGCGTCCCTGGGCGAGATCCTCGCGAACTCGGCGACCGTGCGATCGTGCTCGGTCCACCACGGAACCACGGTGCCGTCCTCGAAGACGCCCTGCACGCCCGGCTCGCAGGCGACCATCGTCAATCCGTGGCCGCCCAGGTCCAGATCGCGGATCACCTCGGGCCGCAGCATCGAGGCGATGTAGGAGGTCGTCGAAGCGCGGAACCCGGGCGCGATCTCCTCGGTGACGCACGCGCCGCCCACGATCTCGCGCCGTTCGAGCACCAGCGTCCTCAGCCCCGCGCGGCGCGAAGTAGAACGCCGCCGTCAGGCCGTTGTGTCCACCGCCGACGACGATGACGTCGTACCCGCCGGTGCCGCGTTCCGTCGCCATCGATCGCTCTCCGTGGGTCGGCCGCTCGACGAAGCGGCGCCTGAACGTTCGGTCAGCGAGTGTAGTGACGCCGCAGGTCACGAATCCCGCGGCGGCGATGACCTGAAGTCACTGGGCGGTGACGCCGGCGACTCTCGCGGCCCAGGTTGCCGATCCACCAGCCCGATCGTGGTGACCAGGTAGAGCTGGCCGATCAGCGCCTCGGAGACCGAGAGCATGCGCGTCAAGTCCGCGCGCATCGTCAGGTCACCGAAGCCCACCGTCGTCAGGGTGGTGAAGCTGAAGTACAGGATGTCGACGCTGTCGAACGACACCTGCTGGGCGAACAAGGGACCGTCGCCGGCATGTCCCACCGCTGCGTAGATCGACGCGAACACCATGCCCACGAGCACGTAGATGCACACCGCGCCCAAGATGGTGTTCCACGAGATGACCAGGTGCGTGGTGAGCCGGCGCAGGATCGCCACCAGCACCGAGAGCAACAACAGGGTCATGACGATGGAGACGGCGACGCGGACCTCGCGCGCGTCCTGGAACGAGGCGGTCGCCACCGTCGTCCCGAGGACGAGCAGCGGCACGACCACCAATGCTGCGCGCATCAGGTGGCGGGACGCACGCGACGTGTACAGCGCGAACAGCAGGATCGACCCCATGAGAGCCACGGCGACTGCCCGCTCGAAGCGTGTGCCGATCAGCACCGCCGAGAGGATCAGCATGATGAGGATCAGGATCAGCAGGAGCCCGTATCGGTCGGGAGCCCGCAGCCGTTCGCGCACCGACAACAGCTCGCGCTCGGCGAGCTCGTCGCGGAGATCGGCGGGCCTCTCGTCGCTCATCGGCCGCTAGCGTACGCCGCGTACGAGCTTAATCCGGGCAGCTCACCCGGTGCGCAACGCTCCGCGCCACCGCGACGGAACCGACCCGTCGAGGTCCACATCCTGCGCGCCGAGCCACCTCGCGAGCTCTCGCATCGCCTTGGCGGTCGCCTCGCCGTCCGACGCATCGGCGCCGTCCTCCGCGTGCACGGCGTTGACGTGCAACACGCGGGTCTTCCGGTCGAATCGGGGGTCGATCCGTCCGATCAACCGGTCGCCGTGGAGGATCGGCATCACGAAGTAGCCCCACTGCCGCTTGGCCTTGGGCACGTAGATCTCCAGCCGGAAGAAGAAGTCGAACAACGCCTCGGTATGGGCGCGGTCGCTCACCAGATCGTCGAACGGCGAGAGCGCCACGGTGCGTGGTCTCCAAGGCTGCGCCAGCACGTCTGCGTGCGCATACCATTCGCCCTTGTCGATCCCCTGGATGCGCGCCGGCACGGCCACGCCCTCGCGAACCAGGTCGCGGAGCGCCCGCTCCCACCCGGGCACCCGCCCATCGAAGGCGTCGACGAACTGCCCAGTCGTGCCGACCCCGCTCGCCCGGAGCCGGCCCTCGAGCACCCTGCGCGCGACCTGCTGCTGGGTCCACCTCTGCTCGGTAACCGGCAGACTCCGCCCGGCCAGATCCCACAGGCGCTGCTGCCCGGCGCGGCCCACGATCATCACCTCGCCCTTGAACCACAGCAGGTCCAGGAGCATCGACACGCTACGGCTGCGGTCGTCGTTCCATCCGCCGGTGTCCCACCCCTCTGCACGTCGATCCTCCAGATCGCGCGAACGCAGCGGCCCGCGATCTCGCAGCTCGCCCAACACGTACCGGCGGAACGACGCGTTGGCCGTCAGCCACTGCGTCACGTACCTCCTGCGGGCCGTGTCCTTGTGCTGCCCCTTGTCCGGGTAGCGCCGCATGGACTCCCGATGCACGCCGAAGTCGGAGGTCGGCACGATGTGCACCCAGTACTCGAACAGGGACCGATCCCGCCAGAGCATGCGTTCCAGCTCGCCGACGCGGAACGTCGATCCCAGCCGCGAGAACAACACGAGGTGCTCGGTCCTGGCCACCGCGGATGTGGGATCCATCTGCACCATCCACAGGTCCTGAACCGCCTCCGCGATCGATGCGGGCCGCGGGAACGACAGGCGCTGTCCCTGCACCGACAAGCGGCGCGCCTGCCGGTTCGTGAGGGCCAACGGAGCGGGCATCGGCGCAGGCTACGCTACGCCGCGGACATGCGGCGCACACGACGACGGCACACCGCGGAGGAGGAGGCGAACACCGCGCTCGCCCTGGCCAGGGCCGAGCGCCATCCTCACGTCGCCGACCTCAATGTGCGCTCGATCTACGCGGGCGCCCTGAGGCTCTACAAGCGCGAGCCCGTTCGTGTCTCGGTCGCCGCGATGATCCTGCTCGGGCCTTCCCTGGCGCTCGGGATCGGCAGCGGCGCCTACCTGGATCGCATCGCCGACGACACGCTCACCGAGCGGGTCGCGATCGCCATCGTCATCGCGGTGATCGCCGCGATACTCGCCACCCTGGGGACCGTGTTCTACGCCGGCGTGCTGGACGAGCTCGTCGGCGCGGTGATCCGCGGACAGACACCGCCGGCACTGGGGACGGTCGTGCGCGCGCTTCCCGTCTGGAAGCTGATCGCCGCCGACTTCGTCGTGTCGCTCATCGTCGGGTTCGCGTCGTCGCTCCTGGTGCTTCCCGGCTTCATCTTCCTGGCGATGTTGTCGACCGTGGGTCCCATCGTGAACATCGAGCGCCGTGGGGTGTTCGCCTCTATCCGACGCGCGGTGAGGCTGACCTCCCCGCACCTGTGGCTGACCCTCATCGCCGTGGGCCTGCCGCTCGCGGCGGAGCTCGGCCTCGACCACTACCTGCTCCACCTGGACGGCGACCTGGGCGTGGTGATCGAGTTCCTCGTGTCCCTGCCTCTGATCCTCACGGTCGGTGTGATCGTGGGCCTGAACGAGGTCGTGCTCGCATATGCGTTGCTCGCTCGGGACCCGGGCTCGTCGGTCGCCGACATGGTCGCCGCGAGTAGTCCGACTCAGACTAGTTCGTGATCGCGTCGGCGAAGCTCTCGAAGTTCTCCACGTAGCGCTCCGCATCCTGGTCGCTCATCACGATCGAGGTCGTCCAGCTCTCCCACTTGGAGCCGGGGCTCTTGAACACACCGCGGTTGAGCTGCCACAGCCAGCCCAACTGGGGCACGCGGTCGTCGATCGCCCACAGGTCACGGTAGGAGTGGATCGGCTCGGAACGCCAATCGATCGAGCCCTTCGCCGACAGCGTCTTCATGGAGGCGGGCAGCTTGTGCTTCGCGATGACGTCCTCACAGCCGTGCAGGATCGTGTTGATCTCATCCAGCCGCACGTACGCGTCCTTCGTCAGCACCTCGGTGAGGTTGACCTTGGCGGCCGCCATCGTGAGCGGGTTGCCGTTGAAGGTACCCACCTGATCGAGGTCGCCGTCGATCACCATGCGGAGTGCGTCCTCGGTGCCACCGATCGCGCCGCACGGAAGGCCTGCGCCCAACGCCTTCGCGTAGGCAACCAGGTCGGGCTGCACGCCGAAGGCTTCGATCGCCCCGCCCCACGCCACCGTGAACCCGGACTTCACCTCGTCGTAGGAGAACATCGCGCCGTACCGGTGGCAGATCTCCTTCAGCCGTTGCAGGTAGCCCGGATCCGGCAACACGACGCCGCAGTTGGTCATGACCGGTTCGATCACCATGCCGGCGATCTCGCTGCCGTGGTCGGCGAAGAGCCGCTCAGCCGCCTCGACGTCGTTGAACGGCACACACACGGTGTTCTCGATCGTGCCGGGAGCCAGGCCCTTGGTCTGGGGCACCGAGTTGGGGTGGTCGGCGGGACCGGCGTCGGCTTCCGACGGAAACACGCTCACCATCAGCGCGTCGTGGTGACCGTGGTAGGAGCCCTCGACCTTCACCAACAGGTCGCGCCCGGTGGTAGCGCGCATGATACGCACCAGGTCGAGCGTGGCCTCGGTGCCCGAGTTGCCGAACCGCCAGTACGGAAGGCCCGTGCGCTCGAAGAGCTGCTCGGCGACGACCAACGCGTCCTCGGTGGGCTGGGCGAAGTGGGTGCCGAGCTCGACCCGGCGCTGCACCGCCTCGACGATCTTGGGATGGGCGTGACCCATGACCATGACGCCGTAGCCGTTGTGGTAGTCGATGTAGTCGTTGCCGTCGATGTCCCAGACGTGCGACCCCTTGCCGCGATCGATGTAGATCGGGTGCGGCGGCCACATCTGCCAGCTGCTCGACACGCCGCCGGGGAGCCGCACCGCCGCCTCGTCCCGATAGGACAGGCTGCGCGAGTGCTTCGCGTCCAGCGCTGCGGTCTCTTCCTTGATCAGCTGCTCGACGAGCTGGATGTCGATGTCCATGGTGTCTCCCCTACTCCGAGACCGCGGCTGCGAAGGCTTCGAAGTTGTCCACGTAGCGCTTGGCGTCGTCCTCGGTGTGCCAGACCGAGAGCGTCCAGGTCTCCTGCTTCGTCCAGGGCGACTTGAACACGCCGCGGTTCTGCTGGAAGAGCCAGGCGAGGTAGCTGAGGCGCTCGTCGATGCCGACGGCGTCTCGGTACTCGCGCACGGGCGTGGTCGAGTAGATCACCGAGCCCTTGGCCCCCAGACCCGTGACGTAAGCAGGCAGCTTGTACTTCTCGATCACCGAGCTCAGACCGTCCTTCATCGCCTTGTCGACCCTGTTGAATCCTTCGTACACGTCGGGAGTCAGCACCTCGATCAGCGCGGCGCGTGACGCCGCCATCGTGAGCGGGTTCCCGTTGAACGTGCCCGCCATGTCGTACGTGCCGTCGACGATCGGCTGGTAGAGCTCGCGCGTCGCGCCGATCGCCCCGCACGGCGTGCCGCCACCGATGGCCTTGGCCAGGCACACGATGTCGGGCGTCACGCCGAAGGCCTCGGTCGCGCCGCCGTATGCGAGCGTCGCGCCGGTCTTCACCTCGTCGAAGGCGAGGTAGGCGCCGTTCGCATGACACAGGTCCTTCAGGCCCTGCAGGTAGCCCGGCTCGGGCAGGATCACGCCGCAGTTCATCATGGCGGGCTCGACGAACATGCCCGCGATCAGGCCTTCGTTCTCGGCGAAGACCTTGCGCGCGGCCTCGAGGTCGTTGAAGGGGACCACCCGCAGCAGCTCGCCGAACGCGGCGGGGATGCCGTCGGCCTGCGCGACCACGTTCGGGTGCTCGCGCGGGCCCATGTCGTCGGCCTCGGGGGCCACCGAGAACATCAGCGAGTCATGGTGCCCGTGGTAGGTGCCCTCGATCTTCACGATGATGTCGCGGCCTGTGTTGGCGCGCATCAGACGGGCGCCCTCCAACGTGGCCTCGGTGCCGGAGTTGGCGAAGCGCCACAGCGGCACGCCGAACCGCTCCGTGAGGTTCTCGCCGATCACGTCCAGGTGCTTGGTGGGCTGGGCGAAGTGTGTACCGAGCGGCGCCTGCGCCTGGATCGCCTCGACGATCTTCGGGTGCGCGTGACCGACCACCATGGCGCCGTAGCCCAGGTGGAAGTCGATGTACTCGTTCTGGTCGATGTCCCACAGCCGGTTGCCGCGGCCGCGGTCGACGAAGATCGCGTGAGGAGGCGAATCCTGCCAGCTAGAAGCGACGCCACCGGCGACGTACCGGTCCGCCACCTTCCGGTAAGCGATCGACGCCTGCCGCTTGGGCTCGAGCTCGGCTTCCTCTCGCGCGATCAGCTCGTCGATGCGATCGAAGTCGAACGCTATCGGGTTCTGCACTGCCATGGGTTGCCTCCTCGAGTGCCGTTCGCGGATACCGGCTGGTTTGAACGGCCGTTCAATGATGCCTCACGGACGGGGGTTCAGGCAAGTCCCAGGTCCCATCACGCGCAACCGGGCCTGACTGCATTGGTATCGTTGGAAGGCACACCATGGTGGGTGTAGCTCAGCTCGGTTAGAGCGCCTGGTTGTGGTCCAGGAGGCCGCGGGTTCAAATCCCGTCACTCACCCCAACCTGAACGACGGTCGAAGATCTGGGCCTTTCAACGCCGTTGATAGACTGCGGCGGGCCTCTAGCTCAATCCGGCAGAGCAACGGACTCTTAATCCGCAGGTTCGGGGTTCGAATCCCCGGGGGCCCACGACTTATCGCTTGCACGCCAGCCCATTAGACAGCGAGGCTGCGGTGGAGCATCCTTCCCGATGGCGTGCACCGACCCGATCGGAGGCAGCGTGGATCGAACCAAGGCAAGGTTGTTCCTCATCGCGTTCGGCGCCATCGGGATCCTCACGATCATCGAGGGCATCAATGATGGCTGGACCGCCCTCAACTGGATCGTCCTGGCCGTGAGCATCGTGTTCGGGGCCCAGTCCGTCCTGGTGCTTACAAGGAGCGGCTCACCCCCGAGCTGAGCCGTTGCGGGAACACCGAACGCTTGAGGTCGCTCGGTCCGGTGCCGTTCCCCTTGGCCAAGGGGCAATCGTCAGGGACGGACGACCTTTTCGCTCCGGTATCAAGTGATAGACCCCGAGTTGGATGCCACGCTCAGGCCGTGCGCGCATGACTCGTTCGGGGTCGCGCGATCATGTGGTCGACGAAGTCCAGGATCGCGGGGTGCGCCGGATCGATGAGATGGCCTCCATCCACGATGACCGTCTCGACATCGGGCAGGGCATCTACGAGGTGCTCGTCCGCGCGCTGGAACACCTCCGGCGAGTCCTTCGCCGACACGAGCAGGACCGGCTGGTCGATCTCCGCCAGCTCCTCCGACGTGAGGTCGAGCCACTTCCCCCGTAGCTCCGCCATGATCGCGGGGCCGTTCCCGATGAACATGTGCTTGATCTCCTCGGTGAACGAGTCCCACGCTTCATCGCCGGCCACCGCCCCCAGGAAGACCCGTGCGACCGAAGCCGGATCGTGCGCATGCGCCTCGAACACCTTCTGCTTCAGGGCGTCGGCCCAGGCCACGGCCTCCGGATCGAACGTGAGTGTTGCCGGCTCCAGGAGGGCGAGCCCCCTCACCTTGTCCGGGAACCGGTAGGCGAGCTCGAGGGCGGTCTCGCCACCGTAGCTGCGGCCGATCACGATCGCCGGCGTCGCCGACAGGGCATCGAGGAGCGCCGCCGCATCGTCGGCATGCTCCGATACGTCCGTCGTCTCGTAGGGCTCGGGGCGTTCGCTGCGGAAGCTGCCTCGGCGGTCGTAGACGATGCACCTTCCGCGCTTGCCGAGCTCCTCGAGGGCGCCGGGCCACACGAGCGCGGAGCTGGACGTGCCATGGATGCACAGGATCGGCGTCCCGACTCCCTTCTCCTCGTAGTAGAGGTCGATCCCGTTCGCGTGCACGCGTGGCATGGCGCTCCTCCTTCTTCCGGTCTCGGAGGAAGCGTGCGGCCGATCGGCCGGGCGCCGCATCGGGAGTTCTCCCCATCTTCAGGGGGCCGGCCCGGTTGGCGGAGCGAGCAATCCCTGTTCCATGGCGAAGAGCGAAGCTCCGGCGCGCGTCGAGACCCCGATCTTGCCGTAGATGTGCTGGATGTGGTGGTCCGCCGTCTTCGGGGAGATGAACAGGCGGCGAGCCACCTCACGCGTCGTCGACCCCTGGGCGAGAAGCCTCAGGACCTCGACCTCCCGGTCGGAGAGACCGGCGGGTCGATGGCGGCGCGGTGGCGTCTCGGCCCGTCCGGCGGCGGCGAGCACCGCGGTGACCGCGTCGGCATCGAGGGTTCCCCCCTCTGCTGCGGCCCGCACCTCTGATGCCGCCTGCCCGATCGACTTCGCGGCTCGATACGGGCGTGCCTGGGTCCGGGCTTGGAATGCATCGGCGGCCGCCACCACGCGAGCCGGCATCGAGATCCCCGCCTGCGTGACCAGTCGGTAGTATCCGGACCCGTCGGAGCGCTCGTGGTGCATCCCCGCGATCGACGCCAGGGGAGCCAGGAGCGGGGCGCGCATCAGGATCCGCTCCGAGTGGTAGGGGTGCAGCCGCACCTGCTCCCACTCCCCCACGCCGAGCGGTCCCGGCTTCTCCCACGTGCCGTTCGGGACGCCGACCCGGCCGAGGTCGTGGAGCAGGGCTGCCCGGCGGATCGCCGAAACCTCGGGGTCGGAGAAACCCAGATGCCGGCTCGCGCCCTCGGCCAGATCGGCCACCTCGGTCGAGTGCCGTTGCAGGAACGGGGTCTTCAGATCGACGACATCGGCGAACGCGCCGGCGACGCGATCGATGTCCCGCTCGGCGATCTCCAGATGCGGCTCGGGCTCCGCCTCAACCACGCGAGCTAGAGGATCCCCGGCCGAGATGTCCGCGAGCAACGAGGGCCCGGCCCGCGAGAAGGCCGCGGCGATCGACGGATCCAGCATCCTGCCGGAGCGGTCGCGGACCATCGCGACCGCTGCCTCCGGCCCTCCTCGTCGATCGAACAACGAACCGTGCTCGGCGACCTGCGCGAAGCGGGCGGGAAGCGCGATGTCGTCACCACGCAGGCCCCGTGGTCCGCCCTTCCCGTCCCACCGTTCCAGGATCTCGTTCAGCGAACGCACGACGGAAGGACCGAGTCCGAGCCGTTCGGCGATGTGGGTGGCCACCTCGCAGAACGCTCGGTCGAACTCCCTCCCCCAGCGCTTCCCACCGGCCATCGCCCGGGCGACCACGCGCGCCCGGCGGAGGGGCGGCGAGCCGCGGGCCAGGCCTCGGGTGTGGGCGATCGCGTCCTTCGGCCGCGTGAAGTCGACACCGACGGCCTTCCCGATCGCGTGGATCTCGTCGCCGCCGGCCCACCATGCCGACTCGTGGGCGTGGGCGGTGCACCCGAGGTGCTTGAGCAGGGCGGTGTAGTACACGTCCCGGACCTCGGTCTCCGGCAGGTCCATCGCTCGGGCCAGACCCGTGGCGAGCAGACAGTTGCGCGCGGCGTGCTCGGGCGGGAACCCCATCCCGAGGTCGGTGACGAGGGACAGCGCGGCGAGGAGCTCGGAGAGCCGGAGGTCAGGAGTGACGCTCAACGAGCCACCCTACCCAGGTCTTGCCCTGCACCGGGTCTGGGACCCGTGAGCGCGATTTCCCCAGATGGCGCATCATTGAGGGGGTTGGCGGGTACCAGCACGCCACCCAGGAGGAGGGGCCTCGATGCCCAAGGTACGTTACCCCGATTCGCTCGAGCCGCAGTTCCCGCCGTACGAGAACGCCGTGGAGCTCCCCCCGTTCGAGCCATACATGCCGGCGTCTCCGCTGCCGGAGGAACAGCCGCAAGACAAGCCTGAAGACCCGAACGGCCTCGAGATCTCGAGCTGACGCGAGGTCCGGCTTGCGATCCGCTCAGGGACGGATCACGACCATCGTGCCCAGGGGCACGTCCCGGAGCCGGTCCATCTGCCGGTTGTAGACGCGGACGCAGCCGAACGAGACCTGCGCTCCGCGGTCGCTCCGGTCAGGCGTGCCGTGGATCGCCATGCGGCCGCCGCCCGGCCAATAGGTGAGCACCTCGGAGAAGCCGGAGAGCCCGAGCACGTACGAGCCGTACGACCCCCAGGAGTCGCGTGGCTCCAGTTGAGCCCACACGAAGAACGAGCCGGGCGTCGTGGGTGTCGACGGCTTCCCGATGCCGATCCGGAACCGGTGAGCCAACCCGCCGTCGCGGAAGTGGCGGAGCACGCGGGTCGACATGTCCACGACGATCCGATCGGTCGCCCGTTCGAGCGTGACGTCGGTCGCGCGGATCCATCCCCGCGCGCCGTTGGGCTCGATGCCCAGCAGCACCCGGTAGAAGACCGTGCCGTCCGTCGACCGACGGGCCCGGAGGACGGGGAAGGCGATCTGCTGACCCCACGGATTGAATGTCTCCAGCGCGAAGAGAACGAGCGGTTCGGCGCGGGGTGGGTCCGTAGACGTAGACGGTGCTCGCCGGCGTGCTCACGATCCAGTCGCCGCGACCGTGCAGCGGGTCGGAGTGGGACGTGGTGGCGGCCTCGCCGTCGGCAACGACCGCTGCCTCCACGCCCGTCTCTTCCGGACCACCGACGAAGACCCTCGCGGGCGGTTCGGTTGCCGAGCCCGGCTGCGGGGCCTTCGGCACCTGGAGCGACGCGCAGGCAGCCGCGATCAGAGCCAGGAGTGGAACGAGAACGCGCGCGGTACCGCGGGGGGAAGCCACGGCCCCATCATTCCAGAGCGTGCGATCGTCGGTCGACCTCGAACCGGGCCCGGCGACGAAGTAGCCTTGAGCCGCGCGAGAGTGGCGGAACCGGAAGACGCGCCGGGTTTAGGTCCCGGTGCCCGAAAGGGCTTGGGGGTTCGAGTCCCCCTCTCGCACCGAATGCTCCCTGAGATCTTCGTTCTGGACGCGAAGCCCATCTGTCGAGTCGCGGGATAGGCTTCGCCGGTACCGCAGGGCTACGCGCTACGATCGAGACTTCCCCACCGATATCGCGAGCAGCGAGCTGCTTCTGTTCGTGTTCTGGGGAATCTCCCTCGCGGTTCTTCGGCCGCGGCCTGGGGCTGCGACCTAGACGCGATCAGGGTCGGTCCCCGGAGTCGGATCTGATACTTGCTAGGGGGAGACGTCCCAGGTGTGGTGCACTGCCTCAACGTTGTTGCCGTCCGGATCGCGGACGAATGCTCCGAAGTAGCCGGGGTGGTATTCGGGCCAGACGCGCGGTTCGTGCAGCACCTCCGCGCCCACCGCAACGGCAGCGTTCCTGAACGCGATCACGGCTTCTCGGGTGGGGGCCCTGAACGCGATATGGGATTCACGGAACCCCTCACCGGTCTCGAGTGGGCCGAGCCAGAAGCAAGGGAAGTCGACCCCGTAGCCGATGCGAGACTCACGCTCGAGCACCCGGCGCGCACCTATCTCGGCCAGGACGGCGTCGTAGAACGCGGCACTGGTCGTGAGATCCGCGCACTGGATCGAGATGTGATCGAGCATTCGAGTCGCCTCCATTCGCTGATGGTCCGATCGCCACTGCGACGTCGGACGATCGTCAGAGCCAGTCGATGCGGCGGAACAAGCGGTAGAGCCCGAGGGACACACCCACGATCAACGCGACTGACACGACGACGCCCCAGGCCTCCCCGGACCCCGGATACGGGACGTTCATACCGTAGAAGCCGGTGACGGCCGCCGGGACGGCGATGATGGCCGCCCAACTGCTGACCTTCTTGACGATCTGGTTCTGGCGGTAGTCGCGCAGGCTGATGTTCGTCTCGACGATCGAGCCGACGAGATCGCGCAGGGAATCGGACGATTCGCTCACCCGCAGGATGTGGTCGTACACGTCTTGGAAGTAGGGATAGATCTCGTCGGACACGGAAACGCCGGAGTTCCCTCGGCGCATGAGGCTGCTCACGGCTTCCCGCAGTGGAACGACGAGGCGATGGAATCGCACCATCGCCTGCCGCATGGAAAACCAGTGCTTCTGCTGCGCAGGGTCGAGCGGATGCTCCGAGAAGATGCCCTCGCTGACCTGCTCGTAGTAGTCGTCGAACGACTGCACCGCGTCGAAGTAGCCGTCGACCACCGCATCGAGCAGGCCGTAGAGCAGGAAGCTGACCCCATGGACGGCGAGATCGGGTGAACGATCCCATCGCTGGACGACCTGCCGGATCGGGAATCGGTCGTCCTTGCGCACGGTGATCAGCCACCGCTCGTTGATGAAGGCGTCGATCTCGGTCTCCTCGAGAACGCCTCCCTCGACGTTCACCCGCACCGCGTGGCAGGACAAGAACAGGTGCGAGGCGTACCGATCGAGCTTGGGGCGCTGGTGCGGGCCCAGGGCGTCCTCCACGGCCAACTCGTGGAGGCCGAGCTCATCGGAGAGCTCTACCAACTGCTCCTTCGACGGCGCGAGGAAGTCCACCCACACCACCGTGTCGGGGTCGGCAAGATGTTCGGACACGTCCGCGACGGCGAATCCTTCCGCTTCCAGGACACCCGCCCGGTACACCCTGGTCGTCGTTCCGGCCACGATCGTCCTCCGTCCCTATCGTTCGAGCGATCGTCCGCGGTAGTGCTCCGGCATCGCGATGCGACGGGCCTCACACGCCTTGTTGAGGAACGGGTACGGATCGATCGCATCCATGACTCGCGCGAAGCCGAACGGGGAGCGATGCAAGGGCAACGCCAGTCGACCACGGGTGCCACTCGACGTGATCGTGGGGACCCGACGCATCGCCCGTCGCGCCCACGTAGCCGATGATGTCCCCCGCCTTCACATACCCGCGCTTGGCGAACCTGCTCAGATGGTCGTTGCGGACGTATCCCTCCGCGCCCACCACCGTGACCCACAGGCCCGCGAACCAGCCGTCGCGGTGCGGCACCGCGAACCCGTCGAACGGAGCCCTGATGGCGCGGCCGGTGGGCGCGACGACGTCAGTGCCCCAATGCGGGTGGTAGCCGCCGACCGTCCGCCGCTCGCCGAACGAATCTCGGTAGCTGAGGGGTCCGGCCACCGGACAGCGAGCGAACGGGTCCCGAGTGGGCGTGTCGTCGGTGCCCGGTCGCGGACGGGAGTTGAATCGGCCGGTCCGCTTGATGTGGCCCCATGCCGCGGTGGGATGCCCGTACGTGAGCCAGATCCAGCGAAGACCGGCGATGATCTGCTGCGCCCATGCGGTGTTGGCGACGGTGTTCGGACATCCGGCCCATCCGAGGACGAAACACCGCTGCGAGAGGCGGAAGGCGTTCCGGTCGGCGGTCATCCATGTGCCGTGGACCGTCTGGACCTCCTGCTTCGTCATCGCGAACATGCCGCGCCACACGTAGTTGGCGCCTCCCCGCTTGCGGAAGTCGGTCGCGGATCCCGTCCCCTGCCAACACACGATCTTGGCGATGTAGGGAGAGCGGCGCCCATGCCGACGGCAGGTCGCGGGAGATCCGGATCGCTCTGGCCACGTGGCGATGGAACGTCCGCGACACCTTCGGGTGGTAGCAGTCCTCGGATGCGCGAACCGCCGCACGGGCCGCGGGCATGCGCACGACCGCGAACCCTCCCGTGCTCGACGCGACGATCAGCCCGGCTAGCAGCGCGGCCGGCAACCGGACGGCCCAAGCACGAGACCTCCGGATGACGTGCGGCCGCAAGCTCAGACCTCGGTCTCGGTGTGGTCGTAGTACTCGTACGCAGACATCGCCTTGCCCGCAGAGCGCCACTCACGCTCCCGTTCCGGGAGCTTGCCCAGCACCTTCGCCATGGCTCGGACGTGCTCGGCGACGGCCCCGCAACACGAGCCGATGTACCGCACGCCACCATCCCGCGCGTCGGCGGCGAACTGCCCCAGGTCACCCCGAGCCAGGGTCATCTCCGTCATCCCGTAGGGGAACGCCGGCCACGCCGTGAAGTCCGGGGCGTCGTCGGTGGTCGCATAGGCGACGGGTTGCGCCGCGACCGGCACCGACCCGCCCACCGCTTCCACCATGTCCAGCGCGATCGGCAGCATCTGGGCCGGGCCGTTCAGGCAGTTCACGCCCACGATGTCCGCGCCCGCCGCGGCGAGCTGCTTCGCGCACTCGTCCGGGCTCTGGCCTTCATAGGCTTTCGGCGGCAGGGCCTCGAACGACATGGTCGCCATCACGGGCAGGCCCGTTGCCTTCGCCCGCTCGACGAACAACAGCGCCTCGCCCAGGTAGGAGAAAGTCTCGCCGATCCAGAAGTCGGGCGGTCCTGCATCGAGCTGGTCGGCGAGCTGCCGATCGAACAGGGCCCGGACGTGGTCGGGGCTGGCGTGGTCCGCGGGATCGTACGCCCAGGTGACCGAGAGGTTCCCCGCGACGAGCGCATCGGCCTCGGAGGCGACCTCGCGAGCGATACGGACCGCGTTGGCGTTGATCTCGTCGACCGCATCGCCGAGGCCCACCGTCGCGAGCTTGTCCTCGCTGGCGTAGAAGGTCATCGTCTGCAGCACCTCGGCGCCCGCACGCAGGAACTCCCGATGCAGCTGGACCAGGGCATCGGGATGCTCGATCACGACCTCGGGAGTGAACGGTCCCGCCTGCACGTAGCCGCGCTTCTCCAGCTCGAGCAGGTAGCCGCCGTCGCCCAGGACCGGCCCCTCGGCCAGCCGTTCCTTGATGTCCTTCGCCACGGGATCAACACCCTTCGATCGGAGGACTGGATTCTAGGCGGCGAGCACGGACTCGGAGGTCAGGCCTCCGCGCCGAAGTCACACGGCCTGGAGCTTGGGTTCCACGGGAGGTTCGGGCTCGGCAAGCTCGGTGACGTCTCCGGGGAAGGTCACCACGAATCGGGCGCCGCCGGTCTCCGCGTCCTCGATGTGCGCGGTGCCGCCGTGGAGCTCGGCGAAGCGCTGGACCAGCGACAGCCCGATGCCCATCCCACGCCCGCTCGACCCTTCGCCCTGACGGAACGCCTCGAAGAGCACGTCCTTCATCTCGTCGGGAACCCCGGGGCCTTCGTCCTCCACCACCAGGACCAGACCGTTCGGGCGTGCCGTCACGCGCACGTGCACCGGGGTCCCCGCGGGCGTGTGACGCGATGCGTTCACGAGCAGGTTCTCGATGACACGCTCGACCTTGCCGGGGTCGACGTCCACGAGAACGCGGTCGGCTTCGATCCTCACCGGATGGCCGTCGAGCGCCGTGGATTCGGCGACCAGGCGGCGCGCCATCTCGCCGACGTCGCTGGGCTTGCGCTGCGGGTGCAGCTTTCCACGGTCGATCCGGTCCAGATCGAGCAGGTCGTCGATCAGCCGGTTCATCTTGCGCCCGCTCTGTTCGATCACCTGGTAGAGGCTCTCGCGTTCGTCCTCGGTCAGGTGGAGGTCGTCGTCGCGCCGGATCGTCTGCATCGCGCCGATGATGCCGGCCAGGGGCCCCTTCAGATCATGAGACACGGCGTGCAGCAGCGTGTCCTTCACGTCGTTCATCTCGCGCAGGTCGCTGGAACGCTCCGACTCCGCCTCGACGCGCTCCCACTGCGAGTCGATGATCGAACGCAGCGTGTCGAGCAGCATCGCGAACGCCAGGAACACGGCGAAGCGCACGATGGCGTTCCAGTACGGAACCGGGTCCGTCTGTCCGGTGTCCGGCGCCGACAACACGTCGGACAGGATGCCGGCGATCGTCGCCACGACCACCGCGACCGAACCCCAGCGCCGGCCGAGGTTCCACGTCACGAGGCCGATCGGCATCAGGTAGAGCAGCGACAGCGACAGCTGCGGTCCGGTGAGGTAGTCCAGGACAAGGACCACGGCGATGAACGCGAGGCCCAGGACCGCGACCAGCAGCCGCGAGCGCCCGTCGAAGAACCCCCGCGTCGTGCGGAGGACGCGCCGGTCCAGACCCTGTTCGGGCACGCTCGTTTGGCTCACGGAACTAGCGTCGGCGGTACCGGTTCCTACCTTGAGTCGGGTAGCGGCGGTGTCAGTTCGAGGCCGCGAGGGACGCCGCGAGCGCCCGGAACGCGCGGCCCCGATGGCTGATCCTGTCCTTCTGCTCGTCGGTGAGCTCGGCCATCGTCTCCTCCCAGCCCTCCGGGACGAAGATCGGGTCGTAGCCGAAACCTCGCTCGCCTCGGCGCTTCGTCACGAGCGTTCCCTCGCAGGTCCCCTCGGCGTGCAGATCCCTCCCGTCGGGCCAGGCGATCGCGGCGATGCATCGGTAGCGGGCGATGCGTCCTCCCGAAGGGATGCCGCGCATCGCCCGCATCATCTCCTCGAGGTTCTGCTCGTCGGTGGCGTCCTCGCCGGCGTAGCGCGCCGATCGGGGGCCCGGTTTGCCTCCCAGGGCGTCGACCTCGATCCCGGAGTCGTCGGCGATCGCAGGGAGGCCCAGCGCGGTCGCGACCTCGCGCGCCTTCAGCAACGCGTTGTCGAGGTAGGTCTCGCCCGTCTCCTCGACGTCGGGGAACGATGAAGGATCGGCGTTCTCGACCGTGACCCACTCGACCGGCCAGTCGGCGCAGATCCTGCCGAGCTCCCTGAGCTTGTGGGCGTTGCGCGAGGCGATCGCGAGGCGCTCGGGGAAGGCCACCGGCGCTGTCAGCCCTCCAGCGCTTGCTGCTGGATCTTCGTCAGGTCGGCGATGCCGCCCGCAGCTAGGTCCAGAAGGCCCTCGAGCTGCGAGCGTGAGAACGACTCGCCCTCGGCCGTCCCCTGCACCTCGACGAACTCGCCGGAGCCCGTCATCACGACGTTGAAGTCCACGTCGGCGCCGGCGTCCTCCTCGTAGCACAGGTCCAGATCGCGGTTCGCCGTCGACGATCCCCACGCTCACCGCCGCCACGCTGTCGGTCAACACGTCGCCGGCGATCCGATCCGCGTCTGACAACCCGCGCAACGCCATCGCGAGCGCGACGTAGCCGCCGGTGATCGACGCGGTGCGGGTTCCGGCGTCGGCCTGCAAGACGTCGCAGTCGATCGTGATCGTCCTCTCCCCCAGACGTGACAGGTCCGTCACGCTGCGCAACGAGCGTCCGATCAGCCGTTGGATCTCCTGGGTGCGGCCGCCGGGACGCCCCGGTTCACCTCGCGACCGGTGCGCTCGTTCGTGGAGGCCGGCAGCATCGAGTACTCCCCCGTCACCCAGCCCTTGCCGGAGTTCTTGAGCCACCGGGGAGCGTCGTCGGAGACCGATCGCCGCGACGAGCACCCGCGTCTTGCCCATCGAGATCAACACGGAGCCGGCCGCCCATTCCTGGTAGCCAAGCTCCCAGCTGACCGGCCGCAGCTGGTCGTTGGTTCGGCCGTCTGGCCGGGTCACGAGCCGATCTCCAGCTTCATGCCGTCGTACGCGACGTCCACGGGACCGTCGAACGCGGACTTCGCCTCGGTCCGGGAGATCTCCGGGTCCAGCCCCGGCGTCAGGTGGGTGAGGATCAACCGCTTGGCGCCCGCCTCCGTTGCATGTTCGGCCGCCTGCGTCGCGGACAGGTGGAACGGAAGGATCTCGGACGATTCCTGGTAGGAAGCCTCGGCCATGAGCACGTCGGCGTCGCGGGCCAGGTCGATGACTTCCTCGCACGGCCCCGTGTCGCCGGTGTAGGCGAACACGACCCCCCCGGCCTCGATGCGGTACCCCACCGCGTTCACGCCGATGTGCGTCATCTCCTCGACGTCCAGATGGATCGGCCCGACCGAGAAGGAGTCGCCGTGGCGCACGGTCGTGAAGTCGTAAGCCTCGCCCATGACGTCACGGCCGTCCTCGGACACGAGCAGGGACGCGAGCTCGACGAATCCGTCGGGCGAGTAGAACGGAAGATCGGGCCGGCCCAGCTTGCCGTAGTGCCGTGCGTAGAAGCACGGGATGACGTCGACGAAATGGTCCGGATGCCCGTGCGAGATCACGATGGCATCGATCTCGTCGATCCCGATGTGCTGTTGGAGCCGCGAGAACGTGCCGCTCCCCGCGTCGAGCCAGATGTTGGTTCCCTCGTGCGTGACCAGATACCCGCATGTCGCGCCACCCGGGGGCGGCCACGTCCCCGCCATGCCCAGCACGGTCAGTTCCACGATCCGCCTCCCACCGGCTGCGCCTGGGCGGCACCGACGTCGGTGAGCTCCGGTCCCAGGAAGATGCCGGCAACCCGTCCGAAGGCCGCCGGGTCGCCCGTGGCGAGGAACTCGTGATTCGGGGCGGTCGCCTCGTCCCGCTGGAGCCCACCGTCAAGGAGGGTCGGCGTAGACGTCCTTGGCGGTCTCCTCCGCCGAGGACACCAGCACGACGCCGGGGCCGAGCTCTCGCTGGAGCAGACCCGCCAGCAAGGGGTAGTGGGTGCAGCCCAGGATGAGCGTGTCGATGTCCGCGGCCATCAGCGGAGAAAGATACCCTCGCGCGGCCTCTCGTAGCTCGCTGCTCGTCGTGTCGCCGCGTTCAACATGCTCCACGAAGCGCGGGCAGGCGTTGGAGTGCAAGGCGACCGGAGCGCCCGTCGCGGCGACGGCCCGGTCGTAGGCGCCGCTGCGACCGTGGCCTCCGTCCCGATGAGGCCCACGACGCCGTTGCGGGTCGTGCCGACCGCGGCGCGCGTTCCCGGGTCGATCACCCCGACGACGGGGATCCCGGCGCGGTGCGCGATGGCGTCGATCGCGCTGACCTCGACAGAGTTGCACGCGACCACCAGCATCTTCACCTCGCGATGCACGAGGTAGTCGGCGATCTCCAAGGCATAGCGCCTGATCTGCTCCGGGACTTCGGTCCGTACGGGAACCGCGCCGTGTCACCCACGTACACGAGCGGTTCGTGGGGCAACAGATCCAGGATCGCCCGGGCCACCGTCAGGCCGCCGACGCCGGAATCGAAGATGCCGATCGCTCGTGGGTCGCTCACGTGTTCGCCGGCCCCTCATCGCGTCACCACCACAGCGATTCGGCCACACCCTTCTCGGCGGTCTCCAGGTCGGCCGCCCACGCTTCGGTGGACAGGTACTTCCAACCGCCGTCGGGAAGGAGACACACGATGTCCCCCTGGTCGATCTCGGATGCGATGCGTTGGGCGACGAAGACCACCGCCCCGCTGGAGATGCCGGCGAAGATGCCCTCCTTGGCCGTGAGCTCGCGGTTCGTGCGCAGCGAGCTGGACGAGTCCACCAGGAACTTGCGGTCGATCTCGCTCGGATCGAAGATCGGCGGGATGAACCCGGCATCCAGGGAGCGGAGACCGTAGACCAGGTCGTCGAGCTCGGGCTCGGCGGCGATGACCCTGACGTCGGGGTTGTGCGCGTGGAGGCCGCGGCCGTTGCCGGTGAGGGTGCCACCCGTGCCCATCCCCGCGACGAAGTGGGTGACGCTCGGGAGGTCGCGGATGATCTCCTGGGCGGTGCCTTCCTGGTGGGCCAGCGGATTGGCCGGGTTCCCGTATTGGAAGGGCATGTAGTACTTGTCGTCGGCCGCGAGGGCGCGCGCCACTTCGATCGAGCCGTTCGTTCCCTTCTCTCCGTCGCTGAACACGACCTCGGCGCCGAACAGGCGGAGCAGACCGATGCGCTCCTCGCTGGCGTTGTCGGGGATCACCACCGTGAGCCCGTACCCCTTGCGGGCGGCCACCATCGCGAGCGAGATGCCCGTGTTGCCCGACGTGGGCTCGAGGATCGTCTTCGCGGCCGTGAGCTCACCCGAAGCCTCGGCCGCCTCGATCATCTTCAGCGCGATGCGGTCCTTCGTGGAGCCGGTCGGGTTGTTGCCCTCGAGCTTGGCCCACAGCCGCACGCCGCTGGTGGGCGACATGCGAGGCATGCCGACCAAGGGCGTGTTCCCGATCGCCTCCAGGATGTCGTCGTAGCGCACGACGGGGATTATCCCAGTCCCCCTTCGCGCTTCAAGGCGCGGCCGGCCGCGCGATGCGCGGCGTTATCCCTCGCCCGGCGTGAAGCTCGTCATGCGAGCGGGCCCGTCGACGATCAATCCGACACCGGAGGCGTAGACCTTCTCGCCCTGGCTGCCGTCGAGCGGGTTGTTGTCGAAGAGCGTGGCGGTGTCCTCATACGACCCCGCCGGAACCTCGGTGACCTCACCGAGGGCGGTCACCTTGGCCTGGTCCTCGGCGATACCGGGCGCGATCTCCTGCTGGAAGGCCTGGCCGACCTCGATGTCCGCCGGCATGAAGATGCCCGGGACGTTCGTGGCTCCGTCCGCCCGCCAGGCGCCGGAGTGTGCGGTGACGTTCCCACCGGAGTCGTACATGTCGACCTCTTCTCCGAAGTAGCACACGGTGCCGTCCGCGGTCTGCGCGAAGTAGTTGCGGGACACCTCGACTACCCGGCCCCCTTCGGCTTCGTACTCCTCCACGACGCGCGTTCGAACTCCCGCGACCCTCTCCACCTCGTCGAGGACCGTGATCCGAACGAGCAGATCCGTGGAGGACTCGGTGCCCTCGAGCACGATCTGGCGGCCGATCGGCAGAGGAAAGAACCGATTGTCGATCGCAAGGGTGAATCGACCAGCTTCGGGGTCGCAGACCCCGATGTCCATGAGGTTCTCGAATCCCTCCACACGGGAGCACGAGATCGACGCGAAGGCGGCCAGAGCCATCAGCGCGATCCAGCTCCGTACCGGTCGTTCCACGGTTCGCCCCCAGCCTCGGCGCGTCGCCTCCCGGTCATCACGCCGGCGTCGTCGAGCAGGTGAGAAGGCTAGCCGACGAGGCTGAACCAACGCTGAAGGGATCGGCGTGCGCTTTCGTCAGGTGCGCTGCTCGGCGGGCGGGAGCCGCCCGTATGCGAGTCCGCGGTTCTCCTGCTCCAACACCCGGACTCGGACGTTCGCCAGCTCTTGCTCGTTGAGCTTGCGGAACTCCGTCAGGACCATCTGCTCACGCTCTTCGTCGTTCGATCCCTTCCATCCGATGCGGATGCCGCCCACGCCCTGTGCGTAGTACTTGAGCTGGAAGGCCTTCGGGAAGCGCGGCTCGAACTCCTTGATGACGAGGGAGTCATCGAAACAATCGACCGGCACGCAGGTGCGCGCCCCCATCTCGGACACCTGGGCGTCGTCGTTCCAGAACCAGGGCGGCGGGGCAAAGCCCTGCGAGTAGCTGGGGGTGCCAACCGCGGGCTCGGCGTGCATCGCGAGCCCCGCCTGCGCGCCCTCGGGATCGCCCGGGACCCACAGGCGGCTGCCATCGAGCTCACCCTCGTTCCAGTGTTCGACGTACTCGCCCAGATGCCAGACGTTGCCGTCCACGTCCTGTGCGTAGAAGATCAGCTCCGATTCCCCCATGGAACCGTCGTCGAAGTCTCGGTCCCAGCCCACCACCGCGCGAACGCCGCCGATCTCCTTCGTGAGGTCGGTCACGACGAACACCACGCGCCGGTCGATCCGCTGCCCCTCGTCGTCGAACGCGCTTCCCTCCCAGACGTAGCGCGTCCCCGGTTCGAGGGGGAACCACGGGTTGTCGACGGTGGCCGAGTCCTCGTCGAAATTCGCGGGATCGAAGGCGCCATCCTCCGCAGGGGCGGCGGGAGCGACCTCCGATGGGCTCGGGGATGCGCCGGGCGTCGAGCCGTCCGTGCCGGCTTCGCTGACGTCGCCGGAGCCGCTATCGCACGCGGCGAGCGCGAGCAAGACGGCGAGGAACAGCGGCACGGAACCGCGCCGCCGCCCCTTCGCGGTCGTGTCTCGACTCATGGTCTCGGGTCGTTCGTCGCTCCGATCACGCGGGCATCGGAGCCGCAGGCATCGGCGTTCCGGCCACGCCCCCCTTCTTCGCGAAACGCAGGTACAGCGAGGGCACGACGAACAGGTTCAGCAGCGTCGCGGTGATCAGCCCGCCCAGGATCACCCAGGCCATCGGAAACTCGATCTCCTGCCCGGGGATCTCGCCCGCGATGAGCAGCGGGACGAGCGCGAGCCCGGTCGTCAGGACCGTCATCATGATCGGCACGACCCGCTCGCGAGCCCCTCGCAGCACCAGCTCTGGACCGAAGGGCACGCCCTCGAACCGTTCGAGGTGCTGGTAGTGGCTGATCAGCATGATCCCGTTCCTCGCTACGATCCCCAGCACCGTGAAGAACCCGACGAGGGAGCCGAGGGAGATCACTCCGCCGGTGAGGTAGGCCGCGATGACGCCCCCGATCAGCGCGATCGGCAGGGTCAGGAAGGACAGCGTCGCCAGGCGCCAGCTGCTGAACGAAGCCTGCAGCAGCAGGAAGATGCCGATGGCCGCCACGATCGCACCGACGTTGAGCCGGCCCGCGGCCTCCCGTCGCTCCGTGTACTCGCCCAGGAACTCGGCGTGGTATTCGGCGGGCCAGTCGTAGTCGGCGAGGCGAGACTCGAGCTCACCAACGATCGAGCCGAGGTCCCGAGTGCCGTCGGTGTTGGCGCCGACGTCCAGGCTCCGGGCCAGGCGGTCGTGATAGATGACGTTGGGCACGGGCTCGATCTTGACCTTCGCGACGTCCTTCAGCTGCACGTACTTGCCGCTGGGTGTGTCGAACAGCAGGTTCTCGATGTCGCTGAACGTGTCGCGCGTTTCGGGCGTGCTCCACACCTGGATGTCGTACGCCTTGCCATCGCGGAAGATGTCGCCCGCCTCCTCGCCCGCGAGCAGCCGCGCCGCAGTCCGGCGGACGTCGCCGGGCTTGAGGCCGTAGCGCTGGGCCGCCGGCAGGTCTACCTCGACGCTCACCTGCGGGATGTCCTTCAGGGACTCGACGTGTTCCTCGGTCACGCCGGGGATGCTTCCGAGGATCTCGTTCACCTCGTCGGCCGTCTCCTGGAGCTGGACCAGATCCTGGCCGTAGATCCGGATCGTGATGGCCTCGCTCGACCCCGTCAGGACCTCCCTGATCCGTTCCTTGAGGTAGGTGAGGACGTCGCGGGTCATACCGGGATAGCCGTCGACGACCTCCTGGATCTTGGCGAGCGTCTCGTCGTAGTCGACCGACGGGTCGACGCTGATCCAGTTCTCGCCGAAGTCGATGCCGACGACCTCGTCCATCAACAGCGCCTGTCCGATGTGGGATCCGGCGTTCCTGACGCCGGGAATCTCCAGGAGCTCGTGGTTCGCTCGCGCGGAGATCCTGAACATCTCCGGCTGCCCCGTGCCGGGGACGGTCAACCAGTGCATCAGGAAGTCGCGCTCCTTGAATGAGGGCAGCAGCGATTGGCCGAGGAGCGGCAGGGCCGCGACGCCCATCACCGTCGTGAGCCCGACCGCCACGTAGGCGCGGCGCGGCCTGTAGACGATCTTCTGCAGGATGAACGTGTAGCCCCGCTGGAGCAGTGGGACGAGCGGGGACTCGCGGTGCTTCAGTGAAGACGGACTCCTGAAGAAGATCAGGCTCATCGCCGGCGTCACGGTCAGCGCGACCACCATCGACGCGAGCAATGCGAGCGCGTACGACATCGCGAGCGGCCGGAAGAACGAGCCCGACAACCCTTCCAGCATGAAGATCGGCGCGACGGCCACGATCTCGATCAGCGTCGCGTAGACGATCGCGCTTCGAACCTCGAGCGAAGCGTCCAGGATGATCCGGGCCGTCGACTGACCGCTCCCCTCGGCCCGGCGCTGCCGGAGGCGTCTCACCACGTTCTCGATGTCGATGATGGCGTCGTCGACGATGTCGCCGAGCGCGATCACCATGCCGGCCAGGATCATGGTGTTGATCGTGGCTCCCCGAGCGTGCAGCACGAGACCGGCCGTGATCAGCGAGAGCGGGATGGCCACGACGCTGATCACGGCGGTGCGCCAGCTGTACAGGAACAGGCACAGCATCAGGATCATCAGGATCGCGCCGAACCAGATGGCCTTCGACAGGTTGCTGATCGACTCTTCGATGAAGGTCGCCGGGCGGAAGATCGTCGCGTCGATCGCGATGCCGGGGAGCCCGGGCTTGAGCTCCTCCAAGGCCGCTTCGACCCCGCGGGTCACGTCCAGGGTGTTCGCCCACGGCAGCTTCTCCACGATCAGCATCAGGCCCTGGCCGTCGTTGATGACGGCGTCACCCACCAGCGGCCACGTGCCTCGCCGGAGGTTGGCGACGTCTTCGATCTCGAGCTGTTCCCCGGATCGCGACTCCACGGGGATCTCGGCCAGGTCTGCGGCCGTCACGATCGGCAGCACGTGCCGGACCTGGTATCGGTTGGTTGCTCCGTCGATGAAGCCACCGCGTCCGATGAAGTTGCCGTCGGAGTACGCAAGCAACCCCGCGTCCAATGCGTCGGCCACGGCCGTCGAGACGGCGTCCACCGTGACGTCGTGCTTACGCAGTCGCTCGGGATCGATCTGGATCGTGGGCATCTCGATGCGTTCGCCCCAGATCGGTACGTTCGCCACACCGGGCACCCGCATGAGGCGGGTCCTGATTTTCCAGTAGGTCGTCATCGAGAGATCGATGAGGTCCAAGCCGGGGTCGGTCGTCGTGAGCCCGATCTTCATGACCCTGCTCGTTGCAGAGAGTGGCTGGATCATGAAGGGTGGGCTCGCCCACGTCGGGAGCTGCGGCGAGATCTGGGCGATGCGCTCGGCCACGTGCTGTCGCGCGGTGAGCAGATCGCTCCCCGGCTTGAAGATCATCTCGATCGACGAGAGCGACTCCACCGACTTCGATCGGATCTCATCGAGGCCCGGAACCCCGTTGAGGGTCTGCTCCAGCGGGATCGTGACCAGCGCCTCCACCTGGTTCGCGGACAGCCCGAGTGCGGGGGTCTGGACCTCGACCTTCGGCGGCGAGAACTCGGGGAA
Organism: uncultured Actinomycetes bacterium; assembly: GCA_963758715.1. Classification (GTDB taxonomy): domain Bacteria; phylum Actinomycetota; class UBA4738; order UBA4738; family HRBIN12; genus JAOUEA01. The sequence continues at coordinate 82,350 of CAVWWK010000010.1, forward strand.
GACGTCGATCGCGCTGTGCTGGAGCTGCTGCACTCCGAAGAACATCAGGGCGGCGGCGAGCGCGACCACGAGGTACCGGAACTTGAGGCTCGACCCTACGATCCAGCGAAGCATCGTGCGTTCCTCTCTCTCGTGGTGGTCGCTACGTGCCGAACTCCGTCTCGGTCCCGTAGAGCTCCGGTGTCCCGACGGTCACGATCTGGGTTCCGGCAGGGGGTCCGTCGGCCAGGATGGCCTCGGTCGACGTCTCGCGCACGATGTCGATCGGGGCTCGTACGTACACGAGCGGCTCGGGGTTCGTGTACACCCAGAACCCTCCGTGGGAGTCGATGTACACCGCGTCGTACGGCACGACCAGCTTCGAGCCTTTCGCCTCGACCTGGACGGTCTCGATCCCGATGTGCTCGACTGCTTCCTCGGTCAAGATGACGCGGAGGACATCCTCGCCCTCGACCGTCTCCAGCGTGTACGGCTGTTCCTCGATCTCGTACTCGTCCGACACTGTTCCGCCGCACGCGATGAGGAGCAGGGCCATGATCGGGATCACCGCGATCGGAAGGAGGTTGCGTTTCATCGGTTCCACCTACCCACTGACCGTGTCGATCTCGGGAACCTTGACGAACAGGTCCTCGGCCGACGTGTCCGGTTCCGCGACGCGGCCGAACCGCAGGTACATGGCGGGGACCACCATGAGGTTCATCAGCGTCGTCGTCACGAGTCCGCCCAGCACGACGACTGCCAGCGGTCCGACGACCTCGAATCCGGCCGACCCTCCGCTCACGGCGAACGGGATGAAGACGACGGCCGATGCCAGAGCGGACATCAGGATCGGCGTGAGACGGTCCTTCGTTCCTCCGACCACGAGGTCGGGTCCGAACTCCACGCCATCGCGCTGAAGGCCCAGGAGATGCCGGATGAGAACAACGACGCCTCGGACGGCGAGCCCCAACACCGCGACGAGCCCGGCCACCGAGCCGAGGGTGATGTCACCACCGGTAATCAGCGCAGCCAGCACGCCGCCGGAGAGCGCCATGGGCAGGGCCAGCAATGCGAGGATCGCCAGACGCCAGCTTGCGAACGCGGCCTGAAGCAACAGGAAGATGCCGATCAGGGCGGCCACCGCGACGGCGATGACGCGTGACCGCGCCGCCCCGTCCTCGGCGAAGTCCCCGAGGACCTCTGCGTGATGCTCGAGCGGGAATTCGACCTGCGCGAGCGCGCTCTCGACGTCTCCCGCCACCGCGCCCACGTCCCGGCCGGACACGGTGGCGCCGACGTCGACGTAGGACTCAACCGACTCGTGCCGGATCAGAGCCGGGTTCGGCACAACCCGCACGTCGGCGATCTCGCCGAGGGAAACCAGCCCACCCGCAGGCGTGTCGATCAGCAGATCGTCGACGTCGGTCTCGCTCTGACGGATCTCAGGCGATCCCCAGACCGCGACGTCGAACACCTTCTGCTCCTCGAACAGGTTCCCGACCACGAGGCCCGAGAGCAATGTGGTGGCCGCGCGACGAACGTCCCCGGGGGCGAGACCGTGCGCTTCTGCGGCCTCGATGTCGGGTTGCACCTCGATCGTGGGCTCTTGCGGTGGCAGGTCGATCTGAGCGTTCTCGAGACCGTCGATGCCTGCGATCGCGGCCCGCACCTCCTCGGCCCTGGTCTCGAGGATCTGCTGATCCTGGCCGTACAGCCGTACGACGATGTCGTCGTCTCCCGTACCCAGGATGTCGGTGACCCGCTGCTCGGAGTAGGTCGATACGTCGCTCGAAACGTCGGGCATGCCGCCGGCCACGGACTCGATCGAGGAAACCGTGTCGCCGTAGTCGGTGGAGCCGTCGAGGCGGACCCATATCTCGGCAGAGTTCACGTTCACGATCTGATCGGACTGCACGGCACGACCCACGTGGGCGGCCACGTTGCCGACACCTGGGAGCGAGCCGAGCTCATCGATCGCCTGCGCCGTGATCTCGTCCATGCGCTGGAGCGAGGTGCCCGAAGGGGCGTCCAGTCGCACGACCAGGTCGCTCTCCTCCATCACGGGGCGCATCGATTGGTTCAAGAACGGCAGCGCCCCGAGTCCCGCGATGGCGAACACGCCGAACACCGCGAAGGCGGGGCCGGGCTTCGGCACGATCCGGGAGGCCAGCCCGTCGTACCTGGTGCCCAGCCAGCGCGACACCGGAGACTCGCGACGCTCGCGCGAACCATTCCCCAGGAGCATCATGCCGAGCGCAGGCGTGACGGTCATCGCAACGACGATCGAGGCCACGATCGCCAACAGGTATGCCATCGCGATAGGCGGAAGGAACGCGCCCGCTTCCCCTTCCATGAAGAACGCAGGGAGCAAGACGGCGGCGATGATCAACGTCGCGAAGAGGATCGCGCTACGCATCTCCAACATCGCGTCGATCACGACCTGCCAGGCCGGTGTGCCGTCGCCCTGGGATCGTTGCCGGCGAACGCGCCGTGCCACGTTGTCGACGTCGATGACGGCGTCGTCGATGAGCATGACGAGCGCCATGACCAGTCCGGCCAGGACCATGGTGTTAACGGTGGTGTCGGTGAAGTACAGCACCAGCCAGGCGGCGGCGAGTGACATCGCGATCGCGGCGGTGCTGACCAGGGCGCTGCGCCAGTCGAAGTAGAAGGCGCCCAGCAACAGGATCAACAGGATCGCGCCGATCAAGGCCGCGCGTCCGAGATCGTCGAACGACGTGTCGATGAACTGGGCAGGTCGGTAGATGGACGTGTCCATCTGGAGTCCGGATAGCCCTGGTGCGAGCTCGGCGAGCGCCTCGTCCACACCCCCGGCGACCTGAGGCGTGTTGGCGTCGGGGAACTTCTCGACCACCAGCAAGATGCAGTCACCGTCGGTGCACAGGGCGTCCCCGATCAGCGGCTGGTGATCCTCGACGATCTCGGTGACATCGCCCAATGTCGCGCCCGAGCCACCCGACGGTGTGACGTCGCCTTGTGGATCCTCGATCGGAACCAGGGCCAATTCGTCTGGTGTGGAGATCGCCTGCTCGTGGAAGATGTGCAGCCGCTGAGCCAGCGTGTCGATGAACCCCCCTGTGCCGGGACTCGACGCCTCGAGGAAGGTGAGCGGGGACACCTCGAGCGCATTGCCTGCGGTTGCGATGATCTGGTTGAGCGTCACGTCCGCATCGTTGAGACGCTGTGGATCGACCAACACCTGAAGCTGCTTGTCACGGAATCCCCAGGTCGCGACGTTGGCCACCCCCTCGACACCCAACAGGCGAGGCACGATCACCCAGCGAGCCAGCAGGGACATCTCGATCGGCGTCAGATCCTCCGACGAGAGCTTCACCATCCCGACGCGGCTCGTGGATGACAGCGGCTGGATCATCTGCGGGGGCTTCGCGACCTGCGGCAATCCGGCAGCCGCCACGGCTTGGGTCAAGCGCTCGGCGACGACCTGACGTGCGTCGAGCACATCGGTCCCCGGCTCGAACGTCATGACCACCGACGAAAGCCCGGGGAGCGACACCGACTCGATCTCCTCGAGGAAGGCGATCCCCACGAGCAGGTCCTGCTCGAGCGGCACGGTGATCAACTGCTCCACCTCTTCGGCAGACAAGCCGAGGGCTTCGGTCTGCACCTCGACGGTCGGCTGCTGGAACTCAGGCAAGATGTCCGTCTGGGCGTTGTCGAGCTGCAGCACGCCGAACACCAAGAATCCGGCGGCGACAACGACGATCAGACGACGGAACTTGATGCTCGAGCCGACGATCCATCGCATAGTTGCACGACCTCCACATGTCGATCCAGGACGCTTCCTGGGTGCGGGCGGTACGAAATCCAACCTGATGCGGGCTCATCGGTGAGCGCGGCGTCGGTCCGGTGAAGGAGAAAGAGGGAGTTCGAGGACCCTCCGTCATTGGGCGTCCCCAGATCGGCCGACACGCGCATAGGCGGAACCTACGCCTCCGTGTAGCGAGAACGCAACCCAAATGGCCTACGTCTTTCGGCCAATTCCTGCGGAATCGTTCGCAGGCGAAGCAACACCAAGGGTCCGGACCGGGGGCCGCGACCCTTCCTGGGATGCAGCCTGCCACATCGTTACTGAAGCTCCCCTGAAGACGGGCATACTTTCCTCATGCGGCTTCTGGTGGTCGAAGACGAGCGGAGGCTGGCCGACGGCCTCAAGCGGGGGCTCGAGGCCGAGGGCTTCGCGGCCGACGTCGCGCTGACCGGGACCGACGGCCTCTGGATGGCTCGCGAGAACCCCTACGACGCGATCGTGCTCGACATCATGCTTCCGGGGCTGAACGGCTTCGAGGTCTGTGCGACCCTGCGTGAGGAGGAGAACTGGACACCGATCCTCATGCTGACCGCGAAGGACGGAGAGTACGACCAGGCGGAGGCGCTCAACACGGGCGCCGACGACTACCTCACGAAGCCGTTCTCCTACATCGTGCTCCTCGCCCATCTGCGTGCCCTGATCCGTCGGGGGGCGCCGGCGCGCCCGGCGATCCTGGAGGTCGGGGATCTCCGGTTCGATCCGGGCTCGCGGCGGGCCTCCCGAGGCGACACCGAGTTGGAGCTGACGGCCAGGGAAGCCTCGATCCTGGAGTACCTGATGCGCCATCCGGGTGTCGTGCTGTCGAAGACCGAGATCCTCACGCACGTCTGGGACTACGACTTCGAAGGCGATCTGAACATCGTGGAGGTCTACGTGCGCCACCTCCGGAACAAGATCGATCGCCCGTTCGGGCGCGACACCTTGCAGACCGTGCGTGGAGCCGGATACCGTCTCGCCGACGACGGCGAATGACCGGGGAGCTGGCCGATGGCGCGGTTGCGCGAAGTGACGTCCGGGGTCCGGGTCCGCACAACCGCCGCCGCGGCGCTCGTCGTGGGCGCGGCCCTCGTTCTCGCAGGCGCGATCATGGTCGCGCAGCTGCGTAGCTCGCTCACCACCGGTATCAGAGATGCCGCCCAGCTCACGGCGGAGAGCATCGCGGCTACGGTCATGGCCGGCGAGCTCGGCGACGTGATCGAAACCGGGGACGAAGACGAGGAGTTCGTTCAGGTGATCGATCCCGCCGAGGGCGTGGTCGCGACGACCGCGAACCTGGCCGGGCGGACGCCCGTCCTGGTGCTGGAACCGGGCGAGACCACACGCGTCGAGGGCCTGCCGTTCGAAGACGGACCCTTCATCGCCGTCGCGGTCGCCGCCATCTCCGACGACGCCCGCCAGACGGTGGTCGTGGGACGAACACTCGAGCCTGTGGAAGAGTCCGCCGGCGCCGTGATCGGATCCATGCTGTTCGGGATCCCGTTGCTGACCATCGTCGTCGGGGCGGTCACGTGGGTCGTCGTCGGTCGCGCGCTCGCCCCGGTCGAGGCGATCCGGAGCGAGGTCCAGACGATCTCGGGCGACCGCCTCGATCGCCGGGTTCCGGTGCCGAAAGCCGACGACGAGATCGGGCGGCTGGCGACCACGATGAACACCATGCTCGATCGACTGGAGGAGGGCAGGGACCGGCAGCGGCGCCTTGTCTCCGATGCGTCCCACGAGCTCAGGTCCCCGATCGCCGCGATCCGCCAGCACGCCGAGGTCGCGCTCGCCCATCCCGAGCAGACGGATCGGCAAGAGCTGGCGGAGATCGTTCTCGCCGAAGACCTCCGCCTGCAACGGATGGTGGAGGACCTGCTCCTCTTGACGAGGATCGACGAGGGCACGCTCGCCCTTCGCCGCTCACAGGTCGACCTCGACGACATCGTGCTCGCCGAGGCCGCACGCCAGCGAGCCGCGAACGCGGATGTCCGGGTCGACACCGGACATGTCTCCGCCGGGAGGGTCCTCGGCGACGAGGCGCAACTCGATCGACTCGTCCGCAACCTCATGGACAACGCGAGTCGTCACGCCCGGGCGACGATCACCGTGTCGCTTCAACAGGTCGCCGGCGACGTGGTGCTCACCATCGACGACGACGGTGCGGGAATCTCCACGAGCGATCGAGAGCGCATCTTCGAACGGTTCGTCCGGCTGGAGGAAGCCCGCGACCGCGACTCCGGAGGCACGGGGCTCGGCCTGGCGATCGTCCGCGAGATCGCGCACGCGCATCACGGCACGGTCACGGTGTCCGATGCCGCGACGGGAGGCGCCCGGTTCGAGGTGAGGCTTCCCAGGGATGACTAGCTTCCCAGGGATGACTAGGCCAGTGGATGACTAGGGGTACTGCTGCTGCCGCAGCGAGGTGACCTCCCCGCCCGCAACCGTGATCCAGAACGGGTCCCCCATGACCCGCTGCGCCCAGGGCGAGCTCAACCGTGAGATCCGCTGGAACTCGGAGATCGAGACGGTGATCGTCCCGAACCGCGGATGGAAGCGCCAGAGCGTCACGGTCGCGTTGGCATCCAGCGGCATCGTCCGCCACGCGGGGTCGGTGTTGCGGAAGTAACGGGCGTGGCGCAGCGACTGCAGGGGTCCGATGACCCCGTCCTGGATCGCCGCGCGGTCGGCCGCGGCGCCCGTGAACCACTGCGCGCCGTCGAACACGAGCCGCGGGGGTGCCTGCGTCGCACCCACCGCGATCACACGTCCGATCGACGTGCCGTTGGGGAGGGGAGGCCCGGTGAGCGATCGAACGCGAGCCTGCGAGGCCGCGAGATCGGCCCGTGCCGATGCCAGCGCGTTCCGGCTTTCCTGCTTGCCGGCCCTGACCACCTGGAGGTTCTGACGAAGCTCATCGATCCTCGCCTGCTGCTCGTCGGCCTGCGATCCGAGCGTGGCGACCTCCACCTGCAGGTCCTGGATCCGCTCGAGCGCGGCGGCCACGTCGATGGCGGCGGTCTCTTGTGACGCCGTGGCATCGTCCAGCTGGGCCTCGAGGTCGTTGACCTGGGAGGCCTGGACCGCATACCCGATCACACCGCCGATCATCAGCGCCACGAGCGCGCCGGCGATGACGGCGGCGATCAACCCCCGCGGACGCGGTTCGCGCGCCTCGGGGATGACGATGAGATCCTCCTCCCGCCGAACAGGCCGGGACGAGGTCGGGGTTTGCACGAGGAAGCGCCTCCTTCCTAGGCGGACGCTAGTCCCGCGTTGAGCGGCAGGTCAATAGACCGGACGGGCCGAGAATCGGATGGATCGACGGTGCAGGCTCGCCTCTTCCAGGCGAACCCGGACGGCCGCACCCAGGACGGAAACGTCCTCGCACGGTCCGACCACAGCGGGGTCTCGGATCGCCACCTCTCCCCTCCCGCGCTTCCACAGGTCGACGACGAGTCCATCGAACTCATCGCCCACGAACGGCGCGAGCACGGCGGCCTCCACCGCGTCGACGATCGTTCGCTCCAGGCGGTTGGCCTTGTCCGCCCCCGTCGCCATCTCCTCCGGCAGCCGGGGCAACGCGCGCCGAGCCCACGTGGGTACCTCGCCTCCCGAGGCCAGGGCCACGCACACCTCGGCCGCGTAGCGGTCGACGAGCCGCCGCAGAGGAGCCGTGCAGTGCGTGTAGGGGGCGGCGATGGCTGCGTGGAGCGGATCGGGCGGAGGGTGCCCATCGAACGAGGCGTACGAGGCTGCTCTGAACAACACGGCCGCCTCTTGGAGGAACGCCGCCTCGGCGTCAGAGCGCCTGGGGTCGATCGTGTGCAGCATCTGCGCGTAGGGAACGTCCGCTCCCCAAGGGATCGCGAGCCCGGACGCGATCCGGCGCAGCCGTGCGACGTCTCGCTCGTCCGCGGGCGACATCGTTCGGAGGATGCCGGCCCCGCCGCGCAGCATGATGTCCGCAGCCACCCGTCCCGTCAGCAGGGACAGCTGTGCGTTCCATCGTTCGACGGGCAGCTGATCGACGAACGAGAGTGCGAAGCCTTCCTCGCCGTGCACGACCTCTTGAGAAGGAACCCCGAGGCTCGCGCCGCCACGAGCCCGCTCGGCCTCCTCCAGGACCCCGCCGACCTCGGGAAGCACTTCGAGCATCGGCCCTGCGGTCCCGGCATCGAGCTCGGCCTGGACGGCCGGGTACGCCAGCTGGGCCCGGCTCGACACGAGCGCGCGCCCGACGTCGGCCCGCAGGATCGCACCCGAGGCATCGACGTCGATCTGCCAGAGGGCCGCCGGACGAGGGCCATCGGGCAACAGCGATGCGGCCGCCTCTGACAAGACCGGTGGATACAACGGTGAACGCCCGTCCGGGCTGTAGGCCGTCTCGACGCGACGATGCGCCTCGAGGTCGACCTCTCCGCCGGGCGTCACCCACGCGGCGACGTCGGCGATCGCATACCGAAGCCGGAACCCTCCGCCCGCGCGCCGCTCCAGGTGGAACGCCTGGTCCAGATCCATCGAGCCGGGCGGATCCAGCGTCACGAACGGCAGATCCGTCAGGTCGGTGTCCGGGATCCGCGGTGAGCGGGCCGCCTCTTCGGCTTCGGCGAGGGCCTCGGGCGGGAACACCGTGGCGATGCCGATCTCGTCGCGGATCGATGCGAACTCCGCCGTCAGCTCATCGGCCGGCGCGGCGAGACGGAACGAACGTCTGGGCATCGGCCGAGGATACGCGGGCCGCCTCGGCCGGCCGCTCTCCTCGCTCGGCGGTCAGCGGCCGCCGGCGACGGCGGGCAGGATGCTCACGGTGTCGCCGTCGGCGACCTCGGTCTCGAGCGATCCCAGGTACCGGACGTCCTCGTCGTTCACGTACACGTTGATGAAGCGGTGCAAACCTCCGTCGTCCGAGACCACGTTCTTCGTGATGCCGGGGTACTTGCCTTCGAGGTCGGTGAGCACCTCGGACAGGGTGGCGCCGTCGGCGCCGACCTTCGCCTCGCCGCCGGCGTGCTTGCGAAGGATCGTCGGGAGTTTCACGGTCACGGCCATCGGTTCACGTCTCCTGGTGTCGTTCAGCTCTGGGCGGGAACGCCACAGAACAGCTCGTAGTCGATCAGCTCGGTGATGGACGGGTCCTTGCCGCACACGGGGCAGTCGGCGTCCCAGCGGATGTTCACTTCCTGGAAGTCCATGTGCAGGGCGTCGTAGAGCAGCAGTCGTCCGACGAGGGGATCGCCCTCGCCGGTGATCAGCTTGATCGCCTCGGTGGCCTGGATCGCCCCGATCACGCCCGGGAGCACGCCGAACACGCCGCCCTCGGCGCAGCTCGGCACCGTGCCGGGCGGTGGCGGCGACGGGAACAGGCATCGGTAGCACGGCGCTTCCTGTCCCGGCATGAACACCGTGGCCTGGCCCTCGAACTGGTAGATCGAGCCGTAGACGAGCGGCTTGCCGAGGAACTGCGTGGCGTCGTTCACCAGGTAGCGCACCGGGAAGTTGTCCGTGCCGTCGATCACGACGTCGTAGGGCTCCATGAGCTCCATGACGTTGTCCGAGCTCAGCAGCGTGTCGTGCCCGATGATCTCGATCGTCGGGTTGATCGCGCGCAGGTGTTCCAGCGCCGATTCCACCTTGGGCCGGTCGATGTCGGCGTTGGTGTGCAGGATCTGTCGTTGCAGGTTGGACAGGTCGACCCGGTCGAAGTCGATGACCCCGATCGTGCCGATCCCGGCGGCGGCCAGGTACAGCAGCGTCGGGGAGCCCAGCCCCCCGGCGCCGATCACGAGCACCTTGCTGTCGACCAGCTTGCGCTGCCCTGCTCCGCCGATGTTCGGCAGGATGATGTGCCGCGAGTAGCGCTGGACCTGGTCCTCGGTGAACCCCAGTCCCTGACTGCTCATGTGCCGAGGCCTCTCATGCGATGGACAGCTCCTCTTCCGTGACCTCGCCGTCGGCGATCCGGAAGGAGCGGATCACGGGTTCTTCCCGGTTCGCGAGCGATAGCAGGATGTAGCGAGCCTCCGGGTAGAAGGCTAGCCGGACGTCGGTGTCGGAAGGGTAGGCGTCGCTGTGGGTGTGCGAGTGGTAGATGGCCCACAGCTCCCAGCCCTGCTCGTCGATCTCGTCGAAGACGTGCAGCTGCTCCTTACCGTCGAGCCGGTAGGTCACGGGCGAGGCGTCGGCGTTCTTCATCGGGTAGACCTTGACCGGCACACCCTCGGACGCCGCGATGACGCCGCAGCATTCGTTGGGGAACTCGCGCAGCCCCTGCTCCACGATCTCCTTGTAGAGGACGCCGTCCAACTCGCTCACTCGCACTCCTCGATGGTCGCTCCGAACGGCGCGCTCCGCCTTCGTTGCAGGTGCAAATGCTAGCAGCCGGGTGGATTATTCCTTCAGCCGGCCGGAGACGGCGATCCGCCCCGCCTCGCCCTGCGTGACCGAGCCGATCTCGGCGGCGTCGACGCCCCTGGACGCCAGCGCCTCGCGGAGAGCGTCGGCGCGGGGCGCGGCGATCAACAACCCGCCCGAGGTCTGGGCGTCTGCCAACACCTGCTGCTCGGGAAGGGTGAGCTCACCCCACCCGGTGGTCGGGCTCACCGAGGCGTGGTTCCGCTTGGTTCCCCCGGCGACGACGTCCGAGCGCGCAAGGTCGAGGGCGCCGGGCAAGGTGGGCACGGAACCCGCATCGACCGTGCCTGCGACCCCGGATGCGAGCAGCATCTTGGACAGGTGCCCCATGAGACCGAACCCCGTGACGTCGGTGGCGGCCTTCGCTCCCGCCTCCACCATGGCGGCGGCGGCGTCGGCGTTCAGGGTCGTCATCGTGTCGAGGGCCGCCCGGAGCTGGTCGTCGGTCGCCACCCCGCGTTTGGCCGCGGTCGAGATCATGCCGAGCCCGAGTGGCTTCGTGAGGAACAAGCTGTCGCCGGGGCGAGCGCCGGCGTTCGTCGTCATCCGCGATGGATCGACCGACCCGAGGACCACCATGCCGAACTTGGGCTCCGGGTCGGTGATCGAGTGCCCGCCTAGGACAGCGACGTTCGCCTTGGCGGCCGCTTCCACGCCGCCCTGCAACACGCTGGCCAGCATCCCCAGCGGGAGGTCGTCGACGGGCCAGGCCACGATGTTGAGCGCGAGGAACGGCGTGCCGCCCATGGCGTACACATCGGACATTGCGTTCGTCGCCGCGATGCGGCCCCAGTCATAAGGGTCGTCGACGATCGGTGTGAAGAAATCGAGCGTCGCGATGATCGCGCGATCGTCGTCGAGCCTCCAAACCGCGGCGTCGTCCCCTGTGTCGAGCCCCACCAGCACCTCGGAGGGAACGCCCGGGAGGCGCAACGAGCCCATGACCTCGTGCAGCTGGTCGGGCCCGAGCTTGCAGCCACATCCTGCGCCGTGGCTGAACGAGGTGAGTCGACGCTGCACCGTCATATCGGCCAGCATACGAAGGATGCGATCCTCCGCCGATGGAACACCGCCCCGTGCCGGCGCGCCGCTGCGGACGGCGGTCGTCGGCCACACCGAATGGATCACGTTTGCCGACGTCGACGCGATCCCGGACGCCGGCGGCATCGCCCACGCGACCCACGAGCGGGATGCTCCCGGGGGAGGTGGCGCCGTCGCGGCCGTGCAGCTGGCCAGGCTCGCCGGTTCGTCCGACTTCTTCACCGCGGTCGGCGACGACGACATCGCGCGGCGAACCCGATCGGAGCTGGCAGCCCTCGGCGTCCTGGTCCACGCGGGGATGCGGCGGGAGCGCAGCCGCCGTGGCCTGACGATGGTCGATCCCACCGGAGAACGGACGATCGTCACGCTGGGACACCGCCTCACGCCGTCCGCCGAAGATCGTGTGCCCTGGGAGCGACTCGCGGGGGCCGACGGCGTCTACGTCACGGCCGGTGATGCAGGCGCCCTCGCCCACGCTAGACGCGCCCGCGTGATGGTCGTGACCTCCCGCATCCTCCGCGAGCTGCTCGCGACCGGCATCGTGCCCGACGCACTGGTCGGGAGCGCGCGGGACCCGAGCGAGCGATTCGATCTCGAACGGCTGCCCTGGCGGCCACGGCTGGTCGTGCGCACCGAGGGAAAGGCCGGAGGGTCGTTCGTGACATCCGATGGGATCGCCGGGCGATGGGAAGCCGTCTCGGCGACGCCGGGCGGCGACGCCTACGGCGCCGGCGACTCGTTCGCGGCGGGGCTGACGTTCGCGCTGGCTCGAGGGCTCGATCCGAACGGAGCCCTGAAGCTTGCCGCGCGATGCGGCGCCGCGTGCGCGAGCGGGCGGGGACCGTACGCCACCCAGCTCGCTGCGGCCGACCTGTAGCGGGATACTCGGGTCGTGGACATCGGAGGATTCCTGCACCGCTACCCACCCTTCGACGAACTCGACGCCGAGAGGCTCGCGGAGGTCGCGCGGTCGGTCGAGATCGCGCACTTCCCGGCGGGATCGGTGGTGCTCCAACAGGGTGGCGAGCCCGCTCACGCGCTCTACGTCGTGCGCAAGGGAGCGGTCGAGCTCATCGACGATGGCTTGCTGCTGGACCTGTTGGTCGAGGGCGAGGTCTTCGGCCAGTTCTCGTTGCTGGCCGAAGACTCCCCCACCCTCACGGTGCGGGCGCAGGAGGAGACGCTGTGCTACCTGCTGCCGCCCGAGACGGCCGATCCGATCCTGGAGTCCGAAGCCGGGCTGTCGTTCGTGATCGGAAGCATGCGGCGGCGCATCGCGGCGGTCGCCGGATCGGCGGTGGCGGCGACCGACCCAAGGCTCATGCCGGTGGCCTCCCTGATCCGCCGACCGCCGGTGACCGCCGATGCCTCGACAGGGGCGCGGGACGCCGCGGCGCTGATGGCCGAGGAACGCGTCTCCTCGTTGCTGATCCCGATGCGGGGATCCTGGGGCATCGTGACCGACCGGGATCTTCGAGCCCGCGTCGTGGCGAAGGGCGCCGATCTGTCGATCCCCCTCGCTGAGATCGCGACGTTCCCGGCGCGGACGATCCCCGATGACACCCTTGCCGGCGCCGCGCTGCTCGCGATGTTCGCCGACGGCATCCACCACTACCCGGTCACCGGCGCTGGGGGACGCGTCATCGGCGTCGTCACCGACACCGATCTGATGGGGACCGGACGGCACACCCCGTTCGCGATGCGCAGCGCCATCGAGAGGGCTCGGTCCGTGGACGAGGTGTCCCGCGCGGGCGGGGAGCTCCCTGCTCTGGTCGTGGCGATGGTCGGCGCGCGGACCGATCCGATCGACGTCGGACGCGTGATCGCCCTCGTCGTCGACGCCATGACCGAACGCCTCGCGCAGATGGCGATCCAGCGACTCGGCGACCCCCCGTGTGCCTGGGCGTGGCTCGCGCTCGGCAGCGCGGCGCGCCATGAACAGGCGCTCCACACCGATCAGGACCATGCGCTGGCGTTCGATCCGGAGCCGAGCGCGCCCGATCCCGACCCCTACTTCGCGGAGCTGGCGGAGATCGTCACGGCGGGGCTGGAGGCGGCAGGCATCCCCCGATGCACCGGGGATGCCATGGCGACCCACCCGACGCTGCGGCGGCCGATCGGGGACTTCGCGGGCATGTTCGGGCGATGGATGGACCATCCCGACACCCAGGCCACCGTCCTGTCTTCGATCGGGTATGACTTCCGCCACGTCGTGGGACCGCTCAACGCCGAGCCCACGTTGGATGAGGCCGTCCGCCGCGCCCGGGGGCATCCCGACTTCATCCGCCGGCTCTCGCGGCGCGCGCTCGACCTCCGACCCCCGACCGGGTTCTTCCGCGATCTGGTGGTCGAGGGCCGCGGGGCTCACGCGGGACGCCTCGACGTCAAGAACGGCGGCATCACCATCGTCAACAACCTCGCGCGGATCTGGGCCGTTCGGTCGGGCATCATCCAGAAGGGCACGCTGGCCCGTCTGGAGGCGGCGACCCACACCGAGGCCGACCCCCTCGACCCCGACGTCGCGCGGGAGCTCGCTGAGGCGTTCCATTTCCTCTGGGACGTGCGACTCCATCACCAGACGACCCAGGTGGCGGGCGGGATCGCGCCCGACGACTTCGTCGACCCCGCCTCGCTGGGGCCGTTCTCCCGCCGAGGGCTGAAGGAGGCGTTCCGCGTGATCGGTCGCGCGCAGCGACTGCTGGCGACCCAGGAGGGCCTGCGGCTGCCGTGAACGCGGTTCAGTCGAGCGAGAGGTCGGTCCCCATCGCGTGGAACCCCCCGTCGACGTGGATCAACTCACCGGTGATGCCAGCCGCCATGTCCGACAACAGGAACGCCACCGTGTTGCCCACCGGCGTCGGGTCGGTGAGGTCCCACCCCAACGGGGCCCGGCGCCCCCACACGTCCGCGATCGACTCGAAGCCCGGGATGCCCTTTCCCGCCATGGTCTTGAGCGGGCCCGCCGACACGGTGTTGACGCGGATCCGCTTCGGCCCCAGGTCGCGAGCCAGGTAGCGGGTCACCCCCTCCAGGCCTGCCTTCGCCACGCCCATCCAGTCGTAGATGGGCCACGCGACCTGTCCGTCGAAGTCCAGCGAGACGATCGAACCGCCCTCTTCCTCCATCAAGGGGAGGAAACCGGCCGCGAGCGCCTTCAGTGAGAACGCGCTCGTGCGGAAGGCGGTCGCGACGCTTTCCCACTCGGTGTTGAGGAAGTTGCCGCCCAGCGCGTCCTGCGGCGCGAACGCGATCGCGTGCAGGAACCCGTCCAGGCGCCCCCAGCGATCCTGGATCTCGGCGCGGACCGCGTCGATCTGGCTGGGCTCGTTGACGTCCAGCTCGAGCACGTCTGCAGGGTCGGGGAGCCGCTTGGCCGTCTTCTCGGTGAGGCTCACCGTCCGTCCGAAGTTCGTGAGCACGATCTCGGCGCCCTGGTCCTGCGCCGCACGCGCGGCCGCGAACGCGATCGACTGAGGGGTGAGCACCCCGGTGATCAGGAGCTTCTTCTTCTCGAGCAACACTGGGTCGGCCTCCTCTTCCAGGGACCGTCGGGTCTACGGGGTCGGGGACTCCTGGGCGGGTTGGGCGTCGACGAACTCGTAGGTCACCCTGCCCTGGTCGTCGGTCTGGACCACTTCGATGGTGAAGGTCGAGCCGGACTCCTCGGTCAAGGTGCACTCGAACGTTCCGCCGACCTCCACCTTGATGTCCGATGGGCAGTCCACGCCCGTGATGACGCTCTGGGTCTCGGCTCCGATCTGTTCCATCAGCTTGCTCTCGAGCCCATCCGTATCGAGGGTCTTGGTGCACGCGCGCAGCGAGCGCGAGCACCACCACGGCGAGCACGCGGGCGAACCTGGAAGGCATGGACAGAGCTCCTTGTCGGGTGGGGGGTTCGAGTGGCACCCGCGAGACTATCGACGGCCCGAAGCGAGGGCAAACCTGGGGCCGTTCACCCGATCCGGCGCATCACGCGCCACTGCTCGGTCGTTACGAACGGCCAGGTGTAGATGCTCGCCCCCGCGACACCGGCCTCCCCGACCGCACGGGCGAACGCGAGCGCCTCGGCTTCGGACATGTCCCGGGCGAGCCCCCCGATCACATGGATGGGCACCGCATCGGTCCCCACTCGCTCTCGGATCTCCTCGATCGACCCCGACACATACGCAGATGACTCGCGAGGCCCGGTGGCCCGAAACGTGAAGTAGGTCATTGGCAAGATGGCGTCGTAGGTGAGGGCGAGCTCGCGCCACGGGAACCCGGGCCAATACGCCTCGTCGTCGCGGAGCCGAAGCGGGGAAGGCACGATCGCACCCAGCGGGTAGCGCGCACCGGCCTCGGCTCTCAGGCCCTGCGACAGCCTGACGAGGCGGGCAGAGCGGCGCGACGGGTCGGGCACGGCCGCCGATTCGATGTCGAGCGCGAACCCGTCGAACCGGTCCCCCCTGTCGGTGGCGAACGCCAACGCGTCCAGGACGCGCGCTCGTTCCCTCTCCATGTCGGTCAGGTGGGGCAGGTACCAGGCCACCACGCCCATGCCCGCATCGTGCGCGGCGTCGACGAAGATCTCCGTCTGGCCCGGGAACACCAGGGACCCGGGTCGGTCGGCGTTCGAGGTCTGCAAGAACAGGGTGCGAACACCGTGGCGAGCCATGTCCCGGACCGCGGTCCGCGGATCTGCCCACGCCTGCTCATCGTAGATGTCGACCCACACCCCGAAGCCGCCGAAGGGCTCGATCGCCGGGTTCGGCCGGGTGAGTGGCAATGGCGTGGCATCCCCGTCGTCCTCCGGCAACGCCAATGCCGCCACGAGGGCGACAAGCACCACGGCGGCGACCACCGGGGCGAGGAGT
Organism: uncultured Actinomycetes bacterium; assembly: GCA_963758715.1. GTDB lineage: Bacteria > Actinomycetota > UBA4738 > UBA4738 > HRBIN12 > JAOUEA01. The sequence goes on from CAVWWK010000010.1 coordinate 98,463, forward strand.
CTGGCGGGGAAGCGACGCACGGCCATCCTCACCAAGCGTAGCGACGACACGCACATGCGGGTCGGTGCGCCGTACCATGCGGGCAGCCATGGACCTGGGACTGACCGACGCCGTCGCGATCGTCACCGCCTCCTCGAAGGGGCTCGGCCTGGGCGCGGCGCGCGCCCTGTCGGCCGAAGGAGCCAGCCTCGTGATGTGCGCGCGGGACGAGGACCGCCTCGATGCTGCCGCGGACTCTCTCCCGGGCGCGACCGTCGCCATCGCGGCCGACGTGACCGATCCGGCAACGCCACAGCGTCTGGTCGCGGCCGCGATCGACCGCTTCGGCGCCCTCCACGTGCTGGTCGCCAACGCAGGAGGTCCTCCACAGGCCAGGGCGCTCGAAACCGACGACGAGGGCATGCTCGCCGCCGTGAACGCGAACATGCTCACGTCGATCCGCCTCGTGCAGGCCGCCGTGCCGCACGTGCGGAACTCGGGTTGGGGCCGGATCTGCCTCATCACGTCGAGCGCGATCAAACAGCCCATCCCCGGGCTCGCGTATTCGAACGCCTCGCGAACGGGCCTGTGGGCGTGGGCCAAGACCGCCGCGCAGGACCTGGCCGCGGACGGCATCACGCTGAACGTGGCCGCGCCCGGCCTGCATGCGACCGACCGCGTGAAGGAGCTCGGCTACACGGGGCCGCTCGGCGATCCCTGACGACTTCGGCAAGGTGGTGGCGTTCCTGTGCTCGAAGCCCGCCGGCTTCGTGAGCGGCGCCGCGCTCCAAGTGGACGGCGCGGGAACCCTGGGCCTGTTGTGAAGAACGGCAGGCCGTGACCGATCGAGAGGACCGCGAGTGAACGAGATCGAACGCGCTCGAGAGCTGGCCGACCGCTATTGGGCCGAGCTTCTCGAGCTGGAGCCGATGCTGGGCACCGAATGCGGGGACGAGCGCTACGACGATCGCCTCGACGATCCCAGCGAAGCCGGACGTGCGCACGCGCGAGCAGTCCACGAGAGCGCGCTGACCGAGCTGGCCGCGATCGACCGCGATGCCGTGGAGCCCGCGGAACGCGGCACGCTCGACATCCTCGACGCGATCGCGAGCCGGGCGATCTCCGACGTCGACCACCGGATGGACCTGCTCCGCGTCGCCAACCATTTCTGGGGCCCGTCACAGCTCTTGGGAGACGTCAGCTCTCTGCAGCGGACCGACACCCCGGAGCGGCTCGACCGATACGAGAACAGGCTGCGGGGATTCGGAGACCACCTCGACGCGCAGGGCGATCTGGCCAGGGAAGGCGTCGCCGCACGGCGTCACCTCGCCCACGGTCGTGGCGGAACGGAGCCTGGCCCAGGTGGAGCGCATCCTGTCGATCCCCGCCGAGGAGTCGCCCGCGCTCGCAGCGATCGCGCCCGACGACCACGATGCCCGCCTACGGATCGTCGACGTGGTCCGTGAGCTGGTGAATCCTGCGTACGCGCGGTTCCGCGATCGATTGCGCGACTACCTGCCGCACGCAACGGACACGATCGGAGTCTCCGCGTTGCCCGGCGGCGAGGACATCTACGCCTCGCAGGTCCTGGCGTGGACCACCCTGCCGCTCGACCCTCGCGACGTGCACGAGCTGGGTCTCGAGCGGTTGGATGCGATCCAGCAGGAACGGCGCGACGTCGCGGCCGGACTCGGCTATGACGACCCGCAACGAGCGATCGACGCACGGACGGCCTCCGGCGAGAACACGGCCTCCAGCCCCGAGGAGATGGTGCGGCTGGCGGAGCGGCAGGTCGCGAGCAGCTGGGAGGCGGCACCCGCGTGGTTCGGCGTGCTGCCCAGCGCCAACTGCGAGGTCCGCCAGGTCGAGCCCTTCCGGGAGGCCGACATGGCGGGAGCGTTCTACCACTCGCCCACACAGGACGGCTCCAGGCCCGGCCTGTACTACATCAACACATACGGGCTGGACGAACGCCCCCTCCACCAGGTCGCGAGCATCACCTACCACGAGGCCAATCCGGGGCACCATTTCCAGATCGCCCTCGAACAGGAGATGCCGGGCAGGCCCGACCTCCGCCGTTTCGGCGGCACGCTGGCGGGCAGCGCGTTCTGCGAGGGATGGGGCCTCTACAGCGAGCGGCTTGCCGACGAGATGGGCCTGTACGCCGACGAGTGGGAGCGCCTCGGGATGCTGGACAACCAGGCGCACCGGGCGGCCCGGCTGATCACCGACACGGGGATCCACGCGCTCGGGTGGTCTCGGGAAGACGCGCTCGCCACCCTCCGATCGTGCGGGCTGCCGGAGACCGACGCGCTGATCGAGGTGGACCGCTACATCGCGATCCCGGGGCAGGCGCTGTCGTACATGATCGGCATGGTCGAGATCGAACGGGCGCGGGCGCAGGCCGCGGAGCAGGAGAAGGCCTCGTTCGTGCTTCGCGATTTCCACGACCGCGTGCTGGCGCTGGGCCAGCTTCCGCTTCCCGCGTTCCGGCGTGAGATGACCTAGGCCCTCGCCGTGGACCGCCAGGCGTCCTTCAGCTTCACGCGTGTGCCGGTTCTCAGGATCGCGCCGGCGTAGAGACGAGCCGAGAGTGGGACCAGGGCCGCCGTCCCACCCAGCAGCGCCACGACCGAGGCGGCGATCTCCACCGGAGACGCGGCACCGAGCACGACGCGCACCGGCATCGCGAACGGGGAAGAGAAGGGCACGATGGAGGCCACCACCGCCAGCGGCGAGTCGGGGCTCTCGAGCGCGCCGATCGATACGAAGAACGACACGAAGAGCGTGAGGTTGAGGGGTACCAGCGCGTTCTGCAGCTCCTCGACCCGCGAGACCAGCGATCCCGCGACCGCGAACAGCCCCGAGTAGAACGCGAACCCCATCACGAACCACGCCAGCACGATCAGTGCGGATCCGACCGCGGTCCCCGGAAGGTCGATCGCTCCGGTCGCCAGCGCCAGCACGATCGCGAACGTCGCGATCACCGTCAGCTGGGCGATGCCGAGCGCGCCGATCCCTGCGATCTTGCCCCCGAGCAGCTGGTGGGGCCTGATCGCCGAGAGCAACACCTCGACGACCCTGGACGCCTTCTCCTCGATGACGCCGGTCGCGACCCAGACTCCGTAGCCGACCAGCTGTGCGTATGCGAGCACCGCCGCGATGAACGCGATGCCGGCGTTCGTGTCCCGCTCGGGGTCGGTTGGCTCCACCGTCCGCACCGCGATCGACGGCTGGTTGAGCACAGCATCGATCTCCTCGGCGGGCACGCCCGCGTCGGCGAGGCTCGAACGGATGCGCTCGCGCACCGCCGTGGTCTGCACCACCTGGGTGAGCTCGTCCGGAACCGAGGTCTGCCCCAGGAGCGTGGTTCCGTCGATGAGGACCGCGTCGACCTCGCCGGCGTTCAACGCCGGGCGCGCTGCCGCTTCGTCCTCCAGATCCCGAACGCGCACGACCACGTCGATCGCCTCCGCTTGGCGAACGACCTCGGAGCCCACCGCTCGGGACGACGCGCCCACGAGGCCCAGATCGAACGTGGGCTGGTCTCCGCCGGCGTACGCGTTGAGCAGGATCACCACCGTCAGCACCATGACCGTGATCCCCGTCGAGATCAGGAACCCGCGATCCGCAGACGCACCCGGAAGTCCCGCCCCGCCACGAGTCGCCACGCGCCGCGATCGGTGGTGCGCGCGGCGGGAGAGACACGTCGTGCGATCACGTCCCGACCACCTCCCGGAACAGCTCGGCCAGCGAGGGCTGCACCCGGCTGAAGTGCACGACCTCGCCAGTGGTCCGCGCCAGATCGAGCACCCGCTGCTCGTCGACGTCGTCCTGGAGCCGCAGGATCACACCGCCATCCACCGCCCGCTCCCACGAGACTCCGGGGATCGCCTCGAACCAACCGTCGGACGCACCGTCCACGTCCACGCGGAGCAGTCGTCGTTGCCTGCTCGCTCGGAGCTCGGCGATCGTGCCTTGCGCCACGATCCTGCCGGCGTCGATCAGCACGACGGAGTCGCACAACCGCTCCACCAGGTCGAGCTGATGGCTCGAGAACACGACCGAAACTCCGTGCTCGGAAGCCTCGCGTCGCAGGACCTCCGAGAGCACGTCCACCCCGACCGGATCGAGCCCGGAGAACGGCTCGTCCAGAACCAACACATCGGGCTCGTGGACGAGGGCCGCAGCCAGCTGCACACGCTGCTGGTTGCCGAGCGACAACGACTCCACCCGGTCGTCGGCACGGCCGTCGATGCCCAGCAGCTCCAACGTCTCCATCGAGCGCGCCGAAGCGGTCGCGCGGTCCACCCCGTGGAGCCTCGCCAGGTACCCGAGCTGTTCGAGCACGCGCATCTTCGGGTACAGGCCGCGCTCCTCGGGGATGTAGCCGAACCGCCGCCGCGCCCCAGCGTCGACGGGAGCCCCGCGCCACAGCACCTCGCCTCCGTCAGGCTCCAGCACGCCGAGCACGATCCGCATCGCCGTGGTCTTGCCGGCGCCGTTCGGGCCCACGAACCCCACGATCGACCCCTCGGGCACGGAGAAGGAGACACCGTCGAGCGCGGTGACGGCGCCGAACGACCGCTGGAGGCCGCGGAGCTCTAACACGCGTGGAAGGCGGGCCGACGCATCGCCCCACAGCATAGGGTCGAGAGCGGGACAGCTCGTCGAGCCCTCGGCGACCCGCGGAGCGGTCCAGTTGGGGATCCTACCGTCCGATACCCCCCACATGACCGTGAACGTCCAACCTGCGGAAGCCATGCCCCACAACGAGCATGCTCCCGAGGAGGTCGACGAGCGACGCGCCTCGGCGACGATCTTCGTGAACCTCGCGGGGCTGCCGGGGTGGGGGTCACAGGCGAGCCCAACCGACCCCGACACCAGCGCGATCCTGGACCGCTACCTGGGCCCGGTGAACGCCGAGATCCGCCTCGTGGCCGGATGCACTGGCACTCGCCGTGGTTCCCGACGTTCGACAGGGTCTGCTGGCGACGCTGGATCTCCTGCGCGAAGCCGCACGATCCAGCGGGAGCGCGAGCGCGGGGGCCCACATCACCCATGAAGCCGTGGACGAGGTGGGTCCCGCGTCGCGCGCGGCGCGTCTCGCCAACGCGTTGGCCGACATGGCCGAGGCCGATCGCCTGCTGGTGACCCAGGAGGTCGCCGCCGCCTCGAACCTCGCCGACGGCTCCGTGCTCGCCTTCGACGCGGGACCCTCCGCGGACGTGGACGGTGAGCGCGTGATCACGTACTCGGTCAGGCGCCGCTGAGCCGTCGACCCGATCCGGGGCCGGCCGCGTCAGGCGGCGTCGGACGAGGCGACCGGACGGCCGAGGGCGATCGACAAGACCTCACCGACGTCCTCGGCGACGTGGAAGGTCATCTGCTCTCGCACCTGCTCGGGCACGTCCTCAACATCGCCGTCGTTGCGAGCGGGAAGGATGACCTCCTTCAACCCCGCCCGGTGGGCGGCGAGCACCTTCTGCTTGACGCCTCCGATCGGAAGGACCCGGCCCTGCAGCGTCACCTCGCCGGTCATCCCGACCTCGGCTCGCACCGGGACGTCGGTGAGAAGCGAGACCAGCGCCGTCGTCATCGTGACGCCCGCGCTGGGGCCGTCCTTCGGGACCGCTCCCGCGGGCACGTGCACGTGGAAGCGTCCCTTCAGCCGATCCGGCGCGATCCCCAGCTCCTGAGCGTGCGAGCGCACGTAGCTGAGCGCGATCTGCGCCGATTCCTTCATGACGTCGCCCAGCTGGCCGGTGAGGGTGAGACCTCGCTCGCTCCGGAGTCCTCGCGCGATGCCTCGATGAACAGGACGTCCCGCCGACGCCGGTCACCGCGAGACCGGTCGCCACGCCCGGCACCGCCGTGCGGTCGGCCGCCTCGAAGAAGAACCTCTGACGGCCGAGGTACTCGCGGATGTCGTCCAGGTCGATCACCACGGGCGGCCGCGCATCGGTGGCCGCGATCCTCGTCGCGACCTTCCGCAACGCCTTGCCGAGCTCGCGCTCGAGGTTCCGGACGCCCGCCTCACGGGTGTAGTCGCCCACGATCGCGCGCAGTGCCTCGTCGGTGAACGAGACCTCGTCCTCCCGCAGTCCGTTGCGGTCGCGCTGGCGCTCGACCAGGTGGTGCTTGGCGATCGCGATCTTCTCGTCCTCGGTGTAGCCGTCGATCCGGATCACTTCCATCCGGTCGAACAGCGGGCCGGGGATCGTCTCGGCGACGTTCGCGGTCGTGATGAACAGGACCTCGGACAGATCGAGGTCGACGTCGAGGTAGTGGTCGCGGAACGTGTGGTTCTGTGCGGGATCGAGCACCTCGAGCAACGCGCTCGAGGGGTCGCCGCGCCAGTCGGCGCCGACCTTGTCGATCTCGTCGAGCATCATCACCGGGTTCTTGGATCCGGCGTCCTTCAGGGCGCGCACGATGCGGCCCGGCAGCGCTCCGACGTAGGTGCGGCGGTGCCCACGGATCTCGGCCTCGTCGTGGATCCCGCCCAGTGAGACGCGCACGAACTTCCGCCCGAGCGCACGCGCGACCGACTCGCCCAGCGAGGTCTTGCCGACGCCGGGAGGGCCGACCAGCGTCAGGATGGCGCCCGAGCCCCGGCCGGTCGCTTCGCCGAGACCGCGCTCTGCGCGCAGCTTGCGCACCGCCAGGTACTCGAGGATGCGGTCCTTCACGTCTTCGAGGCCCTCGTGGTCGGCGTCGAGCACGGCGCGGGCCTCGGCGATCTCGAGGTTGTCGTCGGTGCGGACCGACCACGGCAGCTCGGTCATCCAGTCCAGGTAGGTGCGGATCCAGCCGTACTCGGGCGACTGCTCGGACGTGCGCTCCAGACGACCGAGCTCGCGCTCGGCCTCGGCACGGACGTCCTCGGGCATGCCGGCCTCGGCGATCTTGGTGCGGTAGGTCTCGACGACGTCCTCCTCGCCGTCTTCGCCCAGCTCCTTGCGGATCGCGCTCATCTGCTCGCGCAGGAGGAACTCGCGCTGGCGCTTCTCCATGCCTTCGCTGACCTCGGTGCGGATCTTGTCCTTCAGCTCCAGGTCGGCGAGGGTCTCCTTCGCCCAGGCGAGCACCAGCTCGAGCCGCGCAGCCACGTCGACCGTCTCCAGCACCTCGACCTTCTGCTCGAAGGCCAGGTCCGGCGAGTAGCCGGCGGTGTCGGCGATCTGTCCCGGATCGGTGATCCCGCGCAGGAACTCGGCCACCTGGGGCACGCCTCGCGCCTCGACGATGTTCTCGATCACGGCCCGGTACTCCCGAGCGAGCTCGCGGGCTCTGGCGGTGGGCTCGCTCTCCTCGACGGGATCCACCTGGACCCACAGCGCCTCGCCGGTGCCGGGAACGCCGGCCCCCACGATCGCTCGCGAGAGGCCGCGGATCACGAGTGCCTCCACGCCTCCCCGGGTCTGGCCGAGATCCTCGATCTTGGCGACGGTGCCGACGCGCGCGTAGCGCCCCTCAACCTTGGGCACCAACAGGATCTGCCGGTCGTCCGTGGACGCGGCGGCTTCGGCGGCGGCACGCGCCTCGTCGGATTCGATCGTCAGGGTGACCACCATGCCGGGCAGCACGACCCCGGTGGTCAACGGCAGCAACGGCAGTACGAGTCGTGTCGATCTCGGGCATCTCATCCGTCCTCGTGGTTCGGTGTGTGCGGTTCCACCACGCTGAACGGTCGTTGGAAGGCAGCTATTCCCATTGCGTAATCTTGATTACTCGAAGCCCGGATCGGGCCTGGACAGGCCCGGATGACGCTTGTCCGAAGCAGCCTTTAGGGTGGGCCGCATGGTCGACCAGATCATCACCGCAGAGGGCGTCACCAGGTCGTTCGGCGACGTGCACGCGCTCAAGGGGATCGACCTTCAGGTCGACACCGGCACCGTCTTCGGGCTCCTGGGACCCAACGGCGCGGGCAAGACCACGATGGTCCGGATCTTCTGCACCCTGCTGGGGCTCGACGGCGGCCGGGCCGCGGTCGACGGGCTCGACGTCACGAAGGACGCCGAGGAGCTTCGGTTCCGCATCGGGCTCGCGGGCCAGAGCGCGGCGGTCGACGAGAACCTCACCGGGCTCGAGAACCTCGAGCTGGTCGGGCGGCTCTACCACCTCCCCAAGGCAGAGGCTCGGCGGCGCGGCGGCGACGTGCTCGATCGGTTCGGGCTGTCCGAGGCGGCCAACCGGCCGGCGAAGACCTATTCGGGCGGCATGCGGCGCCGGCTGGACCTGGCGGCGAGCCTGGTCGGCCGCCCGGACGATCCTGTTCCTCGACGAGCCGACGACCGGGCTCGATCCTCGGAGCCGGATCGACGTGTGGGAGTTCATCCGGGAGCTGCAGAACGAGGGCACCACGCTGCTCCTCACGACCCAGTACCTGGACGAAGCCGACCAGCTCGCCGACAAGATCGCCGTCATCGACGTCGGCACGGTGATCGCCGAGGGCACGTCGGACGAGCTGAAGGATCAGATCGGCGGCGAGGTCCTGGAGCTCCATGTCGAGGACCGGTCCGACATCCCCACGGTGATGCAGTCGCTGGCCGGCATCGGCTCGGGTGAAGCGTCCGCCGACGACGACGAAGGACGGGTGCGCGTTCCCGTGGGCAACGAGGGACCTTCCGCGCTGCTCGAGAGCGTCCGTCGCCTCGACGAGACGAACGTCCGGCTCGCAGACATCGCGCTGCACCGGCCCACGCTCGATGACGTGTTCCTGTCGCTGACGGGCCACAGCACCGATATCGAGGCCGATCCCGAGCTCACGCCGGACGACGGATCGAAGACGAAGAAGAAGCGCGGCCGACGATCGAAGGAGGAAGGATGAGCACCGCCGTCCAGGTGCCGGACACCAGGCGCGGCTCCCTCCAACCTCGGGGCTCGGATGACGATGGCCGTGACCGACAGCCTCCTCGTCGCGCGCCGCAACCTCGTGACGCTCACCCGCGTCCCCACGGTGTTCATCTTCGAGCTCGTGCAGCCGATCATGTTCGTGCTGCTGTTCCGGTTCATCTACGCCGACCAGTTCGCCTCCCTGCCGCCCGGCCTGGACTACGTGCAGTTCCTGATGCCGGGCATCTTCGTGCAGAACGCGCTGTTCGGATCCACGAGCACGGCCATCGGCCTGGCCGAGGACATGAAGCTGGGCATCGTCGACCGGTTCCGGTCCCTGCCCATGGCGCGGTCCGCGGTCCTGGCCGGGCGGACCACGTCCGACCTCATGAAGAACGCCCTGCTGCTCATCATCGTGATCGGGGTCGGCTACCTGGTCGGGTTCGCCTTCGAGACGTTCATCGGCGCCGTCGGCGTCGTGATCCTCGTCCTTGCTGTGGGGTTCACGTTCTCGTGGATCTCGGCGTGTATCGGGCTCTCGCTCAAGAAGGTCGAAGCCGTGCAGGCGGCCTCGTTCACGTGGATCTTCCCGGTCGTCTTCGTCAGCTCGGCCTTCGTTCCCGTCCAGGGCATGGCCTCCTGGCTGCAGCCCATCGCCGAGCACAACCCGGTCACGATCTGGTGCAACCTCGCCAGGTACCTGTCCGTCGGCGAGGTCGGCATCCTCGATCCCGTCACGAAGCTGCCCATCGACACGCTGGAAGGTCTCATCGTGAAGTCGGTGCTGTGGATGGTCGGCTTGTTCGTCGTCTTCATGCCCCTGTCGATCCGGCTGTACCGCAAGCTCGACTGACGCGCGGGAACAACTCGGCCGCTCGGCCGGTTCGCAACCACGGACGTCTCCGCGACGGACCGTTGCCCGCGACCACGAGGAGGTAGGACCGCTTGGGTCTGTTCGGCTTCGAAGGCGACAACGCACGCGAGAAGGTCATCGTGCTGCTGACGATGTGCTTCGCGCTGGCGATGGTCATGATCGACAACACCGTGGTCAACGTCGCGTTGCCCACACTCAACCTCGAGCTGGGGGCAAGCGTCAGCGACCTGCAGTGGATCGTGGACGGCTACGTGCTGGCGTTCGCCTCACTGTTGCTCACCGGCGGCATCCTCGGGGACCGGTACGGGCGCAAGCGCATGTTCCTGTCGGGACTCGCGATCTTCACGCTGGCCTCCCTCGCGTGCGGCCTGGCGGCCTCCAGCGAACAGCTGATCGCGGCTCGGGCCGTCCAGGGCATCGGCGCCGCGCTGCTCATGCCCGGCACGTTGTCGATCCTCACCGTGACCTTCCCTCCGAAGGAGCGCGCGAAGGCGATCGGGCTCTGGGCAGGCGTGTCGGGTCTCGCGCTCGCGCTGGGGCCGACTCTGGGTGGCTACATGGTGGAGCACCTGGGATGGGAGTCGGTGTTCTTCCTCAACGTGCCGATCGGGATCGTCGCGTTCGTCGTCGCGACGCGCACGGTCCGGGAGTCCCGGTCCGAGGAAGCCCGCCACCTCGACATCCCCGGGCTGGCGTTGGGCACCGGCGCCCTGTTCGCACTGACCTACGCCCTGATCGAGGCGAACCAGCGTGGCTGGAGCGACCCGCTCGTCGTGGCGGGGCTGGCGGGCGGCGCGGCGCTGGGGGTGGCGTTCCTGGTGTGGGAGGCGCGCAGTCCCCACGCGATGATGCCCCTGACGTTCTTCCGGATCCCGGCCTTCTCCGCCGGCAACCTGGTGGCGTTCTCCATCTCGCTCGGCATGTTCGCGACGTTCTTCTTCCTGAGCCTCTACATGCAGAACCCGTTCCTGCGCGGATACACGGCGTTCGAGGCCGGGCTGCGGTTCCTGCCGATGACGCTGATGATCGTCGTGACGGCGCCGAACGCCGGGCGATACGCCTCCACGCACGGCTCACGCGCGCCCATGACCTACGGCCTGCTGTTGGCCGGCGGCGGGCTGGTCACGCTGTCGATGCTCACGCCCACCACCCCCTACTGGCTCATGGGAACGATCTTCGCGATCATGGGTCACGGCATGGGCGCCACGATGGCTCCCATGACCGCGGCGGTGATGAACTCGGTGGGGCAGCAGCGCGCCGGGCTCGGCTCGGCCATGACGAACACGAGCCGTGAGGTCGGCGGAGTCTTCGGCATCGCGTTGCTCGGCACGATCCTGTTCACCCGGTTGGAGAGCGTGCTGAGCTCGAGCCTGTCGGGCCTCGGGCTGTCGGCCCGCCAGCAGGCGGCGATCGCCGTCTTCCGCCGGTCACGGTCAGCTCGACGTCACCAGAGTACGGCCTGACACCCGAACAGCAGACCGCGCTCGGCCGCGCGTTCGGGGACGCGTTCATGAGCGGTTTCCGCGTCGCCCTGCTGGTCGCCGGCGGCGTGTTGCTGCTCGCCGCCGTGGTGGCGAACCGGTTCATCCCCGGCCGGGAGACCGCCCACGAGCCGGCGGCCGGCGAGGTGCCGGTCGCTGTCGAGGTGTAGCGCGGGGGTCAGCCGTGTGGATCACGTGCCCGGCTTGAACACCATGTCGAGCACGATCAGCACCAGCACCAGGTAGTCGATCCGGGAGACCGTGATCAACCGATCGCGGGCGACCGCGACCTGCGGGTCGTTCGCCCCCTTCTCTTCGGCGAGCGCGGCGACCTTCCCGCCCTGCGGGCCCAGGAACAGCGACCCGGTCAGCGCGGTCGCCGCGATGCCAACGAGCGCGAGCAGGATCCACAGATCGAACGCGTAGGGCCCGTACCAGACCGTCGCGATGCCGGCGAGCAACACCACGACCGATGCCGGCATGAACACCCGCTGGCCGATCCGCTCGGCGTCGCGTCCGAGCGCCAGGAACCCCACGGTGTCGTCGGCCTTGCGCAGTTGCGCGATCTTCACCTGGAAGAAGAACGCGCCGCCCACCCACACCATCGCGGCGAAGACGTGGATGAACACGATCCCCAGATACAGATGTTCGTTGAATGCGAGCCACGCCACGTGATCGTCCTCCCGTAAGGTCGCTGATCGTCTGAGCTTCGCGGCACGATACCCCGGCAACACCTAGACCCGAAGCAGCCACCCGAGAGCGGGACCTCCCTTCGGAGGATGTCGCTCAGCGGATCAGGCGCGACAGGCGCCGATCGGCGAGCACCTTGCCGCCCGTCTGGCACGTCGGGCAGTAGGTGACCTCGTGCGATTCGTAGGACACCCGGCGAAGGTCGTCGCCACACGCTGGACACGGCTCGCCGTACCGGCCGTGGACGGTGAAATGATCGCCGATCTTCGTGGGGAGTCCCCCGTTCCTCCGGCGCTCGACCTCGAGCGCTTCGTCCAGGACCGAACCCAGGGCGTCGACGAGCCGCTCTCGCTCCGCGGCATCGAGCTTGGCGAGCGACGCGTACGGCGACAGCTTGGCCCGGTGCATCGCGTCGTCGCTGTAGCCGCGGCCCACGCCCGCCACCGTCCGCTGGTCGCGCAGGATCGTGTGCACCCGGCGCGCGTCGTCGCTCTCCCGGAAGAACGCGTCGGCCTCGGGCCCGTTCACCTCGGGACCAAGCTTCTCGAGCGGTCCGTCGTCGCCCGGCGCCAGCACCCACCACCCGGCCTTTCGTTCCTTGCCGAATTCCTTGACCAAGACACTGGGACGGTCTGCGGCCCGGATCCGCAGCACCGCGCCTCGTGGCTTCGTCTGCTTCGGTGGCGCCTCGACGTCGACGCGGCCGCCCTGCGACAGGTGGACGAGCACTCGCATCCCGCCGTCGAGCTCGATCACGACGAACTTGCCCCGGCGCGACACCCGCTCGATCTCTTGGCCGACCGCGTCCTGCGGTTTGGGGGCGAACGTCTTCAGCGAGGAGAACTGCAGGAGGTCGAGGGCTTGCAGCTTCGCGCCGGCCAGCACCTGGTCGAGCCGCTCGGCGAGCGCCTGCACCTCCGGCATCTCCGGCATGACGGATCCCTACCCGAGGAGCTCGTCGGCGACCCGGCCGACGATCTCGATGCACTCGTCGATCCGGTCCTTGTGCGTGCGATGGCTCACGATGCACACGCGCAGGACGTACCGCTCCCCGATCATCGTGCTCGACAGGAACACCCGCTTCGATGCGTTGATCCGCGCCAGGAACTCACGCTGGGTGTCCTCGTTCGCGCCCGCGAGCCGGAAGGCGATCACCGTGAGCTGCGGTTCCCAGCACAGCTCGATCCGATCGTCGTCCCGGAAGGCGTCCGCCAGGTAGACGGCCAGGTCCAGCTTCTCGTCGAGCGCCTCGCGGAAGGCCGAGACGCCGTGCAGCGCCAGGGGCATCCATACGCGAAGCCCTCGCCAGTCACGGGAAAGCTCCGCCGAATGTTCGCTGTAGTTGGGAAGCTCGCCGGTGGGCGGCAGATCCTGCAGGTATGCCGCCCCCTCGTAGTGGGCGTCTCGCATCCCTGCGCCGTCTCGAACGACGAGGCCTCCGGTGCCGTACGGCAGGAACAGGCCCTTGTGGGGATCGAGGGTCACCGAGTCGCTGCGGTCGATGCCTCGGAACAGGTCGCGTCCCCGGTCGGTGAGCTGGAAGAACCCGCCGTATGCGCCGTCCACATGAAGCCACAGGTCCTCCGCCTCCGAGACCTCGGCGATCTGCTCGATCGGATCGACCGCCCCAGTGTTCGTGGTGCCTGCGCTGGGCGCGACGAGGAACGGGCGCAGCCCGTCGGCGCGGTCCGCTCGTGATCTGGGCGAGCAGCGCATCGGGGTCCATGCGGAGCTCGCCGTCGGTGGCCACGATCCGCACGTTCCGCTTGGAGAACCCCGCGATCGTGGCAGCCTTGGGCACGCTCGCGTGCGCCTGCTCGCTGACGTAGTACACGCCGTCGGTGAAGTCCACGCCCAGCTTCACGTGCCGTGCGGTCACCATCGCCGACAGGTTCGCCATGGAGCCCCCGGACAAGAGCAGACCTTGCGCCCGGGCCGGGTAGCCGAACAGGTCGCAGAGCCACCTCGTGACGTTCTCCTCGATCTGCACGACGGCGGGGCTCGGTTGCCACAGGCCCACGTATCGATTGACACCCTGAGCGATGAAGTCCGCGAGCGCGGCCGTGTACAACCCGCCCCCCGGGATGTAGGCGAGGTAGCCGGGCCCCGCGTACTCGAAGGTATGCGCGATCGCGTCGTTCGCTTCGGCGAGCAGCGGCCCGAAGTCGACGCCCGACTCCGGCGGGGCGGCGCGGATCGCGCGGGCAAGCTCGACGGCACCCTCGGTCGCGTCCGCAGGAGCCTCGTCCAGCCCCTGGATGAACCCGATGAGGTAGTCGACGGCCGCCTCCCCCATCGCCTGCATGTCGTCGGCGGACGGGTCCAGGGGCAGCATGCGGACCATCGTACCCGCGCCTCCCTGCTGCGAAGGGCTCAGCTCGCGGTGCCTTCGGGGCCACGATCCGAAAGGTCGGTCAGCACCCGGTCGGTGAGCGCGATCGCATCGGGAACCGGCAACCCCCTGCCGGCGTCGGACTCGCGCTCGAACCTCTCCGACCCGAGCTCACCCCGAGCCCGGTCGAAGAGGCCCTCGAGCGTGGGACCCTGCTCGTCGGCGGCCGGCTCGAAGCCGGTCCCCTCGTGGATCTCGGTCGCCTGGACCGCGAGCCGAACACCGGTCGCCACGTCCCCGTCCGCCGCGGCCAGGTGGGCCGCGGTGGCCATCGCCATCCCGACCGTCGCCGTCATGCCCAGCTCGGCGGAACGACGGAGAGACTCCAGGGCATGCCCCGCCGCAGCCTTACGCCGGCCCAGGATCAGCGCCGTCTCCGCCAGGTTCGCGTGGGCGATCGCGATGTTCTGGTGGTGGCCGACCCGAAGGTCGACCTCGAGTCCCTCTTCGAAGGCGGCGTGTGCGGCGTCCATGTCGCCGCGTTCGTACTGCGTCACGCCGAGGACGTTGAGCATCCTCGACCTTCCCGCGTCCCCCGGCTCGGTGTCGAGGGTGCGCTGGACCAGCTCGATGGTGGCCTCCAGGTCCCCGGACCGCCGCACCAGGTCCGCGCGGTCGTAGGCGATCGACCAATCGGTGCCCTCGGTGGGCGTGCCGACCAGGGCGCTGAGCTCCTCGGCCGCATCCAGGGTTTGGGAAGCTGCGTCGGGCTCGCCCGACCACAGGAGCAGGTCGGCGAACACCACCAGCAGGTAGACACGGGCTTGGGTCGGCTGCGTGAGCCTGTCCACGATGCCGCGAAGCTCATCGGCGCCGGCCTGGAACCGAGTGAGCAACACGTTGTGGTCCCCGATCGCGCACGCGAGCCACTGCGCCGTCTCGGGAGCCCGTTCCTCGAGAGCCGCGAGCACGCCACGAACGTTGTCGACCGAGAGCTGGAGCTCCGTGAGGCGGTCACGCCGGAACCGGTTGTCCTCGAAGAAGCGCTCGACGTACCACCGCCCGAGCCGCTCGGCTGTCGCGGCGTACCCGTTCTCACGATTCAGGCCGCGCCGGGCGTACGCCTGGACCGAATCCAGCAGCCGATATCTCGTCGCCCCCGTGGTCCGCTCGATGGAGACGAGCGAGCTCTCCGCGAGCGCCCACACCAGGTCCGGGACATCGAGTGGATCCACCACCTCGGGAGCGACCGAGCCCGCCTCGGGGAGCCCGAAGCTGCCGGCGAAGACTCCGAGCCGCCGCAGGAGGCCCCGCTCGGCGGGGCTCAGGATGCGTTCGCTCCACTCGATCAGGGCCTCGAGCGTCCGCTGTCGCTCGGGGACAGTCGTGTCTCGACTCCGCAGGAGCCGGAAGCGGTCCTCCAGGCCGTCCAGGATCTCCCCGAGCGACAGGACCCCGATGCGCGCGGCCGCGAGCTCGATCGCGAGTGGCAGTCCGTCGACCCGCCGACAGATCCCCTCGATCAGGACGATGGACGCTTGGTCGGTCGAGAAGCCCGAGTCGATCGCGGTGGCCCGATCGACGAACAGCTCTGCCGCGGATGAGATGCCCCCGTTCGACGTCGTGCCGAGCGGCGCCAGGCGGAAGAGCCGCTCGCCGGGGGCCCCGAGCGGAACCCTGCTCGTCGCGAGGAGGGCTACCGTCGGGCACGATGCGAAGAGCTCGGTGGCACATCCCGACACGCCGGTGACGAGATGTTCGCTGGTGTCGAGGATCAGCAGGGCTCGCCGATCGCGAAGGTGCTCGAGCACGGCGGTCCAGGCGTCGCTGCCGCCCGGAACGGCGACGCCCACCGCGGCCGCGATCGCCGATGCGATCAGCGACCCGTCCTCGAGGGGGGACAGATCCACGAACCAGACACCGTCGCGCCATTCCGGAGCGATGCGCAGCCCCAGCTCGGTCACCACCCGAGTCTTCCCGACCCCTCCGGGGCCGACGACGGTCAGCATTCGGCCCGGGGCGAGGAGCTCGGCGATCGTCTGCAGGGACTCCTCTCGGCCGACGAACGGCGTCGGCGGCCGTGAGAGGTTGTGCCCATCGGCCGGTACGGCCCGAACGGCAGCGAAACCCTCCTTCGGTTCGGTCCCGGTCGTAGCCTGGAAGAGCCCTAGCGGCTCGTCGAAGTCACGGATCCGATACGTGCCCACAGGACGGAGTCGCGCGGCGGCCGCGTCGCCGAGTCGCGCCGCCGCTGGCTCCGACACGAGCACCTGCCCTCCGTGGGCCGCCGATTCGACCCGCGCCGTCTGGTTCACAGCCATGGCGACGTAGTCGTCCCCACGCGGATACGCGAGGCCCGCGTGGATGCCCATGCGAACGCGGAGATCGACGCCCTCGGGCCAGGGCTCGCCCGCCAGGAGTCGCTGGGCCTCGACGGATGCATCCAAGGCATCCTCGACGTCGGGGAACGCGACGAAAAAGCCGTCCCCTTCGGTCTTCACCTCGACACCGTCGTGCGCGGCCCAGGCGTTGCGAAGCAGCTCGTTGTGACGTTCCAGGATCGAGACGTAGCCGTCTCCCAGGCGACGGAACAAGCGGGTCGACCCCTCGATGTCGCTGAAGACGAAGGCGACGATGCCCCTCGGGAGACGTCGTTCGTGGCTCACGGCCACATGGTCTCATCCCGCGGTGAGGCCCTGTCGCGGTGGTCGCGCTAGGAAGTCGTTCCAGCGGGAGCCACCGCGTCGAGCAGCGTCTTGGAGGCGACGGCGACCTGTTCCACCGCGAGCGTGAACGCCTCTTCGTTCTTGCGTGACGGTTCGCGGTAGCCGCTGACCTTGCGGACGAACTGGAGCGCGGCGGCGCGGATCTCCTCGTCGGTGGCGGGTTCCTCGGGACGGCGAAGGGTCTTGATGCTTCTGCACATGCCGTCCACGGTACCGCTCGAGGACGGGAACGAGCTGGGAGTAGTCCGAACCAGACTAGTGACGGAGCAGTTGCTTCACGCGTGCCGCCTGGGCCCGAGCCCGGAGGACTTCGGCTTCCGCGGGTGCGCCGGCAGAGTAGCGCTCCCGTTCGAACGTGCGCACCACCAGCTCGGCGACCTCGAGAACGTCAGTAGGCACCGCATCGTCGGCCCGAACCTGACGCAGGAACTCGTCGGGTGTCTCGTGTGGCAGCCGCGCGTGGCCGGTGGGCGCAAGCGCGGCGACGAGCTCGATGAAGGCCTCCTCGCCGATCGTGTGGGGTACGTCCGGATCCGTGCGGCGCCGGCGCCGGAACCACGCCGCCACGGCCGCCGCCGCAAACACCGCGGCCACGACCGGAGGCCAGCTCCGCTGGGCGGTCGCCCCGACGGCCATCGCACCACGTCCCGCCGCACCGAACACCGTCTTCACCGGGCGGGGCACCGCGGTCGAGATGAACCGCCCGATGGCGGCGAACACCGGCCCGGCCATGAAGCGGCTCGCCAGGCCCGGCGCCGCTTCCGGCACCCCGAAGGTCGGGTCGTAGGGGACCCACCCGATCGAGCCGTAGTAGACCTCCAGCCACGCGTGAGCGTCGGACTGCTTCACCTCGAAGAACCCGGTCAACGCGTTCCGCTCCCCCGGCCCGTAGCCGGTGACCAACCGAGTGGGGATGCCGAGCGTCCGCAGCAGGACGGCCATCGACGACGCGATGTGCTCGCAGTACCCCTGCCTCGTCTCGAACAGGAAGTGATCGACCGCGTCCACGCCCTCGGGATCGCGAGGCACGTCCAGGGTGTACCGGGTGTTCGCCTGGATCCACGACTGCACCGCGATCACCCGGTCGTAGGTGGTGGCCGCGTCGGCGGTGATCTGCCTCGCGAGGTCACCGACGCGAGCGGGCAGGTTCTCGGGCAGCTGCAGGTAGGGCGACAGTCGGGCGCTCCTCGGGGGCTTGGCGCTGCGTAGCCACACGGGAGTCGTGACGGGGATGTCCGAGACGACCGAATAGACCATGCCCTCGTCCAGCAGGATCGGTGAACGGATCGAGGCGGCGCCGTCGACGACCAGGCCGCCGGAGGGGAAATAGACCTGCCGGGCGCCCTGCGCGCCGAACAGCACGTTGGGCTGTGGCGTCTCGATGTAGAAGGTCTGCGTCACCTTCGCCACGTCGAAGCCACGGGCGCCGTTGCGCCGTACGACGCCGTCGGGAACCACGTAGGACACGCCGTCTCCGTCGCGCGGCAGAGTCTCCATCGGTCCCGGGCTCATCGTCCACAGCGAACCCTCGTAGGTGTCGAACGCCTCCGCACGCCAGAGCGCCGCCTGGGAGGCGCGAACCCGGAACACGATCTCGTCGCTCAGCCGGCCGCGTGCTCGCAGGTCGACCACGTCGCTGAAGCCCGGATAGCCACCCGACGCGAAGTCGATCACCCCATCGCCGGGGTCCGACGGGAGCATGGGGTTCTCGACGCCCCCATCCCATCCCGGCACGGCCGAAGGGGAAGCCGCCAGCGAGAACGGTGGGGACTTCACGAAGGAGCCGGGACCCGCGGCATCGCCAGGAACACCAGGAACGCGGCCATCACCGCCGCCGTGGCCGTCACCGCCGCCGATCGGACCGATCCGAGGCGTGGGGGCCTCTTCTCCGGCGCCATGCGGCGAACGGAGACCGGCATCAGGACCTGATCGGGGCGCGGGCGAGACGAGAGCGAGAGCCACATGCCCGCTAGGCCCGCCCATGGGATCAGGAAGAACACGAACGACGTGGTGAGCGAGAGCGCGCCCGCCTCGGCCATCAGGATCAGGCTCGACGCGATCGAGAACGCCAGGTCGCGTCGGCGAGGGACGTCGAAGGCGTGCAGCACCTGCACCCACAGGAACAGCGACGCCAGGGGGATCCGGGCCTGATCCACCGACGTCACGGTTCGGACCTGCCCGATGAAATGCCCGAGCGCCGCCAGAAGGGCGACGGACAGCACCACCTTCAGGATCACGTTCGCGTGGCGTCGCCTGCGGTAGGAGAACCAGTAGCCGAGCGGCGCCAGCGTCAGGGCCGCGACCGCGATCACGGGATCGACCGCAGCGGGCTGCGCCACCACCGCGGCGATCGCCACCTGGACCGCGGCGGCCACCACCAGCCGGATCGCGATCGAATCCTCAGGCGGACCGCTCGGCCTCCGGATCTGAAGTCTCATCGCGGAACGCGCTCCCGTCCGAGCGTCGCGCGCAGCGACACGCTCGGTCGCCAGAGGAACACCTGAGCGCCCACGGCGCGGAGCCGCTGCTCGAGCCCCGCGAGGGCCGCGGGGCCCAACACGCCGGTCGCGGCCTCACGTGGTTCCACCACCACGGGGATCGCGACGACGCGCGGGATCCGCTCGGCGAGCGCCTCGACGGCGCCCGGCAGCGCGTCGGGTCCGTTGGTCGCCCATGTCGGGAACGCCAAGACGGCCGTCTGCACACCGCGCAGGGAAGATGCCAGTCCCGTGACAAGCGCCGGGAAGCCGGTTCCCGCAGGTTGCACCAGCGCGAGTCGTTCCAGGATCTCGTCCTCGCCGGCGCGGGACAGGATCTCCGGTCCTCCTTCCACCTCGGTGACCAATCGCGCGCCGTGGCCCTGCGCCAGGGAAGCCACGGCCACGGATGCCGCCGCGGAGCACACGCGGTCCAGGGGGGTCCAGCTCTCGCCCGCATCGCGGGACGCATCGATCGCGATCGCGAGACGGCGGGTCTGCTCTTGCTCGAACTCCCGGACCATCACCGCGCCGGCGCGTGCCGTCGATCGCCAGTGGACGTGACGCATGCTGTCTCCTGGCCGGTACTCGCGCACCCCGAGGTACTCCGGCCCCTGCCCGCGGCGAGGGGCGCTGTGGATCGCGAGGTCCAGCGCGGAGACCGTCTCGATGAACGGCAGGTGCCCGAGGGGCTCCACCGCGGGGAGCACCAAGGTCGAACCCTCGGAGGGAACGCGGCGTCGGCGTTCGGCCACCCCGAAGGGCGCGCTCGATCGCACCGTGAACGGCTCGGCGTGATGGCGACCGCGGCGGGTCGCCACCCGCACCGTGCTGACCTCGACGCGATCGCCGGAACGCACGGTCCCCACCCACAGGGCGGCCGGCTGCAGGTGAGGGTCGTGCACCGTCACGCCCCGGCGGGTTCGCCGGCCGCGGTTCGTCACCTCGACGTCGGTCAGCGCCTCCTCGCCCTGATGCACCGTTTCGGGGACCCGGCGGGCGACATCGAGATGCCGGACGGCCCCTGCCGGAAGGATCCAACCCGTCACGAGCACGCCGAGCAGCAACGCGGCAAGCACGAAGAGCCATCCCGCCTGGACGTTGGTGCCCAAGAAGAACAGGACGCCTGCGCCGACGAGCAGGCTCAACGCCCGCTTGCGCAGGCGTGGCACGTCAGCCTCGTCCGGAGCCGTTGCCCGCGACGTGGAGCGGCACGGCGACCTCATCGAGGATGCGGCCGACCACTCGACGACCCACCTCGACGCCGCTGCGCGCCTGCCGTGGGATCAGCCTGTGCGCGAGCACCGCGGGGGCGAGCGCCTTCACGTCGTCGGGCAGCACGTGGTCGCGCCCTTCGGCCAGCGCTCGCGCCTGAGCACACCTCGTGAGCACGACCGTGGATCGAGGGGACGCTCCCAAGATGACCTCCGGCGCCTCGCGCGTCGCGTCCACGAGCGACACCACGTATTCGAGCACGGTCTCGTCGACATGCACCGAGCGCGCTGCCCGCTGCGCCGCGAGGACCTCGTCGGGAGTCAACACGGGCTGGAGGTCGTGAAGCGGATGATCCTGCAACTGGCGCCGGACCAGGTCCGCGGCCGTCGCGCCCTGCGGGTAGCGCACCTGTACCGTCATCGCGAAGCGGTCGAGCTGCCCCTCGGGAAGCGGATAGGTGCCGTGCTGCTCGATCGGGTTCTCGGTGGCGATCACGACGAATGGCCTGGGCAGCGGGTGGGTGGTGCCTTCGACCGTGACCTGTCGCTCCTCCATGGGCTCGAGCAGCGCCGATTGCGTCCGCGGCGGCGTCCTGTTGATCTCGTCGATCAGCACCACGTTGGCGAAGACCGGGCCGGGCACGAACCGGAACTCTCCGCGCGCCTGGTCGTACACGCTGATGCCGGTCAGATCGCTGGGGAGCAGGTCGGGCGTTGCCTGGACCCGGCTGAACTCCCCACCGATCGAACGGGCGAGCGACTGAGCCAGGGTCGTCTTCCCGACGCCGGGAACCCCCTCCAACAGCAGGTTGCCGTCTGCCAGCAAGCAGATCGCGGCGGTGCGGACGGCATCGGCGTTCCCGGCGATGACGCGCTCGACGTTGCCGACCAGTCGACGGAACGCGTGCGTCGCCTCGCCCTCGGCGGGCGCGGGTTGGATCACGAAGGAGGCTTCGACCGTGCGGCGCGGACGCTTGAGCCTTCGGGGCGTTGCGCTTCTAGGGGTCCTTGCGGGCTCGCATGGAGTACATGAGCGGGATCGATTCCTTCTGGCCGGGCGGAAACCCCCAGTGTCCGTCGTCCAGCTGGGTCAGGAACTCGACGGGCCAATCGACCACGCGCTTCTCATCGAGGAACTCGATGCGGAGCCCTTCGCCGGCCAGCAACGTGACGATCTCGCCGAGCGAGTGGAGCCAGCTGTGCTCCACCTCGGCGTCGACCTCCGCCTGCAGGTCCGCGTAACTCCCTTGGACCGGGAACGAGAGGGTCTCGCTCCCCCAGTAGTCGAACCCGATGTGGAAGTCGTTCGGCGTTCGCTGCTCGTCGGCGATCGCCCACATCAGCGGGTGCCCCTCGTGGATGTAGAAGATGCCGCCGGGCTTCACGAAGGAGGCGACCGACGCGGCCCACGGCTTCAGGTCGGGAAGCCAGCAGAGCGCGCCCCGGCCCGTGTAGACGATGTCGAAGGTCCGGCCCTCGAGCGGCCCGGGGAGGTCGTAGACATCGGACACGACGAATCGGGCGCGGTCCCCGAGGCCGGTCTCGGTCGCGAGCTCGTTGGCGAAGACGACCGCCGGCTCGGAGAAGTCGACGCCGGTGACGGCCCGTGCGCCCAGACGCGCCCACGAGAGCGTGTCGAGACCGAAATGGCACTGCAGGTGCAGCAGCGTCTTCCCCGTGACGTCGCCGACCTCCTCCCGTTCCCACGCCTCGATGCGGACGTCGTTCGGATCGTCGCGGAACCGTTGGACGTCGTAGAACTCGCCCGTCGTGTGGATCGCGGTCCAGGCGTCCCAGAGCTTGCGGTTGTCGGCGATCTCGTCCGAGCCCCCGGCGAGGCCGCTCACGCGGCTCGCTTCTTCGCCAACGCGCTGATCGCCTCCATCACGGTTCGGTGCGCGAGCATCGCGGTCACCTCCGCGTGATCGTAGGGGGGCGAGACCTCCACCACGTCGAGACCGACCAGGTCGACGGCGCCCACGATCTGGCGGACCGCGCGCAGCAGCTCACGCGCGAGCATGCCGCCGGATTCGGGCGTACCCGTGCCCGGCGCCATCCCGGGATCCACCACGTCGATGTCGACGCTGAGGTAGATGCAGTCCGGGCCGTCCAGGGCCTCGGCGATCGCGTCGGCGATCACCGCCTCGGAGCCACGGTCCTCGATCTCGACCATGGTGTGCCAGCGGAGCTCCTGCTCGCGCATCCAGTTCCAGTTCTCCTTCTCGGGCCAGTAGCCGCGCAGCCCCACCTGCACGAAGTTGCGGCCGGCGACCCAACCTTCCTCGATCAGGCGGCGCATCGGCTCGCCGTGGCCGTACAGGTTGCCCCACTGGTCGGCGCCGGTGTCGGCGTGGGCGTCGAAGTGGATGACGCCCACCGTCCGAGGCCAGACGTGGCGGGCGACGGCGGCCACGCTGGGGTAGGTGATCGAGTGGTCCCCGCCGAGCACCATGGGGATCGGGCCCGCGCTCGCCACCCGATAGACCTTCTCGTGGATCACGCGAAGCCCGCGCTCGAAGCGGGTCGGCACGATCGGCGCGTCCCCCGCGTCGACGACCGTGACGTGCTCGTAGGGCTCCACGTCGAGCTGGATCGACCACGCGTAGTCGCTGCTCCACGCCGTGGGAGCCATGCGGATCGCGCGAGGCCCGAACCGGGCGCCCGGTCGCGCCGACGTTCCTTCGTCCAACGGCGCTCCCACGATCGCGATGTCGGCATGCGCGGCGCGAAGGCTCTCGTCGTCGGTGGCCCAGGGCAGCTTCTCGAACGAGCCGCGCCAATCCGAGTAGTAGGGCAGGTCTGTCGTCGTGAACTCGGTGAACTCGTCGTCGCGCGATCAGCTCGGTGTGCTCGAGACGGAAGTCGGGCGCATCGCTCATGGCGGGGATACTGCCACAGGCGGACCCAGGAGCGGGCCGAAGCCCGCGGGCCGAAGGAACCCGGCCACAGCACGGGTACGCTCGACGACCATGGATCCGCCGCCCTCTTCCCCTGCGCCCCGCCGGCGCTTCCCCTGGTGGGGCGCGATCCCCGCACTCGTCCCGTGGATCTGGTTCGCCGTTCGCGACCGGAACGGGGTCACGGATCTCGTCGCCGTGGCGATCCCCGGCATCGGCCTGGTCGCGCTGGTGGCCGCGGCGGTGCTGCTCGGTCTGCGACGGTTCGTGGCGGGGGCGACGGCGTTGTCGCTGGCCGGTGTGTGTGTCGTCGCCACCGCCGGCCCGCGGCTGCCCGCGCGCACGGCTTCGCCGGAACCCGGCATCGAGGTGGTCATGGACAACGTCTACCGGTCGGGCAAGAGGCCGGCCCTGGCGGCGGAGGCCATGGTCGCCCGAGGAGGGGATGTGGTGGTCCTGGTGGAGGCGGGGCTCAGCTATTTCGACCACATGACCGCGATCGCCGACAGGTACCCGTACTCCGTCGTCGCCGGCGAACAGGGGGTGTGGTCGCGCTGGCCGATCGATCTCCTCGTGTCGCCCCCGGGGCTTCCCTCCGATCGCGTCGCCCGCGTCGCGGTCGAGGCCGACGGCGCCCGATTCGTGCTGTACGTGGTGCACCTCTACAACCCGCTGCACGAGACGACGTTCTCCGAGCAGGCGGCGATGCTCGACCGCCTGCTCGGCGCGATCGAAGACGAAGACCTGCCGGTCGTCGTGGCCGGAGACCTCAACCTGAGCGACCGGTCCGCGGGCTACCGGCAGGTCGAAGGCGCGATGGTCGACGCGATGCGCACGGGATGGTGGGCGGCGAGCACGTTCCACAGCGACGCGTGGCGACCGCTGCTGCTGCGCATCGACCACATCTTCGTCCCCCAGGATTGGTGCGCGGCCGACGCGGCGGTGTTCCGTGTTCCCGGTTCCGACCACGAAGGCATCGAATCCACGGTCGGGCCGTGTTCGTAGCCCGGTCATGACGGAGCCCCCGGGCCTGCGAGGCCGCGGGGGCTCCGACCGAGCGATGCCGAACGCCTAGATGATGCCGGCGCCCGTGAGGTACTCCGACGCGACGTCTTCGACGTCGCGCTTGTCGTTCAGCGACCTGGCCGACCATCTCGCGCATGTTCTCGTCGGTGAGCGTGGTGGTGACACTGTCGAGAAGGGCGCCGAGCTCGTCGCTCGCAACCTCTTCCCGCACGACCGGGATGAAGTTGCCGTTCGCCTGCAGGTTCTCGTTGTCCGTGAGCACCACGTAGCCGTTGTCCGACGATCGTCGGATCGAGCGAGAAGAGCTCACCGACGTCCACCGCCCGCTGAATCGATCGCCGGCCACCGTCTTCGGCCCCCGAAGTCCAGCGGCTTGAACTCCCCGAACTCGATCCCGTACGTCTCCTTCAGACCGGGGATGCAGAACGAGGGCTTCGGGCAGTCGGATGGAGCCACCCAGGCTCAGATCTGGCGCAGGTCCGGCCAGGCTGCTCATGTCGGTGAGGCTCGTTCGCGCTGACGCGGTCTCCGGGCAGGGTCACGAACACGTTCGTGCTGTTCGCCGGCGAGATCGCATAGGTCACGAGGCCCTCGTCGGCGCGATGGCGGCGGCGAGCGCGTCGGCCACGTCCTGCGGGATCGCCGTTCGTCGTGGCCTTCTCGTCAGAACCCGGCAGGTCGAACCCGGTGTACTCAGGCTTGAGGTCGATGTCGCCGCTGGCCAGCGCCTGGTTGCCCACCTCGCGGTCGGCGATCTCGAGCTCGCGGGTGACCGTGTAGCCCGCGCTCTCCAGAACTTGGGCGTACATCTCGGCGACCAGCTGGTTCTCGGTGAACGCACCGGAGACACGCCAATGGTCAGCTCGGCCTTGGGCTCGGACGCCGGTGTCGGTCGCTCCGCCGCCGGTCGTCGTCCCCACCCGAGTCGCTGCACGCGGACGCGAAGAGCGCCAGCGCCAACAGGCCCGCCCCGAGGACGAACATGCGGTGCTTCCGCATGGGTCTATCCCTCCGATCGAACATCGTGGGGGCGTCCATCTCCCCCGCAGGACGTGAACCGTGACCCTATCAAGCGGGTGTTCGCTACGCTGCTACCCAATGCAGCTGCGCCTCGGAGAAGTAGTCAACCACTGATCGAGGGTTCGCCCGCTCCGTCGATAGGCCCGGGCGGCCGGCCGAGGCGTTCCCGCACCTCCGGACGACAGTCTCGGCGAGAAGAGCTTGGTCAGTAGCCTGAAGAGGAGGTCGAGCCCGATCGCGAGCAGGGCGATCAGGATGGAACCGGCGACGATCCGGTCGTACTCTCGGAGCGCGAACCCGTCCACGATGTATCGCCCCAGCGCGCCTCCAGCGGTCAACGCCCAGAGCCCGGCGGTGGCCACGATCTGGACCGCCGGCCAGCCGCAAGGCCGGTCAGGATCAGCGGAGCCGCCAGGGGAAGCTCGACTCGGAAGAGGATCTGCGCTACCGCTCATGCCCATGCCTCGCGCGGCCTCCACCGTGTCGGCATCGACCTGCTGGATCCCACGTACGTGTTGATCAGGATCACCGGGATGCGCCAGCATCATGAGGGCGAGCACGATCGGGGGGAACCCGAAGGCCGTGCGTCGGCGACAGCTTCAGCGGCGACCAGGAACATGATCGACGAGGACGCGAGCGAAGGGATGGCTCGGCCGATGTTGGCGATCTGCGCGGTGAAGAACTGCGCCGCTCCGCGTGTGTCCGATCAGCAGCCCGACCGGGATCGCGATCGCTGACGCGATCACCAGCGCGATCAGCGAGACCTGCACGTGCTCCCACACCCGGACGGGATGCCGTCCGGACCCCGACCAGTGTGTCTGCTAGCAACGAGCCACTGAATGCCGTCGATGAAAACGTTCACGTGCGCCTCACGTCGCCACCGCTCGTCTCCCGCCGCCTTCGGCCCAGGGGGTTGCTGATCCGCTGGACCGCCAAGAGCAGAAGGTCGGCCAGCAGCGCGAAGGCCACCGAGAGCACGACGCCCGACCACCAGAGGCCGTCCAGAAGAAGTCGTTGAGCCCATCCAGGATGAACTGGCCGAACCCTCCGCGGCCGAGCAGGGCAGCGATCGTCACGAGCCCGATCGAGGAGACTGTGGCGATCCGGAGTCCCGCGATGATCACCGGCATCGCGAGTGGGACCTCCACGCGCCAGAGCGACTGGCGAGGCGTCAGGCCCATGCCGGTGGCGGCTTCCTTCACGTCGGGGTCCACCGCCGTCGAGGCCGGCGAGGGTGTTCCGGAACAGGATCAGCAGGTTGTAGGTGATCAGCGGGATGGCGACCGTGGTGAGTGAAAGCCCCGTGACCGGAGGAGCAGGAGCATGAACGCGGCCAGGCAGGGATCGTGTAGAGCATGCTCGAGACCCAGGTCGATCGGCGCTGATGATCCAGCGTCGCGCGACGCCACGATCGCGAGCGGGAACGCGATCGCGGACCACGACCACAGCGACACGACGGTCAGCCAGACATGCTGCAGCCCGCGGCTCACGATCTCGTCGAGGTTGTCACTGACCCAGCTCCAGCGCATCAATGGCTCGTCGTGTCGATCTGGCGGCGAGCGCGGCGAGGCGAACGCGACCCCGATCACGAGATGATCTCCTTCGAGATCCGCTCGAGCGAAAGGATGCCTCGGTAGCGTTGACCCTCGGTGGCGACGACCGCCACCCCAGTGCGCGAGGTAACGATCGAGTCCAGCGCCTGCCGGAGCGAGTCCCCGGCCGTCACGTAGGCGCTGAACGGTCGCGGTTCCGCGTCGGCCACGGTCGTCGCGCCGTTCAGCATGTCGCGATCGACCCAGCCGAGCAGCTCCCCGTCGGCGACCACGCTCACGAAGTCGTAACCACCGGCGTCGATCGCGATGAGCGCCTCGGCCGCGGATGCGGCCGGCGCCACGACAGGGCCGTCCTCGATCTCGATGTCGTTCACCTTCATCGAGGGCGAGCCGCTTCAGGCCACGTTCGGCGCCCACGAACTCGCGAACGAAATCGTTCGCCGGTTCGCGAAGCACCACCTCGGCGGGCGCGTACTGCTCCAACACCCCGCCGATGTTCAGGATCGCGATCCGGTCGCTGAGCTTGATCGCCTCATCGATGTCGTGTGTCACGAACACGATCGTCTTGCCCAGCCGTTCCTGGATGCCCAGGAACTGCTCCTGGAGGCGGCCCCGCACGATCGGGTCGACGGCCGCGAACGGCTCGTCCATCAGCATCACCGGCGGATCGGCGGCGAGCGCGCGCGCGACCCCCACGCGTTGCCGTTGCCCACCCGAGAGCTCCGCGGGATACCGTTCGAGCAGCTCCGGATCCAGGTCGAAGATCTCGGTGAGCTCCTCGACGCGACGAGCGATCCGGTCGCCGTCCCAGCCGAGTAGCTTCGGCACCGTCGCCATGTTCTGGCTGACCGTTCGATGCGGCATCAGGCCCGTGTGCTGGATCACGTAGCCGATGCCCCGCCTGAGCTCCACCGGATCTCGATGCAGGACGTCGGTGCCCTCGATCAGGAGCCGGCCTCCCGTGGGCTCGATCAGCCGATTGATCATCTTGAGGGTGGTCGTCTTGCCGCACCCCGACGGACCCACCAGCGCGACCGTCTCGCCCTCCGCGACGTCCAGGCTCAGTCCCGCGACCGCCGGAGCCGAGGCGCCCGGATATCGCTTCTCGATCTGCTGCAGCGAGATCATGACGCTCACATGGCACCCCGGCGGAAGGCCGCATCCCTTGTATCGACCCTATCCACCGGCCTCGCGATGCGTCCAGGAGCGCCTGAGGCGCGAAGACCCCGTGACGATGGTGTTACAAGCGGGCCAACGTACGCATCGGAGGCGGGATCGATGAGTAGTGTCGAGCACATGGATCGAGCGCACATCGTGGCGGAGATGCAGAACGCCACGTCACCCAACGACATGTCCAACGCGATCAACGCCGCCCGCGGGTGGCTCGCCGAACACCCGGACGACGACGAGCTGAGAAGCACACTGCAGCAGCTGATGCGCGCCGAGCGCGAGCACTTCGCGGTCAGGCGCTGACCACCCCGCTTCCCTCCTCTGGTCCCGCGAACGCGGGGTCGCCCGGGCTTAGTTGTCGGACAGGATCTGGCGCGCCGCGTTCGCCCCGGGACCACCGGTGACGCCTCCGCCGGGGTGAGCCCCGGAACCCGCGAGGTACAGGCCTTCCAACTGCAGCCGGTAGCGCGCCTCCCCGTTCAGCGGGCGCCAGGCGAAGAACTGATCCAGGCCGGGCTCGGCGTGATACACGTGCCCGCCCGTGAGGCCGTAGTCGTTCTCCATGTCCTCGGGCGTGATGATCTGCCGCGCCTCGACCAGCTCACCGAGTCCGGGAGCGAATCGCTCCATCGACTTCACCGCGACGTCGGCGACCCGCTCCCGTTCGCTGTCCCAGGTGCCTTCACGCAGCGTCCGTGGCGCCGCCTGGACCAGGATCGACATCACGTGCTTGCCCTCGGGCGCCAGCGAGGGGTCGACCAGCGAGGGGATCGTGGCCTCCATGATCGGATCCTCGGCGAAGTGGCCGTACTTGTTCGCGTCCATCGCCTTCTCCACGTGGTCGATCGACAATCCGATCGCGATCCTGCCTCGGAGCCGCTCGTCGCCCTCGGCGCCGCTGAACGCAGGGAGACCCGACAACGCGAGGTTCACCTTGGCGGTGGCGCCGGGCTGACGGATGTTCTCGGCTCGCCAGACCTCGTACGGGTTCAGCTCGACCGGATCGCAAAGGCGGAGGGTGCGCTTGGGATCTGCAGCCGAGACGACCAGCTTCGCGTCGACCTCGGTGCCGTCGGCGGTGGTGACGCCGAGGACTCGCCCGTCCTTCGAGCGGATCGCGGACACCCGGGTGTCCGTTCGGATCTCCACGCCACCGGCCCTGGCCGCCGACTCGAGCGCGACCGCGAGCGCCGCGGTCCCACCTCGCGCGAAGACCGCGGTCCCCGCCGCGCCGCCGTCGGTGCCGGCCGAGTCGTTCAAGAACACGGCCGCCGTGCCCGTGGCCCACGGTCCCATCGACGTGAACAACGTGCCGCGCGTGGTCAGCGGGCCACGAACGGCCTCGTCCTCGAACACCTCCTGCACCAGGTCGGCCACAGCCATCGGTAGCGCCCGGATGGCCTCCCGGCCCGTCTTGGCCCCCAGGTCTCGGAACGCCTTGCCCAGCTTCAGTCCCATGAACGCGTCCGCGATCGACGGCGACTTCGCGTCTGGCGGCGTCGCGACGTTGACGTAGGCCAGGAAGCTCGCGATGGCACGCATCTTCCTGTCGAACTCGACGAAGGCTCCGGCGTCGTGTGCGTTCCGTTCGCCGAGCTCGGTGGCTGTGCGGGCGGGATCGCCCCAGAAGGTCACGGCCGAGCCGTCCGGCTGGGGCGCGAACAGGCGCACCTCGGGAGCGATCGTCTCGAGGCCGTGCTGTGTCAGCTTGAGGTCCTTCACGACGGAAGGACGCAGCCGGCCGACCGTGTGGGTGATGCCGGGCGCCGTGAACCCCTCGGCGAACGATGAGTTGCGCAGGACGCCGCCCACCTCGGGCGCGGCCTCCATCAGCGTGACCTTCTTGCCCGCCTTCGCGAGGTAGGCGGCGGCGACCAGGCCGTTGTGGCCCGCACCGATGACGACGATGTCGGCGCCCGGCATCTTCATCCGCTACCCCTTCGATGCTTGAGCGGCAACTTCACGCCGCTTCCCCTTCGGTGCTTCACGCCGCCCTCCGGCCGCGCTTGCGATGCTTCAGGTATTCGCGCGCCGCGATCATGCCGGGAGCGCCCATGATGCCGCCGCCCGGGTGCGTCGCCGAGCCGCACATCCACAGGTCCTTCACGGGGGTTTCGTATCGAGCCCACCCCGGTACAGGCCGGTTGAAGAAGAGCTGCTCGAGCGAGAGTTCGCCCGCGAAGATGTTGCCCTCGGAGAGGCCGGTGATGTCCTCGATGTCCTTGGGCGTCACGAACTGGTAGCCCTCGATCAGGTTCCGGATGTCGGGGAAGCGCTCCTCCAGCGTGTCGATAACGTTCTGTCCGAACGCCTCACGCTTGGCGTCGTCCCAGTGCTCACCGTTCTCCAGGTGATAGGGCGCGTACTGCACGAAGCAGCTCATCACGTGTTTGCCCGGAGGCGCCATGGTGGGATCGACCAGCGTCGGCATGATGCAGTCGATGTACGGGCGGGCGGAAGGACGGCCGTACTTCGCGTCGTCGTACGCGCGTTCCATGTAGTCGAGCGAGGGCGAGAACGAGATCGCGCCGCGCAACCACTCTCCCGCGCCGGGCTTACACGCGAGCTCGGGGAGACCGGAGAGGGCCAGGTTCACCTTGCCCGAGGAGCCACGGTACTTGAAGCGCATGACCTCCTCGCGGAACGTCGGGTCCAGGTCGGCCTCGTCGAGCAGGTTGATGAACGTCTGCCGCGAATCGAGCGAGCTCATCACGACGTCGGCCTCGATCTCCTCGCCGCTGCTGAGCACGACGCCGGTTGCCTGGCCGTTCGCGGTCTGCACGTGGTCGACACCCGCCTCCGTGCGGATCTCGACGCCGAGCGACAATGCGGCGTTCGCGATCGCGTAGGCCACCGAGCCGGTGCCGCCGCGCGGCACCCCCCACGCGCGGAAGGCGCCGTCGATCTCACCCATGTAGTGGTGGAGCAAGACGTACGCGGTCCCGGGCGATCGCGGCCCCTGGAACGTGCCGATGATCCCCGACGCGCTCATCGTGGCCTTCAGTGGCTCGGTCTCGAACCATTGGTCCAGGAAGTCGGCGGCGCTCATGGTCATGAGCTGGATGAACGTGGTCTGCAGCTTCTTGGGCAGATCCTTGAACGCCTTCGCGAGCGGGCCGAGGGGCAGCCATTGGGTCGGCGAGATCTTGCCGGGGTCGGGCGGCGCGATCGACAGGATGGGCTTGATGAACCGACCCATCTCGGCCATGAGCGAGCCGTACTCCTCGTAGACCTCGGCATCGGACAGGCTCCACCGCCGGAGCTCGCGGATCGTCTTCCCGTGGTCGTTGACACGCCACAGGTAGTCGTCCTCGAGCGGGGTGATCGTGCCGTCCAAGCGGAAGGATCTCCAGACCGTGCTTGGCGAGCTCGAGCTCGCGGATGATCTCGGGCCGCAGCAGCGACACCACGTAGCTGAAGACTGAGAACTTGAACCCGGGCACGATCTCCTCGGTGAGAGTGGCTCCCCCCAGGACGTGGCGGCGCTCCAACACCAGAACCTTCAGGCCCGACTTCGCGAGGTAGGCGGCGTTGACGAGCCCGTTGTGCCCGCCCCCGATCACGACCGCGTCGTACTTCTTGGCCATCGAAGATCCTCCATCGCTCAGGAGTGACGTGAAGTCAGCCGCGCACCACGCAAGCAGCGTCGGGTCCGCCGGGCCTCATGCTAGCCGCGGGTCTCATGCCCAGCCAAGGGGCCGTTGACTTGAAGTCACGACAGGCGACGCCTTGGCCAGCGACACCTCGGCTACCCTCTAGCCCTCCGCAGGATTCCTTAGGCACTCTTGATCAGGAGGTCCATACCGTGAGTCTCGGTACCGCGTTCTTCGAGCGCGAACAGGAGCTGAACAAGAAGCTCGCCTGGGGCGAGTGGAGCGGCTACTTCGCGGCTCCCGTCTACGCGGACTTCCACGACATCGAGTACAACGCCATCCGCGAGGCCGCGGGTGTCATCGATATCACGCCGCTCTACAAGTACGAGGTCTCGGGCCCCGACGCGGTGCGGCTGCTCGACCGGGTGATGACCCGGGACATGACGAAGCTCCAGATCGATCGCGTCTTCTATGCGCCGTGGTGCGATGAAGAGGGCAAGGTTCTCGACGACGGCACCATCGCGCGGTTGGACGAGCAGCGTTACCGGATCACGGCCGCCGACCCCTCCTATCGGTGGTTCGTGCTGAATGCCACGGGACTCGACGTGGACATCGCCGACGTCAGCGACGACACGGCGGCGCTCGCGCTGCAGGGCCGCTTGAGCCGGGAGGTGCTGCAGGACGCGACCGGGCAGGACTGGACCGACCTTCGCTATTTCGGACGCCGCCCGACCGAGATCGCAGGTGTGCAGGTCGACGTCACGCGCACTGGCTACACGGGCGACCGTGGCTACGAACTGTGGATGCCGAAGAGCGATGCGGTCCACGTCTGGGATCGGATCTTCGAGGTCGGCCAGCGCTACGGCATCCACCCCGTGGGCATCAGGGCGATGGACGTCGCACGCGTGGAGGCCGGACTGATCCTGATCGAGGCCGAGTACACGAGCGCCAGGCACGCGATCGCGCCCGAACAGCAGTACTCACCCTTCGAGTTGGCCTTCGACCGCATGGTCCACTTCGGCAAGACGAGCGACTTCAACGGTCGCAGGGCGCTGCAGGCCGAGCAGAAGGCCGGCGGACCCGAGCGCCGCCTGGTGGGTATGCATCTGGACTGGGCCGGCATCGAGGGCATGTACGCGAGGCACGGCCTGGCCCCCGCGATCAGCCCGTTCGTGCATCGGGACCCCATCCCCGTCTACAAGGAAGGGCGCCACATCGGCCGTGCCACCTCCACCACCTGGGGACCGACGATCAAGAAGATGGTGACGTTCGGGTCCGTGGACAAGCAGCACGCCGCGCTCGGTTCACGGCTCAGCGTCGAGTGGACCGTCGAGGGCGAGCGCGGGAAGGTGGGCGCCACCGTCGTGCCGATGCCGTTCTTCGACCCCGAGCGCAAACGCAGCTGACGGCTGCCACGGGAACACAACACGCGGCGCTGCTGGGAGCGCGTCGCCCTCTGGGAACATGGGGGACGCATGGCTTCCCGGCACATCCCGCGTTCGTTCGTCGTGTTCGCCCTCGTGGGCGGCGTCGTGGCGCTCTCCGTCGGGCTCGCAGGATCGGTGATCCTGGGGGTCGTTGCAGGACTCCTCACGTTCGCGATCGGCTTCGGCGTCGTCGTGATCACGTCGAGGCAACGGAACGGTGACGCGAACCCCGGCGACCCCGACGATCCCGGCCGTCGCCGATTCGTGGTGGGTGCCGGGCTCGCGGGACTCGCGTTCGCGTTGGTAGGTGCGCCGGTAGGCTGGCTCGTCCGCAAGGCGACTCGGCCCGATCCCCGCCCGATCCAGCAGGCGATGGCAACGGGGCTGGGCAGCGAGTACATGGAGCTCGTCCGCCGCGCGTACCGCCCTGGGCGTTCGGGCGACCTGCAACTGCTGCTCGCGCCCTTCAACAGCTCGAACTACGCGAATGAATCGGTCGCGCTCGTGCCGCAGGACCCGCGGACGAGCCACGCGAGCGTGTGGATGTACCTGGAGCGGATCCCCCTGGTCGTCTACGCGCCGGGGATCGTTCGCGCGAGCGACAACACCGACCGGGTGTCACTTGCCGACCTGGCGCCGACGACGGCATCCCTGATCGGGGCCGAGAGCTATCCCGCCTCCGAGAGAGAAGGCGCCCCCCTGGCCCTCGCGACGACTCGCACGGCCGGGCGCCCCAAGGTCGTGGTGACGTTCGTGATCGACGGCGGTGGATGGAACGTGTTGCATCAGTGGCCGGACTCCTGGCCCACCCTCAAGCGGTTGATGCACGGAGGAGCCAACTTCCGCAACGCGATCCACGGATCGTTCCCAGCGGTCACCGCGTGCGCGCACGCCACGATCGGCACCGGCTCCTATCCCGACGCGCACGGCATCACCGGTCACAACATCCGCGACGACGAGGGCGTCGTGCGCAAGGCCTACGGCGAGCTCGGCCGGGCACAGCCGTCCGACATCGTGCTTCCCACGCTCGCCGACCTCTGGTACGCCGAGACGGGCGGGCGGGCCTGGGTCGGAGAGATCGGCTACCAGATCTGGCACCTGGGCATGTTGGGGTTCGGGGGACGCGACCGAGCCGACGGGTCGAAGCCTGTCGGCGTGTATTGGGACGAGGACGATATCGAGGACTGGGCGCCGCAGAACCCCGAGCTGTACCGGCTGCCGGCGAGCATGCCCGGGCGGACGAACTTCGACGCGGAGTACCAGGCCTTCTGGGACTCGGCACCCGACTGGGACGAGCAGTTCACGCCGCAGGGTCGTCAAGCGCCGTGCTGCAGCCCGCCCGTGGTGAAGTACCAGGGGGACCTGACTCGAGGCCACCTTCGATTCCGAGCCCATCGGCGAAGGCGCCACCTCGCTCCTGTACACCACCTTCAAGTCGCCCGACTACACCGGACACATCTACGGCATGTTCTCCGAATGGGAGCGGCTCCAGCTCGAAGCCGTCGACGCCGAGCTGGGACGGGTCGAACGGACGCTGGAAGAGCGCTTCCCCGGGGAATACGCGCTGATCGTCACCGCGGACCACGGTCAATGCCCCCTGCCCGACGCGGAGGGCGGCGTGCGCCTGGACCCGCTCCAGCTCGATGCGCACATCTCGGCGAACTTCAGCGGCATGACGAGCGTCGTCCAGGAGGTCACACCGCATGAGGTGTACCTCGACACCCGTCGTCTGTGGGACAACGGCGGGGCCACGGTGGAAGACGTCGCGGTCTCGCTGCAGGACTATCGCTACCGGCAGAACATCGGACCGTACGTTCCCACCGACGCTATCGAACAGGACCTCCTCGATCGCAAGGAGTTCGCCGCGGTGTTCGGCACGACGTTCATGGACTCGCTGACCAGGGCCGACCTCTCCGGGTTAGGGGACACCGCGTATCCCGAGGGCGACGAGATGGGGATCCCGGAGATCTCCGAGAACGAGTAGTCCAGCTCAGACTAGTACCTCGCCGGGACGGCTGGCCGGAGCTCACCGGAGCCGCTCTCCCTTCGGGTCGAAGAGCGGCTCGTCGGCGACCGTCGCGGGCAGCGTCGCGGCGAAGTACCGGATCCCAACCCGGTCGCCAATCGCCAGCGAGGCAGGGACCCACGCGTAGGCGATGCTCCGCTGCACCGACGGGCCGTAGGTTGCGCTGGTCGTGTAGCCCACCGGATCGTCACCGACGAACACCGGCTCGCCGCCCATCACCACCTGGTCGTCGTCGAGCACCAGGCATGCGAGCCGTCGCGAGGGAGCCGGCCGCGCCGCGAGCCCGTCACGTCCCAGGAAGTCGACGTCGTCGTGGCGAACCACGAACCCAAGTCCCGCCTCGCCGGGGGCATGCTCCGGCGTCATGTCGGCTCCCCACATCCGGTAGCCCTTCTCGATCCTCAGCGATGCGAGCGCCGCGGTGCCCGCCGCGACCAGGCCGCGCGGCCGGCCCGCCGACGACAGCGCGTCCCAGAGCGCGAGCCCGTGCTCGAAGGCCGTCGTGAGCTCCCAGCCGGCCTCACCCGCGTAGGAGATGCGGGTGGCGGTGACCGGGATACCCGCCACGTCCACGCGTCCCACACCGAGGTAAGGGAACGAGAGGTCGCCCTCGGCGACCGAGGCCAAGATGCCGGGCGCGTCCGGCCCCCACAACGCGAGGCAGGCGGTCTCCTCGGAGACGCCACGCACGGTGACCGAGCCGTCCGGCGGCAGATGTCGCCGTAGCCACGCGACGTCGCGGGGACCGTTCGCCCCGATCGCGAAACGTTCCTCGGCCACCCGCGCGACCGTCACGTCGGATCGGATCCCACCCCGAACGTCGAGCATCACCGAATACGTCACCGTGCCGACCGCCCGGTCCGTGCGCCCGGCGACCATCCATCGCAGGAACTCCTCCGCGCCTGGACCCGTGACCTCGATGCGCGTGAGCGCCGACATGTCGAACAGGCCCGCGTGCCGGCGCACGGCCAGGTGCTCGGCGACCGCGACCCGCGACCAGTGCCTCGCGTTCCAGTCGTCCCGCCCTGGCGCGGGGACGCCGTCGAGCAGGGGGCGGTTCGCCTCGTACCACCGAGGACGTTCCCACGCGGCTCCGTCGAAGAAGGCCGCCCGCAGCTCCCGCTGCCTCGCCGCGAACGGCCCGAAGCGCAGGTCTCGCGCGCTCGTGTGCCCCTCCGCCGGATGGTGCACCGCGTAGACGTCGCGGTAGGAATCGTCGCAGCGAGCCTCGAAGACCCCGCGCTCGAGCTCCGGTCGTTCGAAGCGGGAGAGCTCGGCGGCGGTCGCGTCGATCGACGGCGCGCCGTCGACGAGCGTCTCGGCGACGACGCGCCCGACCCCCGCCGAGTGGGTCACCCACACGGATTCGGCGACCCAGAAGCCGCGAAGCTCGGGATGCTCGCCGATCAACGGATAACCGTCGGGGGTGAACGCGAACACTCCGTTGAAGCGCCGATCGAGGGTGGCGTCCCGGAGCGCGGGCATCAGCTCGCACGTCAGGTCCCACGGTTCGGCGAAGTCCTCGGGCGTGAAGTCGAACACGAGGCCCTCCTGCCTGCGTTCGTGAGTGTCGAGATCCGCGGTCGCCACCGGAAGTCGGCGGTGGTTGAACGAGCCGATGCCCACACGGTCGCCGTGGTCGCGGAAGTAGAGGCCCGCGTCGTGGTGGCGCACGATGGGCATCGTCGCCTCGTTGTCAGCGTTCTCGGCGAGCTCGGGAACCGGCGACGTGATCGCGTACTGGTGCTCGAAGGCGAGCATGGGCAGGGTCAGCCCCACCATGGAGGCGACGGCGGGTCCCCACACGCCCGCGCAGCAGATCACCACGTCGGCCGGCACAACGCCATCGGCCGTGACGACGCCGGTGACCCGTCCGTCGCGGTGCTCGATCCCGGTGACCTCGACGTCGCCGGTGAACCTCGCACCGTTCGCGATCGCGTTCCTCGCCTGTGCCTCCACTGCGCGCAGGGCGACCGCCAGGCCCTCCCCGTCGGTGGCGTACCCCCCGACCAGGCCCGAAGGATCGATGACGGGCCACAGGCGTGCGCACTCGTCGGCATCGACCATGCGTCCGCGCCAGCCCCACGCCGTCGCGAAGTTCAGACGCCTCTGCAGCTCCGCGAGGCGCTCGGAGGTCCGGGCGACTTCCAAGGTTCCCACCGGGAGGGAGGCGGGCGCGCCATCGACATCGAGCCCGTCGAACTTGATCAGCGTATAGTCGGCGAGCTCCTGCATCATCTTCGACGGGCTCGTCCGGCTGATCAGGCCAGGCGCGTGCGAGGACGAACCCCCGGTGGCGTACAGAGGCCCCCTGTCCAACACCGTGACGTCGCGTTCGCCGCGCGCGGTGAGCTCGTCGGCCACCGCGGCGCCCACGACCCCGGCGCCGATGATCACGATCCTGCGTCCGGACATGTGAGCCGTCTACCCCCAGGCGTTCCGCGAAAGGCCATCGTACGTGGCCGCGATGGGCGGGAGCGAGGGCCGGGCTTTCACCCGATGTGCATGGGGCCGTGCTCTGCTTCATCGTCGAACGTATTGCCCTCGGCCGGGATCGGGGTCGCCTTCAGGATCCTGGCCAGGTGCACCGCGTTGTGCGCCATCCATCGCGTCGTGCGCTGGGTGTAGACACCATCTGCGCCACCGAGCCACGGACGCCGAACCAGATCGGCGTGCCGATGCAGATGATGTCGGCCGCCAGGATCTTCTGCAGGATCTTCGGCCACTCGTCGCCGGCGCGGTTCCTCCGTCGCCGGGAGGGGCGCCATCCTTGCACGTTCGCCCACCCCGGGCCTGTGTGCCAGGATGCCTGCGCCATGGCCTTGGAGCTGACAATCGAAGACACGGCGGCGCTGGCCGGCGAGCGCGGCGACGCGGCCGCGCTCGCGATGCGGATCGTCACCACGATGGCTCGGGTGAGCGGCGCGGGGCACCTGCTGGACGTGTCGTCGGCGCACATCGACGGCTGCCTCTACCACGGCCGCGCGGGGCTGGACTTCGCCCGGGCGCTGACCGCCAAGGGCGCCAGGGTCGCGGTGCCCACCACGCTGAACGTCTCGTCGCTCGACCTGCTGCATCCCGAGCTGGTTCGGCTCGAGCGTGAGACCGCCGACGACGCGAGGGCGCTGATGGATGCCTACGTCTCCATGGGCTGTCGCACGACGTGGACCTGTGCGCCGTATCAGCTGCCGTCTCGGCCGTCGATCGGCGAACACGTCGCGTGGGCGGAGTCCAACGCCATCGTGTTCGCCAACTCGGTCTTGGGGGCGCGGACCGACCGATACGGCGACTTCATCGACATCTGTTGCGCCGTCGCCGGACGAGCGCCGGCGGCCGGCCTGCACCTGGACCGGAACCGCCTGGCGCGAACCGTCTTCCGCGTCGAGGGGGTCGACGAGGCCCTCCTCGCCGACGAAGCGGCGCACGCCGCGATCGGCCACGCTGTCGGCCGGGTGACCGGCACCCTTGTCCCCGCGGTGGTCGGCCTCCCGCCGGCGCCGGTGACGAGCGAGGACCACCTGAAGGCGTTGGGCGCGGCCGCAGCCTCGTCGGGGGCCGTGGGCATGTTCCACGCGGTGGGCGTCACGCCCGAGGCGGCCACGACGGAGCAGGCGACGGGCGGACGCCCCGCGACGCTCGATCGCACGCTGACATCCGCGGATCTCCGCGCCGCGAGAGACGAGCTCTCGACCATCGGGCCCGGCGTCGCGATCGGTGCGGTCAGCGTCGGCACCCCTCACTGCTCGCTCGCCGAGTTCCGCCGGCTCGCCGAGCTCGCCGAAGGCAGCAGGTTCGCCGTGCCGTTCTACGTGAACACGGGCAGGGACGTACTCGCGCAGGCCGAGCTCGAAGGATCGGTCGGCATCATCGTCGCTTCAGGAGGGATCGTCGTCACCGACACCTGCACCTACATCACGCCCGTGATCCGCGACGGGGGTGGTCCGGTCGTCACGAACTCCGGCAAGTGGGCGTGGTACGCCCCCGGGAACCTGAGTTTCGACGTCGCGCTCGGGAGCCTCGAGGAATGCGTCCGCTCGGCGGTCGCGGGGGTGATGGTGCGAGACCACGCGCTGTGGGGCCATGACTGAGCCAGTGCGGACGCTCGTGCCCGGGAGGGCGACGGGGCCGGCGTTGGTGCTGGCAGAGCCTCTGAGCTTCTGGGGAGGGATCGATCCGAAGTCCGGAACCCTGATCGACATGCACCATCCACAGGTGGGGCAGGAACTCACAGGCCGCGTCCTCGTGATGCCCGCCGGCCGCGGGTCGAGCTCCAGCTCGTACGTGCTCGCGGAGTCGATCAGGACCGGAACCGCCCCCGCCGCGATCGTGCTCGCGGAGCCCGATCCGATCATCGCGCTCGGGGCACTGGTCGCCGCCGAGCTCTACGACAGGCGGGTCCCCGTGGTGGTGGCGCCCCGGGGGACCTACGACGCCCTGGGCGACGGAGACATCGTGACGGTCGACACGACCTCGGCCGACGTGCTCAGCGTGGCCTCAGCCTCGACCTAAGCCCCAAAGCGCCCGTCCGGGTATCGCAGGTGCAGCCGGGCCAGCCCCT
Organism: uncultured Actinomycetes bacterium; assembly: GCA_963758715.1. Lineage (GTDB taxonomy): Bacteria > Actinomycetota > UBA4738 > UBA4738 > HRBIN12 > JAOUEA01. Next base: position 138,344 of record CAVWWK010000010.1, read on the forward strand.
CGTCGAGCGTCTGCGCGAAGCACGCGACGTCGCCCCTGCAGGCGCCCAGGTCCGCCGGGCCGAGCACGATGATGCGCTCCGTTCCCACCTCTGCGACCACGCACGGCGTCGTGCCCTCCGTGATCGTCGCCAGGTCCGGAGCCTGCTCGTTGCGATGCACCATGCGGAACGGAACGGGTGATGTGGCGCTCAACGTCTTGAACGACCGCCGCCCGCTGATCGTGTAGCCGTGGGTGATGTCGCAGAGCGAGCAGGGAGACCCGCCTCGGACCTTGCTCGCGATGTAGGCGAGCTCGCCGCGAACCCCACCGTCCGAATGGTAGACGCCGATGAGGCGATCGATCGGGCGAGCCGGCGTAGGCATAGGGACTCCAGGCTACCCGGGCAGGGCGCGGTGCCGGTCCTGGATAGACTCGGCTCGTGACCGTCTGCCCCTCGTGCACCGCCTCGAACGACGACTCGGCGCGCTTCTGCTCCTCGTGTGGCACCCCGTTGGGGCGTGCGTGCCCCTCGTGCGGAGCCTCGGTCCCTCCACGCGCGCGCTTCTGCCCCGAGTGCGGCACGTCGCTCGCAGCCTTGACGGGCGAGACGGGCCCCCTCGAGGAGCGCAGGCTGCTGTCGATCCTGTTCGCCGACCTCGCCGGGTTCACGCAGCGGTCGGACCGCGCGGATCCCGAGGACGTTCGCGGCATCCTGGTGCCGTTCCACGCCCTGGCCAAGGAGGAGATCGAACGGTTCGGCGGCACGCTGGACAAGTTCATCGGCGACGCCGCCATGGGGGTGTTCGGCGCGCCGGTCGCGCACGAAGACGATCCGGAACGCGCGGTTCGGGCGGCGCTGTCCATCTGCGAACGCGTGACACAGCGGGGGATGCCCGTGCGGATCGCCGTCAACACCGGCGAGGCGCTGGTGACGTTCGGCGAGGGCCCGCAGATCGGTGAACGGGTGGCGGGCGACGTCGTGAACACGGCCTCGCGGCTCCAGGGTCACGCTCCCGAGGGCACGGTCATCGTCGGGGAGACCACGGCGCGGGCGACCCGCGGCGTGATCGCCTACCGCGAGCTGTCCTCGGTGACGGTGAAGGGCAAGGCGGACCCACTGACGGTGTGGCTCGCCGAAGCGGTCAAGCCCACCGTGCCAGAACGCGACGAGGACGACCCGCCGCCATTCGTCGGACGTGACCGCGAGCGACGCGCGCTGCACGATCAGCTGGAACACGCGATCCACAGCAGGACGCCGCACATGGTCACGGTCGTGGGCGAGCCGGGGATCGGCAAGACCCGGTTGGTCGCGGACCTGGGCGAGCGGATCAGGATCGGCGACGATCCCGTCCTGTTCCACCGAGGACGTTGCCTCCCGTACGGCGAGAGCATCACGTTCGCTGCGCTGGAGGAGATCGTCAGGGCCCTGCTCGGGGTCCCACCCGGCGGCGGCAGACAGACGGTCAACGAAGCGCTCGCCCGGGAGCTCGAGGCGCTCGAGCCCCGCGACGTCGAGCGGGAGTGGCTGCGCACCAGGCTGACCGCGCTGGTGGGTACCGCAGATGCTACGGAAGCGCCCGTCGCCCGTGCCGAGTCGTTCGCCGCCTGGACGCGATACCTCGAGCTCGTCGCCGAACGCGCCCCGTTGGTGCTCGTGGTCGAGGACCTGCATTGGGCCGACCCGGCGATGCTCGAGTTCCTCGAGCACCTCGTGGCCGAAACGGACGCGGTGCCGCTGTTCGTCGTCTGCACGTCGAGGCCCGAGCTGTTCGCCCAGAACCCCTCGTGGGGCTCGGGTCGCCCCGAGAGCACGGTCGTCTCGCTGGCCCCGCTGCCGGACGAGGACATGCAGGCGCTTCTGCGCGCGCTTCTGCTGCATTCGGTGCTTCCTCCCGACGCCCGCGAACCCCTCATGCGACGGGCGGGCGGGAACCCCTTGTACGCCCGGGAGTTCGTCCACATGCTGGAGGATCGTGGCGACGACCGCCGCGGCGCCGCGTCCGATGCCCCAGGGGTGAGCGTCCCCGACACGGTTCAGGCGCTGATCGCGGCCCGCCTGGACGCGCTCGCGGCCGGAGACCGCGCCGTCCTCCAGGCGGCGGCGGTGGTCGGCGACCGCTTCTGGCCGGGAGTGCTCGAGGCCCTGGAGCCCGCCGATGACCTGGATGCGTCCCTGCGCGAGCTGCAACGCAGGGGCCTGGTGCGCCGTTCACCGCTCAGCACGATCGCCGAGGAGACCGAATACGCCTTCACGCACGCGTTGATCCGGGATGTCGCGTACGGACGCCTCCCCCGTGCGGGACGGGCGAGGATGCACTTGACGGTGACACGCTGGCTGGAATCCACCGCCGGTGACCGGTTGAGTGAGCGTGCCGACCTGCTCGCGTCTCACGCCACACGCGCGCTCGACCTGGCGCGCGCCGCGAACCTGACCGAGGACATGGACGAGCTGCGGGGCTCGTCCCTGCGGTTCCTGATGATGGCGGGCGAACGCCAGACGACCCTGGACGTCGCCCGCGCCGCCGCCTACTACGGCAAGGCCATCGAGCTGGCGCCGGCCGCCAGCGCCGACAAGGCGAACGTGATGGTGCTGGCGGCGAGCCTGGGGTGGCGCTCGGGCGACCTCGCCTCCGAGGAGGCCGTGCGCTCCTACCGCGAGGCGGTGGCCATGGCCTTGGAGGCCGATTCTCCCGCGGTCGCGGCACACGGCATGCGCCGACTCTACTTCCAGCTGGGCCTGCAGGGCGAGACCGACGAGGCGACCGAGGTGCTGAACGAAGGGATCGCGTTGTTGGAGGCGCAGCCGGAACCGGCGCCGCTGCTCGCCGAGCTCTACGCCTGCCGATCCGAAGACGCGATGTTCTCGGGCAGGTCCGAGGAATCACTGCGGTGGGCGAACCGCGCGCTGGAGCTCGCGAGCACCGAAGGGGTGAGGCTGATGGCGCTGCACCTGCGCGGCAACGCACGCTGTGAGCTGGGCGACATGGCGGGCGTGGACGATCTCAAGGAAGCGCTCGCGCTTGCCACCGAAGCCGGCGTCGCGCTGGACACGGTCACCTCGTACTCCTACCTCACCGAACGGATCGGTCTGCTCGACGGACCGATCCTGGCGCTCGCGATGAACGAGGACGCCATCGAGCTGAGCGAACGCCGTGGACTGGAACACCAGGCGATGTGGTCCAGGACCGAGCGCCTGTGGCTGCTCTTCGACGCGGGGCGATGGGACGAGGTGGTGGAGCTCGCGGCGCCGCTCGACGCCTGGAGCGACGAGCACGGCGACGCGCAGGTGTCGACGGTGTCAAGGACCTTCCACGCGCGGGTGCTCGCGCACCGGGGGGACCTGCACGGGGCGACGGCGCTGATCGACCGGACGCTGCCGGTCGCTCGTCAGATCGGCGACCTCCAGGTGCTCGCCCCGGCGCTGCTTGTGGCCGCCCTCGTCGCCGAGCAGCCTGCCCTGGCCCGCGAGAGACTGCAGGACCTGCACGATACGACCCACGACGGGCCGTCCGAATACCGCGAGGTGCTGCTGCCCGAGGCCGTCCGCCGGTGCCTGTGGGCCGGCGACCCCGAGCTCGCGGCCGCGATGTTCGAGGAGATGGCGATGCACGAGCCCCGGGCCGAGAAGGCGGTGGCGACTTGCCTCGCGGCGCTCGCCGAACACAGGGGCGACGCCGAGCAGGCGGCGAAGGGCTACGAGGAGCTCGGGCGCGGATGGGCCGATCACTCGATGCCGTTCGAGCAGGGGCATGCGCTTGCGGGGCTGGCGCGATGCCTGCGCTCGCTGGAACGGGATGCCGTCGCCAAGGCCTCCGGCGCGGAGGCGGCACGCATCTTCCGGGAGCTCGGCATCCCGGCGTGAAAGTGCTCGTGGAGGTGAGGGGGATCGAACCCCTGTGCTCGGGCGACCGTCTGAGTCTTCTCCGGGCGCAGCCTGGTGGAAAGATCTCGCCTTCAGGCTCCCACCGGCGGAGGACCTGTCGGCCAGTCCGGGTGCGATGTCCTTCAGCGGCCCCCGGACGGAACCGTCGAAGTGAGCCTGCTCACGACGCCCATCCCTCGGTCGCAGGCGGCCCGAGGGGGGCGGCTACCCGACGTGTCAGGCAGCGAGCGCGTAGTTGTCTTCGGCGCTTGTGTTTGGTCCGGCGTTTAACGTGACATCCGGGATCACGGCCCGCTTCTCTCAGACGTACACCGTCCGAGTCGAAGCCAGTACACCCCCATATGTAGTTGTCCTCGTCAGTATACGGCCCGATCCCGACTCACCTGAAGTCCCGGGACCGCCGGCTCAGCCGACATCGGCCAACCGTGCGCCCAGCTCGAGCGTGACGTCCACGATCAGGTCGACGTCTTCGTCGCGTGTGCGCCAGTTCGACAGCGCGGGCCGGAAGGCGGTCTTGCCATCATAGGTGGTGGTCCCGAAGGCGACGCGGCCGTCGGCGAGGACGGCCTCCCCCAGTCGCGCGTTCAGCTCGTCGAGCCGATCCTCGGCGACGCCGTCCGGGTGGAAACGGAAGCAGACGATGTTCAGATCGACGCCCGCGAGCCGCTCGAGATCGGGCGCGTCGTCCACGCGTCGGGCCAGATGCTGCGCCTGGTCGAGATGGCGCTCCACGATCGCGCGATAGCCGTTCCGTCCGTACGCCCTGAGGGTGGCCCACACCGCGAACGACCGAGCCCGCCGCGACATCTCCGGGCCAAGATAGCCCCATTGTGGCTGCGGGTCGTCCAGGTCCGGCAGGTAGGCGGCTCCGCTTCCGAACACGCCTGCCTGCAAGGAGCGATCCTTCACGAACGCGAATCCGCTCTCGTACGGCACGTTGAGCCACTTGTGGCCGTCGGCGATCGCGGAGTCCGCGCGGTCGAGCCCCTCGACGAGCTGCTTCGTCCGGTCCGAGAGCTGCGCGAACAGTCCGAACGCCCCGTCTACGTGGAGCCAGGCGCCGTACGCCTCCGCCAGGTCGGCCATGCGTGCGAGTGGATCGAAGTCGCCGGCGTTCACCTCGCCCGCGCTCGCGATCACGATCGCGGGGGCTCCGCTCAGCGCGCGGAGCTCCGCCTCGAGCGCCTCGACGTCGAGCCTTCCGACCGGGTCACGGGCCAGCTTCTTCACGTGCGAACGCCCGATGCCCAGCATCGCCAGCGCCTTGACGTCGCTCGCATGCACGTAGCCCGAGCCGAGGACCGTGACCGAGGGCAGGCCGTGCAGTCCGGCCTCGTCGACGTCCACGTCGTGCCGGCGGCCCCACCATCGCCGGGCACACGCCAGGGCGGTGAAGTTGGCCATGGTGGCGCCCGTCGTGAGGACCCCTCCCCAACTCGCGGGGATCGCGAACAGCTCCTTCAGCCAATCGAGAGCCACGAGCTCGAGCTGTCCGCCGAGCGGCGATTCGACCCACGCCGCGGGGTTCTGGTCGAGGGTGCTCGCCGTCCAGTCGCCCCCCAGCGCGGCGGGCGTGGTTCCGCCGGTCACGAAGTGGAAGAACTTCGGTCCGACGGTGTTGATCGCACCGTCGAGGCCCGCCCACAGCTCGCGGACCGCCTCGACCGCGCCGACACCGTCCTCGGGCAACGGCCCTCCGAACCGGCCGGCGACCTCCTCGGCCTGGGGAACCCGCACCGCTCGCTCGCTCACGCCCTCGAGATAGTTGGCGGCCTGCGTCCTCAGCAGGTCGATGACCGGTCCGGTCTCGTCCTGATGGGGTGGCGTCGGGGTCACGGCGCAGATGCTACCTATCGGCGGCGGCCTCGCTCCCGCTCCATCTCGCGAGCCGCCTCGCGCTTGGCGATCGAATGGCGCTTCTCGAACTCGCGCTTCCCTCGCCCGACCCCGATCTCGACCTTCGCCATGCCGTGGGTGAAGTACACGCGCATGGGCACCAAGGTGAGCCCATCCTCCTGCTGCTTCTTCGCGAGGCGATGGATCTCGCGGCGGTGAAGCAGGAGCTTGCGCGGACGCAGCGGGAGGTGCCGCCGCTTGTCGCCCTGCTCGTACGGGGGGATGTGCATACCTTCGAGCCAGACCTCGCCGTCGCGCACGCGGGCGAAGGCCTCGGTCAGCGAGGCCCGGCCAGCACGCAGCGACTTCACCTCGTCGCCCGTGAGCACCACGCCACATTCGATCTGTTCGAGGATCTGGTAGTTGTGCCGCGCCTTGCGGTTGCTGGCGACGACCTTCTCTCCGGGAGCCGCGTCCTTGACGCGTTTGCGTGCCATGACCGGGGAGCCTAGACGTCGAGGAAGCGACGCATGCCGATCGTGCCGGCGATGATCGCGATGATCGCTGCGAACCCCAGGACCCACGGCGCGACCCACAAGACGTCCGAGTTCTTGATCAGGGGGAAGAACGGGATCGAACCGCGAAGTTGGTCGATCGCCACGACCTTGATCACGAACAACGCGATCATGGCGAAGATCGCCCCCACCAGCGATTCGGCAAGCCCCTCGATCAGGAAGGGAACGCGGATCCGCCAGTTGGTGGCGCCCACGAGGCGCATGATGCCGATCTCCTTGCGCCGGGCGAACATGCCCATCCTCAGCGTGTTGGCGACCAAGGCCACGGCGGCGCCCAGCATGATCGCGGCGATCGCCATCACCCCCCACTGCAGCACGTTCGTGATCGTGCTGAGCCGGTCGAGCACGGCCCGGAAGTCCGAGACGTTGCGCACGCCCGGCTCGCTGCATTCGATCTCGTTGGTCGCACCGGGCACGCACGAGAGAGCCGCGGTGATCTGGGCGTACTTCGCCGGATCCGACAGGTTGATGCGGAACGACGTGGGGATGACGTCCTCGCACACGACACCTTCCTGGAACTGCTCCTGGCCCTCGAAGAGCTTGTCGTACTGCTCGCACGTGGCGGCCTTGTCCCAGTACTCCATCGACTCGACGGCGTCCAGGTCCCGGATCAGACCGTCGAGGCGCTGGATGGTCTCGGCCCGCGGCGGGTCGGTGAGGTACACGGCGACCTGCACGTTGCCCGTCCACGCGTCCTTCACCAGGCTGAACTCGCGCGCGATCAGCAGGGAAAGCCCGAACAGGAACAGCGCGATGAAAGCGGTCGACATGGCGGCGAACGCCACGATGCCGTTGCGCCGGAGACCCGCCGCCGTCTCGCGGAAGTAGTACTCGAGCCGCATCAGCTGTAGACGCCTCGCGACTGGTCGCGCACCACCTGGCCCTTGGCGAGCTCGATCACCCGTTTGCGCATGGCGTCGACGATGGCTTGGTCGTGCGTCGCCATCACGACCGTCGTTCCGATGCGGTTGACCTTGTCGAGCAGGCGCATGATGTCGACCGACGTGTTGGGGTCCAGGTTGCCGGTGGGCTCGTCGGCCAGCAGCACGAGCGGCCGGTTCACGCACGCCCGCGCGATCGAGACGCGCTGCTGCTCTCCGCCCGACAGCTCGTCGGGGTAGTTGTTGAGCTTGTCGCCCAGCCCCACGTAGTCGAGGATCTCGGGGACCCGCTGGTCGATCACGTGCTTCTGCTTGCCGATGACCTCCAGCGCGAACGCGACGTTCTCGAACACGGTCTTGTCCTGCAGCAACCGGAAGTCCTGGAACACGGTGCCCACGTTCCGGCGCAGCTTGGGGACGTCCCAGCTCGACATCTTGGCCAGGTTCTTGCCACCTACGTAGACGGCGCCCTTGGTCGCCTCTTCTTCGCGGATCAGCAGCCGGATCATGGTCGATTTGCCCGAACCGGACTCGCCCACGATGAAGACGAACTCGCCCTTGTCGACCTCGACATCGACGCCTTCGAGCGCAAGAACGCCATTGGGATAGGTCTTCGAGACACGCTGAAGACTGATCATCTTGGACCTCGGGGAGGGGTGGGAAGGTGACCGGGGAACCCTACCAGACACCCTCCCGCCGACCGTGGAGCTTGCCGTAGGCTCAGGCGCCATGAGGGCCCGACGCATCCTCGTGGCCTGCGCGGGTCCGGCGCTTATCGTCGTGTGTGTCGTGTTCGCGTTGCGGGGTTTCGTGTTCGAGGACCTGCTGACGCAAGCCCACCCCGACATCCTGACCTTCTGGCTCCCGCGCTTCTCCTTCCTGGGCCGGTCGCTCGCGCAGGGCCACATCCCGCTCTGGAACCCGTTCGAGATGGCGGGCTACCGGTATGCAGCGGACCCGCAGGGGGGATGGCTCTACGTCACGCCCATGGCCCTGTTCTCTACGCTCTCTCCCGCGGTGGCGATGCGGGCCTTCATCGTGTTGAACCCGCTGCTGGCGGGCCTGGGGCTCTTCGCGATGCTGCGGATGGAGCGGCTCTCGCGCCTCGCGGCGACCCTGGGTGGCCTATCGCTGGCCATGATGATGTCGACGTCCGAGATCGCGGTGTCGATGCCCTTCGCGGGCTCCCTGGCGTGGACGACGGTGGCGCTGGTGGGAGCGGCCGGCTACCGGCGGGCCACGCGCTGGTCGCGCCGCATCGCGTGGATCGCGCTCGCGGCGGTCGCGTGGTCCCAGGTCGCGACCGCCCACCTGAGCCACGGGCTCGGTGGTCTGCACGGTCCTGGTGGCGGCCTACCTGATCGCGGGGGCCGTGGTCGACACCCGTGCCGGCGAGACACCAGGAGCGACGGCGGGGCTGCTCGTCGCGCTCTTCCTGGTGGTGCTCCCGCTCGCGAGCCTCCCCGTGCTGGTGCCACGCATGGACGCCCTGCAGGCGTCCAGCCTGGCCGCCGGCTACGACCGACTCGGGAGCGCGATCGGCACGCTGGGCGGCTCCGACGCCGGCTCCCTCCACGCCAACGGGGTGTGGGCCGGATGGCCGCTGGCCTTCGGATCGACCCCCGGAGCGTATGCGGGAGCTTCGATCGCTACTCGCGGTTCCGCTGGCGATCCGCGCGCGCCGGCGCCGGGTGCTCACGTGGGCGTTCGGGGCCTCCCTGGTCCTCACGTGGGTCGGCATGCTCGACGTCCTGGTCTCGTCGGGGTGGTTCCGGTCGCTGCTGCTGAAGGTCCCGTTCGGCGACGTCTACCTCCACAATCCGGGGCGGATGCGCTACCTCGCGGTGATCGCGATCCCCGTGCTCGGGGCCGTCGGCATCCAAGGGCTGCGCGACGAGCCGCTTCCCGTTCGCACGGCCGTGGTGTGGCTCGCCGCGGGCGCGGGCCTGTGGCTGGGTCTGCCGCTGCTCGCTCGCGCGGAATTCGCGCATTTCGTGTTCGTCGCGGCTCGCCCTGATCCCGGCGGGCCTCGCGCTGTGGCTGCTCGCGACCGACCGGGTGCGGTGGGCGTGGGGCGCCGTGACCGCCGTGCTCGTCCTCGAGCTGCTCGGCAGCGCAGTCTGGTCGCATGCGACCCCGCACGGCGAGACGGTCAGGCTCGGCATGGAGGGAGGTGAGCGCCCGAACCTCGCCCCACAGCCGCTTCCGCTGCCCGAGATCGACGCGTCGGCGTTCGTGGAGCCCACCGCGTTCATCCCCCGGCTCCGGGACAGCGAACGAGCGCTACCTGACTTGGGCGCCACCGGCCGCCGCGTTCGAGAAGGGATACCTGTTCATGCAGCTCGAACCCGACTGGCCGGCGCTGGCTATGGAGCGAGGCAGCCTCTTCGGGGTCCGGGACACCCTGGGCTACAACCCGGTGCAGCTCCCCCGCTACTGGAACTACCTGCGCGCCCGCACGCAGCTTCCGATCTTCTACAACGCGGCGGTGATCGACCTGCCGACCGCGCAGGACGTGCGCCTGCTCGGCGCGCGCCACCTGGTGGTTCCCACCGGCGTCCCGTCACCGCTGCCGGGCGAGGTGGTCGAGCAGGCCCAGGGGTACGACCTCGTGGAGATCGCAGGCTGGCAACCTCGGGTGTCGGTCGTGCCCGCGTGGGAGGTCGTGGCGAACGAGGCGGACGCGCTGCGCGCCGTCCTGGAACCCACGTTCGATCCCGCGCTCCTCGCGGTGCTCGAGTCCGATCCGGAGATCGAGCCGGTCCCGCGCGCGGCTCCCGGCAGCGCGGCGAGCACCGAGCCGACGCCGGAATCGGTGAGGATCGAGGCCGACGCCGAGGCGCCGTCGATCGTTGTGGTGCGGACGAGCTTCGACGAGGGGTGGACGGCCACGGTGGACGGCGAGCCCGCGCAGGTGTTGCCGGCCGACGGGTTCCTCCTGGGCATCCCGGTCGGCCCGGGAACCCACGAGATCGCGCTGACCTACCGGGACGAGGCCATCACGCGCGGCCTGGTCCTGGGCGGCGTCGTCTGGGGGGCGCTGGGTCTGGCGTTCGCGGGCACGCTCGTCAGCGAGCGGCGGCAACGGAGGGATCGGGTGTCGCAGCCGGCTCCGACGAGGGCGGCTGGTCCTTCCGGAGGTGACGCCGGCCGATGACGAACGCCAGACCGTAGAGCAACGCCACCAGGAACAACAGGGAGCGGTACCCGGTCACGATCGCCAGGTACTCCAGCAGGCCGCCCAGCATCGCCCCCAGCAGGTTCGCACCGAACGCGATCGTCGAGGCGCCCACGTCTCTGAACCGCTGCGCGAAGATCAGGTTCGCGACGAACACGGGGGCGAACGCCACGGCGACGCTCGCGAAGAACCGCGGGACGATCGGGAGCGAGAGCAGGTCGGCGGGCGGCACCAGCCAGGCCACGACCAGGCAGGCGAGGAGCAGCCCGTACATCACGGCGGGCGAGGGCAGCCGTGCGCGGCGAGCAAGCTCCACCGCCGCCAGCACCGCGAGCAGGATGCCGGCGAACACCAGCGAGTTGACGAACCAGGTGGTGCCGAAGAGCAGCGCGAACTGCACGACGCTCTTCGTCTCCAGCAGCAAGAACGCAGCACCCATGCAGAACAGGTCCGCATATGGGCGCATGCGGCCGAGCGGCGCACCCGACGCGCGGCGCACGATCACGATCGAGGCGAGCAGGATCGCGCCGAGCCACCAGGCGTAGAACTTGGGGATCGACCGCCCCTCGATGTAGGGGAACGGATGATCGTCGGTGGCGGGCTCGGGCACGACCTCGGCGGGTTGCCAGAGGGTGGAGCAATCGATGTCGCCGGGCTCGAGGCCGATCGTCAGGACCGACTGCGTCCTGATCTCGTCGCCGTCCGACCCCGGGTCGAAGCAGGGCTCGTGCCCGAAGACCTGGCGCATCGTGTTCGCGTAGCGCTCGAACACGAACGACCGGTAGTAGTTGTACATCGCGAACACGCCGCCGGGAGCGAGCCGATCGCGAACCGCCTCCATCGCCTCGCGGGTGAACAGGTAGCTCTCGAGCCGGAGCGATCCTTGGCCGCTCACCAGCGTCAGAGAGTCCGGCAGGGCGAACAGGATCAGGTCGTACTGCTCGCCGGTCCGCTCGATGAAGGCGCGCCCGTCGTCGATGTGCGGGGTCACGCGGGGGTCCTGGTAGGGACGAGCGGGATGCAGCTCGCTGCCCGCGCGCTGCAGCCGGGGATCGATCTCGACGGCGTCGACGCTCGTGGCGCCCTGCTCAAGGGCAAGTGCCACGTCGTTGCCGTTGCCGGCCCCCACGATCATCACGTTCCCGGGATCGCGATCCAGGTGCGTGTAGGGCTTGGAGTAGAAGTTGGCCTGGATTTCGTCGAGCTCCAGCATCGACTGGTGCGGCAGGGAATTCACCCTGATCGGGATCTGCCCGGCGGGCTGCTGGTCGTAGACGCTGACGCGGTAGTACGGAGACCAGACGTCGGTCGCCGCGAACGAGCCCAGTGCCAGCACCACCGCGACCGCCCCCACCGCCACCCACCGGCCCACGTAGTCGGCCTTCGGCGACAGCAGCACGAACCCGGCCGCGACCACCACGCCCCAGACCAGTGGCCCGGTCCCCAGGAACGACAGCACCGAGAAGACGACGATGCCCAGCAGGCTTCCGGTGATATCCAGCCGGTAGGCCTCCAGGGGCTCGAAGCGCTCGAACAGCCTCGCCACGCCCTCGGCGATGCACGCCATGGCCCACGCGGCGCCCAGGAACAGGACCGGGAGCACGATCCACGCCGGAGGTGCGGACCATCCGAAGATCGTGTCCAGGTTCCGGCCCTCGTCGAATCCCTTCACGACCCGGATGAAGAACACGAGCGCGGTGAACCCGGCGAAGACCGCCGGCGCCCACCGGAAGGAGTTGCGAGCATGTCGCGCACGCAGGAACCCGACACCGATGCCCAGGAAGCTCGCCAGCAGGATGAAGTTCGTGAAGTACGCGACGTAGATCTGGTAGGCCGACACCCAGCGGATCAAGGCAAGCTCGGCGAACAGCATCAGGAAGCTCGCAAGTACGAGGCGCGGGCGTTCTCCCAAGTGAAGCCTCGCCGGCGCGGCGGCGTTCGTCACGTCGGTCGCAGACACGCGCGCGAGTATGCCACGTCCCGGCGCCCGCGCGGAACCGGCATGTCGTTCCCCTATCCGCTGCCGCCTTCCGCGGCCCTCCGCCGGAGCTCGGCTTCGATGAACCTGTCGATGTCGCCATCGAGCACACGCTGGGGGTCGCCGACCTCGGTCTCGGTTCGGTGGTCCTTCACCATCTGGTAGGGAGCCAGCACGTAGGAGCGGATCTGCGAGCCGAAGTCGACCGCCTTGCGCTCCCCGCGGATCGAGGACATCTCCTCCTCACGCTTCTGCCGCTCCATCTCGGCGAGGCGCGCCTTCAGGATCCGCATCGCCACCGCCTTGTTCTGGAGCTGCGAGCGTTCGTTCTGGCAGGCGGCCACGAGACCCGTGGGGATGTGGGTGATGCGAACGGCCGAGTCGGTGGTGTTGACCGACTGTCCCCCGGGTCCGCTCGACCGGTACACGTCGATCCGCAGCTCGTCGGGCGGGATCTCGATGTCGTCCTCGTCCGACGCCTCGAGCATCGGGATCACGTCGAGCGATGCGAACGAGGTGTGGCGCCGCTTCTGTGAATCGAACGGGCTGATCCTGACCAGCCGGTGCACACCCCGCTCGGCGCTCAACAGTCCGTAGACGTTCGTCCCTTTCACCGTGAACGTCGCCGGACTTGATGCCCGCCTCGTCGCCGTGCTGGATGTCGTCGATCTCGGCGTCGAAGCCGTCACGTTCGGCCCACCGCGTGTACATGCGCAGGAGCATCTCGGCCCAATCCTGGCTCTCGGTGCCGCCGGCCCCCGCGTTGATCGTGGCGATCGCGTCCGAGCCGTCGTGAGGGCCCGAGAGCAGCGCGGCGAGCTCGAGCCTCTCGACGTCGGCCTCCAGTGCCGAGACCGAGGCGGTCAGCTCGTCCGCCATGTCGTCGTCCTTCTCGTCGGCGAGCAGCTCATCCATGGCGACCGCGTCCTCGACCCTGGACAACAGGCCGTCGTAGCGGTCGATCTCGATCCTTCAGGCGCGCGAGCGTCGAGGTGATCTGCTGACCGCGAGCGGGGTCGTCCCACAATGAGGGGTCCGCCGCCTGCTTCTCCAGATCCGCTGCCTGCGAACGTTTCCCTTCGATGTCAAAGGAACTCCTTCGCGGCCAGGACGCGTTCTCGGAGCTTGCGCAGGGGTTCGGTCGACTCGCTCATGTCGAGCGCGAGTCTATCGGCCGTGCGACATGCGGTGGCCGCATCGTTCGTTCAGACGACCGCGCCGTGGCACTTCTTGTACTTCTTCCCGCTCCCGCACGGCAGGGCGCGTTCCGCGGGGTCTTGTCGCTGACGGCCTGGTTGGCGTTGGCCGTGCCGGACGGGGCAGCTTGGCCCCCCGCCTGCTCGACGTCCGCGCGGTTGTCCCGCACGCGCGTGGCCTGTGGTTGCTGCTGCTCCGGCTTCACCAGCTCGACCCGGTAGATGTAGCGCACGAAGTCGGCCTGGATCGAGGCCGTGAGGTCCTGGAACATGTCGTAGGCCTCGCGCCGGTACTCGGTGATGGGGTCCTTCTGGGCCAGCGCGCGCAGGTGGATGCCCTCCTGCAGGTAGTCCATCTCGTACAGGTGCTCCCGCCACTTCGTATCGGTGATGTTCAGCAGGACGACCCGTTCGAGCTCGCGCATGACCTCGGGCGTGACGTGCTCCTCCTTCGCGGCGTACATCTTCAGGGCATCCTCGGCCATGAGCGCCTCCAGTTCGGCGCCGTCCTCAGCCTCGGCGGCCTGCTCCTTCGGGATCTGCACGGGTAGACTCGAGCAAGGCGGTATACAGCCCGTCCAGGTCCCAGTCCTCGGGATAGACGTCGGGCGGGCATGTCCTGCACGGTGGTCCCGACGACCTCCTCCACGAAGCCCAGGGCCTGGTCGTCGATGTCCTGACCCTCGAGGATCTTGCGCCGCTCTCCGTAGATCGCCTCGCGCTGGCCGTTCATCACCTCGTCGTACTTCAGGACGTTCTTGCGTCGCTCGTAGTTGAGCTCCTCGATCTGCTTCTGCGCGTTCTCGACCGCCCTCGTCACCATCTTGGCCTGGATCGCCTCGTCGTCAGGCCACTTCAGCCGCTCCATGATGCTCGCGACCCGGTCAGATGCGAACATGCGCATGAGGTCGTCCCCGAGCGATAGGTAGAAGCGGGACTCGCCGGGGTCGCCCTGACGTCCCGACCGTCCACGGAGCTGGTTGTCGATGCGGCGGGACTCGTGCCGCTCGGTCCCCAGCACGTAGAGACCGCCGAGGTCGACGACCTCCTCGTGCTCGGCGTCGGTCTGGTCCTTCAGCTTGCCGTGGATCGGCTCGTACTCGGCTTCGTAGGCGGCGCGCTCCTCCTCGTCCATGTCGAACAACAGGTACCGGTCGTTGTCCCAGTCGCGAGCCGCCATCTCCTGGCGGGCCAGGTACTCGGCGTTGCCCCCAAGAAGGATGTCGACGCCTCGACCGGCCATGTTGGTCGCGACCGTCACGGCGCCCTTGCGGCCGGCCTGCGCGACGATGACGGCTTCACGCTCGTGGTTCTTGGCGTTGAGCACGCTGTGCTGCACGCCGCGACGGTTCAGGATCGCCGGAGAGGATCTCGGACTTCTCGATCGAGACGGTGCCGACCAGGATCGGCTGACCCGTCGCGTTGCGCTCGATGATGTCCTCCGCCAGGGCGTTCCACTTCGCGTCCTCGCCCTTGTAGATCAGGTCCTGCTCGTCGCGGCGCACGTTCGGGCGGTTCGTGGGGATCTCGACCACCGAGATCTTGTAGGTCTCCTCGAACTCGGTGAGCTGGGTCTTGGCTGTACCCGTCATGCCCGAGAGCTTGTCGTACATCTTGAAGTAGTTCTGGATCGTGATCGTGGCGAGCGTCTGGTTCTCCTCCTTGATCTTGACGCCCTCCTTCGCCTCGATCGCCTGGTGCAGCCCCTCGGAGTACCGACGGCCTTCAAGCACGCGGCCGGTGAACTCGTCCACGATCTTCACCTCGCCGTCCGTGACCACGTAGGCGACGTCGCGCTTGTAGAGCTCCTTGGCGCGCAGCGCGTTCTGCAGGTGATGCACGAGCGTGGTGTTGGCGTGCTCGTAGAGGTTCTCGATCCCGAGGATCTCCTCGACCTTGCCGACGCCTTGCTCGGTGATGGCGACCTGATATTTGGACTCCTCGACCTCGTAGTCCTCGTCGCGCTTCAGCCGCGGCGCGACGCGAGCGAAGGTGACGTACCACTTCGCGGAGTCGGCGACCTGGCCGCTGATGATCAGCGGCGTTCGTGCCTCGTCGATCAGGATCGAGTCGACCTCGTCCACGATCGCGAAGTTGTAGCCGCGCTGGACGCATTCCTCCAGGCGCATCGCCATGTTGTCGCGCAGGTAGTCGAACCCGAACTCGTTATTCGTCCCGTACGTGATGTCCGCCCCGTAGGCGGGCACGCGCTGCTCGGGCGTCATCGTCGACTGGATCAGGCCCACGTCGAGCCCGAGGAACCGGTAGATCCCGCCCATCCACTCGGAGTCGCGCTTCGCGAGGTAGTCGTTGACCGTCACGATGTGCACGCCCTTGCCCGACATCGCGTTCAGGTAGCCGGGAAGGGTGGAGACGAGCGTCTTGCCCTCTCCGGTCTTCATCTCGGCGATGTTGCCCTGGTGCAGGGCCGCCCCACCCATGAGCTGCACGTCGAAGTGGCGTTGGCCGATCACGCGACGCGAGGCCTCGCGCACGACGGCGAAGGCCTCGGGGAGCATGTCGTCCAAGGACTCGCCCTCGTCGTGTCGCTGCCGGAACTCGGCGGTCTTGCCTCCGAGCTCTTCGTCGGTGAGCTCTTCGGTCTCGGCTTCGTAGGTGTTGACGAGCTTGGCGAGGGATTCGAGCTGCTTGAGCTTGCGCCCTTCGCCCATGTTGGAGATCTTGTCGAGTACGGCTGGCATGCGGCCCTTCCGGGGTTCGGATCGGTGTGAGGTTTCCGATTCTATCGGGAGGGCGGTGGAAGGCCCTGAGAGCGGGCCGAGCGGTCAGTACTCGATCGACTCGACGGTCTCCACGATCCGTGCGGCGGGTGCCTCGATCAGGGAACCCTGGACGCGGGCCCACATCGGCTGCAACCCGGCCAGGAGCGTCCGGGCGCCATCGGGGGTGTCGAACTCGAGATCGATCATGACCAGATCTGGCTCGTCGACATCGCGGAGGATCCGATACCGGCGCACGCCGGCACGCTGCCGGCCCACGGGGTCGCTGTCGAACGCCTGCTTCCAGGCATCGTAGTCACGCACCGGGTGCTCGATCCGCAATACCGCCATGGCTGGCTCCTCACTTTTTCGCTCCAGTATTACTGTATCGAATCTTGCGCTACCGTATCAGAATCGTGGGATCCGTCAAGCCCCGCCGCACCTACCATTCGCCCCGGCGTCAGGAACAGGCGCAGGCCACGCGCGGCGCGATCCTGGAGGCCGCCCGAGCAACGTTCGTCGAGCGCGGGTACGTCGGCGCGACGATCCAGGCGATCTCATCCCGGGCCGGGGTCTCCCCCGAGACCGTCTACGCGACGTTCGGAACCAAGAGGGCGCTCCTGTCCTCCGTGATCGACATCTCGGTCGTCGGCGACGAGGCGCCGGTGCCGCTTCTAGAGCGCGCGTGGGTCCAGGACATGCGGGACGAGGACGACGCGCGACGCAGGGTGCGGATCCTCGCGAAGAACGGCCGGCGGATCCTCGAACGGATCGCCCCGATCTATGTGGTGCTGCGGAACGCGGCCCCGTCGGACCCGCAGATCGACGCGCTGTGGCAGCGCCACAAGGCCCAGCGCCTCGCCGGGCAGCGTGAGTTGGTCCGCATCGTGGCTGCCGGCGCGCTGAGAAAGGGGCTGACGATCGAAGGCGCCGCCGATGTCCTCTTCACGATCGGGAGCCCGGAGACATACCAGCTGCTCACCGTCGACCGAGGGTGGTCCCCGGCCCGGTTCGAACGCTGGTACGCCGACACCCTCGCTCGGCTCCTGCTCCCCTGAGAGCGCCCTCGCGGGACGACGTCACGACGCCGGGTCTCGGGAGCCGACCGCGGCAGGCACCGCCTGGACCGCCGACCGCGAGCGCAGCACGATGCCGAGCACGACGGCGACGATGACGGCCGTGATCACGCCGAGGGTCGAGTAGCCGGCCGTCTCGAGCACGATGCCGGAGACCAAGCCCGCCGTCGCCGAGCACGCGCTCACGAACAGGTCGGTGAATCCGAGCGCGCCCGCCCGTTCGGCGGGCGTGGTCACGTCGCTGATCACGGCCGTCGCGCCCAGGAACGTGGCCGACCATCCGATCCCGAGCGCGAACAAGCCGGAACCGACGATGCCCGCCGAGTTCCCTGCGCCGGCCAGGAGCGCACCGACGATGCTCGCCACGCACCCTCCGATCAGGCCCGGGCGCCGACCCCATCGATCCATCGCGGCGCCGATGAACGGTGAGAACGCGAACATGCCCCCGATGTGCAGGCTGATGATCCACGCGATCGTGACGTCTCCGTGCCCGAGGTGATGAAGGGCCGCCGGGGTGACTCCCATCACCCCCACCATGGCGATCTGGCCGACCGCGGCGGCCAGGATCGCCATGCGGAACGCCGGCACACGTATCAGCTCGCGCGGCCTCCTCGCGTGTGAGCCCCGCGCCAGCGTGGGTCCGCCCACCGGCGCGAGGTCGCGTGGGTCGGGCCGGACGCGCAGCACGAGCGCCGCTGCCACGAGCGCACCCACCGGCACGATCACCCACGGCAGCAGTTCGGCCGTCGCGGGGTCGCTGGCTCGTTCCTGCAGGAAGGCGACGAGCAGCGGGCTCCCGACGGCCCCGATCGTGCCGCAGGCGAGCAGGATCCCCACGGCCCTCGCCCGTCGCTCGGGCGGGTACATGTCGGCCATGGCGGCACGCGTGAGGTTGACACCTCCGTACCCCATGCCGAACGGCACGACGGCCAGCATCAGAAGCAGGAAGGAGTCCACGGCTACCGCGGCCGCGCACCCGAGCCCGCCGAGCATCGTCAGTGCCAGCGCGAGCACGATGCCGGGGCGCCGACCGACGCGGTCCATCCAACGCCCGATCAGCAGAGCCGCAACCGCGGCCACCCCGAAGTAGACCGCCCATACGAGCCCGCTCGCCCCGTCGCGCCCGGAAAGGTCGGTGGCGGCGACGGTTCCGGCGACCAGGAGCACGGGGAACGTCAGCTGCGCGAACCCCTGCGCGGTGGCGAGCAACCTGGTGTTCCGCCTGACGGCCTCCGCACGATCCATCTCCACGTCAGATGGACTCGGTGAGCGCGCCGAGCCGTTCGATCAGCCGGGCGTTCTCGGCGTAGTCGACGGGGCACGCGATGATCGAGACCGCGTCGTCGTCGAGGGCCTTCTCCAGCGTGGGCGGCAGCTCGCCGGCCGATCCGATCTCATACCCCTTCGCGCCGAAGCTCTCGGCGAGCTTCACGAAGTCGGGGTTGGCGAAGCGACACCGCTGCCTGTCGCCCGAAATGGATGTCCTGCTTCCAGCCGATCAGGCCATACCCCCCGTCGACCCACACCAAGACGACGAAGGCACGCCCTCGCGCACGGCGGTCTCGATCTCGCTCACGCTCATCAGGAACGCGCCGTCGCCCATGGCGGCGAGCACCTTGCGTTCGGGGTGCACGAGCTTCGCTGCGATCGCGCCGGGCAGCGAGAACGCCATGGTGGCGAGCCCGTTCGAGATGAGGCACGTGTTGGGCTCGGTAGGTCGGGTACAGGCGGGCCATCCACATCTTCACCGCGCCCGTGTCGCACAGGACGATGTCGTCATGCACCGAGGGCGTCGCGGATGTCGTGCACGATCCTGGCCGGCGCCATCGGGAACGCGTCGTCGCCGGCCCCGCGCTCGAGCTCCTCGCGCACCAGGTCGCGTCACCGGTGGGACCTGCCCTCGGATGTCGTGGACGACGGCCGACGCACCGATCGCGTCGAGCGTCTCGCCGATCGAGCCCTGCAGCCCCACCTCCAGCGTGTAGTGCGCGTCGACCTCGGCGACCGTCCGGTGCACGTGGACGATCCGCTTGTCGCCGGCACGGGTTCCATCGCGACGGCGAGTACTCGACCAGGTCGTAGCCGACCGCCACCACCACGTCGGCGCGGTCGAATCCGAAGTTCGCGTAGTCCTTGACCATGAACCCGATCGTGCCGAGCGCGTTCGGATGGTCGTCGGGGAAGACCCCCTTGCCCAGGAACGTCGTCGCGACGGGAGGTTGAGCCGCTCGGAGAACCGGAGCAGCGACGTCGGTCGCGCCGTCGCGCGCGACGCCGGGGCCGGCGAGCACCACGGGTGTGTCGGCCTGCGCGAGCACCTGGGCGGCGCGGTGCACCTGGTCCTCCGAGGGCGAGGGATCGCCGGGCACGTTCACGCGGAGCGGGCGCGCGTCGGTCTCGCGCTCCGCGACGTCCTCGGGCAGGACGAGGAACGTGGCCCCCGGGCCGCTCGGTGGTCGCCTGCTTGAACGCCTTGCGCACCATCTCCGGCGCCGCGTCGCGCAGCGTCACCATGTCGCCCCACTTCGTGACGGGCCGGTACAGCGACACGAGGTCGACGAACTGGTGCGACTCCTTGTAGATGCGGTCGCAGGCCCGCCTGCGCCATGATCGCGACGAGCGGGTGCGAGTCGAGCTGCGCGTTCGCGATGCCCGAGCATCAGGTTGATCGCGCCCGGCCCGAGCGTCGCCAGGCACACCCCGGGCTTGCCGGTGAGCGCGCCGTACGTGTCGGCCATGAACGCCGCGCCGCGCTCGTCGCGGGTCGTGACGAACCGGATCGACGAGTCGGCGAGGGCGTCGATCATGTGGAGGTTCTCCTCGCCGGGGAGCCCGAAGACGATACTCGACGCCCTCGTTCTCGAGGCAGTCGACGATGAGCCGCGCGACGGTCGCTGGGGCGGTGCGGTCACCGGACAGCGTAGCCGACGAGGCTGGGCTAAGCGCCCGCTCGCGCATCCAAGAGCTGTCGCGTGAGCTGCGCGTGCCCGACGTGCTCGCCCAGGTGCTCGAGCGCGTGGAGGAGCGCCCAGGCCGCCGTCACGGGCTCGTCCGGGCCGTCGCACGCCAGGGCGCGGTCCCGGTGTGCGCCAGGATCGAACGTGGCGTCGTCCCGAGCAGGCGCCGGCAGTCGGCCGCCAGCGAGTCGAACGTCGCCAGGAAGGCCTCGGCATCCTCGACCACGACCCGGAACTCCGGCATCCGGTCCCGTTCCGGAGCGGGGCCGCGACGGCCAGGCTCAGCCAGGATCGCGTGCTCTCCAGCGCGTGGGTCGCGAACACCGCGACGGCCGTTCGTGTCGTCGCCCGCGGGGCGCCGGTTCAGATGCGTCGGCGGAGCGCCGTCGAGCGCCTTACGGAGCTCGTCGAGCGACGTCGCCCAAGATCGTCGGCCGCGCGCGGCGATCGTGGGATCGGTCACGGTCCTAGGAGATCTCGATCATCTTCTCGCGCACGGCGTAGACGACGGCCTCCATCCGCGAGTGCAGGTGCAGCTTCTCCAGGATGTTGCGGATGTGGTTCTTCACCGTGTTCTCGCGAGATGAAGAGCTGCTTGGCGATGTCGCGGTTGTTCAGGCCCTGCGCGACGAGCCGGAGGACCTCCATCTCGCGGTCGGTGAGCCGCGGCGCGGGCATCTGGGGGCGCTCGTCGGCCGCCTTGGAGATCGCGGCGAACTCGGTGAGCAGCTTCGACGCCATCGACGGGCGAGATCCGCGACTGCCCCGCCCAGACGCTGCGGATCGCGTCGGCGACCTCCTCGATCGGGATCTCCTTCAGCAGGTACCCGCTGGCGCCCGCCTTGATCGCGTCGTAGAGGTCGGCCTCCTCGTCGCTGATCGTGAGCATGAGGATCTTGCACGTGCGGCAGCAGGTCCTTGATCTGCCCCGGCCGCCTCGATGCCCGAGCGCTTCGGCATGCGCACGTCCATCAGGACGATGTCGGGCATGACCTCCTGCGCCGTCTCGACCGCCTCGGCGCCGTCGGAGGCCTCGCCGACCAGCTCGATGTCGGGCTCCTGCTGGAGCACCATCTCCAGACCACGCCGGAACAGGGCGTGGTCGTCCACGACCATCACCCGCAGCCGCTCGGACCTCTCGCCGCCCGTTTCCTTCGCCGTCACGGTCCCCCCTCAGTCCTCCGGTGCCTCGTCGTTATCGGCAGGCCCCGGAGTTCGAGTCGCGCGGATTCTAGACCCGGCTTGTGCCACGCATGCGCGGCGCTTGCCGTGGTGATCGCGGAGCTGGCGTTCGAGCTTCTCCACGCGCGTCGAGCGCGGTCGGGACGTCGTCGGCCTCGGCGTGGGCGCGGAAGGTCTTGCGGGGGATGTGGAGCGCGGCCTCGACGCGCTTGACGCCCGTCGAGCGTGGGGTGGTGCTCGCTGATGAACTCGAGGTCGATCCGCGATGGCTCGGGGCTCCATGCGCTCGAGCGGGAGCGAGCTTGTGCTCGCGGCCTCGCGGATCTGCGTCGGTCACCTGCGAGGCCGCGCCGGTGAACGTCATGTCCATCGTGTCGGCGGCTCCCTCCTGTTCCGTCTCGTGGGTGGGCCCTCGCCCGGCTGACCTGGTCTTTGCCCCCACACCCGCCTGCCGGAGCCTTCGCCGGCGTCGCTCCGGAGAGCCGTCGACTCCCGCCCTCTCCCGGCCGGACCGCGGGCAGGACTTACATCTAAACCGCGCCATGCTCAGCGACCAACGGTCGCCTTACGTGGGTCGTTTCGCCCGCGGCTGGCATCGACTACCGGGGATCATCCCCGGGCAACCACAGACCCGGACGAGGGCCCGCCCGAGTATAGGCACGAGGCCCCGCGATGCCGGCGGAACGCCCGCGCGGCGGCGACGCAGATGCACCTCGCGGGCGCCCGCGCGCCCAGCGCTTCGGCGCACGCCGCGGCCGTGGCGCCGGTCGTGAGGACGTCGTCGACGAGGAGCACGCGGCGCGGGCACGGCCGCGGACGGCCGTGCGCGGAACGCCCCCCGCATCGCGATCCGCCGCTCCGCGCCGTCGCGGCGCGCCTGCGGCCCCGTCGGCGACCGCCCGGCGCAGCAGCCGCGCGCCGGGAGCGCTCGGACTCCGGGCGACGCGCACCGCGAGCGCGCGGGCCTGGTCGTAGCCGCGCTCGGCCAGCCGCCGGCGTGCCGAGCGGGACCCAGGTCACGGCGTCGGCCGCCGGCAGGACCGGCCGCCGCGACCATCGCCTGCGGCGAGCGCCGGCGCCGACGTCGCGCCACCCGGAGAACTTCAGCCGGTGGACGGCGCGCCGCGCCGGGCCCCGCGTAAGCGGAACGGCGCGCGGGCCGACGTCGATCGGCGACGGCGGACAGTCGCGGCACGCGTCGACGGTCATCGGGCCGGGACGCCCGCACCGCTCGCACCACGGCGGCTGCGAGCGGCACGAGCGCGTCGCGACACGACCCGCAGAACGGCCACGGCCCGCTGCCGCACCCGGCGCACCGGCGCGGGAAGACGACGTCGAGCGCCTCGACGAGCACCGGCGGCGACCCTAGCGGCGGCCGCCGACACGCCTGCGCGCGACTAGGCGGGAGCGGACCTCGAGCGGCGTCTTGGCGCCGCGACCTCGATCGTCAGCGCGCCTGCGTCCGCAGCACCGGGTACGCCGACGATCCGGCCGCTGCCCGACCTCCTCGTCGTGCTCCGACGTCGAGGACCGGATGCGGGGCGCCGTCGGCCGTGAGCTTGACGGTGCGGCGACTCCGGCGCGGCGTAACGCGATCCTGATCGAGTCGCCCGGCGCAGTCGAGCGTGCTCGACCGTCACGTCGCCGCCGGTCTGCCGGCTCTTGTCCACGGTCGACCGCTGCCCCGGCGGACGTGCCGCGCGGCCACGCGACGGCGAAACGCTCGCCCGGACTGGACGACCTCGCGGACGCCGTCGACGACGACGTCGCAGTCGAGCCGGTACCACCCGGACGCCAGGTCGAGTCGTCGGGACCTCGAACGGCACGAACGTGTCCAGCGTGGGCGCGACCTCGAGTGATCGACCGGCTCGAGCGCGATCGGCTGAGTCCCGCCCGCCCGAGCACCTCGGCGACGCGCGCGCCGCGTCGATCCGGACCTGGTGCGGGATCCCGTCCGCCGCCGCGCAGCACGAACGCGCCCTTGATCGTGGCCGGGAACCGCTCGTAGGCGGCCCGGATCGAGACGCGCTCGGGTCCAGCCGTGACTCCTCCGGTCTGCCCTGCTCCCAGGAGTGCAGGTAGCGATCCTGCTCGGCGGTGAGCGTGTCGATCTCGACCCCCATCGCGTGGAGCTTGAGCCGGGCGACCTCCTTGTCGATCTCGGCGGGCACCGGGTAGACCCGCTTCTCGAGCGTCGGCGTGGTTCTTCACGACCCACTCGACCGACAGCGCCTGGTTCGCGAACGACATGTCCATGACCGCGGCCGGGTGGCCCTCGGCCGCCGCGAGGTTCACGAGCCGCCCCTCCCCCAGCAGGTGGAGACGCCGCCCGTCGGCCAGCGTGTACTCGTCGACGAACTCCCGGATCCGCCGGACGCCGCCGGTCGCCGAGCTCGCGCGAGCGCGCCCTTGTCGATCTCGACGTCGAAGTGGCCGGTGTTCGCCATGATCGCGCCGTCCTTCATCAGCTCCATGTGCTCGCGCGCGGATCACGCTGGTGTCGCCGGTGACGCGTGATGAACAGGTCGCCGACCCGCGCGGCCTCGCGGATCGGCATCACCGCGTACCCCTCCATCACGGCCTCGAGCGCCGCGGTGGGGTCGACCTCGGTGACGATCACGTGCGCGCCCATGCCGCTGGGCCCGCGACGCGACGCCGCGGCCGCACATGCCGTACCCGCAGACCACGATGGTCCGCCCCGCGAGCAGCCGGTTCGTCGCCCGCATGATCGCGTCGATCGTGGACTGTCCGGTCCCGAACCGGTTGTCGAACAGGTGCTTCGTGTCGGCGTCGTTCACGCTCACGATCGGGTACGCGAGCGCGCCGTCCCCGGCCATGGCGCGCAGGCGGATCACGCCCGGTGGTGGTCTCCTCGGTGCCGCCGATGACTCGGTCGAGCTGGTCGGCGCGCTGCGTGTGGAGCACGCTCACCAGGTCGGCGCCGTCGTCCATCGTGATGCTGCGGGTGGATGTCGAGCACCGCGTTGAGGTGCTTGTAGTACGTGTCGTTGTCCTCGCCCTTGATCGCGAACGTCTCGATGCCGCTCTGCTCGCGTGAGCGCCGCGGCCACGTCGTCCTGGGTCGACAGCGGGTTCGAGGCGCGCGAGCAGCGACCTCGGCGCCGCCCGCGCTGCGAGCGTCTCCATCAGGTTCGCGGTCTCGGTCGTCACGTGCAGGCACGCCGCGATCCGGACGCCCTCGAGCGGGCGCTCCTTCTCGAACCGCTCGCGGATCAGGGCGAGCACCGGCATCTCGCCGGCCGCCCACTCGATCCGCTCGCGGCCGGTCGGCGCGAGCGCCGGGTCCTTGAGTCGTGCGGCATCTCGTCGGCTCCTGCTCCTTCGTCCGTCGTCGCGAGCCGCGGGAACAGGTCCACGAGGAGCCTGCCCGACGGCGATCGCGGTCTCGTTCGAGACGCGGACCACCTCCTCGTGGCTGACGTGCTCGCCGAACGCGTTCGTCAGGCTACACAGTCCGAGCACGCGCATGCCGAGGGCGTGCGCGGGCAGCGCCTCGGGCACCATCGACATCCCGACCACCGTGGCGCCGGCCTGCTGGAGCATCGCGACCTCGGCGGGCGTCTCGTAGGCGGGTCCGCTCATCGCGGCGTAGACACCCGGCCGCGGCGCGATGCCCGAGCGCCTCGCGCGCGCGCGAGCGCGAGCTCGCGCGAGCTGCTGGGTCGTAGACTGCCTGCGTGCTCACGAACGCCGGCATGCCGTCGGGGTACCGCCAGCCGCGCAGCGGGCGCCTCGCCCATCATGTTCAGGTGGTCGCGGAGCACGACCACGGTGCCGGCCGGCCGACCCGGCTCGAGCCCCCCGACGGCGGCGGTGACCACCATGGTCGCGCGCGCCGAGCTCGCGCGCGAGCCGCGGCAGCAGCGCCGGGACGTCCATCCCGTGCCCCTCGTAGAAGTGCACGCGGCCCGCTGAACGCGGCCACGGGCACGCCGGCGAGGTGCCCGAGGACCAGCCGGCCCGCGTGTCCGGGCACGCCGGGCGGCGGGAACCCGGGCAGATCGGTGAAGGCGAAGCGAGCGTCCTCCTGCGAGCGTCGTCGCCGAGCGCGGGGCCGAGACCGGAGCCCAGGACGATCCCGACGCGCGGCGCCAGGGCGGCTGGCCGCGCGGACGACCTCCGCGCCGCGTGCGGCAGGTCGTCGGCCGGGCCCGGGAGACCCTGGCTCACGCGCGTCACCGCGCCGCGCGAGCGCGGCCTTCAGCCGCTCGATCGCATCCACGGGCGTCGGGTCGACCCCGCGGCCGAGCGCCACGTAGCAGCTGGCGAGGTCGCCGATCGATGACGAGCGACAGGAACCGCGCGAGCGCGGATCGCGCCGGCGGCCCCGACCTCGTCGACGTCGGCCCCGGCGTCGCGCGCGATGTCGGCGACAGCGGGAACCGGGCCGCGAGCTCGGGGTGCTCGCCGTCGTGCCGCAGCGCGATCACGAACGCGTCGTCGCCCGTACGGCGTCGGCCCAGCCCACCACCTCGTTGTGATCGAGCTCGGACATCGCGAGCGACCAGGCCGGGCACCTTGCCGTTCTCGTTCATCTGGGTCTTCCATCGCATCGCGGCCACGGCGCCGATGCCGTCGGCGCCCCAGATGACCGGGACGCGGTCGCCGAGTCCACGCGGCAGCGTCTTCGCGGGGTTCGTCCGCGGTCGGGACGTCGGGCCCGAGCGTCGGACAGAGCGCGCTCGAGCACCGCGGCGCCGTCTCCGCCACGTCGGCCGCGAGCGGCGGCAGGAGCCCGACCGCCTCCAGCGCGCCGAGCGATCGCGAACGCCAGGTGTCCGAGCGCCGCGCGCGGCTGGAAGCCCGGCGGGACCGCGCACCGACCGGCGATCGCCGCGCATCGGCGCACGTCGTCGCCGAGCTCGCCGCCCGACGTGACCGCCAGGATCCGGCACCCTCGCTCGACCGCCTCGCCGAACGCCGCGAGCGTCTCGGCGGTGTTCCCCGAGTACGACGAGCACGACGACGAGCGTGTGCGGGCCGCGTAGGCCGGGCAGGACCGGGCGAGCGGTTCACCTCGACCGGCACCGCGAGACGCTCGCGGAACAGCGTGCGGAGCACGTCGCCCGCGACGGCCGAGCCGCCCATGCCGCAGAACGACGACCGACGTCGACGCCGTCGGCGTCGGGGAGCGCGTCGACGCGCGCGTCCCGACGTCGTACGCGGCGCGGACGTCGCGCGGGCAGCGCCGCGACGGCGCCGAGCATGTCCCGCGGGTCGGCCATCCGGAGGGCCGGCGGGTCGTCGAGGTCGGTCACCGTCGCCGGCTCGGCCCGCCGGCTTCTCGGCCTCGTCGATCAGCATCACGGGGATGTCGTCGCGGACCGGGTAGCGGTAGCCGCACGTGCGGCAGACGATCACCTGCTGGTCCTCGAGGTAGTCGATCTCGCCTCGGTCGTTCGGACACACCAGGATCTCCAGCAGCTCGGCGTCGAGCGTCACGGTCGTCCGTCCTCCTCGGATCAGCTCGAGCACCATCGGCCGTCTTGTCCTCGCAGGAGCTCGGTCGGTCCGGGCCTCGACGTTCAGGCGCAGCAGCGGCTCGGTGTTCGACGGCCGCACGTTGCACCACCAGTCCTCGAACTCTACCGTCAGCCCGTCGAGACGGTCCTGGCGCGCCGTCGTCGAACGCGGCCGCGACCAGCTCGATCGTCGGCGCGCTGGTCCTCGACCGGCGTAGTTGATCTCGCCCGACGCCGCGTACCGCCGGAACGGCGCGAGCAGCTCCGAGAGCGGGCCGTTCGCCTCCGAGAGCTCGCCGAGCACGACGACCGCGGCGATCAGCCCGGAGTCCGCCCGGTAGTTGTCGCGGAAGTAGTAGTGCCCGGAGTGCTCGCCGCCGAAGATCGCGCCGGTCTCGGCCATGACCTGCTTGATGAACGAGTGACCGACCCGGGTGCGGACGGGCTCGCCGCCGTGCTCGCGGATCGACCTCCGGGACGGTCCAGGAGCAGATCAGGTTGTGGACGATCTTCGCGCCGGGCTCGCGCTCGAGCATCGCGACTCGCGACGAGCGCCGTGAGCAGCGAGCCGCTCACGTCCTGCGCCTGCTCGTCGATCAGGAACACGCGGTCGGCGTCGCCGTCGAACGCGAGGCCGACGTCGGCGCCGTGCTCCAGCACCGCGGCCTTCAGGTCTCGCTGGTTCTCGGGGTCGATCGGGTCGGCCGGGTGGTTCGGGAACGTGCCGTCGAGCTCGGGGAAGAGGTGATGCAGCGTGACGGGCAGCCGCTCGAGCACCGCCGGGCACGACGAGCCCGCCCATCCCGTTCGCGGTGTCGGTCGACGACGGTGAGCGGGCGCATCGCGCGACGTCCACGAACGACAGCACGTGCTCGACGTAGGCGTCGAGCAGGTCGCGCGTGCTCGACCGTCCCCGCGGGCCGCGGCCGGCCGGGGGCAGGCCGCCTCGACGAGCGCCCGGATGTCGCGCGAGCCCGGTGTCCTCGCCGACCGGGCTTGGCGCCCGCGAGGCAGAACTTCAGCCCGTTGTACTGCTTCGGGTTGTGGCTCGCCGTGAGCATGATCGCCCGGGCAGGTCGAGCGATCCCGACGCGAAGTAGAGCAGGTCGGTGGAGGCGAGGCCGAGATCGATCGACGTCCGACGCCCCGCGAGGTGATGCCGTCGGTGAGGGCGGCGGCGAGCTCGGGGGAGCGAGAGCCGGCAGTCCCGGCCGAGCGCGACGCTCGGGGCGCCCGGACCAGTCGGCGAACGCGGCGCCGATCCGGCGGGCGGGGTCCGCGTCGAGCTCGTCGGGCACGACGCCACGGACGTCGTACGCCTTGAAGATGCGGTCGAGGTCGCGACGGCACGAGCGCGCATCCTACGGAGCGGAGCGCGGCGACCGTCGAGGCTCGGGGGAGGTCGCCTACTTCTGAACGACGAGCCCGATCACCGAGGAGAGCGGGACCACTTCGCCGTCGCGGTACCACCACTTCGCCTCGCAGAGGTGGCAGGTGGTGAAGGCGAGGTCGCGCCCGCTGACCGTCCATCGAGATGGAGATGAGGTCGCCTGGGCGGCAGCTGGGGCAGGTTCCGTTGTTCATGGTCATCACAGGTTCGGCTCCGGGAGGGGTTCGCGAACATAGCACGGCGCACTCATCTCCTTGAGCCCTGCGAGCGGCTATTTCCATGGCCCCCGCCTGCGACGCATGCCCCTCCGGGGGACGCGACCGTCGGCCACTCGGACGGTCCGGCAGCCCGACGGCGGACGCCGTCGGCTCGACGCGACCCGCAGGAGCGCCGCGCCGGAACCTTCGGTCGCGGTCGTCGCGGACCGTCCAGCCCACCGGAGGGGTCATGCGATCGACGTGCTCGCGGCACAGATCGAGCAGGTTGGGGTCGCGCTCGGCGAGCAGGTCGCCGATCACGACCTCGCGCTCCGCGTAGCGCAGGGAGACCGTGGCGACGGGCTCGGCTTCGCACCGCATCTTCGCGCAGGTCGCATCGCGCGAAGGTAGATCACACGCTGTGATTTCCAAGCACGAGGCAGAACCCGCGGAAGGACAGATGCACCCCGCAGTGGCGCTCCGGTTGCCCTCGCGTCGCTACGGGGTACGCAGAACCTATCGTGGCGAGACTGGCATCTCCTGAGGCGGGAAAGAGTGACGAGAAGACCGAGCGGACCTGGGCCGTCGGAGCCGGTCGTCGGAGCGCGCTAGATGTCGACGCTCGCCGGGCGTGTCCCAGTCGACGGCGTCGGCGGGCCGGTGCCCCACGATGATCACGTGGGCCCCGACCGGGATCATGCGAAGAGCTCCTCGACCTCCTCGTTGTGCATCCGGATGCACCCGTGCGAGGCGTAGCGTCCGATCGAGTCGTCCGGACGGGGTCCCGTGGATCCGGATCAAGCCCGGGGGCCGTCGATGTAGATCGCCCGCGTGCCCATGGGGTGCCCGGGCCACCCGGGACACGGCCGGAGATCGGCGCCCCAGGTGTCGAGCGCCGGGTTGTACCAGGTGGGGTTTCCCGCTTTCCGCTGATCTTCCAGACGCCCGTCGGGCGTGGTGTAGCCGGGCTTGGCCGTGGCCACGTCGTAGGTCCTGATCGACCTCGAACCCGTCGTAGAGCTCGAGCTTGTTCTGGTCCACCCGCACCACGATCGTTGCGGCCCAGGTTCTCCGCGGTGATCTTCGGAGCGACCTTCCGGGTTGCGGAGCGCCACGCGGTCGACGGCCCCGATCTTCAGCGCCGTGCGGATCGCCTTGCGTCGCGCGCGGTGAAGTCGAGCGCGTCGGCCGGGCCTTGGGCTTCGACGAACGCGACGTCCGTCGTTCTCGGTAGGTGATCGCCGCGTCGCGGGCTTGACCGCGACGTCCTTGGCCACGTGGCCCAGGAAGGCGCTCGACCGGTCGCGTCGCCCGCGTAGGACGAGTCGATCTGCTGACCCACGGGTCCGTCCGGAACCGGTGCCAGAAGCGGTCGAGAAGGTCCCCATCGAATCGCTCGACGCGAGGGCTCGATCGACGGCGCGACGCGCGTCGGCCGGCGCCCGAGCTCCATCGGGCGTGACCGTCCACGTCTCGCCGCCGACCGCGACGGTGATCGGGGCGTCGAGCTGGACCTGCGGCGCCCGCCTTCACGGCGTCGACCGCCTCGGCGCGGGTCATGCCGCCGACGTCGACGCCGGCGACCGTGACGCCGGGCAGGATCGGGTCGCGCGCGGGCCTGCTCGTACCGGTAGGCCGCGAGCGGCGCCCCCGCCGCGAGCACGAGCACGCCGCCGACGCAGCGCGACGATGAGACGGCACGCGTGCGACGCTGGGAGCGTGTCGACCTTTGGCCATGGGTTCGTGCGTTCGGCCTCGGGTGACGGATCCGCGACATGATACGCGACCGCCCGCCTGGGCACGGTGCCCGTCGGTCCGGCGGGCTCGATCGCCGTTCCCGTCGGGTATCGGGCACGCCCACCGCGAGACCGAAGACCGAAGTCCCTCCTTCCCAACGACGTCGAGGCGCCCAGGGCGATCACCGGGGCCGTCGGCCGTGACGAGCACGGACGCGTCCGGGGCGCCTCGAGGAACTCGGCCGGCACGGCGTCACCGACGGCGCGGCGGAACGTCAGCGTCGATCTCGGCTCGCCGTCGCCTCCGTCCGGCGGCAGCAGTCGGAGCGTCACCGTGACCTCGGTGTCGCCGGGATTCACGAGCAGGAGCCGGGCTGCGCGGGCTCGCCCGCGACGCGTCGGCGGCACGACCCACGCCGAGGCGGGCTCGACGGCCCCGCCGGTGGCCGCATCGTCGCTGCCCGGGCCCTGCGGTCCGCAGCGCCGCCACGACGGGACGCCCTCCTGGACCGACACGTCGACCGACGACGGGCCCGTCGGCGTCACCGGGAAGATCGCGGCGCGACGTGGGCTCCTGGGTCGACCGCCGTCGAGCTCGGCGACCGGCCGCGGCTGGCCCGTCGGTGAGCAGCAGCGGCGCGCCACGCGACGCTCCCTCGCTCGGTGGGCACGGACAGCGACAGCGTGCGACTGGCCCGCCCCCGACCGTCGGGCAGGAACGACCGTTCGCGCGGTGGCCGGCGACGCGAGGACGCTCGAGATGCCCCGGTCGGTTCGACACGAGCGTGGTGGCCGCCGCCGACCCGTCCGGAGCGAGACGTCCACCTCGACCCCCACCGCCGCCTCGCCTTCGGCGAACGCGGTTCGAGCGGAACGCCATGCTCCGGCCCGGATCGCAGCGTGACGTCGGTGAGCTCGGAATCGCGGACCGGCGGCGCGGCGGGCGGCGAAGAGCGCGACGTCGAAGACGGCGTCGGCGCGAACGGGTTCATCACCGTCAGGTACGGCCTCCTCGCCCTGCTCCGTGCTGACACCGGTGGCGAACCACGAGCGGCCGGCGGTCGGGAGCGCACGGCTCGGCCCCGATCCCGGCCTCGCCCGGAGCCGCCGTGCGCGCACCCAGCCGGCGGCGATCCAGCCGCCGAAGTACTCCACGTACGTGGAGGATCCGCGTCTCAGCGCGACGGGACTCGACCGGACCTGGCCTCCCGGCGGCACCGTGACGGCTTGCCGGCAGCTGCCGAGCGCTCCTCGCCCAGGGTGGTGAGCCGCGCCGTCGACGTCGGTGTCGCCCGGGTTCGCGAGGTAGACCGAAGCCTCCCAATCCTGACCGCCCCCGTGGGGGCAGAACCACGCGCCGCTGACCGCGCCTCGCCCGGGGCGCCGCCGCGGGCGCCTGCGGGCCCAAGTCGCTCGAGCCGACGACCGCCGACGGCGACCACGCCCACCAGCACGATCGTCAGCAAGCCCTGACCCGCGGGCCCTCATCGTCGCCACCGGCTTCCGCGTGATCCACAGCGCGGCCATCCACACGCAGCGCGAGCAGCCACGCCTCGATCGTGGCGGGGAGCTGCGCCCCGTAGCGCACCGTGACCGGTCGCCTGCGCTCGGTCCGAATCGCGTCGCCCATCCGAACGCGCGCCGGGGCTCGGCATCGCGTACCCTCGAGCTCCCACGCGCCCGTCGAACTCGGTCGAGATGAACACCGGTCCCGCCCTCGGCCGCCCGACCATCCGCCCTCCACCTGTCGAGCGGCGACGCCCGCACGTCGCCGAGGCGGACCGCGATCGTCGGTCGGCCGAGCCCGATCGTGCGACGCGTGCCGGCTCGTCGGCGTCGACGACGGCGGCGGTGGGAAGCGCCGACGGCGTTGCGGTAGATCACCAGCCCGGCCGCGGGCACGAGGTTGAGATCGACCTGTGCGATCGAGCCGCTCGGCGGCCGCCTCGGGCAGGGAGTCGGTGTCGGCGACGACGAACCGGACGCCGAACGGGCCGAGCAGCGCGCCGCCGTGCGTCGGTGGTGCCGGACAGGAGCTCGTCGAGCGCCTCTCGAGCGCGCTCGCGCCCGGGCCCGACCGAGCGGGCGCCCGATGTCGAGCGCGCTGACGTCCCGCGCGATCGGTGAGGCCGATACGCAGGGTGGCGTCGCCCGCGTCGACCATGCCCTGCGGCGTCGCCACCCGGTGCCGGGAACGGCGTGCCGTCGTCGGCGCCGAGCCACAGGACGCGGAAGTCGCCCCTGGCGCCGCTCTCCACGACCGCCCAGGCGGCCGGGATCTGCTCGAGGCCCGCCGACCGCCCAGCCTCCCGATCATCGCCGGCGACGACCTGCAGGAGCGAGGCCCGCCGCCGAGCACGACGGCCAGCAGCGCCGCCCGATCTGCCGCAGCCCGAACGACTCCCGTCCGAGGCCGGTGAACACCGACGCCGAGGCCGACGGCCACCAGCACCGACTCGCCGACCGCGGCAACGGCCGAGGTAGGCGAGCGGGTTCGACAGCGGCGCCGGGAGGTAGCCCGCGGCCGCGAGCCACGACAGCGCCGAGTCCCGCGACGGCCGCCAGGACGCCGCGCGGATCGCGCGCGCGCGCGATGCTCGGCGCCGACGAGCGCGAACGCCGAGCACCGCGGCGATCGGCAGGAACGCCGCGACCACCCACGTCCCGGGCCCGCCGCCGGGCGCGAGCCGCAGCAGCGAACCGCAGGTCCGTCGTGCCGATCGACGAACGACAGGGCCGCCCCGCCGCCGGCGATCGATCGTCGGCACGAACGGGAACAGCAGGACGGCGGCCGCGACGACGGCCGATCCGCCGTGAGCGCCGAGCCCCCGTCCGCGCGCGGCCCCGGCGATCGAGCTCGACGAGCGACGCACGAGCGCGAGCGCGAGCGCGGCCCCGGGCAGGAACGCGACGCCGACCGCGAGCGTGACGCCCGAGGCCGGCGACGAACCGCCACCGCCCGTCGGTCGGATCGTCGCGCTGCGAAGGCGGCCTCGAGTCGCTCGACGGCGGCGGGGAGGACGGCGAGCGCGACCAGCAGATCCAGTCGCCCTCCGAGAAGGCCCACAGCACGAGCGCCGGACAGCACGTAGGCCGCGGCGGCGACCACCGATGCGCCGGGCGTGCCGGTGAGGCGCGCCGCCGCCCGGTACAGCAGGATCGCCGCCAGGACCGGCGCGCCCGCGAGCACGACCTTCTGCGCGAGCGCGGTGCTGCCGAACGAGAGCCACGAGAGCCCGCCGAGCGCTCCGAGCGCGGGGCTCGCCGCCAGCGACCCCCCCAGACCGGTGGTCCGGTACGCCGGACACCAGCTCGGCGATGAACCCGCCGGGGCGGACGGGAACGCCGGGAGCGCGCCGCCGGCGAGCGGCGTCGGGCCCGATCAGGAGCCCCGGACGACGACCGCCCCGACGACGATGCCCGAGGAACGAGGCCACGAGCACCGGGTGTGTCCCGACGAGCGAGGCGGTGCGATCGCGCAGACGCCGCTGAGACCGGGCTTGCCCTCGTCCTCCTCCTCGATCTCGCGCTGCTCCTCGAGGATCCGTTCGGCGGTCTGGAACCATCGCGGCAGCCGCAGGCCGGCCGATTCCATGAACCGGCGGAGCTGGCCGGTCCTTCGACCGACGCGCCTTCTGGACACGCCGGCGACGCCGCGAGCGTCCCGGGCAGGTGCGCGACGTTCCAGCCCCAGGCCGCGAGGAGGTCGAAGGCCTCCTCGAAGCGCCGCGACAGCGTGAGGTAGAGCAGGCGGACGACGCCCAGGAGCGAGCGCGAGCGGCACGACCCACAGCAGCGACAGCAGCCCGTAGTTCTTCAGCATCGAGGCGATCGCCGCTCGGTCCTCCCCGTAGCGGGGGCTCGTCGATGGCGTTCGGGACGGCCGCTCGCCCTCCGCCGTCGCCGCCCGGTGCCGGGTCGCGCGCGAGCGGCGTCATCAGCACGCGGAACCCGGCGACGCGGGCCCGCCAGCAGAAGTCGAGTCGCTCGTGCTCGGCGTCGAGGCGCTCGTCGAACAGCCCGACCCGCTTCCAGGCGTCGCGGGCGACGAGCATCGAGCGCCGTCGACACGACAGGACATCGAGCACCCGGTCGAACTGCCCCTGGTCGATCTCGCCGGGCTGCAGCGGCGTGTAGGGTGCCCGAACCGGTCCGCGGAGCGGCCGACGTCGCGGAGCTCGCGCGGGTCGCTCCCAGTCGACGACCTTGGCGCCCGACGACGCCGACGCGCTCGACGCCCGTGCCGACTGCGTCGCCTCGACGAGACGCGGCGATCGCATCGGGGTCGAGCGCGGCGTCGTCGTGCAGCAGCAGGAGGAAGTCGGCCTCGGCGGCCACGGGGCAGCTCCGAGCGCGCCGCGTCGAGCGAACCCGAGCCGGCCCTCGCGGTCGCGAGACGACGACGCGGCGCTCGCCGAGCGCCTGCGCGAGAGATCTCCGACGAGCCGTCGGTCGAGGCGTCGTCGACCGCGAGCACGCCCACCCGCGGGTACGTCTGGGCCGCGAGCGCCTGCGAGGCGTCTCACGGAGCCAGCCGGCGGCGTCGCGGACGACGAGGACGACGAGGACCGAGGGAGTGCGCTCGGGGGCGGTGGCGGTGTGGTGGCTGCGGTCATGCGAAGCGCTTCCCGCGCGGCGGCGAGCCTAGCACGCGGCTCCGGTCGGACAGCGGAAGGGGGGCCACGGACGGCCCCCCGTCACGTCGCGACGTCGACCGATCAGCGGCTGCTCGCGCGGACGCTTCTTGCGCGCGTCGTCTTCTTGCGAGCCGCCGGCTTGCGGGCCGCCGTCTTCTTGCGTGCCGCCGTCTTCTTGCGCCGCCGGCTTGCGGGCCGTCGTCTTCTTGCGGCCTGCGCGCCGGCTTCTTGCGCGCCGCCGTCTTCTTCCGCCGCCGTCTTCTTGCGCGCCGCCGTCTTCTTGCGTGCGGCCGTCTTCTTCGCGCGCGGTCTTCTTGCGTGCGGCCGGTCTTCTTGCGCGCCGCCGTCTTCTTGCGGCCGGCTTCCGCGCCGCGGTCTTCTTGCGCGCCGTCGTCTTCTTGCGCGCCGCTGGCTTGCGGCCGCCGTCTTCTTGCGGCGGCGCGGCTTGCGCGCGGCGGTCTTCTTCCTGGCCGCGGGCTTGCGGCCGACTTCTTCTTGCGCGCCGTCGTCTTCTTCCTGCGCCGCGGTCTTCCTGGCTGCTGCCATGCTACCTCCCTTCCCGTTTCCCTGCTGAGGTCTCAGGACGCCATGCGCTTCAGGCGTCGGCGCTCCCGTTCGCTCATGCCGCCCCAGACGCCGTAGCGTTCGTCGCGGCGGAGCGCGTAGTTGAGGCACTCGATGCGGACGGGGCACTCGCTGCAGATCCGCTTGGCCTCCCTCGATGAGCCTCCCTTCTCGGGGAAGAAGACCTCTGGGTCGTAATCGCGACACCGTGCTCGCTCTTGCCAAGGGATGTAGTGGTGCACGTCTCGCTCCCCCCGAAATCACATCCGTGTGATTCTGAGGGAAGAACGCCCTCGGTGACAAGCCCAGGCAGCCCAAGGAAGTTCCCTGCCTCATCCCTCGTCCTCTGCACCATCGTGTCGGGCCAACGGGACGATGTCGCAAGTCGTTCCGAGAGGAAATCACTATGGTCAAGCAGGTTGACCGTAATCGTCAAGCAGGTTGACCAAGAATCTCTCGTGCGCGCTCCGTGAGTCACGACGCGCACGACGCGCTCGTACGTCGTCGTTCGCACCGCGGGCGTGCGCCCGATCGCGCGGATCGCGTCGTCGAACGGTCCGGCGTCATCTCGATCCCCCACTCCGCGCCCGCCATGCGGCTGATCGTCTCCTCCATGAGCGTGCCGCCGAAATCGTTCGCGCCCGCCTGGAGGATCGGCTGGCACGCGTCGACACCGAGCTTCACCCACGACACCTGCACGTTGTGGATCACCCCGTCGAGCAGGATCCGCGCGACCGCGTGCATGCGCAGCTTCTCCTCGGGCGTCGCGCCGGGGCGCGCCTTGCCCGCGAGGTAGATCGGCGCGTTGCGATGCACGAACGGCAGCGGCACGAACTCCGTGAACCCGCCGGTGTCGCGCTGGATCGACGCGAGACGGCGGAGGTGGGCGACCCAGTGCGGCGGCGCGTCGACGTGGCCGAACATGATCGTGCTCGAGCTTCGGATGCCCAGACCGTGTGCGGTGCGGACGATCTCCTCCCACGTGTCGGCGGGGAGCTTGCCCTTCGTGAGGGTCCAGCGGACGTCGTCGTCGAGGATCTCGGCGGCCGTCCCGGGGATCGTGCCGAGCCCGTGCGCCTTGGCCTCGGTGAGGAACTCCGCGAACGAGACGCCGAGCTGCGTGGCGCCGTTCATGATCTCCATCGGGCTGAACGCGTGGACGTGCATGCCGGGCATGCGCGACTTCACCGCGTCGAGGAGATCGAAGTAGAACGACCCGGGAAGGTCGGGGTGGATGCCGCCCTGCATGCAGACCTCGGTCGCGCCCGCGCTCCCATGCCTCCTCGGCTCGGTCGGCGACCTCCGTGAGGGTGAGCGTGTACGACTCCGGGTCGACCTCCCGCTGGGCGAACGCGCAGAACCGGCACCCCACGTAGCAGACGTTCGTGAAGTTGATGTTCCGGTTGATGACGTAGGTGACGTCGTCGCCGACGGCCTCCGCGCGCAGGTCGTCCGCGACGCGGCAGAGCGCGTCGAGCGCCGCGCCCTCGGCGTGGAACAGCGCGAGCGCCTCGTCGTCGGTGATCGGTCGATGTGACGCTCGGCCTTCGCGAGCGCGGCCGCGATGTCGCGCGTCGAGCGTTCGGGATGCACGTCGCGGCGCGCCCAGCGCGCGTGCGTCGTCCGGCGCGTCGGTGTCGCCGTAGACGTCGTCGGCGTCGGCGCGGAGCCCCGCGCCGGCGTCCTTGGCGAACGTGAGCGTCGATCGTGCGCGGCTTCCAGCGGACGTCGGGGTCCTGCCAGGCGATCGGCTCCGGGCGCTGGCCCGCGACGGCGCAGGCCGTCGGGGTCGGCGAGCGCCGCGACCGGCGCCCGCATCTTCCCGGCGATCCACGGGTCGGGCCTGCGATGCGTACTCGGGGTAGAGCGTCAGGCGCTCGCGCAGGCGCTGGCCGCGGGCGGCCGTGGTCGCGGCAGCGCGTCGATCTGCGGCCAGGGCTTCTCGGGGTTGACGTGATCGGGGGTGACCGGGGAGACGCCGCCCCAGTCGTCGATGCCCGCGTCGAGCAGGCGCAGCCGCTGGCGTCGCGTCGCGTGAGGTTCGGTGGCGCCTGCAGGTGCATGTGCGGGCCGAGGACCACGCGCGCGGTCGCGACCGCGGCCAGGAACTCCTCGTCGGCGGGCTCGGGCGCGTCGTGCATCGCGGTGCCGGGCTTGGCGCGGAAGTTCTGCACGATCACCTCCTGGAGGTGGCGGTAGCGCCGGTGGAGGTCGCGGATCGCGAACAGCGACTCGGCGCGCTCGCGGTCGGTCTCGCCGATCCCGACCAGGATCCCGGTGGTGAAGGGGATCGCGAGGCGGCCCGCGTCCTCGATCGTGCGCAGCCGCACCGCGGGCACCTTGTCGGGGGAGCCGAAGTGCGGCCCCGCCCTTGGCGACAGGCGGGCCGACGGCGGTCTCGAGCATCAGGCCCATGGACGCGCTGCACGTGCTTGAGCCGCGCCAGCTCCTCCAGGACATCACGCCGGGGTTGAGGTGCGGGAGCAGCCCGGTCTCCTCGATGACCTGGATGGCCACCGCGCGCAGGTACTCGAGCGTGCGTGCCGTAGCCGCGCGCTCGAGCCAGCGGCGCGCCGCGGGGTAGCGGTCCTCGGGCTTGTCGCCGAGCGTGAAGAGCGCCTCCTTGCAGCCCGCGCGCCGGCCCGCCGTCGCGATCGCCGACGACCTGCTCCGGGGACAGGAACGGGGGCCTCGAGCTTGGCGGGCGGCTTCGCGAACGTGCAGTAGTGGCAGATGTCGCGGCAGAGCATGCGTGAGCGGGATGAAGACCTTGCGCGAGTAGGTGACGACGTCGCCCGAGGCCGAGGTCGCGCAGGCGCGCCGCGATCGCCGATGAGGCGGGCGAGATCCTCGCCCGCGCGCGGCCAGCAGCGCCGTCGCCTCGTCGACGTCGAGGGCCTTGCCCGCATCGGCACGCGCCAACGCCCGGCGCGAGCTCGGCGAGCGCCCGGCCGCGAGCCGTGACGCGGTCGCCTCGGGCATGCGGCGAGTGCCTAGGCTGTATGGCGTGACGGTCGTGGCGCTGGCCGGCGGGATCGGCGGCGGGCAAGTTCCTGCGCGGGCTGGTGCGCGCGGTCCCGGCGAGCCGACGTAGGTGGTCGTCAACACCGGCGACGACCTGTAGCTCCACGGGCTGCACGTCTGCCCCGACCTCGACTCGATCACCTACAGGCTGGGCGGCGGGGTCGACGGCGAGCGAGGGTTGGGGGCGGCCGACGAGCCTTCCGGGCCACGGCGAGCTGGCGCAGCGCTACGGGCGGCGCGAGCGTGGTTCACCTCGGCGACCTTGACCTCGCGACCCACCTGTACCGGACGCGCTGCTGCGCCGGCCGGCCGCTCTCCGACGTGACGGCCGAGATCGCTGCGCCTGGTTGGCCTGCCCTTCACGCTGCTGCCGATGACCGACGACCCTGTGACCACGCGGATGACGTGACGCGTCCCGGCGGCCGCTCGACCTGCACTTCCAGGAGTGGTGGGTGGGGCGCGCGCGGAGCCGAGACGTCGGCCGTGCGCTGCAGGGGGCCGACGCGCGCGCCCCGCACCGGGGGTGCTGGAGGCGATCGCCGGCGCGGACACGGTGGTGGTGTGCCCCTCCAACCCGGTCGTGTCGATCGGGCCGATCCTGGCCGTGACGGGCATCCGCGAGGCGCTGCGACGGGGCGACCGTGGCCGGGGTGTCGCCGATCGTCGGTGGCCGCGTGGTGCGCGGCATGGCCGACCGGCTGCTGCCGTCCGTGGGCATCGAGGTCACGCCGGGGGGTCGCCGCGCGTACGCCGACTTCCTGGACGGCTGGGTGATCGACGAGCGCGACGCCGCGGCGCGCCCCGGGTCTGCGAGCCGGGCTCGCCGTCGCCGTGAGCGGACACGTGATGCACGACGACGAGGCGGCCGCCGCGCTCGCGAGGCCGCGCTGGCGCTCGTCGCCCGGTGAGCGCCGCGTCGAGGTCACCGGTGCCCGGCCTGCCGGAGATCGGCGCGGGCGACGACCTCGGCGCGTTGATCGCCGGGGCGTACGCGCGGCCGGTGCGCGACGGCGACGTCGTCGTCGTCACCAGCAAGGTCGTGGCCAAGTCCGAGGGGGCCGCGTCGCGGTCGGGCCGCCGACCGCTCAGCGGCGGGTCGTCGGCCGAGGCGCGGCGGGTGCTGGCGCGCCGGGGCGCTGGTGATCCGAGACGCGAGCACGGGTTCGTCTGCGCAGCGCGGGGGTCGACGCGTCCAACGTGGGCCGGGCGACCGTCGCGCTGCTGCCCGCGGACCCCGACGCCAGCGCCGGGCGCCTGCGGGCGCGGCTCGTCGAACGCACGGAGCCCGCGGCGGGCGTGGTCGTGACCGACACGTTCGGGCGGCCGTGGCGGGGCGGTGTGGTGGACGTGGCGATGGGATCGCCGGGCTGCCCGCGCTCGCCGACCTGCGTGGACGCGCCGACCACCACGGCAGGTCCGCTGGAGGTGACGATCGTCGCGCTCGCCGACGAGGTCGCGGCGGCGGGCGGCGTGGTTATGGCCAAAGACGCTCGCGTCCCGGTCGCGCTGGTTCGAGGCGTCGATCGCCTCGGCGCGCCCGAGGGCCGAGCCGCGGACCTGATCCGGCCCCCGGAAGAGGACCTGTTCAGGACGTCGCCGCTGGAGGCGGTCCGATCGGCGGATCGGCCCCACGATCTGCGTCCCGACCCCGTCCCTCGGTCCGCGATCGAGGAGGCGATCGACGCGGCAGGGGTGCGTCACCGCGTCACCCTGCTAGAGGACGAGGCGCCGATCCGGCTCGTGCTCGAGCGCGGCGGGGCTCGATGACGCGGCTGCGCCGCCCGCCTTGATCGTCGTGTGGGCCCGGGTGTCTGACGGAGGGACAGAGGCGAGCACGGATCCCGAGCTGTGGTTCGAGGCCGGTCGAGCGGTACAAGAGATCTCCGTCGCCTCGGCGGCGGTCGGCCTCGCCACCCGGGTGATCTCGGGGCCGTGGCACCAGCGGCTGCCGGAGTCACTCGAGGCGAAGGGGGGCGGGGTTCCGCTGGGCATCGTCGCCGTCGGGCTCCCCGCCGGCGACCCATCCGCCCGATGACGACTTCGTGACGCTGGTCAGCGCAGTGCGATCCGTTGGGTACCCTGACCGTTCCCGAACGACGAGGAGAACGAACGCCGTGACCGATCGAGCCGGGGGCGACGGAAGTCGCCGACCCACGAAAGCCGAGCGCAAGGAACAGTCTCGTCGGGAGCGCGACGAGATCCAGCGACAGATGGCGACGCGCTCGCGGAATCGGAAACTCGGCATCGCGGCCGTGGCGCTGGCCGCCGCGATCGTGGTGGTCGTGGTCTTCGTGGTCCAGCCGGGCTCCGAATCGAACGCCGACGGCCTCCCGACACCGGAGCAGCTCCTGGATCAGGCTTTCACCGCCGCCTCGGTGGCCGGCTGCGACGAGGTGCAGACGACCGGGCCCTACGGCGGCGTGGACGACCCGACGAGCCCCGATCACACCGACCAGGTTCACATCGGCGGGGACGACCGCTTCCCCGAGATGCCTCCGCTCGACAGCTACCCCAGCATCCCCCCGACGTCCGGCCCGCACGCGAACATCCCGCCTGGGCCGATGCCGGCCGGGTTCTACTCCAGCCCACCCGATCTGGCCAGGGTGCTCCACTCGCTCGAGCACGGGGCGAGCGCGATCTGGTACAGCCCGGACGCGCCACAGGCCCAGGTCGACGAGCTCGATGCCTTCTTCGGCCAGGAGGATGAGGTCGGTCAGGACCGCGTGATCGTGGCGCCCTACGACTACGAGGGCGCCGGCGGCCAGCTGCCCGAGGGCGTGATGATGGCCCCCACGGCATGGCACCGGTTGCAGACCTGCACGCAGGTCAGCCTGCCGGTGGCCTTCGACTTCACCAGCCAGTTCTCGGCGCCGCCGTTCGGCGACCGCCAGTACGCAGGCGAGGCCCCCGAGCCCGGCGCAGCCCTGTAAGAGCCGATGGCCAAGCGCAAGAAGAAGAACCGCCGCCCGCAGGGAGCACGACCGGGCGCAGCGCAGACAAACGCGCCCGAGGCCGAGAAGCAGTCCGAGCAGCCCGCCGCCCGAGGCGGGGCCAACATGGCCCGCCGAGAACGCAAGGAACTGGCGCGGCTGACGAGAGAGGCGGAGCGGAAACGCGCAGCGAGGAGTGCCGCGCTCCGGAGGGCCGCCATCTTCTCGGGAGTCGGACTGGCGGCGGTCGGCGTGCTCTTGTGGTTCCAGCGCGCGGCCGCCCCAAGCGAGCTGTCACAGGAAGCGGTCGCTGCCGCCTCCGCCGCCGGGTGCAGCGAGCTGACCTCGCCCGTCGGATCACCGAGTGGAGAGCACGTGGACCAGCCGACGATCACGTACGCGGAACGCCCGACCGACCTCCGGTCAGCACTATCAGGGGTCGGTCCTCCCGACCAGTCCGGAGATCTACACCGAGCCCGTGGACGAGCCGGCATCGGTGCACTTCCTGGAGCACGGCGGCGTGATCATGTACTACCAGCCCGAAGGTGACGACGCGCTTCCTCAGCCTGTCACCGACGCGCTGGGCACGGTCGCGACGAACCAGCGCAACACGCTGCTCGCGCCCTTCCCCGAGCTGCCCGCCGGGGAGTCATTGACGCTCACCGCATGGAACAAGAAGGTGACCTGTCCCGCGGGCGTGACGCCGCAACAGGCGACCACGATCGCCACGAGCTTCGCGGAAGCCCTGGCGTGCACGAGCAACGCGCCCGAGGAAGGCGCCAGCCCCGACTGCTGAAAGGCCTCAGGTGACGGTGCAGGTTCCTGCGCCAGAGCAGCTGATCGAGCCGTGCTCGAACGACGCGGTGAGCCCGCCGGATCCGCTGTGGACCCTGGTCGGTGGGGAACCCAAGCGGACCCTTCGCCGCTCCCCTCGCGAGGTAGACGCCGAGCACCTTGCCCCACAGCGCGTGCGTGCCTGCGCCACCCTTGGAGTAGATCCGTCCCCCCGTGAACAGGATCCGCGCGCCCCTGGTTCCCGGCACCGGCTTCACCTGGCTGCTGGGGAGCTTGAGACGCCCCGGCGCCCCGCCGGCGGCCACGTACTCCTTGTAGATCGGTCCCTTCAGCCACACCGACACGTCCGCGCGGCCGTTCCGGTAGATGCCGCCGACCTGGAACTTC
Source organism: uncultured Actinomycetes bacterium (assembly GCA_963758715.1). Taxonomy (GTDB): domain Bacteria; phylum Actinomycetota; class UBA4738; order UBA4738; family HRBIN12; genus JAOUEA01. The sequence goes on from CAVWWK010000010.1 coordinate 180,930, forward strand.
TGCCGGGACCCGCTGCCCACCTTGGCGACGGGTGAGGTCGGCAGGCCCGGCCTGCACATCAGCGCGTCGTACTTGGCGCGGATCGCGCCCACGATGTTCTTGTTGCGGTTGATCCAGATCCGGCCGTCCCATGCGGAAACCGCGCCCTTGAGCTGAGACCCCGTAATCGAGGACCGCCCCGAGGTGCCCTCCACCGTGGCGCTGATGATGCGCCCGCCCCGGCCTCGCCGGACCTTCGGGAAGCCGGTGACCCTTCCGATGCCGCCGGTGTAGGGCGAGAGCCGGCTCGTGAGGGCGCTCGCGGTCAACGTGCGCTTCCAGTCGGTCCACGGGTTCGCGCCCGTGTACTCGCCGGGGTCGCATTCGGCCTTCAGGTAGGAGACTGCGAACGCGGGGTTCCCTCCGTGCCAGACGTCTTCGACCGCGTCGGAGTGCCCGCCGTTGGAGGCGGCGAAGAACGCCTGGATCACCTTGCCGTCGCCGCGCGTCACGATCTGGCGGGTGGTGGCCTTCACGGCCCTGACCCAGCGACTGCCCATCGCGCCGCCTTCCTTGTTGTAGCCGATGTACACCTGGTCGTTCGCGCCGTCCGTGAGGTCGCAGTTGCAGTACCCCCGGATCGCGTAGTTCCGGGTGGTGTAGGTCGCGAACGTTCGCGCGGCCACCGCCTGGGTCTGCAGGGCCTCCGCAGGCCACGAGCTCGGCATCTCACCGATCCCGTAGAGGTACTGCTCCATCGTGATCGGCACGATGATCCGCTGTTGCCACGAACCGCCGCCCCGATACAGGTTGAACTCGAGATGGGCTCGGTTGTACGCGTAGCCGACCCCCGAGACCGCGTCCGCCTCCTTCACGAACACTCGCGCGCCGGTGTTCGCGTACGTCGCGAACAGGTCGAAAGCCGATCCTCCCCAGGCCTTGCCTCCGATCAGCTTCCCGGCGCCGTCGCGGATCGCGTACCCCTTCGCGGTGGCCTTGACCGTCCACGTCTTCCCGGCGGGGATCCTTCCCACCGCGGTCCCACGGGGCTTGCCGATCCACAGGCGAACCGGTCCCGACCGGGCCCCGATGTGGGTGATCGACCGGTCGTAGGTGATGCCGATGCGCAGCTTCCGCACCGGGTTCGGATCCCGCACCACCTTGGTGCCCCGGTAGAAGTTCTTGAGGATGCGGACGTGCGGCCACCCCTGCTTCGCCAGCCCGTACGACCCCCATTGCGACATGCCGATCCCGTGCCCGAACCCGGACCCGAAGAACGTGAAGCCGCCCGCCCGCTCCACCGAGGACGACGTCGAGGCAGGAGCGCCGGAGAAGGGGTCGTCGGTCACGCCCTCGGGGATGGTGCCCGGCCCCGAGGCCTTGGCGGAGGGGCCAAGCATGCCCAGGACCAGCGAGAACACGATGACGAACAGGGTTGTTCGTCGGACGTGGGACCCCCGGGTCATGTTCGCCACGCTACCCACATCGACGTCGCGCCACCCCTCATTGAGCCCAGGCGTTTCAGACTGCCGCGCCGGCCGGAACGCGCTCATCATCGAGCACGGCCCCCGGCCGGACGGTGGCGCCCTCTCCGATCACGCTGCCCTGCACCGTGGCGCCGGCGCCGACACGAACGTTGCGGGCCAGGATCGAGCCGAGGACCCGTGCGCCTTCCTCGACGGAGGCGCCTGCATGCAGTACCGAGTCGTCGACCTGAACCCCGGGGCCGATCGAGGCTGCGGGACCGATGGCGACCCATCTGCCCAGATGGGCCCGGAGGTCCACGACCGCATCGCTCGCGATCCACGGAGCCGGATACGAGACGTCGTGCACCCTCCCGTCGAGCATGTCGAAGTGCGCCTGCAGGTACTTCTCCGGGGTGCCCAGGTCGAGCCAGTACGCGTTCGAACCGAAGCCGTACACGGCCCCGCCGGACGCGATCACGTCGGGGAAGATCTCGCGTTCGATCGACAGCTCGTGCCCGGCCGTGCGATCCCGAAGCACGGCGGGGTCGATGAGGTACGTGCCGGCGTTGATGTCTCCGGGGATAAGATCCTGCGGCTTCTCCCGGAACGCCATCACCCGATCGTCGGCGTCGCGCTCGACGAGGCCGAACGACCGCGCGTCCTCGACGTGGTGCAGGGCGATCGTGACGGCTGCGTCGCGTTCGTCGTGGAAGGCACGCATCGCCGTGAGATCGAGGTCGGTGACGATGTCTCCGTTCAACGCGAAGAACGGCGCGTCGCCCACCCGCCCGAGCGCGTTCACGATCGCGCCTCCCGTTCCCAGAGGCTCGGCCTCGGTGATCCACGTGATCCGGGGTTCGTCCGATCGGGACTCGATGAACGGCTCGAACGTCTCCTCGAGGTACGGAGAGGACAGGATCACTTCGCGCGCTCCGTGCCTGGCGAGGTGGTCGAGCACGTGGTCCAGCGAGCGCCGATCCATGAGCGGCAACAGCGGCTTGGGGACGGTCTCGGTCAGCGGACGCAGACGCGTGCCCTCGCCTCCGACGAGCACGACCGCCTTCACGACGAGACCCGGCCGCGCAGGGCTTCGAGCTCCGCCCTGGCGCGCAGCGCCATCCAGGCGATCGGCAGCGTGAGCCGTCGCCAACCCTTCGCCCGATGCTGCCGGTAGTAGCGGTAGATGCTGTTCGAATGCATCAGGAGCATGGAGCGCGAATGACCCCTCGAGACCCCGATCTCGTGCACGATCTCGACCCTCGGCGTGTACAAGGACACCAGGCCCGCGTCCCGCATCCGCGTGGCCAGGTCGAGCTCCTCGCCGAACAGCGGGAAGCCCTCGTCGAGCGGGCCGACCCGGTCGAAGGTCGAGCGCGCCACGAGCATGCAGCACCCGGATACCCAGTCGACCTCGCGCTCGCTCCGGCGGTCCCAGCCGTCGAGGTGGTAGCGATTCGTGAAGCGGTTGTCGGGCTTCACCGTTCCGAGGAACGCGTGCCCCGCCGCGTCGATCACGTCGGGGAACGGGCGCCCGCTCTCGTAGATCGAGCCGTCGGAATTGCGCACGAGTGGCCCCACGATGCCGGCGTTGGGGTGGCCCTTCGCGACCTCGACGTACCCGGCGAGAGTGCCCTTCCACCACTCGACGTCGGGATTGAGCAGCAGGATCCAGGGTGCCGTGGTCTCATGGATGCCCTGGTTCCACGCCGGCGAGAGGAAGACGTTGGTGGGGTTCTCGATCAGCCGGACCTGGGGATGGGCGGCGACCGCGCGCGTGTGCGACCCGTCGTGCGAGGCGTTGTCGATCACCAGGATGTCGGTGGCGATGTCGCCCCGATGCGCCTCGAGGGACGATAGGCACCGCTCCAGGTAGTCCCCCGCGTTGTAGTTCACGATCACGACGGCGAGCTCGGCCACGGCTGGATCGCCGGTCATGAGTGTGGCGTCTGCGCCACCAGGACGATGCCCGTCATGATGAAGAACACACCTGCCCACCGCAGCGGCGGGATCTGCTCGTGCAGGACGAACCGGTCGGCGAGCAGGATCAGCACGTAGGACAGCGACGCGAACGGATAGGCGAACGACAGCGACGCGCGAGAGAGCACGGCGAGCCACACGGCTGCCGACAGCGCGAACAGGAACAGACCCGCCCATATCGCAGGTGTCGTGACCACGTCCCTGAACGAGGTCCCGTTGAACTGGAGCTCGCCGGTGTTGCCGACGACCTGGTTCATGCCTTGCTTGAGGGTCAGCTGAGCGAGGGCGGCCAGGGCCACCGACAGCAGGATCAGGCCGATCAGCATGGTGCGGTTCTTCCTTCCTCGGGCGAGATGGTCGAGATGAGCCTCATGGGCTTCCGGATCGAGAACGGGGGGGTTCGGATTCACAAGTCCTCCACGGATGCGCCAGGCGTGACGCCCAGCGCCTTGACGGCGCGCGCCCCCTCGGGAACCTGCAGGAGGTAGCGCTGCGTTTGGACGTGGTACGGGCGTCCCGAGAGCGATGCGAGGCCGACGGTCACGAAGTACTTGCCGCCGGTCCAGTCCGCGGGTGGGACGTGGAACCGGACGCGCTTCTTGCCGTCCACGGCGCCGATCTCCACGCCCATGGCCGAAGTGCGGCCGTCGATGATCGAGTGGTTCGTGGCGGCTGACACGATCGCGAACGACGCGTCGAGGTCGGGAACGGGGGTGTTGGCGCGCACGTCCACCGTGATCGTGAGCTCGGCGCCGGGCCACACCGTGCCGTTGCCGTCGCCCCCGGAGTCGAACGCCACGGCCAGGATCTCGACGTCGCGATCGCCCTCCTCGGCGACGAATCCGGGATCGCGAGAGAGCAGGCGGTGTCGCAGCTCCCGCACGACGTCAGCCGGCTCCCCGTCCATGTGCAACCTGCCGTGATCGAGCATGACCGCACGGTCGCAGACGTCGACGACGGTATCGAGCGCGTGCGTGACCAGCACGATGGTGCGCCCGTCGGCCTGGAACCGCCGCACCCGGTCGACGCATCGCTGCTGGAACGCCTCGTCCCCCACCGCGAGGACCTCGTCGATCAACAGGATCTCGGGGTCGACGTGCACCGCGACCGCGAAGCCCAGCCGCACGAGCATGCCCGACGAGTAGAACTTCACCTGGTTGTCCATGAACCCTTCGAGCTCGGCGAACGCGACGACGTCCTCGTACACGCGATCGGTGTCGCGGCGCGTGAGCCCCAGGAACGAGGCGTTGAGGTAGACGTTCTCTCGCCCGGTGAGCTCGGGGTGGAACCCGGCGCCGAGCTCGAGGAGCGCGGCCATTCGCCCCTGCGTGCGGATGCGCCCTGCGGTGGGGCGCAGGATGCCGGCGATGCATTTCAACAACGAGGTCTTGCCAGAGCCGTTGTGCCCGATCAGCCCGATCGAGGCACCCTCGGGGATGTCGAGGCTCACGTCGCGCAGGGCCCAGAAGTCCTCTGCCTTGGAACGTGTGACGAGCACACGCTGTTTGAGGCTCGACGGCTTCTCCCGATATAGCCGGAAGGACTTCGAGACGCCCTCGACGTTGATCGCGGTGGCCGTCACAGCTCCTCCGCGAAGTCGCCGGACAACCGGAAGAACAATCGCCAGGCAGCGTAGAGCAGCGCGATCGACACCGCGAGCACGATCCCCACGATGCCCGCGTACCAGACGAGCGACGCTCCCGGAAGCACCTGCTGGCCCTCCTGGACGGGGCTGCCGTAGAGCGCGCGCTGGAACCCGAGCACGATCGGGGCGAGCGGGTTCACGAGATAGACGTTCCACAGGCTGACGCCGGCGACGGTCTTGTCGACGAGCGCGGTCTGAACCAGGGCCGCCTGATAGACGATGGGGGTCATCCAGAACCACACCAGCAGACCCAGGTTCAGCAGGTGCTGCACGTCTCGGTAGCGCACGTTCAGCGACGATGCCCACAAGGTCGCCGCCGTGGTGAACACCAGGAGCGTCACGATCACGAGCGGGTACAACAACGCCGAGACGCTCAGACCGTGTCCCGATACCACGATGAAGAGCAGCAGCACGGCCGACTGCAGCACGAAGTCGACGATGGCGACGCCGACGGAGGACAGCGGGAGGATCTCCCGCGGGAAGGCGACCTTCTTCACGAGGTTGGCGTTGTCGATCACGGAGCGCGAACCCTGGAGGAGTGCGCCCGAGAACAGGTTCCACGCGAGCAGTCCTGAGAGCAGGAACACCGGGAAGGCGGGCACGCGGTTGTCGAGCACCACGACCACGAACGAGAACACCGCCAGGAACACGATCGGATTGAGGATCGACCACACCGCCCCGAGGACCGAGGCCGTGTACTTCACCTTCAGCTCCTTGCGGATCAGATTCAGGAGGATCTCGCGATGAGCCCACAGCTCGCGCAGGCGGCTGCGAACGCGGAGTCGCGGCGCCTCGGAGGTTCGTTCGGTGACGGTGGTCGTGGCGATGTCGGAACGTCTCCTCGTGGGGTGTTTCGGCGCTCGGATTCGCAGGTCAGCGCGGCGCGAACGAGTCTAGCAACGGGCGCTCGCGCGGCCCTGCAAGGGCTATGGCGATCCCTTGAAGCTCTCCAACGCCCGTGCGTACTCCATGCCGTAGCCCTCGGCCACCATGTCTTCGGTGATACCCACGTCCACGAGCGACTTGCCCCAGATCGCCATCGCCTTGCGACCGGGGTCGCGAACGAGCGAAAGCGTTCGTTCGATCGCGCGCTCGTAGCCTCGCGCGGTGGTCTCGGACTCGCGCTGCCCGCGCATGTGCGTCGCCGCCGCTTCGCCCATCCGGGCCCTGAGCGCGTCGTCTTCCAGCAGGGTCCGGATGCGCAGCGCCAGCTCGGCGGCGTCGGCGGGACCCGCGGCCACTCGGAGCACGGCGTCGTCGGGAACGTCGAGGTAGGTGCCCGTCGCGCTGACAACCGAGGACGTGCCCACCTGCATCGCGCGGACGAGGGAGCCGCTCACCTCTCCCCGATGTGGGTACCGCAGGTCGACGACGACGTCGGCGGCAGCGAGCCACCCCATGAAGTCCGCGTCGTCGACATCGGAATACACGCTGACGCGACCCGTGGCGCCTGCGGCCTCGATCATGGGATGCACGTCGTAGCCTTCGATCCTTCGACCGACCATCGCGACGTGCACGTCCATCGGGAGCAGCCTCGCCGAGGCGGCGACGGCGTCGAGCTGCTTCGCCTCGTTCATGTCACCGGGCGCGACGACGAGGCGCCGGATGTCTCGAGCCTCGAATGGCGCTCTCAGCTCTCGGGCCCGCTGCCTCGCGCGTTCGATGGCCGCGGGCTCCTCGACGACCGGGTGGGGCACCACGAAGATCGGCGTGCGACACCCCGCCTCCTCCAGATAGTCCTTGCAGAACCGCGCGTGGACGATGATGCCGCGAGCCCGGCGGGCGACGTGTGCCGCCCACGGGTCGCGGAGCGGCTCGTTGCGAACGACGTCGGGCGACGTGAGGTCCGCTCCGGAACCGCCCCGCTTCGCGCGCCGCCATGAACCCCAGCGGATCGCCTGCGGTCTTGAGTCCGCGGACGAAATCGTCGAGCGCCAGATCGTGCAACACGACGAGCGCGCTGGTCAGGAACACGGCCCGATAGACCTCCAGATGGAACTCGATGTTGTTGCCGAGCTGGAAGACGCCCAGGTGATAGCCGGGCAGCTGGATCGCGTCCTGGGGCTGGATCGGCCACACGACGTCCATGGGGTGTCGCTCCTTGAACCCGATCCGCTCGAGCCCGTCCAGCACCGCCCTGTCGTAGCTCGCGATCCCCGTGGCGGCGGGTGGCAGCGGGCCACAGAACACGAGCTCGCCGGACGAGCCCGGGCCGACCCCGCGGTCGACCTGGATCCGCCCCTGGGAGCTGCCGGCTCTGGGAGCGGGCCCGGCTCCGGCGCGACCCTGCGCGCCAGCCCGGTTGCGGTTCGCCTCGCGCCGGCGCCCATCAGTCCAAGAGCCGGGCGATCACGTCGGGCCACCTCGGCACCTCGGCCCGGATCAGCCCGTGGCCCGCCTCGCCCAAACGGGCCGCGGCGTCGCGATCGGTGAAGAGGCGATCGAAGGCCTCGGCGATCGGCCGGGGTTCGGGCGGGCACACGAGGCCGGTCTCGTCGTCCCGCACGAACTCCAGCGGTCCACCGCTATCGGTCACGGTCACGACCGGCCGTGCCGCCGCCATACCCTCGATGGTCACGTAGCCGTAGTCCTCATCGAACGGACCGAAGTAGACGCCCAGCGCCGTGCGGTAGAGCTCCTCGAGCCGCGCGTCGCTGACACCGATCTCGAACCGCACACGGCCCCTCGAGCCCGAGCCGCCGCACCTGCTCACGGAGCTGCTGCTCGTCCGGTCCACGCCCGACGAGCACGAGGTCGACGCCGGTCTTCACGTGCGCCATCGCATCGATCACCAGCGCCTGTCGCTTCAGCGATTCCATACGGCTGGGGAAGACGATGTGGTCGCCGTAGGGGCCGGGTTCGGCGTCGAGCAGCCGCTCGCTCAGGCCAGAGGGGTGGTACAGGGTCTCGGCCGGGATCCGCAAGGAGTTCCAGAGCCGGGCCTTCACGTTCGTGGAGTTCGTGAAGACCCGCTTCGCCTCGCCCAGGGCGACCCGGTCGGCTTCCCACACCATGTCGCGGACCGCAGCGCCGTCGTCCTGGCGCTTGAGGTCGGCGTAGTCGGGGTGATCCCACAGCTCGTACGCGGTCCGGTGCTGGTGGATCAACCAGACGATCTTGCGCTCGTGCTGGGCGAGGTAGGCCGGGAACTTCAGCGCGATCGACCGCATCCACCTTGAGGCCGTTGGATTCGGTGATGTCGAAGCTGCGCCACACTGCCATCTGGTGCGCGAGCTGGCTGGGCGGATACCACTTCCCGGCGAGCTGCACGAGATCCGCGTCGTGGCCCGCCGCCTTCAGCGCGCGCACGAGCGACTCGGCATGGGTCTCCGCACCGCCCCGCACGAAGGCAGTCTGCGGATGTAGCACCGCGATCCTCATGAGGGGCGTTCCTCGGCTCGCCCGGATCGCTCCTCTTCGAGCTGGGACTTGAGGCGATCGACCTCCGCTTCAAGCACCAGGACCTTTTCGGCCAGGCTCGTCGTCAGCTCGGCGTGATCGGCGATGAGGCGGTCGTAGCGCCAGGTGGCGGGCCGCATCACTCGCCAGAGCCGGTACTTGACCTGGCGACGCCAGCGGTTGGGGGACGCGAGGTTGCCCTCGCCCATGGGGATCACCATGGTCTCGTCGGTACGCAGCTGCGCAGCGAGGTCGTGCAGGCGATCGCGCACCTCCGGCGTGTCCATGCGCCCGCGCGCGGCGCTGTCGCGCGCCCAATACATCTCGCGCAGCAGATCGGCCTGGGCGTCGGACTCCGACGGCATGGCAGGGGTTTCGGACGCCATCGCGGTCGAGGCTAGCACCCGTCTGTGGCGGTTCGGTGCTATCCCCCGGCCTCGGCGGTCGCGGGGAGACTTCCGCGCCCAGATGGCGAAGTCCTGCGCGTTGCCACGATGGTCGGGGTTGAGGAACATCACCTCGGTCCGTTCGAAGCCCGCGTGCTCGGCCATCAACGAGAGCGTCTCGGGATGGCCGGGCCAGCTGTGCGTGACGTCGGCCACGAAGTAGGCGGCGAGGGCTTCCGGGTTGAGGCCGTTGATCGTCTCGACCAGGAGGCCTCCCCCGGGAGCCAGTGCGCCGTGAGCTTGCTCGAAGAGCCGGATCCACCCCCCTCGCGGGAGGTGCTCGATCAGCTGGATCGCGCTGATCGCTCCCGGCGGCTCCCCGCGACGGTTCTGCAGGAATTCGCCGGCGTCGGCCAAGGTAGCGTCGATGTCCTTGGCGCGAGAGGCATCCACGGCCTCCGGCGAGCTGTCGACACCGTGCACGCGCCACCCCCACTCGCGAGCGAGCACACAGAGCTCTCCGAGACCGCATCCGAGGTCGAGCCACAGCGGCGGCTCGTCCGCGGGCGCGGCGTCGGACAGCTCGGCATGGAGCGGGATCGCGAATCGCTCGTACTGGCGGAGTCGCTCCACCACCGACGAGGAGCTCCCCCGCATGCGCTGCTCGAACGCCCAGTAGTAGTCGTCCGGGACGCCGACCGCCGGTTCGGACCCTCCCGGCTCCGGCGCCTCGACGGCGGCGGTTCGCAGCGCCTGGACCGCATGATCGAGCCGATCGAGGTCGCCATGGATCGTCTCGATGTCGGCGTGCTGGGCATGCAGTCGCTCGGCGAGCTCCACCGCCACGGTCGCCAGCTCGGTCGCCAGGCGGTCGTAGCGGCGAGTCGCGGGGCGAGTCATGCGGAACACGCCGCGCTTGATCCCGCCCTTCAGCGCCCAGCGCGAAGCGAGATAAGGCTCGTCGCGCGGTACCGATTCGCGTTGTTCCTCCTGCAGCCGCGCGACCAGTTCCTGGAGCCGGCCGACGAGCTCGTCGGCGCCGGAGCCGGCGGGATCGGGATCGCCATCGCTCACGCCGCGAGCGTAACAGGGCGGGTGGAGCGCCCGGAGACGTCGTCGACGCCCATCAGTTCGGATCGTTTCGGGCGGTCAGGAACGCCTTCAGCCCCTCGTCCAGTCCCGGTATCGGATCGACGGGCAGGTGCTCCAGGTAGACGCTCGTGAGCGCCGAGCATGCCGGACGAGGAGCGGGCAGACCGAGCTCGGCCGAGCGCTGCGGCAGGACGCGGCCGGACGCGCCCGACAGGTCCCGCAGCCTCCGTAACACGTCGAACCAGGACGCGGGCTCGGCGCCGGCGAGGTGATAGGTGCCGAACCTGCCCGTGAGCAGCAGCGGAAGCAGCCGTTCGGCGATGTGCCCGACGAAGGTGGGCGTCCCCACCCGGTCCTCGATCCCGCCGACCTCCTCGCCCGTCGCGAGCGCCCGCGCGGCGCTCGTGAGGTAGTCGCTTCCCGCTCCGTAGACGTAGCCGACGCGCACGATGAACCAGGAGGGAGCGAAGTCGCGCACGAACGATTCGCCCTCGAGCTTGGCCCGGCCGTAGACGGACAACGGCGAGGGTTCGTCGGTCTCGTCGTAGGGTTCGCGCTTCGATCCGTCGAACACGTAGTCGGTCGAGACATGCAGCATCGTGGCGCCGGTCGCTCGGGCCGAGAGCGCCAGATTCTGAGGGCCGAGCGCGTTGTCGCGGAACGCCCTCGAAGGATCGGTCTCGTTCCCGTCGACCCCCGTGAACGCGGCCAGGTTCACGATCGCCTCCGGCCGGAGCGGATCGACCGTCCGTCGAACGGCGTCGTGGTCGCCGATGTCGAGCTCTGCGTGCGTGAACGCCCGCACGTCGTGGTGCGCAGGCAGCCATCGCAGGAAGGCTCGCCCCAGGCCGCCTCCCGCACCGGTGACCACCAACCTCATGCCTCGGCTCCGGCCCGCATGTCTCCGACCCATCCCCGATGATCGCGGTACCAGTCGACGGTGCGCGCCAGGCCCTCCTGGAACGGCACGGCCGGTCGCCACCCGAGCTCGTGCAACCGCTCGCTGGTGACGCCGTAGCGAAGGTCGTGACCCGGCCGGTCCTCCACGAACGTCACCAACGCTTCGTCGGCTCCCGCGAGGCGACAGATGGTCCGCGCGAGCTCGGCGTTCGGCAGCTCGAAGCCGTCGCCGATGTTGAACACGTCGCCGGGTTCGCCGTGACGCAGCGCGGTCACGCACGCGGCCGCCCAGTCGGTGACGTACAACCACTCCCTGGACTGGCGACCGTCCGCGTACACGGGCAGCGGCCTGCCCTCGAGCGCGGCCGTCGTGAACACCGGGATCGCCTTCTCGGGATCCTGACGGGGCCCGTAGGCGTTCGTGCCCCGCACGATCCACACGGGCAGCCCGTACGTGATGCCGTACGAGCGTGCCAGGAGCTCGGCCCCGGCCTTGCTCGCGGCGTAGGGGCTTCGCGGGCGGATCGGCGCCTCCTCGTCGAAGAGGCCGTCGGGGTCGTTCTGTCCGTAGACCTCGTCGGTGGAGACCACCAGGAGCGGGGTGCCGCTCGTACGGCACGCATCGAGGATCACCTGTGTGCCCACGACGTTGGTCATGACGAACTCGGCAGGCCCCCTGATCGAACGATCGACGTGCGTCTCGGCGGCGGCGTGGAGCACCCTGCCGGCCTGGTCCACGAGGGGCTCCACCACCGAGGGATCGGCGACGTCGCCCTGGACGAAGCGGAGGCGATCGTCGTCATCGTGCCGGGCGAGGTTGGCGCGCGAGCCCGCGTACGTGAGCTTGTCGAGCACCGTGACCCGGGCGTCGGACTGCGACAGCAACGCATCCACGATGTGTGAGCCGATGAAGCCGGCGCCGCCGGTCACGAGCACGTGGGAGTCATCGGTCATGTCGCGGAGGCCTCGCGGATCGCAGGGACGGCAGCGAGTCTACCCGCGGGCCACATCGTGGGCGGCGTGCAGGGCCGCGGCGGTCCGCTTCGCGCATGCCTCCCACGTGAACTTCGCGGCGCGCGCGAGCCCGGCCGCCGCCAGCATCGCCCGCAGGTCGGGATCGCCGAACAGCTGCGCGAGCCCATCGGCGATCGCGGCCGGGTCGCGTGGGATCGACCGTGACCGCCGCGTCGCCCGCGACCTCGGGGAGCGAGGACACGTTCGATGTGAGGACCGGCACGCCTGCCGCGAACCCTTCCGAGCACGCGGGAAGCCGAACCCCTCGTGAAGCGACGGATAGGCGAGCAGCGTCGCGCCCGTGAGCAAGCGCAACCTTCTCCCGATCGTCGCGTAGCCGGTGCGCACGATCCGCGCCCGTGCAGCGGGCGGCAACGGCCCGGACCCTTCGGCGAGGCGATCGGCGGCCTTGGGATCCCACCGGACGGGACCGCCTGCGATCGACGAGTCGCGTGCCCGGTTCGAGCGCCGCGAACGCGTGCACCAGGTGTCGAGGTTCTTGCGCGGCTCGATGCCGCCGACGAACAGCGCGTACGGGCCGTCGATCCCGTACTTGCGGCGGACGCCGTCGACCGCCTCGTCCGCCGCAGGCGCGAACGCGGCGACGTCGACCCCCAGTGGCGTGACGTGGACACGCTCCTCGGGCACGATGTCGTGCCCGGCCAACAGGTCTGTCTCGTGGAGTCCGAGGGAACGATGACCCCGGCCGCCACCGCGCAGCCACCGTCGAACCGGCGACGCCACGCGCCCGTCCATGTGCGGCGCGGTGCGCCGGCAGCCGTTCGTGCGGCGAGATCGTGCACCGACCATCACCACGCCGGGGCTGCGGGTCGCGGGCGGCAGGAAGTTCGTCGCGAGCAACACGTCGAACGCCCCCGACCATTCGATGCGCGGCACGCCGAGGCGCGTGGACAACCGGTCCGAACACCCGGGCGGGAACCCGACGCCTTCTCGGGAGGTTCGGCGCCTTCACCCCTTCGAAGAACCGGCGAGGGCGGAACAGCCCCTTGGCGTGCAGGTACCACGCGACGTACTCGCTGTCGGGGTCGGCGTGCGGCAGGTGGCGGATCGATCTGCTGTGCGTGTAGTTGCCCACCCCCGTGCGGCGGGGGTCGAGCGCCGGCCGAGCGTCGATCACGGCTCGCATGAACCCGAACCCTACCTAAAGGCCGGGTGAACGGCGCCCCGCCGAGGAACCCCGCCAGGGTGGATGCCGACCCACACGAACGGCCAGGCCCGCGACCGAGCGGCACCACCAGGCGGGAGTCCTTGCCCTTGCGCGGACAGGGCGCCCATGAGCTGGGCCACCGTCCATCCCCAGAGCCACAGCCCGCACGCCCCGACCACGATCGAGGCGTACGCGGTGGCGCGGCCCGGGCGCATATGCGCCCGCCACGGCGGAGATCGAGAGGGATCGGAATCCGAGCACGATCGCGGCCGGGCGAGCTGGCGCCCATGACGAACGGACCGAGGCGGCGAGCAGGAACGCCTGCATCGCCATGCGACGGCCGGGAACGCGCACGGCCACGGGATCGGTCTCCACAGAGCGATGGTAGGTGCGGCAGACGGCGAGGGAACCGGCTTCTGGGTCTCCGGTCGAACGGCTCAGTCCACCTCGACGCGGCTCTGGTCGCCCGACGATCAGCCGGTGGATGCCTCGGAGCCCGAATGGCGCACCTCGACGTTGCGTCCCAGGATCGACGCCGCGAGACCGTGAACGTCCGCGATCGGGCAGCCCCTCCATCACGATCGAGTCCTCCATCGAGCTCCGCTCGATGCCACAGCCGCGCTCGATCGCGACGTCGGGACCGACGGCGAGTCGTCGATGACGGCGTCGGGGCCGATCGCGACCGGACCTCGCAGCTCGCTGCCGGATGACCTTCGCCCCCGCGCGCGACGCGACGGCGCCGTGCAGGGTGGTGCTCCTCGTCGACTTCACCTTCGATCGACCGGCTCGAGACCGAGAGCATGATCCGGTTCGCCTCGAGCAGGTCGTCGGGCTTCCCGGTGTCCTTCCACCACCCGCCGACCATCTCCGCGCGGACCGTCCTGCCGTGGTCGATGAGCCATTGGATCGCCTCGGTGATCTCGTACTCGCCGCGCCACGACGGCTCGAGCGTGTCGGCCGCCTCCAGGATCGAGTCGTCGAACAGGTAGACGCCGACGAGCGCGAGGTCGCTCACGAACTCGCGAGGCTTCTCGACCAGGCGCACGACCCGGTCGCCTTCGAGCACCGCCACGCCGAATCGCTCCGGCTCGGCACCCGCGCCAGGAAGATCTGCGCGTCCGGCCGGGTGCGTTCGAACTCCCGCACGAACCGTCTGAGCCCCTCGAGCAGCACGTTGTCGCCCAGGTACATCAGGAACGGCTGCCCCGCGACGAAGTCGCGGGCGGCGAGACGGCGTGCGCCAGACCCAGCGGCGCGTCCTGCGGGATGTAGGTGACCGCGGAGGCCCCAGCGCGACCCGTCTCCGACCGCCGGCGCGCACCTCCTCGGCGGTCTGCCCCGACGACGATGCCGACCTCGGTGATGCCGGCGTCGGCGATCGCCTCGAGCGCGTGGAACAGGATCGGCGTCCCCGCGACGGGGATCAGCTGCTTGGCGCTCGTGTGGGTGAGCGGCCGGAGCCTGGACCCTTCGCCCCCCGACAGCACCAACGCGCGCATCAGACGTTGGCCTCGCGGACAGCCGACTCGTCCGCGCGTGCCGCGCCGCCGACCGGCGCGGGCTCGTACGCCGAGGTCACGAACACGGCGACGTCGTCGGGCAGCCCCTTGACCTGACTCAGCTCCAAGGTCGGGAAGTACTGCGCAGCACGACCTGGGCCTCCGCGTCGTGATCCGGCGCGTAGGCGATGACCGGCCCGTGACCTTCGCCGAGTACGGCGGCGTAGGTGGTGATCGCCGGCGAGATGTCGAACCCGGCCTGGGACAGCACTCGTCGACCTCGTCCGCCTTGCCCGCCGACGCGTGAGTCGACGACGAGGACGGCGATGTTGGCCTCCGACGGCGGCGTGTACGACGAGGTCGACGCCGCAGGCCCAGCTGCTTGCCTTCCGGATCGACGCGCGAAGATGCGCTCCGCCGCGGGTCCATGCCCGAAGCGATCCCTAGGTCGGCGCGATCGGGCGTAGGCGGGAACCGTCCGGAACTCCGCCTCGCCGGTCGAGATGCCCTGGAGCTGCCCGGTCAAGAAGGCGAGCTCTGCCGGGTTGAAGCCCGCGTCGCGCCGGAGGTTCGCCAGGATCGGTTTGATCACGAGCGGCAGCTGCGCGAGCTGCTCGGGCTGCAGCAGCCGGTTGATCACCGCGCGCATGAACTGCTGCTGGCGCTGGATCCGGTAGAAGTCGGGCGCCGCCGCGTCGCACTTGCAGGTGGCGGGTCCGCACGTAGGCGAGCGCCTGGTCCCCGGGAAGCGTCTGGCATCCGGGCTCGATGTCGAGCCCCGTGCGCGGGTCGACGATGTGGCCGGGCTCGGCGTAATAGTCCGTGCCCGATCCGTCCCGTCGGCCGTCTCGGATTCCACGTACGCCGGGCGTGTTCACGTTCTCAGCCCGGATGCACATGTCGATGCCGCCGAGCTCGTCGATACGCCCTGGAACCCCGCGAGGTCCACGTACAGGAAGTGATCGATCTGAGGCCGGTCAGCTCCTGCACGGTCTTGGCGACCAGGTCGGGGCCGCCGCCCTCGATGCCGCCTTCGAACGCCGCGTTGATCTTGTCCTCGCCGACCCGCCCAGGGATGTCCACGTACAGGTCCCGCGGGAACGACAGGATGATGGCCTTCTCGCAGCGCGGGTCGGTGTGCACGAGCATGATCGTGTCGGCGCGGTTCTCGCCGCCGATGTGCTTGTCGGTCCCGAACTCCTCCTGCTCCTGCCGGTGAGCCCCGCGCGTGAGTCGCTGCCCAGCAGGAGGTAGTTGCAGACGTCCTCGGCGCACCCCCCGGGGACTCTCGGGCCCGCCGGCCCTCCGACGCCGGAGGACGGGGTCGAAGATCCGGGACGGTGCTGACGTCCGTCGCTTGATGTAGGCGACGTAGCCGTAGGCGCTCGCCGACGGCGATCAGAGGGACAGGACCGCCGAGACGCCGACGAACCAGTGGGTGAGACGAGCGTGCGCGGGGCACGCGTGGCGCGGCGGGTCCATCGGTCATGGGCCAAGCGTACCGGCGCAGCGTCTGCGGCCGCTCCCCTGAGCCCGTGGTGTTCCTGTGGCGGAACGGTGACGGGACCGACGTCGAGCGTGTCGGACCTGCTCGGGATGGGATAATCCGCCCACCGAACACGCCGACCGACCGGAGGGCAGACCGATCATGCCGTCACCGTGGCGCTCGTCGGGCTTCGAGGACGCCTGGACGAAGGAACTCGTCGAGAGCTCGAAGGAGAGGGCTTCGACGTCCAGCGCCGACGACATCGAAGACCTGGACGAGCGGAGCGGGGTCGACGCGATCGTGATCGCCTCGACGCCACCGGCGCCGCTCGAGCTGCTCGGCGCGCTCGAGGGCTCGCGCCCCCGACGCCGCCGTGCTCGTCGTCACCGGTCCGGACCGACGAGGCCGACGGCGCGGTTGCCCTCCACGGCGGCGCCGAGGACCACCTCGTGCGCGGCTCGATCCCGACGGACTGCTCCCCCGGGCGGTCCGCTACGCGGTCGCCCAGCGGCGGCTCCGGCGCGAACTCGCCGCACAAGCGACGAGCTCACCGGTCTGCCCAACCTCCGCGGGTTCGCGCCGATCGCCGAGCACCACCTGCGAATGGCCGACCGGGCCAAGACCCCGGTCGTGTTCCTGTTCGTGCGTCTCGACGGGCTCGCCGCAACGCGCGAGCGGCGGCGCCCCGAGGAGGCCGGCGCATGGTGCGAGAGGCGGCCGAGGTGCTCCTCGAGGCCGTCCGCGACGCGGACGTGCCTGCCCGCATCACCGACGACACGTTCGCCGTGCTGCTTGACGGGCGACGCCGCCGGCGCGGAGACCCTCGTGTTGTCGCGGCTGGTCGAGGCGATCGCCGTGCACGACGCCGCGCGCAGGCGCCGCGGTCCTCTCGCTCTCGGTCGGGCAGCGCCCTCTACGACCCCGAGTCGCCCGCGACGCTCTCCGCAGATCCTGGAGACGGCGGATCGCCGACTGCGCGAAGCAACGGGAACCGAGGTCATCCGAGGGCACATGAGCCGCGAATACCCCGAGACAGAACGCCCGTTCCGGGACGACCGTCGAAAGGGTCGCGGTTGCGACAGGAGGACGATCGTTGCTGGTCGGGACCGAGCCGTCGGGGATGATCGACATCTCCGAGGCGCGCGACCGCGACCTGCTCCTGCGCCTCCGTCGACCGCGACGAAGAGGCGTTCCGCGGCTTGTTCGCGCGGTACGCGCCCACGGCGAAGGCCTCGCGCAGCGGGTCGTCCGGCAGTCGCACCTGGCGGAGGAGATCGTGCAGGAAGCGTTCATGGCGGTCTGGAGGAACCCGGAGGGCTACGACGCCGAGCGGGGCTCGGTGAAGTCGTGGCTCATGGGCATGGTCCATCACCGCGCCGTCGACCTGGTCCGCCGCGAGGAGTCCTACCGCCGCCGCGCCGCCGATTCGATCCCCCAGGCGATGGAGGACCAGGCCGATCACGCCGACGAGGTGGTCGAGCAGCTGGGCCTGCCGGAGGAACGACGCATCGTCCGCGCGCGCGCTCGACCAGCTGCCTCCCGAGCAACGAGAGGTGCTGACGATGATGTACTTCGAAGGCCTGTCCCAGTCGCAGATCGCCGAACGAACGGGCCTGCCCCTGGGCACGGTGAAGTCCCGGACCTTCTGGGGATGCGCCGGATGCGCGCGTCCCTGGAAGGGATCGAACGATGACCCGCGACCATTCCACGATCGAAGAGCTGCTCGCCGTGCAGGCCCTCGGCGGGCTGGACGGCGACGACGTGCAGGCGCTGGCGCGCGAGCGCGCCGAGCACGGCGACTGTGAGGAATGCGCGCGGCTGGAGGCCGAGTTCGCCGACACGGCGGGACGGATGGCGTTCTCGCTCGACCCCGCGCCCGTCGACATGGGGATGGCCGAACGGATCCTGGCGGACGCACGTCGATGGCACTCCCGTGGTGCTCCCCGAGGCCGTCCCCACGCAGATCCCCGCGGCAGCGGACGGGTCCGGAAGCCGGGAACGGCGAGGCCGGGGCTGGCAGGCTGTCGCGGCGTCGCGGCTGCGATCGCGGTCCTCGTCGTGGCCGTGGTGGCGGTGTTCGGTCCGGGACGGACGACGGACATCGACGGGGCATCGCCGGTGCACCGCATCGTGTCCTTCGAAGGCGCGAGCGAGGGCGAGCTGGCGATGGCCTACACGCCCGGAAGCGCGGGGGCCGTGGTCTGGGGATCGAACATGCCCGACCCGGAGCGGCCAAGGTGTACGAGATCTGGTTGATCCAGGACGGCGCGGCGGTCTCCGGCGGATGTTCCGGCCCCGGAGGACGGCCGGCTCGCGCTCCGCGTCGAGCCAGGATCTGGGCACGTCGCAGTCCATGGCGGTCACGGTCGAACCCTCGGACTGTCCGAGCCAGCCGACGACCACTCCGATCATGACGGCCGATCTGACCGTGGCGTGATGCGCTCCGCGGACGCGCTGCGGATCAGGCGCTCGAGCATGTCCCCCAGCACCATGCGCAGGATGCCCCCGCGCGCGTAGTACTCGAGCTCGGCCTCGGCGTCGATGCGAACCGTCGCCTCGAACACGACCGGGGAGTCGTCCGTCACGCTTCGCTTCGATCGTCGCCGTCTGCCCCGGCGTGATGCCGCCGAGAAGGCCGCGGACCGAGAAGGTCTCCGTGCCGTCGAGCCCGAGCGAGGCCGCAGACAGGCCGGGCTCGTACTCCAGCGGCAGCACGCCCATGCCCACCAGGTTGGACCGGTGGATCCGCTCGAAGCTCTCCGCCAGCACGAACCGGATCCCGAGCAGGTTCGGTCCCTTCGCCGCCCAGTCGCGGCTCGAACCACTGCCGTATTCCTTCCCCGCCAACACGCAGGTGGCGATCCCTTCTTCCCGGTAGCGCACGGCGGCTTCGAAGACGCTCGTGACCTCGCCGGTCGGCAGGTGCGTCGTGAACGAACCCTCGGTACCGGGCGCGAGCTCGTTGCGCAACCGGATGTTGGCGAAGGTGCCGCGCATCATCACCTCGTGGTTGCCGCGCCGCGACCCGTAGGAGTTGAAGTCGACCGGCTCCACGCCGCGCTCCGACAGGTACACCCCCGCGGGCGAGTCCACCTTGATGGCGCCCGCGGGCGAGATGTGGTCGGTCGTGATCGAGTCCCCCACCTTCACCAGCGCCCGGGCGCCCTCGATGTCTCCGACCGGCGCCTCTTCACCAAGCTCGTCGAAGAACGGCGGTTCACGCACGTACGTCGAATCCGGGATCCCACTCGTACACGGGCCCGGTCGGGGTCGGCAGCTCATGCCAGCGATCGTCACCGTCCCAGATGCGCCCGTACTGGGTCGTGAACTGCTCCTCGGTGATGGCGACCGCCATCGCCGCCCGCACCTCGTCGGGGTCGGGCCAGATATCCCGGAGGTGGACGGGTCCGTCGACGCCCTGGCCGATCGGCTCGGTCGTGAGGTCGAGGTCGATGCGTCCGGCCAGCGCGTACGCCACACAGAGCGGCGGCGACGCGAGGTAGGACGCTCGGACCTGGGGGTGGACGCGCCCCTCGAAGTTCCGGTTGCCGGAGAGCACCGCCACGACGTTGAGGTCGTGCTGGTCAACGGCGTCGGCCACTTCCCCGATGAGGGGGCCGGAGTTGCCGATACAGGTCGTGCAGCCGTACCCCACGAGCGCGAAACCGAGCTTCTCCAGGTACGGCGTCAGCCCCGAGCGATCGAGGTAGTCCGTGACGACACGCGACCCCGGCGCCAACGACGTCTTCACCCAGGGCTTGGCCTCGAGGCCCGCCTCGATCGCCTTCTTCGCGAGCAGCCCGGCCGCGAGCATCACGCTGGGGTTGGACGTGTTCGTGCAGCTCGTGATCGCGGCGATCACGACGCTCCCGTGACCTACCTCGGTCTCGCTGGCGGGCGAGTTGGTCATGTGATCGTCGCCGGGAAGCGTCTCCAGGCGTGGGCTCCCGCCTTCGGCCACGAACCTGCCGATCTCGGTCCCCTTCGGGTCGGGCTCGAGGTGATCGCGGAACGCACCCACGAAGGAATCCCAGACGTCGGGCAACGTCACGCGGTCCTGGGGACGCTTCGGCCCCGCCATCGACGGCACCACTGCCGACAGGTCGAGGTCCAGGATCTCGCTGAACACCGGCTCCGGATCGCCGTCGCGCCGGAACAGTCCCTGCTCCTTCGTGTAGCGCTCGGCCAGGGCAACGCGGTCCTCGCGTCCGGTGAACGTGAGGTAGCGGAGCGTCTCAGCGTCGACCGGGAAGTAGGAGGCGGTCGCGCCGTACTCCGGGCACATGTTCGACAGCGTGGCGCGGTCCGCGATCGAGAGCGACGACAACCCGTCGCCGAAGAACTCGACGAACTTCCCCACGACGCCGTGCGCGCGAAGCATCTCGGTGAGCGTGAGCACGAGGTCGGTCGCCGTGGTGCCCGCGGGGAGCGCCCCCGTCATCCTCACACCGATCACGATCGGCTGCGGCAGGAACATGGGCTGGCCGAGCATGGCCGCCTCGGCCTCGATGCCGCCGACACCCCAGCCCAGCACGCCGAGGCCGTTGATCATCGTCGTGTGCGAATCGGTGCCGACCAACGTGTCGGGGAATGCGACCCCCTCACGCGTCGAGACGACCTGTCCCAGATGCTCGAGGTTGACCTGGTGGCAGATCCCGGCTCCGGGCGGCACGACCCGAAGGCCGTCGAACGCCTGCTGGGCCCACCGGAGCAGGGAGTACCGCTCGCCGTTGCGGCGGTACTCGAACTCGATGTTGCGCTCGTACGCCTCGGGGGTACGGAACAGGTCGACCTGGACGGAATGGTCGATCACGAGGTCGACGGGGATCGACGGCTCGATCGCGAGCGGATCGGCGCCCGCACGCTGGGCCGCGCTGCGCATCGCGGCGAGGTCGACCACCGCGGGCACCCCCGTGAAGTCCTGCATCAGCACGCGGCCGGGCATGAACGCGATGTCGCGCGAAGGGCCGGGCCAGGCCGCGAGTGCGCGCACATCGTCGTCGGACACGTCGCGCGTTCCGGCACGGCGAAGCAGGTCCTCCACCAGGATCAAGACGGTCTTCGGGAGCCGGGAGATGTCGAGCATCCCTTGGTCGGCGAGCCACGGAAGCCGGTAGAGATCGACGGCGCCGGCGGCGGTCTCGAGCCGCGCTCGCGCGCTCGCGAGTTCATCGGTCATGGGTCGGGTTCAGTCCTTCCACGTGAGGCGTCGGCCTCCATGTTCCCACGCAGGCGCTTCGCTCCGTCAGCCGGAAGATCCCTCTTCGGCCTCGCGCGCGGCCTGCACGGCCTCCTTGTGCGCGAGCCGGGTCTTGCGGCGGAGCGTGGCCTCGCGCTGGCGGCGCTTCTCCAGCTCGGACCGGACCACCAGCGGCGGAACCGCGCGAGGGTGTCCGTCGTCGTCGACGGCCACGAACACGAGGTAGGCGCTGTTGGCATGGCGCATCCGGCCGGTCACGGGGTCGTGCGCCTCGACGCGGACGCCGCACTCCATGGACGTGCGCCCGACGTCGTTCACGGACGCCTTCAGAACGACCACGTCCCCGATGTGGACCGGTTCCAGGAACGTCATCTCGTCGATCGCGACGGTGACCGCGAGCCCCGCCGCGTGCCGAACGGCTGCGAGACCAGCTGCGGTATCAACCAGTCGCATGATGACACCACCATGCACGGTGCCGGCGATGTTCGCGTCGGTGACCTCCATCATCTGCGTCAGCGTGACGGTGGAATCCTCGACGCGCTTGGGGGCAGGGGCCGGCTCACTCACGGTGCGCATCCTACGCGGAGGCTCCACCGAGAGCGCGGGGTGCGCCGGTAGCATCGGGATCGTGCGCCGCCTCCCCGTTCCGATCGCATTGCTCGGGCTCATGCTCCTGGCCGCATGCGGCGAGGGCGATCCGGCCGCGGTGGATCCGGCGCCGTCCATCGCGACGACGCCCGTGCCGACGGGCTCCTCGGCGACCCCGGAGTCGCCTGCTCCGCCGGCCACGCCGTCACCCGTCCCGGCCCTGCCGCCCGGCGTGCCCACGTCGTTCGACGAGGATGTTCCGGCGCGCGACGTTCCATCGGAGGCGCTCATCCCACCCGGTACGAAGCCGAGCGAACGTTGGGATGCCGACACGTCTGCCGGCGAGACGATCGTGGTGACCTACTTCGAACCGGGCGGGGACCCGTTCGTGCAGGCGCGCGGGTTCGTTCAGTGGCGAAGGAGCGAGGACGCAACGCCGGCGTGGATACCGGTGTTCGGCATCGCCCACCCCAAGCGCGAAGGGGTCCTGGGGTTCCAGGGGGTCACCGGCGACGCGACGGGCGACGGGTCCGACGACCTCCTGCTGCTGGCGGCGACGGGAGGCAGCGGCGCGTGCGGAACCTGGCGCGTGATCGACCTGGCCGCCGCGGAGCAACGCTGGTCGAAGACGTTGTGCGACGCGCAGGTCGACCTGCACGCCGACCCGGCCGGTCTCGCGATCAACGAGGCGGTCTACGGGCCGGAGGACCCCCATTGCTGCCCCAGCGCGTTCCGCACCACCGTGCTCGTGTACCGGGACGGCGGGTTCGTGAAGGACTCCGTCCGGTCCACTCCCGCGGCCTAGTCCCGCCCAGACTAGACACCCGCGCTGCCGCCCCGAGGCTCCACCGGCCCGTCGGGGGGCGCGGGTACGATACGCGCCATGGCTCGCATCTTCGTCGAAGGCTGGGATCCCGACTACGGCACCCCGCTCGACCAGGACGAAGCGCTGAAGCCCGCCGAAGGCTCCGTCGATCCCACGGTGGAGACGGAACGATGGGAACCTCTGGAGGGCAAGGACGACCGGGTTGCGCGTGTCGCGTTCGTCGACGGCGTGCGGCGGGTCGACGCCCGGCTCACCCTCGACGATCCGGTCGTCGGTCCCACGCCGGGCCTGGTCGGGACGTTCGCTGTCGGCGCCACGGTGTGGGATCGGACGGCGCGCCGATCCGAGGTGACGGCCGTGCGCGTCGAGCGCTGGGCGGTCCTCGCCGGTGGCCGAGACGAGCAGATGCCGCCGGTCGCCCTGGAGCCGGGGGTGGGCACGACCACCTGCGCCTCCGAGGATCCCGGCCGGCTCATGATCGAGCTGCACACGACGATGCGCCGCGCCGAGGGCGAAACCGCGACCGCGCTCGCAGGCGACTGCTTCGTGGTGGCCGACGGCCCGTTGAACGACCTCACCGCGCACCCGACGGTCGGCTTCGTGAAGAGCCACCGCGTCACCTACCTGGAACCCGACCGCAACGTGGTCGTGGGGCAGCTCGCGCCGGGTCAACGGACGCCCCTGTTCTGCATCGGCGGCTACCAGCGCTACTCCTGGTACGTGCGGCTCGCGGTGCTGGAGGGCGGCCACTCGTGGACCGGCATCGTGCGGTGTGAGGCGTCGGGGCAGCTGCCAAGGGACCAGGCCGTGACGATCGCCGATCGCACGGCGGCGCTCCTGCCGCTGGTGGCCTCCGAGCCGCACGTGGATCCTCGGGCTCCGCAGAACCTCGTGCCGATCGGGGCCCTCGAGCGGGAGCTCCGCCACCGCATGGGCGACCGCGGCATCGTGTATCGCGCGCTGCGTGAAGCCGTGATGGAACGAGAGGCGTCGTGAGCGAGCAACGCAGGGCTCCTGAGGCTCCCGATCCCCAGACTACGGATCCGCAGGTGGGCCGCGTCCTGGGGTCGGAGCACTCGAACACGAGCGGGTTCCGCGTGGTGCTCGACGACAGCGACTTCCTGCAGCTCGACGACCTGGTGGTGGTGCGCACGCAGGTTCCGAAGGCGGGCGAGGTTCGTACGTACGGCGTCGTCACCGAGGCCGAAGCCGTCTACGAGGGGGCCAGCTACGAGTCCGACACGCACCGCATCGCCGAGCTCGGCATCATGCCTGCCGCGAAGGTCCGCACCGCCCGGGTCGCGGTGACCCGCGTCGATCCCGAGGTCTGGGTTTCCCCCGATCCGGGCGAGACGGTGGAGCGCGCGCAGGGGCAGGAACGCGACAAGGCGCTGTACGTCGACGAGATGGAGCGCCCGCTGCCGGTCGGCATCGGGCGCGACGAGAAGCCCGTGCACGTCGACCTCGACTTCTTCGACGGGCGCAAGGGCGGACACATGTCGATCAGCGGCATCAGCGGCGTGGCGACCAAGACGTCGTTCGCGCTGTTCTTCCTGCGGATGCTCACCTCACATCCACAGATCCTCGGCGAGGGAGCCGCCAACATGCGGGTGCTCGTCTTCAACGTCAAGGGCGAGGATCTGCTGTGGCTCGACAAGCCGAACCGCCTCTTCGACGAAGACGCCGCCGCCGGTTGGGCCTCGCTCGGCGTCGAGGCAGGGCCGTTCCCCAGCGTGTGCTTCTGGGCGCCGCCTCGAAGGAAGTCCGGCGACGTGCTGCTCCCCGACACCGGAGGACGCCAGGAAGGCGTCGAGGTCTTCACGTGGACGCCGCGCGAGCTCATCGACGAGGACCTGCTGCAGTTCCTGTTGACCGACGCCAACGACCAGCGGAACCAGATCCCGTTCGTGCGTGAGCGGGTACAGGCGCAGCTGAAGCGGTTCGCGGTCGACGTCGCGGGCAGGCCGGGAGCCGTCGTGCTGCGCGACCCGCGCGACGCCCCGGCAGGCTCGTGGCGCGGCCAGCAGGTCAGCGCCTTGGCGGGAGAGCGCATCGTCACCGATCTGCAGTCCTTGGTCGACGCGATCGGCGAGTTCCTCGAGCCCGAGGACGGCACCGAGCCCGACTTCGCCTGGAGCGGCCGGGTCATGGGCGGCACGATCAGCGCGTTCATGCGCCGGATGCACGCCGGGGCCTCCCGGATCGGCCCGCTCGTGCGCGCGGGCGAGTCCCACCGGATCGACCGGGCCCGCGCCAGCGTCAGCGTCGTCGCGATCCAGTCGCTGCACGATCAGGCGCAGCGCTTCGTCGTGGGCGCGCTCCTCAACGAGACGTTCGCGGAGAAGGAGGCCACCGGCCAGCGCCTGCCGTTGTCCGTGATCGTCCTCGACGAGCTCAATAAGTACGCGCCTCGCGAGGGTCACTCCCCGTTGAAGGAGATGCTGACCGACATCGCGCAGCGCGGCCGATCGCTTGGCGTGCTGCTGGTCGGGGCGCAGCAGACCGCGAGCCGGGTCGCGCAGGAGGTGCTCGAGAACGCCGCGATCCGGGTGAGCGGACGGCTCGACGCGGCGGAGGCCGAACGGGCCGAGTACGGCTGGATGCTGCCCTCCACTCGCGCGCGAGCCCGGTTGCTGAAGCCCGGCACCATGGTGATCTCCCAGCCCGCGATCCCCGTGCCACTGGTCGTCACCTTCCCCTTCCCGCCCTGGGCGACGCGGAAGGAGGAGGTCGCGGCCGACGCGGATGGCGATCCGTTCGCCGGCCTGTAGCACCGAGCCACTCCCCCCAGATGAGGATCCTCCACACGTCGGACTGGCACATCGGCAAGCGGCTCGGCCGCCACGACCGCATGGCCGAGTTCGCCGACGTCCTCGCCGAGGTGGAGGCGATCGCCGACGCGCGAGAGGCCGACCTGGTGCTCGTCTCCGGCGACGTCTGGGACCGGCCGTTCCCGCCCATGGACGCACTGACGCTGGGCCTCCAGACGCTGTTGCGCCTGGCCGAGCGCCGTCCCGTGGTCGCCGTCGCCGGCAACCACGACTCCGCGCCCTTGTTCGAGGCCCTCGCCCCCCTCTGGCTCCCCGCGGGGTGTTCCTGATCGGCGAGGTGAAGCGACCCGAGGAGGGCGCGCTCCTGGGTCCCGAAGAGCTCGGGGTGCCTGCGGTGGTCGCCGGCTTCCCGTTCCTGCGCGAGGGGCGCGTCGTCGACTTCATGCTGGAGGCCGGAGCCTGGTACCGCGCCTATGCCGACAAGATCGCCGCGATCACCCTCGCCTACAACGATGCTCTCGTCGCGAGCGCCGGCGGCGACGCCGTCCCGATCCTGATGGCCCACTTCATGGTCGGCGGGGTCAAGATCGATCGTGCCGCCCCCCGGGGCGAGCGCGAGCTGCACATGGGCGACGCGTACGCGGCGACGTCGCAGTCGATCCCGGCCGGGCCGCAGTACGTCGCGATGGGCCACATCCACGCACCCCAGGACGTGCCGGGCGCCCCGGTGCCCGCGTGCTACGCAGGGTCGCTCACGTCGCTGGACTTCGGCGAGGCGGGAGAACAGAAGCGGGTCGTGATCGTCGACGCCGAACCGGGCCGGCTCGCCACCGTCGAGAGCGTGCCGATCACCGCGGGCCGCCGCCTCGTCAGGGTCACCGGCACCTGGGACGAGATCGAGGCGAGGGCCGCCGAGCTCTCCGACGCCTACCTCGACCTCACCGTCAAGACGACCGGCACCGACCTCACGCTGGCGGAACGCGCCGGCGACGCCTTCCCGTACCTGGTCAAGGTGCGCGCGTTCCGGCCGGACGCCGAACGACCGGAGCGGGTCGCGAAAGCCCACCGCTCCTGGGAGCAGCTCTACGGGGAGTTCTACGAACGCGAGCACGACGAGCCCGCTCCTGCCGAGCTGGTCGCCCTGTTCCACGACGTGCTCGAGGAGGCTGCCGATGCGTCCGCTTGAGCTGACGATCGATGGCTTCCGGTCCTACCGCGGGCCCACGACGTTCGACTGGCGGGACCGGCGGCTGGTGGGCATCGTCGGGCCGATCGGTGCGGGCAAGTCCTCGATCCTGGATGCGATGGCGTTCGCGCTCTACGGGAGGACCCCGGGGTCGGCGCCGCCACGAAGTCGCTGATCCACCAGCTGTGCGACGAGGCCCACGTCTCCCTGACCTTCGAGGTCGACGGCCAGGTGTGGCAGGCGATCCGCGCGCCCAAGCGCAAGGGGCAATCCGGTCACCAGCTCAGGCGCCTCGCGAGCGACCGGCCCGATGCCGAGGTGCTCGAGACGGTGGCGCAGGAAGGGCAGGTCAACGACCGGATCGAGCGGCTCCTGGGCATGGACTTCCAGACGTTCTGTCGTTCGGTGCTGCTCGCACAGAACCGGTTCAGCGACTTCCTCAAGGCGACCAAGACCGATCGCGACAAGGTGCTCAAAGGCGTCTTCGGCTACGAACGGCTCGATGCCGCCAAGGTCGCGGCCGAACGCCGGCTGGACAAGGAGACGGCGGCGCTGGAGGCGTTCGCCCGCGAACGCGAGTCGATCCACGCCGCCCGCGAACGTCTCGAAGACGCTCAGGCCCGAGCGGAGGAGGCCACGCGCAGGCTGAAGTCACTGGAGGGCGCCGCTCCCGAGGTCGCTCGCCTCACCGAGAGCCGTACGTCCGCCGAAGCCGCGGCCGGCGTCGCGGCCGACGAGATCGAAACCATCGGGTCCATCGCAGCGCGGATGCCGGAAGGCCCGGCCGTCGATGAGATCCTCGAGAGCGCGTCGGCCTCGCGCGAGGCGGTCGATGCGTCGAAGGATGGTTGAAGGCCGCCGAAGAAGCACGCGCCACCTGCGATGCCGAGCTGGTCCTCGTACGCGAGCGGCTGGGGGACCGCGAGCAGCTGCGCTCGTTCGAACGCCTCGTCGAGCGCCATGACGAGCTCGCCAAGGCGTCGGAGCGAGCCGTGAAGGCTCACTCCCAAGCGCGATCGACCGCGATGCAGGCGGACGAGCTCCTCGAGCAACGCCGCATGACGGCCGCGGAAGCCTCCGAGGCACTCGCGCGCGCGGACGACCGCCTCGCCGAGGGCGCCGCCGCGACCGCCGACGCCCGAGGAGCGCTCGCAGCCGCCAAACACACCGAGATGGCGCACGAGCTGCGCGGTCATCTCGTCGCGGGCGAACCGTGCCCCGTGTGCGCGCAGGAGGTCGCCACCCTGCCGAAGCGAACGAGCGCACCCAAGGGCGTCGTCGCGGCGCAGAAGGCTCTCGTCGAGACCGAGAAGTCCGAGACCGCGCTCCGCACGGAGAAGGAAGGCGTGGCGGCCGCGATGGGATCGGCGACGACCGCCGTCGCCGAGGCCGAGATCCGCGTCGGCGAAGCCGGGGCGAGACTCGAGGAGACGGAGGAGGAGCTCCGGCACGCCGAGGCCGAGCTCACGGCCGCCAAGGATCAACTGACCGAGCGGCTCGGTGACGGAGAGCCCCGCGAGCTGGTCGCGGCGCGTGAGTCCGAGCTGGCGAACGCCGAGGGCGCCGCCGAGCGGGCCGCGAGCGCGGTGGACGCCGCGCGGCGCTCGCTGGAGGCCGAGCGCGAGAAGGCGGACGAGGCCCAGGTGGCGCTGACGGCGCTGGCGAGCGACCTCGCGGGCGTGTGGGGCGCGTTGGGCTCGCCTCGCACACTCGCGGCCGAGCCCATCGCGCTCAGGAGCGCGTTCGTCGAGGGCGGCGAGGAGCTGCTCGAGCGTCATCGGCGCGCGGCGGAGGCCGCATCGGACGCGACGGCGCGCGCGACCGCATCGGCGGAGGCGCTGAACGCGATGTTGGCCTCGCTCGGCCTGGATCCGGAGGAGGACTTCGTCGCCGCGAAGGCCGCGGCAGGGGCTGCCCACGCGGCATCGGTCGCGGTGATCGACGAGCTCGAGACCCAGATCGCACGTTCCGGCGACCTGGAGCGAGAGATGCTGGAGACCGAGGCGCGCCGGACACTCGCTCGCAAGCTCAGCGACGACCTCAAGCCGTCGAAGTTCCTCGCCTACCTGCTCCAGGAGGAACGGGAGGAGCTCGCCGAGCTCGGGAGCGGGCTCTTCGAGACGCTCACCGACGGCGGCTACCGTTTCGCCGCCGACGACAGCTTCGACATCCTCGACCTCAACGCGGCCGACCGCAAACGCAAGGCCGACTCGCTGTCGGGAGGCGAAACCTTCCTGGCCTCGCTCGCGCTCGCGCTCGCGCTCGCCGAGATCGTGGCTCGCGGCGGTGGACGCCTCGACGCCTTCTTCCTGGACGAGGGGTTCGGCTCGCTGGATCAGGATCACCTCGATCGCGCCATGGCGGGCATCGGGAACCTGGTCGCGGCCGACACCGGCAGGCTGGTCGTGCTCGTGAGCCATGTCGCCGAGATGCGCGAGGCGATCGAGGACCTGGTGATCCTGGACAAGGACGCCCGCACCGGCGACACGGTGGTCGTGAGCGGGGCGGCTCTCGAGGGTGACGCCGCGTTCGACGCTCCGGACATCGGCGCGCTAGTGCCGGAGGCGTAGGCCCTTCGGTGAGGACCGGGCTGGAGTATCTCCCCCGGGCTCGACTGAATCCGAGGCCACGTCCTGCCGATAACCCACCCACTGAGACCAGACGACCTTGCCAGGAGGGGCCACCGTGGCCGGAACCATGAGTGTGAATGGCATCGCGAGGAACGTGCTGACTGGGCTCGCGATCCTGTTGTTGACCGGGGTCGTCGGGTCGATCGTCATGGGGAGCCGCGCGCGTGGCGCGGCCGTCGAGGACGCCGTCGCACAGGCACGAACGATCACGGACAGCTCCCTGACCCTGGTCTTCAGCCCAGATGACACCGATACCCCCGCATCCACCTCGCGCGCAGCGAGCCTGAGCCAGCAGATCGACACGGTCGTGACCGACCCCAGCGACTTCGACGCGGTGACGTTGTGGTCCCCGGAGGGAGAGATCCTCTACGCGACCGAGGAAGGGCGCATCGGAAACCGGCTCGACGGTGAGCGAGAGCGGATCCGCGAGGCCCTCCGCGGCAAGGCGCAGACCTCGACCGAAGGCGGTGCCCTGTCCGTGATGCTGCCGCTCGAGTTCTCGTCGGGTGTCGGTCAACCTGCCGCCGTGGAGCTCCGCCGCTCCGACGCGCCGATCGCGGCGGCAGCGAGCCCGTGGCGCACGAACGCGATCTTCATCTCGATCGCGTTGATCGTGGTCGTGGCCCTCTTGGTGTGGACGATGCGGACGCCGATCACCGCCGCCTCCCCACTGCAGCATCCCGTCATGGTGAGGGCGGAGCAGCGACCGCCGGGCCAGCGCGCGCCGGTGGCTGCTCCCGCGCCGCAGCAGGCGCCCAGGCCCGTCGCCGTGCAGCAGCCCGGCATGAAGGAAGAGGGCGACGCCCGCCGCATGGCCGAGGACCGCGCACGCGCCGCCGAGGAACGGCTGGGCCTGCTGCAGGAGCAGTACCGGGCCACACTGGAGGAGCTGCAGGTCGCGCACCGGCGCGTGCGCGAGGCGCCCACACCCCGGAACGATCCCGATATGGAGGAGCGCGCGATGCAGGCCGAGGCGCGAGCCCGGCAGCTGGAGGAGCACGCGCGGGACGCGGACGAGCGCGCTCGCGGACTGGAGGAGCGCTCCCGGGAGCTGGAGGAACGCGCTCGTCTGTTCGAGCGCCGGGCCGACACGCTGCAGGCCGAGCACCAGGAGCTGTCCCGCCGCATCGCCGAACGCGCCGAGGAGCCGGGAAGCGAGGACGACGCCGAGCTCAGGTTGCGGCTAGCTGAGCAGGAGACGATCGGGCTGCGCGCCGAGATGGAGGGCATGCACACCCAGCTGTCCGTGGCGCGACGCGAGCTCGAGACCGTCAGGGCGGACGCCGAACGGGCACGGACGCTCCAGGGCGAACTGGACGCGATCCAGACCGAGGCACTCCGGGCGCGCGAGACCTCCGAGCTGAGCCAGGCGGAGCTCGGCGCGAAGGCACGTGAGCTCGAGGACCTCCGCGCCGAGGTTCGCGCCCTGCGAACCGAGGAGCAGCGCGCCGCCATGCTCCAGGACGAGCTCCGTGCCGCCCGCGCTGAGCTGGAGAGCCTGAGTGCCTCCCACCGCGCCGAGCTGTTCGAACACGAAGCGGAGCTCGAGGAGAAGGTTCGCGCGACGCGGGAGGAGTTCCAGGCCGAGCTCGCGCTCATGGAGGAACAGCACCGCGACCAGATGGCGCTGCGCGAATCACAGGTCTCCGAGCGGGTGAGCGGGGTCGAGGACGCCGCCCAGCACCGACTGGACACCGCCGAACGCGAGTTGAACGAACGGGCGAAGCGATTCGAGAGCGCCGAGACGGAGATCGCCGACGCCAGAGCCAACGCCACACACCTCGAGAACGAGCTCGCGGTGACCCGCGCGGAGCTCGAGACCACCGTCGAGCAGCTGCTCGAACAGACGAACCATCCAGGGAGACGGGCGAGCGCCTCCAGCAGGTCGAGAGGCTCGCACACGAGTCCGCCGTCCGAGCCGATCAGAGCGTCGCTGAGCTGGCGGCCGCAGGCCAGGAGAACACCGACCTCAACCGGCGGTTGCAGGAGATCGAGGCCCGCCGCCAGCTCGAGCTGGCCGACGCCGAAGGCCGCGCCGACCTCGACGACATCCTGCGCGTGACGCAGGAGCGTCTCGCCGGCCAGACCGAGAAGCTGATCACCGCCGAGGAACGCGCGCACGAGCTGGAGAGGCGACTCGCCACCTCGACCGAGAGCCTCGAAGAGAAGGAAGCCGAGCTGCGCCAGCACCAGATGGCGCAGGCGATGCGGCAGATCCGGGGCGAGGACGGCACACGGGCCGCACGCGGCCGCCGACCATGCGCTCGGCGCCGACGAGACCGCTCCGCTGGAGGACCGCCGGGCGACCACCCCGTTCATGAAGGAGCTCTCCTTCGACGCGAAGAAGTCACTCACGCGCATCCTGGGATCACGCAGATCCTCAAGCACAAGAAGGACGCGAAGGAGCAGGCTCAACTGGTTCGTCAGCTGACCGCCCACACTCGCCGGCTCGACCGGCTCGTCACACGACCTGGCGGACGCGGAGAGCCTGGTGCGCGGCACCATCGATCTCGACGGTCCGCCGCACCGACCTGGAGGCCCTGATCCGGCGCGTGGTCGAGGAATCCGGGATCGGCACCGACCACGAGGTCACGATCCACGACCGATCGTCTGGTCGTGGCCGTCGACCCGGTTCGGACCGAGCAGATCATGCGGGGCTGTTGCGCGCATCGGGAGACCGGACTCCGGCGAAGAAGCCCATCGTGGTGCGCCTGGAGCACTCCGACGGCGGAGCGATCGTGTCGGTCGAGGACACCGAGCCGTCCTCGGACGTGTCCATGAGCCCGGTGGTGGAGCGGTTCGCCGAGGTCCAGGGCGGATGGGCGAGGGTGGAGGACCGCGAGACGGGTGGGTCCTCGTTCAGGGTCTTCCTGCCCGACGGGGCGGGAGTGGGCGAGCCGGCCGGAGCCAAGCGCGACGTCCAGATCGTGGTCGACACGCCGGACGGCGCCGGAGGGTGTGCCCGACGACTGGGAGCACAGCGACGGCTCGTCGGTCCTCATGCAGGAGCTGCATCGGATGTCGACGGCCGAGGAATAGCAGGCCGCTCAGAGCCGGGCGACTAGACGACCGGCGCGAGGATCAGCGCGTCGCCCTGGCCGCCGCCGCCGCAGATGGCGGCGCTCCCAGGTCGACGCCGCGGCGCCGCATCTCCAACGCCAGCGTCAGGACGATCCGCGCGCCGCTCGCCCCGATCGGATGGCCGAGCGCGACGGCGCCGCCGTTGACGTTCACGAGGTCCTCGTCGAAGTCCAGCATCCGCGTGGCGTGGAGCGAGACCGCCGCGAACGCCTCGTTGACCTCGAGCAGGCCCAGGTCGGCCGCGGCCAAGCCCGCCTCGCTTCAACGCCTTCTCGAGCGCGAGCGCGGGCACGGTGTGGAGCGACGCGTACCGGTCGGCCGACATGCCGTAGGCGACGATCTCGGCGAGCGGCTCCAGGCCCATGCGCTCGGCGACGGCGGCTCGCTCGTCACCACGACCGCGGCGCCGCCGTCGGAGATCTGCGACGCGTTGCCCGCCGTGACCGTCCCGTCGGAGGTGAACGCCGGGCGGAGCTTCGCGAGCTCTCCCGGTGGTGTCCGCGCGGATCCCCTCGTCGCGGTCGAACGACGACGGGGTCGCCCTTGCGCTGCGGGACCTCGACGGCGACGACCTCGCCGGCGAGCCTGCCCGCCTCCCACGCGTCGTGCGCGCGCGCGTGCGAACGGGCGGCCCACGCGTCCTGCTCCTGGCGGCCGATGCCGAGCTCCGCGCTGATGGCGTCGGTTCCCTCGCCCATGTGCTGGTCGTCGAACGCGCACCACAGGCCGTCGTGGATCATGGAATCGAGCATCTGCGCGTCGCCGAGCCGCGACGCCTTCGCGCGCCTTCGGCACCACGAACGGCGCGTTCGTCATCGACTCCATGCCGCCGGCGACCGCGACCTCGGGCTCGCCCGCCCGGATCATCTGATCGGCCATCGGCGATCGCCGACGTGCCGGAGAGGCAGACCTTGTTGACCGTGAGGGCGGGCGACTCCTTGGGGATCCCCGCGCGCGATCGCGGCCTGGCGCGCCGTGATCTGACCCTGTCCCGCCTGGAGCACGTGGCCCATGACGTGTACTCGACCTGCTCGGGCGCGACGCCGCGAGCGCTCGAGGGCCGCGCGGATGGCGACGGCGCCCAGGTCGACCGCCCGCAAGCCGGCGAGCGAACCCGGAACTTGCCGATCGGGGTCCGCGCGCCGGCGACGATCACCGAACGTTCGGTCATGGAGCGAGTGTAGTCCGCGGCGCACGTCGAGCGACGGCATCGCGCGTCGCGGACAGGGCCTCAGGGTCGGGCCGAGAGCGCCTTCTCGATGACCTCGAGGATGTCGTCGCGGACCAGCTCGTCGCGCGCGATCAGCGCGTCGCGGAGCGCCGCGTGCACGTCCCGGTTCTCTTCGAGCACCGCCGGACGCGCTCGCGCTGGGCCTCGAGGATGTCCTCGACGCGCTGCTTCGTCCCTCGCGTTCGCGAGCACCTTGCCGACGAGGTTCGAGCGCCGAGCGGGCCCTGTCGTCACCGCCTCGTAGCTGATGAGCGATCCGGCCATCCCGAAGGCGCCGACCATCTGCGCCGCGAGCCAGGCGGTCGCGTGCGCGAGGTCGGCCGCCGGGCCCGTGCCGGTGTCGCCGAAGCACAGCTCCTCGGCCACCAGGCCGCCGAGCGCGATCGCGATCCCGGCCTCGATCTCGGACCGGGTCCGCGTGAAGCGCTCCTCTTCGTCGCCGTGGGCCAGCAGCCCGAGCGAGCCGCGCCGCTTGATGATCGACAGGACCTCGAGGCGTCGGCCCTTCCCCAGGAAGTAGGCGACCGTCGCGTGTCCCGCCTCGTGCGTCGCCACCGCCTCGCGGTCCTGCTCGGTGTAGACGACCGGCTGCTTCAGGCCGATCTCCTCGGTGAACTTCGCCTCCATCACGTCGTCGAAGTTCATCTCGCCTGCGTCCTTCACGGAGCGCGACGAGCAGGGCCTCGTCGAACAGGTGCTCGATCATCACGGGCGTGTAGCCGAAGGTCTCGTAGGCGATGCGCTCGCGCGCCTGGTCCTCGTCCAGCTGCTGGTGGTGGCGCTTGCGGTCGAGGAAGAAGTCGATCAGGTCGCGCGCGGCCCTGCTTCGTGGGCACGTCGAAGTACAGGCGACGGTCGAACCGGCCGGGGCGGACGCAGCGCGGGGTCGAGCGAGTCCCCGCGGTTCGTGGCGGCGATCAGCAGGATGTTGTGGTACTCGGACTTGATCGCGGGCAGCTGACGATCGGGCGGAGGTACCCGTTCACCCAGCCGATCGAACTTGCCTTGCATCCGGGTGCGCAACGGCGGCTGGTCGAACGACTGCATCTGGATCAGCAGCTCGTTCACCATGGACCCCGAGTCGCCCATGCCGAAGTTCGCGATCACGGCCCGGGCGACGCCGTCGGCGCCGGCGAGCGCTGGCTGCGACGCCGCCGCGCGTCATGCCGATCGCGTCGATCTCCTCGATGAAGCCGATCGCGCCGCCTTCCTTGCGCGCCGCCTTCCGCAGCGCCTTGAAGAACGACCGGATCCGGTACGCGGTCATGCCCTGCCACATCGACTGGAACGCCGGCGCCGAGATGAACAGGAACGGCACGCCGGCCTGCTTCGCCATGGCCTTGGCGAGGAAGGTCTTGCCGGTTCCCGGAGGTCCTTCGAACAGGATGCCGCGGCGTGGCGTGCCGCCCAGCTCCTCGCCGGAAGGTCGCGTAGCCCGAGGAACACGTCGAGGGAGCGCACGACCTCGTCCACCTGGGTGTCGAGACCCTTGATGTCCGTGAGCCCGACCTCGACCTGCTCGGGGTAGACGGTGACGTGGGGCGACCGGCCGTTGATCAGCGGCATGGCCACCATGAGCATGACCGGGACAGGATCACCAGGGGGAAGACCAGGAAGATCCAGTTCGTCGGGCAGCGACGGGAGCGAGCGGCCGGCCGAGGAATACCGGTACCAGAGGAAGGCATCGAGCAGTCCGATGACGACGATGGCGCGGATGATGCGGCTGGAGCTTCGTGCGCTCGCGCTGGCGGAACACGTCGGCGCGGCCCTTCTGCAGCAGCTGGGAGCCCTGCAACAACGTCGCGGTGTCGGCTGCTGTTTCCTTGTTCGACACGGGCCTCGCGCTCCTCCCCCTTGTCGGGTGCGGTCCCCCGAAAGGGTTCTCGCGTGGGGACAAGGGTAGACCGAGAGGCCTCCCCCGCGATATCGGTCCTTCGGCCCAGACCCAGGGACCGAACCGGCAGGTCCGAGATGGTTCGCCCGTGGCCCGGAAGAAGCACCCGCCGATCAGCGCGTCGGACAAGCGGGTGGTCGGCGCGCTGCTCCGCGGGCTACGGAGGGGCGCCGGGTACCGATCGGTCGACAGCGCCTCGGACGTCGCGCCTGCCCCGCGTCGCGTCAGACGATCTACTCGTACGAGCGCGGCTCCCTGGTCCCCTCGCTCGCGCAGTTCCTCGAGCTGGTCGAGTTCTACGTGGTGGAGGCGCCGCTCGCGAGCGACGGCGCGAAGCGCGACGCCGACCTGCGAGCCATGGGGGTGGCCGCCGTGGCCCGAGCCCTCACGCTCGACGGCCTACCACGTCGCGCAGGCCCAGGAGCTGATGGGGCGCATGCAGCCGGAGCTCGGTGATCGCGCGTGACGATCCGGCTCACCGACATCGACCACGTGGGGATCGCCGTCGCCGACCTGGAGTCGTCGGTGTCCGACTACACGAGGCTGCTCGGCGTCGAGCCCTCTCACCGCGAGCGGGTCGAGGACCAGGGCGTGGAGGAGGTGCTGTTCGCGGTGGGCACCTCGTACATCCAGCTGCTCGGCGCGCTCGGCCCCGAGACACCCGTCGGCCGCCACCTCGCTTCACGTGGACCGGGCATGCACCACGTGGCATACCGCGTGGACGACGTCGCCGCGGCGATCGAGCACCTTCGCTCGGAGGGGGCCGCGCTGGTCGACGACGCACCGCGCCCGGGCTCGCGCGAACACGTCGATCGCGTTCGTGCATCCGCGTGGCATGGGCGGCGTGCTCGTCGAGCTGGTGCAGGAACGCTGAAGGTGGCAGGTCGCTCTGTGTCGGCGACGGCGGCGGTGGTCGACGAAGGTCGCATCCTGTTCGGTTCGCAGGCGAGACCTCGGAACCTGGGAGATGCCGGGCGGGTTCGTGGAGGCGAACGAGGCGCCGTGGGAGGCCGCGGCGCGCGAGTGCCTCGAGGAAGCCCGTGTCCATGTGCGAACCGGCGCGATCGTGGGCGTGTACCACCGCCCGCGCGAAGACCTCACGGTCTTCGTCTTCCGGTGCACCCTGGCCGGGGGTGGGCCGGGGCCGACCGAGGAGGCCAGTGAGGTGGCCTGGTTCGCCATGGACGCCCTGCCCGAGCCGATGGTCGAGGTCGTCCGCGATCGCGTCGGGGATGTCGCCCGCGGAGCGGAACCCGTCTATCGCACGCAGACCGGCACAGGCAACGCGGACCTTCGCATCCGCGTAGATCCTGACCGTCGGCGCAGCCCCCGCCGATCAGGGCAGGTCGGTGAGGCCCTCGGTCGGGGCGTTGATCAGGACGCTGACGTTGCCTTCGGGCAGCGTCGCCGTCGCCCATCAGCTGGTGGACGTGACCGCTCTGGTCGTACGGGTAGACCGACCCAGCGTCGTCTGGATCTTCCCGTCGATCACCAGCTGGTTGAACGCGGCCGCCTGGTCGTCGTTGAACAGGTGCGAGCCCTGGTAGCGCTTCTGCATGTACCAGAGGTAGCGGACGTCGACCATCGTGTCGTAGCCGCTGGTGCCGGCGCAGATCACGACCATGCCACCGCGGTCGGCGACGAAGTTCGACGTCGGGATCGTGTCCTGTCCGGGGTGGTCGAACACGATGCGCGGGCTGGTCTTCTCCCCCAACACGTCCCAGATCGCCTTTCCGAAGGCCTTCGCGCCCGCGAACCAGTCCTTCCATCCGGCGGAGTCCCAGGCCGGCGGCACGCCCCAGTGCGAGAAGTCCTTGCGGTTCACGTAGC
The DNA here is from genome assembly GCA_963758715.1 of uncultured Actinomycetes bacterium. Classification (GTDB taxonomy): domain Bacteria; phylum Actinomycetota; class UBA4738; order UBA4738; family HRBIN12; genus JAOUEA01. Next base: position 218,178 of record CAVWWK010000010.1, read on the forward strand.
CGACCGCGCCGACGGACTTCGCGTACTCGCCCTTCTCGTCGCTGCTGACGACCCCGACCGCGCGGCCGCCGGCGTTCGCGACCAATTGCACGGCGAGCGACCCGAGGCCCGCCGCTGGCGCCCCAGACCAACACCACGTCGCCGGGCTCCACGGTGTGCGGCGGCCAGCCGAAGAGCATGCGGTACGCGGTGGCGCCGGTCAGCGTCGGGGCCGCCGCCTCCTCCCACGTGAGGAAGTCGGCCTTCGGGATGCACTGGTGGGCCTGCACCTTGGTGAACTGCGAGAAGGAGCCCCAACAGGTGTCGTAGCCCCACACGCGGAACGAACCCGCGAGGCCCGGGTCCTTGCCGGCGCGCACGTGCGGGTCGTCGGGATCCCATTGACCGGCGTGCACGACCACGCGGTCGCCAACCTGGACGTTCGTCACCTGTTCGCCCACGGCCCACACGACGCCGCTCGCGTCCGACCCCACGATGTGGAAGTCGGTCGGCTCGCCCCAGCGAGCCTGCGTCTTGGTCACGTCCACGGGGACCCCGCGCGCCGCCCACACGTTGTTGAAGTTGACCCCGGCCGCCATGACCATCACGAGCGCGTCGTTCGGACCGAGCTCGGGCACGTCGATGACCTCGTCCTGGATCGCCTTCTCCGGTTCGCCGTAGCGGTCGGGACGAACCATCTGCGCATGCATCTGCTGCGGGCACCTCGCCCAACGGCGGGATCTGTCCGATGTCGTACACGTCCTTGCCCATGGGTCTCACCCTTTTCGGTGGTCGCGATCTGACAGGTGGGCGAACCCTAACAAGCGGCCAACTGAGGCGACGAGGTCGCCGATCCAGAGGCTTACGCTCCGATCGTGGCGGCGGGCAGCTCGGCGACGGGACAGGTGGACGAGCGTGGACACCAGACGCAGTAGGAGCCCGGCCGAAGCGCGGGCTCGCGACCGTTCACGAGGCCGGCGGCAGCACGCGCCGCTCCGATCACCCGGTCGGCGGCGTGCTGCAGCAGCTCCTCGGTGACGTCCTCGGACTGCCACGTGCCGCTCTCCAGGAACAGCGACGCGGCGCGGTAGGGCGGCACCCCGAACCGCAGCGTCATGACCAGGGCGTAGAAGCGCATGTCCTCGGCGAACTCGGGGTAGGCCCCTCCGCTCTTCAGGTCGACCGCGAGCCGTGTGGCGCGTGTCGGTTCGAGCGTGTCCGGCAGTCCCAGCACCAGGTCGATCCGACCGGACAGCACGAGGTCGCCGCCCAGGAGCTCCGCCTTGACCGGCAGCTCGGTGATCGGCGCGAGCTCGCGGCGGAGCGGCTTCAGCGGCGGGAACGAGGCCTGGAACAGCGTGACCCTGCGGACGACCTCCATGAGCACCTCGTCCTGTTCGGTCCCAGGCAGCCCGCCCCAGTACTCGGCGAAGCGCTCCTCGCGCTCGAGCACGCGCCCCACCGCCACCTGCGCGACCTGGTGCGGGTCCATGCCCTCTCGAGCGCCGACCTCGACCTCGACGGCCTTGTGCAGCAGCACGCCGTAGGCGCTCTTCGCCGAATGGGAGAACGGGGCGGACTCGCCCTGGATCACCGCCTGATACTGGCCCTCGCAGCGCGAATGCTGATTCAGCTTCTCCTTGCCGAGCCACAAGGTCTCGCGCAGCTCAAGCTCACGAACCGCCTCTTCGATGCGGTCTCGCAGTCGTTGCGGAAGATCGGAGGGGAAGACCGGCCGCTCACCCGTGCCGATGAGCCCGTCGAGCGTGCGCCGCTGCGGATCGGTGAGTTGCACCTGCGCATGGTAAGCAGGAGGACCGACATGTCCGAAACACCCGACGACATCTTGCGCGCGCTCGCCGATCCCGAACGGCTCGCGATCGCGGGTGCCCTCGCCCGTCAGGACCGTTCGGCCGCCGACCTCGCCGATTCGCTGGCGCTGCCGCTCGCGCGGGTGCGCAAGCACCTCAACCGCCTCACCACCACCGGTGTGGCGCGTCTCTCCGAGGACCGCCACACCTACCGGCTCGATGTGGAGACGCTGCGGTGGGCCGCCGAGCAGGTGGGACCACCCCGGGAGGCCGGGCTCGCCCTCGGCGCCGCCAACGAGGACGAGGAAGCGGTGCTGCGCACCTTCTTCCGGAACGGCCGGCTGACCGAGGTCCCGATGAAGGCCACCAAGCGCCGCATCGTCCTGGAGCGGATCGCGTCGGAGTTCGAGCCGGGCGTCCGCTACGACGAGAAGGAGGTCAACGCGATCGTGGGCCGGTTCCTCAACGATTTCGCGTCGCTGCGCCGATACCTCGTGGATGAAGGATTCCTGGACCGCGAGTCCGGCGTGTACTGGCGGACGGGAGGCCGCGTGGACCTGTAGCGGCTGCGGCGCGAAACGCTCGAGGCGACCAACCCTCGACCGTCGGTCGACGGTTGACGATCCGGATGCTAGGGTGCCGTGGCTGTCACCGGCAGCATCCCAACCTTCCCAGTCGATCGGTGACGCGTGCCGTGCACTCGAACCGGGAGCGAGGATGGACGGGAACAAGGCAGGAAGGGCGGCCCGCGCGGCCGTGCTCGCACTGACGATCTGCCTCGCCACCGGAGCCACGCCCCTGGCACAAGCCGGAGCGCAACCGGGACCCTGCCCCGCCACCCTCGACGAGGGAGAAACGGTGCGCCAAAACTCACGCGAGCTGATCCGCTGCGCCGTGAGCCGGTGGTCGGTTCCCGGCGGCGTCCAAACGGCCCTGTGCATCGCCCGGCGCGAGAGCGGCCTGTTGCCGTGGGCGGAGTCGGGAGACGGCATCAACAAGGGCCTCTACCAGCAGCACATCGATTACTGGCGCGCCAACTTCGGCCAGTACACGCGTCCCGTCTGGCAGCTCAAGTCCAACATCCTGAACGGCCGCACGAACGCCATCGTGTCGATCCGCATGGCGCACACGATCGGCTGGGGCCCCTGGGGCGGCCGCGCGTGCGCCTGAACCGGCCACGCGACTGAGCCACGACCCACTCTCACCACACGGCTACACTCCCGCCATGGTGACCACGGACAAGGATCTGCCGAGCGGGACCCCCGGAGAAGAACCCGAGAAGACGGTCGAAGACCGCATCGATCACCTCCGCAAGAGGAAGAAGCAGGCCCTCACCCCCGGCGGCCGTGACGCCGCCAAGAAGCAGCACGACCGCGGCAAGCTGACCGCCCGGGAGCGCCTCGACATCCTGATGGACAGGGACTCCTTCGTGGAGACCGACCCGTTCGCGATCCATCGGGCTCACGACTTCGGCATGGATCGCAAGCGACCGCCGGGCGACGGGGTCATCACCGGCTACGGCACGATCGACGGACGCAAGGTCTTCGTCGCCAGTCAGGACTTCTCCGTGTTCGGCGGGTCGATGGGCGAGGTCATGGCACAGAAGGTCTGCAAGGTGATGGACCTTGCCATGGGCACCGGCGCGCCGTTCATCTCGATCAACGACTCTGGGGGCGCGCGCATCCAGGAGGGTGCTGCCTCGCTCGCCGGGTACGGATACATCTTCGAGCGGAACGTGCGCTCCAGCGGCGTCATCCCCCAGATCAGCGTGATCATGGGCCCCTGCGCGGGCGGCGCGGTCTACTCCCCCGCCATCACGGACTTCACCTTCATGGTGAAGGAGACCTCGCACATGTTCATCACCGGTCCCGACGTCATCAAGACGGTGACCGGCGAGGACGTGTCCATGGAGGCGCTCGGCGGCGCCATGACCCACGCCACCGAATCGGGCGTGGCCAGCTTCGTCGGCGAGGACGACGAGGACGTGCTGAACCGGGTTCGCTACCTGCTGAGCTTCCTGCCGTCGAACAACCTGGAGGACCCTCCGGCCTACGCCGCGACCGACGATCCCGAGAGGCTCGACGAGGGCCTCACCACCTTCCTCCCGGACCGCGCGGCCGAGGTCTACGACATGCACGAGGTGATCCGGCGCGTCGTCGACGACGGGGAGTTCCTGGAGGTCTTCCCGCTGTGGGCCATGAACGTCGTCACCGGGTTCGCGCGGCTGGACGGCCATTCCGTCGGGGTGATCGCCAATCAACCCAAGGTCTTGTCGGGAACCTTGAACATCGACGCCAGCGAGAAGGCGAGCCGGTTCGTCCGGTTCTGCGACGCGTTCAACATCCCGATCCTGACCTTCGTGGACGTTCCCGGGTTCCTGCCCGGGACCGACCAGGAGTACAACGGCATCATCCGGCACGGCGCGAAGCTGCTGTACGCCTACGCCGAGGCCACGGTGCCGCGGATGACCGTGATCACCCGCAAGGCATACGGGGGCGCTTACCTGGTCATGAACTCCAAACACCTGCGCGCCGACGTCTCCTTCGCGTGGCCCACCGCCGAGATCGCGGTCATGGGCGCCGAGGGCGCGGTGAACGTCGTCTTCCGCAAGGAGATCGAGAAGGCCGCCGATCCCGCCAAGAAGAAGGCCGAGATGATCCGTGAATACCGGGACAAGTTCTCCACGCCCTACGCGGCGGCCGAACGCGGGTTCATCGACGACGTGATCGAGCCCGCCGAGACCCGCAAGCGGCTGATCCAGGCGCTGCGGATGCTCTCGACCAAACGCGAGGCCGTGCCCGCACGCAAGCACGGCAACATCCCGCTCTAGGAGGCGAGCCGCCGCCATGCCGATCTCCGACGGAAGCGAACGACGGTTCGAGATCCCGCACGGGCTCACGCCCGAGGAGGAGCGCGCGATCCTGATGGCGCTGGAGCGCTACTTCATCGCGGAGAGCCCCAAGCCCATGCCGTGGGTGCTTCAGGGTCGGATCGACGCCACCGGCCTGGGCGGGCTGCAGACCCGCCGCTACGCGCGGGAACCGTGGCACGGCCAGCACGCGCCGTTCTCACGCAAGGGCGTCGCCCCCATGAACGGCCGGAGCGACGTTCGCTAGTCCGTTACGGACTAGTGCGGGAGGAAGCGCGTGGGCGCGACGTTGACACCGGGCACCGCCGACCGAGCGGCGACCGAGTCGGCGTTCGGCGCGGAAGGATGCTCGGCCTCGAGGTCGTGGGGGAACGGGCCCGGCGATCGCTACGGACGCCACGACCACGACCAGCACAAGGTGCTGTTCTGCCTGGAGGGCTCGATCACGTTCCACACCGACGACGGCGACCTCGAGCTGACGGCGGGCGATCGGCTCGACCTGCCGCCGCACACGAAGCACGCCGCGACGGTCGGCCCTGGCGGATGCTCGTGCGTCGAGGCGTATCGATGAGCCGAGGCGGCCGATGAAGGTCGCCTTCCAGGACGACCAGCTGTGGTTCTCCGCGCCGGGCGGCATCGGCACCTATGTCTGGGAGCTGTCGGGGGCGCTCGCCGCGCTCGCCGACGTGGACCTGGTCGGCTTCCACGCCAGGTGGCGCGACGATCCGCCACGCCGACGGCTGGACATGCCGTCGGTGACGCTCGGCCTCCCGCCGAAGGCCACCTACCTGGGCTGGTCGACGATCCGCAGACCTCGTCTCCCCCGCGCCCTCGACGACGCCGCCGTCGTGCACGCCACGAACCCCGCCACCATCCCGCCGGTGCGAGCGGGGCAGGCGCTGGTGGTCACGATCCACGACCTCGCGTTCGAGGAGCAGCCCGAGGCCTTCCCGGGGATCTGGCTCCGCCTGTACCGGCGGGGCCTGTCGATCGCGCGCGACGAGGCTTCCACGGTGCTGGTGCCTTCCGAATACGTCGCGGGCCGCGTCCGGGAGCACGGGATCGACGCCGCTCGCGTCCGAGTGACGCCGCTCGCCGGACGACCGGCCGCCGTGCCGGCGCCTACGCTCGGCGCCGAGGCGATCGTGGCGAACCTGGGGATCGAGGGCCCGTACGTGCTCGCGGTGGGGACGTTCGAGCCGCGGAAGAACCAGGCGCTCCTGGTGCGTGCGTACCGGAGTGCGGTCGCGGAGCACGGGCTGCCGCATGCCCTGGTGCTGGCAGGCCACCGAGGCTGGCGGACCGACGACCTCGACGCCGCGATCGCTCAAGGCGGCGCGGGGCGGATCGTCCGGATCGAGCACGCGGGCGACATGGAGCTGGACGCCCTCTACCGCGGCGGCGCCGCGCTCGCGTACGTATCGCTGAGCGAGGGGTTCGGCATGCCGGTGCTGGAGGCGATGGCGCGGGGCACGCCCGTCGTGGCGTCCTCGACCACGTCGATCCCCGAGGTCGCGGGCGATGCCGCCGTGCTCGTGGACCCAGCGGACGAGGCCGCGATTGCTGGCGCGCTGGCGAGCGTTCTCACCGACGCCGCCGCGACCGCGGAGCTACGTCGACGTGGGTTCGAACGGGCGAAAGGCTTCACGTGGGAGGCGACCGCCCGCGCTACGCTCCAGGCCTACCGTCAGACGGTGGAGGCTCGATGAAGGTCACGCTGATCTCGACCGTGAAGGACTCCGCCAGCGCCGTCGCGCCGTTCCTCGCGTCGCTCGAGGCTCAGTCGCGGGCGCCCGACGAGTTCATCGTCGTAGACGGCGGTTCGAACGACGGGACGGCGGACCGTTTCGCGTCCCACGATGCCGTCACCCTCATCGTCGAGCCCGGCGCCAACATCGCGCGCGGCCGGAACGTCGCGCTCGCCGCGGCGACCCACGAGGTCATCGCCGTGACCGACGCCGACTGCGAGCTCACGCCCACGTGGCTCGAGGAGATCGTGCGACCGATCGAAGCAGGCGCCGACGTCGCGATGGGGTTCTACGAACCGGTCGTCGAGAGCTTCCTCGATGGATGCATGGCCGCCGTGAACCTTCCGCTGGATGCGAGCGATGTCGACCCGGCGACGTTCAACCCCTCCGCTCGGTCGGTGGCCTACCGGCGAGACGCGATCGACGTGGTCGGAGGGTATCCGGAGTGGCTCGACATCGGCGAGGACATGTGGGTGGACCTGCGATGGCGAGAGCGCCACCTCGACATGCGGTTCGCGCCGGACGCGGTCGTGCTCTGGCTGCTCCGCGAGGACCTGTCGTCGACATGGCGGCAGTACTTCCGGTACGCGCGCGGAGACGCGTTGGCGGGGATGCACCCTGACCGGCACACGCTGCGCTTCGCGGCCTACGCGGGGCTGACCGCAGCGCTGGCCTCACGCCGGAGGTGGCCAAGGCTGGTCGCGGGCGCGGGCGCGGTCGCCTACGCGCGCATGCCCGTGCGTCGGGCCTGGCGCAGGTTCGACACGACAGGCGAGCGGGCGATGGCCACCGTCGCGGTGCCGGCGCTCATGGCCTTCACCGACACCGCGAAGATGGCTGGGTACGCCGCCGGCCTCGCCGACCGCGGACGCCAGTAGCTCCGCTTCCCGAGGTCAGGCCGCGCCACCTGTCCGGAATGCGACAGCCGGGGTGTCGCCCAGGCGACACCCCGGGGCCGGTCGGTGGCGCACGATCGGGCTGCACCAGAGGACCTCGGCCCTCGCGGACGGGAGAACCCCCAGCCCGCTCGCCCGATCGGGAACGCGGGCACCCGACCGGGCGGAACGAGCTGAAGACATCCCTCCGCGGGGGCGCCGAGGTCACCACCTCCTTCCTCCGGTAGCGTGCGCGTGACCTTCCGTGCGCTCCGAAGGAGGTTCTCCCGATGACCTACTCGATCGTCGCCTGGGACACCGAGACGGGCCATTTCGGCGTGGCCGTCCAATCGCATTGGTTCGCGGTCGGACGCATCGTGCCGTGGGCCGAGGCCGGCGTCGGAGCCGTCGCGACGCAGTCATTCGCCGAGGGCTCGTACGGCCCGCTCGGGCTGGACCTGATGCGCCGCGGAAAGACGTCGAGGCAGGCGATGGACGCGCTACTCCTCGCCGACGACGAGCGCGAGGTCCGTCAGGTGGCGATGATCGACGCCAACGGCGACGCGGCCGCGTTCACCGGCGCCGACTGCCTGTCGGCCGCCGGCCATATGGAGGGCGAGGGTTTCAGCGTGCAGGCCAACATCATGGAGCGCGACACCGTGTGGCCGGCGATGGCCGACGCCTACGTGCGGGCGCGGAGTGATCTTGCCGACAGCATGATGGCGGCTCTGCGCGCTGCCCAGCACGAGGGTGGAGACCTGCGCGGGATGCAGTCGGCGGCGATGGTGATCGTGGCCGCCGAGTCAACGGGGAAGGAATGGAAGGACCGCCTGCTCGATCTCCGGGTCGAGGATCATGCCGCTCCCCTGGACGAGCTCGCGCGGCTGATCCATCGATGGCGCGCGTACGAGCGAACGGAGCGCGCCGAGGACGCCGAGCTCGCCGAGGACAAGGAAGCCGCGCTGAGCGAGCGACTGGCCGCGTTGGAGCTGGAGCCCGACCATCCCGAGATCGCGTTCTGGGCGGCGGTGGCTCTGGCCGATGCCGGTCGCGTCGACGAGGCGCGAGCGGCGCTGGCGCCCGTTCGACCGGTGGGAGCACGATGGAGCGAGCTCTTGCGCCGCGCGATCGCCGACGAAGCGATCGAGCTCGACCCAGCGGCGGCGCATGTCATCGACGACGAGCTTGGAACGCCCTGGATAGACGGACAAACGTAGCGCCTCCGCCTTGCTTTCTCGCGAAACGATTGGATAGGCTCCGTCCGGAGTCGTCCGACCGATGTCCGCGGAGAGGAGTGCGACACGATGCGACGACTACTGACGACGGTGTCCCTGAGTCTCACGCTGCTGGTGTTCGCGGTGCAACCTGCCGGAGCATCCGGGTACGACGAACCGGATTCACGACCGGCATCGCTCCGGCTTGCCAAGCAATGGATCCGCTGGGCAATCGGGAGCAACACCAACCCATTCCTGAACGAGGACGTCTGTGGAGAGGTCGTCGGACGTGTGTTCTTCGTCACGGCGGCGATCGCTCCCGGCACCGAGCGCACGTGCCGGATCCCCAAGGGGATGCCGCTCTTGGTGTCACCCGGTGGCACCGCGTTCTGGGCGTCGAGCGACGAGCAGACCGATCAGGACCTGGTCGACCTGCGTGACGCGGACTTCCCCTTCTACACCGACGAGCGCGTCACGTTGGACGGGGTGGACCTCTCGCTCGAGAACACGATCAGGGAATCGAACGGCGCGTATCGCGTGCGCGTCCGGAAGCATTCGTTCATCCGGGCCGTGGATCCCACGTTCCCATCCGGATGGCGCTCGACGCGGGTGGCGAGCACGGGCTGGTTCCTGCTGATCGCGCCGCCGTCGCGCGGGAGCCACACGCTGGAGCTGTACGACGAGTACCAGGGATCGCCCCTCGACCTCACTGTGCACTTCCGCGTG
>CAVWWK010000011.1:0-20929 GCA_963758715.1 uncultured Actinomycetes bacterium
AGGCGGTCCGACGAGCAGTCCAACCACGATGAGGGTCTGCCACGTGGCGTGGCGACCTGGCTCGGGCGTCGGACGTTAGCCACGCCTTGCATCTGGCCGTGAGAGCGTTCGACGACGCCAACCAGGTGGAGTTTGGGCCCGTCGTGGTCATCGGGCAAAGACGTACACTCGAAGAGACGCGACTCCCGTACCTGTCGGGAGAGAAGACCACTCACGGGGAAGTCGCCTCCATCCGGTCCCATTCGCTGGTCCCAGCGAAGGCTTGATACCCCGAGCGGGTTCCGCTCTCGATCTGGCTCTAGTTGGCCCCAGATGTTCAGGGGCAACATGTATCGAGCAAGAGGAGAGCACACACATGACGCACCTGCGCTTAGCAACCTACGAGATCAAGCAGGGTTCCTTCCAGGAGATCGCGGACCTCGCCCAGCGGGGGATGCTTCGGACGATCCAGGACCAGTCCGGGTTCATCCGGTTCGGCCTTGCAGACCTCGGTGACAAGACGTTTCTGTCGCTGAGTCTGTGGGAAACCCATAAGGAAGCCGACGCGGCGGTCCCCGTGGCCAACACCTGGGTGCGCGAGAATCTCGGCGACAGGGTGGAACTACGGTCGAACGTGATCGGCGACCTGGCCTTCTACGAAGGCGTTCCCGCGAAGGTCTGAGTGGTCTAGGCCGCTGGACGAAGGAGCTCACCTCGGTGGGCTCCTTCGTATTCCCCAGGTCTGCTTCCGATGAGAAGTGAGATGATTGGAAGGAACGATTAAAGGGACGCCTACGAAGAGGCCGTGGGAAGCCCCCGTCGAAAGGGAGGGCGCCATGGCGCTCACTGCTCAAGATGCGACCCGGCAGCAAGTTCTAACTGCGCCGCAGACACTGCCCCGGCCTGACTACGAAGCGGAAGCGGATCGGGAAGTATCAAGCTTCGCGGCAATCAACAGCGACGGAGCTACCCGCAGCCCATCCCGCCGCGAACTCTCGCAGAGGAGATCCTCGCCGCGTTCCGAGCTGGCATGTGGAACGGTGAGAGTTCGTACGAGCTGGAATCTCATGGGGGCTTTGCCCGTACCGTGACGGGAACGGTCGCGTACGTCGACGAGGAAGCGCAGACCTTCCTGGTCCGCGAGCCCGGCGGAGCGATGCAGCGAGTCCCGCTGCGGGACATCACCGACACCACCGCGAAACCTGGCACGCCGGAGAACGGTCGCGATCGTGAGCCAGTCTCCGACCACGAAGGGCTCGGCACCGGGGGATACCAACCACCAGACCGAACATCGCACGCCGCGAGCGGCCGATGAGACGGCAAAGGATCGAGAGGCTCACGGTCTACACGAGCAGTGGGAGCGGCTCGTATCGAAGCCGATCCGGGGCGATCGCCGCGGCGCGATGGGTGGCGCGCAGATCCGGGGAGTGGGTCGCGGTGGCGAATGAGACGACCGGCCAGCGATGGGATGTGTCGCCGGTGGGACTCGTCTCTGGCGGCTAGGGCAGCCGACAGGCGTGCCCTGGCGAAAGGACCCCGGTCCTTCTGGATACCGGGGCCTTTTTCGTCCTCGTCGCGACGGGTCCTGTTGATCGTCCTAGAGAAGCAGCCCTCAACCCGGCGAAACGCTTGGAAAGGTCCATCGGGCAAAGGCTCGGCGCGGCGTCGGTGCAGACACATGCGCGAACACCGAATGATGCCCGACGGCGCGCACCCGCGCAACTCGGATAGGTCCTTCGGCGGATGCGACCGGTTTCTTCGCGAGCGAGCCGCTCTGGAAGGGCTCCGCGAACTCCAGACCCCCGCCGTTGATGCCCTGGCCCACGCGATCGAGGCCGATACCCGGCAGCTCAACCGCCGGGGTGAGGTGTTCGGCCTTGGACCGGACCATGCAGTGCATCTCCGCGCCGCGACTGCCGTTCTGGACCGAACCGGGATGGGGTCCGACCTCGACCGCCGAGGTGAACGTGACTGCCTCACTACACCTGGCAGCGCTGATCGCTGAGCTGGACTCAGCAGACCAGCGCTGACGGATCGAGTCGACTAGTGGCTTGCGGGGCGCTGAGGGCTCGGGCCCGGCTCGGGACGGACATCAACCCCGACTCGATGAACAGATTGCCCTGCATCAGCATCATGGAGTTGATCCACTCGCCAGCGACTGTCGTGGCTCTTTGCGGTCTCGCGCGTGGCTGGGACGCCCGATCCGCAGCCAAGGTCAAGGACCCGCGAACCCGCGGGCAAATCCTCCAAGAGCTTGTGCAGCCAACGTATCCGTGGGCGATCCGGCCGAGCCCTCGAGCGCCTCGTCCTCGGACGCGACGGCGTCGTATCCGCGAGCCACGATGTCCCGAGGGTCCGATGAACTCACAGGGCGATCCCTTGCTGATGCTCCGAGTAGGACAGATCTTGCCCGCTGCCTTCTGGGGACGATGATAGTCACGGGAGGGACGCCGGGGGGCCGCTGGCTGTCCCGTAGCCGGTGCGTCGTTGAGGTGAGCGTTTCCGCAGCTCAACGCTCTGATCAGCAGGGTCGTCCCGCCGCTCTCCGATCCGATCGCTTTGCGGGAGCCTAGCGCGTGTCGGCACCGTGCGGCCGACTCCCCCGCGGAGCTATCCTGGCAGGCGCCAAGGTTGCGGAAGGTGGCGCATGGCCGAGGTGGAGGCAGAAGCGACCCCACGCCAGAAGCGCCTCACGTGGAGGACCGTGCTCTCTGCGGTGGTGGGCCTCGTGATCGTCCTCGGCGTGTTCCTCTACGCGATCCCGAGGTTCGCGAACTACTCAGAGATCTGGGCGGCCATGAGGACGCTCACGCCGCTCGAGACGGCCTCGCTGATTGCGGCTACGGTGTTCAACCTCTTCACCTACTGGTTGGCGAACCAGGCCGCCCTGCCTGGACTCCCCCTCTCGCAGTCGGCCGTCCTCACGCAGACCACCACCACCGTGGCCAACAGCCTGCCTGCGGGCGGGGCCATCGCAGTGGGGATGACGTACTCGATCCTCGGTTCTTGGGGGTTCCTGGGCACCGACGTGGCGCTCTATGTGGGTGTCACCGGTATCTGGAACATCTTCGCGAAACTCGCGTTGCCGGTGATCTCGCTGCTGTTCTTGGTGATCACGGGTGAGTTCAAGCTCGCCCTCCTGACCGTGGCGGTGATCGGCGTCGTGGTGCTGATCGTGGCGGTGACCCTGCTGGCGCTGGTGTTCAAGAGCGAGCCGCTCGCTCGCAAGGTGGGGGAGTTCGTCGGCCGCATCATTGCGTGGTTCAAGAAGCTCTTCCGACGCCAGGGCGAGACCCACATGGGCGATTCCGCGGTCCGCTTCCGGCGGGACACCATCGGTCTCGTAGAACACCGCTGGTTCCGTCTGACCTGGACCACGGTGCTCAGTCAGGTCGCCCTGTACTTCGTCCTGGTGCTGTCGCTGCGCAGCATGGGGATCTCGGAGCAGGAGATCTCCGCGGTCGAGATCTTCGCGATCTACGCGTTCTCTCGGCTGCTGACGGCGGTGCCACTCACCCCGGGTGGGGTCGGTTTCATCGACCTCGGCTACGTGGCAGGTCTCACAGGGTTCTACGCTGGTGAGAAGCCTGAGATCGTGGCCGGTGTCCTGATCTTCCGAGTGCTGACGTACGGCATCCAGATCCCTATCGGCATCTTCACGTACTGGATCTGGCAGGCGAAGAAGAGCTGGCGGCGGGCGCCTCGCGACCAGGCGCAAGTGCTCACCGAGCACACGGAGACGGGCTGAGCTTCCGCCCGCCGCTGATCGTCCCCGCTTTAAGTCCAGTGAGGCGAGCCGCTCTCCAGCGGCTCCGCGAACTCCAGACCCCCGCCGTGGACGCGCTGGCACGAGCGATCGAGGCTGAGGCTCGGCAACTCAACCGCCGAGGAGAAGTGATGGGGGCTGGGACCGGACCACGCTGTTCGCCTCCGTGCCGCGACGACCGTGCTTGACCGTACGGGAAATGGGACCGACCTCGACCGCCGAGGTCAACGTGTCGGCCTCGCTACATCTCGCCGCGCTGATCGCCGAGCTGGACGAGGGCTAGGTCTTGATGCGAAGGACCTCCCTTCGCCGATGCTGGGTCGGTGGGGCTGGATACCAGGTCGCTCCTGCAACGATCGTGGGACCAAGAGCATCTATCGTGGATATCCGCCGACGCTCTGTCTGGAAGGATCGATGATGCGGACCAGGAAGCCAGCCATCGGGCTCAGTCGCACGAGGAGCGGGTACGTGAAATCCGTCCGGGACAAGTGGTCGTTCACGACCGGGCTCCTTATCGCCAGCATGAGCCTGGTCGTCGCCCTCGTGATCCCCACGTCAGGCCGAGCCGGGACGGTGGGATGCGCCGGACGCTCCGCCACCATGATGGGCACCCCCGGAGACGACGTCCTTCGAGGGTCTGATGGTCCCGATGTGATCGCGGGCCTGGGCGGGCACGACGTCTTGTTCGGCGGGAGCGGCAATGACCGACTCTGTGGCAGTGACGGCAACGACTTCCTTCACGGCGGATCGGACTTCGACAAGGTCGCTGGAGGGCCGGGGGTCGACACGGTGTCCTACGAAGGGTCCGTTGGCTATGCCACGGTGAACCTCGCGCAGGGGTTCGGTAACACGTCCGAAGGCAACGATCGGCTGCGTGGCATCGAACGGGTGAGAGGGACCGTCTTCCAGGATGTGCTCGCGGGAAGTGAAGCAGATGAGATCTTCTGGGGGCTCGGCAGCGGTGACGTCATCCGAGGCGAGGGCGGGCACGACATCCTGCACGGCGGCGGCGGGATGGATCGTCTCGATGGCGGACGCGGGGTGGACAAGCTCGATGCACGCACCTCGGGCAAGAGTGTCCTGCTTGGTCGCAAGGGCCGCGATCGGCTCCTAGGGTCGAGTCGAGACGACCAGCTCCTTGGTGGCCGTGGACCGGACATCGCACGAGGGTTCGGCGGCAACGACCAGATCAACGGCGGCGGTGGGACCGATCTCCTGAACGGTGGAGGCGGGGCGGACTCGTGCGTCCAAGGCGAGCTAGTTCACAGATGCGAACCCTAGCCTCGACGATCGAGGTGCTTGGGGCCGGAGGCGTGCAGCACGGCGGTCGCCGAGCGTCCGAGCACCCGTTCCGGAGGAGTGGGCTTAGGCGATCCATTCCCCGTACGAGGTGTCCTTGCCGATGACCTCGTAGCCCGTCTCGGTCGGGACCACGATGTACATAGCGCCCGAGCCGCACAGGCACGGTCGTAGATTTGCCCGCAGCCCTCTGACCTGCTGATCCTTCTGCGCGCCGGGCAGGATTCGAACCTGCGACCTAGGGATTAGAAGTCCCCCGCTCTATCCGGACTGAGCTACCGGCGCTCCGGCACAGGGTATCGCCGCCGGGTGGTTGCCGAGCCGTGGACGCGCCAAATCCCACGTTCCCACGCCGCCGGGCTCTATCGTGCTGGCTGTCGCGGCCGTTCATGCCGCGTTCTGGCGGAAGGAGGCACCATGGGCATCCTCGCCCAGGCCGACGACGGCAGTGGCATCGTGTGGGCGACGTGGTTCTTCGCGTACCTCGGGTTCATCGTCCTGTATGCCATCGCCGGATGGGTGGTCTACGTGAAGGCGGGGGAGAAGGGCTGGAAGTCACTGATCCCGATCTACAACTTCTACGTCCTGCTGAAGATCGTTGGCAGGCCGGGATGGTGGCTGATCCTGCTGTTGATCCCGTTCGTGAACATCGTGATCTGGATCATCGTGCAGCTCGACCTGGCGAAGAGCTTCGGCAAAGGCGTGGGGTTCGCGCTCGGCCTCATCTTCCTGGGGTTCATCTTCATGCTGATCCTGGCCTTCGGACCGGCGGAGTACCAGGGTCCAGCAGGTCCCGAAGGGTCATCTCGGGCGGCCCCACCGATGCCGGCCTGAAGCCGGCCTCGTTCGGTTGGCGGCCAAACCTCGACTGACCCCGAAACTGGCGGGTTTCCAGGCCTAGCGTGGCGACCGAGGGGGGGAGTAAGGTATCGGCAGGCCTGCGTTTACCCCCGTTGCAGGTCCGCTAGGAGAGTGCCATGAGCGCTGCCGAGACCGGTCTGGAGATGCCCGTCACCACCGATCGTCTGCAGGAGCCCACGTTCAAGACGGTGAAGCGTGGCTTCGATCCCGACCAGGTCCGTGAGTACCAAGCCCGGGTGGTCGAGAAGGTCCAAGCCCTCGAGACGAAGACCGGGAAGCTCGGATCGGACCTGCAGCAAGCCAGGGAGGAGCGAGATGCGGCGTTGAGCCTCCAGACGGCAGCCCCACCGCCTATCGAGAGCGCGTCCTCGCAGGTGCGGAATCTGATGATCGCCTTCGACGAGGACGTCGAACGGCTCCGTGGAGAGGCCGAGGCCGATGCCCTGAGGATGCGTGCCGAGGCCGAGGCCGAGTCCCAACGCATCCTGTCCGACGCGCGAACCGAGGCCCAGCGTTTGCAAGGCAGGACCGAAGTGATGCGTGCGGCCGCCGAGCTCTCGCTGCAGGATGCGCGTGAAGAGTCCGAGAAGGTCATGGCCGAGCTGGCGAAGCGGCGAGAGGTCATGTTGGCTGAGCTTCGAGCCTCCTATCAGCACGTCCTGGACACGGTGACGAGGCTCGTGTCGACCGTCGAGGAGGAGCAGGCCGACGACGATCTGCCGCGGGTCATCCAGATCGACAGGCTCGACGAGACCAAGGACGAGGCATCCGGCGTCCTGACCAACAGCCTTCCCGAAGCGCCTGCGTAGGTCTCAGCGAACCGTACCGGCGAACCGTAACCAGAACGAAACGTGGATCTCTCCGTGGGGGGATCCGCGTGCCCTATGAATGCCTCCAACCGAGCTAGGGGAGGGAACCATGGGGCAGGTCGACTCGGGAAACACCGCGTGGGTCCTCGCGTCCGCGGCGCTGGTCTTGTTCATGACGCCCGGTCTCGCGTTGTTCTACGGGGGACTCGTGCGTTCCAAGAACGTGCTCGGCACCATGATGCATGCGTTCGCCGCGATCGCCGTCGTGTCGGTGATGTGGCTCGCGGTCGGATACACGCTGGCGTTCGGTCCCGACATCGGCTCCGTGATCGGCGGCCTGGAGTTCGCGGGATTCCGCGGACTGGGTGAGGCGCCCGCTGCACTCGCGCCGACGATCCCGGGGACCGCGTTCGCCGTCTACCAGCTCATGTTCGCGATCATCACGCCCGCGTTGATCGCCGGGGCGTTCGCCGAGCGCGTTCGCTTCGGTGGCTACGTCCTGTTCATCGCCGCATGGTCGCTGCTCGTCTACTCGCCGCTCGCGCACTGGGTGTGGGGCGGTGGGTTCTTGGGCCCGGAGGGCATCGGGGCGCTCGATTTCGCCGGGGGCACCGTGGTGCACATCAGCGCGGGCGCCGCGGCGCTCGCCGCTGCCTTGTACGTCGGGAAGCGGAAGGGGTACCCGCGGAGCGCGTTCACCCCGCACAACGTCCCCATGGTGATGCTGGGCGCCGGCATCCTCTGGTTCGGGTGGTTCGGCTTCAACGCCGGCAGCGCGCTCGCGGCGGGAGGCCTCGCTTCGTCGGCGTTCCTCGCCACTCAGCTGGGCGCCGTCGGCGGACTGATCGGCTGGGTGCTGCCGGAGTGGCGGCGCCACGGCACGGTCACCGCCGTGGGAGCGGTCACCGGCGCCGTCGCCGGGCTCGTCGCGATCACGCCGGCGGCGGGGTTCGTCCCGCCGATGCCGGCGCTGCTGATCGGGCTGCTGGCGGGAGGCGTGTGTTTCGTCGCGGTCGAAGGCAAGTCGAGGCTTGGGTACGACGATTCGCTCGACGCGGTCGGGGTACACCTCGTCGGGGGTCTCGTCGGCGCGTTGCTTACGGGCGTGTTCGCGAGCGTGGCGGTGAACCCCGCCGGGGCCGACGGCGGCCTGGCGCAGGTCGCCCGGCAGGGAGCTGCCGCGGGCGTCGCCCTCGTCTTCTCGTTCGTCGCCACACTCGTGATCCTGAAGCTGGTGGACGTGCTCGTCGGGTTCCGCATCGACGCCGAGGGCGAGGAGAAGGGTCTCGACGTGGCCGAGCACGGGGAGCAGGCGTACACCTGGGGAACCAGGAGCATGACCCTGCGTGTCCCCTCGCAGCTGTCCGAGGAAGAGCTCGAACGCCTCAGGGAACGACTGGTCCTCGAGGCAACGGCCCAGGTGATCGAGAACGTGCGAGAGGAACAAGGACACGCGCCACACGCATGACCTGCAGCGGGTGACGGAAGCATCACCCCCGGCGACCAGGGGCTTTGACCATTGCGCAGCATCGTACGTAGGGTGGGGTGGTCGCGACTTCCCCGAGATCGAAGCGACGAGATCAGAGGGAGGTCATGATGCGGAAACTTCTGGCAGCAGTGGTGGTCGTCACTCTCCGTCGGAGCTGGCTGCCCTGCCAGCTTCGGCGGCGGGGCCGGTCACTCGCGATGGAGCCGAGTACAACGGGGTTCGCAATCCAGGAGCCTGCGAGGTGATGCCCGACCAGGGCACCTGGCTCCACGTCAAGTGCGTGGACTCGGTGGGCGCTACCGGTCCCGCGTTCGTCCGTTATCGATTCCTCAAGGATGTGGGGGCCGTGCGTGCTCCAGCCACGGTGTCCGCCGACCTGCGCGACCCCGAAGGCTGCGCGATCGTGAGGTGGATGGCCCCTGTGCGCACGCTCCGTATCGAAGTGCCGTACGGGTGCTACATCGACATCAGGACGGTGACCTGGCAGCAGCCGTAGCGCGGAAGGAGTCGAATACGGCCGCTGACCTGCGGAAATAGGCCCTGACCTGCAGAGCGGGTGACGGGAATCGAACCCGCATAGCCAGCTTGGAAGGCTGGAACTCTGCCATTGAGCTACACCCGCGTGGTGCCGGACCAGCCTAGCAATCAGCGCGCCTGGGATACTCCGCGGCATGCGGGTTCCCTTCCGGCTCCTCGACGTGTTCGCCGAGGAGCTCTTCGCCGGCAACCAGCTGTGCGTCGTCCTAAAGTCGCCGGACGGTCTCGACACCAAGGACATGCAGATCCTCGCGCGCGAGATCGGGTTCTCGGAGACCACGTTCGTCACCTCGGTGCGGGCCGACGGCTACGACGTGCGCATCTTCACGCCGGACGACGAGCTGCCGTTCGCGGGGCACCCCACGCTGGGCACAGCGTTCACGCTGGTCGCCGAGGGTCTGGTCGGTCCTTCGCTCGTGCAGACCTCGGCCGCCGGCGAGGTGCCCGTGGAGGTCGACCTGGCCGCCGGCCGAGCCACGATGCGGCAGTTGCCGCCCGTCTTCGGCCAGGAGGTCGTCGATCGTGCGCTGGTCGCCAGTGGTGCGGGGCTCGAGGCCGCCGACCTGGTCGAGGACTCCCGGTGATGACCGGTTCGACCGGCATCCCGCACCTGATGGTGCCGGTGCGCGACGAGGAGACGCTCCGATCTGCCGAACGCGACACCCGCCTGTGCCCCGAGGCCTGCGAGACCGTCGGCGCCGAGTCGCTCTACCTGTTCGCGATCCGTGGGGACGGCGATGTCGTGACGCGGATGTTCGACAAGGGTCAAGCGATCGGGGAAGACCCTGCGACCGGATCCGCAGCCGGCCCGCTCGGGGCCTACCTGTCGATCCGCTCACTCGCCGGCATGCCCGGGACGGTCAGGGTGGCCCAGGGCGAGTCGATCGGCAGGCCGAGCCGCCTGGACGTCGAGACCGAGCGTTCGGGGGAGTCATGGGCGATCGCCGTCGGCGGCGGGGTGCAGCAGGTGGGCGAGGGCTCGTTCGAGCTCTGACTCAGCTGGATCAGGGTGACGGAAGGCACGTCACCGAGGGTTCCTGGACCACGTCGGAAGGGCCCGGGTCGACGCGAACGTACAGCCGGAACACATCGCCCGCCTCGAGCGGAAGGGCGCTCTCGTAGGCCAGCCCGCCGTTCGCGAAGACCGCCGTCGTGTCGCCGGCAGGGAGCGCCTCACAGCGCACGTAGGTCTCGTTCCCACCGGTGTTCGCCAGGTCGAACCGGTAGCACACGGGCGACCCCGAGCCGAAGGGACAATCCTCGGCCTCGGGTGCCGAGAGCTCGAGGGCAGCCGCGCGGGGAGCGCCTGTCGTCAGAAGCAGGAGCCCGGCGCAGGTGGCGATCGCCGCGATCAGGACCACCACCAAGACGTTGTAGGCGGTGTTGCCGTGGGCGGTTCGGCCGACATCCATTGGGGCGGCAACCGTACCCGAGTCGCGAGAGCGCGCACAACGGCCGGAAGTCGGTAGCTCCGCCAGGTACCCTGGCCATCGACGGGGCGTAGCGCAGCCTGGCAGCGCACTTGCTTTGGGAGCAAGAGGTCGCGGGTTCGAATCCCGCCGCCCCGACCCGATTTGCTCAGTGGCGCGTCTTGAGGCCCGACACGAGCATGTCGCACACGTCACCTTCGAGCCCCGAGTGCCGCTGCCGTTCGACGTCGGCGTAGAGCAACGTGTTGGGATCGATCCGGCCCGACGTGACGGCCATACCGCCGTACCAGGTGAACGACCCCGCACCCGGGATGGGGTCCGGGTCGTAGATCAGGCCGGACGATCCCACCTGCACCGACGTCGCCGACCCACGCCGCGGGTCGTAGACGATCGTCGTGGTTTCCTCGATGTCGAAGATCAGTTCGAGGCCCGAACGACCGTTGGTCAATACGACCCGGGAGGTGCCCGTGATGCGCTGCATGACGATGTCGCGGCCCTTGGCCACGGTCGTGAGGGTCCTGCCTCCGCGGTCGTGCCACACGACCGGGTCGAGGCACGCGCCCCGGATCGTGACGTCCTGCCCGTGGGGAAGCGGTCCCGTGATCCTGGTGAGGGTTGTCCCCGCCTCTGCGGGACCGGCCGCCACGGCGACCAGCGTGATCGCCGCGGTGACCATCATCGCGATGCGACGCATGCAGCCACCTCCTCGACCTGCGAAGGCGTTCGGCCGCCTGAGGGGGCGCAAGTCGTCGGGGGATGCTCCCACACGCACACCCCCTCCGCCAGCTATCCTTCGGCCACTTCTCATGTATTCACGCGGAAGCCACGAACGAGCCAGGACCGCGGGTCTCGCGTGCGTCGCGCTCGCGCTCGCGTTGACGTTCGCGGGCCTCGGCGTCGCGACCGCGACCGCCGGCGCCACCGCTCGGGGCGACGCAACCCCGCTTTACCCGAACCTGGTGACCAGGCCGATCGAGGGCGTTCGGATCGAGAAGGCTCCAGGCGTCAAGCTGCTCCGGTTCCCGACCCTGGTCGGCAACCGCGGTCCCGGCCCGGTGGAGCTGTTCCCGGACATCCCGGATAGCTCGGATTGCGACGGCGACGGGGATCCTGCGAACGACCGCATCGCGAGTCAGCGCGTCTTCGGGGACACGGTTGCCGACGGTGTGTTCACCAGGGGCGAGGACACCGACGTCGTCGACACCCCGACGGTCGGGTGCTTCGTCTTCCACCCGGCCCACGACCACTGGCACTTCGAGGAGTTCGAGCGCTACGTCCTGACGCGCGTGAAGACAGGGAAGATGATCGCGTCCTCGGAGAAGGTGTCCTTCTGCGTGCTCGATACCTACACGTTCGGCGACTTCCCGGGGTCGCCCGCCTCGGCCCACTACGGTCCGTGACAACGCCGACGTCACGATGGGCCTATCGGTGGGATGGTTCGACGTGTACGCGGCCAACCTGCCCGGTCAGGAGCTCGACATCCGCGGTGTTCGGGACGGCCGGTTCTGCCTGAAGATGACCGCCGACCCCGGCGATCGTGTCCTCGAAGCGAACGAGACGGACAACACGCGCTCGACGATCCTGCGCATCGTGGGTCCGAACGGTGACCGACCTCGATCGCCGCTGCCCGGGCGAGCCGCGCTAGGGGTCAGCGGGGGGAACCGGGCCCCCG
The DNA here is from genome assembly GCA_963758715.1 of uncultured Actinomycetes bacterium. Classification (GTDB taxonomy): domain Bacteria; phylum Actinomycetota; class UBA4738; order UBA4738; family HRBIN12; genus JAOUEA01. The sequence continues at coordinate 11,843 of CAVWWK010000011.1, forward strand.
GCCGTACCGGGCCATGACCTCGACGAGCGCGTCGTGCGGGAGCGCGATGCGCGGTGACGCCGTCGATCCCCGACAGGGTTTCCGCGGCGACGAGGGCGTTGAGGATCGCTTCCTCGGTGGCCTCGATCGCGGCCCAGAACAGCGGCGCTGATTGCGGCGTCGGGGAGCATCGCGACCTCGAACGGTCCGGCGCCGACCTCGTCCTTGTAGCTGGCCAGGCGCGCCGCGGTTCGCGGTGGAGAACGCCAGGAAGAGGTCGCCGCTGGAATGTTCGCCGGCGCCGCCGACCCGTGCGATGCCCAAGCCCGCGCGCTGGGCGATCCGTTCGCACTGGTGGGGGAGCAGCGGCGCGTCGGTCGCCAGGATGACGATGATCGAACCGGCGCCGGCGCGCGGCGGACCGTCATCATCGGGCGTCGGGGACGACGTCGCGGGCCGATCTCGCGCCCGACCGGCACACCGTCGACCGTCAGGCGCTCCCGCCGGCCGTAGTTGGCCTGCACGAGGGCGCCCACCGTCCAGCCGCCGTCGGCCTCCGGGAGTCGGCGCGAGGCCGTGCCCGTCCCGCCCTTGAACTCGTGGCAGATCATCCCGTGCCGCCGCCGACGTTTCCTTCGGGCACGGGACCGGTCGCGGCGCCCTGCAGCGCGCGATCCAGGTGCTCGGGCTTCACGTGGAAGCCGTTGATGTCGTTGAGCGCGCCGTCCCATGTCTCGCCGACGACCGGCAGGCTCCAGTAGGCGCCGACCCCGGCCCGCGCCCGCATGTCGCGCGGCGACGATCGCGTCGCGCACGATGCCGACGCTGTGGGTGTTGGTGATCGCGACCGGCGTGGTGAGCTGGCCCGACTTCGCGGACCCACTCCAGGCCCGTCAGCTCGCCGTTGCCGTTGAGCCGGTGACAGCCGGCGAAGACGGGCTCCCCGCCGATGTCGCGATGGGGCACGATCACGGTGACGCCCGTGCGAACGGGACCATGGCCGGGATCGAGAGGTCCTTCGCCCTCGATCAGCGTCGTGACGCCGACCGCGACCGCCGTCCACGTCGGTGATGGCGTTGTGCGGGCCGGGGTCGAGCAGGCCGACGGTGAGGCCCAGGTCGCGGTAGCGGGTCATCGCCGCTCGAGCCTACCCGGCGACCGCGCGCAGGGTGGCCGTGACCGCGGCGGCGACGATGATGACCACCAGGACGGGGGCCTTGAGCGCGATCGCGACGGCGGCGGCAGCACGCCGGGGAGCCGTGCGTCGAGGACCAGCTCCGCGGTCGCCGCCGAAGGTGTTGATCGCGACCAGGGCGGCGAGGAGCGCGGGGGCGAGCAGCGCGACCAGCCCGGCGAGCCGCGCGGGAGCGGCCGGCCGCCGAGCAGGAGCGGCCCGGCGGCCTTGATCGCGATCGTGGCGAGGCCGACCACGACGACGATGGTCCAGGTCGCGCTCACGAGCGCGCGTCCTCACGTCGGCGCCGGCGTCGCGCAGGCCGAGGAGACAGGCGGCGCTCGCGGCGATGATCGGCACGCCGGCCGGGGCGAACGGCGTGAGCGACGAGCGCGATCGCGGCGCCGAGCAGCGCGGCCCCCAGCGGCTCGCCTGCTCTGTCAGCTGCGGGGCGAGCAGTGCGAGGAACAGCGCGGGGAAGGCCGCGTCCAGCCCCACGCGGCCGGGTCGCCGATCACGTCGCCGAACACGACGCCCAGCGACCGTGCCGACCACCCACGCGACGCAGAGGGTGACACCGGCGCCCAGCAGGACCTGCGGGTTGAACCGCCCCTCGCCTTCGGCGGCGATCGCCCATGTCTCGTCGACCGTGAGCTGGGCGTGCAGGAAGCGTGACCACAAGCCGCCCGTGAGGACGGGGCGACGCTGACCCCGATCGGGAGCGTAGCGGGCGTTCAGCAGGACCGCGGCCAGTGATGGCGGACGCGCGGCCGCCGCCGCGCCGAGGATCGACGCGGCGGCGAACTGGGCGGACCCGGCGAACGTGGTGGCCGACATCACGATCGGCGCGAGCGACGCCCATGCCGCCGCCACGCGCGAGCACGCCGAAGGAGACCCCGAACCCCAGGACCGCGATCGCGAGCGGCACGACGGCTCGGACGCCGTCGCGGTAGCGTGCGCTCGCTCGGCCAGTCCGCCGATGCTAGCGGCGAGGCCCGTGGGAACGCCGGCCGCGTGGCGCTCCCAGGATGTCGGTGGCGGCCCGTAGCGCTGCCGCGTCGATGCGGCTCTCCTCCGACTGCGCCGACGCTCCCGCCCGATCCGCGTCCAGCGCGCCCTCACGGGGCTGCCGGCCGCGCCCGGCTACCGCCTCCACGTCAAGCCGCTGCGCTACCGGCGAGCGCCCCCACCTGTCGGCCTGGACCGACTTCGACGAGCGCACGATCACGCTGCAGGTGCCCGAGCCGTTCTTCCCGTTCGGCGAGATCGTCCCCTACGCGGCCAAGCGGCCGACCGCGCGCAAGGGGGCCTGCGGTTCATCTGGCTCACCGAGGGCGTCACGTTCCGCACCCCCCGCGAGGTCCTCCGCTTCCTGTACTGCCACGAGTGGATGCACTGGTACCTGCGAGGAGGAGCTCGGGCAAGACGGTCGCGCGGCCGAGACCGCGTGCGACCGGTTCGCCCTCCGGAACTACCGGCCGCGCGACCGTGGTCACGTCGCGACGACGCCGAGGCGGCGCTCGAGCGCCGGCCAGCGCGCGAGGTCCTAGCGGGCGGCTCCGATCGCGCTCGGTCGAGCAGCGTGGTGAAGTCGTCCACGCCGCTGCTGCTGGCGTTCGGGCTGGGTCGCGAGCCGGTGGAACAGGCCGGGGTCGAGCTCCTCGGTCACCAGCGCATCCTGCAGCGAGTTCGACAGCCAGTCGACCATCGACACCAGCATCTCGAGGTCGACGTCGGCGCGGACCTCGCCGCGCTCCTGGCCCCATTCCACGAACTCGAGCGTGCCGTAGGGGTCCTCGCTCACGAGGAACCGGTTGATGTCCCGCTTCAGGGACAGGTCGGTGCCGTAGTTGCCGATCAGCGACGACGCGGTTCGGGACCCAGTCCTCCTTGATCAGGTGCTCGGTGCGCTCCAGCCAGAACGCACGACCGCGAAGAACCCCTGGTCCTTGACGCTCGTCGGGCGCGTCGAGCCACGCGGGCAGCGAGCTCGCGGCCCGCTTGTAGGTCTCGAAGAACAGCCCCGCCTTCGACTTGAAGTGCTGGAAGATCGACCCCTTCGCGATGCCCAGCTCGCCGCGCGATGTCCTCCACCTTGGCCCCGTGGTAGCCCGTGCTCGGCGAAATGGCGCATCGCGCACTCCACGATCCGCTCGCGCTTGGCCTGCGTTCGTTCGGTCCGGGTGCCGAGGACGGGGGTCGATGCCATGGACGCTCCAGGGTAGGCAGTCCGGGGAGTTTCCCATGACTCGTGGTCACGCGGCAAGGGTGGGGGAGCCTCCCCCCGATGCCGATGACCTGCCATCATCGAACTCGAAGCGTCAGCGCCAGACTCGTGACTTCGAGTCAGCGAGCCCGCCATCCACCCGGCGAAGGACACGGCGGATGCAGGAAGACCTCGAGGTACTGAAGCGGGCGCTCATCGCGGCCGACATGGACCTCGGCGTGGCGGCGGTGCAGCGCCTCGTGGACCACGACGCCGACCCGAAGTGGATCCTCGAGGAGGGCATGGCCGTGGCCATGTTCGACCTCGGCGAGATGTGGAAGCGCGGCGAGGTGTTCCTGCCCGAGGTCGTCGCGAGCGCCGAGGTGTTCAAGGCGTGCAACGCGATCGTCGAGCCCATCCTGCTCGCCCAGAAGGACCCCGACGCCGAGGCGAACGCGCTCGTGCTGCTCGCCACCGTGAAGGGCGACCTGCACGACCTCGGCAAGAACATGGTGGGCGCGATGCTGCGCACGAGCGGGTTCGACGTCCACGACCTCGGCAAGGACGTCAGCGCCGACACGATCATCGCCGCGATCGAGGAGATGGATCCACAGATCATCGGGTCTGTCCGCGCTGCTCACGACGACGGTTCCCTACCAGGAGACGGTCATCAAGAAGCTCGTGGCCGCCGGTCTCCGCGAGCAGGTCATCGTCATGGTGGGTGGTGCTCCCGTCACGCCCGAATGGGCGGACAAGATCGGTGCCGACGGCTACGCGAACAACGCGCCCGAGGCGGTCGAGATCGCGAAGAAGCTGGTGGGGGCGGCGGTGTGAGTCGACGGTCCGAGGCGACGCACCGTGCTGTCGCGGCCCGGGCGGCGAGGTCGCGCATCGGCGACGAGCACCCGTTCGCGATCATCGGCGAGCGCATCAATCCCACCGGCCGCACGACGCTCACCGAGGAGCTGAAGGCCGGTGACATGACCACCGTGCAGGCCGACGCGCTCGCGCAGGTCGCAGGCGGGCGCCGCCGATCCTCGACCTCAACGCGGGCATCCCCGGGTTCGACGAGCCGGCGATGCTCTCGCAGGTCGTGAAGGCCGTGCACGAGGTCGTCGACGTGCCGCTGTGCATCGACTCCTCGACGCCGGAGGCGCTCGAGGCCGCCGTGCCGCTCGCGCAGGGCAAGGTGCTGATCAACTCGGTCACCGCCGAGGCTCATTCGCTCGAACGACTCCTGCCCTCGGTGAAGAGGTTCGGCGCCGCGGTGATCGGCATGGCGAACGACGAGGAGGGCATCTCGATGGACCCGGCGGAGCGCCTCGCCGCCGCGCGCACGATCGTCGAGGCCGCCGCCGACCACGGCATCGCTCGGGAGGACGTCATCATCGACCCGCTCACGATGCCGATCGGCGCGGCGGGCGATGCGGCGACGGCGATGTTCGAGACCGTGCGGCTGATCCGGAGCGAGCTCGGCGTCAACGTCAGCTGCGGGGCCTCGAACATCTCCTTCGGCATGCCGGACCGGCAAGCGGATCGACGCGGCGTTCCTCACGATGGCGGCGATGGCGGGCATGAACACGGCGATCACGAACCCGCTTCACGCGCCCGTGCGCAGCGCCTTGCTCGCCGAGCGACCTGCTGCTCGGGCGCGACGAGTTCGGTTCGGCGTGGATCGCCGAGCACGGGCGCAGACCGGCGCAGCGACTCCCGGAACCGGGGGTCCGGGGAGCTCGAGCAGCGAGGCGCAGCCGAGCGATAGCCCCCCGGTGCGATGAGCCGCAAGCTCGAGGTCACGTACCAGCCCAGCGGGACCACCGCGCACGTCCCGCCGGGCACGACACTGTTCAACGCGGCGCACTGGGCCGGCATCCCGATCGAGTCGACGTGCGGCGGGCGCGGGACGTGCGGGAAATGCAAGGTCCGGGTGCTGCGAGGGGCACGCCGAGCGGACGCTCGCCGACTACCGCCACGTCTCCGACGGGCTCGACGAGGGGTGGCGCCTGTCGTGCCAGTGCGAGGTCGGCGAGGACATGGTCGTCGACGTGCCCCGAGTCGATGACGGTGCCGAAGGCGGCGACGATGGGGGTGGGGCGGTTCGTCCTGCTGGAGCCGAACGCGGTGAAGTACGTGCTGACGCTCGCAGGCCCCGACGCTCGAGGATCCCCGCAGCCGCCTGCGCCGCGTCACCGACGCGCTCGTCGACGAAGGGCTCGAGGTCACGCACGCGGCGCGCGGTGCTACCCCGCCTCGCCGCCGCGATCGACGAGGAGGAGACGTCGACGGTCACCGCCACGGTGATCGGCGATCGGCTCGTCGACGTCGAGCCGGGCGACACGACCGATCGGCTCTTCGGTGTCTCGATCGACGTCGGCACGACCACCGTGCGTCGCGACCCTGATGGACCTGCGCGCGGGAGCCGCCGTCCGCGGTGGAGTCCACGATCAACCGCCAGGCGCCGTTCGGCGCCGACGTGCTGACCCGGGTGAGCCACGCGCAGATGCACGGTCCCGAGGCGCTCGAGGAGCTGCGGACCGCGATCGTCGGCACGATCGACGGGCTGCTCGGCAGCGTGTGCGCGACCGCGGGCGATCGCGCGCGAGGAGGTGCTCGAGGTCGTCGCGGCGGGCAACGCGACGATGCTGCACCTGCTGCTGGGTGTCGACCCTGAGTCGATCGGCCGCTCGCCGTTCATCGCGACGTTCCTGGAGCCGCAGGACCTGCGCGCGGCCGACGCCGGGATCGCGATCCATCCGAGGGGCGGCTCGTGCTGTTCCCGTCGATCGGCGCGTACGTGGGGGCCGACATCGTGGCCGACATGCGTCGCCACCGGGATCGCGCGCGAGACCCGACGCGGCTGCTGGTCGACGTCGGCACGAACGGCGAGATCGTCGTCGGCAACGACGACCGCGTCGTCACCACCGCGGCGCCCGCGGGCCCGGCGTTCGAGGGAGGACAGATCCTGCACGGCATGCGCGCCACCGAGGGCGCGATCGAGGGCGTGGTCCTCGACGTCGCCGCCGAGGAGCCGGACGCGCGCCGTGCGGCTCCAGGTGATCGGCGGCGACGTCGAGCCGCGCGGCATCTGCGGCTCCGGGCTGATCGACGTCGTCGCGCAGCTGCGCCTCGCCGGGCTTGCTCAGCGACAGCGGCATGCTGCTCTCGCCCGACGAGGCGGTCGCAGGATGGCCATCCGCTGCGCCCACCTCTGCGGTCGACGACGAGGGCGTGCGCCGGTTCGCGCTGACCGAGGACGTGGTGATCACCCAGCGGGACATCCGCGAGCTGCAGCAGGCCAAGGGGGCGATCGCCACCGGCATCGAGGCCGCGATGCGCGAGCGAGGCCTGGCCGCCGAGCGATCTGGACGAGGTGCTGCTCGCCGGCTCGTTCGGGACCTACATCGATCCGCTCGGCGCGCGCGGTGCTCGGGCTGGTGCCGCCGGTGTCCCGTCGACAGGATCCGCGCCGTGGGCAACACCGCCAGCGAAGGCGCGAAGATGGCGCTGCTGTCGTTCCGCGAGCGTGAGGTAGCGTTCGAGTTGCCGGCGTTCGTCGAGTACCTGGAGCTGTCAGGCGTGGAGGACTTCAACGAGCGGTTCATCGCGAACGTGGCGTTCCCTCCGCTCGACGTCGTGCGACCGGGCGCCGTCGCGGGAGACCCGGGCCGATGACGTCCACCGGCGCGAGTGTGGCGTTCATCGCGTGCGGCGCCGTCGCGATCGACACGAAGACGCTGATCGACAGACACGGCTGGGAGGCCGACGTCCACGGCATCTCCAGCGACCTGCACATGACGCCGCAGGAGATCGCGCCCGCGGTCGAGGAGAAGCTGCAAGGCTGCTGCTCCCGAAGTACGACCGGGTGATCGTCGTCTACGGCGACTGCGGCACCGGCGGACGTCTGGACGAGGTGCTCGAGCGGTACCCGGCCGCCCGGCCCGCCGGGTTCCATTGCTTCCAGTGGTACGCGGGGGAGCTCTACCAGCGGTTCGAGGACGACATCGGCATCTACTTCCTCACCGACTGGCTCGTCACCAACTGGGACCGCGCGGTGATCAAGGGCCTCGGGCATCGACCGGTTCCCGTTCACCAAGGACGCCTACTTCGGCAACATCACGCGGATCCTGTTCGTGCGGCAGCATCCCGATCCCGAACGCGAGGCGAAGGCGCGCGAGATCGCGGAGTGGATGGGCAAGCCGCTGGAGATCCACGACCTGGGGATCGAGCCCCTGGACGACCTGCTGACCCCCCTGATGGAGGAGGCCAGGCATGGAGCCGACGATGTTCGAGCATGACACCGCGCTGAAGGTCCTGTCGCCCGAGCAGGAGGAGACGATCCACGAGCAGGCGATGCGCATCCTCGAGGAGATCGGCACCGATGTGAAGCACGACCAGGCGCGCAAGCTGCTCGCCGAGGCGGGCCTGAAGGTCGAGGACGAGCGCGTCTACTGGGATCGCGGGTTCGTGATGGAGCAGGTCGCGAAGGCGCCGTCCTCGTTCCGGCTGCGTGGCCGCAACCCCGAGCGCTCGCTCACGGTCGGTGGGGCGGACGGCGTGCCGGTGTGGATGAACGTCGGGGGCCCGCCCTTCGCGAGCGACCTCGACGAGGGCCGGCGCGAGCGGCCGCATGGCGGATCACGACCGCTTCATGAAGCTGACGCAGGCCACCGACGTCGCTCAACTGCGTGCAGATCGGCGCCGTCGAGGCCACCGACCTCCAGGTGGAATCGCGCCACATGGACATGGAGTACTCGGCGATCCGCTACTCGGACAAGCCGTACACCACCTACGGCACCAGCGGTCCGCGTGCGCGCGACGGCATCCGCGATGGCGGAGATCGTCCACGGCGGCCGGGAGGCGATCGAAGCCGAACGCCGCGCTGATGGGCATCGTGAACCCGAACTCGCCGCTGATCTGGGACTTCCGGATGACCGACGCGCTGATGGCGTGGGCCGAGGCGAAGCAGCCGATCGTCGTGACGCCGTTCCTGCTCGCGGGCGCGACCAGCGCCGGTGAGCGTGAGCGGGGGGCTGGCCCAACAGGTGGCGGAGGCGCTCAGCGGCGTCGCCCTCGCGCAACTCGGTGCGTGAGGGCGTGCCGTGCCTGTACGGATCGTTCTTCACCGTCACCGACATGCGCACGGGCTCGCCCGCGTTCGGTACGCCCGAGTCGGTGCTGGGCGTGCTCGCCGGCTCCCAGCTCGCGCGCCGCTACGGACTGCCGTTCCGCGGTGGGGGAGGGCTGGCGTCCTCGCCCGGCGGTCGACGCGCAGGCGGCCGCCGAGACGCAGATGATGCTGTGGGCCACGAACCTCGCCGCCACCGACGTCGTGCTGCACGCCGCGGGCTGGCTCGAAGGGGGGCTGCTGCGCCTCGTTCGAGAAGTTCGCGCTCGACGTCGAGCTGCTGCGCCAGTTCCAGCTCCAGGCGGAGGGGATCGGGTTCACCGAGGAGGAGCTGGCCTTCGACGCGCTGAAGGAGGTCGGCCCGGGCGGGCTGTTCCTGTCCTCGCCGCACACGCGCGGGCACTTCAAGGAGTGGCTCTACATGAGCCCGCTGTTCACGACCCCCGACTTCGCCACGTGGGAGACGATCGGGCAGCGAGACCACCGAGGTCGCCGCCAACAGGGCGTGGAAGCAGCTCCTGGAGTCCTACGAGGACCCGGGGCTCGATCCCGCGATCGACGAGGAGCTCCTGGCGTACATCGCGAGCCGCCGCGACGCGCCCG
>CAVWWK010000012.1:0-65779 GCA_963758715.1 uncultured Actinomycetes bacterium
TAGCCCACCATGACCTCGAGCTCGTTGCCCCGTCGACGCAGGAGCTTCCTCGTCTCGGGCATCGAGACCCACTCGTCCAGGATCTCGGTGGCGGTGGCGAGCTCGTTCCGCGTCTCCAGCAGCGGTATCGGCACGACGTCCGGCGGATCCTCGGGGACCGCGGCCCGGGCGAGCTCGAGCACGCCCGACAGGTCGGCCGCCGATCGCGTGAAGCTCACGATCACCCGCTCGCACGCCTGGGCACCGAGCCGCGCCTGGATGTCGGCGATCGCTCGGAACGTCGCGACGACCTCCCGGGTCTGCGCGGACGGTCGCCCGCCTCTCGCCGTCGCCAGCTCCTCTCGCGCGGTCGACAGCACGCTGGCGTGCTGCCGTATCTCCATCGAGGCGAGGTGGAAGCCGAACGTTTCCACCTGCCAGCGCAGATGCTGCAGCTCGCCCCACGCGAGCCGCGGCGCGCCGCCGGCGTCGAGCGAGCGCTGCAGCGTGTCGAGATCCGCGAGGAGCTCGCCGGGCCCTTCGTAGCCTCCACGTATGCCGGTCCTGGTCGCGGCGAGGCGATGCGCGGCCAGGCCCAGCTTCCGCCGGTGGGGAGCGTCGGGCAGCTTGCGATCGAGCTCGCGCGCCACGTCGGGCAACGAATCCGCGTCGCGCGCGAGCGCCCGTTTCAGCGCTCGGCTCGGGGGGACGTCGCGCTCGGACACCGAGAGGGTCCGCGCGATCCGGCGGGTGGCGGCCTCCATGCCGCGGAGGGTGTGATCGGTCTGGATCGCCATCGCGGCGCGCGTGACCTCCGCGGTGACGGCGGGGTTCCCGTCCCGATCGCCCCCCACCCACGTGCCCCATCGAAGGAACGGCTCGAACGTGGGAGGACGTGCGCCGCATCCCGCCGCATCGAGATGGCGGTCGACCGCTCGATAGATCGCCGGCAGGGTCACGAAGATCGTCTGGTCGAACAGCGCGAGCGCTGCGCGCACCTCGTCGAGCGGCTCCGGACGGTGCCGCCGGATCGGTTCCGTGCGCCACAGCCCGGCGATCTCCTCACGCAGTCGCCGATGGACTTCCTGTTCGTTCGGTGCGCCGGTGGGCACGTCCTCCACTTCCTCCAGCAGGGAGCCGATCCGCCACAGGTGCTCCACGACCGCCCGCCGCTTGGCCTCGGTCGGGTGTGCCGTCAGGACGGGCGTGATCCTCAGGTCGTCGAACGCGGACGGATCCACGTCGAGCGCGTCGATCGAGTCCTTGACCGGTTTCCCCGAGGCGGCCCGCGCGCCCAGGACGCGCAGACGCTGCCGTTCCTCCGCCAGGTTCACCAACTGGAAGTAGCACGTGAACGCTCGCACAACGTCCTCGGCCTGGGCGACGTCGAGGCGATCCACAAGCGCCACGATCTTCTCGCGACGCGCCTCGGTCGGGCGTCCGCGGAACGCGATCGTGGCCGTCCGCAGCGCCTCGACCTCGGCAAGCAAGGCGGGCCCGTCGCTCTCGACGATGGCGTCTCCGAGCATCGTCGTGAGCAGGCGAACGTCGCGCCTGAGCTCTGGCGAGGAGGGCCGCTCTCGGCGGCCGCGGGCGGCCGCGCGGGCGGTCACACCTGATTCACTCCTTGAACGCGTCGGGGTTCAGCAGCGTGGGCGGTCTCGTGCCGTCGATCGCCGCGAACACATTCTGGACCGCCAGCGCGCCCATGGCATCGCGCGTGTCCACGGTCGCGCTGCCCAGGTGCGGGATCACCACGGCGTTCTCCATGCCGAGCAGTCGCGGGTCGACCTCCGGCTCCTTCTCGAACACGTCGAGGCCCGCCGCGAAGATCTCTCCGGCGCCCAAGGCGTCGGCGAGCGCCGACTCGTCCACGACCGGACCGCGCGACGTGTTGACCACCACTGCCGTCGGCTTCATGCGTGCGAAGGCGTCGCTGTCGAAGAGATGCCGCGTCTCCTCGGTCAGGTTCGTGTGGATCGACACGAAGTCCGCCCGCTCCAGCAGCTCGTCGAACTCCACCCGCTGCGCGCCGGTCTCGGCCTCCACGTCGGCAGGAAGCTGGAACGCGTCGGCGTAGATCACGTCCATGCCGAAGCCCTTGGCGCGACGGGCCACGGCCTGCCCGATGCGGCCGAACCCCACGATGCCGATCGTCTTGTGGTGCACGTCCTGACCCAACATCATCAGCGGTCCCCAGATCCAGGGCTGCTTCGCCCGCAGGAGCCGTTCGCCTTCGCCGACCCTTCGGGCCGCGGCCATCAGCAGCGCGAAGGCGGTGTCCGCCGTGGTTTCGGTGAGCACGTCGGGGGTGTTCGTCGCGAGGACGCCGGCCACGGTGCATGCGTCGACGTCGATGTTGTCGAAGCCCACGGCGTGGTTCGCGACGATCTTCAGCTGCGGGCCCGCCGCCGCCAGGAACTCGGCGTCGACCTTCTCGGTGAGCATCGTGATGATCGCGTCCCTGCCGGCGATCACCTCGAGCAGCTCTTCGCGCGGGATCCCGAACTCGTTCTCGTGGATCGTCACGTCGCACCGCTCGCGCAGGGCACGGGTCGGTTCGTCCATGATCGGCCGGGTCACCAGGACGTTCGCTCGTTCGGTCATCGACGGGTCCTTCCGCAAGGTCGGGAGGCAGGAACCATGGAGTATGCCCCGAACGTGCGGTCCGAGGGTAGCCGGGCCGGCGATCCACGGGCCTACACTCCCGGCTCGTGACCCCGCCCTCATTGGAGACGAAGCGTCTGCGGCTGCGCCCGTTCTCGCCCGACCTCTCCGACCTGGATGCCCTGGAGCGCGTGTTGGGCGACCCGGTGTCGATGCGGTGGTACCCGTCGCCGTTCGATCGCCACGCGACCGTCGGCTGGATCGAGCGTCAGCTGGAAGCGGTACGAGACGCATGGGGTCGGGCTGCTCGCGATCGAGGACCGATCGACCGGGGAGCTGATCGGCGACTGCGGGCCGTCGTACCAAGATGTCGACGGGGAGTCGTTCCTGGAGCTCGGATGGCATGTGCTCCGCTCGCGCCAGGGGACGGGGATCGCCACCGAGGCGGGCGCCGCGTGCCGCGACTGGGCGTTCGCCGAGCTGCGCGAACCCTTCCTGATCTCCCTGATCCGTCCCGAGAACGTCGCCTCCTGGCGCGTGGCGCAGAAGCTCGGGTTCCGGATCTGGCGCGGCACGATCCGCGCCGGCTGGGGGCACGTCGTCCACCGGCTCGATCGCCCGGCGTGACGCTGAGTCGCGGAACGTCTCAGCGAACGCCGCCCAGATCAATCGGCGATGTCGATCCGCTCGATGACCACGTCGTCCTTCGGCTTGTCCTGCGCGCCGGTGGGGACCTTCGCGATCGTCTCGACGACGTCGTACCCGTCGGTGACCTGTCCGAAGATCGTGTGACGGCCGTTCAGGTGCGGGGTCTCCGTCACCGTGACGAAGAACTGCGACCCATTCGTCCCGGGCCCGGCATTGGCCATCGCGAGCCGTCCGACCTGGTTGAACGTCGGGCCGTCGGGCGGGCATTCGTCCTCGAACGTATAGCCGGGACCGCCCGTACCGGTGCCCGTCGGGTCTCCACCCTGGATCATGAACCCGTCGATCACCCGATGGAACGTGGTGCCCGGGTAGAGGGCCTCGGACTTCGACTCGCCGTCCCGTGGATCGACCCATCCTCGCGTGCCGGTGGACAGGTCGATGAAGTTCTGCACGGTCTTCGGTGCGTGGTCGGGCATCAGGTTCACCGTGAACGAACCCTTGTTCGTGACGAACGTCGCTGTGGGCATGAGGCAGGCCTCCTCTGTGGTCCTTGCGATCAGAAGAAGCAGTCAGTCTACGGTGACGACGCGGAAGCGGCGTTCGCGGCCCTGCCGTAGCGCTCGTCGAACACGATCGGCCAGCCGCTCTCGTACCGTTCCCGCGCTTCGGCCGCGATGCGACCCAGCCGTTCCCACCCGCTGTGCACGAGCTCCACCCGGGTGCCGCCCTCGCGAGCGGCCGAGAAGCTCACCTCGACCTCGGTCGGGCCGTACGGCGCGTCGTTCGGCTTCCAGGACAGGACCAGGCGGACCGGAGGCTCCCATGCCAGCACCTCACCCCACGATGTGCGCCGGCCGTCGGACTGCACCTCCCACACGGTCCCGCCCACCCTCGGTTCGATCTCCACGGTGGACGCCGTGCCGCCCGCCTGGTCGTCCGCGGCGCGCGAGTGCGTGTCCAGCGGCCACCATGAACCCATCCCGTCGGTGAAGACGGTGAACGCCCGTTCAGGGTCGCAGCGAACCACGATGGAGCGTGTGATCGGCTCGGTCATCGGTCCCTCCCTTTCTCGTCGACGGCGTCCTTGAACGCCGCGAGCGCGTCGTCCCACATGGTTTCGAGGTAGATCCGGAGCGCCTCGAGGCCCTCCGTGTCGATCGCGTACAGGTGTCTCGTTCCGTGCGAACGTTCGGTCACCAACCCCGCCTCTTTCAGGACCCGAAGGTGTTGGGACACCGCGGGACGGCTCACCGGCATCTCCGCCGCGATATCGACGACGGCGCGAGGTCCGCTCCGGAGGAGGGTGAGCACCCGCCGGCGGGTGGGATCGCCAAGAGCGTCCAGGACGCGCTCGCCAGCAGTAGGGTTAGTCGCCACTAACGGTAAGTATTAGCTTACCCGGGATGGAAGCGTCAAGAGAGGCAGAACCTTCGCCTCAGGTTCTCCGCACTTCCAGGGCTTTCAGCGCGTTCGGAACGGTCTGCTTGGGCGTGACCTTGTACCAGGCGTCACGGATCCGGCCGTCGGCGTCCACGAGGAACGACGAGCGGATGATCCCCTCGTAGGTGTTCCCGTAGAGCTTCTTCTCGCCCCAGACTCCCCACGCTTCCGCGACCGCGTGATCGGGGTCGGACAGCAACGGGAACCCCAGCCCGAACTTCTCGTCGAACGCCATCTGCGGACCCGGTTCGTCCGGCGAGATGCCGACCACGTCGACCCCCAGGGACGTGAGGTCTTCGCGGGCGTCGCGCACCGCGCACGATTGCGTCGTGCATCCAGGTGTGTCCGCCTTCGGATAGAAGTAGACGAGCAGGGTGCGTCCGGCGAAGTCGGCGAGCGACACGTCCGCTCCCGACTGATCCCTCAACGTGAACGAGGGCGCCTTGTCTCCGGGCTTCAACATGGATCAGGCTTCAACATGGATCAGGCTTCAACATGGATCGGGCTTCAACATGGATCAGGCTTCAACATGCGGCCGGTGAGAGTTCCACGACGCCGACCTTACTCGACCGGATCCGGGCCGGCCTGTGGCGCGAGCTGCGCCGCGAGCTCCGACGCCGAGGTGACGGGCAGCCGGCACGAGAAGTGTTCGCAGACGTAGGCGGTGGGAACGCCGCCACGGGCGTCGCGGTCCGCGAGCAGGGCGATCTCGGCCGGCGACACGGTGTCGTCGGGTCCGGCGACCGCCAGCACCGCGTTCGGCAGGAACCGAGCGACCGTGACCTCATCGCAGAGGGCCCGGGTTGCGGGCGATCCGGGGTCTCCCACGATCGCGACCTCGCGAACGGGTCCGATGTACAGGTCGAGCGCGCAGAGCGCGTGTCCGAACCCGGTCGGGGCTCTGCCCATGACATCACGCACGAGGCGCAGGGCGGAGGTTCCCCCGGAGTCGTAGCGAGCGTCGCCGGTGAGATGCGCAAGCCGCAGGAGGACCTCGGCGGCCGCCGAGTTCCCGCTGGGCATGGCGTTGTCCTGCAGGTCCTTGGGGCGGACCACCAGGGCCTCGGCATCCGAGCCCGTCTGGAAGAAGCCACCGTTCTCGGTGTCGAGGAACAGGCGGAGCAGCTCGTCGCCGAGCTCGCGGGCGTGCCGGAACCACGTGAGCTCATGGGTGGTCTCGTACAGCGTCACGCACGCCGCGGCCAGGAGCGCGTAGTCGTCGGCGAAACCCGGCCCACCCGCCACACCGTTCCGCCACGACCGCAGGACCCTGCCGTCCCGGCGCAGACGCGTCAGCACGAACGATGCGGCGCGGACGGCCTCGTCAACGTACCGAGGTTCCCCGAACGAACGCCCCGCCTCGGCGAGCGCCCGGATCGTCATCGCGTTCCAGGCCGTGAGCACCTTGTCGTCGGTTCCCGGGTGGATCCGGGCTTCGCGCGCGTCGAACAGCAGGCGCTCCGGCGAATCCTCGACCATGCCCGCGAGCTCGTCGCGGATCCACCCCCTGCTCGCGCGCGATGGCCGAGATCGGCACGGGGCGCCACAACACGTTCGTGCCTCGACCGTCCTCGCCGGCCCAGTTCCCCTCCGGATCCGCGCCGAAAACCGCCGCAGCCGGTTCACCCGCCAGCTCCACCAGCTCGTCCCAGTTCCACGTGAAGAACTTGCCTTCGACGCCCTCGGAATCGGCGTCCTGGGAGGAGAAGAAGCCGCCTTCGGGATGTTGCATCTCGCGGAGCAGGTACTCGACCGTCTCGATCGCGACGCGGCGGTATCGCTCCCGGCGGGTGATCAGCCACGCGCGCGTGTACAGCTGCACGAGCTGTGCGTTGTCGTAGAGCATCTTCTCGAAGTGCGGCACGTGCCACGCGCCGTCGACCGAGTAGCGGGCGAACCCGCCACCGAGGTGGTCGTAGATGCCGCCTTCGGCCATGCGATCGAGGGTGATCGTGACCATCTCCAACGCGTCGGGCACGCCCCGGACGGCCTGACGAAGCAGAAACTCCAGCGTCATCGGCTGAGGGAACTTGGGCGCGCCCCCGAACCCGCCCCAACGCCCGTCGAAGGCCGGGCGCAGCGACCGCATGGCGTCCTAAACGACTTCGTTCGACAACGGATCGCTCGGACGGCGAGAGCGTTCCCACCCGTCCGATCGATCCGGTGACCTTCCCCGCCTGCGCGAGGATCTCGTCGCGCCGCTCATCCCATGCTTCGGCGATGCCCGTCAGCACCTGGCGGAACGAGGGCATGCCGTGACGAGGCTCGGGCGGGTAATACGTGCCGGCGTAGAACGGCTGGCCGTCGGGAGTCAGGAACGCCGACATCGGCCATCCGCCTTGTCCGCTCATCGCCTGCACGGCGTCCATGTAGATGCCGTCGAGGTCGGGGCGTTCCTCTCGATCGACCTTGATCGAGACGAAGCGCTCGTTCATCAACGCGGCAGTCTCCTCGTCCTCGAACGACTCGCGTTCCATCACATGGCACCAATGGCATGCCGCGTATCCGATCGACAGGAAGACGGGCACGTCCCGCTCGCGCGCGGCCTCCAACGCCTCCGAACCCCACGGGTACCAATCGACCGGGTTGTGCGCATGCTGCAACAGGTAGGGGCTCGTCTCGCTCCCCAATCTGTTCGCCGGTCGATCGTTCATGCCGCCAGTGTCTCGCGTTCGGAGTCGATGGCCCTCCCGCTTCAGACGGCGCCGTGTCGATGCCGATGGAAGGCGGGATGAGCGAGGACATCCATGTTCTGGTGGTGGACGAAAGCCCGGGGCTCGCGCAGGGATTGATCCTGGCCCTCCCGCGACTCGGACCGGTCCACGTCCTGGGCCCGGTGCCCGACGCCCCCGAGGCGCTCGCCGCCCTGGAGGAAGGGCTCGCCGATCTCGTGCTCGTCGACCTGGACCGTGAAGACGGCCGAGGCGCCGAGATCCTCGGTCTGATCCGCGATGGTTCCGGTCGCATCCGTGTGCTGGCCGCCAGCGACCAGGATGGCCCCGACACCACCGCCCTAGCGTTGGCGGCGGGCGCCTGTGGTGTGCTCCCGCCCACACGCGATCGTTCGCTGATCGACGTGTTCCGCAGGGCGATCGCCGGCGAGCTGGTGATCCCGGCGGCCGACCTCCCGAGGCTGGTCGACCGCTTGGTGGGGAGCCGCGGGCATGACGACGGGTGGGGGTCGCTGACGGGCAGGGAACGGCAGATCCTGCGCGCGGTGGCCGAAGGACGAACTACGGTGGAGATCGCCACCGAGCTGTCGATCAGCCCGCTCACCGTGCAGAGCCACGTGAAGAACATCCTGTCCAAGCTGGGTGTCCACTCCAAGGTGGAGGCCGTTCGGTTGGCCTGGCGGCACGGCATGGGGTCGGCGTCCCGCACCGCCTGAGAAGGCGGAGTAGCCTTCCTCCACCATGGCAACCGGCGAGCTCGCCACCGAACCGGCCCCCACGCACGTCGTCATCGCGGGCGGACATCCCGTCATCCGCGAGGTGGTGCGGCGATCGTGCGAGTCCGTCGAAGGTCTCCAGATCGTGGAGGAAGTCACCGACCAGGACGGTCTGGTGGAGGCGTGCCGCCGGGCCCGCCCCGACGTGATCGTGCTCGACGTGGAGCTCGCGAGCGGGGATGGGCTCGATGCCTTGCGGGCGATCCGCGAGGAAGGCGTGGCAGCCGGGGTGCTCGTCCTCACCGATCGCACGGACGGCGCCGCCGTCCTGGATGCGCTCAAACTCGGGGTCCGCGGGTACCTCGGCAAGGCCGACGGTCTCCGTGGGGTCGGGGACGCGGTCCGACGGATCGCCGCGGGGGAGCGGTTGATCGACCCCGAGCTCGAGCAGGCGGCCGTGATGGCGCTCGGCACGTTCGCCAAGCACGCCCGGGAGGGCTCGGAGGTGGCGGCGTCTCTGACGCCGCGTGAGCGCGAGATCCTGGTGTTGGTGAGTCACGGCGCCACGATGCAACAGGTGGGAACCCGGCTCGGCATCTCACCGCGCACGGTGGAGACGCACGTTGCCAAGCTCTATCGGAAGCTGGGTGTGCGGACCCGGGTCCAGGCGGTGTCTCGAGCTGCGCAGCTCGGTCTCATCGACCTGTGACGATCGGCTCCTCGCAGTGTGGCTCACGCGCCGGCGTCCGCATGCCGATAGAGGTGCGTGACCCGACGAACCCTCGATGAGAGCCCCGAACGTCGCCGGCGCCGTCTCGGTGTCGTGTTAGTCGACCCGCTGCCGGTCGTCCGGGCCGGTGTGGCGCTGTTGATCGAGGATCGCCCCGACATGGACGTGCTCTCGGAGGCCGGGACCGCGGCCGAGGCACTCGAGATCGTGAGCCGCGTGCGTCGATCCCGCGTCGTGATCGTCGTCGGGCTCGGGCTGACCGGCGACCAGGACGCATTCTGGCTGATCCGCACGCTGCGAGAGCGGTTCCCGAGCCACTCGATCCTCGGATGCGGGGCCAACGCCGATCCCACCACGATCTCCCGGGTCCTGTTCATGGGCGCCGACGGATTCGTGGACAAGAACATCGATCCGGTCGAGTTCCTTCAGTCGTTGCGCCGCGCCGCCGACCGCGAGATGGTCCTGGCATCCCCGAAGCCGGGGTCCGTCGGGCAGATCGCCGAAGGGATCCAACGCAGGCGGGACTTCGACGTCAGGCTCACCGAGCGCGAGCGCGAAGTGTTGAGCGTCGCGGCAGAAGGCCTCACCGCGCGAGAGATCGCGACGCGCCTCGGCGTGCGCGAGCGGACGGTCACGACGCATCTCGCGCGCATCTACGGCAAGCTGGGCGTCGGGACGCGTCTGGCAGCGATCCGGCTCGCGGTTCAGTCCGGGCTGGTGACGGTCGGCGTTCCCGAATGACGGCCGATCGAGCGCTTCCTGCCCGAGCCGGAGCGGTGTGACCTGTCAGAGGGGCGTCGCACAGGCTCCGGCGAAGGCGGTTTCGCGAACGTAGAGCGATCCATCGGCGTCGCCCGCCGCCAGGCACCAGCCCGTGGACCGGTCGAGCTCCGCGGTCAATCGCTCCCACGACTGATCCCGCTCGACGACCACGGCATCCGCGCTCCATCGGTCGAGCACCGTTTCCCACCCGGTGCCCGCCATCTGGACCCGGTGGTAGTCGTCCCAAACTGCTTGCGGGAAGAGCTCGATCCTCGCATCGAGGAACACGCGGTGCTGTGGAGCGTCCAGCTCGAACCACGAGCCCCATGGCTGGGGGACGAAGACGTTCGAGCCGGCCGGAAGGATCTCGCGTGTCGCCGCGCTCAGCCCTCCCGGCGCCTCCGACAGCATGGTGGACGGGGGCCGTGCGCCCCAAGGGACCATCGCCACCGTGGCCAGGGCCAGGGTCGTGAGTACGGCGAGGTTCATCGCCCGTACCCCTGCAGGATGCACGGTGGCGGACGTCGCGCGAGGCGCGAGCAAGCCGGCCATGACGAACGGCGCGATCACCGCCCACCACAACACGCCCCGCAGCGCCGGGAGCGCCAGCACGAAGAACGCGCCGAGCCAGAGCAGATCGGCCCACCCCACGGCGTGCGTCCGCCTCGCCATCCACCCGGCGATCGCGAGGGCGGTCGAGAAGAACGCCACGCCGGCGAACGTGGACACCGACATCGGCGCCCATTCGGTGATCGTGCGCCTGATCACGGGGTTGTTCGAGAGCTCTGCCACGTACATCCAGGCCTGCACCCCGAACGGATTCACGAGCGTGGCGAGCGCGCACACCGCGGACAGCGCGGCCGTCGCTCGCCATCGTGGATCGTGGCGCAGCGCGTCCTCGACGCTCGCAAGTCCGCACAGCACCGGGAGGAACACGAAGCTCCCGTGGGCGTTCGCCCACAGGACGCCGATCGCGACGAGCCACCACGTACGACGTGGGTGTGCGCCCCGCCCCGCCAGCAGCCAGACGCTCGCTGCGAAGAACAGCAGGCCGAACAGTTGCGGCCGCATCTCCTGCGCCTGCAGGCACACGAAGAAGCCCACGAGCGAGAGCAGCGACGACGTCCTGGTCGAGGCCCCCCTCGCTCGGCACGCGAGGAATAGCAGTCCGAACGAGGCGCCGATCAACGCGGCCCGGAGCACCGCGACCGCCGCGAACCCTCCTCGGTGCCCGATCGCCAGCAGCAGCTGCGCCCCCCACTGTTGATCCAGCCAGGGCGCGCCCGCCACCGTGAACGTGAAGGTGTCGACCGACGGGATCCCGCCCGACAGGATCAGATCGCCCGTACGCACCTGGTAGGCAAGGTCGACCGCGACCATCGGCCTGAGGAGCGACACCAGCATCGGCACGAGCACCGGGAGGCTCGCCCACACGTCGTCCAGGGTCGGCCGGCGTGGACGCCGGACCACGTCCGGGCCAACATCAGAGGGAGCCGTCGGGGCGGGCGACAGGGTCTGGGCCATCTCCGTGTCCCATCGGCCTCGACCGGGATCGGCTGAAGTCCACGCACGGGCGTACGTAGGACTACGTAACCACCCTCCGGGAAACACGGAATTCCCAGGTCAGAGACCGAAACCTACCGTTGTCGTGCGCACTCAAGCTTCAGCGCCGAGAGGACGAAAACCCTCTCGAAAGCAACAGGACGGGATCTTCGGTGGAAGGGGGTGCAACAACATGTTCCTGCGTCTTTACACGAACGCGACCACGTGGTGGGACGGGCTCAAGGCCCGCGCCGCTGACGAGGGTGGCGCGACCGCGGTGGAGTACGCGCTGATGGTCGCCCTGATCGCGGTGGTCATCATCGCGGCCGTGGCGTTCATCGGCACCGGCGCGAGCTCGCAGTTCAGCTCTGTCGGGACCTGCGTGAACGACCCGACTGCCTGTTAAGGCATCGAGCATCAGAGTGGCCGCACGCCGGCCGCTCACTCTCCCGGACATCGGCCGAGGGAGCGAGGGACCGGCGGACGAGCGAGGCGGGATCGACGATCGCGACGAATCGTGCTCCTCGCCGGAATGCAAACAACCGCTGCAGCCTCAAGATTGGACGCCGGCGGCCGAAGGAACGGAGAGCAAGACGGGGCATGAGCCCGGCATCGAAGATCGGCCGCCGACGCTCGCTCCCAGGCGATACGGGAAGTCGACGAGGCGCACGCTCGAGGAAGGAGCGGATGAGATGAGGTCGCGCGGTCTGGCGAAGAACGAAGGGACGGTGTCGTCGTCATGAACGATGCCAGCATCGTCGCCGTCGGCACTCCCCAATCCTTCCGTCAGCAGCTCGCCAGGGCGCTCGAGATGGAGGTCGAGGAGGTCGGCTGGGTCCAGTCCGCGACCGCCGCGGAAGAGATGCTCATCCACGCCTTCGGCCCGATAGAGGTGTTGGTGCTTTCGCCCGAGGTCAAGGAACCCGACGCTCTCGGCCTCGCCGAGTTCGTCGGTCGCCAGGCCCCGAGCACCGCCATCGTGCTCGTGCGAGATCACACCTGGAACGGCCTGCTTCCGGCGGCCATGCGCGCGGGGATCCGCGATGTCGTGGACATGACCCAAGGCGCCGAAGAGCTTCGCGACGCCGTCGAGCGCGCGATCCTGTGGGCGTCGAACCTGCGATCGATGACCGTGTCCACACCCGAGGGACACCGCACGGAACGCGGTCGCATCCTCTCCGTCTTCTCGTCCAAGGGTGGAGCGGGGAAGACGTTCCTGACCACGAACCTGGCGTGCGCGATCGCGGACGTCACCGGACAGGACACCGCGGTGGTGGACCTCGACTTCGACATGGGCGACGTCTTCACCTACTTCGGTACCGAACCGGCCACGACGATCCCCGACCTGATGTCGCTGGGCGAGGGCGCCGATCACGATCGCGTCCGCTCCGTCGGCCAGCAGGTGGGAGATCACCTCTGGGCGTTCGGCGCGCCGATCGACCCGGCAGCCGAGGCGCCGGCGGGAGAGTCGATCGGGAAGTTCCTGCGCGCGATCCGCAACGACTTCGGTCACGTCGTGGTCGACGCGTCCGTGGACTATTCGGACTCGGCCTTGGTGTGCTTCGACCTTTCCGACATCATCTGCTTGATCACGAGTCTGGACGTCGTGGGTGTGAAGCACCTGGGCAAGGCTCTCGACACGCTCCTCACGATCGGCCTTCCACGCGAGCGATTCCGCGTGGTGCTGAACCGAGCCGACTCCAAGGTGGGTCTGGACTCGGTCGACGTCGAGCGGGTCATGAAGATCAAGGTCGACGCCATGATCCCGTCGAGCCGGCTCGTGCCCACCTCGCTCAACAAGGGGCGGCCGGTCGTCGCCGACGAGCCTTCCTCCGAGGTGGCCGTCGCGGTCCGCCAGCTTGCCGGCCGGTTCATCGCGGGGTCGGCCGGCGACGAGATGACCGCCGCCCCGACCGGTGACGGTCGCAAGAAGAAGCGCCTGTTCGCCAAGAGCTAGCGGAAGACCTGAGGACGCAACGAGCCAAGGAGGCACCTGAGATGTCCCTCGCAGACAGGCTGGCGAAAACCCAGCAGAAGGACCGGATCTCCGAGGTCCGGGCAAAGGTGCAGGAGCGCCTTGTCGAGGTCCTCGGTCCGCGCTTGTACGACTCGACCCTGTCCGACAACGAGCTCGAAGGCCTCGTGCACCAGCGCCTCCGCGAGCTGCTGGACGAGGAAGAGGGGCCGCTCTCAGCGCAAGAGAAGTTGCTGATCGTCCGGCAGATCGGTGACAGCGTCCTGGGGCTGGGTCCCCTCGAGCCCTACGTCCGTGACCCCGAGGTCACCGAGATCATGGTCAACAAGTGGGACACGATCTACGTCGAGCGCGCCGGCAAGCTCTACTGGACCGGCACGAAGTTCCACGATGAGCAGCAGCTGCGACGCACGATCGACAAGATCGTCGGGAAGGTGGGCCGCCGTGTCGACGAGGCGAGTCCGTACGTCGACGCCCGTCTGCCGGACGGCTCGCGTGTCAACGCGGTGATCCCCCCGCTGGCGATCGACGGCCCCGCCCTCACCATCCGGAAGTTCTCGGCCGATCCCTATCAGGTGGACGACCTGGTCGAGTTCGGCACGATGAACTCCGCGACGGCTCAGTTCCTGGATGCCTGTGTGCGTGGCCGTGTCAACATCATGGTCTCCGGTGGAACGGGCGCCGGGAAGACGACCACGCTCAACGTGTTGTCGTCCTTCATCCCCGACGACGAGCGCATCATCACGATCGAGGATGCGGCCGAGCTGAAGCTCCAGCAGCCGCACGTGGTGCGCCTGGAAGCCCGCCCGCCCAACATCGAGGGGAAGGGACAGGTCTCCATCCGTGACCTCGTCCGGAACTCCCTCCGCATGCGTCCGGACCGGATCGTGGTCGGTGAGTGTCGTGGCGCCGAGGCGCTGGACATGCTCCAGGCCATGAACACCGGGCACGACGGTTCGATCAGCACCGTGCACTCGAACTCGCCCCGCGACTCCCTGAGCCGGCTCGAAACGATCACGCTCATGGCGGGGATGGATCTGTCGCCGAGGTCGGTGCGAGAGCAGATCAGCTCCGCGATCCAACTCATCGTGCACCAGTCCCGCCTCAAGGACGGTTCGAGGCGCATCACGCACGTCACCGAGGTCGCCGGGATGGAGGGGGACATCATCACGCTCCAGGACATCTTCGTATTCGACTTCGCGGCGGGCATGGACGAGGAAGGCCGCTTCAGGGGGCACATGAAGGCGACCGGGCTGAGGCCCAAGTTCCTGGAGAAGATGGCCGAGCGCGGCGTCTATCTGGAGGCGGACACCTTCGCTCTGGACGCGGGGGTGGCTCGATGACCGAACTGCTCGCCGCATCGTTCTGGGCGGGCCCTGCGGCACAGATGGTGCTGGCCGGCCTCGTCGGCGGAGCGGTCTTCGCGCTGGGGTGGCTCCTGCTCGGCACGGCGGCTCGCGCGAGGAAGGACAGGGAAGTGGCGGCGCGGGTAGCCGTCGTGACCGGATCGAGCCACCAACCGGTCGCGCAGCCAACCGAAGGCACGACGGGATGGATCCCGAACACCGTGACGCACTTCGGCAGGCGGTTCGCCGAGTCGAGAGGGTTCGGCGAACGCCTGGACGCCGAGCTCGAGGCGGCGGGGGTCGGTGTCCGCTCCGGCGAGTTCGTGGTGCTGTCGGTGGTCGCCTTCCTGGTGGGGGCGGTGCTGGGTGCGGCGATCATGAGGAACCCGCTGCTCGCGCTGCTCATCGGCGCGGTCTGCGGGGCAGCGCCCACCGCCGCGCTCCGGATGGCGCTGCGAAAGCGAACGGAGAAGATGCGCGACCAGCTCCCGGACGTCCTCACGATCATGGCCAGCTCACTACGAGCGGGTCACAGCTTCATGCAGGCGCTGGACACCGTCGCTCGCGAGATCCCGCAGCCCGCGGCCACGGAGTTCCAGCGGGTGGTCGCCGAGATCAGGCTGGGCAGGGCTACGGACGATGCTCTCGAGGCGCTGTCCGAGCGCGTTGGGAGCGCCGACTTCAAATGGGCCGTGCTCGCCGTCAACATCCAGCGCGAGGTCGGAGGCAACCTGGCCGAGATCCTCGACAACGTGGCGGACACGCTGCGTGAACGCGCGACGATGCGGCGCCAGATCCGGGTCCTCACTGCAGAGGGACGCCTGTCGGCGTGGGTCCTGACGCTCCTGCCGATCGCCATCGCCGTCTACATGTTCGCGGTCAACCCCGACTACATCGGGCTGCTGTTCACCACCAAGATGGGTCTGTTCATGGTCGGCATCGCGGTCTTCCTTCTGGTGGCCGGGGTGCTGTGGATGAGGAAGATCGTGGATATCGATGTCTGAGATCTGGTTCGTACTCGCCGTAGGGTCAGCCTTCTTCGCCGTGGTCTTCGCGGGCATGGCGATCGACCGGAGCATGTCCGAGAAGAAGCGTGCGCTTCGTCTCCTCGAGACGCACGTGGGGACCACGGAGTCGGTCAACCTTCGCGATCAGCAGATGGCGGAGAACTTCGGTGCTCGCGTCCTGGTTCCTATCGTCTCCCGGGCCGGACGTGTCGCCAGGCGGGTCACGCCGCTCGACACGCGCGACCGAATCGCCAAGAAGATCCAGCTCGCAGGCGCCCCCGCCGGTTGGGACGCGGAGCGGATCATGGCCTTCAAGATCATCGGCGCGGTGGCCGGCGGCGTGGGCGGCTTCGTTCTCTCCGGTGTGTTGCGCCCTGCCCCGTTCGTCTCGGCTGTCGCGATCGGGCTCATGGCGTTCGTGGGGTTCGTGCTCCCCGACTCCGCGTTGAACCGCAAGGTCGAGGAGCGACAGCGCGAGATCCTGCGCACGCTCTCCGACACGCTCGACCTGCTCACGATCAGTGTCGAAGCCGGGCTGTCGCTGAACGCGGCGATCGCACAAGTTGTCCAGAACGTGCCCGGAGTGCTGTCGGCCGAGTTCGCCCGGATGCTCCAGGAGATCCAGCTGGGTGTTCCGCGATCCGAGGCGTTCCGTCACCTAGCAGATCGCACCGATGTCGATGAGCTCAACGCCTTCGCACTAGCGATGATCCAGGCCGACTCGTTCGGTGTCTCGATCGCAAGCGTCCTTCGCACGCAGGCGCAACAGCTGCGTATCAAGCGGCGCCAACGCGCCGAGCAGAAGGCCCAGCAGACGCCGGTGAAGATCGTCTTCCCACTGGTGCTGTGCGTGCTCCCGGCCCTGTTCGTCGTCATCGTCGGCCCCGGTGCGATCCGCATCGTGACCCAGTTGTTCGGGTAACCTCCAGTCCGGCCGCGTCCCCATTGGGAGCGAGTGCCCTCGGCCCCATACCATCTGGCGCATCGGATCTCTGAGGGTCTCAACCTGCTCCCATCAGACCTAGGTCCTCATGTCCCCGAGATGACCGGAAGTTGCCCCCTTCGCCGTATAGCACAGCCGCGCTAGACCCGTTATCGTCCCCCATACAGGGGAGAGGCCGATTCCTTCCCCCCGCGGGTCCGGACCGGGTTCGTCGACGAACGGCGTCACCCGGCCCGCTCGATGTTTGACCCGCTGAGCTTCTGAGCAAGATGGGACGAACATGCAGGGACGGATCGAGGATGTAGCGAACCCTGGGAGCGCGCTCTCATATCCCGCTGAGGGTGCAGAGGTCACCGTCCAGCGAACCGAATCCGCGCGAGCCCGGTACCGGCGTCTCTATCGGTTGATCGCGACGACCGATGTCCTTTCGATCGCCTCGGCGTTGCTCCTCGCGTACTGGGTCCGTTTCGATGTCGAAGTCCCTTCCGGCGACTTCTTGCTGCTCCTCGCTGGAGCTCCCGTCGCGATGCTCGCCGTGTATGCGATGTTCCATCTGTACGACGCATACCGCTTCACCCCGGCGGAGGAGTTCCGCCGGATCATCCTCGCCGTGTCACTCGGCGTGTGCGGCATCTTCGCGTTGTCCTTCTGGTCCAAGGCCGAGCTCTCGCGCACGTGGTTGGCCTTGTCGTGGGCCTTCGCCACGGTGGCGGCGTTGGCGACGAGACGTCTGTGGCACATGTACGTCGGCCGGCTGAAGGCCAGGGGCGAGCTCTCGTTCCCCACACTGGTCGTCGGCACGAACGCCGAGGCGGTCTCCCTGTTCACGTTCATGGAGCACCCTTCGTTCGGTTTCCGCGCGCTCGGCATGGTCAACACCGCCGCCGAGACCCAGTCACATGATCCGGACCTTCCCGTTCTCGGAACCGTCGCCGATCTCCGCGAGGTGATCCGCACGGTCGACGCCGAGTGCGTGTTCGTCGCCGCAAGCGCGATGTCCGCGGAGGAGATGAAGCACGTCGCGAAGGCCGTTCGTCTGGAGGGCGTCGAGGTTCGCGTGACCGCGACGCTCCCCGAGGTCCTGTCCTCGCGCGTGGCGGTGCAGTCGCTCGGGGGCGTGACCGCGCTGTCCCTGCGTCCCGTCCGTCTCACCGGCACCCAGGCCGCCCTGAAGCGCGGGTTCGACATCCTGGTGGCCGGCCTCGGCACATTGCTCCTCTC
The DNA here is from genome assembly GCA_963758715.1 of uncultured Actinomycetes bacterium. Lineage (GTDB taxonomy): Bacteria > Actinomycetota > UBA4738 > UBA4738 > HRBIN12 > JAOUEA01. Next base: position 17,589 of record CAVWWK010000012.1, read on the forward strand.
GCCCGTCCTGCTGACGATCGCGCTCGCCGTGCGGCTGACGTCGCCCGGCCCGATCCTCTACCGGCAGACACGCGTCGGTCACCGGGGGCGCCCCTTCACGATGCTCAAGTTCCGCACGATGCGCGACGGCGCCCACCTGATGGTCGACGAGCTGCGCGAGCAGCACGGTGTCGAGGACCTGATGTTCAAGATGCCCGACGATCCCCGTGTCACCAAGGTCGGGAGGGTGCTGCGCAAGTACAGCTTGGACGAGCTTCCCCAGCTCCTGAACGTCATCAGGGGTGACATGAGCTTGGTCGGGCCGCGCCCGCCGCTGCCGGAAGAGGTCACCAGGTACGAGGACTGGCAGTTCGACCGGCTCGAGGCGCCGCCGGGGATCAGCGGTCTGTGGCAGGTCAGCGGGCGGAGCGAGCTGTCGTTCGACGACTGCGTTCGCCTGGACCTGTTCTACATCGAGAACTGGTCGCTGGCCTACGACCTCTACATCCTGGCCAAGACCATCCCCGTGCTCGTATCCCAGCGCGGCGCCTACTGACCGCGTCTCGGGGTTCTGCCGGTGAAGATACTCCTCGTCTGTTCATCCGGTGGTCACCTCACGCAGCTGTACCGGTTGAAGCCCTGGTGGCAGCGACACGACCGCGCTTGGGTCACGTTCGACACGAGGGACGCGACATCGCTGTTGGCCGGTGAGCGCGTGGCGTGGGCGCATCATCCCACGACGCGGAACATCCCGAACGCGCTCCGCAACCTGCGGCTGGCCTGGCGGCTCCTTCGCAGCGAACGGCCCGACGTGGTCGTCTCCGACGGCGCCGGCGTGGCGGTGCCCTTCTTCGTGATGGCCAAGCTGCTCGGGTCGGCAACGGTGTACCTGGAGGTCTACGACAGGATCGACTCGCGCACCCTGACGGGCAGGCTCTGCCGGCCCTTCACCGACTTGTTCTGCGTGCAGTGGGATGAGCAGCAAGCGCTGTATCCCGGCTCCGAGCTGATCGGCCCGTTGCTGTGACGTCCGGGAACGATGGGGCTCTCGTGCTGGTGGTCGTCGGCACCGACCACCATCCTTTCGACCGCGTGGTCGGCTGGGCGGACGCCTGGGCGGCGTCGCATCCGTCGATCCGAACGGTGATCCAATTCGGGACCTCGAAGCCGCCGCGAACCGCCGAGGGCCACGATCTCCTTCCGGTGCCAGAGCTCGAGGCGCTGATGGGCTCCGCGTCGGCGGTGGTCTGTCATGGCGGGCCCGGCACGATCATGGGCGCTCGAGCCGCCGGGCACGTTCCGATCGCCGTGCCTCGGAGGAGCGACCTCGGCGAGCATGTGGACGATCATCAGGTGCGGTTCACGAGGCGGATCGCGCAGGCGGGGCAGGTGCATCTCGCGACCGAAGACGCAACGTTGTCCGATCTGCTCGATCGGGCGGTGGCGGGCGAGCCCGGGTTCCGGCTCGACCTGATCGATCACGATCCCGCAGCCGATGCGGTGTCCCACTTCGGAGCATCGGTGGACGCCTTGGTTGCTCGACGAGGCAAGCGCCGGCGGTGGAAGAGCTCCTCCATCGCGCGGTAGCACCCAGGGGAAACGCTCCTCCGTCGCTGAGGGCGCGTGCTGCGCGGATGGATTGGCGATCAGCGGCGGATCAGCGGGGGGATCAGCGGCGGATCAGTGGGGGGATCAGCGGCGGATCAGCGGGGGGATCGCCGGGGAACAGCGACCTCCGCGGTGGTCCGGCGGGCCGATGCTCGCGCGCGTTCATGGCCATGGCGGTTCTCGCGGTCGGCCACGAACGACGCTGTGGCGATCCAGCCTTCCGCACTCTCGAAGTCGCCCTTGGCGACAGCCTCGGCATAGGCGACGGCGATCCGATCGAGCGTTGAGGTCCGCAGCTTCACACAAGATGTATCGGCACGCAGCACCACGTTCGATAGGGCCCATCGGGGGTCACTCAGACTTCCTGCGAGATTGCGACTTTCGGCGGTTGCAAGGGTAGCCCGTTCGACCTATCATGGCCTCCGTAGTTCCGGCGACAGCCGGCAAATGGAACCGACCCGAAAGAAGGGACCCGACCGATGAAGCGTGCTCTCGGTGTTCTCGCTTCTGCGATCGTCGCCACGCTGGTGATGGCCGGAACGGCTCTGGCGCAGTATTACCCCCCCGAGCCGGAGCCCACGACCGTCGTTCAGAGCGGTGGTGGCGGTGGCGGCGGTACGGCGTTCACCGGTGGAAGCGTGTCCTCCGCGGTGATCGTCCTCGGCATCCTCGCGGTGCTCGGCGTGGTTGCGCTGTTCGTTGCGCGCCGCCGGACCGCGTCGGACGCCTGATCCGCCAAGCGAGGAACACGTCTAGAGGAACACCCCGGCCGTGGGCCGGGGTGTTCGTATGCCTACACCCGTTCCAGGTGCGTGGACGGACCGGGTGAGCGTGGAGGGCTCAACCGCCGAGGGGTCGGACGGCATCTCTCCACCACCGGAGCGGCGGCGGTGCCGCGAAGCGCACCTCCAACTCTGTGCGCGGTCCGGGCGTTCCCTCCCACACCGCGGTGCCACCATCGATCTCCATCTCGCTGTTGGACCATGTGATGCGTTGGCCCGCGGGCGCCTGGATCGAGATCCTCACCTGTGTCGACCGAACGGTCGTCTGGTTGAAGAAGGTCAGGCGGTACGAGCCTCGCGAGGAATCGCCCGACCACACCCCCTCCGTCATGGTCTGCATGGTGAGCGAACCGGTCGTTCCCGCGGGGATCGTGAAGAAGTCCTGGAACCACGGGATGCCGAGCTCCGATCCGTGCCGGAGTCCCGGAACGGGGGCGCCGTTGCGCTCGGCTTTCAAGAGGTCGCACGAGGGCGCGCACGACATCGTGACGAGCGCGATGTTGTCGCCCGGCTCACCGTCCTCGAGAGGCTGGATGACGTAACCGGGTATCCCCGACGTCGGTGAATCGTTCCTGATCCGCACGGTCGTCGTGGAGATCGCTTCTCCGTCCCCACCCAGGAGCACGCTGTAGTCGACCGTTCGGGTTGCGTAGTAGTCGACCTTGCTGCCCGAGCCGCTGTTGACGATGACCGCCGAGATGTCGTTGCCGGGCGGAGACGCGAGGGCTCCGTCGACGCCGGCGAGCATCAGCCCCTCCTGGAGCGCCCGATCGCGAGGCGCGTACATCTGCAGGTGCCCGCCCGCCACCGAGGCCGCGACGGCGCGGAGCCGGCCGACGTTGTCCTCCTTGAGGGAAAGGAACCGCTCGAAGACACGCTTCGCGACGTCCCCGAGGACCTTCTTGCGTTCCGGGGATTCGTCGTACCGGATGTACGCCTCGTTCGTGGTGAACGGAACGACGTTGTCGGCGTCGATCGAGAGGTTCAGTCCTGGTACGTCGGTCGGGCCGGTCACGCTCAGGAGCTCCTGCAGGGCGAAGGGATCGGCCGCGATCAGGCCGTCGAGCCGTTCCTTCGTGTAGGCCTCGTAGGCGTTGAGTGCCGCCCGCGCGGCGCTGGGGAAGTCGGGAGTCATGTTCATGTTGCGCCAGAACCCGGCACCACCGTACTGGTCGTAGTTGCGGCGGAAGTCCGGGTTGGGAGCGGGCAGGCTGTCGGGATCGAGATCGGGCAGCTGCTGGATCGGGGCGAAGGCAGAGAAGTCGAACCGCCCTCCGTCGACTGTCACGATCGAGTAGGCGCCCCACAGGCCACCGGTACCCCGCAGCTCAGCAGGGCTCTCCGCAACGAAGAAGTAGCGACGTTCGCCCTCGACTCCTGCGAACCCAGGGAGCCCGTCCAGGATCAGCCGCAACGACGTCAGAGCCTCGGCCGCCTCCTCGACCTGTCGCTCGGCTTCGAACCGGGCCTCGCCCACGGGACCGGCCAGGAGTGACGAGGGCGTCTGCTGGATCGTGCGGAGTGCCTCGTGAGCACGAACCTCTGCCCCCACGACCTCTTCTGAGAGGTCCAACATCGCCGCCACCGGGAGCGCGCCATCGATCGGCGCGAGCGACCCCAAGCCATCGGGCAGGGATCGCACGGAGTCGACGAGCTCGGTACCGGCGGCGGCCAGTTCCTCGCCGGCTCGCGCTACGCCTTCGGCCACGACGATGTTCCGACCGAGCACGGGGAGGGAGCGTGTGAAGGCGGCGAGGCCCTCTTCCGCCTGCACAGCGGCGTCGTCGAATCGATCTGCGGCCTCGGCGAAGTCCTCGGACGCGTCGTCGAGATTCCCGAACGTGAGTGCCCGGCGACCCTGCTGCATCGCGCTTCTTCCGGCTTCCAGGTCGTCGCGGACACCCAGGGTTGCGAGCGCGGTGAGCGCCGCAAGGATGACGATCAGGGCCGCCAGGATGGCGAGCGCGAGCAGGGTTCGGCGCACCCACCGCTTCCGCCGGAGTGGCGGCGGTGTCGAGACCTCGTCGCTGATGGGGGTGACGTTCGTGGTGGCCATGGCCTTGTGGGCGGGGACTCGCGTGTCCCCCCATCAGGCTACGAGGTCCGGCGGCCTCCCGCATCGGTCTGCAGGCGGTGAGGCGGTCCAGAAGGCCTAGAACGCCGAGGATCCCCGGAAGGGGCACTGTTAGGCTCTCGCTTCATGAACGTGGCCTATCAAGGCGAGCCGGGCGCCTATTCGGAGAAGGCCGTGCGTTCCCTCTTCCCCGAGGCAGACCCGATGCCGTGCGACACCGTTCGGCTCGTATTCTCGCGTGTCACGAGCCGCGAGGCCGACTTCGGAGTCGTGCCGTTGGAGAACTCTCAGGCCGGGTCCGTGAACGAGACCTACGACCTGCTGCAGCACACGAGCCTGCTCCGCATGGTCGGCGAGACGCTGGTGCGGGTCGATCACGCGTTGTTGGGGGTGCCCGGCGCGCGCTTGGAAGGCATCAAGCGAGCCAGCTCGCACTGGCAAGCGCTCGCGCAATGTGAAGAGTTCCTGGCGTCGATGCGGATCGAACCGATCCCGGTCCACGACACCGCGGGTGCGGCGCGCCTCATCGCCCGGAGCGGCAACCGGGAGGACGCGGCGATCGCCAGCGTCGAGGCTGGCACGATCGCGGGCCTCGCGGTGCTCGCCGAGCGGATCCAGACCGAGAAGGAGAACTTCACCAAGTTCGCGGCGATCGGCGTCGCGGATGCCGATCTGGGCATGCCCGACAAGACCTCGTTGGTGATGGCCGTGCTCGATAAGCCCGGGTCACTGCTCGCATCGTTGCAGCCGTTCGCCCAGCGCGGGATCAACCTGCACAAGCTCGAGTCGCGGCCTCGCCGAGGGAAGGCGTTCGAATACGTGTTCTACGTCGACCTCATGGCGGCCGCCTCGAACCCCGAGGTCGAGGCGGCGCTGGAGGAGGTCGCCCGGCACACCTCGTTGCTGCGCGTGCTGGGTACGTACCGTTCGGCCGGCGATCCCGTCTGACCATGGCCGACCGGTTCGAGGCGCCGGCTCCGCCGCCGCAGCCCAGCGTGCCGCTCGTGTTCGCGATCGCGACCGCCCTCGTGATCCTGCTGGTCGGGGTTTCGATCATCCGCGGCGGCGACGATGCCGAGCCGTCCGGCGATCTCGGCGCCGGATCGGGCCCCGTGAAGACCCCGCCCCCGATCAATCGGTCGTTCGAAGGGCTCACCACCTTCCGGGGGAACGCGTCGCGTTCCTACTACGGCGAGGGACCGGTCCCGCTCGACCCGGTGATCCGCTGGCGGAGCCCCGAACAGGTGAAGATGTGCCGCGATTCGATCCTGGGGGTCGACATCGACGAGTGGTGTGGAACCGGGTGGACCGGCCAGCCGAACGTGCTCGAGCAGGCCGACGGTTCGGTGGAGGTTCGCGAAGGAGCCTACGACGGCAACTATCATTTCCTCGACGGCGAGACCGGCGAGCCGCTCCGACCCGAGTACGCAACCCGAGACCTGGCGAAAGGTTCGGCGACGTCCGATCCCGACGGGTTCCCCTTGTACTACGCCGGGTCGCGCGACGGTCACTTCCGCGTGATCGCGATGGACCGTGCGGCGCCCGAGCTGCTGTGGGACATCGACGCCGACACCTCCGTGCCCCGCCCCCTTCGCAACAACGACTGGGACGGCGCCGCGCTGGTGGTGGGCGACTACCTCCTCATCGGAGGCGAGAACGGATGGTTCTACGTCGTTCGTCTCGAGCGGAGCTACGGCCCCGATGGGCTCGTCACGGTCGACCCTGAGATCGTGGCAACCATCCCCGGGTTCGACGATCAGCTCCTGACCGACCTCGGTGACCGAGAGGTGTCGATCGAGAACTCGGTCGTGTTCCGCAAGGGGATCGTCTACTTCGCCAATTCGGGTGGCCTGGTCCAGGGGTGGGACATCTCCGACCTGCTCTCCGGGGGCTCCTCCTTCGAGCAGGTGTTCCGGTTCTGGGTCGGTGACGACGTGGACGCCACGCTCGTGATGGACGGTGCGGGCTTCCTGTACGCGGCGGCCGAATACCAGCGGTTCAACGACCGTTCACGAGAGGTCGGGCAGCTGATGAAGCTCGAACCGCGGCGCCCGGACGACCCGGTCGTGTGGAGCATCGATGCGCGCGAGATCGGGTTCGAGGGAGCCGGCGGAAGCTGGTCGACCCCGGCGCTCTACGGCGACACCGTGGTGTTCTCGACCGCCGCCGGACGTGTGCTCCTGGTGGATCGGGCATCGGGGGAGATCCGCCACGAGCTGGCCGTGGGCGCGCCCTCGATCGCCTCGCCGGTGGTCGTCGGCGGCGTGCTCGTCCTGGGCGACTGCCTCGGAGACCTCCGCGCCTGGGACATCTCCGACCCCGGTGCGCGACCGGTCGAGCTGTGGACGCTCGATCTGAACGGCTGCATCGAATCCACTCCGGCCGTGTGGAAGGGATGGTTGTACGTGGGGACGCGCGAGGGCTACCTCTACGGCATCGCCGACGCCCCGTGAGGACCGGCGCTAGAGACCGAACTCCGTCTGCAGCGACGCCGTCCGCCAGAGAGTGACCGCCACGCCGAGCCCGATCGCCCCGACCACCGCGATCCAGCGGCCGGCGCGAGGGAGCCGGAGGGGACTCGTCCTCGTCGAGGAGCACCCCGAAGACGATGCCGCCGACGAACCCGCCGAGGTGGGCGGCCAACCCGATCGAGCTGTTGAGCAGGCCGAACAGCAGGTTGATCAGCAGGATCTGCCACACCCACGAGACCGTGGCCCTGCCTGTCGCCGAATGGCGCCGCGGGTAGGCGTATGCGAGCACCGCGCCCAGCACGCCGAACACCGCGCCCGATGCGCCTGCGCTCACCGTGCCGAGCGGCGGCTCGAACACGTAGGTGGCGACGCTCGCCGCCAATCCGGCCAGCAGGTAGATCGCGAGGAACCGGACGCGTCCGAAGTCGGTCTCCACCCGCACGCCGATCAGGTAGAGCATCAGCGCGTTCAGCGCGATGTGGCAGCAGCCGATAGTGCAGGAACATCGCTGGTGAACAGCCGCCAGTACTGCCCGCCGAAAGCCACCGCCGGCGAGAACATGCCCCCGAGATCGACCATCTCTCCGGGCGAGGGGCCCCCGACCAGGGAGCCGAGCCCCCGCCTGCACCGTCTCCCAGAGGTAGACCGCGGCAAGCACGATCACCATCAGCACCGTGGCCGACGACGCCTTCGCGTTGGCGACCGCGATCCGCCGGCCGGGACCCTGGCGGAACTCCTTGCGGGCCTGGGCGACGCAGTCGGGGCATTGGTGACCCACCGGCGCGGGAACCATGCACTCGGGGCAGATGGGACGCCCGCATCGCGTGCAGTGGACGCCCGTCACCTGGTCGGGGTGCCGGTAGCACCGATCGTCGGTGGGGGGCGGAGGCGGGATCGTGGGCTGATGCTCCATGGGCACCATGCTACGGGGGCAGTGGGGTTCTGCGGCGCCGCGTCAGCGCTTCATCGGTGGCAGTTCGGAGAGCGCCCGGCCGACTTCATCCTGGTCGAACAAGGGGCCCCATCGATCGAGCGATCACGCCGTCGGCGCCGATCAGGTAGAGCCAGGGCTCGGTGAGGTCGCCGTTGCGCAAGAGCCAGTCGGCCGCGGCCTGGTTGAGGATCGCTCTCGTCGTAGTCCTTCCAGATCTCGACATGGATGAAGACCGCGCGGTCCGGATAGTCCTGGCCGCGAGGTCGGCGAGACCGTCCACCGTCGGGCCCGCACAGAATGCTCTGGCAGTAGACATCGGTGTGGCGAACAGCACGAGCGCGGGGCGTCCTTGCGCGATCGCGTCGGCGATCGTCCATCGGTGCAGGTTCGGGTCGGGAACCGGCCCGCCGTTCTACGGCGCGAGAGTCGATCGACACCGGCTTCACGCCCTTGGAGTCGACGCGTGAGGTTGTCGGTCTTCAGCGCCTGCTGCCCGGGCGCCGGCAGGGTGGGCCGGGACCGCACCGTGAAGGTGGATTCCAGCGACAGGGGAGAGGCGCCGACCACGTCCGTCTCGACGGTCGCGGTCCAGACGCCGGGCTGGCGAACTCGATGTCCTCCGTCTGGTAGACCCCGCGGGCTTCGCTCGGGTTCGTGAGCGCCGGGCCGGTGCCCATCGGCGGGTGGTCGGCGCCGCCAGGTAGGAGGCCGTCGTCGTTGGGCCCGCTTCCGCCGGCTGGCTGCCGTCGGCTCCCTGATAGGCGAACGACACGATCGATGTCACCGAACGAGAGCACCTGTACCCCGGCGTCCTGGGTGCTGGAGAAGATGCCGATCTGGACGCGCTCGGGACGATCGACCGTCAGATCGCTCGGTCGCCACCTGCGCGGCGAAGGTCGACGCGTCGGCCCTGTCGGGGCCAGCTCCGCGGTCGGCCCGGGGTCCTCGCCACTGCAGGCGACGCCGACCAAGGCGACGAGGAGGGCCCACGCGGCGACGCGAGGCGTCGGAGCGTCATGACCTCATCCTCTCGTACGTTCGACCGTTCGTCCGGCCCGGGCGCCGCGCACGGACGGCTCACACTCGAAGCTTCATGGACGACGAGCCATCGCTTGCGGTCGGTGAACCTGCCGTAGCCGCCCAGCGAGCCGCCCGCGTGCACGACCCGATGACACGGCACGAAGAGCTCGATCGGGCATCGTTTGAGCGCGTTGCCCGCCGCCCTGCCGCCGCGGGGGTTGCCGGCCATCTCCGCGACGTCGCCGTAGGTCCACAGCTCGCCGAAGGCGATCGTCGCGGTGACCTCCAGGACCCGACGACCGGAACCCCTCCGGGACGAGCGAGAGGTCGGCAGGGGTGGAGAACGCTCGGACGCTCCCGGCGAAGTAGCCTTCGACCTCGTCGGGCCGACCGGTGCGAGGTGTCTCGTCGCGCGTCGCGCGACGGCGCCGAGTCGCTCCTCGAGCAGCTGGATCGACTCGTCGGGGTCCTCGTCGTCGAACGCGGTCGACACGACGCCTCGTTCAGATCGCCACGATCGTCAGATGCCGAGGGGCGTCGCGACCTCGGTCACCCGCAGGTCGGCCCGCGGTCATACCGGCGGCCAGGGGAACGGGCGTTCCCCCTGGGGGGAGGGGAACACGGGACGCGGCCGATCGCGGCTACGCGCGAGCGCATCGCGGCGAGCTCGTCGTCCGTCGAGCAGGGCTGCCAGCTCCTCACGCAGCGGCCCTCGCTGGAGCTCACTCCGAGCGCTCCACGTCCTCGAGCAAGGCGGGAGGGATCGGCTCGTCCATGTACTCCCAGATCACCGTCCGGAGCTTGGGCTCAGCGCTGAAGCAGACGCCGTGGTCGATCAGCCAGATCCGGCCGTCTTCGCCCAGCAGGCAATGGCCACCCTTACGATCGGCGTTGTTCACGACCAGGTCGAAGAGCGCGACCGCCCGGAACGCGTCCATGGGTGCCGTCCTGCAGCGTGAAGTAGTGCTCGCTCGGCGTCGAAGCGCACGAACGACTGCACGGAACCCGGCCCCTCCGGCCCGTCCCTGAGGATCGTGGGGGGGACGTTGGGCCACCCCAGGGACCGTGCGACCACGTATGCGGCGACCTCGCGCCGGCAGAGCGTTCCCTCGGGGAAATCCCACAGCGGGATCTCTCCGCGGCGCGGCTTGTAGACGCCCAACGCCTCCTCGCCGTCTCGGCGCGTGGCGCCTGCACCAGGAAGGTGTAGTTGGAGGACGTTGGGCAGCAGGCCCCCAGGATCTCGAGGTCGCCGGTGGCGAGCGCCGGGGAGATCGCCGGGTCCGCTCAGTCCCGCTACGAGTGCCCGTTCATCGCGGGACACGCGTGCCCTTCAGGGTCCATGGGGTTCCCGCAGTACTGGCAGGTGGGCCGGCCTCGCTCCGCGACGGCGGCGCCGTGCCGCGACAGCGCGAACATCTGCTCCCGCGTTGCGAGCACGCGGACGACTCGGGCTCGTCCCAGCAGGAGGGACGCGGGTCGTCCTCCTCCACCTCGGGCTGGAACTCCTCGATCTCCAGGAGGAACAGGTCCTGATCCTGGTCGTAAGCCGATCGAGAGCTTGCCCGCGCGCCAGCGCGGCTTCGACCGGCTCCTCCAGGCCCATCTCGTCCTCGTCCGGGACCTTGCCCGGTCTCGAGCTCGAGGTCGGCGAGCAGCTCCAGGATCGAGGCCGACAACAGCTGCACCTGCTGCTTCTCCACGGCGACCGTGACCAGTCTCCCCGTGCGCGCGGCCTGCAGGTAGAAGGCGCGCTCGCCCGGTTCACCTACCGCGTCGGCGGTGATGCGGTCGACCGGCCCCAGATCCATGGACAATGCTCTCAGGTTCACCGGGGCCGCCGCTCCGGGACGGGTGCGAGCCTCCCACGGCGGCGGCCGCGCCCTGCGGTGCCGAACCGTTCGAGACCGCCGGTGTCGTTCACCAGGAGCACCTGCGGCGCACCCCTTGCGAAGCGTGAGGACCGAGACCGAGGCGGTGTCGATCACCGTCCGTTGGAACGCGTCGAGCGGGGCACCGGCGAAGTGCGCCATCACGATCCGGACGATGTCGCCGTGGGTGGCCACCGCCACTCGGCCGCGGCGGTGCCGCCGGGCGATGCGCGTCGATCGCGTCGCGCAGGCGCTCGAGCGCGTCGTCGAACGCCTCCCCGTCGGGGAACCGGAACGTCGACGGCGAGCGCTGCACGTCGCCCCACCGCTTCGTCCGGCGCAGGCTCGCGAGCGATCGCCCCGTCCACGCGCCCGCATCCATCTCGATCAGCTCGTCCCGCTCGACCACGGGCAGGCGTTGCGTCGCGGCCGAGCGGCTCCACCGTCTCGCACGCACCGCTCCAGCGGGCTCGAGTAGATCGCGGTGAGCTTCACCGCGGCGAATCTGGCGGCGATCTGCTCAGCCTGCGCCCGGCCCCGATGGTCCAGCGGGATGCCGCGTGTCTGCCCGTAGAGCGTCGTGCCCGTCTGCGCGGTCAGTCCATGGCGGATCAGGAACAGCGTGGTCATCTGTGCGGCAGCATACGTGCCGCACATGGCCGAGCTCGTTCAGGCGGCGGCGCGAGGCCGGCAAGGTCACCGTGAACGTCGAGCCGGCGCCCAGCTCGCTCACCACCTCGACCGAGCCCCCATGGTTCTCGGCGACGTGCTTGACGATGGCCAGGCCCAAGCCCGTGCCGCCCGTCTCACGGGAGCGGGCTCGGTCCACCCGGTAGAAGCGCTCGAAGACCCGCGGGATGTCCCGGGCCGGGATGCCCAGCCCGTCGTCGCGCACGATCAGGGGCACGTCTCCGTCGTCCCGTTCTCGGAGGCTGATCGTAGATGCGCCCGACGGGCCTCGTGTAGCGGATCGCGTTGTCGATGAGGTTGCGCGCCAGCAACGACAGGTCGCGGGCGGAGCCGGACACCGACGCGGTCGGAGCGCACGTGATCCGAGCGTGATGCCCGATTCGCGGGCGCGTTCCTCGTAGCGCTCGCACCTCTTCGCGCACGAGGGCGTCGAGCCGGACCCGCTCGCCCAGCTCGCTCCCCGACTCCAGCCGCGAGAGGTCGAGCAGATCGGCCACGATGCGCGACAGGCGGATCGCCTCACGCTCGAGCTGCGAGGCGAACCGGGGAACGGCGTTCGGATCCGTCGCGGTGGCCGAACGAAAGCGTCTCCGCCGCCGCCTGGATCGAGGCGGCCGGAGTCTTCAGCTCATGCGAGGCGTTGGCGACGAAGTCGCGCCGAACGCTCTCGATGCGCCGTGTCTCGGTGATGTCGGTCACCACGAGCAGGATGGACCCGTCGTCGCCGGCGGGCGTCGCTGCGGCCCGCAGCCAGCGCGCCGGCGAACCTACCTCGACCTCGACGATCGGTGGCTTCGGCCGGCTCGGCGGTGCGAGCGACAGCTCTCGCAGGGCCACGGGGAAGAGCTGGGTTGAGCCTCGGGCGGGTGCCCAGGTGGCGTGCGAGGGCGTCGTTGGCGAACGCCGCCGGCCGTCGCATCGAAGAGCAGGACGCCCTCCTGCATCGATCCCAGGGTCAGGTCCTGCACCTGGCGCTCCTCCCTGGAGGCCGTTCGCCCCGGCGCATCGCCTCGGCCGCCTCTTCGCGCTGTCTCCAGGTGGGCCTCGCGACGATCGTCCGCCTGCCGGCATGAGCCGCGCCCGAGCGCGACGACCCCATCCGACGCGGCGGCGAGCCGACCGCCAACGCCGGTCGGCGTCACCAGCGACCGACGGCTCCGTGCATCCGATGCTTCGGGAGTGTACGCGACGCCGTTCACCCGGCCTCAGAGCACGTTCACCCTGCGTTCACCTGAGGCGATGCCGTCCGTCCACCCCTCGTGCCTAGCTGGCGCCGACGTGACCATTCCCTGAGGAGGGGTTCGATGAGGAAGATTCCGCAGGCATGCGGGCGTGCTCGCGGCAGTGCTCGCGTTCGTGCTCGTCGCGGCGGCATGCGGCTCGACGACGCCCGATGACCTCGGCCGGGGGAGACCGGCAGCGACGTGCCGACCGAGCTCGAGGGCTCGATCACGATCTCGGGCTCGTCCACCGTCGAGCCGATCTCCTCGATCGTCGCGGAGATCTTCAACGAGACGCAGCCGAACGTCGCGATCAGCGTCGACGGCCCGGGAACCGGCGACGGCTTCGAGCTCTTCTGCAACGGCGAGACCGACATCGCGGACGCCTCGCGCCCGATCGAGCCCGACGAGGCGAAGGCCTGCAAGAAGAACGGGATCGAGTACACCGAGCTCGAGGTCGCGCTCGACGGCGTCACGGTCATGACCAACCCCGAGAACTCGGACGTCACGTGCCTGAACAACGGCGATCATCTACGCCCTGTTCGGACCGGAGTCCGACAGGTATCGACACCTGGAACTGGCGCCGACTCACTGGCGCAGCAGGTCGGCGGGAACGGGGGGTTCCCCGACGCCCCGCTCGAGATCACCGCGCCGGGGCAGGAGTCGGGCACCTACGACGCGTTCATCGACCTCGCCGGGATCGAGGACATCGCGCTCGAGCAAGGTGTGCCCGAGGACGAAGCCGCAGCGCTTCGGAAGGAGGGCTACCAGGCTTCGCCGAACGACAACGTGATCATCACGGCGATGGAAGACTCGCCGAGCGCGCTCGGGTTCGTCGGGTTCGCGTTCGCCGAGGAGGCCGGTGACGCGGTCAAGGAGATCGAGGTCGACGGCGGCGACGGATGCGTCGCGCCATCGACCGAGACGATCTCCGACGGCTCCTACCCGCTGTCGCGTTCGCTCTACATCTACGTGAGCAGCGAGGCCGCGGCCCGGCCCGAAGTCGCGGCCTACGTCGACTTCTACCTGGGCGACGAGGCGCTGGCGACGGCTGGGCTCGCCGAGCAGGTCGGCTACATCGCCCTGCCCGCCGAGCGCGTCGAGGCCACTCGCGCGACGTGGGAATCGGCCGCGGCCTGATCCGACCGCACGTCACCGGAAGGGCCGGACGGCGCTCGCCGTCCGGCCCTTCTCCGGGCCCGAGACGGAGGGGTAAGGTAGCCCGCACCATGGCCACGACGATCGAGTGATCCGGGGCTGTCGATCAAGCGGCCTGCAGGGCAGCCCGCGGCGCAAGCGCAAAGAGGCGTTCGTCCGCGGCGTGCTGTTCGGCGCTGCGGCCGCATCTCGCTGGTCGATCAGCCTGGCGATCGTGGTCGCGCTGGTCGGCCAGGCGGTGAACTTCCTCACGAAGGTCGATCTAGGCGCAGCTCTGGACGAGCGGCTGGTTCCCGCGCGACGGTGAGTTCGACGTCCTGACGATCCTGATCGGGACGATCGAGGTGTCGCGTGATCGCGATGGTGATCGCGACGCCGCTGGGCCTGGGCGCGGCGATGTACCTGTCCGAGTACGCCAGCCCCAAGACCCGTCGCCGGTTGAAGCCGATCCTGGAGACCCTGGCCGGGATCCCGAGCGTGGTGCTCGGCTACTTCGCGCTCCAGGTGATCAATCCGACCATCGTGCAGAACCTGTTCAGACGCCACGAGCACCTTCACGATCATGGCTGCCGGCATCGGCGTGGGCATCCTCACGATCCCGCTCGTCGCCTCGGTCGCGGAGGATGCGATGTACGCCGTGCCCGGCGGCGCTGCGGGAGGCGGCATACGGTATCGGGGCGCGGCGACGGACGGTGACGACGAAGGTCGTGTTCCCGGCCGCGGTCTCGGGCATCGTGGCGTCGTTGATCCTGGGATTCTCCCGGGCCCTCGGCGAGACCATGGTCGTGGCGATCGCCGCGGGCGCGAGCGGTGGCGCCACGCGACACTGGAACCCGCTCGAACCCGGTCAGACGATGACCGGAGCGATCTCGTCGCTGGCGATCGGCTCGGACCAGGTGAAGAGCGCGACGCGGCCAGTGAACCCGTTCGATGCGCTCTACTTCGTGGGACTGCTGCTCTTCGTGATGACCCTGGCGCATGAACCTGCTGTCGGAGCGGTTCGTGCGCCGGGTCAGGAGGGACTACTGATGGCGGCGATCGCGCCGACCGCGCAGGTTCGCAGCACGGTGGAGCTCGCGCTGCGGGGAAGCAAGCGCGACGTCGCCGGTCGCTTCTTCCAGGCGGCGCTGCTGCTCTCGCTGCTCCTCTCGCTCCTGATCTTGATCGTGCTGCTCGGCGACGACGCTCGCCGCAGCGTGGCCGGTGCTGTCGACGCGGCCGGTCGACTTCGTCACCAGCAACGTCTCCAGGCTCGACAGCCGGGCCGGGGTGCGCCAGGGCATCGTGGGCTCGCTGATCCTGATCGGCTTCGTCGCGGTGGTCGCGCTTCCGCTGGGCATCGCCGCCGCGATCTACCTGCAGGAGTATGCGCGCGACACCAGCCTGAACCGGCTCCTCACCACCAACATCCGGAACCTGGCAGGCGTGCCCGTCGATCGTGTACGGCATCCTCGGCCTGGTGGTGTTCGTCCAGGCCATGCGATCGATCACGGGCCGGAGAGCTTCGGCCGAAGCTTCATCTCGGGCGGCATGACGCTGGCGGTGCTCGTCCTGCCGATCGTCATCCTGATCACGATGGAGGCGCTCCGGGCGGTGCCCAAGAGCATCCGTGAGGCAGCCTACGGTGTGGGCGCGACGCGATGGGAGGTCGTGCGGAGCCACGTGCTCCCGTACGCCGCGCCCGGGATCTTCACGGGCGCGATCCTCTCGCTCGCTCGCGCCTTCGGCGAGACCGCGCCACTCCTGCTGGTCGGAGCCGTCACCGGATACCTGTCGACCCCGGCGGGACGGTCGCCCCTCGAGATCCTGCAGGGGCCGTACACGGCGCTGCCGACGCAGATCTTCTCGTGGTCGCGGCTGGCCGGCGAGGGATGGGAGGCCAATACGGCGGCTGCCATCATCGTGCTGCTCGTGATCATCCTCGCCGTGAACCTCGTCGCGATCCTGCTGAGGAACCGATATGACCGAAGGTGGTGAACACATGGACATGACCGACCTGACGCCGGCGGCACTCGGTCGCCGAAGATGGTCCCCAGCTCATGGTGAAACCGTCGAACGTGACCGATGCCGAAGAGGCAACCCGAGAGATCGTGTTCTCGACGACCGACCTCGCCGTGTACTACGGCGACTTCCGCGCGGTGCGCGACATCAACCTGCCCATCCTCGAGCACGAGATCACGGCTCTGATCGGACCCTCCGGCTGCGGCAAGACGACGGTGCTGCGGTGCTTGAACCGCATGAACGACCTGATCGAGGGAGCCCGTGTCGAGGGCACGCTCCTGTACCACGGCGTCGACCTCTACGACGATCGCGTGGACCCCGTGGAGGTTCGCCGGCGGATCGGCATGGTGTTCCAGAAGCCGAATCCCTTCCCCAAGTCGATCTACGAGAACATCGCGTTCGGTCCCAAGATCGCGGGCTACAAGGGTGACATGGACGAGCTCGTCGAACGATCGCTGCAGAAGGCGGCGCTGTGGGACGAGGTCAAGGACAAGTTGAAGGAGTCGGGGCTGGCCCTCTCGGGTGGGCAGCAGCAGCGCCTGTGCATCGCGCGTGCCATCGCGACCAAGCCCGACGTGATCCTCATGGACGAGCCCTGCTCGGCTCTCGACCCGATCGCGACCGCCAAGATCGAGGACCTGATGCAGGAGCTGGTGGCCGACTACACGATCGTGATCGTGACTCACAACATGCAGCAGGCTGCCCGGGTCAGCGACAGAACGGCGTTCTTCACCGTCGACGTGCACGAAGACGGGTCGAGGACCGGCACGGTCGTCGAGTTCGACCGGACGGAGATCGATCTTCACCAACCCTCCGACAGCCGCACCGAGGACTATGTGACGGGGCGGTTCGGATGACCCGGGAGAGCTTCCACGAGTCGCTGGAGAGGATCGAGCTCGAGCTGCTCACGATGGGCGAGCTCGCCGGCACGGCGGTGCAGCGCTCGCGTCGATGCACTTGTGCAGCACGACGACGAGACGGCCCAAGGCGTGATCGATGCCGACGACCAGATCGACGACCTCTATCTGAGGATCGACGGCGACGTGCTGCAGGTGCTGGCCCTGCAGTCTCCCGTCGCTCAGGACCTCCGGCTCGTCTCCGCGATCCTGCACAGCTGCCTGCACCTCGAGCGTGTCGGAGACCAGGCCGTCAACGTGGCCAAGCTCTATCTGCGACCAAGGATGAGTCTGGCAGCGAGTCGATGCGTCAGCAGCTCGAAGAGATGGGTACGATCGTGGTGAGCATGCTCAGGGCCGCGATGGAGGCGTTCGGTCGTCGCGACCTGGATCTTGCGCTGAGGGTGCCGGCCATGGATGACCCGGTCGACAGGCTGAATCGGGCGACCCACCTGGAGGCGCTCAAGCTGGCAGACGACCCTCGCCGCCTGGATTGGGGCCTGCACATGAACATGGCGGCCCGAGCCCTGGAACGAGCGGGAGACAACGCGGTCGACATCGCGGAGCAAGTGAGCTTCCTCATGACCGGGGAGTTCCGTGAGTTCACCGACGCCTCACACCCCGTGGCGATCGAATGAACGCTGTGCCCGAGGATCGGCCCACTCGACCCGAGCCCGTCACATCGGTACTCATCGTCGAGGACGAGGAGTCCCTGGCGGAGTCGGTCCGCTACAACCTCGAACGCGAAGGGTTCCGGTATTCGTGGCTGGGGACGGCAGGCAAGCCCTGGACCGGTTCCGAGAAGAGCAACCGTCGCTGATCATCCTCGACCTCATGCTCCCCGAGGTGTCGGGGTTGGACGTTTGCCGTGCGATCCGCGCGGAGTCGGATGTTCCCATCATCATGGTGACCGCGAAGGATTCCGAAGCCGACAAGGTCACGGGGCTCGAGCTAGGAGCGGACGACTACGTCACCAAGCCGTTCTCGGTCCGTGAGCTCGTCTCACGGGTTCGGGCACACCTTCGCAGGGCCAGCATGCGGACCGAGCTCCCCCCCGCGGACGACGTCCTGCATGGCGGTCCGGTCGAGATGGACGTGTCTCGCCACGAGGTCAGCGTGCGGGAGGCGCGGTGGCGTTCCCGCCGAAGGAGTTCGAGCTCCTCGAAGCGTTCCTGCGCCGCAAGGACCGGCTCCTCACCCGGCTGTTCCTGATCGAGGAGGTCTGGGGGGCCGACTACGTGGGCGACACCAAGACGCTTGACGTTCATGTGAAGCGCCTCCGCCAGAAGATCGAGGCCAACCCACACGAACCGGTTCATCTTGTCACTGTTCGCGGACTCGGCTACAAGTTCGTGGACTGACCATCCTCCATAGCCCTTGTGCGCAAAGGAGCTTCATGGACTGTCAACAGCAGTCTCCAGCGGGGACTGCCCGCCCACGATCATCACGTGCCTGATCGGGGTCTGCGGGCTGCCGCCTGCCGAGCCTTGGGAGACCGGATATGGAGAAGCGAGGTCGAACACGGGGTGAAGTGTGATGGAACGAAGCATCAGATGCCTGGCACGGCTGGTACGTTCGACGCGAGTGGATGCGCCCCCCAGGTCGGAAAGGACGCCGCGCACGTGGCCGAGGCCGCCGTCTATCACCAGTGGATCGTCCGCCTCACGATCGGACAGAAGGTAACGTCGCGACGGCCAGCCATCGAGCGGAAGGAACTCATCGCGATGATGGCGGCAAAGCAGGCGGTGCACCTCATACGCCAGCGCACCGAGGAAGGCGCCGCGCTGGTTTCGAGCCTGAGCGACGAGGAGCTGGCCCTGCCGACGCGGCCCCCTCGGGCTCGGGGACAGGCGCTCTCCGACACCATCGAGAAGGTATTTGATCGGCCATTACGGCACGCATCGGCACGACATCGAGCGGAAGCTCCGCGACGGGACCTAACTGACGCTGGCCTGTTCGTAACCGCTGGACTGAGACCTGCCGATCTGAACCGGGGGTAGCGGAACGCGAACCCAGGGCGCAGCCACCTGATCAACCTCAACTCCCTGCCGGCGCTGGGAGGAGTTTGAAGACGGGCTGAACGTTGGGTGAAGGGCAATGGAACGCGGTCCCATTCGCGCCATGCGCCTGCTACGTTCCGTCATGAGCGGACATCTACACGCCCCCGCTCTCAAGGGCCGCCTCCGGGCGGCCCTTCCCGTTGTCTATCGGAGCGGAACAACGTCAGTGTCCTGCGGCTCGGACCACGTCTCGCGGATCGTGGTGTCGAGCTTCGAGGGATGCTGGTTCTGACGTCTCCTCCCACAGAAATCCGTTAGACGTTCAATGTGACCGATTGGCTTCGCGTGTCCGAGCATCGGCTGCACGTCGTACACGGAGGCGCCGTGGCCGCCGTCTGCAGACGTCGTTTCAAAGGTAGGGAGGATGGCAGAGGGCGACCCCCAGTTCAAGGGTCCGACGTGCACGTTTACGCGGTGGCCCCGAGGTGTGCTCCGAGGGTGGGACTCGAACCCTCCCCTGTCCCACTCGCGGATGTGCGGACGCGATCCAGCCTGTGTCTACGCGGCAAAGCCCTGGGTGTACTTTGCGACGCCCTCCTGGGCGACGCCGCCGAACCTTGTGAAGTGACCGCCCCAACCCAGCACGCCCGGTGCTTCCTGCGCCACGAACGGGCCGAGGTTCGAGTTCGCGGTCGGGTTCCAGCTGAGGATCGCGCCGGTCGTGGCGTTGAATGCGGCCACGTGGTTCCGGCTCGTCGATCCGTTCGCCTGTGTGCACTGCGTCCCCGAGATCCTGCCGGGCGGGTTCTGCGAGCAGATCGGCCCGACCCAATTGAAGTGTCCTCCCGCATACAGCACGCCGTTGTGCAGTGCGCAGGCGGGGGTGTCCCCGTCCGTCCCGGCCGCCCACGTCGGGTCTGGGGTCCCGTTCACGAGATCGGTGACATAGATGTTGAACGGGCGCGCGGGTCCGACGGCGCGACGCCAGAAGCTTCCGCACAGGTACATCTTGGTGCTGGTCGTGATGATCGTGTACACGCGGAAGGTCTCGGGATTCGTGCACGTGGGGCAGTTCGCGTCGTCGTGGAGGTTCGGGTTCCACGGGAGCAGAGTTCCGCCGCTGTCGGCAGGCACCGCCGCCGCGTTGTTCCGGCTCACGCCGTTGACCCGCCCGAAGTGCCCGCCGAAGTACACGGTCTCCCCATCGTCGGAGAAGTCGATCGCGAACACGATCGGGCTGCATCGAGGGGGACAGGCGAAACCGGTGACCTGTGCCACGGTCGGGGACCAGTTGACGAGCTGGCCTCCCGGCGTGATCTGCGCGATGCGAGACCGCGCCTGGCCGCTGATCGTGCCGAAGGAGCCGCCGACGAACAGGTTCCCGTTGGGCGCCACGCTGATCTCGCGCACCGGGCTGCCCGCGCTCGGGCTCCACGGCAGCACGGCCCCCGTGATGGCGTCGACGGCGGCGAGCCTGTTCCGCTGCACGCCACCCACCGTGGTGAAGCTCCCGCCGAGGTAGACGATGTTTCCGACGACCTCGACCGCGTACACGGTTCCGTTCACGTTCGGGTTCCAGGGGTCGATGGCCCCGTTGTTGATGTTGATGGCGCCTGCGTGGTTGCGCGTGACCTCGTTCGAGCCCGCGGGGGCGCCGTCCGGACGCATGCGCGTGAACTGCCCTCCGAGGTACATCCTTCCGTTGCCGAAACCGATATCCCGAACGATCTCGTCGGTCTGGGCGGAGTCGTCGGGGGGGTTGACCGCGAGGGCTGGTCCTGCGGACGCGACGACGAGCAGGACCGCGAGCAGCACGACCAAGGGGCGACGCATGGCTCTCCTTCCCCAGCTGCCGCCCGTGGCCACCTCGGCCGACCGGGGGGACGGCACGCTTGCGCGGAGTGTAGCCACCTGGGTCGCAAACGCAACATGGCAGTTCGCCGCGGTTGCCGGCACCGGCCAGGGCGGCCGCGTCGGCCCGCGGTGCGCTTCGCGGGCCGAAGGGGCGCCCCCAGGCACGAGTTCGATTTCGTGTGGGCACCCGTCACCGCCGCTACGACTGCCGATGAGCCAGGACGCAGAGCCGGGAGTGTTCATGGGCAGTCAAGCCCTCGTCGTCTGATGGTCGACCCCGGACGCCTAGCGACCTCGATGAACGCCTGCCTGTTCCCCAGAAGGCGCGGAACGCGGTGCTGGCCTGCATGCAGCGGTTCGGCGAGGCGACGAGCGGTCGACGGGCGCTCCCGGACTTCCTGATCGTCGGGGCTCAGAAGGCGGGCACCTCGGCCGTGGCGAGCGCTGGTACCGGGGTCACTTCCCCAGGCGAACGGAACCCGGCTGGCTCTGGGGGGGATACCTCACGGGTGAGGCGACCCCGTACTACCTGTTCCATCCGCTGGTCCCCGAACGGGTCGCCGCCACCGTCCCGGACGCGAAGCTGATCGTGCTGCTCCGGGACCCCGTTCGCCGGGCGATCTCCCACTACTACCACGAGGTCGTGCTCGGATTCGAAACGCGGGGTCTGGACAGGGCCCTGGCCGAGGATCCGGCCATGATGGTGATGGAGCAGGTCCGTATCGAGGCCGGTCTGCCACCCTCGCCGGCCCACCAGGATGCCTCGTACTTCAGTCGTGGCTTCTACGCGGAGCAACTCCGGCGCTGGCTCTCCTGGTTCGACGCCTCGCAGATCCTCGTCGTGGGCACCGAGCAGCTCTCCACCGACAAGGCTCGACCTACCGCCGCGTCCTGGAGTTCCTAGGCTTGTCCGACGATCGCAGGGCCTCCTTCGAGCATGTCTACCAGCGATCGTATCCGCGGCCCGAGCCGCTTCTGATCGAACAACTCCGCGAAAGGTACGTCGGCCCGAATGACACCCTGATGGAACTCCTTGGACGGAACCGGGCGGACGAGTTCCCCTGGGCGAGCTGAGGCTAGCGGGAATCGCTGGGCCCAGGATCGGGTGGTGGAACTGAAGGCGGTGAGGCGAGTCCCGATTCGAGGATCGCGCCCGGGATGGGCCACCCGAACCGCTGACACATCTGCATGTACTGGATCAGCGAAGGAAGGTCCTCTCCGCGTTCCAACCGCTCGTAGGTCTCGAGCGGGACCTCGAGGCTCGCAGCGAGAGTTCGCTCGGTGTCATGAAGAGACGCTCCCGCTGTCGCATGAGTATCCGGGGGAATCGCTGGAGCCAGCGCTCGATCGGAACCATCCACCGATGATGTCGCGGCACCCTCTGATACGCGCAGCCCGGCAAGATGAACAATCGGCGGTTCTTCATCGAGTGACCCGGGTTGCGGCGCCTTGCGTGAATCAGCGCCCTGCGCTTGACTACCGCTGGTTCGCGCGCGTCGACCCTCAAGTGGGTCCGACGCCGTGGCCGAACGGCCCTCTCCTCGCTCGACCTACACCGGGGGTGACCTCGATCCCGCCCACTTCGCCCGCGGTCACGTCTCGATGACGTCAGCCCGAAGGAACCCGAAGACATCCCGTATGCGAACAGGAACAGCATCGGGATCCACAAGGCAGATATCTTGAACCCATCTTGAACCGAACGCCGATCGTCACATCTTCGAGGCCGTGGAGTTGGAGGGGACACCGCGGCCCTCACTTTCATGCGGCGGCTCGGGCGGCAGGAAGTCCCTTCGCTCATCCTGCGCTGATGCCAGACCGCTTAGCTCGCGGGTGGAAGTCCGACCGCCGCAATCAAGTTCAGCGCTTGCAACGCTCGCGTTCACCGGGCGTCAGCGCACTAATTCGCTGCGATCCGATCCCACGGTGCGGTATAGCTGCATCATGCGATCGGTGAGCTCCTTGATCCGGTGGGATGACGCTGTCGTGTGCCCGTTCGCGACCAGTTCCGCGCCTTCTGGGGAACCCGAAGGCGTTCGTCAAGGTCGGTCATCAGGATCCGCATCGCTCTCCCCTCCATCGAGGTTGCTACCAGCGGGACCTAGCCATCCGGCCGTATCCACTGGACGTCTACGGCTTGAACCGGACATGAACACAGATCGCCCGGACGATACGTCGGCACTAGAACCCGGCCGAGCCGAACCCGTAGCGGCGGTAGAGGATCAGCCACCGGACGTTCGCGCGATGTTCACCCAACGCCTCTAGCGTCGCTTCGAAGCAGGGGCTAGGCTGAGCCACCCCCGACATAGGCGGAACGATGCGCCGCACACCGATCCTTGTCGTAGCGACGATGCTCGTCCTCGTCGTGGCCCCGCCCGCCCGGGCAACCCACTCGCTCGAGGTGACGACGGCTGCCACAGGCTTCCTGCTCTCGCCCACAACGGTGCACGTGAGTGGGACGCTCACGTGCGTGGGCGCGGCAGAGTCTGGCTCGGTCGGAGTCGTGCTCATCCAGCCCCCCGGGGGCGTCACGCTGAACGGGGGAGGCTCGACCCCGTTCTCGTGTTCCGCCGGAGAGCGGGTGTCGTGGGCTGTCGTGGTCATCGCGAACGAGTTCTCGAGCTTCACTCTTGGAAGGGCGCGGTTCGACACCTTCGCGAACACGGACTGCTCCGACGAAGAGGTGGATTGTCCGAGCGCCGGGATCGGCGGCATCCTGCAGATCAAGGGGGCGCCCTCCTGCTTGGGGAAGACAGCGACCATCCTGGGTCACGGCGGAGATGAACGGATCGAGGGCACTCCCGAGGCCGACGTGATCATCGGCCTTGGAGGCCGTGACATCGTCTTCGCGGGGGAGGGTGATGACCGCATCTGCGGCAACGGAGGAAGCGACGTCATCGACGGTGGCGGCGGCCACGACCGAGCGTCCGGCGCTCTGGGACCGGACTTCATCACCGGGGTGGACGGGAACGATCGGATCTGGGGCGGTGTCGGCAACGACGTCCTGAACTTCGGAGACGAGGAGAACGGCGACGACCTGGTGTCCGGCGGGGGTGGCGACGACGACCTCCATGCAGGTGTCGGTCTCGACCGCCTCTTCGGCAACGACGGGAACGACACCCTCCAGGAGGGTGAGGTGGACGCTCCGTTGGTCGATCTGTTCTCGGGCGGAGCTGGGATCGACACCTGCTCGCCCGGAGCCGAGGACGTGGTTCGCGGGTGTGAGAACCCGTAAGTCGTTCGGCATCGCTACGATCGGCGACCAACTCCTGGCGGGTCGATCCCGTGGCGGCTCGCGGTGGATGTCTTCGTAGATGCTCACTCCTTAGGAAAGGCTCATGCGGCAAGGGGGGGTAGTACGCCCACGGAGGCAGACCCCCGTCCATAGCCGAGCTTCGCGTCGTCTCCTTCGCCTGGGCGGCGGCGCGCAGGAGCTTGAGTTTCACCTGATGCCTCCCGATGCCCTCCAGATGAAGGGCCGCCCCATGATGCCAGACGGGAGGCGACCTGGCGGGACCATACGGGTACCGTTGCGGCCCAGGTCCGACCGCCCTACGATGTCGACCCCACGATGAGCGCCGAGACCTTCCCTGAAGCCATGCCTGCCGCGAGCGTCCGGTTCATCAACCGTGAGTTGAGTTGGCTGGAGTTCGACGCACGTGTGCTGGCGCTCGCAGAGGATCCGTCCCGCCCGCTGCTGGAGCGGGCGAGGTTCCTGGCGATCTACACGCAGAACCTCGACGAGTTCTTCCAGGTCCGGGTCGCCGGCCTCGAGGAGCAGGTGGAAGCTGGTGTGACGGTCGTGACTCCCGATGCGATGGGGCCGGCCGAGCAGCTGGAGGCCATCAGGGAGCGTCTCAGCGAACTGCAGGCTCGTGCCGAGGAGGTCCTGTCCATCGACCTGCTTCCTGCGCTGGAGAAGGAACGGATCCGCCTGGTCCGGTGGGAACAGCTCGGCGAGGAGGACCGCGCGTTCCTGAGGCGACGGTTCCAGGAGCAGATCTTCCCCGTGCTCACGCCGCTGTCCGTGGACCCCGCGCATCCGTTCCCCTACATCTCGAGCCTGTCGTTGAACGTCGCCGCCACCGTACGAGACCCCATGACCGGCATGCGCAGGTTCGCGCGCGTCAAGGTGCCGCCAGATCCTGCCCCGGTTCACCGAGCTGCCGGACGGCGAGCGGTTCGTGCCCCTCGAAGAAGTCATCGGCGGCGCACATGGATCAGCTGTTCCCGGGCATGGATCTGCTGTCGCACCACTACTTCCGGGTGACCAGGGATGCGGACGTGGAGGTGGAAGAGGACGAGGCCGACGATCTGCTCGCGGCGATCGAGACCGTCCTGCAGCGGCGGCAGCGAGGCGCGACCGCCGATCCGGCTGGAGATCGACGACACCATGAGCGACGAGGTCCGCGAGGTCTTGATGCGCGAGCTCGAGGTCGAGGAATCGCAGGTCTACGTCGTGGACGGCCTTCTGGCGCTCGGCGATCTGTGGTTCTTCGTGAACCTGGATCGTCCCGACCTGAAGGACGATCCGTGGACGCCTGTCACGCCGCCGGAGCTGCTCGTGGCGGAAGGATCGATCGACGTCTTCGAGGCGATCCGGCGCGGCGACATCCTCGTGCACCACCCCTACGACTCGTTCTCTTCCATCGGTCGAGGCCTTCGTCGAACAAGCCGCGCGCGACCCCGACGTCCTGGCGATCAAGCAGACGCTGTACCGCACGTCGGCGGACAGCCCGATCATCCGCTCGCTGGTGCGGGCGGCCGACGCGGGCAAGCAGGTCGTGGCCCTCGTCGAGCTGAAGGCCCGGTTCGACGAAGAGGCGAACATCTCGTTCGCGCAGGACGCTGGAAACGGCGGGCGTCCACGTGGTGTACGGCATGGTCGGCCTCAAGACGCACGCCAAGACCTGCCTGGTGGTGCGGCGAGAGAACGACGGGATCCGCCGCTACGCGCACATCGGCACCGGGAACTACAACCCCAGGACGGCCCGGCTCTACGAGGACATCGGACTCCTCACCGCCGATCCCGACCTCGGCGCCGACCTCACCGACCTGTTCAACCTGCTCACCGGCTACAGCCGGCAGCGCGAGTACCGCAAGCTCCTGGTGGCGCCCGTCACGATGCGCCCGGGCTCGCCGACCTGATCCGCCGCGAGATGGACGCCGACGACGGATCGATCGTCCTGAAGATGAACAGCCTGGTCGATGCCGATCTGATCGATGCGCTGTACGAGGCGTCGCAGGCGGGCGTGCGCATCGACCTGCTGATCCGCGGCATCTGCTGCCTGCGGCCCGGGGTCGCCGGGCTCTCCGAGCAGATCAGGGTGCGCTCGATCGTCGGCAGGTTCCTCGAGCATTCGCGTGTGTTCCGGTTCGGGAGCGCGGCGCGCGGATTCGACTACCTGATCGGGTCGGCCGACTGGATGCCGCGCAACCTCGATCGCAGGGTCGAGGCGCTGACGCCCATCGAGGATCGCGCCCTGCAGGGACGCCTCGCCGAGATGCTGGCGGTGGGCCTGGACGACGACGAGCTCGCCTGGGAGCTCGATCCCGAGGGTCGCTGGCACAAGGTGCCCACGACGCGGGGCGTCAACACGCATCGTGCGCTCCAGGAGCTCGCGGTCGAGCGCGCCGGCGGCGAACGGTGAACCTCGAACGCGAGGTCAAGCTCACGGTCGGTCCGCTGTTCCAGCTTCCCCGACCTGGCGGGCCTGCCGGACGGCCTGTCGGTCTCGGGCGAGGGCGTGCAGCGGTTCGTCACGAGCTACTACGACACCGCAGGACCTGCGGCTCGCGCGATGGGGGTGTTCGCTGCGCTACCGGACCGGGGAGG
Source organism: uncultured Actinomycetes bacterium (assembly GCA_963758715.1). Classification (GTDB taxonomy): domain Bacteria; phylum Actinomycetota; class UBA4738; order UBA4738; family HRBIN12; genus JAOUEA01. The sequence continues at coordinate 43,980 of CAVWWK010000012.1, forward strand.
GCTGGACGGTGAAGCTCCCGCAGCCGTCGGCCGGCGCCATGGCTGGATACGTGCGCAGGAGCACCACGTTCGAAGCCGGGCCGGGCACGCCGCCGGCGCCGGCGCTCGACCTGGTGCGGGCGTTCGTGCGTCACGACGCCCGTCGTCGCTCGCCGTGCGGCTGCAGACGGTCCGACGGCCGACGGGGCTGCTCGACGCCGGACGGCGACCGGGTCGCCGAGGTCGTCGACGACGAGGTCGTCGGTGCTGGACGGTCGGCGCGTCGTGGCGAGGTTCCGCGAGCTCGAGGTGGAGTTGGCCGCCGAGACCGACGATCGGTCCTGCGAGTCCGTCTTCGGTCGGCTGCGCGGCGGAGGGAGCGCGAGCCCGCCGAGACCGCACTGGCCAAGCACGTTCGTGCGCTGCAGCCCCGCATCGACCCGGCCTCCCGACGTGACCATGACCGCGCGACCTCACGCAGGACGCGACCGTCGCGGAGATGGTGCGGGCGGCGCTCTCGGCTCCTCGGTCGTGCGGCTGATCCGCAGCGACCCGGTGGTTCGGCTCGGCGAGGACGCCGAAGGGTGTCCACCAGGCGCGGGTCGCCACCCGGCGGCTCCGTTCGGATCTGCGCACGTTCCGGTCGCTCGCTGGATCCCGATCGGGACGCCGATCTGCGCGAGGAGCTGGGTGGCTCGGCGACGAGCTCGGCGCCGGTCCGCGATCTCGACGTGCTGGGCGAGCGTCTTCGGGCGCACGTCGCTGCACTCCCCGACAGCGATGCCGGGGTCGGTGCCCAAGCTGTTCGAGCGGCTCCGGGCTCAGCGCGAGGAGGCGCGCGCCGAGCTGCTGTCGGCGATGCGCGAGGACCGCGTACGTCGGCCCTGCTGGATCGCGCTCGTGGCTGCGGCGAACGCAGCCGCGCGTGCCCGACGTCGCGAGACCGGGCGCCGTCGAGCTCGCGGACGATCTGATGGCCGGTCCGTGGGGCCATCTGCGAGCGGCCTGCCGGGCGGCTCGGACCGGGATCGGCCGATGCGGAGCTGCATGCGGCCCGGATCCGCACGAAGCGGGTGCGGTACGCAGCCGGAGGCGCTGGCTGCCCGTCGCACCGGCAAGCGTGCGAAGGGTTTCGCGAAGCGCGCGGCCGCCGCTGCAGGAGGTGCTCGGCGAGCATCAGGACGCCGTGGTGGCCGCTGCGTGGCTGCGTGAGCAGGCGACCGGTACCACCGCGCGCGTCGGCATTCACGGCCGGTGAGCTGGCGGGGATCGAGGCCGGATCCAGGGCCGGGCCCGCAGGCGGTGGCCCGCGCGCGTGGGCGGCGCTCGACGGAACGAAGCGAGGTTCTGGATGAGGACGCAGGTGCAGCGCGGCGCGGCGGCGTCGTCCGCCGCCGCGGCGCCGACGGCGTGCGATTCGCGATCGTGCACCGGCCGCGTTACGACGACTGGACGCTGCCGAAGGGCAAGGCCGCCGACGGTGAGGAGCGAGCGGAGCACGGCGCTACGTGAGGTGCTGGAGGAGACAGGGTTCCGCTGTGAGCTTGGGCCCGGTCGTCGTCGACGTTCGCTACACGGATCATCTCGGACGGCCCGAAGATCGTCAGCTACTGGCTGATGTACCCGACCGAGGGTGTGTTCATTCCCAACGACGAGGTCGACGAGCTCCGGTGGATCGAGCGCCGACGAGGCTCGCTCGATGCTCACCTACGGGCACGATCGTGCGGTGCTCGATTCGGCGATCGGCTTCGATCGGCCCGGTCTACCTGGTGCGGCACGCGAAGGCCGGGGACCGCGAAGCCTGGACCGAGGACGACGCGCTGCGGCCGCTCACGAAGAAGGGGCAGGCTGCAGGCGGAGGGGTTGATCGAGGCTGCTCGCGGGCCACGAGGTGGACCGGGTGTTGTCGAGCCCGTCCGTGCGATGCGTGCAGACCGTGCGTCCGCTGGCGCTGTCGCGCGCGTTGAGCGTGGAGGAGCGGGACGAGCTCGCGCGAGGGGGGCCTCGACGAAGGCGGCACGACTGCTGAGAACCACCGGGGGAGGCGTCGTGGCGTCCAGCCACGGCGACGTGATCCCTGCGATCGTGTCGTCGCTCGGCGGGCGGGGCGTCGAGCTCGCGAGGCCGCCCGGCGTGGAAGAAGGGATCGACCTGGATCCTGGAACGCGACGGGGGGATCTTCACCACCGCCCGCTACCTTCCTCCGCCCGGTTCCTGATCGCTCAACCCTCGCGGCTCTGACCGGTCCGACGGGCTCGAGGCGAGCGTGGCCGACGCGTGGAAGCCCAACCGCTCGTACATCGCGACGACAGACTGCCTCGTCCGGGTCGGCGAGCAGGACACGTGGGCGGCTCCCGGGTCGCCGACGCCTCGACGGCGATCCGGGCGGTCGACGGCGCTCGCCAGCCCCTTGCCACGCCAGCGCGGGAAGGTCGCCACGTTGTCGATGTAGCCGACGTCGTCGATCACCGAGCAGGCGCTCCGAGGGAGACGGAGCGTGCCATCTCGTCCCGCACGCCGAACCATCGCTTGCCGCTCCGATGCGAGCACGTCGCGTTCGATCCGCGCGAAGCTGGTCGACGGCATCCCCGTCCTGGGTGCCGAAGAACGCCAGCGAATCGCCGACGCGCTGCCCGATGCCGTCGTCGACGCCTACGTGTCGATCTTCGAACCGAGGTCGTGCCGGAGCGGGTGGGGGACCGCGGAGCTCCATGACAGAGGATTCCGAGAACCGAGCCGGTGCTCCGATGGCCGGCGAGGTCGGACAGCAACGCGGACGACTCGATCCGGATGGAACGACACCACGTGGTAGCCGTCGACGCCTGCGGCTCGCAGGACACCGGGACAGTCGCCTCGTCCACTGTCGGGTCGACGAGATCGTCGGCGGCGACGTCGACCTGATCATGGCGTAGCTCGATGTCCGCACACGCAGGCGGCGAACCGCTTGACGAATGATGAAGAGACTCACCGAGATGGGCGGGGATCTCTTGGGACCACGGTGATCGCCGGGATCTAGGGATGAACTCCGGCATGCCCGACTGCCTGGGATCGGGCTACCCGTGGCGCTCCTGATGGGTGTGGCGCTCACCTGTGATCTTCCGCAAGGGTTGGCTCTGATGTGCCGCGCGCTGAAGGTGCTGTGCGTCGCCGGCGATCGGGAGGCGCTGTATGTCGTTGAAGACGCGCGACGTTGTCTGCGGAATGGGAGCTGGCGCCGGGCGCCATCGATGCTGCGAGGGGCGCTGGACCAGATCGACGCCGAGCGGCCGCAGGTTTGGTGGTGTTCGGGCCGTTCGAAGAGCTCGTTGCCCTCGTGAACGAGCGCTTCCCGGGATGCGGATCGTGACGGACCGGGACACGCCCGGGGCCACCGTTGTGGCCACCTCTCGACGAGGTGCGGGGCCTGGTGCTGGGTCTGCCCCGTCCGGGCGGTCCGATCGTGCCGACCTAGGCTCATCGCGCTAGCCGCCCCAAGGCGCCCAGCTGCCCACGCGATGCACCATGCGGATGGTCACGATGATGTTCGCGCGGGCGTTGAACGCCGACCAGCCACTGAAGCCGAAGGCGGATGGCCGGCCGGGCCAGTATCGGCGGAGGTGCTGGTAGATGCCCGATGCGCCGCTGTAGGAGTTGTAGGCCTTTGGCCGGAAGCCGGACTCCCGATCCGCGATGGCGAGCGCCTTCGGCGGCCCCTCCGGGAACGCGCCAGCGATGTTGGCGCAGCGGATGAGCCTCTTGACGTGCCAGGGCCCTTCCTGCCAGTCGATCCGGCAGATCGAGCGTGGAACCTGAGGGTACTGACTCGGATGCGGGTCCGCGCTCGCCGAAACGACGGGCACGCTCAGCAGCAGAGCCGTGAGGAGCAGCGCGGCCGGGAAGCGGCGGCGCGTGGAAGTACGGAACGTCATGGATGGGGTCACCCCCGCGGCGAGCGGAGCTGGCGGCTGCGCTCAGGTCGTTCGGCCGTGCGGTGAACCGTTCACCTCGCTGCGCCGATCGCCCCGCGGTAGGTCGTGGGTGCGAACATCACCTCCTGTGGTCGGTGTGCATCTCCGTGTGACCTGTGCAGCTGCGAAGGGCCATCCGAGCCCCGGCTCCTCAGCGCATGCAGGCATACGCAGGCCGACCCTGGCAAGGTGGCTGCGCGTCGCGCGCGCAGGGGAGGAGCGGACCGGACGGTCCTCTCGTGCCGCTCAGCCTATGGCAGGCCCGCCGACGGCCGACAACTCGAGCCATGACCTTCAGGTCCATGAGGGCTCTACGTCCTCCCGCGTCGAGCGCCGTTACCATGGAGGCGTGGAGGCCAAGACATCGACCGGCGGGGGCACGGTGCTGCTCGCGGCGCCCCGTGGGTACTGCGCCGGCGTGGAGCGCGCGGTGGACGCCGTCGAGCGCGCGCATCGCCAAGCACGGCGCTCCTGTGTACGTGCGCAAGCAGATCGTGCACAACCTCCACGTGGTCCGCGACCTCGAGTCCAAGGGCGCGATCTTCGTGGACGAGGAGACGACGGTGCCCAGGGCGCGGTGGTGGTGCTGTCGGCGCACGGTGTGGCGCCGTCGGTCTATGAAACGTCGAACGACCGCGACCTCCGAGGTGATCGATGCGACGTGCCCACTCGTGACCAAGGTGCACGTGGAAGCGAGGCGTTTCGCCTCGTCAAGGCCGCACGATCGTGCTGATCGGCCATGCCGGTCACGAAGAGGTCGAGGGGACCAGCGGGCAAGCGCCCGAGCGTACGATCCTGGTGCAGTCACCCGCAGGAGGCCCGCGACGGTCGGATCGAGGACCCGGGCAGCCTCAGCTACCTCACCCAGACCACCCTGAGCGTCGATGAGACCAACGAGATCGTGCGGATCCTCCAGGAACGGTTCCCGCAGATCGAGGGGCCTCCGCGCGATGACATCTGCTACGCCACCCAGAACCGCCAGGATGCGGTGAAGGTGATCGCTCCCGCCTCCGACGTGGTGCTGGTGATCGGCTCGGCGAACTCGTCCAACTCGAACCGGCTCGCGGAGCTGTCGAGGGAGCTCGGCACGCCCGCATACCTGGTGGACGACGAGACCTCGGTGGATCCCGAGATGGCTTGAGGGCGCCTCGACCGTCGGGCTCACATCGGGTGCGTCGGCGCCGGAGTGGCTCGTGCATCGCATGGTCGACGTGGCTCGCGGAGCACGGGTTCGACACGGTGGAAGAGGTCACGCTCACCGAGGAACGGGTTCGGTTCTCGCTTCCCGCCGGGGTGCGTGCGCTACCGCTCAGCGCTGAGCTGATTCACATCAGCGCTGGAGAACTGGTCGCGGTCTTCGTCGGGTTCCTCGTAGACGATCGAGACGAGGGTGTCGGTGGACACGACACCGGGGAACGAGTGGATCTCCTCCAGGATCAGCCCGCTGGCCACCTCCCAGGGTTGGGCGACGCATGCCATGCAGGTCGAACGGCCCGCCGATGACCGCCACGCCGGAGACCTCGCCCATCTCGCCAAGCCGCTCCGCGAGCCCGCCGGCTGCTCCGGCCTCGGCCTCGATGTGCACGTAGCAGGCGTCGCCGATGATCGCCGGTGCCTGCGGGGCGCCGAAGCCCGCGATGTCGACGCGGTCCGGCGGCACGACCGGGGCGGTGGATGTGCGTCGAACTCCTTGGACATGGTGGAATCCGACAGCACCTGGCTCGCGATCGTGGCAAGGTCGGATCCCTCCACGTGGGCCAGGACATCCCACGAGCCGACGACCGCGATCGCGCGTCGCACTGGCGACGTGATGGCCAGGTGCGGCCAAGACCTGGCGTCATCGTGCCGGGCTCGATGCGCAGGTAGACGTATGCGTCCATGAGCGGAGGCTAGGTCACGACGCGGGATGGGTACAAGAAACGTCGGCGTGGCGGCGCTCAACCTTCGACGGTGGCCGGGACGCCGGTCAGCGCCCAGAGGTCTTCCTCGCCCTCCTCGGGGCCAACCGAGATCAGCCGGTCTTCTTCGCGCTAGCACGAACCGGTGCCGCGAGGCCGGTAGATCCAGCGTGCCCCGCGCTGGATCGCCGAGCACGAACATGCCGGTCTCGGTCTCGAGGCGCAGGTCCTTCAGCGAACGTCCCGCGGCGGGCGAGCCCGCCTGGAGCAGCGTCGTCTCGGCGCTGGTCTCCTCGGTCTCTTCGAGCGCCATCTGCACGACCGGATGCAGCGGCTCGCCGTGCTCGACGTACCAGGTCATGTCCCTCGCGGCGTCGCATATCGCCTCGCTGGCTGCCGCGAGGCTGATCAGTCCCCGGAGCTCGTCGGGTCTCGCGGGCCTCGGGGGCAGCCCGCAACACCCACGACTCCAGCTCGTCGTGGAGCTGATCGCTGCGCCCCTCGAGAGCTCCCACCTCGGCGGCCAACGATCGGTTGTTGAACAGGAGCGACGAGTACGCCATGCCGACGGCGGCCTCGGCGAGGTCCTTCATCTCGACCAGGATGTCCACCGCGCGGTCCAGCTCGGAGAGGACCGGCTCGTCGTCTTCTGGCGGCAGCGGCATCGGTGGCGCGCCGGCGAGCTGCCGGAGCTCGTTCACGCCCTCTTCGGGGCCGCGGACCATGCAGGACGTCGCCGGCGCTCACGACGTCGTCGGGTCCGGGGTCGTACCGCCAGTCGATGCCCGTGCGGATCGCCATGATCCACATGCCGGTCTCGGTCGGCAGGGATGAGCTCGCGCAGATCGCGCCCGACGACGGCGGCGCCTTCGCGGACCTTGACCCGGGCGGTCATCTCGTCGGCATGGCGGAGGTCGGGCTTCAGCGACGTCGGGGATCCCGAGCCGCGCCGCCACCACGCGGGCGATGTCGGAGGCGGCGTCGCCGATCTGCTCGATCGCATCCGCGATCCACAGCACGCCCGCCATGCCTTCGGCGTCTTCGGGACTGCGCGCCGCGAGCATCGCCGTGGTCCGCAGGTGACGAAGGTCGATCGGTCATGCGCTACTCGAGCCGGGCCGACCTCCCTCGCGAGCTTGTCCTCGTTGAAGAAGACCGCCGCATAGGCGAGGTCGACCATGAGCTCCGAGGCGTCCTTCAGCTCGACGAGCAGGTCTTTGACGTTCTTCGGTGGTCATTCATGCAGGTGACCACCTAATAGTGACATGACGAACAGGACGGCGGCGATGCCGGTGAGGTCCATGAGTCGCCGTGATCGAGGGAACGCCGTAGTTGTCGGGGTCGAGCCCGAACCTCGTGGTCAGCACCGCCACGTAGTAGCCCCGGCGAGCGTGACGCGGCAGGGCGAAGAAGCCCGCCAGCACGCGTGCCGCCCAACAAGAGCCCGAACCGCGGGCGGTGCGACGCCCGGTGAGCCGCCGCCAGGACGATCGCGACGTGCCGATCGCGGTGAACACGATCGACGGCCCAGCGCGACGACGACGATTGCCGTCGACCAGCGCGGGACGTTCGGGCCGGCCGCGGGGCGTGATCACGCCGAGCTGGAGCTTCGAGGAGAGCCGAGAGGACAGGATGCCGCCGATCGCCCCCGCCTGCGAGACGAACGGTGGGATCAGGATCAAGATGCCGGGGATCGCGGCTCGAGCGGGCGCTGGCGTGCCTCGAGCAGCGCCCCGGCGAAGATGTCGAGCGACGGAGCACGGGCGATGATCACGCCCGCCATCTCCAGCAGGGTGCGCTGCGGACCTCGGATCGAGCTCCGTACGCACCGCCCACAGCAGGGCACCGACCGCTGCACAGTGCAGACGGTGGCCAGGAACCGCGTTGAGGGACGCGTTGCGGGCGAGGAACGTGGCCAGGAACGATGGCGGGCAGGGTGATCATGTCGCCGATCGCGGTGACCATGGGGGTCGAGACCGCGTCGAGGTCCCACCCGCGGCGGAAGGACTTAACGGCGAGCGCGATCGTGACGACCAGGATCACCGCCGAGGCTGATCACGCCGCCCACGACCGAGATCGTAACGAGGTCCCAGAGTGACACCGTGTCTGTCCCCGAAGGCCGAGGCAGCCACGAGCTTGGCCATGGCAGCCAGGTAGAAGGAGGACAGGATCGCCGAGATGACGGCGACCTCGACGTTCTGGCGCAAGCAGGCCGCCCGGCGCGAGGGTGGGCGTCGAACATGCCCGCGGCGATGCTCGGTGCCCAGGCGCGCGCCCATGGCGACCGAAGATCATGCCGCGCATGCCGACCGAGGCCGGGATCAGGGCGAGGAGCCCGGGAAGTAGCGCCAAGCGTGCCCGTGATGGAACCGAGGATCAGCCCGGCGACGAAGCCGGCGGCCGTGCTGAGCGCCAGCGCGGCCAACGCCCTGGCGCAAGGTGCGCTGCTCTGCTCGCAGCGTGCGATAGACGCGCCGAGCGCGTCGCGGGACCAGCATCGGGGCGCGGCGAGGAGACGCATAACGGCACGCCATCGCGCCGATCCTTCGATCCGTGGGCGGTTGGTCGGGTGACGTGAGCAACCGGGCCCGGCGGCCCGGGCTCGGGCAGTATCCCCCGCGTGCCCGAAGGGGAACCCTAGGTAAGTATCGTCGCCGGTGCTGGGGCCCTGAGGCGTCAGCTCGACCCAGTCCCGGGTCAGGAAGAGCCAGAACGCCAGGCCAGCATGGTCGCCGTACGGCCGGAACCGGCGTGCGATGGTCGCATCGGCCACCGGACGGGTGCGACCCATCAGGCGCGCGTAGGTCGGCCGTGTCCAGGAATCCAGGATGAGGCGCGAGTTCCTGCCCATCGTCATCATGATGTGGGCGGCGGCGTACGGCCCCACGCCCGGGAGGCTCGAGCAGCTGACGCTCGAGCTCGTCGTCGGGCAGATCGTCGGGCGAGGCGGCGGCCCATGCCTCCAGGTCGACCTCGCCCTCGGCGACGCGGCGGGCGAGCTCGATCAGGTACGCCCCGCGGTACCCGGCGCGCACGTCGTCGCGGTAGAAGCGCTTCGGGGGCGCCCGCCATGGCTGCGGCGGCTGGGAACGCGTTCGTCGGCGGGCCGTGGCCACCGAGCGCAGGCGTCGCCGAGCTCGGGTCACCAGCGCGCTCACCATGCGGACGGTTGCGCTCCACGCGCAGTTCGTGGTGCAGACGGTCTTGATCGACGTCCTCGAACGTCGAGGGGCTCCGCAGCATGCGACCCGCACCCGACGCGGCCCAGGCCAGGTCGGGATCCGCGGCTGTCGCCTCGTAGAAACCGGAGAGATCATGATCCAGACGCAGCACGTGCCGGGCGCCGGCCACCGCACGTCGCGCACGTGCGAGCGCCGACCCTGGGCCCGAGGATCTCGAGGCGGGCCGACGCGTCGTGCCTCCGGGCGCGATCCGGATCCGTCGCGGCGTCGCGCCTCGGGTGACTCGGCACGCGTGAGCTCGAGCGTCGTAGTCGCGGCGTCGAGTCGCATCGGCTCCAGGTCGGAGAACCCATGCGAGTCGACCGTGCGTGCCAGGTCGACCGGCTCGCCGGCGGGTCCGCGGAGCGGAGCAGCTCGGTAGCGCGTCGGCGGTCAACGCGAGGGCGCTCTTGCGGCCCGCTCCCGCTCGCGGAACTTCCGAACCTTGTTCCGGTTGCCGCAGGAGGCCATCGAGCACCACTTGGCCGTGTGGTTCTTCGAACGGTCGTAGAACACGGTGGGGCACATGGGGTTGCTGACATTCGTGGAGCTCGGTGGAACGAGCCGTCCAGATCGGCCAGGAACGCGGTGCCCAAGAGCGTGCCGATCGCCCCGCGGACGCCCGTCGACCTCGGTGTGCAGCCGGTTCTCGTCGCATCCGAAGCAGATCTGGAGACCGGTGTCCTGGCGGCCGCGTTCAGGACCTCGACGGCGTCGTGGTCGCGGGGCGCGCCCGTGTTCTCGTACACCTTCGTCATGCAGCGCCATCGCGCACGGCCGAGCGCCCAGCGTAAGGTCTCCGCGGGATCCGCCGGCGCGGACCGGTCGATCAGGTCCCGGCCTCGGAGCCAGATCCGCATGGTGCCCGGCGATGGCGGCAAGCTGTCGTCGCTGCCGCCTCGTGTGATCGTGCAGCGACAGGAAGCTGCGCACGACCTCCAGGCCGCCGGGCGCCGGTCGTGACCACGCTGTCTCTCGTGGGACCAGATCGAGCTCGGGGACCTTCGTCGTGGTCTCGGTCATCCCATCGGTGCATGATACCTCCTGAAACTTGCGAAATCTACTTGACTGGTTACATGTGAAACCAGTATAACTCAGTTCAACGGTTACGCCGATCCCGGAGACGGTCGGGGAGCGGGCGCAAGGAGGTGCAGCGATGGGGACGCCGTACGGGCCGGACCTGGCGAAGATCTGCGATCAGGCGAGCGGGCCTTGGCCCGTCCTCGGCGGATCTCCCCGGCCGTCGGTCGTCGCACGATGGCGGCGCCTGCTGGGATCGGGGCTCATCGGAGCGGGGGAACGGGTCGCCGGCGCAGGCGATTCAACCTCGCCGCACGAGGAGGGCAGCATCATGAGGATCGCCGCGTGACATCTGGGAAGGGGTGGCCGTGGCCGCGACTGGCGCTCCTGCCGTGATCGCATGGCTGCCGGAGGCGGCATCGGCGTTGCGGCGACGGCGGATGGTTGCCCTCGGGGCGGCGGCATGGCTCTCGCGGGCGCTTCGACCCAGGGAGACACGGCGAGACCGCGACCCGTTCCGGGTCTGACCCGTTCGGCGCACGCGCCGACCGGGCTCGGGGCGATCGGTGGTCGTAGCATCTCTGCCGATGCTGCGGCGTTCACCGAACGGCCGTCGAGGCGCTCACCAGAAGCGACGAGGCGGCGCGCCGGTTCAACCCCGACGCGCGGGTGCGGCTGTCCCCGACCGGCGCGGGTGTCTCGCGCGGAGCTCGTCGACCGGGCGTTCCCCGGGGATGGACGGTTCAGCAGATCCCGGAGGGCTTCGATGTCCTCGTGGCCGAGGGTGTCGAGGGAACCGTCGACGCCGGCGAGCACGACGCATGATCCTGCTGGCCGGACCCGTAGGCGCCTCACGGGATGCCGATCACGGCGTCGGCGGGGACTACACTCGCGTCATGACGGAAGAAGGTCGAGCCGGGGCTAAGCCTCCCGTGAACGTCGCTCGGTGCGGGACCGGTGATGGTGATCGGCGGCGCCGAGGACAAGCTCCGCGACAAGGTGATCCTGTCGCGGTTCGCGCAGTTCGCGGGTGGCGCCGGACGGGCACGTCGTCGTCATCTCCACCGCGTCCTCGCTGGGCGATCAGGCCACCGAGATCTACCGCGAGCTGTTCACGGGCCTCGGCATCGGGCACGGTCACGGGCGTCCGTCCGGAGGAACGGAGACGAGGCCGACGACCCCGCGATGGCAGCTCCTGCTCCGGGAAGCCACGGGCGTCTACCTCACCGGCGGGAACCAGTCGCGGCTGACCCAGGTGGTCGCCGGGACGAGGCTGGGCGACGCGTTGTTCATGGCGCACGATCGCGGGGCCGTCCTGGCTGGAACCAGCGCCGGCGCCAGCGCCATGGCGAGCCACATGGTCGCGTTCGGCAACGCCGGGTCCCACGCCGAAGAACCGCATGGTGCAGCTCTCCGCCGGCCTCGGCATCCTGACCGGGCTCGTCGATCGACCAACACTTCGGTGAGCGCGGACGGATCGGGCGGCTGCTGCGCCTTGGTCGCGCAATCGCCGTCGCTGCTGGGCCTCGGGATCGACGAGGACACCTGCGCCATCGTGTTCCCGGATCAGCACGCTGCAGCGTGATCGGCAAGGGCGCCGTCACGATCGTGGACGGGGCCCACGTCAAGACGGACGCGTATCGCGGGAAGGGGTATAAACCGCTCATGGTCTCGGGCGCCGTGCTGCACTCGCTGCCGGCCGGGTACTGGTTCGACCTTCGCGGTCGCCGGTTGCTCGCGGCCGAAGCGCGCGCTCGAGGATGAGCGGGAGGCGCTCGGAGTGACGGCGGAGCGCCGCGAAGCGACCACCTCGAAGCACGGCGCGCGAACGACCCGACGTTCAGGGTGCCGTCGCCGGCGGCGCCACGCGAACCAAGGCCGACCGGCAGAAGGCCAAGCGCGAGCAGGCTGCCAAGCAAGCCCCCCCTGCGGCCGGATCTGACGGTCGTCGCGACCCAGGTGTTCCGCGGGCCCAACTACTGGTCCTACGAGCCGTGCATCCGCATGCTCGTCGACCTCGGGTCGCTGGAGTACTGGCCCTCGAACACGATCCCCGGCTTCAACGAAGAAGCTCTCGAAGCGCCTGCCGGGCGTGGGGGAGCACTCCTGCTCGCTCGGCAAGAGCGGGCGGGTTCAGGGAGCGGCTCGAGGACGGCACCTGGCTCGGCCACGTCGCCGAGCACGTCGCCCTCGAGCTGCAGCGCGAGACCGGCGCCCACATCTCACGGGGCAAGACGCGCAGCGCCGGCCCGACCGGCCGGTACAACGTGATCTACGGCTATGCGGAGGAAACGCGTCGGCGTCGGCCGCGGGCGCGCTCGCCGTGCGCCTGGTGAACCACCTCGTGAAGGCGGAGCCGAGGGATTCGACTTCGACGCCGAGCTCGAGCGGCTGATCCTGCTGGCCGAGCGGCGCCAGTTCGGCCCCTCGACGCAGGCGATCATCGACGAAGCCGTGTCAGCCGGGACATCCCGTGGATCCGCCTGAACGAGGCGTCGCTGGTGCAGCTCGGCCAGGGCACGTATCAGCAGCGGATCCGGGCCACGATGACCTCGAAGACGAGCGCCCTCGCCGTCGACATCGCGGGCGACAAGAAGATGACGAACAGCTCCTGGCCTCGGCCGGACTGCCGGTTCCCCGCAGCGAGGTCGTGCGTGACGAGGACGATGCGGTAGCGGCCGCGAAGCGGATCGGGTTCCCGGTGGTGACGAAGCCACTGGACGGCAACCACGGCCGCGGCGTGGGGCTCGACCTGCGGACCGAACGCGCCGTGCGCTCCGGGTTCAGGCGCGCGCAGAAGGAAGCCCGGCGCGGCCAGGTCGTCGTGGAGTCCTTCGTGACCGGCAACGACTATCGGGTGCTGGTGATCGGCGGGTCGCATGGTGGCGATCGCCGAGCGGGTGCCCGCGCACGTCGTCGGTGACGGCAGACGCACGATCGCCGAGCTGGTCGAGAAGGAGAACCAGGATCCCCGACGCGGCATCGGACACGAGAAGGTCCTGACCCGCATCAAGGTCGACGATACCGCGCGGAGCCTCGTTAAGAAGCAGGGCTTCGGCTTGGACGACGTGCCCCCGAAGGGCCTAACGCGTGCTGCTCGCCGAGACCGGCAACATGTCGACGGGCGGCATCTCGATCGACCGCACCTGGGACGCGCACGAGGACAACATCGAGATCGCGGAGGAAGCCGCCCGCGTCGTCGGCCTGGACGTCGCCGGCATCGACTTCCTGGCTCCGGACATCTCCGAGCCTGTGCGCGAGACCGGCGGCGCGATCGTCGAGGTGAACGCCGCGCCGGGGTTCCGGATGCACACGCACCCCACCGAGGGCGAGCCGCAGTACGTCGCCAAGCACGTGGTCGACGGGCTGTTCCCGCCCGGCACGCCCAGCCGCATCCCGATCCTGGCGGTGACCGGTTCCAACGGCAAGACGACCACGACCAGGATGATCGCGCACATCTTCCGCGGCATGGGCAGGCGGGTCGGCATGACCACGACCGACGGCATCTACATCGACGAGCGCCTGGTGAAGCGGGTCGACGCGAGCGGCCCGAAGTCGGCCCAGATGGTCCTGCAGAATCCGCGCGTGGACACCGCCGTGTTCGAGGTCGCGCGCGGAGGGATCCTGCGCGAGGGGCTGGGCTACGGCCGCAACGACGTCGGCGTCGTGCTGAACGTCACCGGCGACCATCTCGGTCTTCGCGAGATCGAGACGCTCGAGCAGCTCGCGGCGGTGAAGCGCGTGGTGATCGAGGCCGTGCCGCGCAACGGCTGGGGCGTCCTCAACGCCGACGAGCCGCTCGTGCTCGAGATGCGCCGGCACTGCAGCGGCAACGTGATCCTGTTCTCGATGCAGGAGTCCCACGAGCTGGTGGAACGGTGGATCCGCCGGGGCCGCAAGGCGGTCGTGCTCGAACGGAGCGAGCGCGGCGAGATGATGGTGATCAAGGAAGGACGGCGAACGATGCCGATCGCGTGGGTGCACACGCTGCCCGCGACCTTCGACGGCAGGGCGCGGATGATGGTGCAGAACGCGATGGCCGCGGCGGCGGCGGCCCACGTCGCCGGCGCGCACCTGCACGACATCCGCCAGGGGCTGCGCTCGTTCACCACGTCCATCTATCAGGCGCCCGGCCGGCTGAACGTGTTCGATCTGGACGGGGTGAAGGTGGTCCTGGACTACGCCCACAACGCGGCGGGGCTGGAGACGCTGGGGGACTTCGTGGAGCGTCTGGTCGCCGACTCGGCATCGGGGGAGCGTCCCGGGGAGGCCTCGTGGTCGGCGAACCTGCGCGTGGCCGTCGTCGCCACGGCGGGCGATCGGCGCGACGAGGACATGAAGGAGCTGGGTCGCGTCGCCGCGAGGTACTTCGACGAGGTGATCGTTCGGGAGGACGTCAAGACGCGTGGACGTACGCGGGGAGAGACCGCCGAGCTGATCCGCGAAGGCGTCGAGGAATCGATCAACGGCGGGGCGCGCGCGCGGGCAGCGTCGAGGTGGAGCTGGACGAGATGGCCGCGGTCCGGCGCGCCCTCGACCGTTCGCGGCCCGGCGACCTGGTCGTGCTCTGCGTCGACTACGCGACCGACGTGTTCAAGGAGATCGAGGCGCGCAGGGGCGTGGCGTCGCCGGACGTGCTGCGCGCCTCCGAGGGAGCTCTCGCCGGACGCGGTCGGCGGCGACCCCGACCCTTCGTGCACGGCTGAGGGTGAGCATGGACCTCGCGGCGATCCGCGTCGTAGCTCGAAAGGCGTCCGCGACGACCTGCGTGAAGAGCTCGCCGCGCATCACGTCCGTGACCGCGCGATCCAGCAGCCACGATCGGGTTCGGCAAGCGGGTGGGTGAGGGCACCAACGAGGCGATCGGCCGGATCGAGCGGGTGGCGCAGGCCGACGCGCTCACCGCCAAGCTCGCCGACGTCGAACGGGCGTTGGCGAAGATGGACGAGGGCACGTACGGGCTCTGCGACCGCTGCGGTGCCCTGATCGGCGACGAGCGCTTGGAGGCACGCCCGTGGGCGGTGCTCTGCCTGCGGTGCAGCGCGTCCTGACCACACGAACATCACCGTCCCCGGTGCCCCCGTACCCGGCCTCGGAGTAGCATCGGGGGCCCCGAGGCGTCGATGGAGGCTGTGCGTGGGAGGGTTCCTGTTCCGGGTGGGCCGGTTCACGGCGCACCACCGGTTCCTGGTGCTGCTGGTCTGGGTCGCGCTCGCCGCTCTGGCGGTCGGGGTTGGTCGGCGCGTACGGCGCGAAGACCGACAACGGGCTCACGCTCCCCGGGACCGACAGCCAGGCAGCGTTCGACATCCTGGCGCGGCGCTTCCCGCCGCAACAGAACGGCACGAACCCGTTCGTCTTCTCCGTGGACGAGGGCAAGCTCACGGACCCGGACGTGAAGCCCGCGATCACCGCCACGTACAAGGCGATCAAGACGTCGCCAGCAGGTCTACAGCGTCACGAACCCCGTGGCAAGGACGGCGCCGCCGCCGGGATCCTGTCAGAGGACGGCAAGACCGGCTTCATGCCGGTGCTGCTCACGATCGACTCGGGGTTCATCACCGAGCGACTCGCCCAGGACCTCGTGGACGGGACCGAAGCCGCGCACGAGCCGCAGGCATCGAGGTGGCGGTCGGCGGGTCGATCGGCGGAGTCCTGTCCGCTCCCGAGACCCAGCGAGAGCGAGCTCATCGGCAACATCGCCGCGATGGTGATCCTGGCGCTCGTGTTCGGGAGCCTGATCGCGATGGGCACGCCCATCATCACCGCCGCGTTCGCGCTGACGATCGGACCTCGGCGATCGGGTTGCTGGGCCACGCGATCGCCGATCGCCTCGGTCGCCCCGACGCTCGCCACGATGATCGGGCTCGGCGTGGGGATCGACTATGCCCTGTTCCTCGTGACCAAGCACCTGGACCAGCTCGACGACGGTATCGAGATGGAGGAGTCGATCGCCACGCTCCGTGGCGTCCTCGGGCAGCGCCATCGTGTTCGCCGGCGGGACCGTCGTCATCGCGCTCCTGTCGCTGTCGGTCGCGGGCATCCCGCTGGTGAGCGCGCTCGGCTACGCGTCGGCGATCGCGGTGTTGTGCGCGGTGCTCGCGTCGATCACCCTGCTGCCCGCGATCCTGTCCCTGCTCGGGGGCTGGGTCCGGCGGCGTGCGCATGCCGCCGTTCCTGAAGCCGCGGAAGCCCGCCCCGCGGGCGCGACGCGATGGGATGCGTGGGCGCGCGGGGTCGCGCGGCACCCGTGGATCGCGGTCGCAGTGTCGCTCGCTGCTCCTCGTGCCGTTGATCATCCCGTTGTTCGACCTCGCGCTCGGCCAGGAGGACATCGGCGTCACGCCGAAGGACACGACCGAGCGCCAGGCCTACGACCTGCTCACCGAGGGGTTCGGCGTGGGCTACAACGGCCCGCTGCTGATCGCGAGCACGCTCGACCCGGTCGCCCAGCCCAGCGCCAAGTACACGAAGAAGTACGACCGGGCCACCGCGCTGCAGAAGCAGCTCGAGCGGGAGCAGAAGCGGCTGCAGGCCCAGGCCGATGAGCTCCGCGCGCAACAGGCGGAGCTCGAACGCCAGCAAGCCGCGTTGGAACGTCGAGGGGCTGCGCTGCAGCAGCGCAAGTCCGAGCTCGAGCGCGAGGAGACGCGGCTCGCGCGCGCGAGGCGCAGCTGCGGCGAGCGGCCGACGCCTGGTTCGACAGGCCGCGCCGATCGCGGCGCATCTGGTGTTCATCCTGGCGCGGGAGCGGTTCGTCCGGCAGCTAGATCGACCATCACCACCAACCCGAACCGTCGAGCCGGCTCCGCGCTCCGCCTCGCCCGGCTGGAGTCGAGAGAGGCGACACCCGTGCTCGGCTTGGCGCCCTTGAAGGCCCGCGCCCGGTCGCTGATCGGCCAGGCCGAGTCGCTCTTGGCCCGGGCCGAGCAGCTCCGGGCGCAGGGGGACGCTCTCCAAGCCCAGGCCGACGCGCTCCAGGCCAAGCGGACGAGCTGCAGGCCCAGGGCGACGAGCTGCAGGCACAAGGCGACGAGCTGAAGCGGCAGCAGGCGAAGGCGGAGGCACAGAAGAAGGAGGCGTTGAAGCTCAAGCGCCAGCTGACGGCCATGCTCACGAAGGCGGGCGGCGATCCGCGGGGCACCGACCCTCGCGTCGTCGCGTTGCAGGATGCCCTGCTCGGCGACTCACGGCGTGGTGGGCCTGTTCCCGCCGCAGTTCAACAAGTCCGGTGGCGCCTCGACCCTGAGCGCGGTTCCTCAGCGTCCGCCATCATCCGACGCGACCGCCGCGCTCGTCGGCGACGCTGCGAGAGAGCGTCCTGCCCGACACGAACCGCGGCACCGGGGTCACGTCCTACGTGGGCGGGTCCACGGCGAGCAACGTCGACCTCGCCGCGAAGATCGCACAACGGCTGCCCATCGTGGTCCTGACCGTGCTGGCGCTCAGCTTCCTGCTGCTGATGGTGGCGTTCCGCTCGGTGCTGGTGCCGGTGCAGGCGGCCGTGACGAACCTGCTGTCGGTGGCGGCGGCCCTGGGCGTGCTCACGGCGGTGTTCCAGTGGGGGTGGGGACTGGCGGCGATCGGGCTCGACGCGCCCAGGGGAACCGTGCCCATCGCGAGCTACGTGCCGCTGATGATGTTCGCCGTGCTGTTCGGCCTGTCGATGGACTATGAGGTGTTCCTGGTCAGCCGGATCCAGCAGCACCATGCCGAAGGCGAGGAGCCTCGCGCAGCCATCGTCTCCGGCCTGGGGCGGGGGCCCACGTCGTGACGGCCGCCGCGCTGATCATGTTCTGCGTGTTCTCGAGCTTCATCATCAACGGCGACCCCACGATCAAACAGTTCGGCGTGGGGTTGGCGGTCGCGGTGGCGCTCGCGGGCACGCTGGTGGTTTCCCTCGCTCCGGCGCTGCTGACCTTGTTCGGCAGTGCAGTGTTCTGGGTGCCCCGCTTCTTGGACCGGATCCTGTCCGCGTCTGGACATCGAGGGCGGTGTTGCTGAGCCGAGCGGATCTGACGTCCGAGTGGACCGGAGCCCTCCAGCGGGACGGGGTCCGGCGCTGCGGCGCGGCGTAGCCGCCACCTTCGGCTCGGATGACGTGCATCAATGCGTTGATCTGCGCCAGGTGCGTGAACGCCTGCGGGAAGTTCCCCCAATGGCGCCCGGTGCGGGGGTCGAGCTCTTCGGCGTAGAGGCCCAAGGGGCTGGCGTAGGACAGCATCCGCTCGCAGAGCTCGGTCGCGCGATCCACCTCGCCGATCTCCGCGAGCGCCGAGACGAGCCAGAACGAGCAGATCGCGAACGTGGCTTCCTGTCCCTCGAGGCCGTCGTCCGTCTGCTCGGGCCGGTAGCGCAGGACGAGCCCGTCGTCGGTGAGCTCATCCGCGATCGCCCGGACGGTGGCGCGGATCCGCGGGTCATCGGCGGGAAGGAACCGCAGCAACGGGGCCAGCAGCATCGAGGCGTCGAGCGCATGGGAGCCATAGGCCTGCGTGAGGACGCCTCGTTCGTCGACCGCGTTGGCCAGGATGTCGGCGTGGATCGTGTCGGCTTCGGCCTGCCAGCGCTGCGCGAGCTCGGGCTTGTCCATGACCTCGGCCATACGCGCCCCGCGCTCGGCGGCCACCCAGCACATCATCTTGGAGAAGGTGAAATGCTGCGGCAGGCCGCGGGTCTCCCAGATGCCCTGGTCGGGTTCGCGCCAGTGCTCGATGGCTCGTTCGACCTGCATCTCGAGCCCCTTCCATGTGGAACCCTGCAGGAACTCCCCGCTGCGCAGATGCAGGAACACCGAATCCAGCAGCGCCCCCCACACGTCGTGCTGCGCCTGACCGTGCGCCGCGTTGCCGACCCGCACCGGGCTGGCTGCTCGTAGCCGGTGAGGTGATCGAGCGTCGATTCCGTCGAGGTCGGTCTCGCCTCCCACGCGCGTACACCACATGGAGCGGCGTGCCGCCATGGAGCTGTTCGGCGATGAAATAGAAGAAGCTGTTCGCCTCGAAGTCGAACCCCAGCGTGTACAGGCCCCACAGCGCGAACGTGGCGTCGCGGACCCAGCTGTAGCGGTAGTCCCAGTTGCGCTCGCCGCCGGGCGATTCGGGCAGCGACGTCGTGGAGGCCGCCAGCAACGCCCCGGTAGGCGCGTAGGTCAGGCCCTTCAGCGTCAGGGCTGCGCGCTGCAGGTGGGCTCGCCAGGGATGATCGGGGAACTCCCCCTTGTTGAGCCAGCCTCGCCAGAAGTCCGAGGTCTCGTGGATGCGAGCCCATGCCTCGTCGGCGTCCGCCGGGGGTGGGTGCACCTCGCCGTCCCAGTGCAAGGCGGCGAACGCCGTGTCGTTGTCGTCCAGCCGGGTCAGGGCCACCGCGCTGCGCCCCTCGATGCCCAGCCGCATGTTGGTGGTGAGCCGCAAGGGGAGGATCGTCGGGCCGCCCCGTGCGACGGCCTCCTCGTACCCTTCGGCCCGTGTACTCCCAGCTGGCGTCGGTCCGGCCGTAGTCGAACACCGGCTCGCAGTTGAGCACGACGTCGACCTGGCCCTGGATGCAGCGGACCGCACGAACCAGCATGTGCTCGGCCTGGTAGTCCCCGGGGATGCGTCGGTAGTCCTCCCGCCTCCTGTCCTGGGCCCACGGCCCCATGAGCAGCGCGTCGCGAACGATCAGCCAGCCGGTGCGTGTCTGCCACGTGGTCTCGAGCACGTTGGTGCCCGGCAGGTAGCGGCGACCGGCGGGCACCAGCAACTCGGCCGGGCCCAAGCGGAACGCTCCTGCCCCTCGATCGAAGATGGCGCCGAAGACGCTGGGGCTGTCGGGGCGGGGCAGGCAGAGCCATTCGACGCTGCCGCTGGGGCTCACCAGCGCGCTCACTTCACGGTCGGACAGGAACGCGTACTCTGCGATCGGTGGGAACGGGCTGTGGCTGCTCTGCAGAGGCGCCACGTCGCCGCCGATGGGCGGGTCGGACGGGGAGCCCGGGAACGGGACGACGGGGGAGCTGCTCACGGGGGTCGAGTGTATCGGCGTCATGACGTGTCTCTAGGATTTCCTTCGGCATGTTCCAGCGATGTGTGATGACGACGGTGGGCGATGGGACGTGGATGATGGACTCGAACCGGGATGCCCACCTGCGCGCGTTCCAGCGGCGGCGAGAGCCGACGGCGGGCGTGCTGCTGGATTTCGACGGCACGCTCAGTCCGATCGTGGCCAGGCCGGAGCTCGGCGAGATGCGCGACGGCGCCCGAGCAGCGATCGGGCGCCTGGTCGGCCGCTACGCCGTGGTGGCAGTGGTGTCCGGCCGGACCCCGCCCAGCTCCGAGAGCTGGTCGGGCATCGACGGGCGTGTTGCTCGGCGGGCCTGTACGGTCTGGGCGACGACACGGCCGTCTGCGATGCCCACTGGTGTCACCGCCGTGGTCGACGGCGGCGGCGCGTGGTTCCGGGCACGCGGGTCGAACGCAAGGGCGGCTCGATCGCGCGTGCACTTCCGAGGGGCCGACGATCCGCGAGCGGCCGAGGCGCTGCTCCGGGCTGCTCGGGTCCGATCGCCCGCGATGCCGGCACTGGAGATGATCGGCGGCAAGAAGGTCTCGGAGCTCGTGCCGGGGGCCGGCCGCTGAAGGAAGGCGCCGTGGAACGGATCGCGAGGATGCGGCAGCTCGACGCGCGTGCTGTACGCCGGCGACGACCTGGCCGACGTACGGGCGTTCGAGGCGCTGGACCGGCTGGCGGCGGGAGGCGATGTTACCGTCAAGGTCGCGGTGCACGGCTCGGAGACGCCCACCGAGCTGACGGACGCGGCCGACATCGTCGTGGACGGACCGGCGGGCCTCGTCGGGCTGTTGCGTCGGCTGTGAGGCTGTCTGAGGCTCTCTCGCGAGGCCGTCGCGGTCAGCGCCGGCGGCGGGTGGGCGGGCGGATCTGGTCCACGGCCTCGAGCTGGCTCGCGAGCCAGTTCGGGGGGGTGTGCGCCTGGACCGTGCGCGCGAGGCCGCGTGCTCGTCGGGTGCGTTCATCGGTCGGACATCTCCAGGGCTTCGCGCAGCGCCTCGGCGGTCTCGGCCAGGTCGAACG
The DNA here is from genome assembly GCA_963758715.1 of uncultured Actinomycetes bacterium. Taxonomy (GTDB): domain Bacteria; phylum Actinomycetota; class UBA4738; order UBA4738; family HRBIN12; genus JAOUEA01. The sequence continues at coordinate 65,118 of CAVWWK010000012.1, forward strand.
GGTTGACGCCCAGCGCCTGCCGGCCCAGCCGCCCGGAGGCGCCCGGCGTTCCGCGAAAGCAGCAGCACCCCGTTCCGGCGGTTGACCAGCGGCCCTTCCATGGCGACCAGGTTCATGCCGTCGTAGGTAGGGTTCACGAACAGCACGTCGTACAGGGCATAGGCGGCGACCGCGTAGCGCGTAGTCCTCCTGCACCTTGATCTCGATGGGCTTCCACGCGCGCTTCTTGCCGAACTCGGTGGTTGATCCGGTCGGCCTCGGCCAGGCATTCCTCGCCGTAGCTCTTGATACTCGGGCACGTCCTCGCGAGAAGGGCTGAACAGGCACAGGAACGCACCTGCCGATGCCACTGTGGGTTGCGGCGCAGGAAAATCCGTACGGCCATGAACCCGCGCAGGATGTTCTTCGATGGCTCGAGCCGGTCGACCCGCAGGATGAGCGATGACTCGCCGGCGAGCTCGGCGCAGTTCCTCCCGAACCGGCTCCGGCTTCGGGCTGGGAGGCCGTCTCGCGCAGCGGCTCGGCGCTGACCGCCACGGGGAACGAGCGTACCGCGGCCGTCCGCTCGTCGACCTGCATCCGGCCGCCGCGCAGGACGCGGAGCTCGGGCAGGCTTCGCGCCGAGAGCAAGTAGTTCTCTGCCCAATGCTTGGCCTGGAATC
>CAVWWK010000013.1:0-400239 GCA_963758715.1 uncultured Actinomycetes bacterium
GCCATCCGGCGGGGGAAGCGAAGCTCTGATCCTTGCGCCGCTTCCGCCCCCGGTGATGCTCGGGCGTCTCTTCTACGATGCGACCCTCGTCGCGCAGGCCGATGGCGTGAGGATCTTCTACCAGAAGAACTCCGGGACCCGGTCCTGAGGCTCAGGCGATGCGCCGACGACGGCGTGCGGAGGACCGAGTGCTTCACGCTCAAGAAGCTCAGGAGCGGTGACCAGATGGTTAAGGTTCCGTTCAAAGACGACCCCCGCGTCACGCGGGGTTAATCGACCGGAATTGGTCTGTGAATGTGTTTGTATGCTTACGCCCCGTCCACGATAAACTCGGCCAGGTGTCAGATCGCGAGAACGCTGGCTGCCGCAATCGATCGGTCCGGCTTCAGCACCAGGCACACCCGCGTAGATGGATCCGGCTTTCAACTCTGGCCGTGACTCGCACGGTTCATCGCGTCCGCGCTCGGCTCGAAGCCTGCAGCTCGTCTGAGTATGGATGGATCGTCGGTCGGCCGAATGATGACGAGCTGAAGTGCTTGCCGACGAGTGAGCACTCCTTGAGAAGGAGCGGAGAAGGAGCGAGCCAACTCCTCGATTCCTGTGCGCTCTAATCACGAGCTGATCCAGTTCGCGGGACGATGAGCGGCGACAAAGCAGTAGGTCGAGAACGGGCGTGAACTGGCTGGGTGCGTCATCGACCATGTCGATCGATCGACGACTGTATGCCGCGAAGATGGTGACCTGTGCCCGGAGGAGGCCCCTCCCCCTGGCTCACCCAAGGTCGTTGCCGTACGTCGAAGCGCGTAGGACGTTTCTCCGGTAGGGTCTCACTCCATGCGGGTCCGAGCGGCCATCCTGACCAGCCTCATTGCTCTCCTCGTCGCCCCCCGCGACATCGCTCAGGCGGAAACCGTCAGGCAGACGGAAACCGTCAGGGGAGCTCGTCACGCGGATTCCCACGTCGCAGTTCCTCCGTGCGAGCCCAGACCCGTCCGGGATCGTCTACCTCCGCCGCCATCATCGCTTCCTCATCTCTGACTCGGAGGTCGATGAACGCACTGGGGCCGGGCACCACCGGGTCAACCTCTGGAACATCCGACCGAGCGGGCGGGTAATTAGCAGCCGAACGACCCGCCGGTTCTCCCGGGAACCGACCGGTCTGGGGTTCGACCCCGCTACGAAGCGGTTGTTCGTCTCCGACGACGACGCGAACCGGATCTGGATTGACCGCTCGGGCCGCGATGGCGCTTGGGGAACAGCCGACGACGGCATCGGTCGATCAACGTGAAGGCCTACGGCAGCACCGACGCGGAGGACCCCTACTTCGACCGCTCGTCGGGGCACTTGTTCTTCCTCGACGGGGATCGGACCGAGATCTACCGGATCAATCCCGTCGATCGTGTCTTCGGCAACCGAAACGACCGGGTTAGCCATTTCGACATCGGCCGCCTGGGTCCGACAACTTCGAGGGCCTGGGCTCCGATCCGTCCAGGCACACGCTGCTCGTCGGCGGCGGGGACGAGCGGATCTACGAGACCACGAAGCGTGGCCGGCTCGTCCGCGTGATTAACGTCTCCGCGATTCCAGGTCTCCGGCGGATTTCCGGCATCACATTGGCCCCGGCGAGCGGTGAATCCGGCGCGATGAACTATTGGATCGTCGATCGAGGCATCGATAACGAGGCACGCCCGTACGAGAACGACGGCGACCTCTGGGAAATCTCGATCAAGCCGTGAGGTGCGTGGCCCCCGCCCGGGCGGGAGATCCCCTGAGGTGACTCCCGTCTGTCGCGGCTCGCCGAAGCGAGACGGTGGAAGGAAGGACTCACGCCAGCCTCGACCCTTACGACTAGCGACGGTCGCCGACAGCGTGCGACGGCAGTCCATCCCACAGCTGAGGACTCGCCCATAGCACTGTCGCCGACTCCCTGGCCAGGAGTGCCGCGACCAGGCCTCGGCCGGCCGTGCCCGATCTTTGAGTCCGACACCCTCGACATGGCCACCTCCAAGCTCGATCGAGTCCTGCGCGAGTCGGGTGATAGGCGTTCGCTTCGGGTCGCTGCCTCAGACGATCGAGATAGCGACCTCGTCCATGACGCCCTTGTACCAGTCGCCGGACCTGTTGGGCTTGCCGCCCAGGATCAGAGGTGCGCTGCTCGAGATCGACCCGACGTTCCCACTCCGCGAGGTCGAGGACCCGTCGACGGTCAGTCTGATGCCCGACGACGTCTTGGTGCATACGATCGTGTGCCACCGGCCGTCCGAGAGGTCGGGCCCGGCCTTGATCGACAGGGTCCCGCTCGTCCCCTGGAAGCGGCAAAACCCTGACCGGAGCCGAAGATCTCCATCTTGTAGATGCCGCTTCCCTTGCGTACGAGGTCGTAGTCGCCGACCGAGGCCGACGGCCGCGAGGTGAACTTCACGTGCGCGCTGATCGTGATCGTCTTCGAGCCAGGGTTCAGGCTCGATGCGTTGCGGATGACCACGCGCGAGTTCGAGCCGTTGAAGCTGTAGGCGCGCCCGCTGCCGTTGTACCCAGGGCTCAGGCGCGTGATGTTCTCCAGACGTGCCGTGGTTGCCGGAGCCGGAGGAGTCGACCATCTGGCCTGATGACTCGTCCATGTGCCAAAGACCAACCGTCGCGGCGAACGCGGGCGCCGCGCCGACGATCGAGAGCAGGACCGCGAACACGAGGGGGATGGATGTCCGAAGGAGGCGCATCATCGGGTAGCTCCGCTTCCTGAAGATCTCGTCTGTCTGATGCCCACGAGGCCTAGAGTCGAAAGGATTGAGATGACGCGGGTTCTTCGCGCCGAGACCGAGCTGTCCAAGATGGCTCCCTTCCCCCGGTCCGGGCGAGCCGGACCTCCGTCAAGGTCCTCTCGGCGGGTCGAGGGAGCCTCGGTTGTCGGCGCACCCTACCAGACGGGGTTGCTCCCCAGGGTAATTCGTCACTACGGAACATGTTACCCGCCCCCACAAATCCGGTCGCCCGCCGTCGGCGTCTAGTACCCGATGGGGTTGCCGACCGGGAAACCCGAATCGGCGTCTGGATTTACCATGCCCGCCACAACGATGATCACGATCGGAACCTGCGGCTGATTCGGATCGGGCATCCGATCGCGCTCCGGATTGACCGGCTTCATCTCCTGTCCCTCGTGCGGTGGATTCGTACCTTTGCCACGGCTCAACCGGGTCGACATCCTCCGGACGAGACGAAGGACCGCCCGCGCGGCCCTTCGATCTCTTGGGTTGTTCACCGGCGAAGCGTGCCGGTCTCCTTTACCTACCGACGGACATACGGGTCGTAGTACGTTCCGAGCTCCGATCGGTACTCGTCCGACCGGAAGTCGGTGGTCTCATCCAGCTCAGGCGAGTTCTTGATCTGGTCCTTGTTCAGTCGGACCTCGATCTCGCTTCTTGTCGAGGTCGATCCGTTCGATCATCCCAGCCGGCAACACGACCTTGCGACCGAAGATCCACGGACCGGTGTCGACCACGATGTAGGAAGAACCCACCTCGTACGTGGCTTCGTCCACCTTGCCGATGTCACCGTCGGTGGCCTCAACCTTGAAGCCCTTCACGTCCATCGGCTCCGTCGATGTCGCGGGAGTAGGTCCAGACGTTGGTGTCCATGGGGCACCTCCTTCTATCGATTGCTCCCAAACCCTTGATTACCCACTCGGGCCTGAGATAACCATCTGCCGCCGAGGAGGCTCGCCCCGGAGCGTGCCTCGAGGGATCACCTAGCTGGGAACTCCAAGCCGAGGAATTGAGGGACGCTCGATGTGGAATGAAGCATCCGGCCGTTGTGACACCTGAAGGCGGGGACTACACCGCCCGACGGCTCATCCTCAGAGCCCGGACCCGGGGGAGGGTTCGGGCTCTGAACCTTCCCCCCGCGAAGAGGACACGTTCGCCCGACTGCCTTGGGAGGATGAAAGAAATGACGTTCGGACCGTTCTACGAGATCGGCTACGACGGTGACGGTGAGCCATACATCGAGAGCATCCATGCTGGTATCTGGATGCCGCCCTCGGATCTCGCGAAGGGGCCACGGTGGATGACCGATCAGGCGATGGAGAGCCGCATGACGGGGACCAGCTACGTCACCGAGCTGGAGTTCCGCAGCTTCCCGAACCCAGAAGGCTCTCCTCGCCGAGTTCTTGGCCGGCGACATGCGGCGGTGCGACAGAGCGTGGCTGCCCGGCTACATCGAGGATCTCCGTGCGTTCGGTGAGGAAGAGACCGCTCGAGAAGCGGAGCGATGCCTTCGCGAGATCGAAGGCACGGAGACCTTAGCGCGGTCTAACCCATCAGCAGGACCGCACTCGGACTGACCAGAGGACGCGAATAGCTCCCGGCCGACACCTGGTTTGGCTCGCGGGATCTAGGCGGAAGGTGCGGCCGCACTCCCGTTGCCTATCCTCCGCACGAGGGCATTGCCTAGCAACTTGGTTTAGGGGGACGCGGGAACTGATGTTGAGTGGCCGGCGGAGACATGGACAATCCGGGGTGGGGGCACCCCCTCCGCTGGTCATCGCCGACCGAGGAAACTGGATGGCCGACGAGACCATCATGCTCCCTCTTTGCGAAGCTCACTCCGCCGCGTGGGCAGGCGCTGAGAACCGCGGCGGCCCCCGGGGGCGGTCTCTCCGTCACGGGACGCCGAAACGGGGAGCCGGAAGGCCGGGGGCCTCCACGTTCGACGCGTTGCTCGGAATCACGGACCACCGGGTGTTGGGGTCCCCGCTTGGTCCGCCCGATCAGGAGGAGCCGCGTCGTCCTGACAGGCTAGAGCCACTCCCTTGCGTGCACTAGGGTCCGGGTTCCTAGTTCAATTGGATTAGGGAGAAGGCCGCCGGCTAACCAGAGACGGCCTCCCGGGCTTCGGCAGCCGTCCCTCGCCCCCAGCTCCAGATCGGCGAGCCTTATCATCCATCCGATGGAGAACTGCAAGATCGCAAGCTGCAACCGAGACGGCTACGCCACGGCTTGGACGGATTTCGTGACGCCAGGTGGAGAGGTCTTCCTGCTTGGGCCAATGGCGCTACGCGACGACCACGCCTCTGTGCTGGAGCGATTCATGGTGGAGGTTCGTTACCCGGACGGTCGCGTGGTCAAGTCACGGGAACCCGGCCAACCACCTAACGACTGAGGGCGCCCGCTGGGCGAATGGGCCCCCATCGTCGATGCGAAAGACTGGGCTTGCAGCGCCGAGGATCCCTTATCGCTGCAAGTCATCAGTGCGACGGCGTACGGTCAGACGTTGCACGACGTCGTCCAGGCGGGGCGCGATGATGCCGCAATGCACGTTCCCGAATCCACGAATCCGTGACCAGAGGGCCGCGACTACGCTGCTGACCAGCGCAAAGAGGTTGTCTACCGGCCCGGCTCCGGCGGCTCGCGGATCCAGGCACCGCGTGCAGGACCCGCCTGTCCCTGGAATCGCTCGGGCAAGTGTAGCCAGCGCGCTCCATCGACGTCGGGAGGGCGGTGACTCGAGGACGCGGGGTCTGGGCGTTGACCATGCAGCGCTGTCATAGTCGCTTCGCATGGAACTCGGTGAAGCGAACATCGTCGACGCGCTGTCGACGGCCGACACGCGCCCGTCGCAGCTCGAGATCTACGATCGGGAGATCGGCGTCCGGCTGCTCCATCAGGACCCCGTCTCAGGAGCGGAGCACTATCTCATCCGCTACCCGGCCGGTCTGAAGACCCGGGCGCATCGACACACCGCCTCCCAAACGATCGTGGTGCTCGAGGGCCGGCTGGCCGTGAACGGCGAGGTCATCGGTCCCGGTGCGTACTGCCATTTCCCACCTGGCGAGACGATGCTCCACGCTCCCGCCGGCGACGAGCCCTGTGTGTTCGTCAGCATCTTCGACGGTCCCGTCGACGCGGAACCGCTCGACGAGGGCTTCTGAGGGCCACCGGTCGGACGGCGGGGCGTGGCACGATGGAGACGATGCGTACGACGGTCCTCGCCGCGATGTGCTCGCTGGCGCTCCTGGCGCTCCCGGCGTGCGATCGCCAGGGCGCGCCGCCCGAGCCGGGGGCACCCGATCACGGCGTGTCGTTCACGATCTCGTCGGGAGGTGAGGCACAGCTCGACGTCTGGGTCGCGGACTCGGACGCCGAACGCCAGCGCGGGCTGATGGAGGTCGAGCAGCTCGCCGCGAACCACGGCATGGCGTTCGTCTTCGACGCCCCGACGGACGGGGCGTTCTGGATGAAGGACACCCTGATCCCCTTGTCGATCGCGTTCGTCGACGGGTCCGGAACGATCGTGACCGTCCGCGAGATGGAACCGTGTTCGGGCGACCCGTGTCCCACCTACGAGGCGGACGCTCCCTACGTCCTGGCGGTCGAGGCGAACGCGGGGTACTTCGAGCGCGCGGGCATCGACGTTGGCGACCGGGCGAGACTGACGGAGACGGCCGGTGGATGACGACTGCCTGCTCTGCACCGCGGAGCGCATGACCGACTGGCTGCACGAGGACGAGGATTGCTGGATCGCCGAGTGCGTGGTGTGCCGCACGCCGATGGTCGTGTGGCGCACGCACGGCCTGCCCGATCCCGAGCGCGAGGCGCGGCTGCTCGCGCACCTCGAGCGGGTCGCCGCCGAGCGCTACGGCGACGAGGGGTACTACGTCGACCCGGAGCGCCGGCGCATCCCCGACCATTGGCATGCGCACGCGCGGCCGGCCGGCGGGTTCTTCGACCCGGCGAGCGATCTCTACGACAAGTACTGAGGCGAAGGCTGCGAGAGGCTCGGGTTGGTGGGTCGGGATCGGCGCGTGGTCGAGGCCCTCGGTCAGGTGCCGACGTAGGCCGCGAGGTGCTCGCCGGTGAGGGTGGAGCGGGCGGCGACGAGGTCGGCGGGCGTGCCCTCGAAGACGATCCGGCCGCCGTCGTGGCCGGCGCCGGGGCCGAGGTCGATGATCCAGTCGGCGTGCGCCATGACCGCCTGGTGGTGCTCGATGACGATGACCGACTTGCCGGAGTCGACGAGCCGGTCGAGCAGGCCGAGCAGCTGCTCGACGTCGGCGAGGTGGAGGCCGGTGGTCGGCTCGTCGAGGACGTAGACGCCGCCCTTCTCGGCCATGTGGGTGGCCAGCTTGAGCCGCTGCCGCTCGCCGCCGGACAGCGTGGTGAGCGGCTGGCCGAGGCTGAGGTAGCCGAGCCCGACGTCGGCGAGCCGGTCGAGGATCGCGTGCGCGGCCGGCGTCCGCGCCTCGCCGGCGCCGAAGAACGCCTCGGCCTCGGTCACCGACATCGCGAGCACCTCGCTGATGTCGCGGCCGCCGAGCTGGTACTCCAGCACCGACGCCTGGAACCGCTTGCCCTCGCACTCCTCGCAGGTGGTCGCGACGGTGGCCATGACGCCCAGGTCGGTGTAGATGACGCCGGCGCCGTTGCAGGTGGGGCAGGCGCCCTCGGAGTTGGCGCTGAACAGCGCCGGCTTCACGCCGTTGGCCTTCGCGAACGCCTTGCGGATCGGGTCGAGCAGGCCGGTGTACGTCGCCGGGTTGCTCCGCCGCGAGCCCCGGATCGCGGCCTGGTCGATCGCCACCACGCCGTCCCGGCCCGACACCGAGCCGTGGATCAGCGAGCTCTTGCCCGACCCGGCCACGCCGGTCACCACCACCAGCACGCCGAGCGGGATGTCGACATCGACGTCCTGCAGGTTGTGGGTGCTGGCGCCGCGCACCTCCAGCACTCCCGACGGCGTCCGCACCGACGGCTTCAGGGAGGCCCGGTCGTCCAGGTGCCGCCCGGTGAGCGTGCCGCTGGCCCGCAGCCCGTCGACGGTGCCCTCGAACACCACCTCGCCACCGGCGGTGCCGGCGCCGGGGCCGAGGTCGACGACGTGGTCGGCGATCGCGATCGCCTCCGGCTTGTGCTCGACGACGAGCACGGTGTTGCCCTTGTCGCGCAGCCGCAGCAGCAGGTCGTTCATCCGCTGGATGTCGTGCGGGTGCAGGCCGATCGTCGGCTCGTCGAAGACGTAGGTGACGTCGGTGAGCGACGAGCCGAGGTGGCGGATCATCTTGGTGCGCTGCGCCTCGCCGCCCGACAGCGTGCCCGACGGCCGGTCGAGCGAGAGGTAGCCGAGCCCGATCTCCGCGAACGAGTCGAGGAGGTGCTGCAGGCCGGCGAGCAGCGGCGCGACCGACGGCTCGTCGAGGCCCCGGACCCAGTCGGCCAGGTCGCTGATCTGCATCGCGCAGACGTCGGCGATGTTGATCCCCTCGATCTTCGACGACCGAGCCTCCGTGCTGAGCCGGGTGCCGTCGCACTCGGGACAGGTCGGTGAACGTCACCGCCCGCTCCACGAAGGCGCGGATGTGCGGCTGCAGCGCGTCGACGTCCTTGGACAGCATCGACTTCTGGATCTTCGGGATCAGGCCCTCGTAGGTCAGGTTGATCCCCTCGACCTTGATCTTGGTCGGCTCCTTGTAGAGCAGGTCGTGCAGCTCCTTCTTGGTGTACTTGCGGATCGGCTTGTCCGGGTCGAAGAAGCCGCAGCCGCGGAAGATGCGGCCGTACCAGCCGTCCATGCTGTAGCCGGGGATCGTGAGCGCGCCCTCGTTGAGCGACTTGCGTGTCGTCGTACAGCGCGGTCAGGTCGAAGTCGGTGACCGAGCCCATGCCCTCGCAGCGCGGGCACATGCCGCCGAGTCGGGTGAAGGTCGCCTTCTCGGTCTTCGTCTTGCCGGCGCCGCGCTCGACGGTGATCGCACCGCTGGCCTTCACCGAGGGGACGTTGAACGAGAACGCGTTGGGCGAGCCGATGTGCGGCTTCCCGAGCCGGCTGAAGAGGATGCGCAGCATCGCGTTGGCGTCGGTGGCGGTGCCGACGGTGGAGCGGGGGTTGGCGCCCATCCGCTCCTGGTCGACGATGATCGCCGTCGTCAGCCCGTCGAGCACGTCGACCTCCGGCCGCGCCAGCGTCGGCATGAAGCCCTGCACGAAGGCGCTGTAGGTCTCGTTGATCAGCCGCTGCGACTCCGCGGCGATCGTGCCGAACACCAGCGAGCTCTTGCCCGAGCCGGAGACGCCGGTGAACACCGTCAGCCGGCGCTTCGGGATCTCGACGCTGACGTCCTTGAGGTTGTTCACGCGCGCGCCCTGCACGCGGATCAGGTCGTGGCTGTCGGCCGCGGGCGGTCGCGGAGTTTCCTTCGTCGCCATGCTCCTCAGCGCACCGCCTTCTTCACGAGCGCGGCGATCTTCTTCTCTTCGGCGGCGGTCAGCTCCGTGAGCGCCCAGGAGGTCGGCCACATGGCGCCTTGGTCGAGGTTCGCCTCGTCGCTGAAGCCGAACGTCGCGTACCTCGCGTCGAACTTCTCCGCGCTCTGGAAGAAGCAGACGATCTTGCCGTCCTTGGCGTACGCGGGCATCCCGTACCAGGTCTTCGGCGAGAGGGCCGGCGCGGCGGCCGTGATGATCGCATGGAGCCGCTTGGCCATGGCGCGATCCGTCCCCTTCATCTCGGCGATCTTCGCCAGCAGGGCCTTCTCCCCGTCCGCCTTGGCCGCCTCTGCCTTCAACTCCTGGGCGCGCTCCTTCATCGCAGCCCGTTCCTCGGCCGTGAATCCCTTCGACGATGTCGCCGTGCGCTTGGCGGACTTCCGAGTGACCTTCTTCGCGGTTTCCTTCTCAGCCATCGCGAGTACCTCCTCGTGAACGGTGGATCGCTGTGCGCGTGACCTCCGGTGCGATCGCCGGACGGCTCAGCGCAGCTCCTGGATGCGGATCAGGTTGCCCGCGGGATCGCGGACGGCGCAGTCGCGAACGCCGTAGTCCTGCTCGATCGGCTCCTGGACGATCTCGACGTCGCTGGCCTGCAGCCGCTCGAAGGTGCCGTCGAGGTCCTTGGTGGCCAGGAGGATGCTGGCGTAGGTGCCCTTGGCCATCATCTCGGTGATGGTGCGGCGCTCGTCGTCGGTGATGCCGGGGTCGGCGGCCGGCGGGTGCAGGACGATGGACGTGCCGGGCTGGTCGGCGGGGCCGACCGTGAGCCAGCGCATCCCCTCGTAGCCGACGTCGCAGGCGGAGCTCGAAGCCGAGGGTGTCGCGGTAGAAGGCCAGGGCTGCTTCCGGGTCGTCGTGCGGGAGGAAGCTCGCGTGAATGGTGATGTCCATGGCGGTCAGGTTACGTGCGGCTCGGTGACCGGCGCTTCTCGATTCCTGATCGGTCTGGTGACCTGCTTCGCCTCGCACGACGGCATCCCCGCCGTCGCGCGCGTCGCGTCGCGCCGGTAGGCGCTGGGCGGCATGCCGACCAGTTCGGTGAAGCGAGTGCTGAACGTGCCCAGCGACGAGCAGCCGACCTCGAAACAGACCTCGGTGACGCTGAGGTCGCCACGGCGCAGCAGCGCCATCGCGCGCTCGATGCGCCGCGTCATCAGGTAGGCGTACGGCGACTCGCCGTAGGCGAGCCGGAACTGGCGGCTGAGGTGCCCGGCCGACATGTGCGCGCCGCGGGCGAGCGCCTCGACGTCCAGCGGCTGCGCGTACTCCCGGTCGATCCGGTCGCGGACGCGGCGCAGCCGCGCGAGGTCGCGCAGGTGCTGCGCTGCGGCGGGTCTGCTGGTCACCTGCGCGATCGTGCCACGTCGCACCGGAGGTGCCAATCGGGCTGCGCGACGGCTGAGACGCAGCTGACGGTACCCTCTCGCGCCATACGTGGGGAACGGAGGAGATCGATGGAAGATGCGGACGTGCTCGCACGGATCAGTGAGCTCGCCGACGAGGAACACCGCATCTACGGGAAGGAGGGGAAGGACGAGGCGACCGATGCCGACCGGGAGCGCCTCGAGGAGATCGGCGTCACCCTGGATCAGTGCTGGGACCTCCTGCACCAGCGGCGCGCGAAGCGGGCCGCCGGCATGGATCCCGGCGATGCCGAGGTCCGCGACCCGAAGACGGTCGAGGGCTACGTCGGCTGACGCCTCACGACCCGTTGGCTGACCTCCGATCAGCCGCCCGTCACGGGGCCTGGGACCCACCGCCGATCGGGTAGTAGCTCCCGGCTACGAGGCTCGCCGCGTCGTCCGACCCTAGTCGGGGAACGTGCGACGCAGGAATCGGTCGAACTGCGGCACGGTGAACGCCGTCAGTCCACGCTTCGGCGCGTAGACGAGGCCCTTGTCGATGAGCCGGGCCCTCGTGGTGGCGACCCGCTCGACGGGTCGCCCCAGCTCGCGGGCGATCGACCCGGCTCGTTGCGGTTCCCCTCCCAACCGGGCCAGCGCTCGCATGTACACCACCTCCGCGTCGCTCGCGCGCTCGAGGCGCGTGCCGAAGAAGTCCGCGTCGAGCTTCGCCTCGACGACCGCCTGCGCCTCCACGGCCTCGACGGCGCGGATCGGCGAGCGCTCGGCGCGATCCCAGAGCACCTGCCCGTAGACCTGCACGAAGTACGGGTACCCCTCGGTGTAGGCGAGGACCGTCCGGACCGCCCTGGGGTCGAACTCGACGCCGAGCTCCCGGGCGGGCTCGACGAGCGCCGCCGCGGCGGCCGCGTCGTCGAGCCGTCCGATGCGCGGGAACCGGAACAGCCGCTCGGCGTAGCTCTTGGCTTCCCCGGCCAGTCGCGGCAGCTGCGGGAGCCCGGCGCCGACCAAGGTGATCGGCAGCTGCCGCTGCACGGTCTTGTGGATCGCCGCGATCAGGGCCTCGAACTCCGCCACGTCGAGGAACTGGATCTCGTCGAGCAGGAACACGACCCCTCGCTCGTGCTCGGCGGCGGCCTCTCCGAGCGCGACGAGCAGGTCGGTCAGATCCTCACCCAGGTCGCCGCTGTCGGCCCTGCCGGCCAGCGGCTCGAGGTCGAGGCTGCCCGTGACCGATCCGTCGCTCGTGACCGTGAGCGAGAACGACTGCAGGATGCGGGCCGCGCGGCGTGCCCGCTCCTTCCATCGTTTGGCCGGCGCGATCTCGAGCAAGGCCCGCTTCGTCAGGTGCGCCATGCGACCGGCGAACCGCGTTGCTCGCGTGATCTCCGTCTCCACGGAGACCCAGCCCGCGAGATGGGCTCGATCCTGGAACGCCCCCAGGAGCACGGTCTTGCCGACGCCTCGGAGACCCGTGACGAGCAGCGACTGCTCGGCCCGCCCCCGCTGCAACCGGGCGAGCAACACATCGAACGCCTCGATCTCGTCGTCGCGCCCCACCAAAGCCGGGGGCCTGGCCCCGGCGTTGGGGGTGTACGGATCGAGCCCGGGATCCATCGCTCGAGACCTTACCGTTCTTACCGTGACTTATCAAGCTTGGATAACTGCTGATAAGAAGGGCGGAGATCCTCGAGCGAGGTCATCGCCGCCGTTCGGGAAGGGTGGAAGGCCCCACGTTCGTCCGCAACCATGCGTCGATCGGTTGCGACCGTCGGAAGAACCCGACCACGCGGTCCTTCGCCTTGGGGGTGCCGAGCCACGCGGCGGGCGGCCAGTCGCGCCACACGGCCACGCCCTTGTACCGCAGGAGCTCGATCCGTGGATGATCCTTCGGGTATCCCCTCGGGGCCGTCTTCAACGCCCCGTGCGCCATGACCTGCAGACCGTCAGCCCGTGCCTCGGCCACGAGCTCCGTGAGCTCCTCTCCCCGATCGATCGTCGGCGACGGCCGACCGGTAGCGCTCCAGCTGGTCGGGAGCCATCTCCCACATGCCGCAACCGACGCCCAAGCCCTCGGCGCTCAGCTGCACGTACCCCTCGCCCACCACGGCTCCGATGTGCGTCTTGTAGGGGGACTTGTCGCGACTGAACCGGATGTCTCGGTATGGCCGGAAGATCCGGCCCTCACCCCAATCCGGCTCGAGCTCCGCGAGCAGCTCTTCCATCGGAGCCCGGACGAGCTCCTCGTAGACGCTCTTGTTCTGCTGCCAGTACGCCTTCGAGTTGTCCGCCTCGAGCCCTTCGAAGAACTCGAGGGCCTCAGCTCGCCATCCCTGGAAGGCCATATGCCATGGTAATGGACGGTGGCTTCCTGGCGCGTGGTGTCTGGGCGGGGACAAGGGAGCCCGGCCGCCTCCAGCTAGACGGTGTCCCAGGGCACCGATGCGTAGGCACCGGCGAGCGTCTTCATGCGCTCCGCCCGCTCCGGAAGGCTGGTGTCGTCGACGCCGCTGACGACGGCGATGCCGCGGGCGTACGAGAGGAATGCTCCCTCGAACGAGGGGATGTCTCGGAGGCGCACCGACTCACGGCGCGACGACACCCCCAGGTCCGGGAGGCTTCGTTCCAGGAGCTGCATGGTGATCCCATGCAGGAGCGGCGCATCCGGCCAGACCACCCCCGAGTGGTCGAAGAAGCCGATGTTCGCCGTCGCGCTCTCGGACACCGTGCCCCCGTCACCGGTCAGCAGCGCGTCGTCGAAACCCTCGTCGCGAGCCAGCCGCGAGTAGTACGCCTGGCTCGTGGCGAGATGTTTGAGATGCGCGTCGGGACGCTGGTAGCGGACTGACCGCAGGCGCTGCGGCGAATGGACCCCGCCGGGCTCCTTGACCGTGACCATGACCGCGGGGTCCGGGTCGCCCTCGAAACAGTAGACGCGGACCGAAGCGTCCTCTGTCTCGCCGAGGGCGTGCCTGATCAGGACCCGCACGCGCTCGCCGTCGAACCCCGCGTCGAAGAGTTCCCGGTTCGCGCCCTCCAATCGGGAGAGGTGCAGAGCCAGGCCTCGGGTCCGGCCGCCACGGACCTGCATGGCCGTGAAGTGTCCGAAGGCCGACGCCGTCGACGACGCGACCTCGGGGCTCACGGCTCGTCCGTCGATCTCGACGTTCAGCGACCCGATCAAGAGCTCCGCGATCTCGCGCATCAGGCCGAGTCCAGCACCAGGCTCTGCTCCAGGGGAGCACCGTGATATCACAGCGGGTGGGGCCGGGGCGTGAGAACCACCTTTCCACACGCATGTAATAAGGTAATCAGATGCGGGATGGGTCGGTCGATCCAGACGACGAGGCGCTCGACGCGTACTCGCGAGTGGTCACGTCCGTCGCCGAGCGCCTGACCCCCTCGGTGGCGAGTCTGCGGGTCAGGCAGCGGATGGGCCGCGGGAACGCCGAGGGGAACGGCTCCGGCGTCGTCGTGTCGCCGGACGGATTCGCCGTGACGTCGGCCCACGTCGTGGAGGGAACCGAGCGGGGCTCGGCCTCCTTCGTCGACGGACGCGAGGTGGCCTTCGACGTGACCGGCAGGGATCGCCTCTCCGACCTCGCGGTCCTCCGGTTGCAGGGATCGGGCTTCACGTCCGCCGGCTTCGGAGATGCCGAGGACCTGAGGGTCGGGCAGCTCGTCGTCGCGATCGGCAATCCCATGGGGTTCGCCGGCTCGGTCACGGCCGGCGTCGTCAGCGCGCTCGGGCGAGCGCTCCCCGTGCACGCCGGACGGGTCGTCGAGAACGTGATCCAGACCGACGCCGCGCTCAACCCGGGGAACTCGGGCGGCGCGCTCGCCGACGGTCGTGGTCGGGTCGTCGGCATCAACACCGCCGTCGCAGGCTTCGGCCTCGGCCTCGCGGTGCCCATCGACGACTCCACGCAGCGGATCATCCAGTCCCTCATGACCGAGGGACGGTTCCACCGGGCCTACATCGGCATCGCCGGCGGAGCACGTCCGCTTCCTCCTCGGGCCGCAGCCGCCACCGGTCGCGCTCACGGCGTGGAGGTCATGGACGTCGTGCAGGGGAGTCCGTCGGCCCAGGCGGGGATACGGTCTGGCGATCTCATCGTCGAGCTCGACGGCGTGCCGATCGGGGATGCTCGCGACCTCCAGACGGCTCATGGTCGGCGACGTGATCGGGGGAACGGTCACGGCGCTCGTCTGGCGGAGCGGCGAGCTCCACAGGATCGACGTGCACCCCGTCGAGCTGGCACCCGCTTGACCACGACCCTCAAGCGGGCACGTACGCCTTGACGAAAGCGTCGGCGATCCTCGCTTTGTCACCGCTCCGCAGCGCGGCGATCAAGTGAGCGTAGATCTGGCCGGACGGCGATCCGAACCCGTCGGCATCGAGGATCTCGTGGTTCACGAAGTCGTAGTTGTAGAGCCCAAGCCGGGGCGGATACACGTCATCGACGAGCGTCCAGTAGAGATAGCCTTTGATCGGCACACCTTCCTTCATGCAGCGGATCATCTCCATCATGTAGGTCTTGAGGTAGCGCTCGCGCGTCCAGCCGTCGGGACGCGGTACCGCCGCCCCATCGACCGGCTGAAGGTTCGCGCACGAGTTTTCGCCCATGTACACCGGAAGGTCGACGTTGAAGTCGTTCTTCGCCAGGATGAACGTGCGATAGACCTCTCCGTCCAGCATGTACCGGTCCCACGGCACCCCCCGTTGGGTTTCCTGAGGGTCACGCCGCGGGCCACCGAACGGCTCGTAGACGTTGAGCGACAGATAGTCGAGCTTCACCGCCCGTGGCGAGGCGTAGAGGGCATCCAGCGTCTTCGTGAACAGCTCGGGGCGGAGCTTCTCGGCCGTCATCGCGATCATCGCGTCGTACCGGTCGTATTGCTCGTCCGTCAGCTGCGACCTGGCGAGGTCGTCCACGCGCGTCCGCCAGGCTTCCCGGCACTCGGCGATCCTGGCAGCCGCATCCTCGCGAGCCACGCCCCAGCTCCGCAGGCGCAGCAGGTCATCGAGCTGCTTGTCCCACTCGTAGGGGCAGAGGCTCGCGATCGTGTAGCCCACATGCGGTGTCCCCCAGTCCTTCGCCTCGAACAGGTCATGGATGCCGTCGTAGGACTCGATGTAGTGCGACAGCATCGTGTCGAAGGCCGGGAGGAGATAGTCCGGACCCTTCCGCTCGCCCGGATACCGTCCATGAAGTTGTAGAAGAGCGGGATCAGGTTGGGCTCGTTGTACACGAGGAAGTGCGTCATCTTCTTGCCGCCACGCGACATCAACCGCGAGTTGATCTCATCGACGATCCGGACCTGGGCGGCGACCAGCAGGTCCGGGCCGCGGTCCTCCAACCAGATGTCCGTGCCCAACCACAGCGGATGGGTGAAATGATGCAGGGTGACGATCGGCTGCATGCCATGGTCGATCACCGTCTCGACCATGTCGGCGTAGTGATCGAGAGCCGACGCGTCCCAGGGCGGCGGCTCGGTCGGCTCGGTGGACGCCGACGGCTGGCAGCGCGCCCACTCGATGCCCATCCGGAACGCATTCAGTCCCAGGGACGCCGCCAGCTCGATGTGTTCGGCGTAGTTCGACCAGAAGCGGATGCCCTCGCCCGCCGCCCACCCACGCCGCTCCGGCACCCAGTCCGTGTTCTTCAACCCGTCCGGTTCGTTGAGCCCTCCTTCGCAATAGGGAGCGTAGGCAACGCCGAAGAAGAAGGTGTCCGGTGCGAGGTGCTTCTCGAAGTCGAGATCCAGCTCCAACCGCATCGTCGGCACCCTCCTCATCACGAGTGAAGGAGCCTATCGCCCCGGAGATCTCGTGAAACGACGAGCCTCTACGTGGGCTGCGGATCCTTCCCGCCCGCGAGCCGCGACGTCTCGTCCACCGATGGTAGGGTGCAACCGATGGAATCCCACCGGAGCCGAACGACGCCGCGCCCGCCGGACACGCCTGAGTTCGGGTTCGTCACACTCGGGGGTCCCTCGCACGAGTATCCGACCGAGGGATCGCTCCGAGTCCGCAAGCTCGCCGTCGGTCCGTAGAGAACAACGTCTTCGTCGTTGCCTCGGGCGAGCAGGCGCTGATCGTCGATGGAGCCGACGAGCCCGGGCGGATCCTCGACATGGTCGCGGGCTCACGGTGACCGCCATCGTGGAGACCCACAACCACGCCGACCACGTGCAAGCGCTGCCGGCGCTCGTGGAGGCGCTGAACGTCCCCGTCTACGCACACCCCGACGACCCTCCGCCCGTGCCGTTCACACCGATCGGTGAGGGTGGCGCGCTCACGATCGGCGACGTCACGCTCACCGCGCTCCACACTCCGGGTCACACCCCCGGCAGCGTGTGCTACACGGCCGACGGGTTCCTCTTCTCCGGGGACACGCTGTTTCCTGCGGGGCCGGGAAAGACCGGCGACGCCGAGCAGTTCGCGCGCATCATGGGGAGCCTCGACCGCTTGTTCGGCGAGTTCCCCGACGAAACGCGCGTCTGCCCCGGACACGGCGTCGACACGACCATCGGTCGCGAGCGTCCCTACGTCGAGATCTGGCGCGCCCGAGGCTGGTAGCTCAGGACTAGAGCACCTTCGTCCCGTACATCTCCCCGAGCGGGTCGGAGATGAGCTCGAGCCGCGTCCCGTCGGGGTCGCTGAAGTAGATCGACGTGCCGCTCTCGTGCAGGTACGGGATCCCGGCCTCGTCGAGCTTGCCCTTCAGCCGCTCCCACGTCTCGGGCTCCACCGAGATCGCGATGTGGTGCAGCCCCCGAGCACCTCGGCGTACGGCCCCAGGTCCAGGCCAGGGAAGTCGAAGAACGCCAGCAGGTTCCCGTTGCCGATGTCGAAGAAGAAGTGGTTGGAGCCCTTGTAGTCGCGGTTCTCGAAGATGTCCGTGAGCGGGAACTCCAGCAAGTCCTGGTAGAAGCGGACCGTCCGCTCCACGTCGGAGCAGAGCAGCGCCATGTGGTGGATCCCGCGCACGGACGAGGCGCGGACGCTCGCCCTCGGGCTTGAGATAGGTGTCGCGGATGCGCTCGACGCTCTGCCTCGATCGCCGCCAGGTCGATGTTCGTGTCGCTCATGGCCTGCCATCCGCTCGAGGATCGCTCAGATGCGGAAGAACAGGTTCAGGAACCGGTCGGCGAGTGCGGGGTCGCCTCGGTACGTGCCCGCGTTCACCCGACCGAACACCGTCAGGACGAAACTCGACGGGTCGAACTCGAAGACCAGCGGCAGCCCGTCGAGGCTCCCGGCCTCGGCGCTCACCCCGTCGGGCGAGACCGACAGCACGGTCTCGCCGGCGTTCGTCGCCGGACGTGATCCGGATGCCGACCTGGAACGAGTCGGGGAAGTCCTGTGTGCGCGCGGTCGCCTGCCAGAGCACGAACATGAACGGCACGAGCAGGTCGGCCGTCTCACCGTCGAGCCCGTGCGCGCGCCGAGCCCCTGCCGGATGTCCCACGAGTGCACCCCGTAGTCCATCAGTTGGAAGGCCGGGTAGAAGAACGCCGGCAGCGGCCCCATGTAGAAGTGGGGGACGATGCAGGTTGGACCAGTCGTCCTCGGTCAGCCCCTCGAAGATCCCCATCATCTTCGCGAAGTCGGTGCGCAGCCGCTCGAGCAACTCCTGCTGGGGCACGCTCCGGAACGTCTGCGCCTGCTCGTTCGACGCGGGCGGCCATGCCCGTGAGGCCGTAGGCGTCGGCCCGCCTGTCCGCCGCCGCGCGCGGTGTCGAAGGCCGTGAAGTAGCTCTCGGTGACGTCCACGAGGTGCCCGACGACGTCGCGCACCTGCCACTCCTCCGAGGCCGTCTGCGTCTCCCAGGCGTCCGAGGGCCCAGACATCGCGAACATGCCTTCGGCCTGCTCGCGGACGACGCGGAGCATGTTGTCCTTCGCGTCGTACATCATGCCGTTCCACCCGCTCATGACGCTCCCCCTTCCGCCGATCCTCGCATCATAGGTTCGAACGCTTCCTCCAGCAGGGCCCGGATCGCGACCGGATCGTGCGCGTCGCCGACATCCCCCACCGCCACGTCGATGCCCTCGCGCCGCATGCCGAGCTCGGCCAACGAGAGCGGTGCGCCGGTATCGACCGCGAGGCCGTGCAGGATCTGGGCTGCCGACACGCCGGCGCCTCCGCTCAAGGCCCCGGCGAACCGGGATGTGGGCACGGGCTCTTCTCGTTCGTGGAACTCGGCCACGAAGGGCAGCAGCACGGCGTGGACGTCCGCGTGCACCAGCCCGAATCGACCGCCGAGGATGTGGGCCAGCTCGTGCTGAAGTCCGACGCGCGCGAGTCCGATGGAGCGGCCGGCCATGAACCCCCCGTATTGCGCCATGGATCGCGCCTCCACGTCGGTGCCGTCCCGGATGCACGCGCGGAGCGCATCAGGGAGGATCGACGAAGCCTCGGAGGCAGCGAGGGCCGAGACTGGAGTCGCGCCGGGCCCGACGATCGCCTCCATGCACTGCGCGAGCGCGTTCAGGCCGCTCGTCGCCGTGACTCGGGAAGGGAGCCCGGTCGTGAGCTCCGCGTCGTAGATCACCGTCCTGGGCATCGCGCGGACGTCGCGTCGCGTGACCTTCCGCTCCCCCGTGATCCCGTAGACAGGCGTCATCTCCGAACCCGAATAGGTGGTGGGAACCGCCAACAGCGGCGCCCCGACCTTCACGGCCACGACCTTGCCGAGCCCGATCGTCGAGCCCCCGCCGACGGTGACGACGCCGTCGGCCCGCGATTCGCGCGCGGCTTCGACGGCCGCGGCCGCCAGCCCCTCCGGCACGTGCTGGCGCACCTCCGCGTGCGTGCCGACGACCAGGTCGCCCAGCATCGCGCGCGCCCGCTGACCGATCGACGCAGCGGAACCGCCGGCGATCACCAGCACGCGTGCGCAATCGAGGGCGTCTACTTCTTCGGGAGCCGGGCGAGTGAACCGGCCCCGAACACCACTCGACTTCGAAGGAGATCGCACGTGAACGGTTCGATCGCTCTCTACCCTTTCCTTGACTATTTCCTGCCGAGCGCGGCGAGTTCCGCTTCCGCCTGCGGCACGAAGTACGAGGCGCCGCAGTCCGCCAGGAGCGCCCTCGCCCGCTCGAAGGACTTCCGGGGATCACGGCCGGCGCGTCGTTCCGCTCGGCCCAGGTCGAGGAGCGCACGCGCCAGGTCCACCTTCGTGCCGAGCGCGTCGAACCGATCGACGGCCTCGCGCAGTGGCTCGACGGCCGCGGCCGCGTCGGGCTCGAGCAGGCCGTCCGCGACCCTGCCGCACGCGCGGGTGACTGGGCTCCACCCACGTGCGAGCGCCGCGCGCGCCGAATCCGCATCGTCGTACTCACCGAGCGGCACGAGCGTGCGGATCAGGTCGAGCTCCAGTTGCGGGGCGATGTCCACGTTGAACCGCTCCGAGAGCTGGACACCGTGTCGGAGGTGCGCGAGCGCGTCGGCTTCCCGGCCCTGGGTGGATGCGAGCATCGCCTCGGTCCAACATCGCGGGATCTCGCCCTGGGGTTCCTCCTCCCCGACCAGCAGCTCATGCGCGCGCGCCAACGCGGCCTCCGCCTCATCGATCCGTCCACGGAGGAGGAGGACCTGAGCCAGGATCGGATACCGCAACGTGATCAAGGGTTCGTCGTGCGACCCGATCGCGTATCCGAGCGCCTCGCGCGTCAGCTCCTCCGCCTCGTCCAGATCGCCGAGCAGCAAGGAGATCTCGCCGAGCGTCCCGATGATCCACGCGAGCCACCCGATCCCGCCGATCCGTCGTCCCAGCTCGACGCCCTCGGCGGCGACCGCTCGTGCTCGCGGGAAGTCTCCGAGGCTCGCGAGCGTCGACGCGTAGTTGTTGTACATCCGCTGGAGGTTGAGTCGCTCACCGACCTCCTTCGCCAAGCGGAACGCCTCTTCCAACGTCTCGAGCGCCTCCTCTGGACGGCCGCTCTGCGAGAGGTTGATCGCCAGGTCCTGCATCGCCTCGGCGCGGATGTCCCGCGCGCCGACGTGTCGCGCGATCTCTTCGGCGCGCCGAAGGCACGTGTCCGCCGCTTCGGACTCGCCGCGGCGCCAGTGGAACTGGCCCATCAGGCGCAGGGCGGCGGCGAGCTCACGCGTCTCACCGAACGGCTCGAGCCGGGCGATCGCGCGCCGTCCGTGCTCGAGGGCTTCGTCCGGCCGGCCTTGCTGGAAGGAAGGGATGATAGCCACGACTCGGCTGCACCCGACGCCAGCTCGTCGCCGGCCTCCTCGAACAACGCGAACGCCGCCCGGGCCGCAGCCATCGTCTCGTCAACGGTCAGCGTCCCGAATGACGCGTCGTACAGCGCACGGGCGATCCCGGCGCGGTCGGCGGCCGGCAGGCCGATCGCCTCGGCGAGCGTCAGCGCCTCCCGGTACCAGCGGCTCGCCTCGACCGGCAGCCACAGCGCGGCGGCACGGTCAGCGGCTGCCCGTGCCCATCGGAAGGCGTCCCGCTGCACGACCGCACGCTGGGCAGACACATCGCCGAGCGCGTCGAAATTGCGGAGTGCCTCGAGATCGTGGGTCGCGATCAACGCGGCGATCTCGTCGGCACGGTCGCCGGCTCTTGCTTCGGCCCACCGCGCGACCTGCACGTGTTTCGACGCGCGCAACGACTTCGGGAGCGAGTCGTACGCGCTGTCGCGGATCAATGAGTGCCGGAACGAGAACTCGAGCTCGTCGGAGAAGCTCGGCGGATCGTTGAGGAGCACGAGCTCCTTGACCCTCAGCCGGCCGAGGGCATCGCGGACGTCGACCGGTCCGGCGCCGCTCAGCGCCACGACGGCGCCCGACCAGAACACCCGACCGACGACCGCGGCGTCCTGGAGGAGCGCCCGCTCGTCATCGGGCAGGCTGTCCAGGCGCGCGGCGATCAGGCCCTGGATCGACCGGGGAAGCTCCACGTGGCTCACGGATCTCACGATCTCCCAGCCGGAGGCCCCCGCGGCTCGGAGCACGCCGTCGTCGATCAGCTTGCGGACGATCTCCTCGACGAAGAGGGGGTTGCCTTCGCTCCGCTCCGCGACGAGGCGTTCGAGCTCGTCCGGTAGACCTCCTGCGAGCAGGTCGTCGAGCATCGCCACGCTCTCGACGGTCGACAGCGGATCGAGCGCGATCGAGGCGGCGTTCCGCTTGCCCCCCCCCAGGTCGGCCGCCGCTCGAACAGCTCGGGACGCGCGAGCGCGACCGTCAAGATCGCCCCCTGAGCCCAGTCGCCGAGGTATTCGATGAAGTCGAGCAGACCGTCGTCGGCCCAGTGGATGTCCTCGAACACGAGGACCAGCGGGTACCGCGCAGCCATCCGCTCGAGGAATCGGCGCCACGCGTCGAACAGGTCCTCGCGGCTGAACGCGCCCGGTTCGCCGACGCCGACCAGCGCGCCGATCTGGGGAACCACTCCGTCGTCGCCGAACAGCTCTTCGACGGCGTCTTCGATCTTCTTCAGCGCCACGTCGGTGGCGTCATCCTCCAGGATCTCGCACTGAGCCTTGATCGCGTCGGCCAGCGCCGAGTACGACGTGTTGCCGTACGCGAGGCAGCGCCCACGGCGCCAGTAGATGAACACGGGAAGGCCTCGACGTGGCGCTCGAACTCCCGGACCAGTCGGCTCTTGCCAACCCCGCCGGGCCGGCGACGGTCACGAGCGCGGGGCGGCTCTCCGGCGAACCCTCTCGAACGTCTGGATGAGGACCGACAGTTCCTCGTCCCGTCCGATCAACCTGGCCTGCAAGCCGAGCTCCGGGCGCTCGCCGCGCTGCTTCGCCCGGATCCGGAGGGCCTCCCACGCGGGGACGGGTTCCGCCTTCCCCTTCAGGTTGAGCGTCGACAGCTCGCGGTACTCGATCACATCCTTCGTCGCTTCGTGGACGCCGGGGCCGACGACACGCGACCCGGTTCCGCCTCGGACTGCAGGCGCGCCGCGATGTTCACCGCGTCGCCCGTCAGCATCCGGTCACGCGGGCCGCTCGCACGCTCGACGTCGACGAGCACCTCGCCGGCCTCGACGCCTATCCGCATCGCCAGTTGCGGCTTGCGCTCGGCGGCGAACCCACGGTTCAGCTCGGAGAGGACGGCTTGCATCTCCAGCGCCGCACGGACGGCTCGGTCCGCGTCGTCCTCGTGGGCGCGGCACGCCGAAGACCGCGAGGACCGCGTCCCCCATGAACTTCTCGAGCAGACCCTCGTGCCGCGTGATCTCCTCGGCCAGCCGGTCGAACGCCCGGCCGACGAGGGCCTGCACGACCTCGGGGTCCTCCTGCTCCGCGAGGGTGGTGGACCCGACCAGGTCGGCGAACAGCGCGGTGGCGAACTTCCGCTCGAGGCGGGCCGGTTCGGCCGTCTCGAGCGGCTCGCCGCAGTTCAGGCAGAATCGGGCGCGCTCCGGGTTCTCCTCCCCGCACCGGGAACACGTCCGCATGACGGCAAGCGTAGGATGCGTCGACACATCCGGCCACGATGCGCCCGGAGCTGTGCTGGTCCCGTCGGCCGGTCGCCTCGCTCGCCCCAGCGGACGACGATCGGCCCTCGGGCACCGGGCAGCGGCAGGGACGCCGCTTCCGCCTCGACCGCATCGCGTGCCGCGCGCGAGAGACGCCGCCAGGTCTGGATCGTCACCGTCCCCTGCGGCGCGTCGCCACGTCCCGACGAGCTCGCCCTCGACGAGGAGGCCGCCCGGCCAGACGCGCGGAGGTCCAGAGCTCGCGGCGACGATCGGCGTCGGGGACCAGGAGTTCGCGATCGTCCCCAGAGGAAGTAGGCGTCGCCGCTCGGGAGGAGCCGTGCGGGCGCCGCGGGCCCGCGGCGGCGCGGAAGGTCGGCTCGTCGCGGGCGAGGATCCACGCGTCGCCGATCGGTGTTCGCACCGGGGTCAGCGACCGGCGGAGCGCGTCGAACGCCGCCGACGCCTCGCCGCGGGCCGATCCCCGCCCACCGGCGAACGCACTCGGGCGTCGCGGGACCGAAGACGTGCAGGTACCGACGCGCGAGCTCGAGGCGAGCGTCGCGCGGGTCGACCTCGGGAGGCGGCACGGTCCAGATGGTCGGCTGTCGCGCGCCGTCCCACCGGATCAGGACCGTGCCGGTCGGTGCGGCGTACCTGAGCGCAGTTGGGGTGGACACCGAGCGCGTCGCCCGGCCTCGCCGTAGGTCATCGTCGCGCCGCCGAGGAGGGCGTGCAGGCGGGCGGCCAGGTCCTCTGCCCTCCGCCGGCGCCGGCTTCGTCCGGCAGCCTCCCGAGCGAGAAGACCGCGAGGTCGCGCGCGGCGACGACGTAGACGCTGGTACCGCGGCCCCCAGAGCTGGACGAGCGATGGGTCCTCCCAGGTGGACGGTCCGGTCCCCTCGACGCGCGCATGGATCGAGAGGAGCGCGGCTCGCGGCATGCTGTCCTGCAGGCCCGCCCACGCCGCACGCCGGAGCGAGCGCCGTCCGCGCGGGAGCCGCTGATCGAGCGCGCCGACGTGCCGTCGGAACGCGAGGATCTGCGGCCGCGTGAGGGCGAGCCGGGGCCTCGTCACGTCACACCTCGGCGAGGGTCTGGAGGTCCGGGCTCGTCTGATCGGCCGAGGTCATGACATCTCCGAACGCCTGGCCGGCTGGAGACGACCGAGCCCGTGGCGTGCCTCCCGATGCGCAGTCTAGGGCGAACGCATAGATCTCGGCGCGTGACCACGGTCCACGCGGCTCTCCCGGGCCGACGCGCGGCGGATCGCCGTGCGGGCCCAGCTGCTCGACGCCGAGCGACCGGCCGGGCTGCTCGAGATGGTGCGCCACCTGACCTTGCTCCAGCTCGACCCGATCGCCGCGGTCGCCCCGAGCGCCGACCTGGTCGCGTGGAGCCGCCTCGGGTCGTCGTACTCCCCGGCGGAGCTGCGCGGACGCCCTCGAGCACCGGACGCTGGTCGAGCTGCAGGCGATGGTTCGACCGCCGAGGACCTCGCGCTCTACCGCGCCGACATGGCGGACTGGCCCGGGCGCGGCGAGTTGCGCGACTGGCAGGCAGGATCGGCGCGACTGGGTGAAGGCCAACGACGCCTGCCGGCGGGACATCCTCGCGCGGCTGGAGGCCTCGGGGCCGCTGACGATGCGCGAGCTGCCGGACACCTGCGCGGTGCCCTGGGGGTCGACCGGGTGGACCAACAACCGCAACGTCGAGAAGCTGCTCGACTTCATGGTGCAGCGGGGCGAGGTCGCGGTCGCCGGCCGGCAGGGACGGGAGCGGCTGTGGGACCTGGCGTCGCGGGTCTATCCCGACGACCCGGTCGTCCCGGCCGAGGAGGCGCTGCGGATCGCGCAACGAGCGGCGACTGCGCGCCCTCGGCATCGCCCGAGCCCGCGGGCCGGAGTGCCCGGTCGAGCCGGTCGACGTGGGCGAGGCGGGGGAGCCCGCCGTCGTCGAAGGGCGTCAAGGGCGAGTGGCGCGTCGACCCGTCGCTGCTGGGTCGTCCGTTCTCGGGGCGCACCGCGCTGCTGTCGCCGTTCGACCGGCTGGTGCACGACCGCAAGCGCGCCGTCGAGCTGTTCGACTTCGACTACCAGCTCGAGATGTACAAGCCAGCGGCGAAGCGCCGGTGGGGCTACTACGCGCTGCCGGTGCTGCACCGCGACCGGCTGATCGGCAAGGTCGACGCCACCGCGGACCGCCAGGCCGGGGTGCTCCGGGTCGACGCGATCCACGAGGACGAGCCGTTCACCAAGGCGGCAGCGGCGGCGGTGCGCCGTGAGCTGAAGGACCTGGCCCGCTGGCTGGAGCTCGACCTGGTACCGCTCGGCTAACGCCCAGCCCGAGGTCCACGCGGCGCGGGACATCGGCAACGTTGGTGACGAGGTCCGCTGCCTGGAAGCCCTGGCGCGCGCGTCACTCGCCCGTCGTGCCCTCGTCGTGTCGACGGATCCAGACCTGGAAAGCTCGTCGGGCGCAGCCGCTCGCTCTCGGCAGAGCCCCGTCGCTGACCGCTAGTCGTCCAGGCTCCCCATGCTCAGGTTGACGGTGGTTCCGGTCATCCCGCTCGCCCGATCGGAAGCCATGAAGACGGCCACGTTGGCCATGTCCGCGAGCGTCGAAAGCCGTCGCGTGTGGGTCCTGCTTGCGAGCATCTCGTGGAACTGTTCCCAGGTCATTCCCGATGCCTTGGCGTACAGCTCGAAGCCTTCCTTGATCTGCCTGTCTCCGGGATGCCCTGTGGTCGCAGACCGACCACGCGAATGCCCAGAGGTGCGAGCTCGGCGGATAGCTCTCGAGTGAGTGCCTCCACGGCGGCCATCGCCGGACCGCCGCCTCCCACCATCGGGATGCCCGTCCGCGAGATGATCGCGGTGACGGTCATGATCACCCCCGATCGGTTCGCGACCATCCGCCGGGCGGCCAGGCGTGCGGTCACGAAGTACGACGTCGTGTAGGTCGCGATCGGCAGGGAGAACTGCTCGACCTCGAGCTCGAGCAGGGGCACACGAATCTTCGGATTCGGGATGCCGATCGCGTTGAACGAGATATCGACGCGGCCCGCCTTGTCGATCACGGACTGTAGATGCTTGTCGACGGCCTGCTCGTCGAGAGCGTCGACCTCCGCCCCCTCGGCGGATCCGCCGGCGGAAGCGACGTCCTTGGCGACAGCTTCGACGGGTGCCAGGTGGCGCCCGGTGAGAAAGAGATTGGCCCCCTCGGTCGCAAAGGCGCGGGCGACAGCGCTGCCGATCGCGCCTCCGGCTCCGTAGATCACCGCAACCTTGTCCTTCAGCATCCCTGGTCCTTTCTGTGCCCGGGGGTGGACACCTTCGCGGCTCACATCGGTGGCTGAGCCCGGGAACCGATGAGGGCGCGGCACGATCAGGATCGGTCATGACGGCGGGGGGCTCCTCGACCATGATCGGCTCGCCGCCAGGTCATCGGCCGCGTCAGGCCGCAGCCTCGGTGAGGTCCGTCGTGAGCGCGATCGGCCGGCGAGCACACGGGGTCCGCGGTGAGATGAGCGTCGTCGACATCGGTTCCTCCACGTGCACGAAGGGTTCCGGTTCCTGCTCGGGTAGACACCGCGGCGGCGTGGAACTGGCGGTCGCCCGGCACCCATCTCTCGGGGCGCGGTATCGACACCGCGGCCGGTCCGACGCCGCGATGGAACGAGGAGATCGGATCTGAGACGTGATGGGAGGATGGAGCCGTGAGCACGAAACTCCTCGAGTTGGCCACGGCCGGCGACCAGGACGCGTTCCGGGAGCTGGTCGAGCCCTACCGGCGGGAGTGCACGTGCACTGCTACCGGATCCTCGGCTCGGTCCAGGACGCCGAGGACGCGCTGCAGGAGACGTTGCTCGCGGCCTGGCGAGGGCTCGGGGGTTTCGAGCGAGCGAGCGTCCGTCCGCACCTGGCTCTACTCGGTCGCCACCAACCGAGCCCTGAACATGCTCCGCGCAGCGAAGCGGCGACCACAGGCGGAGCTGCGACTGCCGGGCGTCGCCCTCCCCGAGCCGACGCGGCTCGCCGAGCCACTCTGGCTCGAGCCGTACCCCGACGTCCTGATCGAGTCTGACTCGAGAGCCCGCCGGGGCCCGAGGCGCGCTACGAGACGAAGGAGGCGATCTCGCTGGCCTTCGTCACGGCGCTGCAACTCCTGCCCGCACGGCAGCGGGCCGTGCTGATCCTGCGCGACGTGCTCGGCTTCCGTGCCGCCGAGGTAGCCCGGATGCTCGACTCGACCGTGGAGTCGGTGACGAGCGCACTCAGACGCGCCCGCGCCTCACTGGAGAGCCGACCGCGCGCCGAGTCGCCGCCGCACCCGACTCACCGGCCGAGCGCAAGCTCGTCGGAGCGACTCGCTACAGCCTTCGAGGCGAACGACGTCGACGCCATCGTCGCCCTGCTCGCCGACGACGTGCGGCTGAGCATGCCGCCGCTCCCTCTCAGTACGTCGGTCGCGACGACGCCGCCCGCTTCTACGCGGTCGTCGCCGCACGGCCCGGCCGCCGCCGCGTCGTCCAGACCAGAGCCAACGGGCAGCCCGCGCTCGCGTTCTACTCAGGGATGCCGCCGCGGGACGTTTCGTCGCGACCAGCCTGCTCGTCGTCACGATCGCCGGCCGGCGCTGCGCCGCGATCACACGCTTCGACCCGAGCGTGTCCGGCATTTCGCGCTCCCGCGCATCCTCCCCGACTGAGCGAAGCGATCGATCGCCGTGCGACGCGAAGGTCAAACGCGTGCAAGGCCACGCAGCTGGGTCGGATGAATGGAGCTTCACGATCGCGCCTCCGGATCCGCCGGAGGAGCCGCGCCGTACTCCTCATCGCTCACGTGCGCCCCCCAGGTCGCGCCGTCCCCGAGTCGTCGACCTCGACGAGGGAGACGTGGGTCATGAATCGCGTCGGAGCCGCGCCGTGCCAGTGGTGTTCGCCCGGCATCGATCACGACACGGTCCCCGGGGCGGATGACCTCGATCGAGCCATCGCGCTGCTGCGCGAGCCCGACCCCTTCCGTCACGTAGAGGGTCTGACCGTTCGGATGCGTGTGCCACGCCGTCCGCGCGCCGGGCGTGAAGTGCACGCTGATCGCGTTCACGCGCGACCTACCTCTCGCCGTCGCCATCGTGTCGAGGTAGACATCGCCGGTGAACCACTCCTTCGGCCCGACCGCGGTGTCACCCCCGTTCCTGGTGATCTCCACTTGGTGATCGAACCCCTCCTTGGCCATTCAGCCTTCAACGTCGAGCCGTTGCTCCAGGCGCTCCCGAGCTTCGAGGAACGGACGTTCGAGCACGGACCTTGTGGTCGGGCTCGCCGTGGTGGTGCGTGGCGTACCCGAGCGGGGAACCGGAGGGCGCGATCACGCATGTACGCGAGGCTGCCCTCGATCAGGGTGAGCATGTACCGGGCATGGCCAGGGTCGAACATGCTCCACCGGCCGTCCGTCGCGACGTAGATCGGGCGACGTGTGGGCGAAGACCGGCCGTTCGCCAGACGTCCCGATGCGGCGAACGCGTCGAAGTAGCCGGGGCCACCGCATCGGGCGGCGAGCCACCCGTCGTCGTCGAACCGCACCTCGGCGCTCACCTCGAGCCGTCGAACACCGTCGCCGGTCGCCTGGGCGACGACCTCGCCGTTGCGCACGATCTCGAGCGAGGAGAGGGGGAACACGCCCTCTGCGACGGCCTCGACGGTCACCGTGCCGCCCCCGTCGATCCGGACGGTGTCACCGATCCCATGCCCGTCGACCGAGAAGCGTGAGCAGCGGGCCGCCGCTCAGGAACGTCCGGCCCGGCGACACGGCCTGACGCCACGCGTCGTAGCTGAACGGCTCGTCGCCCGAGGTGCGCATAAGTCCGATACAGCCCCACCGGGACCTCCGACGACATCTTGTCGGTCCCGCCGACGAGCGGCAGCCGGTATCCGCAGTTGAGGTAGCGGTAGTACTCCTGCGTGGAACGCCCGCTGTTGCACGATCATCTCGATCGCGTCGGCGCGTCCGGTCGCGATCAAGCGTGGCCGGCTCGCCGTTCGGGCACGGGAAATGCGGGATCACGACCGTCCCGCCCTGCTCGTGGCACCGGTCGGCCCACTCGCTCTCGGTCACCTCGAGCGCACGCGCCGACCTCGGACTCGCTCGGGCCGTCGGTGCACCACGGCATGACGGGCTCTCGCAGCCCCCAGAGCGTCAGGTGCCCGAGGACGTGTTGTCGGTTCTCCTGGCTGACGAACGTGACGTAGCGGCCGTCGGGGGTGGAGAACGGCCGGCCGGTGAAGTCCTCGGTGTTCGTGAACAGGCTCCCCCACTGGCTCTGGAGCAGGTTCACGACGTTCAGGTCCTCGCCCTGCTGCTCGGTCAGCGCTCCCTGCGCCGAGAGGAAGTGCACGTGCGAGTCTCCGGAGTACCAGCCCCGGTCGTTCGACGAGGTCCACCGCCGGAGCCGCAGCTCGAGCTCCCGCTGGCCGCGCTCGATCCGGACCGAGCTCGGATCGGCTCGTACTCGAACCCGCGCGCGACGTCGACCAGGACGTCGCCGGTCGGGAGCCAGCCCTGACAGGTGCCGTCGATGTAGGCGTACGTGAGCCGGCCGAGCCGCACGTCACCGCCGACGTCGACGTGCCAGGTGCCGAGATCGGAGTTGACGTGGTCGTGATGGCCGTGGGGTTGGTAGGGCATGCCCTCGGGCGAGCGGAAATGCACGCGGCACGGCAACGGGGCGGCCCGTGTCGTCGTCGACGACGCGGACGTGCACCCAGCTGCGTCCCGACTCGACGACCTCGATCGCGGACGCCGTCGCGCTCGGCCGAGCCTCGGCCTCGGCGACGTCACGCCACGGATCCGCGCAGGCGCCGGCCCGGGGCGCGGACCGACGGTCGCGGACGGCACGCGCCGCGACCCGCGCGTAGGCGTGGGGGCTCGTCGGATCCTGGTCCTCGCCCCAGCCCGGCGAACGGATCGTCGAAGGAAGGGCTCCGGGCCCTCGCAGGCAAGGGGTAGGCGTACGAGGCGACCCCCCGATCGACGGTGACGCGTCCCAACGATCCGAGCCGTCGGGCTCCGGCCGGTCGGGCGCGGTGATCCGGACCGGGGAGCGCGGGTTCGCGGACGAACGGCTCCTCCGTCGACGTGGGACAGTGTGATCGCGGCTACGACGACGCGAGCGCTCACCGCCCGCAGCCGGATCACCTCGAGATCGCGCGTCCGGCGAGGGTTCACCCACGACCAGAGGAACAGCTCGTCCGACGAACGCCTCGCGGTCGGCTCGGTCTGACGGAAGCCCGGCCGTCCTGCCACGACCCCGCCCATCGATCGAACGGCTCGAGCCTCCCCGCCCCCACGGCGAGGAAGGGCGCGTGCCAATCCCACGTCCCGGGAGCGACGGCGATCTCGAATCCCTCGCGGATCGACGACCGTGGGTGCCTCCGTCGGACGACGACGAACGTGTACGAGGCCACCTGGTCGCCGACGCGCCGGCTCGTGCGCGGGGGCCGGGCCGGGAGTCGCCGGTGTGCCACGAGCACCCGCGTGGCCGGCCGGCCGACGGGGATGTCGACGTCGGGTCGCCCGGGTTCAAGGAGCACGAGCGTCGGCACCGTCCCGCCGCTCCCCTCGGTCCGATCCGGAACGGCAGTCCGTGGAACGTGCGCTCGCCCGGTTCGATACCGTCCGAGCCGAGCACCTCGTCACCGACCTCGCACCACGGGCCGAGGCTCGATCGGTTCGTCGGGCTCTGCTGCGACCCTCAGGCTTCCCCCGGTCGAACAGCCTCCTACCAGTCCAGGTCGAGCCGTCGGGCGCGATCGGCGTGTGCGGGCGCGGCGTGCCACCTGGGTGCGCGGCCGCGACTTCCTCCACCAGCTCGACACCGATGCCGGGTCGGGTCGGGGCATCGATCCAGCCGCGCCGGATCTCGAGCGGCTCGTCGACGATCTCGTCCCGCCACGGGACGTCGCCCCGCACCTGCTCGAGGATCAGCAGGTTCGGGATCGCGAGCGCGAGATGGACGCTCACCATCGCACCGATCGGCCCGTTCGGGTTGTGCGGGGCGACGGACACGATGCCGGTCTCGGCGATCGCCGCGATCCGCCGAGCTCCGCGACGCCCGCAGTAGCAGGCGTTGGGTTGGATCACGGCGCACGCCGCTTCTCGACGACGTGCTCGCGCGAACGAGCGCCGCTCGTGGAGCCGCTCGCCGGTCGCGATCGGGATCGGGAGTCGCCCGGGCGACCTCGACCAGCGCCGTCCACGTCGCCCGGCTGACAAGGCTCCTCCAGGAACCACGGCCGCGAGCGGCTCGATCGCGGCCCGACCTGGATCGCGGTCGCCGGCGTGGTGCGCCCGTGGAGGTCGACCATCAGGTCGGCGTCGTCGCCCGCCGCCTCGCGCGACGGCAGCGACGAGGTCCGCGGTCCGTCGGAGGAATGCCGGCATCCTCCAACGGTCGGGCGGGAGGCGACCGGATAGACCTTCATCGCGTCGAACCCGCGGCTCGCGGCTCGACGCGCCGCTCGCCCACGCCTCCGGGTCCGGAGCGGATCGCCGCCGAGCTCCGAGCCCAGGTTCACGTACGTGCGGACCCGGTCGCGGACCGGACCGCCGAGCAGCTCGAACAGCGGCACGCCCGAGCGCCTTGGCCTTGATGTCCCACATGGCCTGCTCGATCCCCGCGATCGCCGCGCTCGCCACGATCCCGCCCCGGAAGTACGGGCGCACGTGCCATCGTCTGCCAGCGGCCGCTCGACCGGCCGTCGGGTCCTCGCCGACCAGCAGCGTCGCTGGAGGTCGCGCACCGCGCCGCGGACGGCGTTCGGGTACCAGCCGAGCGACGCCTCGCCCCATCCGACGAGCCCGGGCTCGTCGGTGTCGACCCGGATGAACACCCAATCCCGATCGCCGGCGTCGACGGCCCGCGTGGTGATGTCCGTGATCCGCATGTCGAGGGCGGATGATATCGTTCTCAGACTTCGCGTGTGGGAGAGGCATGGGGCTGTCGACGCAGGCGCCACTCGGTGGAGCTCGCCCGGCGATTCCTCGCGGTCGTGGTCGGAGCACGCGTCGGCGACGCGATGGGCGCACCGACCGAGGGGATGAGCGCCGAGGCGATCGCCGCACGGTTCGGGTGGGTCGACGGGTTCGCCGGCGAGGGACCGACGACTCGCTGATGGCTACGTTGCTGGCCGACGCGTTGTTCGCGAGCGGACGGTCATGCCGGGGCGGACGGATGGGCGGAGCAGTGGGTCGCCCAACGCGAGCGCATGCAGGCGATCCGCGACCGGTTCTTCCCCTCGGTCCTGCACACGGCCGACAAGCTGGCG
Source organism: uncultured Actinomycetes bacterium (assembly GCA_963758715.1). Taxonomy (GTDB): domain Bacteria; phylum Actinomycetota; class UBA4738; order UBA4738; family HRBIN12; genus JAOUEA01. The sequence continues at coordinate 32,424 of CAVWWK010000013.1, forward strand.
TGGGGGTTCCCCCCTCGCCGGGTCGCGGCGGGCAACATGCCGTCGAGCAGCTCGGCGATGTGCATCTGGCCGGTGGGGCTCGTCAACGCCGGTGATCCGCGTGCGGCCGCCGACCAGGCGTACGCGCTCGCCGCCCTGATCCACGTCGGTGAGGTCGATTTCTGCCAGGACGCGGCCGCCGCGATCGCCGCCGCGGTGGCGGCAGGACTCCGCCCTCGGAGCGACCATGGCCGAAGTCGATCGGCGGAGGCGCTGGCCATGCTGCATCCGACGAGTGGAGCGCCGATGCGAGACCTGATCGCCGACGCGGTCGCGGAGGCCGAGGAAGCATCCGGGTACGACGATCTCCGCGATGCGGTCTCACCCGGTTCCAGCGACCGATCGCGTGCGACTCGCGGGAGACGGTTCCCGCGGCGTTCGCCCTCGCGACGCTGGCCGAGGGCGACCTCCGACGAGGGGTCGAGCTCGCCGCCAACTTCGGCCGCGACACCGACACGATCGCGACGATGACGGGCGCGCTCTGCGGCGCGATCGGGGGGCACGACGCGATCCCCGAGGCGTGGCTGCGCGGCGCTCGGTCCCGGACGCCGTCGGCAGACGCGGAGGATCTCGCGGCCCGGCTCGCGGCGCTCGCGCGCGCCAAGGTGGCGGATCGCAGCAGGCGCGAGCCCGGACGATCCCCGGCCTCGTCGACGGATAGGGAGCTCAGTCCGCTCGTGCCGGCAGCGCCGGACCCGGGGATGACCTCGAAGCCGGGCAGCGGTCGGTGCAGGCCATCCGCCGCCGGGACGGCCTGGTACCTGCCGAGCAACGCGAGATCGGCGGCGCCCGAGCCGCTCGTCGTACTTCGCCTGCCACCAGTACGGGTACAGCAGCGGCGGGGCACTCACGTCGTCGAGCCGCGACAGCTCCTCGGTCGTGAGCGTGAGCTCGGCCGCCGGCAGGTTCTCCATCAACTGCTCGTCGGTTCGCGCGCCGATCACGAGCGAGGCGACGCCCGGCTTCGCGAGCAGGTACGCGAGGGCGACCTGCGGCACCGGGCAGCCGCGGGCCTCGGCGATCTCGATCAGGGCGTCGATCGTCGCCCAGAGCCGCTCCTCGTCGTAGATCGGCGGATCCGGCCACCCGAGCATCCGCCGGGAGTCCTGCGGGGGCGGCGCTCCGCGGCGCCACCGCCCGGTGAGCAACGCGCCGGCCAGCGGGCTCCAGACCAGGACCCCGACCCCCTGATCGAGGCCCGAGGGGGACGAGCTCGTACTCGGCCTCGCGCGCCTGGAGCGAGTAGTAGATCTGCTGCGAGACGAAGCGGGGCAGGCCGTCTCGATCCGCGATCCCGAGCGCCTTCATCAGATGCCACGCGGACCAGTTCGAGACGCCGACGTACCGGACCTTGCCGGCCCGGATCAGCGCGTCGAGCGCGGACAGGGTCTCCTCGAGCGGCGTGCGACCGTCCCACCCGTGCATCTGCAGCAGATCGACGTGGTCGGTCCGCAGCCGGCGCAGGCTCCCCTCGCAGCACTGCACGATGTGCCGGCGCGACAGGCCGAGATCGTTCGGCTTCCCGGTGGTCCCGAAGAAGACCTTCGTCGCGATCACCGCGTCGTCGCGGCGGGCGGCCGAGGGCCTCGCCCAGCATCTCCTCGCACACGGCCGTCGCCGTACGTCTCCGCGGTGTCGAAGAGGTTCACGCCGGCGTCGAGCGCGATCGCGACCTGTCTCGCCGCGCCCTCGCGATCGACCGCGCCGAACTCCTCGTGGGCGCCCCACCCCGTGGTGCCGAGCCCCACGACGGACACCGTCAATCCGGACCGGCCGAGCGATCGATACTGCACGCGCGCACCCTTCGGGACGTCGGGACTCGGGCAGGATGATAACGTTCCCAGCCCTGATCGAGCCTCGGAGCGGATGACGCGGATGGAGATGGAGGCGTGGCGGTGACGAGCGCGTGACCCGCGTGGCGTTCCTCGGTCTCGGCGCGATGGGTGCGCCGATGGCGGGACGTGTGCTCGACGCGGGCCACGACCTCACGGTCTGGAACCGGACGCCCGGCCGGGCGGACGGGCTCGTGGCGCGGGGGGCGACGGCGGCGTCGACTCCGGCCGAGGCCGTTCGCGACGCCGAGGTGGTCGTCACGATGCTCGCCGACCCCGCGGCCCTCGACGACGTCGTCTCCGGCGACGATGGGGTCGCCGGCTCGATCGGCCCGGACGCCGTGCTCGTCGACATGTCGACCGTCGGCCCGACGGCGATCCGGTCGGTGGCCGAGCGGCTTCGGCCGGTCCGCGTGCTCGACGCGCCGGTGCTCGGGTCGGTCCCCCAGGCCGAGACGGGCTCGCTCGTGATCCTCGTCGGCGGCGATCGCGACGCGCTGCTCCGGTGCACGGACGTGCTCGAGGCGATGGGGCGGGTCGTGCACGTCGGCGGGTCCGGCGCCGGCGCGACCGTCAAGCTCGCCAACAACGCTGCGGGCATGTCGGCCCTCGTCGCGCTCGGCGAGGTGCTCTCGTTCACCGATCGCGCCGGCCTCGACCCGGAGACCGTGCTCGACGCGCTCGGCATGGGCCCCCTCGCCTCGTTCGTCGATCGCTGGCGGGCGGGCTGACCGGCCGGCACGGGCCGGGTCGACTTCCGCCTGGTCCTGGCCCGCAAGGATCTCGCGCTCGCGGCCGACGAGGCGCAGGAGCTTGGGGTCCGCCTCGAGATGGTGCGGAACGCGATCGAAGCGTGCGACGAGGCCGTGGCCGCGGGGCTGGGGGAGGAGGACAACACCGCGGTGGTGCGACACCTGCGGGAGGCGGAGCGGCCTGCCTGAGCGCGCGCGGATCAGCGCACGGTGACGTCGGTGTGGTTCTCGGACAGGACCTCGCCGTCGCCGTCGTGGACCGACATCGCGACGCGATAGGGGCCCGGCGCTCGCCGACGCCGGGATCGTCCAGTCGATGCGATCGGCCTCGACGACGGCGTCAGCCGGCACCGTGAGCCGCCGCTGGTCGCCGCGCGCCACGCTCGTCCGTTTCGAGGGAGCGCACGCCCAGGCCACCTCCGCATCGGCGAACGCGTCGTGATGGTCGTTCGTGACCCACACCGTGCCCGTCAGCGACGAGCCTCGCTCGTACACCTTCTCGCGACCGATCATGTATGGGGAGGCGTCACGTTCCAGGCTCACCAGGACCCGTCCGTAGACGGCCCGCATCGCCTCGTACACCTGGTAGGGGCGGCGGTAGTAGTCGAGCAGGCCCGATCCCATGATCGGACACGGATCGCTCCAGTAGTAGTGGTACATCGAGGCGACGGGGCGGTACTTGCGCTGACGCAGGTACTCGACCTGCTCCTTCACCACCAGCGCCTCGTACCGCTGGTAGGCGTCGATGAAGCTCGTCGAGCGTCTCGGTCATCTGCACCTTCGCGAAGCCGAAGGCCAGGTTGTAGAAGAACCCGTGGTACTCCCACGTGTCCCAGTCGGGGGGCCAGAGCGCGTCGGCCGGGACGAACGTCTCGAGCGTCTCGCGCACCGGGATCGACCCGGCGCCGAACTCGACGATCTGCGGGGGGAGCTCGACCTCGTGCAGGTCGGTGTCGCCGGGCCAGCAGTAGCCGATCATCAGGTTCAGCGCGCCCTCGCGGTAGTCGCCGAGGTGGATCCATCGGCTCGGGTCGACCGTGCCGAGCGTCTGCTTCAGGATCGGGCAGAGCCGGTGGTAGTTGTTCGGCACGTCGGGCAGCAGGTAGACCTCGGGCTCCTTGAAGACCGACCACATGCCGATGCACGCGTGGTTGCAGAGCATCAGCCCCATGTCGCGGATCATCTCGCTGGCGCGCTCGATCAGGTCGTCGTCGTCGCTCACGCAGTAGTGGAGCGGGAACACCTGCCAGACGAGGAACCCCATCTCGTCGCACATCGAGTAGAAGCCGTCGCGTCTCGACGTGGCTGCCGATGCGGATCGCGTTGATCTCCATCTCGCGCATCTTCGCGAGGTCCTCGGACCACATCGCCTCGTTCGCCTCGCTCATCCACTGGCTCGAGATGTAGCGCATGCCCCGCAGGAAGAGCCGCTCGCCGTTGAGCGACCACTGCCCGGTCGCCTCGTCGCGCACGACCTCGCGGACGCCGACGATCTGGTCGAGCGCGTCGTCGCCGACCGACACGGTCGCGCGATACAGGTCCGGGTCGCCGAGGTCCCACGTCCACCACAGCCGGGCGTCGGCGATGGTCAGCGACGAGCGTGTGCGTGGTCCGGCCCGGCTGGAGCGCGACGCGCCGGTCCCGCTCGCACGCGCCACGCCATCGAACGTGTGGGGCGCCACGGTGAGCCGGAGGTCGGTCGCCACGACCGCGCCGGTCGTGTTGTTCACGACCACGTCGGCGCTGACGAGCGCGGAGCCGTCGGGCCGGTCGCGGCCGTCGCCCGATCCGGTCCTTCCGCAGGACGATCTTCGTGAACACCTTCACGTGCTCGACGTGACGGCGGGCGCGCGATCAGGTCCACGCTGGTCCCAGATGCCGCCCGTGTTCCCGTCGGACCGGAACGACGTCATCGCACCCGGTCGATGCATCGCGTCGATCATGTGCCCCTTGATCTGGGTGATCGCCCGCGCCTGGTGGGTCCGGTACGGCGCCGAGAGCGGGTTGTCGGCGAGAAGTCGACCTGGACGTACTCGGTCTCGTCGCGCGGCGCCCCGTCCTTCACCGCGAGCACGTTCGGGCCGTCGAGGTCGAGCGCGGTCGGTCACGTCGAACTCGAACGGGTTGAACATGCCCTCGTGCGAGCCGAGGATGACTCGCCGTTCAGCCAGACGTCGGCGAAGTAGTCCACGGCACCGAACCGCAGGAACAGCCGTGCCGCCGACGAGCTCGGCGGGCACGTCGAACGTGCGGCGGAACCAGATCGTGCCGAAGAAGTCCCCGACCTCGGTCAGGTACCAGTTCGTGGGGAGCTCCATCTCGGGCCACGACGCTCGTGTCCAGCCCGGGCTCGGGGTATCCGAGCGACTCCCCCGGCTCGTCGCCCTCGAGCCGGTACCGCCAGGCGCCGTCCAGGCGCAGCCGCGGACGGCCCTCGTGCAGCGCGATCATCGTCCGGCCGCGCCGCCTTCACTGGAGCAGGATCACCGTGTACAGGGGGACGTTCTCGAGCTCGATCCGATGCATCTCCCGCGCTCGCGGCTGAACGTGAGGCGCGCCCGCACCTCGCCGAGCGGGCTCAGCGGCGGTCGACCGTCCGGAACGGGCCGCGGCAAGCCGGACGTCGAGCGTCATCCGGTCGAGCACAGGCACCTCGTCACGCTCTTCGTCGTAGTCGTAGCGGATCACGTGGATCGCCGCCTCCTTGTCGCCGACGCGGCAGATGTTGACCGCGAGGTCGACGCCGGGCTCGACGACGGACCTGCGGGCCGCCCGCGAAGTCGTGTGGCGAGCACCTCGCGTGGTCCGCACCAGGTGCGGGTGCCCGAGCAGCGACGCTCGGTCGCGGCCTCGAGGTTCAGCGCCGAGCTCGCCGGTCGCGACCACCGTGCCCCCGTGCTCGAGGTAGCCGCGGATCGCGTCCACCTGCGCCGGCGTCAGGACCGTGCACCCGGGCAGGACGAGCGTCCGGTACCTGGCGAGGTACTCGGCCGTGATCCAGTCCTCGCGCAGCATGCCCTCGGGGAGCACGACCACGTCGAACGGCTGCTGCTGCTCCACGAGGCCTTCGGCGGCGGTCCAGAACGGGAACTTCTCCTTCCAGCCCTGGTGCTCCTCCCAGTCGTACGCGCTCTGGATGCTGAAGGCGACGAGCGACCTCCGAGAAGTACGTCTCGGTCGTGTAGAGCCGCTCGTGTTCGGCGAGGAAGTCCTGGATCTCGACGTCGACATCGTGGGGCGCCCAGAACGAGTCCTCGATCACGCTGCCCATCCACGCGCCGTACGGCACGCTCATGTTGATGCCGAGCGCCGAGGCTTCGTACTGCATCATCCGGAACAGGTCGTAGCCCTTGCCCGCGCTGCAGCTTCGGCAGCAGCTCGGGGCCCACGCCGCCGTACGGGTTCTCCACGACGATCACGGGCTTGCCCCGCGCGAACCCCGCCGCGTAGCGGCACCACGCGGGCTGGCGGTAGCTCGTCGCGTTCATCTCGGTGACGAGGACGTCGGCGTGCGGCTCGAACGGGTAGTAGTGCGGCGACAGGTAGTAGTAGTTGCCGCAGACGAGGACGTCGCGGCCCTTCGACCGGCCGTACTCCTTGATGTAGTCGGCGAGCTCGGCGAAGTAGCCCACGATCGTCTCGCGCTGGAACCGGATGTAGTCCCAGTACAGCGGCGTCGACTCGCGGTCGGACTTGAAGTCGTAGCCGCGCTCGAGCAGCCACGCCCCGTAATGGAACGTCTCGAGGTCGGTGGCCTCGAGCGCCGCGGGCAGCGCGCTCGGCGGGGCAGCGCCTGGAGCCACGCGCGGAACAGCTTCATGCAGTCCTTGCAGAAGCAGCCGCCGTAGCCGGTCGCGAAGATCGGGCAGGTCGGCCTCGTCGAGGTGGACGCCCGCCACGCCCGGCGTCGATCTGGATCCGGATGATCGCCTTCAGGTACTCGCGCCACACCGGGTTGTTGCGGTCCATCAGGTAGGCGTAGTGCTCGTTGCCGGGCACCTCCACCCACTGTCGAGTGGCACGGCCTCCCCGTAGATGTCCCGCGAGATGCACTCCTCGAGGAGGTCGGTGACCGCCTCGCCGTCGCTGTTGACGAGCCCGTCGGGGAAGTAGTCCTCGAACGGCTTCCAGAGCTTCGGGTAGCGTGTTCTGCGTGAACTCGCGCAGGCCCGAGGAACCCGGGCTTGCCGACCCCGCGTGAGCTCGTTCATCGACAGGACGTCGGCCTCGTCCTCGTTGAGCTCGACGGGGAACTCCCAGCCCTGGACCTCGAAGACGCATCCGAACACCTTGATGCCGCGCTCCTGGCAGCGCTCGATGAACTCCGCATCGTTCATGAAGCCGTAGAAGCGGAATCGCTCGTCGACCTCTCCCCACGCCTCCGCTCGAGGTACGGGAGCGAGATCGAGCCGCCGCCGAGCGACGCCCACACGAGCGAGGTGGCGTGGTAGGCCTCGAGGTCGTCGATCATCTTCAGCCGGCGAGGCGGCAGGCTGGGGTGGTAGCAGTGCTGCCGCGGGAACCATGCGTCGAAGTAGACGCCGCGTTCCATCTGGAGGTGGTCCTTTCTCGCGAGGCCTGGCGGTTCGTGTCCCCCTCGTGTGTGGGAACGATATCATATGCTCCCGCGCCGACGCCCACACTCGAAGGAGGGTCGACGGATGACGATCGATCCCGACGTGCTCCGGATCGCTCGATCGGTCAGGACGTCCGACGTGTCCGACGCCCTGGACTCGATGGGCCAGCAAGAGCGCCATCAGATGGATCCTCGGATGCGTCCGCTGTTCCCGGGCATCCGGTTCGCGGGCGTCGCTCATCCGATGGGGTACGACGTGATCGACGAGCCGCTCGGGCCGATGAGCTATGACGAGTTCAGCGGGCGGCAGTACGCGCCCGGCGCGGAGGGTCTCTGGCGGGAGGCCGGGCCGTGGGGCGCCCCCGAGGAGGTGCTCGTGATCGACGCGAAGGGCACGGCGGCCGGGATCCTCGGGTCAGCGAACACGCTCGCCGGCCAGGTTCGGGGCACCGTTGGCTTCGTGATCGACGGGACGTGCCGAGACTCCTCCGAGTGCACGATCCAGCGGACGCCGGTCTTCTGCACCGTGCGCTCCCCTGCCCATCCGATGGGACGGATCCGGGCGGTCTCCGACGGAGAGCCGATCGTGTGCGCCGGCGCGCCGGTCCGTTCGGGCGACCTCGTGGTCGCCGACGACGACGGCGTGATCGTCGTTCCGCACGAGATCGCGGGCGAGATCGTCGACCGGGCCCGCCGGATCCAGGACGCGGACCGTCCGGGCCGCCGCAGGGGGTACGAGGCGCTCGGCCTGCCGTTCGACGAGACGCTCGGGTAGGGCTAGGTACCAGCGGCCCCCGCCTCCAGGTCAGTCCTCGAACGCGACCTCTCGCCGGTCGTCGATCTTCGCAGGGTCGAGCTCGATGCCCAGCCCCGGGCCCTCGGGCAGCGCGAGCGCTCCGTCGACCGGGCGCAGGATCGTCCGGTGGAACCACTGGTTGCGCTCCTGGATCCGCACGAGGTACTCCATCATCGGGACCACCTGCGGCGATTGTGACGCCGCGACGTGGAGCGGCACGGGGATCGCGTGCCCGTGGGCGACCACGGGCACGTCGTAGGCCGAACACAGCGAGCAGATGTGCCGCTGCTCGGTGATGCCGCCCGACCAGTCGGGGTCGGCCTGGATCACGCCGATGCCCGCGTCGAGCAGCTGCTTGATCTGCCAGCGCGTGGCGACGTGCTCGCCGGTCGCCAGCCGGATCGACGTCCCGGCCGCCAGGCGCCGGAACACGTCGACCCGCTCGGGCGGCACGGGCTCCTCGACCCAGTGGGGCTCCACCGACTCGAGCCCCCGGAGCATGTCGGCTGCGTACGTCGCGTCCCATCCCATGAACGCGTCGAACATCAGGGGGTACCCTGCGCCAACGGCCTCGCGGACCGCGTGAGCCATCGCGAGGTTCCGCTGCAGGCCCTCCCAGCCGGCGCCGGGACCGAAGGCGAAGAACCACTTCTGCGCGCCGAACCCGAGCGCCTGGTGCTCGACGGCGACGGTCGCCGCACGCTCAGGGTCGATCGACGAGCCGAGCATGCTCGCGTAGACGGGAACGCGCTCTCGCGTCGGTCCCCCGAGGAGCCGATAGACGGGTTCGCCGACCACCTTGCCGCGCAGGTCCCAGAGCGCGTTATCGACGACGCTCACCGCTGTCACCAAGAGGCCGGCGCGGCCGTGCCTATGCACCCGGAGCATGCGATCGTGCAGCGATCCGGTCGCGAGTGGGTCGGCGCCGAGCAGGTGCGGTCGAAGCTCCGTCGCGACGAGGAAGGCCTGGCGGCGGTCGATCGGTCCGTACAGCCCCGAGGGGCCGTCGTCGGTCTCGATCGTGAGGTACCAGGCGACGAGGTGGGTTCCCACGTCGCCCGCGCCCGCCGTAGCACGAACGTGACCTGGGTAGAGGTCCAGCTGCTCCACGGCACGGTCCTCGAACGTCCACGCCGGGCCTTGCCCTTCGACGCGGAACAGCCGCACCGCTGTGACCCTCAAGACGACTGCACCTCCTCAGCGAGAGCAGAGGTGAGCATGATAACGTTCCCACATCATCGTGCCCCCTGGCGCAGCGCCCGGATGCATCATGGTGCTGGGTCGGAGCCGTCACGCCGCGACGAGAGGAGGACGAGATGGAGTTCCGTTCACTCGGTGGAACCGGTGTGCGGGTCAGCACGCACTGCCTCGGCGCCATGAACTTCGGGTCGTGGGGGAACACCGACGTCGACGAGTGCGTGCGCATCGTCCATGCCGCGATCGATGGCGGCATCAACTTCGTCGACACGGCCGACGTCTATTCGCTCGGCGAGTCCGAGGAGATCGTCGGCAAGGCGTTGAAGGGCCGGCGCGACGACGTGGTCCTCGCGACGAAGGTCCACGGCGGGATGGGGGCCGGCGTGAACGAGTGGGGAAACTCACGCGTCTGGATCATGCGCGAGGTGGAGAACAGCCTCCGCCGGCTCGGCACGGACCACATCGACCTGTACCAGATCCACCGCCCCGAGGCGGATACCGACGTCGAGGAGACGCTCTCGGCGCTCACCGACCTCCAGCGCCAGGGCAAGATCCGGTACTTCGGGTCGTCGACCTTCCCCGGCTGGCAGATCGTGGAGGCGCACTGGGCCGCCGAGCGACGCGGACTGTCGCGCTTCCGGACCGAGCAGCCTCCCTACTCGATCTTCGTGCGGCACATCGAGCACGACGTGCTCCCGATCGCCGATCGATACCGCATGGGGGTACTCGTCTGGAGCCCGCTGAACCGGGGCTGGCTGACCGGGCGCTACCGTCGCGGCTCGTTCGACCGCTCGCCGGAGTCCCGCGCCGGGCGTTCCGCGGGACGGGAAGTCGAGGCGCAGTTCGACGAGTCCCGGCCCCAGATCCAGCGGAAGCTCGACCTCGTCGAAGACCTGCTGAAGGTGGCCGCCGACGCCGGCATGCCACTGCAGCACCTCGCGATCGCGTTCACGCTCGCTCATCCTGCGGTGACGTCGTCGATCATCGGTCCGCGCACGATGGATCAGCTCGAGGACCTGCTCGCGGGCGCCGACGTCCGGCTCGACGGATCGACCCTCGACGCGATCGACGGCCTCGTGCCGCCCGGCACCCTGGTCGACGAGGACGACCGCGGCTTCACCCCGCGGTGGCTCGACGCGCGCGTGACGACGTCGGATCTAGCGGCGGACGGTCGCTCGGTGGCTATGGGCCGACCGAACGCGCCGATCGGGAAGCGCCGGGCCGGCCGTCGGTTCCCGCGCTGGCGCGAGTGGCGACCGCTGATCCGGCTCGCGCCTCCCGCGATCACGCTCGAGCGTCGGCTCGAGCGAGCCACGACGATCGCGGACCTCCGGCGGATGGCGGCGCGCCGTGCGCCGAAGGCCGTCCTCGACTACGTGGACGGGGGCGCCGGCGACGAGCTCTCGATGGCACGGGCGGTGCGCGCGTTCTCGCGCGTCGAGTTCCATCCCAGGACCCTCCGCGACGTGTCGGCGGTCTCCCCGGCGGCAACGATCCTGGGCGAACTGGCATCGATGCCGTTCGTCCTCGCCCCGACCGGGCTCACGCGGATGATGCATCACGAGGGCGAGCCGGCGGTGGCTCGAGCAGCAGCCCGGGCGGGGGTGCCCTACGCCCTATCGACGATGGGTACCACCTCTCCCGAGGATCTGATCGCCGTCGAGCCGGCTGGGACACGATGGTTCCAGCTGTACGTGTGGCGCGACCGCGGTAGGACCGAGGCGCTGATCGAACGGGTTGCCGAGGCGGGCTTCCGGACGCTCGTCCTCACGGTCGACGTCCCCGTCGCGGGCGATCGCCGCCGCGATGTCCGCAACGGACTGGCGATGCCGCCCGCGCTCAGCTGGCGAACGCTCGTCGACGGCGCGCTCCATCCGAGCTGGTGGCTCGACCTCCTCACGACGGAACCGCTCCACTTCGCCGCGCACGCCGAAGCGGGCGAGGTGCTCGAGGATGTGATCGACCGGATGTTCGACCCGGCCGTGACGATGGACGACCTGTCGTGGCTACGACAGCGGTGGGCAGGAACACTCGTCGTGAAGGGCGTGATGCGGGAAGACGACGCCCGCGAGATGGTCTCGCGCGGCGTCGACGGCCTCGTCGTGTCGAACCACGGGGGCCGGCAGCTCGACCGATCCGTCACCCCACTCGAGGTGCTCCCGGAGATCATGGACGCCGTCGGTGGTCGGGTCGAGGTTCTCGTCGACGGCGGCGTTCGGTCCGGCGCCGACGTGGTCGCGGCGGTCGGGCTCGGTGCCAGGGCGGCGATGATCGGCCGCGCGTACCTCTACGGGCTGATGGCGGGGGGCGAACGAGGGGTCGACCGAGCGCTGGCGATCCTGCGGGAGGACGTCGTCAGAACGATGCAGCTCCTCGGCGTCCGGTCCATCGGCGAGCTGGACCCGTCGATGGTCTCGCTCCTCGAACGATGACGAAGGTGCGACAGCCGTCCTGGGTGGTGGAGCGTGACCCGGCTCAGGCGCCGGTCCAGTCGAAGACCATGGCCATCGAACGCTCCGGATGGTCGACGACGAGCTCGTAGGCTGACTCCGCATCGCGGAACGGGATGCGGTGCGTGATCAGCGGATCGATCGCGATGCGGCCGGTGGCCATGTCGTCGGCGAGGTCTCCGTTGAACTGGTCGTCCCACCCGCACGGGAACGCGACGAGCGGACGCTGGAGATGCGTCGGGTGGAAATCGATCGAGATCGGGTCGGGGTAGTAGCCCTGCATCGCGATGCGTCCTTCCTCGCGGATCAGCCCGAGGCATCGATCGAACATGGTGCTCACACCGGTCGTGTCGATCGCGACGTCTGCCCCCTGCGGCGCCTCGGCGCGGATCACGTCCTCCAAGCTCTGGGTGGTGCCGTCGAGCGCGACGTCGGCCGAATGGGACTCGGCCAGCGCCACTCGCTCGGCGATCAGGTCGGTGGCGATCACCCGGGCACCCACACGCCTCGCCGCCTGCGCGGTCATCTGTCCGATCATCCCGAGACCGATCAGCGCGACGAGGTCGCCCTCGGCGACGCCGGTCAGGCGGATCCCGTGCCGTGCGACGCCTGCCATGTGGAACAGCGACGCACCGGCCAGGTCCACCTCGGGTGCGACCCGCCACACCTCCGTCGCGGCCGCCACCAGGTAGCCGGCGTGCGACGCCTGGCAGGGTCCCGGGTACTTGTGAGCCGGATCGTCGAAGTGTGTGCCCATCGTGAAGACGTGGTCGCCGACGCCGAGATCGGTGACGTCTGCCCCGACCTGCTCCACTACGCCCGCCGCCTGGTACCCCGGCGAGCACGGGAAGTACGCGGAGTAGTCGACGTCGTAGTGGCCGTACCGCCCCGTCAAGGCCCAGCGTTCGGTCCCCTGGCTGATCCCGGAGAACGCCGTCCTGATGCCCACCTCGTGGGGCCCCACGTCGGGGACGTCCATCTCGCGGATCTCGACCCGCTTCGGCTCCGGGAACACCACGGCGTGGGTCTTCACCCTCCGTCCCTCCTCGCTCGCGATCCAGCGGGAACCGGCGGCTGCCGCGACTGGGTTCCCTTCGGGCTGTGAGAACGATATCATCGGCGTCGCCCGTACCATCCGTCCGGATCGGGGGTTGAGGTCGATGGCGAAACGTCGTGCGTGGGCAGCGATCCTGGCGCTGGTCGCGGTGGTGTCAGCGTGCACGAGCAGCCCCGAGGCCGACGGCGGAGGCGGCGGGGGCAACACCGCCGACGGGGGCTCGGGCGAGGAGGTCACGCTCGACTTCTGGACGTACCAGGAGGGGCAGGACACCCCGGACCGCAACGCCATGGTCGACGCGTTCGAGGCCGAACACCCGAACATCAACATCGACTACACCTACATCCCGGCGGAGAGCTACAACGTAAAGGTCAAGACGGCAATCGCCGCGGGCAAGGCACCCGACCTGGTCCTGGCGTTCGACATCAACCTCCTGATCGAGGAGCAGCTCCTGCCCCTCGACGACATGGTGGCGGACAAGGGCATCGACCTGTCCACCTACAACCAGGGCATCATCCGGGGGCCCGGCGACTACAGCTGCACGTGGAACGACACCCTGTACTGCCTCGCCTCGAACCAGGGCGGATGGGGGATCTTCTACAACAAGGACCTGTTCGACGCGGCGGGGGTCGCCTATCCGGACGCCTGGCCGCCCATGACGGTCGAGGAGTTCGCCGACACGGCCTGCCAGCTCACAGACCCCGATGCCGGCGTCTGGGGGGCGGCGGTTCCCTCGTCGCTCATGCCGTTCGAGCTGTTCCTGAGCCCGGACGCGCGGACGGCCGAGGGCTACTTCAACGGCGCGGAGGCCGTGCACCAGTTCGACGTCCTGAGCGGCATGGTGCGCGACGGGTGCTCCCCCGGTGAGAACACCGTCGACCCCTGGGACGGCTCGGCGGACTTCTTCCAGAGCGGCGCCCTGGCGATGGCCGTCGTGTGACTTCGACAGCGCGAAGACGTTCGAGAAGGCCGGGATCAACTACGGCGTGACGGGTCCACCCACGCCGCCGGGCTTCGAGCCGTTCTTCGACGTCTACGGGGACAACACGGCGGTGATGAAGACCTCCGACCACCCCGAGGAGGCGCTGGAGTTCATCGCGTTCCTCGCGACCGAGGGACAGCGGATCGCCTACGAGACCGAGGGCTCGATCCCGATCGACCACACGGTGGCCGAGGAGGTCGACTGGGCCGGTGACATCCCAGGGCGCCAGGACATCCTCAAGGTGCTGAGCAACGCGCGGCCCCCGATCTTCATCCCGGACCGATGGGACGTGCTCGCCCCGTTCTTCGACGCGTGGGGCTTCACACTCGAGGGGTCGAAGACGCCGCAGGAGGCGTTGGACGACGCGGCCGCCGCGGTCCAGGAGAACCTCGACAATGCCTGGGCCACCTGGGACGAGCGGAACGCTTGAGACGGTGGATCGGCCCCGACGTGGAAGCCGCCCGCTTCGTCAGATCCGGAGCGCTTTGAACCGTCGAGCCGTCTCGGTCATGGCGATCTCGGTCGGGAGCCGCTCCATGCTCGATGCCCCGAAGAACCCGGCCACGCCGTCTGTGCGCTCGAGGACGTAGGCGGCGTCGTCGGGCTCGGCGATCGGGCCGCCGTGGCACAGCACGATCACGTCGTGGCGCACCTCGACGGCGGCATCTCGGATGGCTTGGATCTCGCCCACGCAGTCGTCGAGCGTGCGGCCGGTCTCGGCGCCGATCGCGCCGCCCGTGGTCAGCCCCATGTGCGCCACCAGGACGTCCGCGCCGGCCTCGGTCATCGCGCGGGCATCCTCCGGCGAGAAGACGTACGGCGTGGTCAGCAGGTCCAGCTCGTGCGCCTGCCGGATCGTCTCGACCTCGAGGCCGTAGCCCATGCCGGTCTCCTCGAGGTTCTGCCGGAACGTGCCGTCCACCAGCCCGACGGTCGGGAAGTTCTGGACCCCCGAGAAGCCGACTGCCTTCAGCTGCCCGAGGAAGACCGGCATCAGTCGGAACGGGTCCGTTCCGCAGACGCCGGCGAGCACCGGCGTGTCCCTCACGATCGGGAGGACCTCCGCGGCCATCTCGACCACGATCGCGTTCGCGTCCCCGTACGGCATCAGACCGGCGAGCGAACCGCGCCCGGCCATGCGGTAGCGGCCCGAGTTGTAGATGATGATCAGGTCGACGCCGCCGGCCTCGGCGCACTTCGCGCTCAACCCGGTTCCCGCGCCTGCGCCGACGACGGCCGAGCCGCTCGCGCGTCTGGGAGCGGAGGCGCTCGAGGGCCCGCTCGCGCGCGATCATCCGGCCTCCCGCAGCATCTCGTCGAGGCGGTCCGCCATCGCGAGCGCGAACCGCGGGTCGTTGACGTCCATGTCGAGCTCGATCAGCTCCACGTTCGATCCGGCGTTCTCCCGCACGGCCGAGAACAAGCGCGTCATCGGCCGCCTCGTCGTGGAACGGCTGCCCCTCGATCGCGATCATCGAGACCCCCCGCAACGGCACGAACAGCGCCGTCGGGCCGGTCGCGGAGCTGAGCTTGCGAGCGACCCGCCGGCCGAGCTCGGCGCATTCCTCGGGCGTCGTCCGCATCAGGGTCACGCTCGGGTTGTGGACGTAGAGGTTCCGCGAGCGGAAGCGCTCGGGCACCGTGTCCATCGGACCGAAGTTCACCATGTCGAGGGCGCCGAGCGAGACCACCTGCGGAACCCCCATCGCGCCCGCCACCTCGAGTCGCTGCGGGTGCGCGGCGAGGACGCCGCCGACGAGCTCGTCGCAGAGCTCGGTCGTCGTGACGTCGAGCACGCCCGACGATGAACCCCGCCCGGACCAGCTCCTCCATCGACTGGCCGCCCGTGCCGGTCTGGTGGAAGACGAGGACCTCGTACCCGAGCTCCTCGAGCCGCTCGCGCGCCGTGGTCACGCACGGTGTCGTGACGCCGAACATCGAGGCCCCGATCAGCGGCCGCGCGTCGCCCGGTTCGGGGATCGACGCCGACGCCATGCCCGCGATCGCCGCGGCCGCGTTGCCGATGATCCTCGCGGAGATCTGGTTGACCCCGGCGATGTCGACGACGGAGTACATCATCGCGATGTCCACCGCCCCCACGTACGGGCGCGTGTCGCCCGATCCGACCGTGGACACCATCAGCTTCGGGACGCCGACGGGCAGCCGCTGCATCGCGTGCGTCACGAGCGACGTGCCGCCCGTTCCGCCCATGCCGACCACGCCGTCGAGCCGTCCCTCTTGGTACAGCCGCTCCACGATGGCGGCCGCGCCGCGAGACATGGTCTCCACGGCCGCGCCGCGATCGCCCGCGGCCGCGAGTTCCTCGACGTCGGCCCCCGCCGCGCGGGCGACCTCCTGGCGCGAGACGTCGGCCTCGATCGTCGGCTCCCCCTGCACGCCGGCGTCGACGAGGATCACGTCGGCCCCGTGCTCGATCAGCCGGTCGCGCAGGAACGCGTACTCCGCACCCTTCGTGTCCAGCGTGCCGATCGCGACGACGGTTCCCACGTCTGCATCCTCCGGAGCGTTGCCGGGAGCGATGGCGACTGCCCGCTCGACGGGCGCTGCTCCCTGGGTCGGGCCGCGGGCTCGAGCGAGCATGGTAACGTTCTCAGGTTCGCGAGCGCAAGTCGGGCAGCGATCAGGCCGCACAACGTGGTACGGCTGCTCCGAGAGCTCCGGTCCGAGGCCCGGGTGGAGCCACGCCCGGCCATCGTCGGCCCGAACGACGACGTGGTACTGGAGCGCGTAGTCGGCCTCGGCGTAGTCGGCAGGGATCGCCGCGGCGAACCCCCCCTCGACGGCCTCCATCTCGACCTCGACGTACGGCTCCGCCTGGTTCACGTGCCGGTATCGCAGGGCGGCTCCGACGACCGCCGGGTCGGAGGCCTCGAGCACGATCGGGAGGTCCTCGGCCGGCGTGAACGTCGACGGCGGATCGTGCGAGACCTGCGACCGAGCGGGGGCGCGGGCGACGGCCTCGTCGTCGCCGACGTCCGATCCGCGCGGTCCGCGGCGAGCGCCTCCAGCGCGCCGAGGTCGTCGTCGATCGCCGCGAGCCGGTCCGCCCAGCTCCCTCGCAGCCAGGCTTGCGGGCCGTACGTGAGGTCGGGCACGTACACGCCGTCGGCGGCGGCGACCGCCTCGACCCAGGCGCTCCGCGCCGACCGGTAGGCACGTCAGCGCGGCGGCGAGCCGCTCGGGCTCGCCCGACCGCCGGTACCGCTCGTACGCGACCCCGGCACGCAGCTTCCCGGCGAAGAACCGGCCGAGCGCGGCCTGGATCGCGACGTCGACCGCGAGCCGCCGCACCGTCGGCCGGCGGATGCGCCGACACGGCGTCGATCGGCGCGAGCGCGGCGACGTCGCATCCGCCGCGAGCCGATCGAGCCATCGCGGCGACGTCGAGGGCCGAGTAGCGGCCGTCGTCGATGCCTGTCTCGAGCTCGCGCGCCGACTCCTCGGCCGTCAGGAACACCTCCGGATCGAGCGGGGTGACGGTGCCGAACCGCTTCGGCTCGGGCGTGTCGTAGTAGTGCGTCTCGATCGACCGGCCCTCGTCCACGATCGCGATGTCCGTGTAGACCTCGGGCCAGTAGTAGTTGTTCGACGCGGACGGGTGGTGCGCGCTCGTGACGAGCGGCAGGATGCGGCTCGCGCTCGCCAGCGCGGCCTCGGCGGGCTCCGCGGCCGGCCCGAGCGTCGCACGCAGCGAGCGCCGCCACCCCTCGGGCGGCGCGTCCGGGATCGTAGAGCAGGCGTCCGAACAGCCGGAACGTGTACGCGTGCTTCTCCCAGTCGTCGGCGGTGGAGAGCGAGGCGTCGGCGTACCCGTCGCGCGGTCCGCGGCTGCGCCGTGCCTTCCCGGCCCTCGAGCGAGAGCGGCTCGCACCATTCGAGTCCCTCGCTCCCCGCGATGCCCACGTTGCGGCCGAACCCCGCCGCCATCGCGGGGTCGCCCCACAGGAGCACCCGCTGCGTCCCCGGCCAGATCGCGGAAGACGACGTCGTAGGGGCGGTCGTCGCGCAGGAAGTCCCCGTAGCTGTACCGCGTGAACGGGCGCGTCCCTTCGCTCACGTTCATGAAGCTCGCCTTGCCCGTCGCGCTCGCTGTCGCGATCCGTCGGCGGGCGGTCGAGCTCCCGCATCGCCGCCTGGTGGTAGGGCAGGCCCATGTGCTCGGCGGAGAACTTCGGCGACACCGTGAGCGGCAGGCCGGTCGCGAGCGCGAGATCGAGGGTCTCTTGGTCGAGCCCCTTCGCGTGGAGGTCGAGGCGCACGGCGCGGCCCGCGTCGGCACGATGCCGTCGAAGACGACCTTCCAGAAGTCCCAGCTGCGCTCGGGCACGCCGCTCTCGCCGTGCGTGCGGATCGTGAGCCCGCCGATCGACGGGCACGCGTCCAGCAGCGATCCGGATCGCCTCGCCGCAGTAGGCGGCGTGGTCGCTCGGGATCGAGCCCCTCGATCGTGTACGGGGCGTCCTCGCTCTCGAACCACTCGAACGCGTGCGTCCACATCCCGAACTGGAACTCGAGCCCGCGGGCGACGGCCTCATCCGAGATGAATCGGAGCATCGCCAGGTTGCGATCCCGCTCGTCGTCGGGGAGCTGCGGGACCCGGACCCCCGATCCCGGCACGTCCACCAGGAACGGGTAGGCGAAGTAGAGGTAGGGGTCGGCGATGCGCCACGGGAAGTTGTAGCCCAACCCCACCATCAGGTTGACCCGGTTGAACCGCTGCGCGACGACCATCGAGAGGTACCGCCGCCAGAACCCCTCGTCGTGGAGCCACGGCTTGTCGTGGAGCTCGCTCGCGAACAACCGAGCCACGCTGCGCACCGGGTTCGCGGGCCGCTCGACGACCGGCGCGTCGACCCTGATCGCCTCGAGCGGGTCGTCCCCGTGCTCCACCCGGTCCGCGAGCTCGAGCACCGCGTAGACGAGCCCCCGGACGTCGGAGCCGGTCACGAGGAGCTCGCGCCCCTCACCCGCTCGCCCGGGATCAGCCCGAGCGCCTCAGGAACTGCGCGGGATCGCGACGCCGGCGGCGTCCAGGACACCGGCGGGCCGAAGGGTGCTCGGCGCCGGCGACGACAGCCGGGTCCCCGACTCGGCCGACCTCGACGCTCGAGCAGACGGACCGGGATCCCCTGGCCTCGAGCGCCGACCTGAGCCGGCCGATCGCCCACTCGACCGGAGGTGACGTCGCCGCCACGTCGTCGGGCTCGCGGACGATCGCGATCTCGTCGTCGGCCCGCGTCTCGCCGCTCATCGGTGTGGGAACGATATCATGCCTTCGAGATGCCCGGGACCTCCGATCGGGCCTCGAGGGGGGATTGGGCATGGACTGGTACCGGCAGATCCAGTTCGTCGCCGCCGTCGCGATGCCCGACGACGTCGCCACCGCGTACGGCACGACCGTCAACGGCATGTGGGCCGATCCCGAGCGGCTGTCGAGCGGCGACGTCGCCGACGCACACGCTCGAGGGCGGCGGGTGCTGTTCTCGGTCCCGATGATCGCCCTGACCCCCGAGGTGTACGAGGCGCCGGCCACCCGCCACTCGTGGACGAGGTCTGCCTCGACATCGACGGACAGCCCTCCGAGTGCGATTGGTACTACTGGGAATCGAAGCCGGTGCTTCGCCGGCGTGCATCTACAGCGACACGTTCCGCGGCTACCTGATGGAACGGTGCCGCGACGGCGTCGACAAGGGCATGGACGTCGTGAACCTCGACGAGATCATGACCGGCATCGGCCTGATGGATCTCGATCGGGGAGGTACCGGTTTCTGCCGGCGCTGCCTCGACCGGTTCCGATCGCGGGCGACCGAGGATCCCGGCGTCGCGGAGCTCGACGACGACGCGCTGCGGGCGGCGCTTCGGACCGACGACGATCTGTTCACGGCGCTATCGCCGGTTCCACGAGCAGGCGGCGTTCGACGTGATGATCGCGTTCATCCGCGAGCTCCGTTCGTACGCCGACGGGCACCGCCCGGGGTTCGCGATCAGTGCGAACGTCGCGTACCTCGGCGACCTGGTGCCGACGTTCGGGCCGCTCTGGGGGTGCGGGTGGGGTCGGCACCTCGACTTCGTCATGTTGGAGAACCACTACCGGGTGGAGGCGGGCGCGTCCGCACGAGCTGCTGCCCCGCGGCTCGTTCGCGGCCTGCTATCGCCTCGGGTCGTCGCTCACCGGCGCCCCCGCCTGGATCTGTCCCAGCATCACCGTGCCCCGCCAGCTGGCCGACCGGCCGCGGACGACCTATCACCTCCTGATGTTCCTCGAGGCCTACGCGAACGGCGGCCGTTGGGGGTACTACTGGTGGCCCGGCGTCGACGCCTCCACCCGGCTCGCCGCGACCGCCCCGAAGCCTTGAAGACCTGGATCCGCTTCATCGACGAGCACCGCGATCTCTACGAGGGCACGACCACCCGGAACCCGCTGGCGATCCTGTACGCGGAGGGGCCGATCCTCAGCGGCCAGAGACGCACAGGAAATACCTCGCGCTCGCCCAAGCGCTCGCGGAGCGCGGGGTGCAATTCGACGTCCTCTACTGCGGCGACGAACGCTTCAACCCCGACTCGCTCGACCCCGAGGCGCTCGCGCGGTACCGGACGATCCTGCTCCCGGAGGCCCGCGACCTGGGCCGGCGGCCGGCGGCCGCCCTGGAAGGCTTCGCGCGAGGGGGCGGCAACGTCGTCACGTACTCCGAGAGCCCGATCGCCGAGGGGCTCGCCGTCCGGGCCGACGGCGAGGCCCTGACGAGGTTCTGGCACGACTACCTCGACGCCGACCGCGAGCTGATCGTCGACGCGCTCCGAGGGCTGCCGGTCGAGCGGATCGAGGTCTCCGACCCCTCGGTCCGCGTCACGCGAGTGGTCGCCGGCCCGCGGCACGTGGTGCACCTGTTGGCCTACGGCTACGACGAGGCGACCGACTCCGTCGCCCCCGTCCGGGACCTCGAGCTGCGCCTGCCGTGGACGGAGGGCGACCCCAGGGTCTCGCTCGTCACCCCGGCGAGGAGCGCCCGCTCACCGCGTCGGTCGAGGGGGATCTGCTGCGCGTCGAGGTGCCGGAGATCGACCCTACGCGCCTGCTCGTGGCGGACGTGCCCTGATCGCGGCCGGCGGAGCCGTCACGGGTCGATCACGATCGGCTCGAGCCAATCGGGGATCGAGCGGCCGGGGATCCGCAGGAACGGCGGCTCCAGCTCGGGCACGGCGTCGAGCTCGGCCGCGATCGATGCGGCGGTGGCATGGGCGCCCGCCGCTCCGCCTCGATCATGAGCGGCAGCAGGCGCACGTCGCCGGCCGTGGCGATCCCGGTCGCCGGGCCGAGGCGAGCGCGAACGCGACCGCCGCGTCGAGGCTGCCTGCTCGTCGAGCGGCTCGTACCACGTCGCGTACCGGTGAACCTCGCCGGTCCGCCAGAGGTTGCGCGCGATCGCCTTGATGTACATCAGCCCGGCGTCCTGAGCCCGGATCCTCGTCCTCGAGCGCCTCCAGGTCCCGGCGGAACCGGGCTCCCGCACATAGGCGGTAGTTGCAGGGCGTGAGCACGGTGTCGAACGGGAAGCGGCGGAGCGCCGCCAGGTGGACTGGCCGGGCGCACGCATCCCGTGACCCGTGATGCCGATCGCCCCGACCAGCCCTTCGTCGCGGGCGCGGATCGCACCGTCGAGCGCGCCGCCCGACGTGGTGACGATGCCGAGATCATCGAGGTCGCACACAGCGTGCAGCTGGATCAGGTCGAGTCGCTCGACGTCCAGACGCTCCAGGAGCGACGGATCGAGTCGTACGCTCCGGCTGCCGTTCGGTCCCCGGTCTTGCTCGCGAGGAAGATCCGATCACGGATCCTCGTCATCCAGGCGCCTAGGCGCAGCTCCGAGTCCCCGTACCCGGCAGCCGTGTCGAAGTGGTTGATCCCTGCGTCGAGCGCCAGCTGGATGGATGCGTCGGCGACCGCTGCGGAACGTCGCCGAGTGCCGCGCCCCCGTAGATCAGCACGCTGCTCCGGTGCTCGAGCCTCCCGAGCCGCCGTCGCTCCATCCGCCCCTCCGGGTTCCTCTCCGCCTGACGACCGTCGTGCCCTCGAGGCGTCATGATAACGTTCTCATACCTTGGGCAGCAGCGGGCCGCGTCCCATGGTTGGCACGGCGACGCCTTCCGGCGCGGGCGGGTCTATCCCCGGCTCCGCGGCTGGGGAACGTGGGAGCTGGGGAACCGTCGTGACGCAGGGATGGTGGGAGTCGTGGCCGTGGCGGCTCGTGCAGACGAACCTGCGCGAGATCGACATGGCGGACATCGACGCAGAGCGCTATGTGGCGTCGCTGAAGGATCTGAGCGCGACCGTCGCGATGATCAACACGTCCGGGATCGTCGCGAGCTACCCGACATCGCTCCCGTTCCACACGCCGAGCGCGTTCCTCCAGGGGGACGACCTGGCGACGATCATCGAGGCCTGTCACGCGGCGAGCATCAAGGTGATCGCGCGGACGGACTTCTCGAAGGTGCGCCCCGCGCTGCACGAGCGGCACCCGGAGTGGGCGTCCCGCACCGCGGACGGACGGATCGTCGAGGACGGCGGCGACGTTCACGTGTGTCCGTCCGGGGCGTACCAGCAGGAGTGCGCGCCGCGCATCGTCGAGGAGACCATCACGGTGCTCGACGTCGACGGGATCTATTTCAACATGGCCGGCTTCCAGACATGGGACTACCGCGGCATCGACCATGGGATCTGCCACTGCGAGGCGTGCGTCGTGGGGCTTCCGCGGAGACGGCCGGGGTGGAGCTGCCGGTCACGCGTGACCTCGACGACGCGACGTTCCGCAGCTACCTCGCCTACCAGGAGCGCACGATCGATGAAACGAAGCGCCGGATGGACGCGACTCATCCGACGACTCGGGCCGGACCTCGCGATCGACCGTGCGTCCGACGAGCTCGGTGGATTCGTCCGCCAGGAGTCCAACACCGCGCTCGACCGCTCACCGCCGGAATGGCCGTTCAGCGCGTCGTCGAACACGAAGTGGGTCGTGAGCTCGCTGCCACGGACCGTCTCCAGCAACAGCTCGGTCGACTTCATCGACTACCCCGTCCGGCACGTGTCCGTGTCGCCCGAACGTCAGCGCCTCCGCCTGGCGCAGACCTGGCCAACGGCGGCGGGCTCGACTACTACGTGATCGGCCGCCTGGACCGCCGTCACGACCGTTCCGGCATCGCTGCCGTCCGCGAGCTGTTCCGGTTCCACGCGGCCCACGAGCAGGAGTACCGCGGGCTCACCTCGCGCGCCCGGGTCGCGCTCCTGACGGGACCGCACGGAGCGTGGGACGAGTATCGCGGGTGGTTCCGGGTCCTCGCCGAGCGGCACCACCTCTTCGACGTCGTGACCTTGTCGCGGGCGACCGAGGGCGTGCTCGCTCGCTACGACGCGGTGATCCTGCCCGACCACCAGCCGATCGGCGACGACGACGCAGGGCGACTCGATCGGTTCGTGGAGGACGGCGGGACGCTCGTCGCGACCGGGCGCACGGGGTCGCGGACCGAGGGGCTGGAGCCGCGAGAGCCGGCCGGCGCTTGCGTGTCTCGGGCATCGAGCGGCTGAGGAGCATCCGCGACCGCATGCGGGGTGCATACTTCGAGCTCGGACGACCGCCGCGGGTTCCCGAGCCTCGCAGCCACAGACCTGATCTTCATCGACGGTGTCTACGTCGACGCCGTCTACGCACCGGAGGCGGACCTCCGGCTCAGGTTGATCCCTCCCGGCCCGTTCGGGCCGCCCGAGCGATGCGTGCTCCCCGAGGCCACCGGCGAGCCCGGCTTGGTGACGCATGCGTTCGGGGCCGGCCGCGCCATCTATGTGCCCTGGACCTGCGGGACGCTCGTCGAACGCCAGGGCCACTCCGAACACATCGGCCTTCGTCGCCGACGTGCTCCGACACCATGCCGGGCTCGAACCCATCGGGGGCGATCTCCCTCGATGGTCGAAGTGACGTTCTTCGCGCGAGACGACGGCGCTCACCTGCTCCACCTGGTGAACGCGTCGGGCCACCGGGGCGTGAGCTGCGTGGAGCCGGTGACGATGCACGACCTGGAGGTCGTGGTCCCGTTCGAGGGCGAGCCGTCCCGGGTGACGGCACTCGTCGCCGATCGCGAGCTCGAGTGGAGCGCGGCGGAGGGCCGGCTCACGATCGAGATCCCAACGCTTGGCTTGCTCGAGGCGGTGAGGATCGAGCGCTGACCCGGGCCGTTCGTCGGATGCGGGTCGGTCATGCGTGCACCCCAGCGCTCTGGTATGGGAACGTTGTCAGGTCATGGCTCCCGAAGGCGCTGCCGGTGCCCCCACCGTCCCCTCGATCCTCGTGCCCCGCTTCCTCGTCGACGGCCATCGCTCGGAGCTCGAGGCGGCCATCCGCGATCGCGCTCGGCTCCTGGCCGACGATGATCCCGGTCTGGGGAGGCCATCCCTCCCGGCCTCCGGGTCGTGGTCACGGGGATCGACGAGTCGCTGCTGGAGCGCGCGATCTCCCAGGCTCCCGTCAGGTGGGTCCACAGCGTGTCGGCCGGCGTCGAGCACCTCCCGCTCGAGTCGATGGCCGAGCGCGGCATCCTGCTCACGAACTCCGCCGGCGCGTACGCGACCGCGATGGCCGAGTACACCCTCGCGGCGATCATCATGCTGAGCCGGAACCTGCCCGGCTGGCTCGACGGCCAACGAGCACGGCGATGGCTCGACGCCGACACGTTCGGAGGCTCGGTCCTCCGCGGCAAGCGGCTGGGCATCGTCGGGTACGGCGCCGTCGGTCGTGAGCTCGCAACCGCCGCCTGGGCGCTCGGGATGGAGGTGTGGGCCACGAAGCGGAGCCCGCTGTTCCTGTCGGCGGAGCCCCTCGATCGACTGCTCTCGCCCGACCGGCTCGTGGAGCTCGTGTCGGAAAGCGACGTCGTGGTGCTCTGCGCGTCGTTGAACCGGACGACGAGTCATCTGATCGGAGCGGCGGAGCTCGCCGCAATGAAACCCACGGCCCTGCTCGTCGAACGTGGCACGGGGCGGGCTGATCGACGAGGCCGCGCTCGACGAGGCGCTGCGGAGCGGGCGGCTGCGGGGGGCGATGCTCGACGTCACCGACCGGGAGCCGCTGCCGACCGACAGCCCCCTGTGGACGACGCCCGGTCTGCTGATCACGCCCCACGTGTCGGGGAACACGCCCGAGAGCTGGACGACCGTCGTCGAGTTCCTCTGCCGCAACCTCGAGCTGTTCTTCGGGGGTGCCCCCGAGCGTTTGGGGAACCTCGTCGACTACTCCGCGGTCGGATGATCGGAGCGACGAGCCGCCAGGGCTAGAGCCGGGCGGCCTCGGGAACGATCTCGCGCCCGATCAGCTCCACCGACTCCAGGTCCGTGTGCACGAGCTGGTGCACGAGGACCTTCTGGATCCCGGCCGCCGCGAACTCGGCGAGACGCTCGAGCACCTGCTCGACCGTCCCGGCGACGTGGTTGGTGCGGAGGTCATCGAGGTAGGCGTCGACGTCGCCGTCCTCGCCCTGCCACGCCATCAGCTCGGCTGCTCGCCGCCGCACCTCGCCCTCGTCGATCCGACGATCGTCTTCGTCAGGAGGGATCGGCGCATCGTCGCCCGGGTCGCGGCCGATCGCCTCGCACGCGGCCGAGACGCGTTGTACGCGCTCCTTGGCGCCCGGCGGATCGACGTAGACGAGGTCGTACTCGTCGGCCCATCGGGCCGCGAGCGCGGCCGAGCGGGGTCCCGCTTCGCCGCCCATGATCAAGCGGAGGGTGCGGGTCTTGGTACGGCTCGGGAGCGCCGGACACGCCTCGAGCCGGTAGTGCTCACCCTGGAAGTCGACCTGGTCTCCGTCGGCACCCCAGAGCCGATGCACGATCTCGACCTGCTCGGCCAGCATGTCCATCCGTTCGCGGGTGGCCGGGAACGGGAACCCGAACGCTCGGTGCTCGCGCTCGAACCAGCCCGCCCCCATGCCGAGCTCGACGCGTCCGCGGGACGCGTGGTCCGCGGTGACGACCGACTTCGCGAGCTCCGCCGGATGGCGGAACGTCACCGGCGAGACCATCGAGCCGAGCCGGATGCGCTCCGTTATCGCGCCGAGCGCGGCGAGCGTCGCCCACGCGTCGAGCGCTCCCCGCTCGCTTGGGATGGGAGAACGAGAGGTAGTGGTCGGAGCGGAACAGCCCCTCGTACCCGAACGACTCGCACGCGCGCGCCAGCGTGACCCAGTCGTCCCAGGTCACGCCCTCCTGTCCCTCGATCATCAGACAGACGTCCACGATCACGCCTCGGTCGGGCGGCCGGCGTGGCGGTCGTGCGATGCGGCGAACCCAGCCAGCCGGTGCATGTCGTCGCGCAACGTCCCGTACAGCGACCGGTACACGGCGTACGTCTCCTCGTACACCGCGGCAGTGCTTCGGGTCGGGCTCAGTGACCTCCTCGAGCGTCCGCACGACGGCCGTCGCCTCGTCCAGGTCGGCGAACGTGCCGGCCGCGACGTGGCCGAGGAGCGCGGCACCGTAGGCGGCGCCCTCCTCGACCGCCATGCGATGGATCGGGGTTCCGTAGACGTCTGCCTGCAGCTGCAGCCAGAGAGGGGACGCCGCCCCACCACCGGTCGCTCGGATCTCCGTCGGCCGCACCTGGAGGCCGCGCATGACCTCGATCCCGTCGCGGAGCGAGAAGAGCACGCCTTCCATCACGGCGCGCGTCATGTGGCCGCGCGTGTGCCGAGCCGTGAGTCCCAGGAACGCGCCGCTCGCCGCGGGATCCAGGTGCGGCGTGCGTTCCCCGGTCAGGTAGGGGAGGAAGACCAGGCCTTCGCTGCCGGGGGGCACCGAGGCCGCCTCCGCGACGAGCTCGTCGTACCCGAGGCCGGTCTGATCGCGCCACCACCGCAGCGATCCGCCGGCCGAGAGCGTGACCGCGAGCAGGCAGTATCGCCCGGGCACCGAGTGCGCGAACGCGTGGATCCGCCCCGACGGATCGATCGCCACCTCGTCCGCATGGGCGAACAGCACCCCGCTCGTGCCGATCGAGCTCGAGAGCAGGCCCGGACGTGTGATCCCGGTGCCGATCGCCGCCGCCGCGTTGTCGCCGCCGCCGGCGGCGACCGGGATGCCCGAGGGGAGTCCGACGCCCGTCGCGACATCGTCGGTGATCGCGCCCGATCGCTCCGGCCCCTCCAGCACCCGCGGGAGCCACGCCGGTGGGATCTCGAGGGCGTCGAGCACCTCCGCCGACCAGGTCCGGCTCCGGAGGTCCAGGAACAGGGTGCCGGCCGCGTCGGCGGCGTCGGTCGCCAGCTCGCCCGTCAGGCGGAGCCGGACGTAGTCCTTCGGAAGCAGCACGTGCTCCACACGAGCGAAGCGCTCGGGCTCCTCGTCGCGGAGCCAGAGGACCTTGGGGGCCTGGAAGCCCGTCAGCGCCGGGTTGCCGGTGATCTGGACGATGCGCTCAGCGCCGACGGTCTCGCTGATCTGCTCGCATTGGCGGTCGGTGCGTTGATCGTTCCACAGCAGCGCCGGACGGATCACGTCGCCGGCGGCATCGAGGAAGACCGACCCGTGCATCTGCCCGGTGAGCCCGAGCCCCGCCACCGGCTGGCCGTCGGCCCGGCAGGCCGACGCGACCCCGCGCAGCACGTCGCACGTCGCATCCCACCAGGCGTGGGGATCCTGCTCCGTCCACCGCGGCCTCGGGGTGAGGAGCGGGTACTCGGACGTCCTGGCGGCCACGACATCGCCATGCTCGTCGACGGCGACGGCGCGGGTCCCGGTCGTCCCGACGTCGACGCCGATCGCGACGGTCACTGAGGGGTCGCGGCCTTCTCGGCTTTCGTTCGCCGCGGGGACGCCACCGAGTCCCGCTCGACGAGCTCGGTCCGGAAGACGACGGTGCTGGGTCGTTCCTGTCGACCCTCACGGAGACGACGGAGCGCGAGCTCGGCGGCGCTGCGGGCCATGTCGGCGACGGGCTGGCGAACCGTCGTGATGGGCGGCTCGACCATGCTCATCCACTGCACGTCGTCGAAAGCGACGAGCGAGACGTCGCGCGGCACGCGGAGCCCCTGCTCGTTCAACGCGATCAACGTGGCCTCGGCCAGGATGTTGTTCGCCGCGAGGATCGCGGTCGGCGTCGGTCGCGCGCGGATCAGTTCGGTCGCATCCTCGATCGCGTGCTCTCGGTGGAACGACCCCGATCTGATGAGTGAGGACGGCACCGTGATCCCGTGTTCCCGAAGCGCGCGTTCGTAGCCCGCGAGGCGCTGGCTCGCGGTCGGCATGTCCAGGTCGCCGGTGAGGATGCCGATCCGGGTGTGACCGGCGCCGATCATGTGCTCGACGGCCACGAGTGCACCCGACTCGTTGTCGACCAGCACGGCGTCCGCCTCGAGTCCGTCCACGCGCCGGTCGACCTGCACGACCACGATGTCCTTGTCCATCAGGTCGGCCAGGTGCCGGCGGTTCTTCGGGGTCGGCGTGACGATCAGGGCGTCGACCCTCATCCCCTCGAGCAGCTTGAGGTACTCGCGCTCGACCTTCGGGTCGTCGTCGCTGTTGCACAGCACGACCCGGTAGCCCGCATCCTTCGCCTCGGCCTCGACGTGCTTCGCGATCACGGAGTAGAACGAGTTCTCGACGTCTCCCACCAGGAGTCCGATCGTCCTCGTCTGGCGCGTTCGGAGGCTCCGAGCGATCTGGTTCGGCACGTAGCCGAGCTCGCGGGCAGCATCGAGGACGAGCCGGCGCGTCTCGTCGGCCGCGTACCCCGTGCCCGAGAGGACCCGGGCCGCGGTCGAGACCGAGACCCCGGCCCGCTTCGCTACGTCCGCAACCGTCGCCATCTGCCCCCTCCCGGCTCAGGCGCTCTCGTCGCCCGGATACCTGAGCCCGATCGCCGCGCGCCATCGATCGAGCGTCAGCATATGCTCGAGGGAGTCCTCCCACCCCATCGCGGCCGACGATCGTTCCCCATCGCGAACGGCGCGGCTCACCGCATCCACCTCGACGGTGTACACGTCCCGATCCTCCTCGATCGCGATCTCCTCGGTGCCTGCACCCCATCGCTCGAGCAGGATGCGTGGGCCTCCGCCGATCCACCCGGGCAGCCACGGCGTCGGCACCTCGATCCGACCCTTCGAACCGACGATCCGCACGGTGCTGTCCAGGTTGGCCTGGATCGAGCACGCCACCCGAGCCAACACCCCTCCCTCGAAGGTCAGGGTCGCGGCGGCCGTGTGGTCCACACCGGTGGGGCCGAACACCGCCGCCGCGCTCACCTCGTCGGCGGGGAGGACATCGACCCCGCGCGCGGTCGCCGCGAGCAGGTGCGACATCGACGTCGTGTAGCACCCCACGTCGAGGATGCTCCCTCCGGCGAGGGCGGGGTTCATCAGGTAGTTCGTGGGCTCCGGGCCGGCGTCGTAGCCGAACACCGCATCGATCGCGCGTACGGAGCCGACCGCGCCCTCCCGGACGAGGCCGAGGAGACGCTCCGTCTGCTGGTGGGTGCGGTAGGCGAAGGCTTCCTGGAGGAACACGTCGTTGCGGCGGGCCGCCTCCACGATCTCGACCGCGTCGACGTGCCGCACGGCGAGCGGTTTCTCGCAGAGCACGTGCTTCCCGGCCTCCGCGGCCGCGACCGACCACGTGCGGTGCTCCGGGTGATGCGTCGCCACGTACGCGATCTCCACGGTGTCGTCGGCGATCACCTCCTCGTACGTGCCCGACCCCGACACGCCGAACTCCGACGCGAAGGCGTCGGCGCGCTGCGGGTCGCGGCTGCCGACGGCGAGCAGCTCCGCCTCGCTGGAGCCGGCGATCGCCTGCGCCAGGGTCCGGGCGATCTTGCCCGTCCCGAGGATGCCCCACCGAACTCGCTCACCCATGACGACCTCGTCAGCCGCGCGGGATCATCGGGACGTTCGGGTTGACGTCGGGTCCGAAGAACTTGATCGCCACGAGATCGGCTCGGCCGGTGTTCTGCACCTCGACCCCGCGGACGGCGCGATCGTGCGTGATCAGCAGCTCGTCAGCGCTGGTGTCCCCACCACGGACCGGGACCCCGCCGTAGGTGCCGCTCCCGGACCAGACCAAGACGTTGTGGACGCCGGCGTCCACGCTCACGTACGAGCCACCCGGACGGACGACGAGCTTCTTCCCGCTGAACTTCGTGGTGTCGTAGTAGATCCAGAACTCCTCGCCTGCCTCCTGCCTCGACCGTTCGATGGGGAGCGGGGACAGGTGATGGTGCTCGTAGAAGAACGGATCACCGTTGGCCTCCCAGTCGATCAGCTCGAGGATGAATCGCTCCCCGTCTCGCTCACGGTTCTCCGGCCGCACGTCCTTCCACAGGAGCTCCTTCGAGATGATCCGGCCGTCGTTGAGCGCCTGCAGCATCGCGAAGACGTCCGAGTCCTCCTGCAGCTCGATCGTCAGCGCGCTCCCCGGCGCGTGCAGCACGCCCGACGGGATGTGGAAACCCTGATCGGCGACCTGCGTGTACCCGACCGAATGCTGCAGGATCAGGTCGCTGTCCCAGTCCTCGAGGAAGGGAAGCAGCAGGGCGTGGTTCTCCTCCTCCGCGACCGACGGGTGCAGGCCGAGGAACGACTCGGGGTGCGGCCCCATGTCGACGCCCGGGGGGAAGTAGTACGCCTCGTCCTTGGAGCGGCGGCCGACGAGCGCGGCGTGCTCCTGCCGCTGGTGCAGGTGGAGCGGCAGCCTGGTGCTGTAGTCGAAGATCTTCGCGAGACGCCCGAGACCCTCGTGGGTGGCGGAATACTCCTCGCCCATGATCGCGGCCGGGTCGCTTTCGACCGCCTCGCGGAGCGTGATCGGCTCCGCTCCCTCGAGAGCGAGGTAGCTCAGCCCCTCGTCGTCGGGTCCGGTCCGGTTGTCGGCCGGCGTCGTCGAGGCCAGCCAGCGCTCGCACGTCGCTCCCCGATCCCCGAGCTCGTAGGCGTCCTCCGCCAGCCCGAGACGGCGTCCCGGCGGCAGGAAGTCCCTGGCCACCCAGGCCGGCGCCAGCCGGAGGATGCCGTCGGCGTCGGCGAGGGCGCGCTCGACCTGATCGCGTCTCGCATCGACTGCCATGGTCTCCCGTCCGTTCATCGCGTAGGAGAACGATGTCACACGTCCCTGCCCTCGTCCTCCTTCCGGAGCAGATCCTCGCGGCCTCGAACGGCCTATGGGCCGGTGGCGCCCACCGACGCGACGGAGCGGTCGCCAGCGATCGAGCCACCGGTGGCCGGATCGAAGAAGTAGAGCTTGCGCGTGTCGACGAAGATCTCGCGGCGCTGGCCCGTCTGCGCGGTCGTCTCGGGACCGGCCCTGGCGATGAAGGTCACCTGCTTCTCGCTCGCCTGCGCCTTCAGGTCTTCGAGCGCCTTCTCGTCGATGTCCGAGGCCAACTCCTGCGTGTCCTCGGTGAACACCGGCGGCGCGTCGACCGAGAAGTGGAGGAAGACGTCGGACCCCATCCCTTCGCGGACGTCCACGACGATCGGGAGACGGCTGGCCGGGTCCGACCCCGGCACCAGCGCCGCGTCGTCCATGCCCTCGGGCCTGATCCCGAGGATCACCGTGCGATCCGCGGAACGCTGCGAGACCCGGTCGGGCCGACGCGACCTCGTCGGGCACGCGGATGCCGTGACCGGCGAACTCCGACCAACATGTTCCCGTCGCGCTCCGCCAGCGTCGCCTCGACGAGGTTCATGGCCGGCGATCCGATGAACCCGCCCACGAAGAGGTTCGCCGGCTCCGAGTACAGCTCGTCGGGGGTCGCCACCTGCTGCAGGACCCCTTTCCTCATGACGGCCACGAGGTCGCCGAGGGTCATCGCCTCGGTCTGGTCGTGGGTCACGTAGATCGTCGTGACCCCCAGGTCCTGCTGGATCCGCAGGATCTCGGCCCGCATCTGGACGCGCAGCTTCGCGTCGAGGTTCGACAACGGCTCGTCCATCAGGAACGCCTGCGGTTCGCGGACGATCGCCCGGCCCATCGCCACCCGTTGGCGCTGCCCCCCCGACAGCTCGCGTGGGCGCTTGTTGAGGATGTCCTCG
Source organism: uncultured Actinomycetes bacterium (assembly GCA_963758715.1). Lineage (GTDB taxonomy): Bacteria > Actinomycetota > UBA4738 > UBA4738 > HRBIN12 > JAOUEA01. The sequence goes on from CAVWWK010000013.1 coordinate 64,192, forward strand.
AGGTGCAGCACCGCGGCCGTCTCGCGGACCCGCCGGTGCATCTCGTCCTTCTTGACCTTGTGGATCTTCAGGCTGAGCGCCATGTTCTGGTACACGGTCATGTGCGGGTACAGCGCGTAGTTCTGGAACACCATCGCGATGTCCCGCGCGCCGGGAGGGACGTCGTTCACGATCCGATCGCCGATCCGGATCGTCCCTTCCGTGAGGTCCTCGAGGCCGGCGACCATCCGCAGCACCGTGGTCTTCCCGCAGCCCGACGGGCCGACCAGGACCATGAAGCTCCCGTCTCGGATCTCGAGGTCGAACGACTGGACGGCCTCCGTGCCGTCGGCGAAGACCTTCCGGACGCGGTCGAGGGTGATCTCAGCCATCGCTCATCCCTATCTCGAGTGGGGCGGTCTGCGCATCCCGGCTCATCCCTTGAGCCCCACGGACGCGATGCCGCCGATCAGCTTCTTCTGCAGGAAGAAGTACAGGAGCACGCTCGGCAGGATCGTCACGAGGTTGGCCGCCATCGTGAGGTTCCACGGCGTGTCCGCACGCGTGACGAGGTTCGCGAGCCCGATCGCGACCGTGAAGTTCGCGTCGTTGTCGAGGTAGATCAGCGGACCGAGCAGGTTGTTCCAGCTGCTGAGGAACGTGAAGACGGCGCAGACCGTGAGCACGGGCGTCGAGAGCGGCAGGACGATCCGCCAGAAGATCTGCCAGTAGTTGAGCCCGTCCACCCGGGCGGCGTCGTCGAGGTCCTTCGGGATCGTGCGCATGTACTGACGGATCAGGAAGATGAAGAACGCCGTACCGAAGAACGACGGCACGATCAGCGGGAGATACGTGCCGTACCAGCCGATCTTCACGAAGAAGAGGAACTGCGGGATGATGAGCGCCTGCCAGGGGATCAGCATCGTCACGATCAGGATGTAGAAGAGCACCTTGCTCCCGCGGAAGCGCAGCCGTGCGAACGCGAAGCCGACGAGCGCGCAGGAGAGCAGGACGCCGAAGATGTTCGCGGTCACGATGATCATCGTGTTGACCATGTAGCGGAAGAACGGCATGTTCTCCGTCAGGACCCGGCGGAAGTTCTTCCACTCCCACCATCTGGTGGGGAACCACTCCGGCGTCGGCGTGAAGACCGGCTCGAGGTCGGGCTTCAGGGCCGCGGTCAGCATCCAACCGACCGGCAGGAGGATGAAGCCGCAGACCGCGATCAGGAACGCGTACATCGTGATCTTGAACGCGAGGCGGCGGGCGCGGTAGCGGCGGCCCGCAGAGCGGGACGGCGCGACCGGCTCGTCCCGTTCGACGGTCTCCGGTTCTTCGACCGTCTTCATCGACTCACCGCTCCCGTTCGGGGTCGTACTCGTAGTAGACCCAGCGCCCCGACGTGCGGAAGATCACGAGGATCACCGCGGCCGCCCCCAGGACCAGGATCCACGCCATCGCCGACGCGTAGCCGTACCGGCCGTTCTGGAACGCCTCGTCCCACAGGTTGATGAGGTAGAACGTGAGCGAGTCGCCGATCCCCTGGGTCCCGCCCCGGCTCAGCACGTAGGCGATGTCGAACACCTGGAAGGCATCGATCAGGCTCGTGAGCAGGACGAACAACAACGTCGGCGTCAGCATCGGGAGCGTGACGTACCGGAAGCGCTGCAACGGCCCCGCGCCGTCGAGCTCCGCGGCCTCGTAGAGCTGGGCGGAGATGTTCTGCAGGCCGGCGAGGTAGATGATCGCTCCCCCGCCGATCCCCCAGAGGCCCACGAGGACCACCGACGGCACGGCCCAGGTGGGGCTGTCGAGCCACCGCGGCGGATCGTCGATCCCGATGGCTCGAAGCACCTCGTTGACCGCCCCGACGTCCGGATTCAGGAGCGCGACCCACAGGACCGCCACGGCGACGCCGCTGAGCACGGCCGGAAGGAAGAAGAGCGTGCGGAACAGGTTGATGCCACGGATCTTGAGGTTCAGCACCATCGAGAGGAGCAGCCCGGTGATGATGTACAGCGGCACCGAGAGCACCATGTACTTCAGCGTGACGCGGATCGAGACCCAGAACGTCCGGTCGTCGAACAGCTCCCGGTAGTTATCGAAGTCCGAGCCACTGCGGGGGCGTGATGATGTCGTACTCGCTGAAGCTCAGGAGGAGGGACGCGACGATCGGGATCATCCAGAACCCGATGAGCCCGATCAGCCAAGGAGACAGGAACAGGTAGGCGGCGCGCTGCTCCTTCCGCGCCTGCAGCCCTTGCCGCGTCCTCATCCGATCGCCCCCTGCGAACCCTTCACCGTCATCCGGTTCGGAGCCGGTCCCGCGGGGCGTCTGGCGACGCCCCGAGGGCTCGGCCGATCAGGGCCTTGCTCCCAGTCCTCCCACTCCTTGTCCAGGTTCTCCTGGATGGCCGGCGCCGCGTCGTCCAGCGCCTCCTGCGCGGTCTTCTCACCCGCGAGGACGAGGCCCCAGGCGTCGTAGAACGGGCCTTCGGACACGTCCCCGCGGTTCGGGATGAAGAGCCGCGGTCGGGCATGACTCAGTACCTCGAGGCCGTCCTTGCGACCGGGGATGCCCTTCGCCCAGTTCACCTCGTCGGCGATCGCCAGATCGAGCGGGATGTCGCCCGTGGTCTCGTAGCGGATGCGTTGCCCATCCGTGGCCAGGAAGGCGATGAACGCCATCGCCTCCTCGGGGTGGTCCGTCGACGACATCACGGCGACGCTGTCGGTCCACACGAAGAAGAATGGGTCCACGCCCTCCGGCGTCGGCGGGGCCGTCGAGCCGTAGTTGATCCCGGCCTTCTCCACCTTCTCGAGGCCCGCGAAGTCGGTGATCGACCATGCCGAGCTGGCCCTTCGAGAAGTAGTCCATGCCCTGCGACCATGGGTCGACGGCGTTCGGGGCCGGGAAGCATCCCTGCTCGTAGCCGCCGGCGAGCAGTTCGAACTGGTGGACCACCTCCGGCCCGTTGACATATCCCGTCGCCGTGCGCCCGTCGGGGCTGTAGAACATGTCCTCCGGCATGTACGCCAGAGGATCGGAGGCCGCGCCACCCCAGACCTGGTTGTCCGCGTCGGTGAGCTGGCACGCGATGTCGACGAACTCGTCCGGGGTCATCGGGGGCCACGGCGCCGGGTAGGGGATCCCGGCCGCATCGAACATGTCCTTGTTGTAGAGCATCTGCACCGAGCCGGCGAACGTACCCAGGCAGTACAGGTTGTCCTCCCAGGCGCAGCTCAAGTCGTCGCCCGGTTCGACGATCGCCGGCACATACGTCGAGACGTCGATCCCTTCCTCCGCCACCATGTCGTCGATCGGCAGGATCAATCCCGCACGGATCTCGTCGGAACCGGGGTACAGGGTCAGATCCGGTTCCTTGCCCGCGGCGATCGCGGTGTCGAGCTTGACCCCGTAGTTCTCCTCGGGATAGGCGGTGATGTCGAGGTCGATGTTCGGGTTGGCGGCCTCGAATTCCGACTCCAGCGATTCGAGGAATCCTTCCTCGTCGAAGGTCCAGAGCTCGATCGTGACCTGGTCGCCGGAGGCACCGCCGCCGGCGTCCCCGCCTCCCCCTCCTCCGTCGGCTTCGGGACTGCTCGTGCAACCTGCCGCGATGAGCGCTAGTACCGCGATCGATCCGATGGCTCTACGGACCCCCCGCATGCGAATCCCCTCCTTCTGATCGGGACCCCCGGACTGGGTCCCCTGATGCCATGTACGAGGCTCCGGCTCGGCCCGGCTCGCCGGCTCTGCCCGGCTCGGTTGGCCGGTATGGTAACGTTCCCAGGTCGCGGCGTAAAGGCACGGCGAGCTCAGCCGGCGTCTCGTCGAGCAATCGCCGCGGGCGAGCCCTCGGCGACCTCAATGACCGACCTCGTCGGAGTCCAGGACCCCTTCGCCTCGGCCGTCGAGGCGTCCGAGCTCGTCCATGTCACCCTCGCTGAGCTCGAAGTCGAACACGTCGATGTTCTCTGCCATCCGCGGCGGCTTCGACGTCTTGGGGATCGGGATCAGCCCGAGCTGCAGGTGCCATCGAAGCACGATCTGCGCCGGCGTCTTCGACCGGCGTCGCGCAAGACCGACGATCGTCGGTTGGACGAGGAGATCTCCGCCCGCCCCGAGCGGAGACCAGCTCTCGGTCACGATGCCGTGCGCGGCGTCGTAGCTCCGTTCGTCCGCTCGGCTGTGTCTCGGATCGAGCTCGGATCTGGTTCACGTGGGGAGCCACACCGGTTTCGTCGAGCAGCCGATCGAGGTGACCCGGCTTGAAGTTGGAAACGCCGATCGCCCGGACCTTGCCGTCCTCGAGGAGCTGGATGAGCCCCCGCCAGGCGTCCACGTAGCGATCCTGCTGTGGGTTGGGCCAGTGGATCAGGAGCAGGTCGATGTGCTCCAGGCCGAGCCGCTCAGCGCTGTTCGTGAACGCTCTGCCGAGCTTCCGCTTCGCCGTGCCACCGCTTGTTGAGCTTCGTGGTCACGAACACCTCGTCGCGGTCGACGCCGCTCGAACGGATGCCTCGTCCGACGCCGGATTCGTTCCGGATAGTTCTCGGCCGTATCGATCAGGCGGTAGCCGGCGCGGAGAGCAGCGGCCACGGCCGCCTCCGCCTGCTCGTCCCCCATCGGCGAGGTTTGCCGAACCCGAGCGCCGGCATGGCGACCCCGTTGGCGAGCGTGAGCGTGGGGATAGCCGTGATCTGCCCCTTCGATTCATGTCGTTGGGCTCCATACTGAGCCCGATGTCAACCGCCACCGGTGGGAACCGATGAAGACCATCGATCGAACGGCCTCGTCGGCTGGAGGATTGGGGGAGCGTGAGAACACGGCGAACCGGTCCCACGGGAGGATCGAAGAACCTCTTGATCCTCGCCGCGATCCTGGTCGCGTACTTCGCCATCGTCGGTGGCCTCGCGTTGACGCGTGACCAGACGTGCGAACGGCTCGAGGCGACCAGGCTAGCTTCCTCAGCCGGGTCACGACTCGCCCGGGCCCGACTACATCTACGTGAAGGGCATGGGCACCGAGCGGTCGAGGTGAAGGACTACCTCGAGACCCTCGGGGAGATGAGCCAGGCGGGATGCGGCAGGCCGAATGCGAGGATCTGCTCCCCTCCCACCGACGACGGCGCGGACAGGGTCCGCCGCTAGCCTGAGAACGGGTTACCAGTGGGGTCTCGGAGCAAGCCTCCCTGCAGCCTTCGCTTCGAGCGTTGCGGCGAGGACCTGGGAACGTTACCATGCACGCACGTCATGAGCGCCCATCTCGACGACCCACGGGAGCCAGGCGCCGACACGTCCCCGTACTCCAATGCCCCGCCCGATCCCGAGATGGTCGTCGCGCGAACCCTGGCCCCCGACCACCGGCCCTCGTGGTCGGACGTGACCTCCGCGGGAACCTTCAGGGTCGAACCCGGTGGATCGTTCGACCGTCACTTCCACGACTGCGACGAATACTGGCTCGTCTTCGGTGGCCGCGCTCGGGTCGTCGTCGGCACGACGCCCTACGAGGTGGAGGCGGGCGACATCGTCTGCACGCCCACCGGAACGGATCACGACATCGTGGGGGTCTATGAGACCCTGGAGGCGTTCTGGTTCGAGGGTCACACGCCCCGGGGGGACGGATCGGCCACCTGCATCGCACCGAGGAAGACGGCCAAGGGCCACGACGTTCCGGCGCTCGAGGGATGAAGGGCGGACCCACCGTGACAGGAGATCGCGTTCTCGGGTCCTGGTCGTGGCGCCCGACGAGGACGGCCGTCGGGATGTCGACGGTGTTTCGAAGTACTTCCATGGTGGGATCCGGTACCGCGTGATCGCCGATGAGATCCTGGGGCCGGTGGCTGACCTGATCCACGAGGCCTGGACGCCCGACACGTCGAGCGGCGATTGGTCGGTGTCGATCGACGCGGACGCCGATGCGATCGACGGCATCGTGTTGGCTCCCTGGCTGATGAACCTGCCGCCCTTCGACGAGGAGCGCCTCGACCGGGCAGAGGGGCTGCGGGTCATCGCCGGTACGTTCGATTACCGCCTGGACTGGATCGACGTCGCCGACGCCGCTCGCCGAGGGGTCAGCGTGGTCGACACGTCCCGCACGATGACGCCGACCGTCGCCGAGTTCGGGGTCGCGATCACCCTCGCCCTCTTGCGCGACATCCCCGGCGCGATCGATGTCGTGCGCGACGGCCGATGGCCCGACCAGCCGAAGGCGGCTGACCGGTTCGTCTTCCGCGACCTCGCGGACTGCCGGGTCGGCCTCGCGGGGTACGGCATGATCAACCGGCACTATCGGCGGTTCGTGAAGCGGGTTCGGTTGCCGGGTCGCCACGTATCGACCCCTTCGTCGACGAGGCTGAGCTGACCGCCGACGACGTTCGGCAGCACATCGTCGCTCGTCGATCTCGCGTCGGAGAGCGACGTCCTGGTCGTCGCGATCCCGCCGACGCCGTCCACGCTCGGCGTGATCGACGCGGCCGTGATCGACGCGCTGCCCACCGGGTCCCTGTTCGTCTACTGAGCCGCATGGCCGTCGTCGAGCAGGAGGCGTTGTGGCGACGGGTCCGCAGCGAAGAGATCCGCGCCGCCGTCGACGTGTACGACCCTGAGCCGCCACCGCCCGACGCATGGTTCCGGCGCGACCCCAACGTGCTGCCGACGCCACACATCGCGGGCAACGTGCAGTTCGCGCACGAGCGATGCTTCCGGGAGGCCTGCATCGACACGGCGCGGGTCCTGCGACGGCGAGCCGCCGCTCCACGCGGCGAGCCCACGTGATCAGCACCTGTACGCGGGCTCGTTGGACGGCGAACGGTAGCGTTTCCTCGCGACGTCGGGAGGGCGGTGAGGGCAACGGACATCGAGCCGGTGGGGCGCACACTCGAGGGCAAGTCGCGTTCGTGACCGGCGGTGCCCACGGCATCGGCCGCGCGTGCGTGGAGCGCCTGCGCCGGGCGGGAGCGACGGTCACGTTCTGCGACATCGACGACGACGCCGGGCGCGAGGTCGAGGCGCGCTCGTCGGACGGGCCGCGCCCGGCGACGTTCCACCGATGCGACGTGACGTCGGAGGAACAGCTCCGCGCCGTGATGTCGGCGACGATCGAGCGCAACGGCGGTCTGGACGTGGTCGTCGCGAACGCGGGCGTCGACCGACCGTACGACGCGGCGACGATGTCCGAGCAGGAGTGGCACGACTTCATGGGGATCGACCTGCGCTCGGTCTGGCTCACAGCGAAACACGCCCTGCCCACGATGCGGGAGCGGCGGACGCGGCGCGATCGTCACGATCGCCTCGATCCACGCGTTCGTCACGACGAGGGGAAGTTCCCCTACGCGGCCGCGAAGTCGGCGGTCGTGGGGCTCACGCGCAGCCTCGCGCTCGATGAAGGTGGCTGGGGAATCAGGGTCAACGCCGTGTGCCCCGGCTACACGCGCACGCGGATGCTGATGGCGGGGTGGAGTCGTCCGACGACCCGGCGGCCGCCGAGCGCGAGATGCTCGCGATCCATCCGCTGGGTCGCATCGCGGAGCCGGAGGAGATCGCGAACGTCGTCGCGTTCCTCGCCTCGGACCAGGCCAGCTTCATCACCGGAGCGGCGGTCATGGTCGACGGCGGGCTCAGCGCACGCTTCGCCTGAACCGATGCGGCCCGAGCTCGTCCTCGACGCCGGCGCCACGCTCGGGGAGTGCCCTTCGTGGGACCCATCGACCGATTCCTTGACGTGGGTCGATATCACGCAGGGGGTCGTCCACCGGTTCGACCCCGCCACCGGTGTCGACCGGTCGTGGCAGGTCGGCATGTCTGTCGGCGCCGCGGCGACCTGCGCGTCTGGGCGTATCGCGCTCGCGGCCGCGACCGGATTCTGGTCGCTCGACCCGGAGACCGGCGCGGTCGACCCCGTCGCGACGGTGGAGCCGCCCGGAGACGGGACGACCATGAACGACGGCGGCACGGATCCGGCGGGCCGATTCTGGGCGGGCACGAAGGATGTCAGAGGTCGCGAACCGATCGGCTCGCTCTACCGATGGGATCCGGGAGCCCCACCCGAACGCGTGCTCACCGGCCTGACGGTCTCGAACGGCATCGCGTGGACCGCGGACGCAGCGACGATGTACCTCATCGACAGCCCGACGTACGGCGTCGACGTCTTCGATCACGATCCCGCTTCCGGCGCGATCTCGGGCCGGAGCCGCCTCGTCGACCTGCCTCAGGAGTGGGGTCTGCCCGACGGAATGTGCCTCGACATCGAGGGGGCGCTGTGGATCGCGTTCTGGGGGGGCGGCGCCGTGCGGCGATTCCTGCCGGACGGGACCCTCGATGCCGTCGTGCGCCTGCCCGTGCAGCTCGTGACGAGCTGTGCCTTCGGGGGGGATGGGGGTGCCGATCTGTACGTGACGACGGCGCGGGAGGGGCTCACCGACGACGACCTTCGCGCCCAGCCTCAGGCCGGGGGCTTGTTCCGGCTGTATCCGGACGTGCCCGGACCCGCGCCCGCGCTCGTCGACGATCGGTGATCATGCGACGCCGACGGGCAGCCGGCACCGCCAGCCCTGCGGCCCCGGGCGCCGAGGTCTCGATCGGCACCCCCGAGCGCTCGAGCAGCTCGATCGCGAGGCGGGCTCGCCGCACACGCTCACGGCCGAGCGCGATCGCCGTGGCCTCGAGGTGACCGCCCGACGGGTAGATGTTGGGGGCGTTGCGCAGCCCCAGCTTGACGTAGACCGGCGCGGCGACGCGGATCAGCTCGGGCAGCTCGGGGTAGCGCACGAACCCTCCCTGGTCGTCGGGGGCTTCGATGTAGAGGTCGATCGGCGCGTCGACCGCAGCCCGCACGGCGGCGATCTGCGCGATCGTGAGGTCGGTGACCAGATTCAGCGTGTCGGCGCCGAGGCCCACCAGCACGCGCGCCGTGCTCGGGTTCGCGATCGGGTAGGTGACGGAGATCTTCGCCTGCATGTCCCGTGGCAACAGGCCCGCACGTCGCGCCTCGCCGAACACGGCGAGCAGGCCCACGTCGGTCAGCAAGACGCTCCGGATCCCATGCGCGGCCGCCCGACGCACGTCCTCGAGGGCGTGCACGAGTCCGTCGGTGCCCCGGATCGCGCTCCGGACCCCCGCGCCGCCTTCCGTCCGCGCGGACGCGGACGGCGTCCACGCGGCGATCGGCTGCGCGAACAGGCTCACCTCCACGCCGGCGCTAGCGCCGATCGAGGCCATCTCGTCGAGCTCCGCATCAGTGAGCATCAGCGTGCCGCTGCCCTGCGACACGCGGCGCACGGGGACGTCGAGGCGGGCGGCTTCCTCGAGCACGGCCTCGAAGCATCTGGGGACCCTCGGTGCTCGGTATCTCGATGCGGAAGGCGGCGCCGTCCGGGAACCTGACGGTCGAGTCCGGCGGCGGCGAAGGGTCGCCCGGCGGGAGTCCGATCGACGAGAGGAACGCGCGTGTGTCGTCGGCACCGGACGTCGGCATCACACGAGGGCGGGGTTGGTCTCCGCGGTGATGCCGGCGGGGTTGTCGATCAGCCAGATGTGCGTCATCCAGACCCCGCCGGGCGACCACTTGCCCCCCATGGCGTCGCACTCGGCCCTCGAGATCTTCCCGTACTCGTCCTCCTCGAGCTCCTCGCCTTCGTCGATGCACGTCCACACGTGCTCGTGGTACTCGGCGCCGCGAAGCTCGGTCGGCGGCTGGGGGTATGTCTCTTTGTCGGCCACGTAGGCCACCGCGATGAGCTCCCACTCGTCGCCCGAGAGCAGCTTCGAGTACATGAGGAACTCCGGGTCGAGCAGGTCGAGGCCGGGTCGTGCGGGGTAGGGCCCGGCCCAGTCGCCGTTGCGGTAGAAGTGCGAGCCGGTCTCCGGCCAGTCCTCGTGCTCGGACTCCCATCCCTCGGCGAACGCGTTGTCCACGTCCTGGTACTGCTCCATCCCGCGCCGGACCAGGTCGATCTGCGCGGGGTCGATCGCACCCGCGGCAGTCATCGTCACGTGCCCGCCTTCGCCGTGCCCGTGGCCGTCCCCTTGTTCGCCGACGGCTCCGGCGGCGCGGGCGTGGCCGTGCTCACCGATGTTGGCGATCGCCGCGCTCGCGACGATGGCGAACGCGAGACCGATCGCCACCATCGCCGGTCGCTGGGCCACGTTCGTCGCGGCGATGCGCCGCGGCCACCTCAGCGCGACGATCCCACCGGCGACGACCACGAGCTCGAACGCGGTCGCGACCAGGTCGGCCACGCCGACGGCCTCGGGGGTCCACAGGTCGGGCGGTACCGGCACACCGACGGTGCGCGAGAGGGCCCACACCACCACGACGGCCGCGCTCCCCGCGACTCCGATCAGGAGCACGGCGGGTCGAGGCACCACGAGCACCGCGATGCCCCACAGCACCTGCGCCCACGCGACGAGCACGAAGAAGAGCCCGTGAAGCAACCCGACGTCGAAGTGGTCGCCCACGACGGCGAAGTGGATCGCGGCCGCCGCGATGGAGCTCAGGGCGATCGTGACCGCCAGCAGCGAAGGGACGACCCACCGCGAGGGCTCGACGTCGAGGTTCGCCACGCTCATCCGATCGTTCATGCTCGACTCCCCATCATGATCTCGGGCCGGGGATCGATGTCATCGAGCATGCGTCCACTTCATGCGATCGTACCTCGGCGCCACGGCAACGTTGAGCTCCCATCACGGCATCGCGCGCACCGCGGTCCGCGAAGAGGAACGCGCCAATCGCAGGGTGCGTTCGGCGAGATCCGAAGGGGTGGATCGATCGAAACCGATGATCGAGCTCCTGATCAGGTCGTGCAGCGGATCGATCCATCGACCCGGCAACGCCTCGGTCCCGTGTGTCGCACCGAAGACCGAGCCGGCCGTCGCCCCGTTGCAGTCGGTGTCCCATCCCCCTTGAACCGCGAGACCGATCGTGGCGGTGAAGTCGCCGTCGCCCCACAGCAACGCCGACGCGACTACGGCCGCGTTGTTGATCGTGTGGACGCTCGAATAGTGCCCGTAGCGCGCCTCGATCCCCTCGCGGGCCGTCTCCCAGTCCAGCCCGCTCGCATGCATCTCGAGCACGTCGCGCAGCGCCTCTGCGAGTCTCGACCGCGGCGGGATCCACGTGATCGACGTGCGGAGCGCTTCGCTCACGTCGGGCGTCGTGACCGCTCGTCGCGATCAGCGCCGCCACCCACATAGCGCCGTAGATCCCGTTCTCCGTGTGGGACAGGGACGCGTCCTGGAACGCGAGCGACGACGCCGATCCGGATCCCCCGGGAAGACGTACCCGTAGAGATCGGCGCGGATCTGGGCGCCGATCCATTCCCGATACGGGTTGCGGAACCAGGCGGTCGCCGGCGGGGCGAGCCCGATGACGAGGTTCCGGTACGCGAGCCGTTCGGCGGTGTAGATCTGCGTGTAGGGCAGGTGATCGAGCCACTCGGCCGCGACGTCGCCCAGGCCCGATGGCGAACCCCCGATCCTCCAAGAGATGCAGCGCCAGGATCGTGTAGTCGATGTCGTCGTCACGCGCCATGTAGGCCACGTTGCCTCGGGTCGTCTCTGGCCAGCAGTCGTTCAGGCGAAGGTCGCCTGTCATGTCGTCGAGGGCGGGGATGTAGTCGTCGATCGGATAGGCGCCGGCGCGCTCGAGGTAGGAGCGGATGCGGGCACGGCTCCAGCCCTCGACGGGCTTGCCCAGGTTGCAGCCGGCGCACCGGCCGAGCCAAGCGGCCATCAGACGGTCGCGCAGCGCGTCGTCGTCGAGGGAGCACGGCGGTGCGAAGGTCGGCATCCGGCTCAGCGCGATCTCGGGAAGCTCGCTCGGCTCGATGTACGGCCAGTCGCCACGACGGAGGGCGTGCTCGAGGCGGAGCTCCGCCCTCGAGATCGATGGGAGGTCCCCCTGCTCGAGCGCGGCGCGGACCTGAGGTCCCGCCTGGGACAGGTCGAAGCCTGCTTCTGACTTCAGCGTCAGTTCGTCGGCGAGCAGCTGAGCCGGATCGTTCATATCCCACGCCACGGCGCCTCCTCCCGGGCGGTTCTGGCAACGTTCCCACACCCTAGTACAGTGGCGGTGGCAAGCGACAGGGCCCAGGAGGAGGTTCGCATGCCGACACCGATCGCCCTCGTCGGCGCCGATCGAAGTTACGTCAACCAAGGCAAGGACCCTGAGACTGCGCTGCTGCTGAGCGAGAGGCCGAACGCCGATTGGATCAGGCTGCTGATCGATAGCTACGGAACGATCGCGACGACCGTGAAGCGCGCAGATCTCGGTCACCGGGGACCGGCTGATCGTCCATGCGAAGGTCGAAGAGGTCGCCGAGCATCTCCTCCCTCCGGTCGAGGAAGCTGTCGATCGCGCCAACGAAGGGTACGCGGCGTTCCTGAGCGATCACGAGGATCGAGCGCCGCGGCCGCTCGAGGGTGAGCGAGGCGAGTCGATCGCGACCGCGTTCGACGCGATCGACGCAGGCGATCGCAGGTCGGCACATCTGACCAGCCCCTAGCCGAGGAGGTTTGCGCCTCCGGCGTCGGCTCGGTGCTCGTTCACGAATGCGTCGATGATCCGTGACTTCTCGCCGCTGCGGAGGGCACCGATCAGCCGCCCGTAGATCTCACCCGACGGGAGCCCGAACCCGTCGGTCGGGAGGATCCGGCCCTCCATGAAGTCGTAGTTGTAGAGCCCGAGCCTCGGCGGATACACGTCGTCGACGAGGGTCCAGTAGAGGTATCCCTCTATCGGGACACCTTCCTTCATGCAGCGAACCATCTCCATGAGGTATGTCTTCAAGTAGCGCTCACGGGTCCACCCGTCCGGTCGAGGCTCGGGCTCACCGTCGGCCGACTGCAGGTTCGCGCAGGAGTTCTCGCCCATGATGACCGGGAGCGCGTCGTTGAAGTCGTTCGTCGCCAGGATGAACGTGCGATACACCTCGCCATCCATCGCGTAGCGCTCCCAGGGGATCCTGCGGTCCGTGTCGCCCGGGTCGCGGCGAGGCCCGCCGAAGGGTTCGTAGACGTTGAGCGAGAGGTAGTCGAGCTTCTCCGCGCGCGGCGACGAATAGACGGCGTCGAGGGTCTTCGTGAGCGAGGCGGCGGGCAGGTTCTGCGCGGTCTTCTCGACCGTGCCGAGGTAGCGGTCGTACTGCTCGTCGGTGAGCTGCGAGCTGGCGAGGTCGTCGATGCGCGCCCGCCACGCTTTCCTGCAGAGGTCGATGCGTGCCACGGCCCGGTCGCGAGGCACGCCCCAGCTCCGGAGCCGAAGGATGTCGTCCAGCTGCTTGTCGAGCTCGTAGGCGCAGACGCTGGCGATCGTGAAGCCCACCGTCGGCGACCCCCATCCCCTCCTCTCGAACAGGTCGTGGATACCGTCGTACGCCTTGACGTAGTGAGCGAGCATCGTGTCGAAGGCCGGCGCCAGGAACTCGTCGCCCTGTCGCTCGACCGGGTAGCGACCCATCGAGTGGTAGAAGAGCGGCACCAGGTTCGGCTCGTTGAAGACGAGGAAGTGCGACATCTTCTTGCCGCCGCGGTCCTGCAGGCGCGCGTTGATCTCGTCGACGATCCGCACCTGCGCCTCGACGAGCAGTCCCGGACCGCGATCGTCGAGCCAGATGTCGACCCCGAGCCAGAGCGGATGCGTGAAGTGATGGAGCGTGACGACTGGCTCCATCCCGTGGTCGATGACCGCCTCGATCATGTCCGCGTAGTGGTCGAGCGCGGTCTCGTCCCACGGAGGCGGATCGGCCGGCCCCGTTGAGATCGACGGCTGACAGCGCGCCCATTCGATCCCCAGGCGAAAGGCGTTCAGTCCGAGCGACGCGGCGAGTTCGACATGTTCTCGGTAGTTGTCGAAGAACTCGAGGCCCCGGCGCTGACCGGCATCTGGAGCCTTGGGCGTCCAATCCGTGTTCTTGGGGCCTTCCGGTTCGTTGAGACCGGCACCTTCGCAATAGGGTGCATAGGCGACACCGAAAAGGAACCTGTCAGGAGCGAACCGCTCCGCGAAATCCAGGTTCAGCTCTAACCGCATGGCCTACCTCGCTCGTCCCCTGGAGGGTGCGCGCCGCCGGGACGACGGATCGCGCCAGACACTACTCGACAGCGCTGACCAAACGTCCGAGTACCGACAGATGCGCGGACCGAGGGAGGAGGCCACGGTCGAGCCGTCGGCGTGGGCTTGGGCCACGGGTCACGGGTAACGCGAAGTATCAGATAGTCGCGCTTCGTCGTTAGGTGCGAGGACGGGAATCCAGCCTCGTTCAACCAACGGGAGAGACTGACCGCTCCCGCGTTGCGCTTGACAACGAAGTAGGCGGTTCCGTCGTCGTCAAGTCTGCTCAACCAATGAGCCAGCAGGGATCGGAGGGCTGGCTTGCCTATTCGGATCGAGCCTGGACGGACTCGGCCGGCCGGCGACCGCCACACGAGTCACAACGTCGAGTCTCCTGTGTTGGGAACAAGGAAAGGATGTCTTCCGCAACCCAGCTCGGCTACGCCTGATAGTGCGGGAGGATCGTGCCGTCCTTGACGTAGGTCAGCGCCGCGGACACGTCGTAGGCGTGGATGGCCGAAGTGAGCGGCGCCAGCGTGTCCGACAGGCTCTCGATCTCACGGCCGTGGAAGAAGCCCGCCCGCTCCTGCGCGTCCGTGAAGCCCAAGATCAGCGATGCGTGGAACCGCTGGTCGGCCGGGTTGTCGTGCGCGACGTTCGGGGTGTCCCAGAGTTTCTCGTTCCAGGGCAGGAAGGTCTGGGTTCGCAGTTCCTTCATCACGCCGGTGCCTGCGAGGGCGGGCACGAGCTCCTTGTTGATGAGCTTCCGGAAGTCGCCGGCACCGACGCCATCCTTCCGCCTGAGGTAGATCAGGGCTCGGGCGCCCGCCTTCTCGCCGGGCTCCGCCACCTCGTACCAGCGGGACGAGTTCGGCAGACCGGCGTAGAGCAGGGTGCGCCGGAAGACGTTGATTTCGTCCTTGAACGCGAGCTGGGTCTGCTTGCGGCCCAGCAGCGGGGACAGGGGCGACTGGAAGGTGACCTCCGCGACGCCGTCGATCTTGCGTTCGACGGGGATGTCGGTCTCGACGCCGGGGGTCGCCGGCCACAGCCCCGGGTTCGCCTCGGCGAGGTGGATCTGCCGGTACTCCTCCAGACCCGGCGTGGCCGAGATGATCTTCGAGTGCGGTCCCTTCCAGTAGTCCATCCCCGTCTGACGGGGCTGGTCGGTGCGCACCCACAGCAGGATGGAGGAGGAGAAGTGCTTCCTTACGTTCACCTGCGCTTTGGACGGTGACTTGCTCATTTCACTCCTGCCTTCCTTGGTGCAGTCGCGGTGGTCAGCGGCCGAGGAACTCGACGGCGACGGGGGCGAACTTGTCGTGGAACTGGAAGATGCCGCCGTGCCCGGAGTCGGGGTAGATGATCAGCTCGGAGCCCTCGATGCGCCGGTGCAGGTCCTCGGAGAGAGTCGAGGGCACCATCCGGTCGTTGTCGCCGTTGGCGACGAGGGTGGGCTGGGTGATCTTCGACAGATCGTCAGGCGTGCCGCGTCCCCACTTCTTGATCGCCTTCAACTGCGTCTGGAACGCCTTCACCTTGATCGGGGCGTCACGGTCGACGGTGCGCTCCTTGAGCCGGTTGACGAACGCGCGCGCGGCGGGCTTGCCGGTGGCGTTGCGGTTGAAGAACAGGAACTCCTTCGGATCCGACCGGGTCAGGGTCGCCCGCAGCATGTCGAAGTAGGTGGTGCCGGCGACCTTGTCGATGTCCTTACCGCCCTTCGGGCCGGTGCCGGTGAGGACAAGCTTGCGGACAAGGTCGGGGTGCTTCACGACGAGTGCCTGGGCGACGAAGCCGCCGAGGGAGAAGGAGAAGATGTCGATCTTGCTGAACCCGAGGGCCTTGATGAAGGTGTAGGCGTCGTCGGCCATGGCCTCGACGGTGTCGGGCACCTGGCCGGTGGAGGCGCCGACGCCGCGGTTGTCAAAGGCGATGACGTGGTGGTTCTTCGCGATGGGGTCGATGATGCGCGGGTCCCAGTTGTCCAGCGTCGCGGCCAGGTGGACGAAGAAGATCACCGGGATGCCGCCCTTCGGGCCGAGTTCACGGTACGCGTAGGTGACGCCGCCGGCGGTGACGGTACGCGCCGGGGCTTGCGCGTACGAGGTGATGACACCTTCGTTCGGGGTGTCGTTGGTGCTCATGATGGCTGCTCCTTGTGTGTCTCGAGTTGTGGTATCCGGTCCTCGATCTCGATCGGCCCTCGTTTCCGTGTGTCCATGGCTCCTCCTCCCGTGGTCGCTGCTACTATAACGACGTTACAGAGACGATAACCACGTTATGGAGAGGTGTCAAGGGGTATGAGGAACATGGGAGGCATGTCAGGGGATCCGACACCCGATGGTGTCCCGGAACGGGTCGTTCAAGCCACGATCAGGCTGCTTGCCGAGCAGGGACCCTCCGCCATCAAGGCGCGTACGGTCGCGTCCGCAAGCGGGCTGTCGACGATGGCGGTCTACCACCACTTCGGCGGGATCGCCGAGCTCATCCGCGCCGTTGCCGACCGTGGGTTCACGGAGCTCGGCAGAGCGTTCTCCCAGGTGCCGGTGACGGAGGATCCGATCGCGGATCTGTTCGCCATGGCGTTGATGACTCGGCGGGTAGCCCGCGAGAACCCCCACCTGTATGACCTGATGTTCGGACTGTCCACTCGTCGCGCGACCTACCGACCGCTGTCGGATTCGGACGTTCGTTCGAGTGGACGCTCGCCGGCCTTCCGGGGCGCCTACGTTCACCTCGCTGAAGCGTGCGCACGGCTCGTGAGCTCCGGCAGGGTCGGACGACAGGAACCTGAGGCTGTGGCTGCTCAGTTGTGGAGTTACGTGCACGGGTGCATCACCCTGGAGTTGGCCGACCACTTCGCCGAGTTCGGCGACCCGGTTGCGCAGGTGCTGCTCCCGATGGGTGTGAACCTCGCCGTCGGGCTGGGCGACGACCGGGAACGTGCCCAGGCCTCACACGAGGCGGGAGCGCGCCTCTACGACTCGATCACGCGGGGTAGCGAAGGTCAGGCGGGCGCTGAGTGAAATGCGGCTCACGGCATGGCCATCGCAGGTGACCCAAGCGGCGTGCGCCATGCATCCGAGCAGGTTTCGGGTGTGACTCTCGGCGGCGTACGCCAGACCGCGATCCCGAAGAACGACAGCGCCGCCCTCGAACTAACTGCGGGCGGCGCGCCGGAAGCCGATTCCGAAAGCGGCAACCAGACCCTCAGGGTCCGGGTCCGAGCGGGGACGCGAAGGAACGGCATCTCCGGAAACGTCCTCGATAGCCTCAACCTATTAGATGCAGGACGGGACTCCTCCCCCTCGAATAGCCCCTCCGGCGCCCTCTCTGGATGAGCCCCCTCGCTCCACGTGCACGTCATCGGGTCCGTTGACCAGGAAGGGCCTGCCCGGGCCGGTCGCGGGGAGTGCCTGCGCCGGGACACGATCCAGTATCCGTTACTGAGCGCCCATGTTTGACTTCTCCCCGCCAGAACGGCTGACGACTTGACGCTAGTGAGCAGTGGGCGCTTCGTTGCGGGCATCGACGACAAGCAAGGAGGGAGCGATGACGGAACCAGACGAGATGGTGAACGTCCGCTACTTGGTCGACGACGTTGACACCGCGATCGGGTTCTAC
This sequence comes from uncultured Actinomycetes bacterium, assembly GCA_963758715.1. GTDB lineage: Bacteria > Actinomycetota > UBA4738 > UBA4738 > HRBIN12 > JAOUEA01. The sequence continues at coordinate 81,851 of CAVWWK010000013.1, forward strand.
ACCGAGCATCTCGGTTTCGAAGTGCGAACCAGCGCTGTCCCGGCCTTCGCGGACGTCACCCGCGGCAACCTGCGGCTGCTGCTCAGCGGGCCGGCCAGCTCGGCCGGGCGTCCCATGCCGGATGGCACCAGGCCGGGCCCCGGCGGCTGGAATCGAATCCACCTGATCGTCGCCGACATCGCCGGCGAGGTTGTTCGGCTCCGCGACGCCGGAGTGAGCTTCCGCAACGACATCGTCACCGGCCCTGGCGGCCGCCAGATCTTGCTCGAGGACCCCTCTGGCAACGTCGTCGAGCTGTTCCAACCCGCCGGCACCGAGGCCCGCGTCGCGGGGGCTGCCTGTGCCGGGGCGCGTGACCCATTAGGACATTTGGAAACCTTCAAGCCGTGACTCGACTGGGCTGGTAACGCAGAGCCACCGCCCCCGACCGGAATTCCTGGCGGCCCACGAGCCTCAGCTCGAGTCGCTCGCTCAGGCCGGCGAACAACGTCGGCCCGTGGCCTGCCAGGATGGGCTGCACGACGAACTCGTACTCATCGATCAATCCCAGATCCGCCAAGGCCAGCGGGAGGGTCACGCCTCCCACGAACAGTCCCTTGCCCGGCTCCTGCTTGAGTTGATGTACGGCCTCGCCCAGATCCCCGCGTACGAGTTCCGCGTTCCAATCGACCTGCTCCAGGGTGCTCGACACGACGTACTTCTTCGCCGCGTCGATCGTCCGGGCGAACGGTTCCATCCAATCAGGTCTCGCTCCCGTCTGCGCCGGCGGCCGCCACGCTGATTCCATCATCTCGTAAGTCACCCGACCGAAGAGCAGGGCATCGGCTCGTTCCAGTTCGGCGGCCCAATAGCGATGCGACTCCTCGTCCACGATCCCCACTCGGTGATCGCAGCACCCGTCGAGGGTGACGTTGATCGAGTATCGGAGCGGTCTCATCGGCGGATTGCTCCCCCTTGCTTCTTGAATGTCCACCGTCGAGACGATACAGCTCACCTTCTCGATCGCTCGACAAAGCTCCACGTAGACGTCTCAGTGCGGCCGCGGACGCTGGGGCGCGCACCGCCGCCCTCAATGCCCCCATCCTGGGCAAGCGCGACCCCTCCGACGTGCCGCTTCGTCGAACCGGACGTATCTCCCACGTGGACGAGGGAGGCGCTTCCGCCTCTTTCGACCCTCGCTCGGTGGAGTCTGCGCCGGGCGCCGGGCGTAACAAGTTATGGTGGGTTCAGCGGCCCCGACTGACGCTCCTGCATCCCCATCTGGTGATAGGACTCGCGGAGCCAGCCGACCAGCTCGTCGTCGTCGGTCGGAATCGCCCGCCACTCCTCCCCTGGTTGTAGTCGATCGCGCTACCCCTTCAGCCCAACGGACGCGATGCCGCCGATCAGCTTCTCCTGCGCGAAGAAGTACAGGATGACGGCCGGGATCATGAGGATCAGGTTCGTCGCCATCAACAGGTTAAGGTTTCGGGTCCTGGCGTGTGACCAGGTTGGCCATAGCGATCGACACCGTGACCTGAGCAGTCATACCCCTGTGTCGATCGGCTCTGGTGGCAGCTCGCCTCGAAGCAACGGCGGGATCAGTTCGTGCAAGCGTCGGGGTGCAACGATTCCGTCGAACCGTTCGAGTTCCTCGACCGTCCACCAACGCCATCGCACCACGTGCTGTCCGCCCGGGCTCCCCTCCCACACATCCGTGACCTCCGTCCCACTCGGTAGATTGGCCATGAAGAACCACTCCGTCAGGTCCGTGGTCAGACCGTCCCAGGTGTAGAGATGCTTGCGCGTCCCAGATGGGCCCCATCAACACCAGATCGGGCAGCCCCTCGACCTCCTCGGACAACTCCCGTCGGGCAGCCTGTTCGAGCGACTCCCCGGGTTCGACACCGCCTCCTGGCATGTACCACACCTCGCGACCGTCGCTCGGGTCTCGTGCAGCCATCAACAGGACGCGATCGGCTTTGTCGATCAAGACCACCTTCGTCGAGATCCGCTTCCTCACTTCTCCCATCCCACGAAGCCTACGGAAGACCAACAGGCGGCGATCAGCTAGGCAAGGTCTTTCACGAATCGGGGATGGCATACATGCAGGTCAAGCGGACAGCAGCTGGTTTGCCCAGCATGGACCGAAGCCCTCCTCGGGTTGCGCAGCTAATTCCGTTTCGTTCCATTCCATTTCCGGGCGCACAAGAGGACGCCGGCGCCTAGCTAGACTCACCCACAGTGCCTCGGGCCCTCGTAGCTCGGGCCCTCGGCCCTCGGCCCTCGGGCCCTCGGGCCCTCGGCCCTCGTAGCTCAGTGGATAGAGCACCGGTTTCCTAAACCGGGTGTCGCAGGTTCGATTCCTGCCGAGGGCACCAAGAAGGCTTGCGGAGCAGGGTATCCGAGCTCGTGTGTGCAGTTTAGGGCTCTATCCGGTCGTAACGATCACGACGATGACCGCGACGACGACTGCGGCGATCCCCATGGCCATCCCAAGGAAGGTCAGCCGTTGGGCCCAGATCGGGGTCGCATCACTGCCGACACCGGTCGGGAGTCGCCGGCGCCCTACGACACCCGCGCCCAGGGCACGCGATACCAGCACGACGGAAAACGTGGGGACCCTTCAGCTGGTTGGAGCGGCGATCGACCCGCGGATCCCGCGGATCAGGCCCTCGACCGTTCCTCGGCGAGTCGAGCCAGGTTCTCCAGCTGCTTCACATCGGCTCGGTTGATCAGCATCCTCGACAGGGGCCGCATCCAGAACTGCAGCCAATACGGGACGTAGTTCACGCGCTGGATGGTCTCCGTGTAGACGATCCGCGAGCCGTCCCCGTCCGGTCGGACATCGTAGCGATGCTCGAAGTGCACCTCCCACGTCTTGCCTCGCTTGCGAACGAGCCGCGCGTCGGTCTCGAGCGTGAACCGATCGGGCCTCGCCGCTTCCGTGACGACCGATCGATCGTGGAAGGTTCCGTTGAAGTTGGCACCCGTCGAGGTGAACGTCGTCCCGACGGCTGCAGGTCCTCCCGACGCTTCGAGGGTCAGCAGCTTGAAGGTGTCGTCGCTCGCCCGCTCACCGGACCACTCGAGGTGCGCCCTGAGATCAGTGATGACGTCGAACACCGCCTCGGGTGGAGCCTCCGACGTGACCGATGTCTGGGTGCGGAACACGAACGACCGTTGGTCCATCGCTCCCCGTCTCGCCGACTTCCCCAGGGTATCGAACGGTCCTAGCGGGTCAGACGGAACGCGAGGTAGTCGACCTCCCACTCGCGGGTGATGACGCGTCGAGTGCCGACGGTCTCCCGAGCGTATCCATGGCGGTCGATCAGCGATTCCAGGTACGCGAGGTCGCCGGACGTGCCGAAGTCGATCAGGATCCGTGCGCCGTCGCTGAGGTGCTCGGTCGCTCCCTCGAAGAACCGGGCCAGCGCGGCGTACCCCTCGTCGGTCATCGCCGCCTCGAGCGGATCGCGCGGAGCGAACCATCGGAATGGCGGATCGAACACGATCAGATCGAACCGCCCGTCGACGCGGTCGAATACGTCGCTCTCGCCGATGTGGACGCGATCCTGCACCCCGTTGAGGATCGCGTTGTAGCGCGCGGCGGCCACGGCGCGCGGGTTGATGTCGACGGCTGTCACGTCGGACGAGATCGAGGCCGCCAGGATCGCGTTGATGCCGCATCCGGTTCCCATGTCCAGCACGCGATCGTCCGGCAGCACCTCGTCCAGCACCGCCTCACTGAGCAGCGTTCCCGAAGGCGGGAAGACCTGCGGGGGCACGACGAAGGTTCGGTCCAGACAGTCCATCACGAGGCCAGAACCCAGCTCGTCAGTCGCAGCCGCGTACGCGCGCTCGTGCCAGGCTCGGATCCGCTCCGCGTCCTCGGCAGAGACCATCGGAACGTACGAGCGGAATGGATCGTCGACCTCGCCCGTCATCGGTGTCGAGCGTAGCGTTCCGCGTTCGGCATGATCGCCGCGTCCAGCTCAGGCGTCTTCGGTGAAGGTCAGGAAGTAGCCGTCCGGGTCGCGCAGGCCCAGCTCACGAGCGCCCCATTCCCGCACCTCGGGTCCCCATTCCGGCACCACTCGCCCGTCGATCTCGTCCGACACCGCCTGCACGCTGGGTGGGTAGACGTAGATGGTGCCCGTGAACGCTGGCGGACCTGGCCAGGGCGTCTCTCCCCCGAGGAACTGCAGGATCGTTCCGTCACGACCGAGCTCGCACCACGTCGGTTCACCCTCCTCAGGGAAGCTGCCCAGGAGCGTGAACCCGATCCCGGTGTACCACTCGATCGTCCGGCGCACGTCCGCCGCCTTCAGGATCGCCGTCACGCGATTCGTTCCATCCATCCAAGAAGGGTAAGCCCGGAGTCGTCACCCGCTGAAATCGTTTCACTTCTGCGATACGCTGGCAGCCATGCCCCGATGGACTCCGCGCCACGTGGTGCGCCGGGTCCGTGACCACTTCCGTGACTCGCCCGCCACGGCCTCCGGCTCATTCGACACGCTTACGCGCACGTGGAACGCCCTGGGCGAGGAAGACCCACTCTGGGCGGTACTGACCCGCCCGGGCACACGCGGGGGACGGTGGGACGTCGACGAGTTCTTCCAGAGCGGGCGATCGCAGATGGATGCCGCGATCGGGTTCGTCGTGGACGAGATCGGATGGCCGCTCGGACGGCGGACCGCGCTGGACTTCGGGTGCGGGGTCGGAAGGGTGACGCAGGCGCTGTGCCGTCACTTCGCCACCGTCGACGGTGTCGACATCGCCCCGTCCATGATCCTGGCAGCCGACCGATACAACCGGTTCGGCGATCGCTGCCGCTACCACGTGAACGCGAGGCCTGACCTGTCGATGTTCCCGGATGGGAGTTACGACTTCGTCTATTCGTCGTACGTGCTGCAGCACATCCACCCGACGTTCGCGAGAGGCTACGTCGAGGAGTTCGTCCGAGTGATGGCACCGGGTGGACTCTGTCTGTTCAACATCCCCACGAAGCATCTCGCGCTGAACCGCCCCATGCCGCGCTCATGGTTCGCGGCCGACGAGGAACTCCTGGAGTCCCCACCCCGGAAGATCCCGGTGGGCGGCCATGCGACCTTGCGTGTCCACGTGGCGAATCGGGGTCCGGGGTTGTGGCCGTCACGAGGCGGCCAAGCAGTCCGGGTCGGCACGCGCTGGAGGCGGCACGGTTCGCTCGTCGGCGATGAAGGCCGGGCCAGCCTGCCCTTCGATCTCGGCCCCGGTGAGGAAGCGACCGTCCACGTGCACGCGCCCGCGCCCTCATCGCCCGGTCACTACCGACTCGAATGCGGACTGCTCCAGGAGGGAGTGGCGTGGTTCGTCCAGCGAGGCGGCCACGCAACGAGCGCCGAGATCGACGTCGCCGCAGGTGACGAGCGACCGCTTGCCGCGGCGCCCCAAGAGATCTCGACTGCTCCGCCGATGGAGATGCACGCGACACCCGCGGAAGAGGTCATCGCCTGGATCCGAACCGCCGGCGGACGCGTGGTTCGGACCGTTGACGCGCCACCAGACGACGAACATGAAGGCACGCTCTTCGCCATAGCTCATCGTGATGACGCTCACAGCTAAAGGTGCACCCCGAGGCAACGATATCGGAGGTTGAGGCATCTATACACCGAGGCGCCGAGAGCTGACGCCTCGATCCGAACGGGGTCCAGCGTGAGCAGACCGGCGCAATCCTCCTCGAGGCGGCGCACCTCCCTGGTGGCCGGATCGATCGTGGCGTGCATCGCGCTGGCTTGCATCGTGTCACTGGCGAGCGTGTTCCGCACCGGCGGGGACTGGTCCCCGAGGTTCGGGCTCAGGGAGCGTCCGAACATCGTGCTGATCCTCACCGACGACCAGCGATGGGACACCCTGCGATACATGCCATGGGTGCGCCGACACCTCGTCCGTCGCGGGACGACCTTCGAGAACGCGTTCGTGGTCAACCCGATGTGCTGTCCGAGCCGCGCCAGCATCCTCACCGGGCGCTACTCCCACGGCACCGGGGTCTACACCAATCGCCGGCCGCTGGGAGGAGTGGATGCGTTCGACCCCTCCGACACGATCGCGACACGCCTGCAGGATGCGGGTTACCGGACCGCGCTCTTCGGCAAGTACCTGAACCAGTACGTCGGCCCCGAGACCCCGCCGGGCTGGGACCGATGGGCATCGTTCAACGACCGAGCCGCCAACGCACCGTACTTCGACTACACGATGGCCGTCGATGGGTCGGTGCGGAGCTATGGCCACCGCCCGCGCGACTACTCGACCGACGTGCTCGCCGACCGCGCGACCTCGTTCATCCGCAACACCGAAGACCCCTTCTTCCTCTACCTCGCCCCGAGCGCCCCCCACATGCCCGCGATCCCGGCTCCTCGCGACGTGGGGAGCCACTGCGTCGATCGCCCCCCATCGGCCCCCGAGCCTGTGGGAGGCGGACGTCTCGGACAAACCCCCATGGATCCAACGACTCGCCAGCTACAGCGCCCACAAGCAAGCCGTCATGGACCGGATCCGCCGGGACGAGCTCGAGTCCCTGGGCGCGGTCGACGCCGCCGTGCACCGGGTCGTGCAGACCCTCCGGGCAACGGACGAGCTCCGCAACACGCTGATCGTGTTCACCTCCGACAACGGCGTGCAACTCGGGGAGCACCGTCTTCGTGGCAAGGAGGCACCGTACGAGGAGAGCATCAGGGTCCCCATGGTGATGCGGTTCGACGCGCTCATGGACGGCGAGCACGCCGCTCAGCGCCTGGTGCTGAACATCGACCTTGCTCCGACCTTCGCGGCGCTTGCCGGCGTCGAGCTCGGATCCCCGGACGGACGCAGCCTCGTGCCGCTGCTGCGTCACCGATCCCCGCCATGGCGGAAGGCCTTCCTCATCGAGCACGTCGGCGAGAGGATCCCCACGTACTGCGCGGTGCGAACCAGGGGATGGAAGTACGTGTACTACCTCGACGGCACCCGGGAGCTCTACGAACTCGGCCGCGACCCGTACGAGCTGGAGAACCTGATCGACCGTCCGTCGCTCGAGCAACGGGCGAAACGGCTCCATGGACGGCTCCGCGCCCTCTGCCGACCGGCGCCGCCGGGCATGGGGACCGCCGCGGTCTGACGAACCTCCTCCGACCGATCGAGTGATCGCGTGATCGCGTTGTCGAAGCCAGGACGCGAAGAGGGCGGCCCGAAGGCCGCCCTCTCTCACGTTCGACGATCGTGGGTCAGAAGACGAACAACCCGCCGGCCGCCCAGTCGGTCCCGTCGATCGCGGGGCCACCGATCGTGGTGACGGCACCGGTGGGGTGGCCGTTGCTCCACGCCACCCGGTTGAGGGTCCCGTTCGCCAGGGCGAAGTACAGGTTGCCCGACACGAGCGCCATGCCGCGCACGTTGGCCCAGTTGACGCCGTCGCCCGTGCTCGCGACCAGGATCGGCGCGCCGACCACACGGCTCTCGGGCGTGAATCCGCGCGAGTACAGGCGCGGGTCGCCCTGGACCGTGTAGTACAGCCACCCCTGGTCGAAGGTGAGGCCCGTCATGGTCGAAAGGTGGCTCGACAGGCTCGGGATCGGTCCGCCGACCACCGGCATCTGGAACACGACGGGGTCCGGCGCCGTCTGCAGGCCGAACAGGTTGATCGTCGTCGCCGCCCCGGCCGTCGTCCCGTTGAACGAGCGAACGGTGAAGGTTCCGTCGGCGCGGCCCGTGTACAGGTTGCCGTTCAGAGCGAACGCGCCCCGCACGTCGTTCCAGTTGACCCCGGCGCCGACCGCGGTCGGGGCGCCGAAGGTCGTCCCGTTGTAGGTCCGGCGCACCATGGTGGTGGCGATCGCCGGCGGGCGAGACCGAGTAGAAGCCTCCGGGAAGGGTGGGCATGGCGCCGTTGGGGATCGCGGTGCCACCGGCGAGCGGCATGAACGCCAGCTTCCGGCGCAGCTCACCGGCCACGCGGTCGGTGTCGCTGCCGAAGTAGAAGCCGTTCGGCGTGCCGACCATGGCCAGCACTCCCTTGCCACGCGGGTTCCTGCCCGGGTTCCAGCTGAAGGGAAGTCCGTTCAGCGGGTCGTGGGCCGAGAAGCCCTGGCGCGGCACGCCACCGGGGAACGGTCCCTGGCAGCGGCCGCACCGGGTCGGGTTGTACGGGTTGTTGACCCACTGCTGATGTCCGCCCCCGTAGATCGCGGCGCCCGTGGCGATCACGCTGTGGAGGCTGTCGCCACCCGTCGAGGTGTTCCACGTCGGCTGCTGACCGGGGCCCGTGCGACCGAGCTCCCACCGCGTGATCGTGTCGCATATGCGGTTCGGGTTGTTGCCTCCGGTCGTGATGATCACCGCGTAGGAACCGTCGGGCGAGATGTCGACGTCGCGGATGTAATGGGGGAAGACCCCGGCGCAGTACGTGCGACCGTCCGCGCCGAAGAACGGGAACACGTCCGTGCGCCACGAGGTGAGCGAGGCCGGGTTCGTCGCCAGGTTGACCATGGCCATCTGCATGCGAGGCTGGCCGGCCGGCCTGATCGAAGTTGCCGGTCACGACCATCGTGGAACCGTTGCCGGTGACGTCGATCTTCCACACGAGCGGGATGCCGTCGATCGGAGCGCCCGTGAAGGGGATGTTCAGCGAGTTGAGCGCGGTGCCGTTCGCGGTGTTGAGGGCGGCGAGTCCGGCCCTCGGGGCGCCACCGATGCTCGTGAATCGACCGGCGGCGTAGAGCGTGGTTCCCCTGGTGACCAGGTCGTAGACGTGGTGCTGGGGGTTGGGGTCCCAGCCCGCCACGATGGCACCGTTGGAGATCTGGAGCTGCGCGATGCGCTGCATGCCGTTGTTCCCGTTCACCGAGGTGAAGCGGCCCCCGACGTAGATGTTCTGCCCGTTCGGCGAGGGCGCCAGCGCCTCCACCGCGTTGTTCACGTTGGGGTTGAAGCCGGCGTCGATCTGTCCGGTGTTGGCGTTGAACGAGAACAGACGGTTCCTGGTGATGTTCTGACCGCTGCCCGCGTTCTGCACCGTGGTGAACGTGCCGCCCACGAAGACCCGGTTGCCCATGACCAACAGGGCGTTGACCCTGCCGTTCATGACGTTGGGCGTGTTGTTGGCGGGATCGTCGCTGACGATGCTGCCGTGGGGCGGGTTGACGGCGACCGCGTCGATAGCGGACGTCGCCATCACGGGGAGGGCCGTCAGCGCCACCAGTGCGGCGCTCAAGAACCGGCGTCGTACTTTCTTCATCCTACTGCGCTCCTTGTAGGGGGGATTCCGGAGAGACTAGCCCCAATCACCCAGTTGCTCAATAGTGCTTTGGGCCTTAGTGCTTTCGGCTATCCTCGCCCCTATACACTCGCCCGCCATGGCCTTCGACATCCTGTCCGTCGGCAGCATCCAGGTCCTCGCGCTGCTCGACGGCGACGGCCCGGAGAAGGGCGACCCGATCGTCGAGTCGTTCCCCGGCATCCCCGCCGAGGCCTTGCTGGCCTTCCGCGACCAGGCGCCGGGCGTCTACGGCGACCACGACACCTGGCGTCTGCGGATCCGGGCCTGGCTCGTGCGGCATCCGGGAGGCGTGATCCTGGTGGACACGGGCATCGGCCAGCCGCGAGCGCCAGGCGTCGAGTGGTTCGGGACACCGGGGAGACTCCACGAGGTGCTGGACGAGACCGGCACCCCGTCCGGATCGATCGACACGGTCGTAATCACTCACGTCCACGACGACCACATCGGCGGCACCGTGGTCTTCGACGGGAAGGGTGAGCCCACCCCCGCGTTCCCCGACGCCCGCTACGTGATCCAGCGGGCAGACCGCGACTGGCAGTTCGAGCTCGCGCGCACCGACGAGGAAGACCAAGTGATCGCCGCGACCCTGCTCGAACCGCTCGAGCGGGCTGATGTGCTCGATGCGATCGACGGCGATCAGCCCCTCGCCGAGGGCATCGACCTGCACCATCTGCCGGGTCACACGCCGGGTCATCAGGTCGTCCGGATCCATTCGGACGAGGCGCGCGCCGTCATCACGGCCGATACCTTCAATCACCCGATCCAGGTGGGACATCCGGAATGGCCGTCCGGGCCCGACGCTTCGGTCTCTGGAGCAGCAGCTGCTCGCCGGGCCCTGCTGGCGGAGCTCTCCTCACATCCCGGCACGACGATCGCCCCGGCGCACTTCGCGGAAGCGTTCGGGCGGATCCGTTCCGGTGCAGATGGTCTCGCGATCTGGGAACCGGCCTGAACCGCTGACCCGCCGGATCGACCCCCGCGATCCGACATTTTTCGATCTCCCAGGCTTTCTGCGGCCCAGGAAGCCTCGGCGCAAGGTTTCCTTTGCGTGATACCGCAGATGCGTGACGCTACAGGTATCGGTGGGTAGGGTCGATGCCTCTGGTATGCGCTTTCACAAGGCACCGATCCTCATCATCTCTCTCGTCGTCCTCGTGGCGGCGGGGCCCGTGACGACAGTTGGGGCAGCTACCACTAAGTCCAAAGAGATGCGCACCACGATGCTCAACCTGGTGAACGCAGCCCGCCGCAATCACAACGTCCGCGCGCTGTCGATCAACTGGGACCTTTCCCAGAAGGCCAGAAGCCACTCTTTGCGGATGGCCCGGAACAACAGCCTGTATCACACGTCGAACCTCGCGACGTTGGTCCGTCGGTACCGACCCTCGACGTGGGGCGAGAACGTGGGTTGGGGGGGCACGCTGAAGCGGGTGCATCGGGCCTTCATGAGGAGCTCTCCCCATCGCGCGAACATCCTGAACCGCCGGTTCCACCGGATCGGGGTGGGCGTCGTGCGCGCACGCGGCGCCATGTGGGTGACGCTGGACTTCTACGGAGGCTGATCCGGCCGGACCGTCAGCCGACGAGGGCGCGGATCTGCCGAAGCGCCACGGTGAGCTGTGCCAGGTCGGTGACGCCGTCCACGGCCAGCCCCCGCATGAACCGCTGAAGCCGCCCGTAGGGCTCCGCACGAGACTCCAGGAACTTCTCCACGGCCTCGTCGATCGGAAGCGGCCCGCATTCGGCCAACGCGACCTCGGCCAGCTGCCGTCGCAGGTTGAACAGGTCGTCCTCCATCGACTGCTGGGCCCACCGCTGCCACCGGGTGCCCATCCCCATCGCCTCCAGGCGCGACTCCAGCCAGTCGATCTCCAGCCGCTCGCCCAGCAGGAAGAACCCCCGAGCTACCTCGAGCACGGACCGTTTGGTCGCGTGGGCCACGGCGATGATGTCCGGGCCGTGCACCAGCTCGGACTGGAAGGCGTGCCGCCGAGCGATCGCCGCCGGCACGCCCTCTGCCACCAGACGCCGCGCCGCGTGCTCATGCTCCTCGCGCCACGCCTCGGGTCCGATCTGGTCGATCACGTCGCTCAACTCGGCGAACGATTCCCTCGCCTCGGCGACGGCCTCGCTGATGCGCTGGCCTTCGGCCCGAACCAGGTACCAGCGCGATGTCGTCTCCACGAGCCAATCGACCGCGTTCATCAGCTCGCCCTGGATCTCCGGGTCGATCACCCCGTCCAAGGCCTCGATGTCGGCCCACCGCTGCACCGCGCCCGTCACGTCGCGCGCGATCCGGAACGCCTTCACGACGGCAGCAGGGCTTGCCCCGGTCTCTGTCGTCATTCGCGAGACGAACGTGATCCCTTGGGAGTTCACCACGTCGTTGGCGGCGATCGTGGCCACCAGCTCCCGCTTCAGCGGGTGTTCCTCGATCAGATCCCCGTAGCGCTCCACGACCGCTGCCGGGAAGTAGGAACGAAGATCCTGGAACAGGTAGGGCGAGTCGGGCAGGTCAGACTCGAGCAGCGCGGCCGCGATCGAGCGCTTCGCGTACGCGAGGAGCACCGCCAGTTCCGGTCGCACCAGGCCATCCCCCGCCCCTCGGCGATCGGCCACCGCCTCCGCCGAGGGGAGGAACTCGACGTCGCGCTCGAGCTCCCCCTCGGCCTCGAGCTGCTGCATCAGATCCTCGTAGCTCTCGATCCTCTGAGCGCTGAACTCCATCTCCTGGGAGAGGATCTGGGCCTGGAGGTAGTTGTCGTAGAGCACGTGTGCCACGACGTCCTGGGCGCAGGACTGCAGCAGCACGTTCCGATCGTCCATCGTGAGGTCACCGCGCTGCACCGCCAGCCCCAACAGCACCTTGATGTTGACCTCGTGGTCCGAAGTGTCCACGCCCGCGGAATTGTCGATGAAGTCGGTGTTGATGCGTCCGCCGCGCATGGCGTACTCCACGCGGCCGCGCTGGGTGAACCCAAGGTTCCCACCCTCGCCCACGACCCGCGTCCGGACCTGGTTGCCGTTCACCCGCACCTGGTCGTTGGCGCGATCCCCGACCTCGGTGTGCCCCTCGTCCTCGGCCTTCACGTAGGTGCCGATGCCGCCGTTCCACAGTAGATCCAGCGGAGCCTGCAGCGCGCGGTGGATCACCTCGTTCGGCGTCATGTCGGCCTCGGCGTCCTCGCCGATCCCCAGGGCCTCCCGTGCCTGGGGCGACAGCCTCACACTCTTGGCTGCCCGGTCGATGATGTCCCCGCCGGCCGAGAGCAGCGAGCGGTCGTAGTCGTTCCACGATGACCGCGGCACGCCGAAGAGCCTCCGCCGCTCCTCGAACGAAGCAACGGGGTCGGGCTCGGGATCGATGAACACATGGCGGTGATCGAATGCGAACACCAGCTTGATCCACGGCGAGTAGAGCATGCCGTTGCCGAAGACGTCTCCCGACATGTCGCCGATCCCCAGCACGGTGAACGGTTGCGTCATCACGTCGACGCCCAGCTCGCGGAAGTGGCGCTTCACCGATTCCCACGCCCCTCGCGCGGTGATGCCCAGCTCCTTGTGGTCATACCCCTGCGACCCGCCCGAAGCGAAGGCGTCGCCTAGCCAGAACCCGTACTCCTCGCTGATCGCGTTCGCCGTGTCGCTGAATGTCGCCGTTCCCTTGTCCGCCGCCACGACCAGGTAGGGATCGGGGGCGTCGTGGATGCGCACGCGCGCGGGGTGCACGACCTCGCCGCCGTCGAGGTTGTCGGTGATGTCGAGCATCCCCCGCATGAAGGTCACGTACTGCGCCGACACCTCGGCGCGCAGCTCCTCGGGGGAACCCGTCGCGCGCTTCAGGATGAAGCCGCCCTTGGAGCCGTCGGGGACGATGACCGCGTTCTTCACTTTCTGCGCCTTCATGAGGCCGAGCACCTCGGTGCGGTAGTCCTCCTTGCGGTCCGACCACCGGATGCCGCCGCGCGCCACGGTGCCGCCCCGCAGATGGATCGCCTCCATGTAGGGCGAATAGACGAAGATCTCGAACAAGGGGTAGGGCTTGGGCATCTCCGGAACGCGAGCCGAACGCAGCTTGAAGCTCAGGGCCGGCCGATCCTCGATGTAGGCGTTGGTCCGGACCATGGCCTCGATCGTGCCGAGCAGGCTTCGCAAGATGTTGTCCTGGTCGAGCGACGTCACCTGCCGGAGGTTCTCGTGGATCTGCTGGCGGATCACGTCGATCTCCTCCTCGCTCGCATCTCGCTCGGGATCGAACCGCGCCTCGAACAGGTGCACGAGGTTGGCTGCGATCTCGGCGTGCGCCGCCATGGCGTCGTTGCGGTACTCCTCCGTGTAGCGGCTGGACACGCGCATCCGGTACTTCCGCAGCGCTCGAAGGACCTGCACCTGGCGCCAATCCAGCTCGGTCAGCGTCACGAGCCGGTTCAGGGAATCGGACTCACACTCCCCCCGCCACACGGCGGCCATCGTGGCGGCCACGGTGTCGGACACCGGGCCCAGCTTCAGGGCCTCGCCACGCCCGTCCAGCACACCGAAGTCGTGGATGTAAACCTTGCCCTCTGCCTGGACGGCGGTCGGGATCTCCTCCACCGCGCGGAGCCCCAACGCCTCGAGGATCGGGATGAACGCCGATAGATCGACCTTGCCCCCGGTCTTGTAGAGCTTCACGCGGGTGAGCCGTTCGCCCCCGGTCTCGTTGCCGACCCCCACGAGGAACCCCTCGGGCTCGGTCTCCAGCGCCTCGAGGGCCAGCACGTCGTCGACGATCAGGTCCCACTCTTCCGAAGCCTTGTAGTAGTTGGGGAACTTGGGCGCGTACTTGTCCGCGAGGAGGGTCCCGCGCTCGGGGCCCACCCGGGTGATCAACGCGTCCTTGAGATCGTCGTCCCACGTCCTAGCCAGCCTCTCGACCTCGATCTCCAGGTCCTCGTATGGCACCTCAGGGATCTGGCTCCCGGATGCGACGTGCACCGTGAAGAAGATGCGGGCCGATTCGGTCTCACCAAGGGACAGGTGGTAGTCCACGGTGACCCCGTTGAACTTGTCCAGGAAGAACTGCTGGAGACGCTTCCGCAGCCCGGCGTTGAACCGGTCACGAGGGAGCGCCACCACGATCGAGACGCTCCGCCCGTAGAGGTCCTTGCGGACCAGCACGCGGATGCCACCGTGCTTCTCCAGCTGCAGCAGGCCCACGACCAGACGGCGCAGCTCCTGGGTCGAGGCCTGGAAGAGCTCGTCCTTCGGGAACGACTCGAACAGCTCGACGACTTCCTTGTAGTCGTGCGAGCCCGGGATCAGGTCCTCGACCTCGAGGATCTGCTCCAGCTTGTGATGGAGCAGCGGTGTCCTGGTCGCCGGCTCCATGTACGCCTTCGACGTGAACAGCCCGATCAGGCGTGCCTCTCCTTGGATCTCGCCCTCCGCGTTGACGATCCGGACGCCGGTGTAGTCCATGCGTGCGCGTCGGTGCACCGTGGAGTAGGAGTTGGTCTTGGAGAAGACCAACAGGTCGCCGTCCTCGATCCGGCGACGGATCGCTGGGTCCAGCGTCGCCAGCAATGTGGGCTCGGAGAACGTCGACCGCTGCACGTCGCTCAGGATCCCCAGGCCGCTGCCCACGACCGTCTGGATCGCTCGTTCGCCCTGTTCGACGTCGAGCAACTCGTACTCGCGGTACCCCAACAGGACGAAGTTGTTCTGGAGCAGCCACTCGAGGAAGTCGACCGTCTCCCCGACCTCCCGCGGCGAATACCGCACCGCGGCGATCCGCGCCAGCTCGATCATGTGCCGGACCCGCTCCTGCATGGGCTCGAAGTCGCGAACGACCAGCCGGACGTCGTGCAGGATGTGACTGATGCGCGTCTCGAGCTTCTCGCGCTCCTCATCGGTGAGCGGCCGGTCCACTTCGAAGTGCATCACCGACTCACGGTGGGAAGCATCGCGGCCGGACATCACCCGCTCGATCCGGCCTTCCTCGTCCCGAACGGTGCCGACAACCGGATGAAGCAGCCGGCTGACCGTCAGGTTTCGGGCGAGCAACTCCTCCGCAACCGAGTCGACCAAGAACGGCGAGTCGTCGGTGCTGGTCTCGATCACCGACCCGACGCCGAAGTATCCGTCACGGTCCATCGTGGGGTTGAATACACGAACGGCGGCCGGATGCAGACCCTTCGAGTCGGCGAACGAGAAAGCGGACGACAGCACGCCGAACAGCTCATCGGCTCCGGCGGCCACCAGCTCGTCATCGCTGAGCCGGCGCAGGAACGCCTTCGCGAACGCCTGCATGACCTCCGCCCGCTCCACCGGGGTGTCGGTGGCGATGCGCTCGGCGAGCGCCTCGAGCACCGCCTCAGGGTCGCCGGGGGACGACGCTGCTGGGATCTCGGTCTGCGAGTCCACGACGCGTCATTCTCGCAGGTCGAGCCAGACCTGCGAAGGTGCATCACGTCGAATCGCGACGCGAGCCGTGGGCCGGCCCGTCCTCCCGAAGGTCACGAGGGGGTCGTGGAGATCAGGCGGCCGGCGTGGCCGGCGTAGTCGGCGCGAACGACGGGGAGCAGCCCGGTGATGTACGCGCCGTTGACGCAGCCTCGGCACCACGCGGAGGCGTTGATCCACGCCGCGGTGGTCTCCGCCGGCGCGCAGGCCTGGAGGCTGGCGAGGATGGCGTCGTAGCCGTAGCTCTCGGCGCCGCCCTGGAGCGTGTCGCGGCTGGCGTCCAGGCCCTGTCGGAGGGAGACGAAGTTCTTCACACCGACGCTGTTGAAGTCCGTCGCTCCCGGCATGTCCCGGGTCGTGGCCAGCGGGTTGAACGCGGCCGACGTGGACTCCGACGTCTCCCACGTGACGACGATGACCAGGTTCTCACTGCACGCGGGGGCGCTGACATGGGCAAGGAACCCACGGGCCCACGCCTCGTACGTGAGCGGCCCGCCGGGCACGATGTCGCTTCGGTCTCGTGGTCGATCCTGTGCCGCGATCAGGCGGTTGCGCGCCTCCTGCAGTTGCGTGACGTACGCGGACCAAGCATCGATCTGCTGTTGGGCCTCGCGAGCCTCGGGATCCTTCAGGAGCCTTCGCATCGCCGTGTGCGCGCGATGAGCCCTGTACGACGGGAACTTCAACCTGGGCTGCGTCCGGCGCAGTCCGTCGTCCACCGGACGATCAGCCGCCGCAGCCGCCAGCGCGGTGGCACGTTCCACCCTCACGGCCATCGTGCCAACTCGGACCTGCCAGCGGGATAGGCGCCTGTTCCACCGGTCGATGTGGTCGTACGCGGCCTGGATCCGTTCGTCGATATCACGCATCTGCGGCGACATGACGGCCCGGCTCGCCGACGCGGGCCCGGGCAGGGCACCCAGGAACGACAGCGCCAGCGCGCATGACACGAAGATCGAAGAGAGACGTCGCATGGGATCGCTCTGGTATCGACTGCGGGCTCGTGGGCCTTGACCGGCTCGCGGGCCTTGACCGGCTCGTGGGGCTTCACCGGCTCGCCGGAACCCGCTCCTCATCCCATCCGGGCGGCCTCGACGACGTCGGCGGCAAGGTCGTACCGGCCGAACTGGGGCATGACGTAGATCCCGGCCACACCCTCGGACCGCAGGTCGCCGATCACCTCCTGCGCCATCGCGAGCCCTTCACGCCACGCCCGCTCCCCGGCGCTGCGGAGCCGGTCACGCGATGCATCGGGGATCACGATGCCGGGAACCTCGTTGTGCAGGAACTCGGCATGCCTGTACGTCACGAGAGGAAGGACTCCCGCCAGCACGGGCAGGTCGAGGGGACGTCCGGCCACCCGCTCGTAGGCCGCGCGGAGGCGCAGGAGTGGCGCGACGGAGTAGAGCGGCTGTGACAGGAAGAACGATGCCCCCGAGAGCACCTTCTTGTGCAACAGCCGGGCCTCGCGTTCCAGGTCGGGAGCGTTCGGAGCCACCGCGGCTCCGGCGAAGAACGCGGTGGGCTCTCCGATCGACGAACCCTTCCGGTCGCGCCCTCGGTTGAACTCGCTGGTGATCAGGGACAGCAGCCCGGTCGCCGTGACGTCGACATCGTTGAGCGTCTGCGGATAGTCACCGATGGTCACCGGATCGCCGACGCAGACGAAGACCGTCCGGATCCCCAGAGCGTGCACCCCCAGGAGATCGCCCTGCAACCGCAACAGGTTCCGCCCCCTGGTGGGGAAATGCAGGACCGCCTCGATCCCCGCCTGCTCCTGCACCATCCGGCACGCTGCCCAGGCGCTCATGCGCATCCTCGCCATCGGTGAGTCGGCGACGTCCACGACGTCGGCGCCCGCATCCCGCATCGTCTGAGCCGCGGCGACCAGGGTGGCAGCGCTGAACGAACGTGGCGGCTCCATCTCCACCGCGATCGCGAACCTGCCGGCGTGCAGGGTCGCTGCCAGGGCGGTCGGCTCTGCCTGGTCGGTTCCGAGACCCGCGCCGTCCGAGACTTCGTCCGCGACAGGGCCGGGCTCGACGCGTGGCCGTGGCCTCCGGTCGCGCACCGCGTCGACGATCGCGGTGGTGTGCGCCGGGCCGGTTCCGCAACACCCGCCGACGGCGGACGCCCCCGCGTCCAGGAACGCCTGCACCAGTCCGGCCATGTAGGCGGGCGTGGCGGGATACACGAGGCGGCCCCCCACCTCCGAAGGGCCGCCGGCGTTGGGCCGAGCCACCAGAGGGGTGTCGCCGACGATCGGCGCCATGGCGTGCACGAGCCGAAGTGCCTGGGCCGGTCCCTCGCCGCAGTTCACGCCGATGGCATCGGCTCCCAGCTCGCGCAGGCGAGCGGCCACCTGCTCGGGCGTCGATCCGAGGAGGGTACGGTCGTCCCGGGTGAACGTGGCGCTCGCGAGGACCGCGATACCCGGAGCGGCCTCCCGCGCCGCCGCCAACGCCTGTTCGAGCTCGCGCAGGTCCGTCTGGGTCTCGATCGCGAGGAGGTCTGCGCCCGCCTCGGCGAGCGCGGCCGCCTGTTCGGCATACGCCGCGAATGCATCTTCCGGCCGCACCCGGCCGTAGGGGGCCAACCGGACCCCCAGAGGCCCCATCGAGCCGGCGACGAGCGGCGCGCCGGACCGACGCGCCACGTCGACGCCGGTCCGGTTGAACGGCACGACTCGATCGGCGAGCCCGTGCACGTGCAGCCGGAAGTGGTTCGCCCCGAAGGTGTTGGTCAAGACCAGACGTGCGCCGGCCTCGACGAAGGATCGATGCACGGCCTCGACGGTTGCCGGGGACCGGATGTTCATCGCCTCGACGCATTCCCCGACGGCCGCGCCACGCTCGATCAGCGCCGTGCCCATGCCGCCGTCCGTGACGAGCGGGCCTTCGGCGACCACATCCCGCAGGTCGACGGCGTCCATAAGGTCATCCTCCCAGGCGCGTCCACCGCACGGACCACCGGCATATCGTTCGACGACGCGAAGACCCCACGGGTACGCTCGAACGCATGGTGAAGGGCAGCAGACGCGCTCCGCTCGCCCTCGCTCTCTCGCTGGCGGGGGCGCTGGCAGGAGCGTGCACTCCGGCGCCCGAAGACCCGTCCCTCTCACCGGAGAGCGAGCCCACGGTCGAGAACCTGGCCATCACGGAACCCGGGCCTTGGAAGCCGGACGGCTCGAACTGGACCCTGAGACTGGCCTGGTCCCCGCCCGATGGCTTCGAGGCGGATCGATACGAGGTCTCCCGCGACGGCGCCGTGGTGGCCGAGGACGTCTCGGCCACCGAGTGGATCGACCTGGAGGTCCAACCCAGTACCCGCTACGTGTACTCGGTGGCAGCGATCAGCGCGGACGACACGAGAACTCGGGAAGCCGTGGTTCCCATCGAAACGCAGGCGCCGGCGGTCGAGGATGCCCGGTTGGACGGAGCGTTCGTGATGACGATGCGCGTCGAGCGGGCGAGGGGAACGCGAGACCCGGTCTCCGGCGGCCGTGTGGTCTTCCGGTTCGACCCGGGATGCGCGGCGGGGCCTTGCGCCGTGCGATGGAGGGTGCGGGATCGCCAGACCGACGCGATGCTGCAGAGGCGCGGCGACACGTACAGGGCGAGGGCGCGCACCCCCCTGTTCATCAAGGACTGCGGGGGCGTCGTCGTCGACGAATCAGTGAAGGTCCGCCTGCGCGTGACGGCGGCGGCGCCGATCAGCGACCGATGGCAAGCGACGAGGATCGAAGGTTCGATCGAAGAGGCGTCGTCTTCCGCCGGATGCCTGCGTGCCGCGATCGACTGGAGCCTGCGAGGCGTGGTCCTGGCCTGAGCGAGGATCCGAGGACGGACCCGGACCTCACGCGACGACGATCTCGTGGGAATGCGTGAGGCGCACGGTGGAGCGGATCGTGGCCGCGACGGCGCAGTACCTGCTTTCCGAGAGCTCGATCGCGCGCGCCGCCTTCCGGTCCTCGACATCGCCTCTCAGGATCCAGTGCGTATGGATGGACCGGAACGTCCATGGGGGCTCGGGGTCTTGCTGACTGGAGATGCGCACGTCCAGTCCGCGCAGGTCCTGGCGTTGCTTGCGCAGGATCACAACCACGTCGTAGGCCGTGCACGCCGCCAGGGAAACGGGCAGCAAGTCGACCGGCTTGGCCCCCGGGCCCTCCCCGTCGCCGGTGAGAGGGAACGCTCCCCCGTAGCCCGTCTGCGCTAGGAACCGCAGGCCTTCGCCGGTCCAGCTGAGGGCTGTTTCGGTCATGCAACGAGTCTATGTATCTAGTCCGACGGGGTGAGACCGTTTTCGGCCAGTTGGCACACCATCCGCCAAGACTTCTGCGATACGCTTCGTCCCCAACATGAGGGGTGAACGGGGGACAGCGGACGCATGAGCGCAGAGCGCGTGCGGATCGTCGTCGGAGAGGGACGTTCATCGCGGCAAGGTTTGCTGCGATCCGTCCTGACGGGCGAAGGCTATGACGTCGTCGGCGAGGCGACCAACCCTGCCGAGCTCGCTCGCGTCCTCGCGGTCCACAAGCCCGCCGTGGTGGTGCTTGACGACGGCATCGGGGCCACGTCGGTCGCCATGGTCAAGCAGATGTTGCCTGCCGCGAAGGTCGTCCTCATCTGGCCCGGCGACGTCGTGCCGATCGGCGGCGCCATCAAAGTCGAACCAGATCATGTCCGGCAGGAGCTCGGCCCTGCCGTGGAACGTCTGACGGGCGTCGCGCCCGAAAGCGCTGCCCTGGAAGGTCCGGCGGCGGAGCCGATCATCGAGGATCTCGAGTCCGCTCCCGTGGTCATCCTTCCGGTCACACCGAACGTCGACGACGAGGAGCTGGTGCTCCGTGTTCCCGACGCCGACGAGTCCTCCGGGGCGGGCGATCCGGACACGGAGGACGAGGACGATCGCGCCGGCGCCGCGGTCATCGCCTTGGGCGCGGCGGCGGGCGCGGCCGCCTCGATCGCCGGCTCGGGCACGGCCGCCGCCGCCGAGGGTTCTGCGGCCGGCGGCGTCGTGGGAGCAGCGGAGGGAACGGCGGGCGTCGCGGGGACAACGGTGGCTGCCGACGCGGGAACGGCCGTCGCCGCGACGGCGGACGTGACGACGGGCGCCGCGCAGAGCGAGTTGAACCGTCGCTTGGGCAACGTGGCTCTGGCAGGCGCGGCGGTGGCGGGAGCGCTGGTCCTCGCGCTGGCGCTCGGCGGCGCCGAGGTCCCCATCTCCGACGTCAGCGGCCGGGCACCTTCGCTGATCCCGATCGATCCGGGCTCCGGCCAGGGGAACGGGGAGAACGGCGGCGGCGACCCCGGCGGCGTTGGTGGCGACGGGAACGGCGGACACGTCGATCAGCCGGACGGCGACCAGATCCAGGGCTTCTACCCCATCCAGCCTTTCGACGCGGCCGCGTCTCCGGTGGCGTTCACCGTGCCGGCCCCCGATGCATTCCTGCCTGTGGAGGGCCTCGAGGCAGGACCCGGCGGAGGCCCAGGCGTTCCCCACGACGACGGCACTCGCGGCTACGACAAGCAGAGGAAGCGCGGAGCCGGACGAGCGCACTGAGGTTTACCATCGCGGGATGCCGATCCAAGACGCAACCTCGCCACTCCGCCGTGTGTACGTTCGCCCTCCGCGTCCCGAAGACCTCGCAACCTGGCGCGAGTACGCCTGGCACGACGCTCCCGACGCCGTGGGCGCCGCCGACGAGCACGTGAAGCTCCAGGCGGCGCTGCAGGAAGCCGGCGCCGAGGTCGTGCTCGGCTCGCCGGTCGACGGCGACACCGACGCGATCTACGCCTATGACCCGACGCTGATCACCGACAGCGGGGTGATCCTGCTCCGACCCGGGAAGGAGGGCCGGCGAGGGGAGCCCGAGGTGATGGGCGCCGATCTCGAAGCACTGGGGATCCCGATCCTCGGCCGCATGGTTGCGCCCGGCACGGCCGAGGGTGGCGACATGTTCTGGCTGGACGCGGCGACCCTACTGATCGGCCGCGGCTACCGTACGAACGACGACGGCATCGCGCAGATCCGAGCGCTTCTCGAACCGCTGCGCGTCGACGTCGTGTCCTTCGACCTCCCGCACTTCCGAGGGCCGGGGATGTGCCTGCACCTCATGTCGCTCATCTCGCCGCTCGATCGCGACCTGGCGGTCGTCTTCCCGGCCCTGCTGCCCGTGCGCCTGATGGACGTGCTGCGGATGCGCGGGATCGGCCTCGTCGAGGTGCCGGAGGGGGAGTTCGATTCGCAGGGAGCCAACGTTCTCGCGCTGGGACCTCGGACCGCCCTGGCCGTCGAAGGCAACCCCGAGACCCGCAGACGCATGGAGTCGGCGGGCGTGGAGGTGCGAACCTTCTCGGGTGCGGAGATCTCCGTGAAGGGCGATGGCGGGCCCACGTGTCTCACGCGGCCCCTCGAGCGCGACTGATCCCCTTCCGCGGGCGATATGCTCCCGCGCTATGGACCAGTACTGGGTGCTGCTGCACATCGTCGCCGCCATGGCGTTCGTCGCGGCGCACGGCGTGTCGATGTTCACGCTCTACCGAGTCCGCAGCCTCGACCTCGACCGGGCCCGGATCGCGGATGCGATCTCGTTCTCCGGGGTCACCACTCGGCCGATGTACGTCTCCATGCTGGTGCTCGTCGTGGCCGGATTCGTCTCCGGTTACAAGGGAAAGTGGCTGGACGACTGGTGGTTGTGGATAGCCCTGGTCGTGCTCGTCGTCACGACCGGCCTGATGACCGCGATCGCGCGGCCCTACTTCCGGAAGATCACCGATGCGTGCGCGGTTCGCCCATCCGGCGTGCCTCGGACGAGCGACGAGGAGCTCACGGCCCTGCTGCGATCGAAGACCACGACCCTCATCACCGCGATCGGCTCGATCGGACTGCTGGTGATCCTGTGGTTGATGGTCCTCAAGCCCGGCAAGCGGTTCTGAGACGAGGACCGCAGGCTCGGCCTATGCGGACGGCCTACGCGGGCGGCAACGGGCGCGTGGCCGGGCCGTGCACGACCTCTCCAGTGGGCCCGAACTTGGAGCCGTGGCAGGGACATTCGAACAACGAGGCGCCCGAGTTCCACGCCACCGTGCACCCCATGTGGGTGCACTTGGCCGACATCACGTGCATCTCTCCGGCCGCGTCCATGAACGCGGCGAGCCGCTCGCCCGCCTGGACGATCACGCCGCCCTCGCCCGGCCCCAGCTCCGAGGCGACCTGGGCCACCGTCCGGGCGACGAGCACGTCGCGATCGCTCAGATCGATGACCTTCTCCGGGACGGGGTTCAGGAAGAAGCGTTTCGCGCCCTGCATGCCCTTGTTCCCGACGACGATCAGATCGGCGCCGACCTCGTGGGCGGTCTCCACGATGCGCTCGGCCGGATCTCCCTGCTTCATCACGACGTCGGTCTCGGCGCCGACCCCATAGACCACCTTCGTGTCCTCGGTGACGAGCGCGCCCGTCGCGGGATGGCCCACGAACACCAGGGTCACGGGGGCTCCGATCGACTCTGCGAGATCGTAGCCCTTGCGCGCCGCCCGGTCGGCGGTGGCCGAGCCGTCGGTGGCGATCAACACACGCCGGTACGGTCGGTCGGCGTCGCCTCGTTGGGTGTTCATCACGATGAGGAGGTCGCGCGGCGCGTGATGCGACAACCGCTCGGCGGTGGGGCCGAGCACGGTCGTGCTCCGCCCGCCGCTCACGACGATGAGGCCCACGTCCCGGCTCTCGGCGAGCTCGATCATGACGTCCGCGGGTGAACGGCCCCCATGGAGCTCGCCTTCCACCCGTTTCACGCCAGCGGCTTCGGCATCGGCGAGCGCCTGCGCGAGCACCTGCTCGGCGCCCGCCGGGCGCTCCCACACGTGCGCGACCACGAGCTGCGCCTTCCCCGCATTGGCCAGTGCCGTCGCCACCTGCGTGCACTGGGCTGCACGCTCCGTGCCGTCGGTGCCGAACAGGATCCGCTTGTACACCACGCGCTCCTCGTCTTTTCGGGTCGGCCACGCTACCACCCGTCGCGCGGAACGCGTCCGTCGCTATGCTCGGCGCCGTGTACCGGTTCTGGGTCTTCGTGCATATCGTGGGCGTCGCCGGATTCCTAGTGACGCACGGCGTGTCGATGGCGGCGCTGTTCCAGATCCGCGCGGCGATGGGCGACCGAGACCGGATCCTTTCGATCTGCGAAAGCTCCAAACGCATGAACCGCCCGATGTACCTGTTCACGCTGCTGCTGCTGGCCGGCGGTGTCGCGGCGGGTATCGACGCGACCGTGTTCGACGAGTGGTGGCTCTGGGGATCCCTGCTGGTGCTCGTCGTGACGATGGCGGTGATGTCGTTCACCGCGACGCCGTACATGAAGAAGGTCCGCGAGGGGTGCACCCGGTGGGCGGACGGCACTTACGTCCTGTCCGACGATGAGCTCGGGGCGACGCTCCGAGGCCCGATGACCATGGTGATCAGCCTGACCGGCGGCCTGGCCCTCCTCATCATCCTGTACCTCATGGTGTTCAAGCCGGGGGCGTGATGACGGGGCGGATCCGGAACTTCGCCCCCGGGCCGGGGATCCTGCCCGAACCCGTCCTGCTCGAGGCGCAGCGGGACCTGGTCTCGTTGCCCGGGGTCGGCGCGTCGGCGCTCGAGGTATCCCACCGCAGCCCCTGGTTCGAGGGCGTGATCAGGGAGGTCGAGGCCAATCTGCGCTCGCTGCTGGAGGTGCCCGACACCCACCACATCGTGTTCTGCCAGGGGGGCGCGACGCAGCAGTTCTCGATGGTGCCGATGAACTTCCTCCACGGCACGCTGCCCGCTGACGTGGTGGTGACCGGCTCATGGAGCGCCAGGGCCCTGCAGGAGGCGACGAGGCTGGGCCCGGCCCGAGCCGCGTGGAGCGGTGAGAGCGACGGGTTCATCCGGACGCCGTCGGCGGCCGAGATGGCGGAGGCCCTCGTACCGGACGCGCCGTATGCGCACATCACGACCAACGAGACGATCCAGGGTGTCGAATACCTGGCTGATCCGCATGCCCCTGGCGACGTGCCGCTCATCGCGGACATCTCCTCGGACTTCCTGTCGCGCCCGCTGGACGTGGCTCGTTATGGCCTCGTGTACGCGGGCGCGCAGAAGAACGCCGGTCCGGCGGGCGTGACGGTGGTGATCGTCCGCGATGACCTACTGGAACGCGTCCCGGCCGATGTTCCGACCATGCTGGACTACCGCACGTTCACCCGCCACGGTTCGATGTACAACACCCCACCGGTCTTCGCGATCTACGTCGTGTTGCTGGTGACGCGATGGCTCCGCGACGAGGTCGGCGGGCTCCGACGGCAGCATGCCATCAACCGCGAGAAAGCCGATCTGCTCTACGACGCGATCGACGCGAGCGACGGCTTCTACCGAGGACATGCGGACGCCGGTTCGCGCTCACTGATGAACGTGACCTGGCGCCTGCCTACGCCCGAGCTCGGACGGTGCCTTCGTCGCCGACGCCGCGTCTCACGACCTCCGCGAGCTGAAGGGCCACCGCAGCGTCGGTGGCATCAGGGCGAGCATCTACAACGCGATGCCGGTCGACGGCGTGCGCGAGCTCGCCGCGTTCATGCGGTCGTTCGCCGCGGAACACGCCTGAGGGGCACTGCTCCCGGCCGCCCGAGCTTTCGCCAGGCTCTCAGCTGCCGACGAGCTCGTCCGCCGCTTCCGCGAAGACCTCCGTGTGACGGTCGACGTCCTCCGACGTGGTGGCCGGCGACATCAACGACATGTTGTGGAACGGGGTCATCAGGATGCCGCGGTTCAGCATGTAGAGGTGGATCAGCGTGTCGAGCTGTTCGTCCTGGCCCGCCGCTGCCTGGGCTCCATCCTTCGCCTCGTCGGGCCGGAAGAGATACTCGACCCGGCAGCCGATCCGCGTGACGTGCCACGGCAGCTCGCGGCTGTCGATCACGCTCTGCACGCCCTGCTCGAACCGTTCGCCAAGGTCGATCATGCGCTCGAACGCCTCGTCGGTGAGCACCTCGCCGAGCGTGGCGCGCATCGCTGCCAACGACAGCGCGTTGCCGGCCAACGTGCCGCCGGTTCCGCCCACGTCGGAGTTGCGCCAGTCGGTGTGCTCGACGATCCGATCGGCCACCGCCTGCGTCATGCCGAACGCCGCGCTCGGCACGCCCGCACCCAACGTCTTGCCGATCGTCACCAGGTCGGGATCCAGGTCCCACGCCTTCGTGCACCCTCCGGGCCCGGCGCAGATCGTGTGGGTCTCGTCGATCACGAGCAGCGTCCCGTACTTCGTGCAGAGCTCCCGGACGCCCTCGTGGTAGCCCGGATCCGGGAGCACGATGCCGATGTTCGTGAGCGCGGGCTCGAACAGGACCGCCGCGACGTCGCCGGGCGCCAGCGCCGCCTCGAGGGCCGCGAGGTCGTTGATCTCCACGACCTTGGTGGTGATCTCCAGGGGCGCCGCCTGGCCGATCAGTCCCTCGCGCGGACGGAGGCTCCCGTCCTCGTCCAGCTGAGCGAAGGTCTCGTCGACCGAGCCGTGATAGTTCCAGTTGTGCACGACCACCTTCGGCCGCCCGGTGACCTCGCGTGCCCACCGCAGGACGAAGCGGTTCGCGTCCGTGGCGGTCAGGCAGAACTGCCACAGCGGAACCTTGAACCGGCGTGTCATCTCGGCGCCGACCCAGGCGGCGTCCTCGGTGGGGAGCATCAGCGTGATCCCCTTGCTTGCCTGTTCCGCGATCGCCGCCACCGATGCCTTGGGCGCGTGGCCCGCCATGCCGCCCGGTGTCCCCGAGGCAGAAATCGACGAAGTCGTTGCCGTCGACGTCGGTGAAGTGCGCTCCCTCGGCGTGCTCGACGAACACCGGCCAGTCGCCGGGCCAGCGGACCATCCAGTTCATGGGCACACCGAACAGGAGCGAAGCCTTCGCCTCGCCTGGAGCGTGCCCGAGCGCGGGTGCCTGTTGCGGAACGTTTCACGCTCGCGATCCATCAGCGTGGCGATTCGGGAACGGTCGATCGACGGCATGAGCGGTGCCCCCTCCTGGTCCGTGGCCCTGCGGCCTCCTGAACGGTCGACAGTCTACCGCCAAGCCGACCTGGACTTCCTCCCGGTAATCTCGCCCCCATGGGATGGCCGGTGGTGTACGCAGCCGGGGGGCCGCGGGAACGAGGCCGAGCCTACGGTGAGGGTGCCCGAGACCGCGTCCACCGGTCGATCGAGCTGTACGAGGCGATCTTCCGACACTACGCGGGCCTCGGATGGAACGAGGTTCGCGGCAGGGCCGGCGCGTTCGCCGAACCCATCGACCATCTCGACGTCCAGCTTCTGCCCGAGATGGAGGGGATCGCCCAGGGCGCGCGTGTCGAGGCCGAAGACATCCTTGCTCTCAACGTCAGGACCGAGGTGATGTTCGGCCTCGGCACGCGCGAGGGGGCCGCCGAGTGCACCGCCCTGGCGCTGGATGGGACCCGAACGTCGAACGGCCACGTGCTCCTGGCGCAGACCTGGGACTGGAAACCCGCCGCGCGCGATTCTTCGGTCATCCTCGCCATGTCGCCACATCGAGGGCCGAGCTTCGTCACCTTCGTCGAAGCCGGACTGCTCGCCAAGTGCGGCCTCAACGAACGCGGCGTCGGTGTCGCCGCGAACGCGCTCGTGTCCAGCCGGGATCGCGGAGAGCCCGGGTGCGCCGTTCCACGCGATCCTGCGCACGATCCTGGCCAGCAGGACACTGGACGAGGCGCTCGACCGCGTGACCGGCCCGATCCGGGCCTCCTCGGCCAACTACCTCATGGGAGACCGCCACGCGATCGCCGATGCCGAGGCCGCCCCGGGCGGGCCGGACATGGTCGAAGTGACCAGGGGCGAGACGCTCGTACACGCCAACCATTTCCTGCGGCTCGACCGGCCCTTCAAGGACGTGACCCTGCTCGAGGGGAGCGACTCCCTCGAGCGCCAGGCTTCCATCACCGATGGCCTGCAGGAGGCCGGGCTCCGGGACCGGGACGGCGTCTTGGGACTGTTGAGGACCCACTCGCCGGATCGGGGCGACGGGTCCGTATGCGCGCACGGCGATCCGCAGCTTCCGCGGGAGGCCGACTACGTCACGATCGCGGCGGTGGTGATGGATCTCACCGATGGTGCTCTCGACGTCACAGACGCCAACCCCTGCGAAAGCGACGTGTCGCGGTTCGAGGTCGCCTCCCTCTCCGCCGAAGCGGCCGCGGGGGTCAGCCTCTGATCCGGGTCGGCTCGCCCGTGTCCGGCGCGGGCTTGACACCCACCGAGACCACGGCGACCCGTTCGTTCCCGTGGTCCGACGGCCTGGTGACCAGGCACCCACCCTGGGGGACCGCCGTCTCGCAGTAGGCGGGGCTTCGCTCGGCCACCCACATCACGGTTCCCCCGCCGCCGTCGATGTTCACGGCCGAATATGCGCCCGCACGGATCAGCTCGTTCGCCAGGACCGGCAAACGCATCCCCTTCGACCAACGGTTCTCGGCACGGCCGTCCACCGTGAGGATGAAGATGCTGCAGATCGTCGCGGGCCGAGCGTCGGCGCACCCGATGCCGGCCCCCAGAGCGGTCCGCGGGTTGTGGTTGAAGAAGTAGGAAGCGCCCGGGTGGAACCGCCGTCCGACGTTCCTCCCCTCCTTCACGATCACCGGCTGCGAGCCGATCACGTCCACGACGCCCGGCCAGCCCCGGATCCTCCAGGCGACGCGGATCCGATCGTCGCGACCCAGAGCCTTCACCTCGTCGCCTCCGGGCCGGCCACCCCGGCCCGTCAGCACGAGCGCACCGGGATCGGAGCCGATCGCGATCGGCGTCTTCGGGCACGGTTCAGGCTGGGCCTCCACGACGTAGGAGCGTGCGACCCCTGCGTTCCCTGTGCCGGACCACCGGAAATCACCGGTCGGGATCAGGCGCGCGGCGCAGTACCGGGGATCGGAGGGGCGAGGCGAGGAAGAACCCGATGGCCTCTCGGCTCGCCCTCCACGCTGGGAGAACGCAGCGATCCCGCGGCCCCGTCGGATCGCCGGCGTTCATCCGCGCGATCGAGAACGTGGCGCCCTGATGTGAGCCGGTCAGCACGAGATCGGGCCGGCCGGCGTAGGCGCGCGAACCGTCGCCCGAGAGCGCGAATACCGAGCTTTGCTGGATCCCGGAGGTCCAGATCTCCCCGTCGACGATGGAGAGGTGCTTGGGTCGTCCGTCGGGAGCGGCGAAGTCCCCGTTGACGATGGCCAGGGCGCCGCCGAGGATCCCCATGCCCGACGGTCTCCGATAGCCCGGATAGCTCGGCGTGGGCGTGAACAGGTCGACGACCGAGCCGGCTCCCTGCCTGATCCGAACGATCCGGACCTCCTGCGGGATGTCGGGATAGCGGATGGTCGTGAGGCGCACCCCCGGCGCCAGCGTGTACGACTCGCGGACGGGGGGCCGCATCCGCGCGTGGACGGCGATCGATCCAGGGGCGGGCACCCGGCGACCGATCCCACGGCGGCCAACGCCACGGCGGCCAGCGACAGCGTCGCGACCACCGCGAGGAGGGTGACGGCGAACGCGCGCCGCTTCATTCGTCGGTGCTCGGGGTTCTCGGTCACCAGGCTCCGTCGGTCGGGGAGGGTCTTCGGATGGGGCAGGGTAGCGAACGAGGGCGCTGTCGGGGCCTTTTCGTGCGCAGGAATACGACGTTCGGCCGACACCGCCCGGGGATGCTTTCGTAAGGAACACCGCCCGCGTAGGTAAAGGAGTGTTCAACGAGGCCCGATGCTGAGGGAGCCATGGATCCCGACCCTCAGCAGACCCCCCGCCGCCGTGTCAGCGACGGCCTCGATCGTCGGGTCTCCGACCGACCCGTGGAGCCGTCGCCGAACGGGAAGCCCCGCCGGCGGGACTACGACGGGTGGCTCGACCGGTGGGTCGCGACGACCGCCGACCTGACGAGGCTCACCACGACCCACCCGATGATGGATGCCGTCATCGACGAGCAGGACGGACGTAAGATCCGCATCGGCGACCGCTGGCTCACCGACTGGGCCTCCTGCAACTACCTCGGGTTCGACCTGGATGAGGAGATCGTCGCGTCGGTTCCCGAGTACCTCTCCAAGTGGGGAACCCACCCCTCCTGGTCCCGCCTCCTGGGGAACCCGGTCCTGTATCCCGAGATCGAGGGGCGGCTGAACGAGCTTCTCGGCGCCGAGGACAGTCTGGTGCTTCCCACGATCACCCACATCCACATGTCGGTCATCCCGGTCCTGGTGGGCGACGGCGCGATCTTCCTCGACGGGCGGGCGCACAAGACGATCTACGACGGGGCCATGGTTGCGGCCGGTCACGGAGCCACGATGCATCGGTTCCGCCACAATGACTTCGATCACCTCGCCGAGCTGCTGCGCGCGAGCGATCCCGCGCTCCCAAGGGTGATCGCGATGGACGGGGTCAACTCCATGACGGGCAACGCGCCCGACCTCGCTCGCTTCTCGGAGCTCGCGCGCGAACACGAGGCGCTGCTCTACGTCGACGATGCCCACGGGTTCGGCGTGATCGGTGAGCGTTCGCCTTCGGAGACGAACGACTACGGGATCCGCGGCAACGGGCTCTTCCGGCACCTGGACGTGCCCTACGACAACGCCGTGCTCGTCGCAGGGTTCTCCAAGTCGTACTCGTCGCTGCTGGCGTTCATCGCGTTGCCGACCAGGCTCAAGGAAGCCCTCAAGGTGCTCGCTCCGCCGTACCTGTACTCGGGTCCGTCCCCGGTGGCCTCCCTCGCGACGACGCTGTCGGGCCTTCGCGTCAACGCGGAGCGGGGAGAGGAAAGCCGCGCCGGCCTGTGGCGGTTGACCCATCGCCTGCTGAGCTCACTGCACGAGCTTGGGATCCACACGCCGAACACCTCCGGGTTCCCGATCGTGGAGATCCCGTTGACCAGGCACGAGGACATCGACGAGGTCGGCCGCTACCTGTTCGAACACGGACAGTACGTGACGATGGCCGCCTACCCACTCGTGCCCAAGAACGAGGTCGGCTTCCGGCTGCAGGTGACCGCGGCCAACACCGAGGAGCAGATCGACGAGCTCATCGAGGTGCTGGGGAACCTGCACGAGCGATTCCAGCTGGAGCAGCACGCGGGCGTCGCGGGCTGAACCGGCTACGTTCCCAGCAGCCGGTCCGCCTCCGCGTAGGTGAGCCCCTCCAGCCATCCGCCGTCCACTCGCAGGTCCGCGCCCGTCATGTAACGGCTGTCGTCGCCCGCCAGGAACAGGTAGGCCCCGGTCACGTCCTCCGGAACCCCGACCCTCCCCAGGCACGTGGCCACAGGGCAGATGAGCGCCTCGGCGTCGTCATCGGGCTGCATCTCGGTGACGATCGTGCCCGGGCTGACCGTGTTCACGCGGATCCCGCGCGGGCCCAGCTTCATGGCGGCGTGGATGCACATGGAGCGCAGCGGCGCCTTCGACATCGTGTATCCCATGTAGCCGGGGAACGCCCAATAAGAAGCCGCCGTCGCCGTGAGGATGATGCTGCCGTCGTCTCGCATGCGCGAAGGGGCCTGGGCCAATCCGAAGAAGACCCCCATGGTGTTCACCGCGAGCATGCGTTGGATCTTCTCGGCCCCGTCCGCATCCCCTCGAGGCCATCCCCGTCGAGCTCGCTGATCCCCGCGTTCAGCACGACGATGTCGAGGGACCCGACGGCGTCCACCGCCCGATCGAAAGCTTCGCGCACCTGCGCCTCGTCCGCGACATCGCACACGACCATGCGCGCGCCCGCGGCTTCCACCTCCGGCCGTTCCCGCCGCGCGAGCGCAACCACCTGCGCGCCCGCGTGCACGAATCTGCGGACCACCGCGAGACCGATCCCCGACGTGCCCCCGGTCACCAACGCCGATCTCCCCTCCAGCGGCCGCACCGGATCGGGTCGGATGCCGTCCATCGGCGAACCCTCGCACACGCGCGAGCCTCACGCCACGACCCCGAGCGGTACCCGGAACCGGGTATCAGTAGGATCGCCGGCGTTCCCGATACCGCAGGGGTGAAGAACAGGGCTTGGCTCGCCTATCCCATCCTCGCCGCGGCCGCCACCACGGTGTACTACCTGATGGGGCAGAACAGCATCCTGTTCAACGTCATCGGCCTGACATCGCCCGTCCTGATCATCGTCGCGGTCCGCATGCACAAGCCGGAGAAGGTCTGGCCGTGGTACCTCATCGCGATCGGACAATTCCTGTTCATCGCCGGCGACGTCGTCTCCTACAACTACGTCCTGTTCCACGACGCCGTGCCCGGTGTGTTCCCACTGGACTTCTCGTTCAATCCCGACGGTGACGTCCCGTTCCCAGGCCCTGCCGACGCGCTCTACCTTGCCGTCTACCCTTGCCTGATCGCCGGTGTTCTCTTGCTGATCCACGCGCGAAATCCTGGCCGGGACCGGATCAGCCTGCAGGACTCCCTGATGGTGGCGATCGGTGTGGGCACCGTGTCGTGGGTGTTGCTGATCTCGCCATACATCCACATCGCCGACCTGGATCTGAAGATCAAGCTCACGGCCATGGCCTACCCGGTCATGGACCTGTTGCTCGCGGTCGCTGCGATCCGCCTCGCGGTGGGCGCCGGTCGCAGGCCGTCGGCCTTCTACTTCATGATCGCGTCGATCGTGGCCCTCTTCGTCACGGACGCGATCTATGCATGGTTCGGCCTATACACCGAGTCGGGGTACCAGCCGGGGAGCGGCTGGCTCGAGGCCGGCTGGATGGCCTTCTACGTGCTGCTGGGGACGGCGGCCCTCCATCCGTCGATGACCCAGCTCACCGATAAGGTCCCGGACTGGGAGGACCGGCTCACCTTCGGCCGCCTCGCGCTCCTCACGACCGCCGCCCTCGCCCCTCCGGTCTTGCGTCTGCTCCAGAACTTCCGAGGCGAGCACGTCGACTCCAACGTCCTGAGCTTCGCGTCGATCATCCTGTTCCTCCTGGTGGTCGCGCGCATGGCGGGGCTGATCCGGCAGCAAGAAAGGTCGGCACGGCGTGAACGCGCGTTGCGCGAATCCGGCATGGCGCTGGTGACGGCCACGAACCGAGACGGCATCCATTCCGCCGCGATCGACGCCGCCCAGGCGCTCGCGGGCGACGGGGCCGCGATCCGGATGTGCGACGTCCCCGACAACGACGACCACTTCGAGGTGATGGCCGCCGCCGGCGGGCGAGCGGACGTCGTGGGCGTCACGTTCCCCTTCGCGGTGCTTCAGCAGTGGAAGCGGGAGCGCCTGCTGGACAACGACGCCTACCTGGTCGGGTCGCACGAGAGCACGCTCCGCGATCCGCTCGCGCTTCCCACTGGAGACGACGGGTCGGTGTTCATCGCCCCGCTGTTCATGCGTGAGGAGCTGCACGGGTTGATGGTCGTGGCCACGCCCGAGGAGATGCCGCGGACGGTGGCCGATTCCTTGCAGGCGCTCTCGTCCCAGGTGGCGCTGGCCCTGGAGAGCGCGGCACTCACCGAGGACCTCCTGCGCCAGCAGAGCGAGGCCCGGTTCGCCTCGCTGGTCCAGAATTCCTCAGACGTCGTCACCGTGCTGGAGGCGGACACCACGGTCCTGTACGCAAGCCCGTCCGCCCATCGCGTCCTCGGCGTCGAGCCCGCGCAGATCGCCGGCACGAAGTTCGCCGATCTGATCCACCCCGACGACCGAACCAAGGCGTTCTCGTTCCTGACCTCCGTGAGCGACGGAGAAGGGCACACGGGGATCGTTGAGTTCCGCATCAGGCACGCCGACGGTTCCCATCGTATGGTCGAGACGCTGCGCACCAACCTGCTCCACGACCCGAACGTGCGCGGCATCGTCCTGAACACCCGCGACATCAGCGAGCGCAAGGCCTTCGAAGACCAGCTCCAGCATCAGGCGTTCCACGACTCGGTGACCAACCTGGCGAACCGGGCGCTGTTCCGGGACCGCGTGACCCACGCGATCGAACGCCAGGGTCGCGACCGCAAGCCGGTGGCGGTTCTGTTCATGGACCTGGACGACTTCAAGACGATCAACGACTCACTGGGTCACGCCGCGGGCGACCAGCTGCTGCGCGAGGTGGGCGAGCGCGTGAAGGCGTGCCTGCGCGCCGCCGACACCGCGGCGAGGCTCGGCGGCGACGAGTTCGCGATCCTGCTCGAGGACGGGGGCGAAGGCATCCAGGCCGTGGACGTCGCAGACCGTCTGATGCAGGCCCTGGAGGCCCCGTTCGCGCTGGAAGGCAAGGAGGTCTTCGTCCGTTCGTCCATCGGCATCGCCGTGACCGACGGTGACGCGGCACCCGACGCCGAGGAGCTGTTGCGCAACGCCGACGTCGCTATGTACATGGCCAAGGAGAAGGGCAAGGGTCGCTACCAGGTGTTCGAGCCGGCGATGCATGACACCGCACTGAAGCGGTTGGAGCTCAAGGCGGATCTGCAACGCGCCCTCGAGCACGAGGAGTTCCGGCTCTTCTACCAGCCCGTGATCGAGCTGGAGACAGGCAAGATCTCCGGGGTCGAGGCGTTGATCCGCTGGATCCACCCGGTGCGAGGCCTCGTGCCGCCGCTGGACTTCATCCCCCTCGCCGAGGAGACCGGCCTGATCGTTCCCATCGGCCGATGGGTGATGCACGAGGCGGCGCGATACGCGGTCGAGCTGCAGGAGCGCTACCCGATGCAGCCCCCCTTCCACATGGCGGTCAACCTGTCGGCTCGCCAGATCGCGCGGCCCGAGCTCATCGAGGAGGTCCGTGAGATCCTGCTCGAGACCGGCCTGGAGCCTTCCACCCTCATCCTGGAGATCACCGAGAGCGTGATGATGCAGGACATGGAGCTGTCGATCGAGCGGCTCGGCGCCCTCAAGCAGCTGGGCGTCCAGCTCGCGGTCGACGACTTCGGAACCGGCTACTCCAGCCTGAACTACATCCGGCGGTTCCCGGTCGACATCCTGAAGGTCGACAAGTCGTTCGTGGACGGCGTGAGCGAAGGCGGCGAGGCTTCGGCGCTCACAGCGGCGGTGATCGAGCTGGCCGGGATCCTCAACCTGAGACCGGTGGCCGAGGGGATCGAGCGCGCCGACCAGCTGGCGCGGTTGCTCGAGCTCCACTGCGACATGGGGCAGGGCTTCTTCTTCGCGAAGCCCCTCCCATCGGACGAGCTGCAGGAGCTCCTGTCGGAACGCGCCGAGATGCAGATCGAGGCCGATGCGCTGGCCCAGGGCATGAGCCGGCCGTAACATCGTCGGCTTGGAACGCCTCCGGAGGATCCTGCCCGCCGTCCTGGTGTCTGTCGCGCTCACGACCGCTGTCGCCACCCCCGCGACGGCCGCGCCCCCCAGATGGGTCCAGCGGGTCGACGCCGTGGTGGGCGCTCAGCCGGTGTCCGTGGCGATCGAGTACAAGGGCCACATGCTCTACCGGCACAGGGAGCGGGTCGCCCGCCCGCCCGCGTCGAACGAGAAGCTCCTGCTCTCGATGGCCATGTTCGATCGCATCACTCCCGGCACCACGATCCCCACCCGTGTGCTGGCGACGAGGTCGATCCGTCCGGACGGCACGCTGCGCGGCAGCCTCTGGATCGTCGGGCACGGCGACCCCGAGGTGGACAAGGACGACATGGCCCGGTTCGCGAGCGCGCTGAAAGCCGGCGGCCTGGAGCGTGTGCGTGGACGCGTCATGGGCGCCACCGGGCCGTTCAAGCGCGACTGGTTCGCACCGGGGTGGCGCGACTACTTCCCCACGTACTACGTCGCCCTCCCCACGGCCCTGACCTATCGGTTCAACCGCGGGCCGCGAGGCAACATGGTCACCGATCCGGAGCGGCGGGCGGCAGCCGAGCTCGTGAAGCAGCTGAGGCGACGAGGCGTCGAGGTCCGCGGCACACCGGGCATGGGGTCGACGCCGCAGGGGCTGGTGGGTCTCGCGACGATCCGGAGCGACCCGTTGGTCTCCATGGTGCATCGCATGAACGTGTTCTCCAGCAACTTCCGCG
This sequence comes from uncultured Actinomycetes bacterium, assembly GCA_963758715.1. GTDB lineage: Bacteria > Actinomycetota > UBA4738 > UBA4738 > HRBIN12 > JAOUEA01. The sequence goes on from CAVWWK010000013.1 coordinate 117,568, forward strand.
CGGAGGTGTTCGGCAAGTACCTCGGGGCGCTGGCTCGGGGCGGCCCGGGATCGATCGCGAAGGGCGCCGCCACGATCGAGACTTTCGCCTCGGCCCACGGCGTCGCGGTCACCGCGAACGACGGATCCGGGCTCTCTTATAGGAACCGAGTGAGCGCGGGGGAGATCGTCGAGCTGCTCCAGATGGCCGAGGCCTCGCCGTGGGGCGCCGCGCTCCGGGGGACGTTGGCCAAAGGTGGCCAGGGAACGCTCGAGGACCGCCTCACCGACGTCCGGCTCCGTGCGAAGACCGGCACCCTGATCGACATCTCGGCGCTCTCCGGATGGGTGTGGCTCGAGCGGGAGGACGCCTGGGCGCAGTTCTCGATCCTGTCCCGGGGCATCAGCAAGACCCGCTCGATCGGCATCGAGAACAAGATCGTTCGGGTCGTCAGCGCGAACGCGGCGCCGCGCTGACCGGTTCACAGCCTGGTGACGTAGCGGACGATCGGCTGCTCGGCGCACTGCACCTGATGGCTGCTGCGCGTTCCGTCCCACGCCCAGCCATGCCGCTCGTAGAAGCGGAGTCCCCGCGCGTTCGTGTCGAGCACCCAGAGCGTCACGGACGTGAACCCTCGCTCTCGCAGCCGGTCCTGAGCTGCAGCGAGGAGGGCCGCGCCGACGCCGGTGCCCACCACCGACTCGGTGACGTACAGCGAGAGAAGCTCCCCCGTTCCGGCCTCCGCGTCGTCGTCTCGGCTCGCACCGACGCCCGCGAACCCCACGACCGCCGGACCGACGGCCACGAGCACCGATCCCGGGTCGGAACGGATGGCGTCGAGCCACACGACCTCGCGTTCGTCCACGGAGAGGGCGGCGAGGAGGTCGTCGGGCAGGAGCCCGCGGTAGGCCCAGCGCCACGACTCGACGTGCACATCGGCGATCGCTCGGGCGTCGGCCTCGTTGGCGTCGCGGACCGACACCGTGCCCACGGGTCAGTCCTCCGCGTGCTCTCGAGGGTGGAGCAACCCGAACGTGTACGCCTCTACCAGCGCCTCCCACGAGGCTTCCAGGATGTTCTCGCTGACGCCCACCGTGGTCCATTCGCGTTCACCGTTCGACGTGTCGATCAGCACCCGCACCACGGCGCCCGTCCCGGTCGTCTCCCCGAGCACCCGGACGCGGAAGTCCTCCAGGCCGATGTGTGTGAGCTCCGGGTAGTCGTTCACCAGCGCCTTCCGCAGGGCATTGTCCAGCGCGCCGACCGGGCCCGCGCCCTCCGCCGACTCGATGTGGCGGGTCCCTTTGGTGCGAACCTTCACCGTGGCCTCGGCGAGCGGCGACTCGTCGTCGCCGACACGGTCCTCCACGTGGACCCGGTAACTCTCGATGTCGAAGAACGGCTGTCCCCACCCATCGGCGCGGCGCAGCAGCAGCTCCAGCGAGGCTTCCGCGACGTCGAAGGCGTACCCGGCGGACTCCCGCTCCTTGATCTGGCCGACCGCGGCGGGGATCGAGTCGTCACCGATATCCAGGCCGAGCTCGGCCGCTTTCATGCGGATGGTGGCCGCGCCGCCATAGTCGGAGGCCACCACACCGCGCCGGTTCCCCACCGACTCGGGTGGCACGTGTTCGTAGGCGCGGGCGACCCGCGCGACCCCGCTGGTGTGCAGCCCGGCCTTGTGGGTGAACGCGTACCGGCCCGAGTACGGCTGTCGCGCGTCGGGCGCCAGGTTCGCGATGTCGGCGACGTAGTGTGCGAGCTCGGTCAGATGCTCGACGGCTCCCTCGGGGAGGGCGTCGGTCGCGCCCATCTTCAGCACCAGGTCTGCCGTGATGGGGATGAGGTCGGCGTTGCCCGTGCGTTCGCCGTAGCCGTTGATCGTGCCCTGCACCTGGAGGACGCCCGCGTCGACCGCGATCAGCGTGTTCGCGACGGCGCAGCCCACGTCGTTGTGCACGTGGATGCCGAGCTCCACGTTCGCCTGTTGGTCAACCTTCTTGACGATCTGCGCGACATCGAACGGCAGCATCCCGCCGTTGGTGTCGCACAGGACGAGCCGCTCGGCGCCGGCTTCCTCGGCAGCGGCGAGGACCGCCATCGCGAAGGTCGGGTTCGCACGATAGCCGTCGAAGAAGTGCTCGGCGTCGAAGAACACCCGGCGTCCCTGCGACCGGAGGAACGCCACCGAGTCCCCCACCATCGCGACGCCTTCGTCCAGGTCGGTCCGCAGCGCCTCGGTGACGTGCAGGTCCCAGGACTTGCCCACCAGGCACACGTGCTCGGTCCCGGCGTCGAGCAGATCGCGTAGCACCTGGGATTCCTCGGCGCGCTCGCCGGCCTTCCTCGTCATGCCGAACGCGGTCAGCGTGCTCGTCGTGAGGGTCTCCTTGGTGGCGAGCTTGAAGAACTCGGTGTCCCGCGGGTTCGCGCCGGGCCACCCTCCCTCCACGAACGGGAATCCGACCTGGTCGAGCTTGTGCAGGATGCGCAACCGGTCCTCGATCGTGTAGGACAGGTCGGCCTGCTGCGCCCCGTCCCGCAGCGTGGTGTCGTAGAGCTCGACCTTGGGGGCCGCCGATACGCCGGAGGGGATCGACGTGTCGCTCACGCCGACGCACCCTCGGCGACCAGGTCGCCCACCTCGTCTGTCGAGAAGCCCATCTCGCCCGCCCGCATCGACTTCATCTGCTGGGTGGCGGCGCGGATCCCGCGGTCGACACGGTCTGCCGCCGCGGTCTCGCCCAGCTGGCGCAGCAGCATCTCCATCGCACCGATCGCGGCGAGCGGGTTGATCGTGCCTTTGCCGGTCTCGCTCGGCGCGGTGCCGCCGATCGGCTCGAACATACTGACGCCATCGGGGTTGATGTTGCCCCCCGCCGCGATGCCCATACCGCCCTGGATCATGGCCCCCAGGTCCGTGATGATGTCGCCGAACATGTTGTCGGTGACGATCACGTCGAACCGGCTCGGCGCGTCCAGGAAGTAGATGCACGCCGCGTCGACGTGGACGTAGTCGATCTCGACGCCGGGGAACTCGGCGCCGACCTCGTCGACCACGCGCTGGTAGAGGTCTCCTGCGAAAGTCAACACGTTCGTCTTGTGCACGAGCGTGAGCTTCTTCCTTCGCCCCGGTTGGTTCGCCAGCTCGAACGCGTAGCGCACGATGCGCTCGACCCCGTGCCGGGTATTGATCGACTCCTGGATCGCCACCTCGTACCTGGTGCCCTTGCGATGGAAGCCGCCGCCGCCGGTGTAGAGGCCCTCGGAGTTCTCGCGCACGACCACGAAGTCGACGTCCTCCTCGGTGTGGCTGGGCACCAGGGTCTGCACGCCCGGGTAACGGATCACCGGTCGCAGGTTCACGTACTGGTCCAGCCCGAACCGCGCCTTGAGCAACAGGTCGCGTTCGAGGATCCCCGGCTTCACGCGCGGGTCGCCCACCGCGCCCAGGAACACGGCATCCATCGTTCCCAGCCGCTCGAGCTCCTCGTCGGGCAGGACGTCGCCGGTACGTAGGAATCGTTCGGCGCCCAGGTCGAACTCCACCAGCTCGAACGCCGCATCGTCCTTGACCGCGTCGAGCACCTTGAGGCCCTGGGCGACCACCTCGGGTCCGGTGCCGTCCCCGCGGATCACGCCGACGCGATGCACTGCGGTCAAGGCGTCACCTCGGTGCGCTCGGTGACCTCGCGAGGAGCGCCCATCTGTAGCGCCCTGTTCACCGCGGCCAGGTACGCGCGAGCGCTCGCCTCCACGACGTCGGTGGCGACCCCGCGTCCCGTGACCCGGCGGCCGTCGACCTCGATCTGGACGACCACGTCACCTAACGCGTCGGTCCCGCCCGTGACGCTGGACACGTGGAAGTTCACGAGTCGGCCCTCGACCCCGGCGGCCCGTTGGATCGCGCCCATCGCGGCGTCGATCAGGCCGTCGCCTATCGCGGATTCCTCGATCACCTCCTCGCCCCGGTCAGCCGGACCGTGGCGCGCGGCTGCAGGTGCGTGCCTCCGCCCATCTGGAGCGACTCCATCACCAGCACGTCGCGATCGGTGGCGCCGAGCTCTTCCGCGACGATCGCGGCAAGGTCCTGGTCGGTGATCTGCACCTTTCGGTCGGCGAGGTCCTTGAAGCGGGCGAAGGATCGGTTCATGTGGTCCTCGTCCAGCGTCAGACCGATCTTGTCGAGCGCGTCGATGAACGCGTGGCGGCCCGAGTGCTTGCCCAGGACCAGGGAGTTGCCCTCGAGCCCGATCTCGACCGGGTCCATGATCTCGTAGGTGGCACGGTTGCTCAGCACCCCGTGCTGGTGGATGCCGCTCTCGTGCGCGAACGCGCTCGACCCCACGACCGCCTTGTTGGGCTGCACGCTGTAGCCCGTGGTCATCGCGACCAGTCGCGAGGTGCGCACGATCTCCTTGATGTTCAGGTCGTGCCCCTTCTGCAGCGCCTGCCCGCGTGTGCGCACGACCATCGCGATCTCCTCGAGCGAACAGTTCCCGGCGCGCTCGCCGATGCCGTTGACGGCGACCTCGACCTGCCCCGCGCCGTTCTCGATGCCGGCGAGCGAGTTCGCGACCGCGAGTCCGAGGTCGTTGTGGCAGTGCGTCGAGATCGTGACGTCGCCGGGCGTCTGGTCGCGGACCGTGCGGATCAGCTCGCCGAACTCCGTGGGCGTCGCGTAGCCCACCGTGTCCGGAACGTTGATCGTGGTCGCGCCGCACTCCACCGCCAGCCTGAAGCACTCCAACAGGAACTCGAGCGGAGTGCGCGTGGCGTCCTGGGCGCTGAACTCCACGTCCTCGGTGTAGCTCTTGGCGAGCTTCACGTTCTCGCGGATCGCGTTCAGTACCTGGTCGTAGCTCATCTTCAGCATGGACTCGCGCTGCACGTCGCTGGTGGAGATGAACGTGTGGATCCGCCAGCGCTCGGCGCCCTTCAACGCCTCTGCCGCCCGCTCGACGTCGCCGGTCGCGGTGCGGGCGAGCGCCGCGATCACCGGGCCCTTCACCGTGTCGGCGATCTCCCGAACGGCGTCGAACTCTCCCGGCGAGGAGACCGGGAATCCCGCCTCCAGGATGTCGACGTTGAGCCGGGCGAGCTGTTCGGCGATCTCGACCTTCTCGGCCTTCGTGAGCGCGATCCCGGGAGCCTGCTCCCCGTCGCGCAGGGTCGTGTCGAAGATCCGTACGTTGCCTGGTGCTGCGTTGCCTACGTTGCCTGGGCTCTCACTCATGTCGGCGGCACCTTCTTCTCGCTCTCCAACCAGGGCATCATCTGGCGCAGCTGCCGTCCCACGTCTTCGAGCTGGGACGTGCGCGCCTGGCCCCGAAGTCGGAGGAACTCCGGGAAGCCGGCGTCGGCCTCGGCGATCCAGTTCTTGGCGAACGTGCCGTCCTGGATCTCGGAGAGCACCGACCTCATCTGCGCGCGGACGTGATCGTCCACCACGCGCGGACCGCTCACGTAGTCGCCGTACTCGGCGGTGTCGCTGATCGAGTGACGCATCCACGACAGGCCGCCCTCATAGATCATGTCGATGATCAGCTTCATCTCGTGCAGGCACTCGAAGTAGGCGATCTCGGGCTGGTAGCCGGCTTCGACCAGGGTGTCGAACCCGTTGCGGATGAGCTCGGAGATGCCGCCGCACAGCACGGTCTGCTCGCCGAACAGGTCGGTCTCGGTCTCTTCGGCGAACGTCGTCTGGATGATGCCGGGGCGCGCGCAGCCGATCGCGTTGCCGTAGGCCAGGGCACGCTGCAGGGCCTTGCCGGTCGCGTCCTGCTGCACCGCGACGAGCCCCGGCGTGCCGTTGCCCTCCACGTACGTGCGTCGCACCAGGTGCCCCGGTCCCTTCGGAGCGATCATCGTTACGTCGACCCCCGTGGGCGGCGTCACCGTCCCGAAGTGGATCGAGAAGCCGTGGGCGAACATCAACATGTCGCCGTCCCGCAGGTGAGGCTCGATGTCGGCGGCGTACACCGCCGCGTGGGAGGTGTCGGGGAGCAGGCACATCACGACGTCGGCCTCGGCGACAGCATCGGCCGTGTCGAGCACGCGCAGGCCCGCCTCCTCGGCCTGGCGGCGGCTCGCCGATCCCGGTCGCAGGCCGACCCGCACGTCGAACCCCGAGTCCTTCAGGTTCTGGGAGTGCGCGTGGCCCTGGCTGCCGAATCCGAGCACCGCGATCTTCTGGTCGCCGAGCACGCCCGGGTCGGTGTCCTTCTCGTAGTAGATCGTCGCCATCGTGGATCCCCGGTCCCTTCCCGTGATGTGTTGACCCCTATGCGGTCGCGCTCTTCAGGACGCGCTCGCGGATGCCGCGCTCGCCGCGTGCGAGCGCGATGCGCCCGGTGCGGGAGAGCTCGATGATGCCGTACTCGCCCAGCAGCTCGCGCAGCGCCTCGAGCTTCTCGGGCTTGCCGCTGGCCTCGACCGTGAGCGTCGTCGCGGTCACGTCGACGATGTTGACGCGGAAGACCTCGCAGATCTCCATGATCCGGGCACGGACGTCGCCCTGCGCGCGGATCTTGGCGAGCATCAGCTCGCGTTCGACGGCCGATCCGTGCTCGTGCTCCAGGATCTTGATCACGTTGACCAGCTTGTTGAGCTGCTTCGTGACCTGCTCGAGCGGATTGGACTCGACGTTGACGACGATCGTCATCCGCGACAGGCCTGGCGTCTCGGTTGGCCCCACCGCGAGGGAGTCGATGTTGTAGCCGCGGGCGGCGAACAGTCCGGCGACGCGGGTGAGCACGCCGGGGCGGTCCTCGACCAGCACCGAGATCGTGTGCAGGGCGTTCGTTGTCGGGGCGCTCATGCGATCGGAGCCTCCGCGGGGTCGGTCGTGGGCTCGATGGCCTCGGGCCCCACGATGATGTCGTCGTTCGACGCGCCCGAAGGGACCATGGGGAACACCATCTCGGCCGGATCCACCCGGAAGTCGATCACGACGCTCCGGTCGGTGATCGAGTAGGCCTTCTCGATCGTGGCGTCGACCTCGCCCGGGCCGTCCACACGCAGGCCGACGGCGCCGTAGGCCTCGGCGAGCTTCACGTAGTCCGGGACGTTGGGGTCGAGCCACACGCCCGAGTAGCGCTCGTCGAAGAACAGCTCCTGCCACTGACGCACCATGCCCAGGTAGCCGTTGTTCAGGATCGCGGTCACGAACGGGATGTTCTCGGTGGCGCTGGTCGCCAGCTCCTGCGCCGTCATCTGGAAGCATCCGTCTCCGTCGATCGCGACGACGCGCTTGTCCGGCTGCCCGACCTTGGCCCCCATCGCCGCCGGCACGGCGAAGCCCATGGTGCCCAGTCCGCCGGAGTTGATCCAGCGGCGAGGGTGCTCGAAGTGCCAGAACTGCGAGGCATACATCTGATGCTGTCCGACGCCGGCGACCACGATCGTGTCGGCGTCCGCGTGATCGCGCAGGCGCTCCACGCAGTACTGCGGCTTCAGCGGACCGTCGGGCCGCTGGTCGTACTTGTACGGGAACCGCTCCTTCCACTCCTCCAGCTGGGCCAGCCATGCCGAGCGATCGGGCACGCCATCGCCTTCGTCCTGTCGCTTCGTCAGCTCCGCCGCCAGCTTGCCGATCACGTCGCGGCAGTCCCCCACGATCGGCACGTCGACCTTTCGGTTCTTGCCGATCTCGGCGGGATCGATGTCGACGTGGATCACCTTCGCGTGCGGGGCGAATCCGGCCAGCTTGCCGGTGACCCGGTCGTCGAAGCGCGCGCCGAGCGTGACCAATAGGTCGGCCTTCTGCATGGCGGTGACCGCCGTGTAGTTGCCGTGCATGCCGGGCATGCCCAAGCAGAGCTCGTGCGAGTCGGGGAACGCGCCCCGCGCCATGAGCGTCGTGATCACCGGCAGTCTTCCCGCGGTCGCCAGCTGGAACAGCTCCTTGTCCGCGTTCGCCTTGATCACGCCGCCGCCGACGTAGAGCACCGGTCGCTTGGCCTTCAGGATCAGCTTCACGGCCTCGACGACCTGACGGTTGTTGCCCTTGGTCGTGGGCTTGTAGCCGGGGAGCGAGACGTTCTCGGGCCACTTGTAGGTGGTCTGGGCGATCAGCACGTCCTTGGGCAGGTCGATCAGCACTGGGCCAGGGCGGCCCGTCGAGGCGATGTGGAACGCCTCGCGCACGGTCGCGACGATGTCGGCCGGGTCCTTCACCAGGAAGTTGTGCTTCGTGATCGGCATGGTGATGCCGGTGATGTCGGCTTCCTGGAAGGCGTCGTTGCCCACCACCGGGGTGGGCACCTGACCCGTGATGGCCACGATCGGCACCGAGTCCATCTTGGCGTCGGCCAGCGGAGTGACCAGGTTGGTGGCGCCGGGGCCGCTGGTGGCCATGCACACCCCGACCTTGCCGGTCGCCCACGCGTAGCCTTCGGCGGCGTGGCCGGCGCCCTGCTCGTGACGGCACAGGATGTGACGGATCGAGCTCTTGTCGACCAGCGGGTCGTAGATCGGCATGCTGGCTCCGCCGGGGATGCCGAAGACAGCATCCACGCCCTCCTGCTCCAGCGCCTTCAGGAGCGCTTCCGCGCCGGTCATCTTGGTCATGTCGCCGCCGTTCCCTCTTGCCGCGAGGCGCGACCTCGCGTTCCTCGACCGGGCCGGTCTCGACCCGGCGGACGTGGGCCTGCAGCCGGTGTGCGAGGTTGCGACAGGCCCGCTCGAACTCCCACGGGGTCCAGTCGCGCCGGCGCATCTGCAGTACGTCCTGCTCCTGCTCGGCGCCGAAGTCGAAACCACTTCCCAGGTAGACGACCTCGGAGCTCAGGTAGCGGTCGACGACCGAACGCGTCGAGGGCTCGGCCGTCTCGACCGTGACCTGACCGGGGCCCTCCCAGAGCACGCTTGCGACGACGGTGCCGTCTCGCTCGAACTCGTACCGCATGGTGGTCTCCTTCTCCCCGGATCAGTGGTCCGGCTGTTGGCCTCGGCTGGCGTGGTCGGTGGGTAAAAAAAACCCCCCGGGCTCCGAGGGGTCATCAGGCGCGAGCGCAGGCCTCATCGGGCCTGGTCGCGCCTACTGGATAAGTACGAGGACGCTGCGTCCGAAGTCCGTCGTTGCGCTCAACATGGTCAAGTCAGTGTAGGGACGTGAGCGGCACTGTCAACCTGAACGCTTGGGCGCGGGAACTGGGGCCCGGTTGCGAACACCGGGTTCGGTCGAGGTGTGGGAACAGGTGATTCTATGAGAGTGTCCTGCACGCGCCGTTTGTGGCGATCACGAGAGGCCGGGGGAAAACGTTCGATGCCCGATGATGCACAGCGGAGGTCCGTCCTGCCGATCCCGGACAAGCCAGTCACGGGACTGGTCACTTACGACGCGAAGGACCCGGACACGTCCTTCCCTCCGATCGAGACCTTGGTGCCGCCCGAGGGGGCGCCGAACGTCTTCGTCGTCCTTCTGGACGACATCGGGTTCGGGGCATCGAGTGTGTTCGGCGGTCCTGTCGACACGCCCGTCGCCGAGCGCCTCGCGGCGGGAGGCCTGAGGTACAACCGATTCCACACCACGGCGTTGTGCGCCCCCACACGCGCCGCGATGCTGACGGGCCGCAACCACCACTCGGTCGGTATGGGCTCGATCACCGAGACGGCGACGTCGGCGCCCGGCAACAGCGGTGTGCGTCCGAACACGAAAGCCCCGGTCGCGCTCACGCTCAAGCTGAACGGCTACAGTACCGCCCAGCTCGGCAAGTGCCACGAGGTGCCGCCGTGGCAGACCTCGCCGATGGGACCGTTCGACACCTGGCCCGCAGGCGGCGGCGGGTTCGAGTACTTCTACGAGTTCATCGGAGGCGAGAACAACCAGTACTACCCGGCTCTGTACGAGGGCTTGACGCCGATCGAACCTGCGAAGACCCCCGAGGAGGGGTACCACCTCACCGAGGACCTCGCCGATCACGCGATCGAATGGATCCAGACGCAACGTGCGCTCACTCCGGAGAAGCCGTTCTTCATGTACTTCGCGCCGGGCGCGACACACGCCCCTCACCATGTGCCGACGGAGTGGGCCGACAAGTACCGAGGCACGTTCGCGCACGGCTGGGACCGTCAGCGCGAGCTGACGTTCGCGCGGCAGAAGGAGCTCGGGGTGATCCCCCGGGACGCTCAGCTCACCGCCCGCCATGCCGAGATCCCGGCCTGGGAGGACATGCCCGACGAGATGAAGCCGGTGCTCGAGCGGGAGATGGAGGTCTACGCGGGATTCCTGGAGCACACCGACCACCACGTCGGGCGGGTCATCGACACCCTGGAGAACCTCGGCATCCTCGAGGACACGCTCGTCTACTACATCACCGGGGACAACGGCGCCTCGGCCGAGGGAACCGTCAACGGCGCGTTCAACGAGATGGCGAACTTCAACGGCGAGGCCGCGCTCGAGACACCGGAGTTCATGGGTTCGGTGATCGACAAGCTCGGCACGCCCGAGGCCTACAACTACTACGCGGTGGGCTGGGCGTGGGCGATGGACACGCCGTATCAGTGGACCAAGCAGGTGGCATCGCACTGGGGCGGGACCCGCAACGGCACGATCGTCCATTGGCCGAACGGCATCGACGAGCCGGGCGGGCTCCGCAGCCAGTTCACCCACTGTATCGACGTGGCACCCACGATCCTCGAGGTGGCCGGGCTCCCCGAGCCCATGATCGTGAACGGCGTCCTCCAGTCGCCGATGGAGGGCGTGAGCATGGCCTACACCTTCAACAGCGCCGATGCGCCCGAGCAGCACGATCTGCAGTACTTCGAGATGTTCGGCAATCGGGGCATCTATCACAAGGGCTGGAGCGCGGTCACGAAACATCGGACGCCGTGGGAGATGGCCTCGGCGAACGTCCCGGCCTTCGATGACGATGTCTGGGAGCTCTACGATGGATCGGCCGACTGGTCGCAGGCGCATGATCTCGCAGGCGAGATGCCGGACAAGCTCCATGAGCTCCAACGGCTGTGGTTGATCGAGGCGGTGCGGTATGGAGTGTTGCCGATCGACGACCGCACCGCCGAGCGACTGAACCCCGACATCGCCGGTCGTCCTCAGTTGATCAGGGGTACTCGACAGCTGCTGTTCGCGGGCATGAGGCGACTGTCCGAGAACAGCGTGATCAGCATCAAGAACAAGTCGTTCTCGGTGACCGCGCAGATCGTGGCACCTGAAACACCGCTCGAAGGCGTGGTCGTAGCCCAAGGCGGCGCGTTCGGCGGTTGGGCGTTCTACGTGAAGCAGGGCAAGCCCAAGTTCGTCTACAACGTGCTCGGTCTGCAGGAGTTCGCGACAGAGGCCGACCAAACGGTCCCGAGCGGCGAACACCAGATGCGGGTGGAGTTCGCCTACGACGGAGGAGGCCTGGGGAAGGGTGGCGATGTGGCCCTCTTCCTCGACGGAACCCCCATCGGGCGGGGCCGTTCCAGGTGACGCAGCCGTTGGTCTTCTCCGCCGACGAGACGACGGATATCGGCGAGGACGCCGGGATGCCGGTGACCACCGACTACAAGGGCGCGGACCGGTTCAACGGCACGATCGAACTCGTGCAGATCGACGTCGGCGACGACAACAGCGACCACCTGATCGATCCGGAGGCGCTCGTGCGCGTCGCGATGGCACGGCAATGAAGTAGGGACATGCGGGGTCTGTCTCGGCCTCGGCACGTTCGATGAAGGACATGGTGCGGGGCGCCCGGGGGGTGTCTTCGGATGGCTCCGACGACTTCTACCCGGAGGAGCGACGGTTCATGGATGTCCCCTAGCCAACAACGCTCATGCCCCCGCAGACGTGGCCGCCCGCCTGGATCCACCGTCCCTGTTCGAAGGAGAACCCGACGGTGGCGATCCGTCGCCCCTCCCTGATGACGACGACCGTCGTATGGACCTCCTCCGGATACCCCGGCGTCACGACGTCGTCGTCCTCTCGCAGGCCGTTGATGAGCGGACGGGCCTCTCCGGGCGTGATGCTCTCCGGGCCCGGCGCACCCGGGTGAAGGGACGAGCCTGATGTCGAGCGCGGTCCCGTCATCGTCGTCGTTGCATTGAAGCTCCCATTCGACGAACAGCTGGTCCGGGTCGTGGATCGTGAGCGTCCGTGTCTCCGGCTTCGAGCCGCCTTCGGGATGTTCGCTGAATGGCCAACATGCGACCCCCAGGACACCGGGCCGATACGCCGATACCCACTCGGAGGATCCAGGATCCACGTCGAAGCCAAGGCCGAGCATGCTGGCTGACTCGTCGAGGCGACTGATCGACCCGGACATGGACACCGTCCGGCTGTGCCAAGACATCGGGTGTCGAGATCGATGTCGACCCGTCATTCTCACAGACGACTCTCGCAACCTTCGTCGCATCAGCGGGAGGGCTGGCCGTCGCCGGTGGGCGAGACTGGGAGCAGCTCACGAGGAGCAGAGGCCCGAGTGCGAGCGTCACACCCTTCATCTCAGCGCGCCACCTGGCCGGCTCGCTCGTTCGTTCGTACGACCCGAGCTGGACATAGTGCGCGATGCTCCTTCCGTCTCGTTGCAGGGAGTACATCGGCGCTCACCCAGCCTTGACTCAACGTCTCAGCGTTGCCGGCGGTCAGACCAGCGCGCCCACGCCCTTGCCGAGCAGCGCGACACCGATCACGAGGAGCAGCACGGCCATCACGGCGGTGTTGTTCACTGCGAGCCACGCCTTCGCGCGATCGAGGGAAGGTCGGGCCTTCTCGCCCATGAACAGGTACCCCAACGTGGGTAACGCGACGCCGATCGCACCGATCAGCGTGAACACGGCGACCGATGCGAGGGTCTCCCCCGAGGTCAGGTCGGCCTGGGCGATCGCGATCGCTCCGCCCGCGATCAGGAGCAGGTTCTTGGGGTTCGCGACCGACAGGATGAGCGCCAGCCCGAGCGCGGCGGCCGGCTTCATCGAGTCGACCTTCTTCATCCAAGCCGGCATCGGGGGCTCACTGCCCGGCGCCGGCCGGCTCCTCCATTCCTTGACGGCGAACAGGATCAGCAGGACGCCCAGGATCAGCTTGATCCACGAGACCGTGTCGGAGGGTTCGCCGCCGGCGCTCAGATCCTGGGTCGACGCGATCGCGATCAGGACACCCATGGCGAGCGCGGAGACGACGATCCATCCGATGAGGAAGGCGAGGCTGTCCGCACGAGCCCGGGCCGTGAACAGCATCAAGATGACCGCGATGATGGGGATGGGACTGATCGCCACCCCCACCGCCATCGGCAGGAACTCGCCGATCGCCTCTCCCACCGACCGAGCCCTCCCTCGATGCCAGGACATCGACCCTATCGCGAGGCCTCGTCGACGGCCTCCGCACCGGTGACCGGCTAACTCACGGTTCCTATGGGCGACGCCAATGCCCCCCGCAGGAGATCCAGCGGTTCGGGGAGCACCCGGAAGTAGACCCAGCGGCCGCGTTGTTCACGTCCCAGCAGCCCCGCCTCGACGAGCACCTTGAGATGGTGGCTCACGGTGGGCTGCGACAACCCCAACGACGGTGTCAGGTCACATACACACGCTTCACGATCGGGATGTGCGCTTATGAGACTGAGCAGGCGAAGCCGTGCGGGATCGGCGAGCACTCGCAAGGCGGCGGCGAGGCGTTGGGCCTCGGCATCTTCCAACGGTTCGGCGAGCACCTGGGGACAGCACTCCGCATCGATCGTCTGGATCAGCTTCATGGCGAGATATTGACGGGCGTCGATGTCTCTGTCAACGTATCGATACCCATCGATACAACTCGAAAGGAAGGGGGTCGTCATGAACGAGCCTTGTTGCCCGCCCGATAGCTGTCCGCCCGACTGCTGCTGACCGACACGGCCTACGGTGGCCGCCGTCGCGCGGCCACCGCAGGGCCGGTCGTCGAGTCGAGGTCCGCCAACCGCCGCTCCAGCAGACCCTTCAGAGGATGTCGGCGACATCGCGCACCAGCGACACCAGGCTGGCGGCTGCGATCGCCAGCAGCAGGATCCTGCCCGCCCACGTCACCGGGGCCGACCCCCACAGAGCCGCCGCCCCCGGGACGGCGCGACCGATCAGCCACGCGGCCACGGTGACGACGACGATGACGATTCCGAACGGGCCGAGCAGCAGCAACGGCAGGAGGGGAAGCAACCCCAGCCACCATGCGCCCTTGGCCGACTCCCCGAGGGCCCCCCGGCCCAGCCGTCTCTCGGCGATCACGCTGATGAAGACGCCGTAGGCCGCGGGGATGGCCACGAAGAAGGCGATCGCGAGCAGACGGGGCTCGAGCACACGGAAGTCGATTCCGTCGGGATGGACCAGGAGCGACCCACCCACGATGCCGCCGAAAACCCCGGCCAGGGTCGAGCGCAGCCGCTCGGGGAACCAGGAGCGCACTGCCATGTACGCGAGCCCCGCGCCGACACCGGCCACCATGCACACGAACAGCAGGAAGAACGTCGCGGCGCTGAAGGTGCCCATGGTGAACCCGTCGTCGGTCTCCAGCCCATGCAGTGACGGGCTGGAGGTCAGACGCAACACGAACATGGCGAACCTGCTGCCCACGCCCCCGACGAGCGCGCCGGTCACGAGGCCCGCGATCACTCCCGCGGAGACCCGGCGTCCCCACACACCCATGTCCTCCTGCCAGCGAAGCTGGTCGACGCGCACGGTGGTCATGACACGAGCCTGGCACCCGTGAGGCGGTGGGTCCAGGAGGCCACCACGGCCGTAGCGGGTGGTGGCTCCCACCGGTGCTCGGTCTCCCGTGCCTGCCCCGACCGGCGCGTTTGACCGTCGCTCGGATCGCCCCGTAGGTTCCGCGGACATGGAGCCCCTGACCGATCCGCGCCTGAGGGCCGCCATCGAGGCCGTCCCGGGGTGGGAGGGCCGTCACATCGGGGTCACTCCCATCTCCGTGGGCGCCACGCACGACAACTTCCTGATCGAGGCGGACGACCGCGCCTACGTGCTCGGGCTCGCTGCCCTCGACACGGAGGTGCTCGGGATCGACCGCGAGGCCGAGTACGAGGCGGCGCGAACCGCCGCGGTCGCGGGGGTCGGTCCCGAGGTCTTCGCATGGCTGCCGAACCAGGGGTGCATGGTCACCCAGTTCGTGTCGGGCGCGCCCATCCCGGCGCCGATCTCCAGCGCGAGGACGTGCTCGCGTCGGTCGTCGGTTCGGTGCGCGCGCTCCACGCGTGCCCGCCGATCCGCTCCGAGTTCGACGTGTTCCGGGCGGTGGAGGGGTATCGCCGCATCGCATCGGACCGGGGGATCGAGATCCCCGGCGCCCACGAGGACGCGAGTGAGGTCGCCGGACGCATCGAGGCGGCGCTCGAGTCGTCGCCCACGCCGTCGGCGACCTGCCATAACGACCTGCGCCCCGACAACGTCTTGCGCCAGGACGAGCATGTGTGGATCGTGGACTACGAGACCGCGGGCATGGGTGATCCCTTCCTCGACCTCGGGAGCCTGGCGGCGGGAGACGCGATGGACGAGAGCGGTCGGGACACGCTGCTCTCGTTGTACTTCGGGCGTGTCGCCGACGTGCACCGCGCTCGTCTTGCCCTGATGCGCCTGATGGCCCAGTTCCGAGATGCGATGTGGGGCCTGGTGCAACGCGCGGTCACGACCGTGCACGTCGATCGGGTCGGAACCGGCGACGCGCCCTTCGACCGGCTGCTAGCTGAGGCCGCGGATCCGCGCTTCGGCGCGTGGCTCGAGGAGGCCGCCGCCCCGCTTCCCTAATGATGCGCCGATCGCGGTGGCGGCGCGTCAGTCGCCGTCTTCGAGCGAGAACCAGGCGACACGCCGGAGGCGATCGTTCCACCACATCAACGCCTGACCGAGGAGCAGGCCGTCCTCCACCTGGACCACCTCGTCCAGGACCCGTCGCACGGGGAACGAGGGGTTCTCGGCGACCGCGCGGTAGTCGAGCCTGACGACCGACAAGTCGGGATCGGTTTCGCTGGGACCGACACTCGTCACGAAGCGGAACGCCGACGTGCCGGCCCCGTCGTCGCCGAGGCCATCGTACCTGGGGAAGGCTGCGCGGATCGTTCGTCGCCCTCCCGGCGTGAACAGGTTCACGCCCTCTGCCGCCTGACGCGAGAAGACCTTGCCGCGCCACGGCATCCATAGCCGCGCGAGCGCTTCGATGGCTCCGTCCAGCCCGTACCCGCACGTCGTGGCGATGAGCCTGCCCTTGCGGGGTCCCACGAGGCCTTCGGCCGCCTTCCCGCCGGCGAAGCACGCCTCCACCTCGGCGAGGCCGAGCGGCCGGTCGAGCCGAAGCATGGCGACCGCGTGCCAGTAGTCGGTCACGGTTCAGCCCAACGCGAGGAGGAACTCGTCGAGGTCGGGCGCCACGTTGTAGCTGGGCTCCAGGAATCCTTCGAGGGCCTGGACGGTCTTGTACCCGTTCCCCGTGACGTAGGCGACCACCTCTTCGTCGGGACCGATGATCCCCTGCTCCGCCATGCGCTTGAGGTTGGCGATCGTCACGCCGCCCGCGGTCTCCGTGAACACGCCTTCGGTGCTGGCCAGGAGCTGGATGCCCTCGAGGATCTCGCGTTCGGTGCACCACTCGATGTGCCCGCCGGTGGACCGCGCGACCTTCAGCGCGAAGTACCCGTCGGCGGGCGCACCGATCGCGAGCGACCGTGCGATCGTGTCCGGCTTCACGGGCGTGACCTCGTCGGCACCATCCAGGAACGCCTGTGCGACCGGACGGCACCCCTCGGCCTGGGCGCCGCTCACGCGGTAGGCCTTCTCATCGACGGCGCCGATCGCGATCAGCTCGCTGAACGCCCGGTGGATCTTGGTCAGCAGCGCGCCGGAGGCGATCGGAACGACCACGTGGTCGGGAAGGCGCCAGCCCAGCTGCTCCGCGGTCTCGAATCCGAGGGACTTGGATCCCTCGGCGTAGTAGGGACGCATGTTCACGTTGACGAAGGCCCAGGGCAGCGCCTCCGCGACCTCGCTGCACAAGCGGTTCACGTCGTCGTAGTTGCCCTTCACCGCCACGACCTTGGCGCCGTAGGACTCGGTCGCCAGGATCTTCGCGCGTTCGAGGTCCTCGGGCACGAACACGTAGCACGGGATGCCGGCCTTCGCGGCGTGCGCGGCGGTCGCGTTCGCGAGATTGCCGGTCGAGGCGCAGGAGATGGCGTCGTAGCCGAACGCGCGCGCCATGGTGGTCGCGACGGTCACCACCCTGTCCTTGAACGAGTTCGACGGGTTGACGCTGTCGTCCTTGATCCAGACCGGGCCGCGGAGACCGAGAGCGGCCGCCAGGTTGTCGGCCCGGCGCAGCGGCGTGAACCCCGCACCCAGGTCGATGCGCTCGACGCCGGGACCGCCGGGCAGCAGCGCCTCGTAGCGCCATAGGCGTGCTGGGCCCGGCCTCGGCCTGCTTGCGGAAGCTCATGCCGTCGATCGACTGCAGGTCGTAGGCGGGTTCCAGGGGACCGAAGCATTCCTCGCAGATCGTGAGGGGTTCCACGGGGTACTGCTGCCCGCAGATGCGGCACTGCAGGGCGGCGGGTGCGGTGATCGTCGGATGCAAGGTCACCACGTCACCGCCCCGTGGTCGGCGCCGCCCACGGTGCGCGCATACTTCGCGAGCGCTCCCTGGTTGTAGCGATACTCGGGCTGCTTCCAGTCGGCGCGGCGCCGGTCGAGCTCGGCGTCATCGACCAGCACCTCGATCGCGCGTGCCTCTACGTCGATCCGGATGCGATCGCCCTCGTGCACCAGTGCGATCGGACCGCCGACGAAGGCCTCCGGCGCGATGTGGCCCACGCTGAACCCCTTCGTCGCGCCGCTGAACCGGCCGTCGGTGATCAGTGCGACGTCCTTGCCCAGGCCCGCGCCCGCGACCGCCGCGGTGACCGCGAGCATCTCGGGCATCCCGGGCGAGCCCTTCGGTCCCTCGTAGCGGATCACCATGACGTCACCGGCGACGACCGCGCCCGACGTCAGCGCGTCGAAGGCGTCCTGCTCGGAGTCGAACGGCCTCGCTGTTCCCTCGAACACCAGGCCCTCGGCGCCGGCGGCCTTCACGACCGCGCCGTCGGGGGCGAGGTTGCCGCGCAGGATCGCCAGCCCGCCCCACGGGTGGATCGGGTCCGAAGGCCGGTGGACGATGTCCCCGTCCGGCGCCGCCACCTCCATCGCCCCGACGTTCTCGGCCAGGGTCCTGCCCGTGACGGTCTTCGCGTCACCGTGCAGCATCCCCGCGTCGAGCAGCTCTTTGATCACGACCTGCACCCCGCCGACCCGGTCGACGTCGCTCATCACGAACCGCCCGGCGGGACGCACGTCCACCAGGTGCGGCACGTTCCGCCCGATCCGGTCGAAGTCATCGAGCTGCAGGTCGACGTGCGCCTCCCGCGCGATCGCGAGCAGGTGCAGCACCGCGTTCGTCGAGCCGGCCACCGCCATCACGACGGCGATCGCGTTCTCGAAAGCCTCCTTGGTCAAGATGTCGCGCGGGCGCGGGCCGTCTTCGGCAACCAGCTGCGCCGCGCGGATGCCGCTCTCGCGCGCGAAGACCTCACGTCGGTAGTCCACCGCGGGGGGCGAAGCGCTCCCGGGCAACGACATCCCGATAGCCTCGCCGACAGCCGCCATGGTGTTCGCGGTGTACATGCCGGCGCACGAGCCCGTGGTGGGGCACGCCGCGCGCTCGATGTCGCGAAGCTCGCCGTCGCCGATCGTGCCCTTGGCGTGCGCGCCGACCGCTTCGAACACGTCCTGGATCGTGATGTCCCGGCCCTTGTAGGTGCCCGGCAGGATCGTGCCTCCGTAGAGGTAGACCGAGTGCAGGTTCATGCGTGCCATCGCCATCAACATGCCCGGCTCGGACTTGTCGCAGCCAGCGATGCCCACCAGGGCGTCCATGCGTTCGGCATGCAGCACCAGCTCGACCGAATCGGCGATCAGGTCGCGGCTCATCAGAGATGCCTTCATGCCCTCATGGCCCATCGCGATGCCGTCGCTCACGGCGATCGTCGTGAACTCGAGCGGCACAGCCTCGCCCTGGCGCACGCCTTCCTTCGCGAGCGCCGCGAGCTTGTCCAGGTGGTAGTTGCAGGGGGTGACCTCGTTCCAGCTGGAGGCCACGGCCACCTGCGGCTTGTCGAAGTCCTCTTCGGAGAACCCGACGGCCCGGAGCATGGCGCGGGCAGGCGCGCGCTGGGGTCCTTCGGTGACGTCTCTGCTCCGGAGACGGTCGCTGCCTGCCATCGTGGGTACCTCCTCGGCGGAAGGTTGGAGACCTCACCGTAGCAATGCGGGCGCGGCGGTGACCCCGCCCCTCCGCCCGGCCCGCTACCCTGACGTCATGGCCGACCCTGCCCACATCCCGGTTCCGCCCGATGCAGGCCGCAGCTGGTGGCTCGCCGAAGCGCTCGCCCGCCCGGAGTTCGTGGGCGAACCCGCACCGGCGCTCGCCGGGGACACGACGGCCGACGTGGTCATCCTTGGCGGCGGCTACACCGGGATGTGGACCGCCCTGCACCTGAAGCAGCTCGATCCGGGCGTCGACGTCGTGATCGTCGAACAGGACATCTGCGGCGGAGGACCGAGCGGGCGCAACGGCGGGTTCGTCAGCAGCTTCTGGCCGGGCCTCCCCCACCTCGTGCGGGAGTTCGGAGACACCGCCGCCCTTCGGCTGTGCGAGGCAGGCGAGGACAGCGTCGGAGCCATCGGCGCGTTCTGCGACGAGCACGGCATCGATGCCTGGTTCCGGCCCGACGGTGACCTCAACGTCGCGGCGTCCGACGCGCAGGTGGGGGCCTGGGGCGACCTGATCGTGACCGCGGATCGCCTCGGGATGGGGGAAGCCTTCCAGGTGCTGAGCGCGCAGGAGATCCGGCAGCGGGTCGACTCGCCGATCTTCCGAGGCGGCGTGTTCTCGCCGTACGGCGCGACGGTGCAGCCGGCCCGCCTGGCGCGTGGGATGCGGCGCGTCCTCATGGAGCAGGGCGTGCGGATCTACGAGCAGACGCCGGTGACGAGGTTCGGCTCAGGCTCACCCGCGATCGCCGAGACGCCGGGCGGCACCGTTCGGGCAGGCGCCGCCGTGGTCGCGCTCAACGCCTGGGCGAGCCACTGGAAGCGGTTCCGCCGAGCGATCACGGTTCGCGGCAGCTACATCGTGATGACCGCCGCCCGCCCCGGAGAAGCTGAAGGAGCTCGGCTGGACCGACGGCTCGGGGCTCTCGGACTTCCGGGCGGCCCTCCACTACGTGCGCACCACGCCCGACGGACGCATCGCGTTCGGCATCGGCGGGATGCAGCCCAACCTCGCCCGGCACATCGGACCCCGATTCGCCTACGACGAGGACGCGCTCCGGGTCGCGATCACCGACCTGGGTCGCATGTTCCCGACGTTCGCCGACGTGCCGATCGAGGCGGGGTGGGGCGGCCCGATCGACGTCGCCGGGTCGCACCTGCCGTTCTTCGGCACCCTGGACAACGGCACCGTGCACTACGGGATGGGCTACACGGGCAACGGCGTGGGCCCCGCGCATCTGGGCGGGCGCATCCTGGCGCTCAGGGCGCTCGGGCGGTACGAGGACGTGCTCGACCTGCCCCTGGTCGACGCCCGGCCGCTCAGATTCCCGCCCGAGCCGATCCGCTCGCCCGGCGCGCTGATCGCGAACCACGCCATCCGCCGCAAGGACGAGTTCGAGGATCGCGGCGAGGAGCCCAACCCGGTCGTGGACTTCGTCGCGAAGCTCCCACGGCGCCTGGGCTACAACCTCGGCCCGTAGCGCGCTTCCCGGACCACCTGCCGGAGCCGCACGGCTCAGGGCCCCGCGTCATGCCACGAACGGCTCGAAGCCGGGAGCGACAGGCGGCCACGGGTTCGCGGCTTCCCACGCGGCGCCGACGGCCAATACCACGTCGTCGGCGAACCGCGGGCCGGTGATCTGGATCCCGAACGGCACGCCGTTGTCCGAGCGGCCCGCCGGCACCGAGAGCGCGGGGTGGCCCGTGATGTTGGCCGTCTGCGTGTTGTATGCGGCCTGCGCCTGCGCTCCACCGTCGTCTCCGGGGATCCTGCCGTCGGCATAGAAGCCCTCCACGCACATCGTGGGACAGACCAGGATCGCGTCGTCGCGGAGAAGATGGTCAAGCGCCTTGACTGCTTCGTAGCGGCGGCGGCGCGCACCCACGTAGTCGTCGACCGAGAACGTCGCCGCGTACTCCAGGGCGCCCCGCAGGTAGGGGGTGAGATCGGCGGCGCGTTCGGCCACGAGATCGCGGCCGATCCACGTGAGCTCCTCCACCCCGACCATCACGAACCAGTCCGCGTCGAGCTGGGGGGCGAACGGCGGATCGCCCCACTCCGCGGCCAGTCCGGTGACCGCCTCCAACGACGTGACCGTTCGCTCGAACGAGACGGCGATCGCGTCAGGGAGGGGACCGTGGTCGCACATCCTAGGCGTCACTAGCATCCGCGTGGGCCATGCGCCCTCACGCGGTTCCCACGTCGGCAGCGCGGTCGGATCCCCTGGGGCAGGACCCCGTAGCACCTCGAGCAGCAGAGCGACGTCCTCGACGCTGGTCGCGAGGGGGCCCTTGGTCGACAGATCGATCCACGAAGGGGTGGGATCGCGCCCGACCAGGCCATTGGTCGGCTTGAGACCCGCCAGGCCGCAGAACGCGGCCGGGATCCTGATCGACCCCCCTCCGTCGGTCCCGGTCGCGAGCGGGGCGAGTCCCATCGCGAGCGCGGCCCCGCTCCCTCCGCTCGATCCACCGGGAGACCAATCCAGCGCCCACGGGTTCCGGGTGTCGCCGAACACGCGGTTCGACGTGAACCCCTGCAGGGCGAACTCCGGGAGGTTGGTCTTGCCGACCACGATCGCCCCAGCCGCGCGCAGTCGGGCGACCGACTCGCAGTCGCGCTCGGCGGGAGCGGCGTCCACGCGGAGCAGCGATCCGAACGTGGTGAGGAGGCCGGCGACATCCTCGCTGTCCTTGACCAGCAGCGGCAGTCCCGCGAGGGGACCGAGGGGCTCTCCGCTCGCGACCGAGGCGTCCACCGCGGCGGCCTCCGTCATCGCGGCTTCCTCGCGGGTCATCACCACCGCGTTGACCGGTCCGTCGGCGCGATCGATGCGGTCCAGGGACATGCCCACCAGCTCGGTGGACGGCACGCGGCCCTCCCGGACCGCACGTGCGAGCGCTGCCAGCGTCATCGCGGCGAAGGGTAGCGGGGCGTCGACCACCGAACAAACCTTCCGGCTCGCCGGCCGGGCCGCACGATCAGCCGGCAGCGATCAGCGCAACCCCCGTGAGCGCGGCGGCCACGCCGGCGACCTGCACCCGGGCGAGGCGCTCGTGGAGCACCGCCCGCGCCAACAGGATCGTCGTGACCGGATAGAGCGACGCGAGCACCGCCAGCACGCTGAGGAGCTGGCCCGAGGCTGCCGCCCAGGCGAACAGCAGGTTCGACCCGTTGTCCAACACACCCACGAGGCCGAGCGTTCCCAGCTCGCGCCCGGACATGGAGAAGGAGGGCCGTCGGACCACCAACGCCACCGACAGCAGCGACAGGGCTCCCACACGAACCATGACCACGGTCCACTCGGGATCGCGGCGGGCGCCCTCGTCCAGGAGCGCCACCAGGATCCCGATGCAGACGGCCGCCGTCACGGCGAGCCCGACCGCGCGCGCGGAGGCACGATGTCCTCCCGCGTCGGGCTGTCGCGCCGCCAGCACGACGCCCCCGACCGCCAACGCGATGCCGACCACCTGCCAGGGGCCGGGGCGATCGCCGCGCACGAGGCCGTACGCGACCGGCACGACCCCCGAGAGGGCGGCGATGGGCGCCACGACACCCATCGGGCCGAGGGACAGCGCCGAATACAGGGCGCCGAGGCCGATCACCCCGACGATGCCGGCGACCAGCCCGAAGGTCACGGCTTCGGCATCGGGAGATCTCCCTTGCAGCGCCACGACCGCGCCCATGAACAGCAAGCCGGCGAACTGGGACACGGCCGACACGGTGAGGATGGGCAACCGTTTGGTGAGGAGGCCGCCGAGGAAATCAGCCGAGCCCCATCCGGCCGCGGCCCACAGCGCGAGCACCACCCCAAGCATCAACGGAGGCTAGTCGAATGAGCGCCGAGGCTGGCCGACTAGCGAAGGGCACGACGCGTTCGCCGTCCTTGAAGACCTGTTCGATGCGCTCCTCGTAGCCGACGAAGTCGAGCGGATCGCCTTCGAGCACGACGATGTCGGCACGTTTGCCCGGCTCGAGGGTTCCGAGCTCATCCTGCAGGCCCATGAGCTCGGCGGCGCTCTTCGTCGCGGCATGCAGAGCCTGCTCGGGCGTGAACCCGTGCGCGGCCATGTGGCGGAGCTCGTTGAGGTTCGTGCCGTGGGGGGCGACCGGGCAGTCGGTGCCCATCGCCACCTTGACCCCGGCCTCGGCCGCCAGCCTGAACGCGTCGAACTCGGGACGGCCGAGCCCACGCATCTTCTCCCGCACGTCCTGTTGCACCTTCGGATCGTTCGCGATCGCTTCGGTGGTGTCCCCCGCCGTGAGTGTCGGCACGAGCCACGTGCCCTGCTCCACCATCATCGCGGCGCCCTCCTCGTCGAGGAACGTGCCGTGATCGATCGACCGAACCCCGGCGCGCACCGCCCGCTTGATCCCCTCGGGTCCGTGGGCATGCGACATCACCGACGTTCCCAGGTCGGCAGCGGTTCGCACGATCGCATCGACCTCTTCCTGCGAGTAGTTCGGCTCCATCGGGTCGCCGCCGGGAGACAGGAAGCCACCGGAGCTCGCGATCTTGATGACGTCGGCGCCGGCGCGGATCACCTCGCGGGTCTTGCGTGTCACACCCTCGACCCCGTCGCACACGCCGGACGGCATCCCGGGGTATTCGGGACTGAAGACGGCGTGGGTACCGCTCGGCAGCCACGGATCGTTGTGACCACCCGTCATCGAGAGCATCGTGAGTGAGACCTGGAGGCGGGGACCGACGAGGGTTCCCTCGTCCACCGCCGTCCGAAGGCCCGCGTCGGCGCCGGAGGCGTCCCGGACGGTGGTGATGCCCCGCGCGAGGGTGATCCGCAGGTTCTCGCCGCCCGGTAGAAGGGCATGGAGAACGGCTCCTGCATCACCCGGTACTCGTCGAAGTCCTCGTATCGGAACGCGATGTGGACGTGGCAATCGAACAGACCGGGAAGCAGCGCCTTCCCGCTGCAGTCGATGGCCTCGTCACCGTCGAGACCGGCGCCCACCTCGACGATGCGCCCGTCCTCGATCGCGACGTCGGCGTCGGCGGGGGCATCGCCGGATCCATCGAACACCCGTCCACCCCGGAACAGCGTCCTGACCACCGGTTGACCCTCCTGGCGCCCGTCGACCTAGACTCCGGCCGACCCTACCGTGTCGGACATGCCTCAGGAGTGACCCGTGGACATCCACCTCAGCCCCCAGGACGCCGCCTTGCAGCAGGAGGCCCGCGCGTTCACGCGCGAGGTGCTGATCCCGCTCGAGGACGAGTGCGAGGAGCTCGACGGGCTGAGCCCCGAGAGCCACGCGGCCGCCAAGCGGGCGGTGCTGGCCGCCGGATTCAACGCGATCAATCACTCGGTCTCCGACGGAGGTCAGGGATACGACACGTTCCAGCAGATGTTGATCGAGGAGCAGTGGGGCCACGCCACCGGCGCCCTGTGGGACATCCCGTGGCGCCCGTCGATCCCGCTGCAGCGGGCCACCGACGCCCAGAAGGAGCGCTACCTACGACCGGCGTGCCGCGGTGAACGTCGCGACGCCTACGCGATCACCGAGGAGGGCGCGGGCTCGGACGTGACCGCCGTCGCGACCATCGCGCACCGCGACGAAGACGGGTGGATTCTGGATGGCGAGAAGTGGCACGTGACGAGCGGCGACGTCGCCGACTTCTTCCTGGTGCACGCGCACGTCGACGGCGACCCCGCGAAGGCGACGGTGTTCCTCGTGGACAAGGACGCTCCCGGTGTTCGCCTGGTGCGGACGCCGAAGTACACGCACACGTTCGTTTTCGAACATCCGATCTTCGCGTTCGACGGCGTGCGGCTCGGCGATGACGCCGTGCTGGGCGCCGTCGGGGACGGCTTCGAGCTCACCAAGGACTGGTTCGTCGAGGAACGGATCATGATCGGCGCACGCACGATGGGCGCGAGCGCGAGAGCGCTGGATCTCTCGTTGCGCTTCGCGCAGGAGCGCCGGCAGTTCGGCCGCTCGATCGTGGACTTCCAGGCGATCGAGTTCATGCTCGCCGACATGGCCGCCGAGATCATGGCCGCGAAGTCGCTCCTCTACCGCGTGTGTTGGGAAGCCGCGCGCGGCGGTGTCGATCGCAAGCAGACCCACGCCATGGCTAGCGTCGCGAAGCTCGTGTGCTCTGAAACGGCGGGACGCGTCATCGACAAGGCGGTGCAGATCTTCGGCGGTCGCGGGTACATGCGCGAGCAGCCGGTCGAGCGGCTATGGCGAGAGTTGCGCGTGGACCGGATCTGGGAGGGAACCTCGGAGATCCAGCGGGTCGTGATCGGGAACGAGCTTCGGAAGCGCGGCCCCGACGCCTTCACCGGGTGGCCGGCGGAAGGGCGGTCTTAGGACCCGATGAACATCCCGAACGCCGCCGGCGCGTCGATCACGCC
The DNA here is from genome assembly GCA_963758715.1 of uncultured Actinomycetes bacterium. Classification (GTDB taxonomy): domain Bacteria; phylum Actinomycetota; class UBA4738; order UBA4738; family HRBIN12; genus JAOUEA01. Next base: position 143,200 of record CAVWWK010000013.1, read on the forward strand.
GGCGAACGCGAGGGCCGGATAGCTGAGCGCGATCGCGCCGAACACCGCGCACAGGGCTGCCAACGCCCTCGGGCGTGCACCGATCAGTGACAGCAGTGCCGCGAACACGCCCACAGCGCCCAATGCGGCGGCGAGCAGGATCGCCTGATCGCGAAGGGGGCCACCGCGGGTGAGCTCGTGCGTGATGTCCCTGAGGATCGGTGAGGCGGGGCGAACGAGGCTGGCCCAGAGCACGGCAGAGATCGCCGCTCCCAAGCCTGCGACGAGCGCGGCGACGATACCGAGCGGATCCTCGACCTTTGTCCTGGTCAGTACCTGTGTGGACATACCTCGTATGGAATCACCCGGCTCCATGGTCGCGCATCGGCCGGAAGACCTGGGCCGGATGCCGACTCAGGTGCCGTCGAGGCAGCCGAGGACGGCGTCCGGCAATCCGGGGATCGTGAGGCCCGACCCGCCGTTCACGAAGTCGAATCGCACGCCCGTCCACTCGCCGGGCAGCCCCAGGTACGCGCGGGGCGCCGTGTTCGCGGAATCGAACTGGAACCCGCTCCAGTCCGGCGAGGAGAATCCCTCAGTGTCGTAGGGCGCCACCGCCGAGACCCCCCGCCCGAACGCGCGCTGCTCGACGAGGAAGCGTCCCTGATAGGTCAGGTCGTCGGGCACGTAGAGCTTGATGTACCAGCGCCGGATGTCCTGCAAGTACCCTTTCGCGCCCTCGCCCTCGGACGGCGGGGATTCCGGCCCCACGAACATCCGCATGTCGACGACGCGGAACTCGCCCGTCACCGGCGCCGTGCGACGGATCACGCCGAGCGGGTCGGTGAACATCGGTGTGCCTCGGGGCGGGGTGACCCACCCCTGCTCGCACGAGCCGGTCGCAGGACCGCTCCTGGCGGGCGCGGGGTCGGGCAAGACGGGCGGCGTGGGCGAGGCCGCGGCCGAGCTCGATGCTCCGCCTGCGAAGCTGGGGGTCGGGCTCGCGGGGGCGTTCGTGAACGGCTCCCTGGGCGTCTCCTCCTCGCCCCCGTCGCACGACCAGAGCGTTGAGACGAGGGCCCCCGCTATCAGCACCGAGGAGAGGCGTCGCACGCGGCAATCCTACGCACCGCGTGTGGCGAACACGTGGCGAGACGCTCCCCCACAAGGTCTCAACCCCGTCCTGTTGGTAGAACAGTAGGCATGCTCGAACGCGTTCACCCCCACGACGAAGAGCGCGGTGACCGGCACCCATTGCCCGTCGCACGCCGCACGTTCCTTCAAACGTCCGCCATGGCGCTGGCGGGCGGTGTGCTCTTCTCGTGCACGGGAGGTCGCACGATCCCGAAGGTCAGCGACGACCCCACGACGCCCGCGATCGACACGGCCACGCCGATCAAGCGCGTGATCTACGTGATGCTCGAGAACCGAAGCTTCAACAACGTGTACGGCCTGTTCCCCGGAGTCCAGGGCGGAAGCCGGGTCGGCGTCGAGAACGGCAAGGAGAAGCCGCTGATCGACTGCCCCGAGTGGCTCCCGGGCGACCTGCCCCACGACCGCGCCGCCTACCTCAGCTGTGTGAACGGCGGCGAGATGGACGGCTTCGGGATCGGGGCGTACGGGTCGACCTACGCGTACACCGTCTTCCGTGAGCACCAGATCCCCAACTACTGGTCGTGGGCCCGGGAATACGCGCTGTCGGACAACTTCTTCGCGTCGGCGGCAGGCCCGAGCTACGGGAACCACTACTACTTCATCGCCGGGCAGTCGGGTGGCGTGATCGACAACCCCGAGAACATCGAGACCAGGGCGGACGGCGACTACCGGTTCAAGAGCTGGGGATGCGACGCGCTGGGAGACAACGCGTTCGTCTTCGTCAAGGACGGCAAGGGGAACCTGACCAAACACGACACCTGCTTCAACTTCAAGACGGTGGGCCAGCAGCTCTCCGAGAACGACGTCGACTGGGCCTACTACTCGGCGGTGCAGGGACAGCCCGGGTACTTCTGGAACGCATACAACGGCATCGCCGACGTGTTCCACACCGACATGTGGCACCAGCACATGCGTCCGGTCGACAACATCGTCGCCGACATCAAGGCCAACAAGCTTCCCCCGGTCACGTGGGTGACACCCCGCTTCGAGCTCTCGGACCATCCGCCGCAGTCCACCGGCCACTCGCACAACTGGGTCACCGACATCGTCAACGCCGTCATGAGGTCCGACGCCTGGGAGCACACCGCGATCTTCCTGACCTGGGACGAATGGGGCGGGTTCTACGATCCGATCTTGCCTCCCGAGGTCGACCCGATCGGCCTGGGCATCCGTGTGCCACTGCTCACGATCAGCCCGTACACCAAGCGAGGGATCATCGACACAGAGGTGGGAGAGTTCTCCACGCCCCTGCGGTTCATCGCGGACAACTGGGGCCTCGAGCACCTGACGCCCCGCATCGCCAACACCCACAACTTCGAGCACATCTTCGACTTCCAGAAGCCGCCGCGCCCGCCCGTGCTCGGCAAGAAGCGCGCACCGGTCTACGGCGATCCCTTCGAGTTCCCCGAAGGATTCGACGGCTGGGAACCGGGCACGGTCCCCGAACCGAGCCACTTCGTCTAGCCGAGGCGGATCAGGCGTTCCCCGGCGCCGCCACGACCTCGTAGTGGTGCGATATCAGGTCGCGATCCACGAGGAAGCGATCGTCCTGCGGGTAGAAGACGGCCGTCCCGGGCTCGTCGCCCGCGAACGCCTTCACGGCCTCCATGTCGTCCCAGAGCGTCACCAGCAGGAACTCGCACCGGTCGCCCTCGATGCGGCGAAGCGCGTACACCCCTCGGTTCCCCGGCGTCTCCCGGTACTCCCGCAGCCCGGTCTCCTCCAGGTAGTCGACGTATGCATCGGCGTCCTCGGCCCGGACGGCGCCCCTCCAGGTCCTCGCGATCGATCACGACCCTCCTCGAAGCAGACGGAGATCGAACGGCCATGCTACCGGCGTGCGCCGGAACGGCTGCCGCCTCCGGCTCCCATTCTGGTCGGGTGACGGCCCCAGTTGGCGGACTCGGCGTGTGGCTGCCGTAAGCTGCGGCACCATGAGAGCGGTCGTCTTCACCGGATCGGGTGGCAACGAGGTGGTCTCCGTGCTCGAGCTCGAGGATCCTCCGATTGCCTCGATCGACGTGCTCGTCGACGTCGCGGTGGCGGGGGTGAACCCCGCCGACCTCCACCAGCGCGAGGGTCACTATCCCGCCCCTCCGGGGATCGTGCAGGACATCCCAGGGCTCGAGGTCGCTGGCACGGTGGCCGCCATCGGCCAGGACGTGACGAGATGGCGGGCAGGTGATCGCGTCTTCGGTCTCGTGGGTGGCGGCGGACTCGCGGACCGAGTCCTGGCGCGCGAAGACTGCGTCACGCAGGTGCCCGCTCGCCTGACCGACGACGAAGCCGCCGCCGTGCCAGAAGCCTTCATCACGGCACACGACGCTCTTCGTCAGGGCGGTATCCAAGCCGGTGAAACGGTCTTCGTCAGCGGGTCGACCGGCGCCGTCGGGTCGGCGGCGATGCAGATCGCGGTCGCGCTCGGCGCGACCGCGATCGACGCGCGAGAGGACGCAGAACCCGGCGGGGTCGACGTTCTGATCGAGCTGGTGGGTGGCCATCACGTCGCCGAGGATCTCGACCTGATCGCCGTGGGAGGCAGGATCGTGGTGGTCAGCGTCGCCGCCGGCTCCCATACCGATCTCGACCTTCTCCGGCTCATGACGCGGCGAGCCACCATCAAGGGCACGGTGCTTCGGGCTCGGTCGCCGGAGCAGAAGGCAAACGCGGTGCGGGCCTTCGAGGACGAGGTCGTGCCCCTGCTCGCGGATGGCACGGTTCGCCCGTCGATCGACAGCGTGTGGCCGGTCCAGGATGTTCACCGGGCTTTCGATCGCCTCGGTGAGCGTGGAAAGAACGGGAAGGTGCTGGTTCGCTTCGGCGACCCACCGGTTGGTGCCGCTCAGCCTGTCCCCTAGGGAGCGGGGACCACCAGCGCGTCGACGGCTACGCAGCCGGCGGGGGAGACGATCATCGGGTTCACGTCGAGCGCCGCGATGTGCTCGCCGAGGTCGTGAGCGAGCAGCGACAGCCGGGACACCGCCTCGGCGAGCGAATCGACGTCGGCCGCAGGTGCGCCTCGTACGCCCTCCAGCAGGGGGCGAGATCGCAGCCGGTCGATCAACGCCAGGCTTCGAGCGTGGTCGAGAGGGGGAAGGGCGAGCTCCCGGTCCTTCAGCACCTCGACGAGGACGCCCCCAGCAGCGACCAGCACGAGGGGACCGAACGTGGGATCGCGCACGATGCCCAGCGCGACCTCCACACCCTGGGGCGCCATCGGCGCGACGACCACGCGCGGCCCCAGACGAGCGGAGATGTCCTCGTAGGCGGCGCGGAGCTCGGTCGGGTCCGAAAGACCGAGGGCGACGCCACCGACGTCGGACTTGTGCTGCACACCGGGCGCCGCGGTCTTCATCGCGACCGGCCAGCCGAGCTCGTTCGCGGCCCCGACCGCAACGGCCACCGAGCCCGCCTCACGCGCCTCGACCGTCGGTATCCCGTACTCGCGCAGCAAGCGGAGCCCCTCGAGCTCGTCGATCTCGGTGCCGTCCCGCAGCCGCGCCCGCCACCGATCGCGCACCTCGCCGGCGACGGGAGCAGGCGGGGCGACGACGGTCCGGGCACGAGCGTCTCGATCGGCGAGCAGCGCGCGTAAGGCGACGAGCCCAGACCGCGTGCCCTCGAGCACCGGGATGCCCAAGTCTCGCAGGTACGCCGCATCCTCCAGCGCGACCGCGCTCGCAAGGTTGGACAGCATGCAGAAGGGCTTCGTGGTCTTGGCGAACACGTCTTTGGCCACCTGGAGGTATCCCTCGTCGTAGGGCTCCTCCTGGCGCGTTAGATCGACGACGAACGCCAGCGCCGCGGTCTGGAGGTCCTCGTGCATGATCAGGAACGCATCGTGGAAGATCCGATCCGCGTCTATGCCGGTTCCCCACGCGTCGAGTGGGTTGCCCGACTCCAGACCCGGGTCGAGCGTGTCGTCGATCGCGGCGAGTGAGTCCTGGGACAACGAGGCGAACGGCACGCCGAGATCGTGGGCAACATCCACGAACATCGCGCGTTCGCCTCCCGAGTCGTGCACGCTCGCGATCCCGTTCGACCCGGCGGGTGCCCGGCGGGGACTGGAGAAGAGCTCCATCGCGTCGGTCATCTCGTCGATCGTCTGCACCTCGTGCACGCCGTAGGCGTCGAACAGCGCCTCGTACGCGCCATGCTCGCCGGCGAGAGCGCCCGAATGCGCGGTGACCATCGCCTTCGATCCCTCGGTGCGGCCGACCTTGAGCGCGATCACCGGGACCTCCGCCTCGGCCGCTCGCGCGAGCTGTTCACGGAAACTCGCGGGATCGCGGACGGTCTCGAGCAGGAGCGCGAGGACGCGGGTGGACGACAGACCGAGCGCATAGCCCATGTAGTCGGCCATCGTCGAGACGATCTCCTGGCCGCTCGAGACGATCACGTTGAACCCGATCCCTCGATCGTTGAACGCGACGGCCGCGAACGCGGAGCCGGAGTGAGAGATGAAGGCGACGGGACCCTCACGGATCTCCTCCGGCGTCGCGAAGCCCGTCGCGCGCAATCGGTTCGTGAGGTTCAGGAATCCCATGCCGTTGCCGCCGCAGAGCGCGATGCCCGCGTCCTTCGCGATGCCTGCCATGCGCTTCGGTCAGCGGCGGCGCGTCCTGCGGCTCCTCGTAGAGGGACGAGAACGTCACCGCCGAACGCGCTCCCGCCGCGACCGCGTCGATCAGCGCCTGCTCCACGCGCGCGTTCGATACGCCCAGGATCGCGAGGTCGACGCGGTTCGGGAACCTCGGCGATCGACGGATAGCACCGCAGCCCCAGCACCTCGTCGTACCCGGGGTTGACCGGGTAGATCCGCCCGCCGTAGCCGCCGCGCTGGAGCTCGACCACCATCTGCCGGCCGAGCGAAAGCTCCTTGACGGAGGCGCCCACGACGGCGACGGACCGCGCCTCGAGCATGCGCTCCAGCGCGGTCCGCGCGTCGTCCATCGTCGGGTCAGGTGGCAGAGCTCGTCAGCTACCTTGACTACTTCTTCGCGATCGCCTTGTCCTTCACCGCGGCCTTGTACGCCTGCCAGCCGGGGATGCCGTTGACGCCACCCCCGCCGTGCGTGGCGCACGAACCGTGGTAGAGCCCCTTGATCGGGCGTCCGGAAGTCGGCGTACCCGGGCGCCGGCCGCATGTGGAACAGCTGATCGACGCTGAGCTCACCGTGGAAGATGTTGCCGCCGATCAGGCCGAGGTCCTGCTCCATGTCGTAGGGCCCGATCACCTGGTAGTCGATGATCGAATCCTTGAAGTTCGGCGCCAGCTCGTTGTAGCCGTCGAAGATGCGCTGGGCGTAGGCGTCGAGCTCGTCGCGGTGCGGCTCGGTGTTCCAGTCGTCGGGGACCCACTGCGTGAACATCGAGAACACGTGCGTCCCCTCGGGCGCGAGCTTCTTGTCGAGCGTGGTCGGGATCGTGCCGTCCACGAACGGAGCGGTCGCGGCCTTGCGCTCCATGTGCGCGTCCTGGAACGCCCGCTCCGCGTACTGCGGGCTCAGGCACAGCTCCACGGAACCCGTGTGGTGGTCCTGCTGGTTCGTGCCGGGGATCGCCGTGAAGTTCGGCAGCTCGCTGATCGCGACGTTGACCTTCACCGTGCCCGAGCGGGTCTTCCAGCGCTCGATGTCCCAGACGAAGTCGCCGGGCAGCTCGTGACGGTCGAGCAGGTCCAGGAACGCGATCTTCGGGTGGATCGTGGTGACGACCACCGGCGCGCGGAGCTCCTCGCCGTTCTCGAGCGCCACGCCCACGGCGCGGCCGTTGCGGGTGAGGATCTTCTTGACGCGGGCGTCCGTGCGCACCTCGGCGCCGAACGACTCGGCGCTGTCGACGGATCGAGTCGCTCACCGCGCCCATGCCGCCCTGCTGGAAGCCCCAGCTCCCGAGGTGACCGTCGCCGACGTCGCCGATCGAATGGTGGAGCATGACGTAGGCGGTGCCAGGCTCGTCGGGGCCGGCCCATGTACCGATGACGCCGTTGACCGTGAGCATCGCCTTGATCGCGTCGGACTCGAACCAGTCGTCCAACAGATCGGTGACGCTCATCGTGAACAGGCGCGTCACGTCGGCCACGCCACGCTGCCCGAGGCCGCGCATCTTCCACGCGGTCTGTGCCTGCGGGATCAGGTCGACGAGCTTCGTCGATCCCACGTGCGGCGGCACGCTCAGCAGCAGCGGGCCCGAGCACGTCGGACACGCCCTTCATCCACGCCTCCCACTTGGGGAGCGTGTCGGCATCCTTCTTCGAGAACTGCGCGATCGAGTCATAGCTCTTCTGCGCGTCATCGGTGTAGACGGTGATCGCACGCCCGTCGGGGAACGCTTGGAAGTAGGGACCGAACGGTGTCACGTCGTAGCCGTGCCGCTTCAGCTGCAGCTCGCGGATGATCGTCGGCGGCATCAGCGACATCACGTAGGAGTAGGTCGTGACGTTGATCTCCGGGTGGTCGGCGAACGGGGCGCTCGTGTCGGCTGCGCCTCCGGTCTTGTTTCGGGACTCCAGCACCACGGTGCGGGCGCCGTGTCGCGCGAAGTAGGCCCCGCTGGTGAGCCCGTTGTGGCCACCGCCGATGACGATGGCGTCGTAGGTGTTCGAAGACATCGGGTAGACCGTCCTTCCCCTGAACTCGTGGCCCCTCGTCTCGCCCCTGGCGGGCAGGGCGCGATCAGCAGAGTATGGCCTGACTTTGAATCACCAGTCAACTCCGCCTCGCGCTGACCGAAGGTTTTGACTTCGCAGGTCATGCGGGTACAGTTGGTTGAACATTCAGCCAAGAGAGGCCGCCTTCTGGGGGTGGCGGCTGTATGGCGTTCAAGCGACGAGAGGGCTGCCCGCGCGGATGCGGGCCGCTGGGAGAACAGATGGCGCGTCAACGGCAGAAGAACGGCAAGGATCGGCATCAGGAGATCCTGGAGGCGGCGGCTCGGGTCATCACGGACCGTGGGCTCGCCGAGACACGCATCTCCGACATCGCCGATCGCTGCGGCGTGTCCCCCGGCCTGATCCTCTACTACTTCGAATCGAAGGACCGGCTGCTGGTGGAGGCGCTCACCAGCGCCAACGATCAGTTCTACCTTCGCCTCTCGCGCGAGATGCGACGCATGGATTCCGCTCGAGAGCAGCTCGAGCGGCTGGTCGAGCTGTCGGTTCCCGGCCTGCTGCCCGAGTTCGAGCGGCTCGACGAATGGGCCCTGTGGATCGAGATCTGGGTCCGCGCCCTGCGCGACCCCAAGCTCGCGCAGGAGCGTGAGGTCCTGGACCGGCGCTGGCGTCAGTCGATCGCCGACATCATCCGGCTCGGCCGTTCGACCGGCGAGTTCCCCGACGGGCAGGACGCCGACCAACTCGGCCTGGAGCTCGGGGCCATGATCGACGGCCTCGCGATCCAATGCCTGATGAACGACACCGCGTTCACGCCGACACGCATGTACGACGTGGCGATGGACGTCTCTGCCCGGTTGATCGGCTTCGAGCTCGTCGGCGCCAGTCCTGACCCGCGCCGAGACCACCTCGCAGTCGCCGCTCGTGAGCCAGCTCGAGTGGCAGACGGTCCTCGTGGATGAGGAGAAGCCAGATCCGCTCGAGCGCAGAGGCCATCATTGGACGATCTGCTCGCGGATCAGAAGCCGATCGCGACCGGACCGAGCCCACCCGACCATCGAATGCGTGTGACGGGTTCGACGTTCGAGCCACCGGATTCCTTAGGATCGGTCAGGCGTGGAATGGCAACTTGAGGTCGGATTGGTGCCTGTCTCAGACCTGGACCGGGCGAAAGCGTTCTACCGGGATCAGGTTGGATTCAACGAGGACTCGACGCCGCGTTCGGCGACGTCGTCCGCATGATCCAACTGACGCCTCCCGGCTCCGGATGTTCGATCGCCCTGGTGACGGGCATGCCGACCGGTCCGGATCTCGAGGATATGGAAGCGGGATCGCTCAACGGTCTACTGATCGTGGTCTCGGACATCAATGCGGCGCGGGCGAAGCTCATCGAGAACGGCATCGACGTCAGTGAGGTCCTGGAGGTCGTTCATGAGCAAGGTGCGTCGGACTATCGCGCGGTGACGCGCGAACCGATCGGCTGGAACGCGTACGTCTTCTTCAACGACCCGGACGGCAACGGCTGGGTTCTGCAACAGAGCCCTCCGGACGACGAACTCGTGCGCCTCAGCCGGGCGCATGGTAGTCGGCGTTCGTGAACGGCCAGTCCCGCGCGAGCCACTCGGAAAGCGACCCGCCAGAGCGGTGCATCCAGCGCGGCGCAGGTGGCACGCACAACGGCGAGACCCGGGCGTGGTTCTACGCCGATCCCCGTTGCTGCCGGCTTCCGCGACGTCGAGGTGCTGCCGATTGAGGACGACGAGTTGCGCTTCTATCGCCTAGTGCCCTAAGGCTTGTCGGGAGATCAATCCGTTGGCGTCGGCCACGGGACGAGGCGGTTCGAGGCGATGGGGCCGGGATGCCGGTCGATGGTCCGAGGCTCCTGCCATTGCCCATCTCGTAGCGCCGCTTCGTAGACGGCGTCGCCGAATCGCACGATCAGATCGTCGGGATCGCTGTGGGCGGCCGCAGAAGCCCATGGCAGCACGGCCATTCCGGCCTCGGCAACCCATGTCGCACCCAACCCTGACAGATCGGCGGTGGCCAGCGACGGCGCTGGTGGCGACGTGTAGCCGTAGAACCCCGGCGAGGGATTGGACGGATCGCCGAACCAGAATCCGAGCGCCACCACTTCCCCGTTCATTCCGTTCTGTTGGAAGATCGGCCTATCGGCAGGCGGATCAAGCCCTCGTCCGCGGTAGCGAGTTGCGGCGATGTCGAACCCACCCCACATGAGACCAACCGGCGGCCTGTAGCCGATGAACGGCGCCTGCCAGCGACCGAATGCACGCGCCGCTCGGCTCATCGCCGTTGCGATCGCGGTCGCGGCACCCGAGTCGTAGTGACGCTCCGTGGTGTCCTCAGCGAACTTCTTGCCGTCGGCAAGCTCTACCTCGAACGGAGTGGAGGGTGGGAGGATGCCCAACGCACCTGCGGCACCGACGAAGTCGCCGTAGAGATCCGCGACCGACATCCCGACCCGCAACGCGACGCTCTTGACGTCGTCGACCGTCGAGATGTGCACCTGATCGCCGACGAGGTCGTACGTCGCCTCGAAGTCGACGGCTCCTGACCTCACCGAAGGTGTCCGGAATCCGCGGGGATTGACCACCATGGCGATGTGACCCCACGCGGGTTCGAACGTCTCGGACAGGGTGTACTTCCCGGCGATCTGGCCGATCCGATGGACGAACTCCACCGTCGGGTAGACGTCATCGAACTCGACCACCGGCCATACGGGCCGTTCTGCGGGGGCGTGGGCCATCTTGGGAGGATACGACAGCAGGTCGGTTCGCCCGAGTCGATGTTCACGGTGGGTAGGCTCGTTCCATGACGAAGGATCCGCTGATCCTCGATGTCGACACCGGGGTCGACGACGCCCTCGCGATCCTGTACGCAGCCAACTCCCCCGAACGTGGAGCTGATCGGGGCGACCACCGTAATGGGCAATGTGACCGTCGACGGTCGCCACCACGAACACGCTGGCCGTGCTCGAGCTCCTTGGTTTGGGGGACGTCGAGGTCGCACGCGGTGCGGCGCGCCCGCTGGTTCGCGATCACGAACCGTTCCCCGTCGTCCACGGTGAACGTGGGCTCGGCGGGGCGCAGCTACCGGCTCCGTCCCGCGAGGAGTCCGCTCGCTCGGCGGCGCAGCTGCTCGTGGAGACGGCCCGGGATCGCCCCGGTGAGGTCCTGCTAGTGGCGACCGGTCCCCTCACCAACGTCGCGCTCGCCCTGGCGGAAGAGCCTTCGCTCCCGGACCTGTTGCGTGGGTTCGCGATCATGGGCGGGTCGTACGCGCGCGGCGGCAACGCGACGCCGGCGGCCGAAGCCAACACGTGGGTCGACCCCGACGCCGCGCAGGCGGTGTTCCGAGGGTTCGTCCGGACGAGACGAAGCGAAGCTCCCGCGCTGCGTGGGCCTGGACGTGACCGAGCGCGTCCAACTCACGCGCGGCGACCTCGCGGCGATCGTCGCCCCGGCCCCGTCGTCGGCGATGGGTCGCTTCCTCGCGGATTCGGTCCCCTTCTACATCGAGTTCTACGAACGCACGCGGAGCTTCGGCAGGCGCGTGCATGCACGATCCGCTCGCGCTCGCGCTGGCCGTCGACCCGTCGATGGCGACCTGGGCCACGACGCAGGGTCGAGGTCGAATCCGACGGCACGTGGACGCGCGGCATGACCGTCACCGACCTCGACGGGATCCGGCACAGCCCCTGGCCGGTGGGCTGGGAGCCCCAGGAGAACGCGGTGGTCGCGCTGGACGTCGACGCACCAGCATTCATGACGGCGTTCATCGAACGTCTGCGATCGTTGGTCGAAGGTTCGGCGTGACCGGCGTTCCGGTGTTGGTGGTGCTCGGCGCCATCAACGTGGACCTGGTCGTGCGTGGCGCGCCGCTCCCTGGTCCTGGGAGAGACGGTGCTCGGCGGGTCGTTCACCCAGCACCAGGGCGGCAAGGGCGGGAATCAGGCCGTCGCGGCGGCGCGAGCCCTGGGGTCGGACGGGCGGGTCATGCTGATCGGAGCGGTGGGTAACGACACGTTCGGCGACGCCGCGCGAGAGGTGCTCGAGCTCGAAGGCGTCGACGTGGCGGGCGGTGACGATCGACCGGACGGCGCCGACGGGCGTCGCGCTGATCGTCGTCGACTCGACCGGTCAGAACCAGATCTCGGTCGCACTCGGGCGCCAACGCCGGGCTCACACCTTCGGGCGTCGAGGAGTCGCTGGACGCGATCGGGGGAAGCCGTCAGCGGGATCCTGGCGAGCCTCGAGGTTCCCTTGGCCGCGGTGGAGGCGGCGGGAAGGTGGTGCCGAGCGCGCGGCTTGCCGTTCGTGCTGAACCCGGCTCCGGCTCGGTCCGAGGTCCACGAGCTGCTGCCGCTGGCCACGCACGTCACGCCGAACGAGAGCGAGATCGCGATCCTGGCGGCCCAGGCCGAGGAGCCGCGCGGCGCGACCGCTCGTCTGGGCGCGGCCTATCCGGGATTGCACGTGATCGCCACCACAGGGGCCGACGGCGTGGTCGCGAACGGGCCCGATGGCTCTCTGCGCATCGGCGGCCTGAAGGTGCGGGCGGTGGACACGACGGGTGCCGGCGACTGCTTCAACGGTGTGCTCGCGTCGGGGGTGGTGGAGGGCCGCCCGATGCACGAGGCGCTACGTCGAGCCTGCGTCGCCGCGTCGATGTCGGTGACGGTGGCCGGCGCGCGGGAGGGGATGCCCGACCGTGGCACGATCGACGCGGCGGCCGCGGACGGGGCTGACTCCGGCTAGACCCCCGCGACGGACCTCGGCCCGCTCATCCGATCGATGCCCGCCACGCGTCGACCAGTGCTCGGCCGCACGCCCCGTCGGGATCCTTCTCCGGGTTGTAGCAGCCGACCGAGGCTCCGACGAGGGAGGGCGAGGCCGCGAGCGGCGCCATCACACCGACCAGCTCCTCCCACGTCATCCCGCCGGGCATCAGATAGTCCGTGGCGGGGAAGACATCCTGATCGAGCACGTCCACGTCCAGGTGCAGCCAGAATCCACCGGGACTCTCCCCGAGCGCGCGCTCGACCCGATCGCCGACCGCCCTGGGAGGGCCGTCCCTGACAGCGTCGACGTCCAGGTGTGTCAGCCCCGGGATGCCGGCTGGATCCACCATGCCGTCGGAGAGGGACTGCTCGAGGTCCCGATAGCCCACGATCGCCGCGTCGGCCGGAGCGAGCGATGCGCCGCCTGCCCGCTCGACCCACGCATCGGGCGCGATCCCGAGCGCAACCGCGACCGGCATGTCCGCGGCTTCGCCGGTGGGCGAGGTCTCGCCGTCGTAAAGGTCGAGGTGACCGTCGAGGTAGGCCAGCCCGATGCGGCCGAGCGCGTCCCTGGCGCCCGCGAGGGCGCCGGGGAGCTCGGCACAGCACCCGCCCGCCAGGAACGGTCGCTTCCCCGCACGGATCGAGTCCCCGACCGCGCTGCGGATCGTGTCCGTCACGGCTAGGACGTCGGCGCTCGCCACGATGCCGGTGGCGGGATCGCGTTCCTCGCCACGGATCCGCACGTCCAGGTCACCAGCGTCGGCGGCACCTAGCGCCGCGGGCATGCCGAGCTCGCGAAGGGCGGCCGGGCCGTGCTCGGTGCCACCCGACCGGCCCACCGAGTCGATCGGCACACCGATGAACGTGAAGGTTCCCATCGTTGAATGCCCCGACTCAGCTGCGAGCCCGGTCGCCCTTGGGGTCGTGGAACGGCGTGAGCTGAACGGCCGCCGGGGACGATGCGATCGCGCACCTGCACGACCCACCCCTCGCGCGTCGGGTTCACCGTGGACCCACGCGAGTCCGACGGAGCCGCCGCCGAGGGTGGGCGCGACGTTCGCCGACGTGACGTACCCCATGCGTTCGGCGCCGCGCAGGACGGGCTCGCCGTGCCACAGCGTCGCATCCGGAACGTGTACGGACACCAGCGTGCGCGTGCGCGAGGCCGCCTGCATCCGGGAGAGGGCTTCCCGTCCAGTGAAGGCACCGCCCTTGTCGGTGTGCACCGTGAAGCCGAGGCCGGCGGCGAACGGATCGTCGAGGGGGCCGATGTCGTGCCCCCACGAGCGGAAGCCCCGCTCGAGCCGCGCCGCATCGAACGCGAATGCACCCGCATGCCGGAGCTCGAGGTCGCGCGCCGGCCGCGACGAGACGCTCGTAGAGGTCGCCGGCGAACTCGGTCGGCACCGAGAGCTCCCAACCCAGCTCTCCCGTGAACGAGACGCGGAAGGCCAATGCCTTCGCCCACCCGACCTCGATCTCGCGCGCCGACAGGAAGGGGAACGCCTCGTTCGACAGGTCGTCGTCGGTGAGGCGGGCCAGCAGGTCGCGCGAACGGGGTCCCGCGACGTGCAGCGTGGCGAAGCCGCTGGTGACATCGGTGACCACCGCCCCCGAGGGGAGTCCCCGCCGCAACAGCATCTCCGTCCGTCGCTGCGCCAGGGTCGGCGCGAGCACCAGGAACCTGCGCTCGTCCAGCCTGCGTGACGGTCGGGTCAATCTCGATGCCGCCGCGGTCGTTGCAGATCACCGTGTAGACCACCCGGCCGACCGGCACATCGAGGTCGGACGCGCACAGGCGCTGCAATCCGGTCAGCGCGTCGGGCCCCTCGACCATGAACTTCGAGTAGGTGGACAGGTCGAACAGGGCCACGCCTTCGCGCGTCGCCCGCACCTCGTCGCGAACCGACGGTAACCACGACGGTTCGTCGAAGTCATGGACGACCGGTGGATCCACGGTTCCGGGCTCGAACCAGTTGGGACGCTCCCACCCGTCGGCCTGGCCGAACGCGGCGCCGGCGGCGTGCATCGGGGCCCAGAGTGGGATTCGCCGAACCCCCCGCGCAGTGACCGGTTGCTTGCCCGGCCAGTGCATCTCGTACAGACCGCCGAGCGATTCCACGGTGCGCTCGTGGAGCCAGCGGCGGTTGTTCGCCCATCGGCCCGTGCGCACGACGTCGACCTCGGCCAGGTCATGCGTGGGATGCCCTGCGACGATCCACTCAGCCAGGGCCATGCCGACCCCGGGCCCGTAGATGATCCCCTGCGAGTTCAGGCCCGCCGCGACCCAGAGGCCGGGCGCCTCCGGGAGCTCGCCGAGCTGGAACGCGGCGTCCGGCGTGAAGCTCTCCGGTGCGCGCAAGTAGTGCGAGAACCCGATCGTCTCGAGCTCGGGGATGCGCCGGCGGGCGTTGGCCAACACCGGAGCGAAGTGGTCCCAATCGGGACCGAACTCCACGAACCCGTCGGTGGGGACGTCGGCGGCGGCGATCGGCTTGCCGTTCGGTTCGAAGGCTCCCACGACGAAGGTGCCTCGGTGGTGCCGGACGTACAGGTAGCCATCGAGGTCGCGAAGGAACGGAGCCTCCTCGCGTGCGCCCTCGGCCGGCTCGGTCATGACCCAGACGTGCTCGGCCGGATAGAGGGCGACGCTCGCACCCGCACGGCGAGCCAACTCGCTCGTCCACAGCCCGGCGGCCAACACCACCGTGTCGGCCTCGATCGTGCCTCGGTCGGTCTCGAGGCCGACGACGCGGTTGCCGTGGGCGCCCCGCATGAAACCGGTGACCGTGACTCCCTGCACGAAGCGCGCGCCCCGGTCCCTGGCGCCCTTCGCGAGCGCGAGCGCCGCATGTCCCGGGTTCACCGTGCCGTCGGTGGGGAAGTTCACGGCGCCGACGAGGTCGTCGGTCGTCGCCGCGGGCCAGAGGTCCCCGAACTCAGCAGGGGTCAGGATGTCGGTCGGCACATCGAACTCCTGGGCCATGGCGACGGCATACAGCGTCTCGCTCATGCGCCCGGGCGTTCGAGCGACCGTGACCGCCCCGTGGCGACGGAACCCGGTCTCGACGCCGGTCTCTTCCGGAAGGGACTCGTAGAGATCGGCGTTGATGCGACTCAACTCGGTGAGCGCGTGGGAACCGCGGATCTGCGACACGAGACCCGCCGCGTGCCAGGTGGTTCCGTTGGTGAGCGTGCCGCGCTCGATCACGACGAGGTCGGTTAGGCCCAGCTTCGTGAGGTGGTAGGCGATCGACGAGCCGATGATGCCACCCCCGACGATGACGACCTGCGCCCGGTCGGGAGGCTCGCTCAGCGGCTCGAGGATGTCGGCCGACAGCTCCTTGTTGGCGAGATGCTCCGGGATCGTCATGCCCGGGAGGATACGCGGCTACCCCAAGGTGGGGCGGCCCATCGCGCGGCGCCACTCCTCGTTGAACCAGTAGAGGAAGCGGTCCTGCCGCGGGTACACGCCGCGCGTGAAAGCCCTCGAGCTCACGCCCGTCTGTGCGCGCGCGCACACCTCCCAGTCCTGCTTGCTGATCGTGTCCCAGAACTCGACCGTGGGCTCCGGTTTGAACAGCTCGGGGTCGGCGATCGTCTCGGGCCTGAACATGAACTCGCTCACCACGGTGGTGTGGTTCGGACCCTTGGGGTAGCCGATGTAGAACATCGCGCAGTCGGGGTGCAGGTTCAGCATCAGGTTCGGGAACTGGTAGCTCCCGTAGTACATCTCGTAGTCCTCGGGTTCCAGGCCGGGGAACTTCGGCAGCTCACTCTCACCGGTCTTCGTGAACGAGGTCGCACCCTCCACCATCCGGTTGCCGTCGTCGGGGATCTCCTCGTCCCACACCTCACCGAAGCGGAACAACGGGACGACCTGGACGAGGTCGGGATGGATCTGCGGGCAGTGGAGGCATTCGTTGTAGTTCTCGACCACGATCTTCCAGTTCGCCTCGACCTCGTAGACGAGCCGCACGCCCACACGGAGCTCGTCCATCTTGAACCGGTCGAACACGGTGATCGACTCCGCCCCGTCGGTGAGGGACTCGAGAAGCGTCTCCTTGGGTCCCCCGATGGTCATGTTGACGAACATGAACCCGGCATAGGTGTCGATCGCGATGTCGTACAGAGGATGATCCGCGCGGTCGAAGTGCTCGTCCTCCCTGACGTTGGGCGAGCCCACCAGCTCGCCGTTCAGGTTGAAGGTCCAGGCGTGGTACGGACACACGAACGCCTTGCGCACGCGCTGGGTGCCCTCGGCATCGTCCAGGAACATCGTCCCGCGATGGCTGCACACGTTGTAGAACGCGTGAAGCTCCCCGGCCTCGTTCCTGACGATGAAGATCGACTCGCCGGCGATGTTTCGGACCACGTAGTCGCCCGGCTGCGGGACCTCCTCCGTGCGACCGGCGCAGACCCATTCGCCCCACCAGATCTTCTCCTTCTCCTGCTCCCAGACCTCGGCGCTCGAATAGTCGGCGCTGCCGAGGGTGGGCCGGGGCTCCCATTCGACCTGGTCGTTGCGGATCTTGATCTCTTGTTCGGTCTTGGCCATGGCGAGTCGTCCTCCGGGTCCCTTCGCGGATACCGACAAGGATAGGCTCAGTTCACAGAAGGAGATAGCGCCGCGACGCCGTGTCGGCTGCGGATATCGCACATCGGAAGCGTTCCGTCTGCGAGAATCGCAGGGCCATGGCGGAACCCCGATTCGACGACCTCGACCTTCGCATCATCGACGCCCTTGCCGAAGACGGGCGGCGGCCGTTCACGTCGGTCGCGGACGAGCTCGGCGTCGCCGAGGCAACGATCCGCGCCCGGGTGGCAAGGCTCCAGCGGATCGACGCGATCCGGTTCGTCACCGACGTGAAGCCGCACGAGCTCGGTCTCCTTTTCGCCTATCTGGGGGTGCGGATCGGGGGACGCGACGTTCCGCGTGCGATCGACGCCATCTGCAAGATCCCCGAGGCCGTCTACGTGATCGAGTGCACCGGGCAATACGACGTGTTGGTGGAGATCGTCGCGCAGGACGGCGACGACCTGCTTCGAGTGATGCAGCAGGAGATCCGCAAGGTGCCCGACGTCGTGCAGGTGGACTCGTTCGTTGGGCTGCGCATCGCGAAGGGAACGTTCCGCTACACCGACCTGGGCCGCGCCGGAGAACCACGCTCCCGATAGGCTGCGTGCCGTGACGCTTCCCATCCGGCGACTCACTCGCGATCGTCTCCCCGCGCTATCGCGGGTTCTGGCAATGGCATTCGCGGACGATCCGATCGTCCGGTGGCCTCTGCCGCCGGCCGATGACGTGCACGATCGCATCGAGCGGGTGTTCGGCCTGATCTATGAGGGGATCGTCGACGCCGGCGTGATCTGGGAGGCGGGAGACGCCGAAGGGTTCGCGGTCTGGATCCCGGCCGGAACCGCCGAGGACATGTTCGAGAGCGACGCCGCCGCTCGGACCCGGGTGGCACCGCTCACGGACGACGACGGCGCGCGCTACGACGGGTTGTGGTCGTGGATCGAGTCACGAGTGCCGGACGACGCGTGGTACCTCGATGCGATCGGCGTTCGCCCGGATCGGCAGGGGGCGGGGATCGGCGGCGCGCTGATCCGGTTCGGGCTTGAACGGGCGGCACAGGAAGATGCGCCGTGCTTCCTGGAGACCGCGACGGAACGCAACGTCGGCTACTACGAACGATTCGGCTTCCGGGTCACCGAGGAGGGCGAGCCCACGTCGGGAGGCCCGCACATCTGGTTCATGTCCACGGAAGCGGTCAGCCCCCCTCGATGAACGCCCGCACGTGTTCGGCGTGCTCGTCGTAGTGCACGAACGTCTCGTCGGCCGCCCACTCGATCGCCTCGGCGGACGCTGCATCCGTCGCGACCGCGTTCCTCACGCTGGTCCTGGCGTCTTCGGCCCCTGCACGCACGGCCTCCCACGTCATGGCGCTCGACGCCGTCGCGATCTCGGCGTTGACCGCGTCCCAGTGCTCGTCGGGATACCCGTCGAACGGATCGACGAACGGTCCGGTCGCCGGCGTCTCCAGATGGTCCGCGGCGAACCTCGCCCAGGCCGCGCAGTGCCACACGACGTCCTTGGTGGACCAGTCGCCCACCACTCCGGGTTCGTTCAGGCGCTCGTCGGGCACCCTCCGGAACTGGGTCCGGAACGCGTCCCAGGACGCGGCCTCTCGGGCCAGGAACTCCTCGGCCGTCACTTCATCCGGCGCCATCAGCGGGTGCGCGGGAAGCCAAGGTCGATCGACGACGAGCCCGGGTCGGGCCATCTCGACGTGACCACCTTGCCCCTGGTGTAGAACTGCACCCCTTCGGGCCCGTACATGTGGCTGTCACCGAACAACGAGTCCTTCCACCCGCCGAACGAGTAGTAGCCGACCGGGACCGGGATCGGCACGTTGACGCCCACCATGCCCGCTTCGCAATCGAACTGGAACGCGCGCGCCGCTCCCCCGTCCCTGGTGAAGATCGCGGTGCCGTTCCCATAGGGGTTGTCGTTGACCAACCGGAGGGCCTCCTCGTAGGTGTCGACGCGCATCACGCTGAGCACCGGCCCGAAGATCTCGTCCTTGTAGGCGTCCATGTCGGTCGTGACGTGGTCCAGCAGCGAGACGCCCAGGAAGAACCCGTCACCACCACGGAGGGGATGCTCTCGCCCATCGGCCACAAGCGTCGCGCCCTGAGCGGGACCTGAGTCCAGGTAGGACTCGACCCTCTCGAGGTGCTGTTCGGTCACCAGCGGTCCCATCTCCGATCCGGGATCCATGCCGTCGCCGATCGGTATCTTCGGAAGGCGCTCGGTGATCGCCGCGACCAGCGGATCAGCGACATCGCCCACCGCGACGATCACGCTCACGGCCATGCACCGTTCGCCCGCCGAACCGTAGGCGGCGGAGACGGCGGCGTCGGCCGCCATGTCGATCTCGGCGTCAGGCAGGACCACCATGTGGTTCTTGGCGCCGCCCAACGCCTGGACGCGCTTGCCGTGCTTCGTGCCGGTCTCGTAGATGTAGCGTGCGATCGGCGTAGAGCCGACGAAGCTGAGCGCCTCCACGTCGGGGTGCTCCAGCAGCCGGTCGACGACGACCTTGTCGCCCTGCACGACGTTGAAGACCCCGTCGGGCAGACCGGCCTCCTTGAGCAGCTCGGCGAGGTACAGCGAGGCACCCGGGTCCTTCTCGGACGGCTTCAAGATGAACGCGTTGCCGCACGCGATCGCGTTGGCGAACATCCAGATGGGAACCATGGCGGGGAAGTTGAACGGCGTGATGCCCGCCACCACGCCGAGCGGCTGTCGGATCGAGTAGACGTCGATGCCGGTCGAAGCCTGTTCGGTGAACCCGCCCTTCAGCAGGTGCGGGATGCCGGTCGCGAACTCGATGTTCTCGAGTCCCCGGGCGACCTCTCCCATGGCGTCGGCGAGCACCTTGCCGTGCTGCTCGGTGATGAGGCGGCCGATGTCACGCCGATGTTCGTCGACGAGGTCGCGGAACTGGAACAAGATGTCGGCGCGCTTGGACAAGGACAGGGCGCGCCACCCCGTGAACGCCTCGCCGGCCGCGTCGACGGCGGCGTCAACCTCCTCGACCGCGGCGAAGTCGACCTCGTGCGTCTGCACGCCGGTGGCGGGATTGAAGACGGGTCCGGTGCGGCCCGACTCCCCGGGTACGAGCTTTCCGCCGATCCAATGGCTCAGACGTTCCATGCGGTATCAACTCCCGGTTCGCGAGGGCTCGATCGTTTCGATGGTACTAGCAGCGGTGCCGTCTACCAGACGACGTCGACGGGATACTGCGCGAACGTCGCCCGTGACGACCGACATATCCTCGACGACCGCCTGCGCAACGAGCATGCCTACCTCGGAACCGGATCAGCCCACGAGGGGTTGGACCCCGCGCTTGCCGAGCTGGTCGGCGATGATCGAGCGCTGCACCTCGGAGGTTCCTTCCCAGATGCGGTCGACGCGCACCTCTCGCCAGAACCTTTCGGCGACGTTCTCGCGCATGTAGCCCCGCCCGCCGAAGATCTGCACCGCACGGTCCGCGACCCGGCCGGCCATCTCGCTGGCGTAGAGCTTGGCCATGGAGCACTGCGCGTGCTGCAGCTTCACATCGACGCCTCGATCGATGTTCTTCGCGAGCTCGTAGGTCATGAGCCGGGCGGCCCAGAGCTCGGTCAGCGAGTCGGCCAGCATGTGCTGGATCGCCTGGAACGAGAAGATCGGCTCGCCGAACTGCACCCGTTCCTTCGCGAACGCGGTGGCCTCGGTGATCAGCCGGTCGGCGGCTCCGCAGCAACGCGCCGCGATCATGAGCCGCTCGTACCGGAACCACTCGTAGGTGAAGGCCATGCCGTCGCCCTCTTCGCCGACCAGGTTCGCGACCGGCACCCGCACGTCCTCGAACGCCACCAGCGGATGATGGTCCGCATAGGTGTGGCTGTACGCGGGCACGCGCACGACCCGAACGCCGGGGGTGTCGTTGTCGACGAAGAACATGGCGTGCTGGCCTTCGTGCTCCCCACCGGCGATCTTGGCCTGGAAGAACGAGTAGGTGGCGTTGTTGAACGATGTCACGTGCATCTTGAGCCCGTTCAGGATGTACTCGTCGCCCTCACGCCTGGCCGTCGCCTCGATCGCGTCGACGTCGGAACCGGCGCCCTCCTCGGTGATCGCGTAGCACTCGTGCATCTCCCCGCGGATCGACGGCTCGATCCAGGTCCGCATCTGGTGATCGCTGACCACCGACGGCGCCCACGCGGGCGGCGTGTGCACGCACCAGCCCAACGCGTTGGTCACCCGTCCGATCTGCTCGGAGACCAGCACCTGCTGGAACGATGACATGCCGGTGCCCCCGATCTCGACCGGCATGTTCATCGAGGAGAGGCCGAGGTCGATCGCCGCGCGCCGGTGCTTCTCCCCCACGTCCGCCGGGATCTCGCCGCCGTGCTCCTCGGCGTGCTGCTCCCACGGGATCAGCTCCTCGTCCACGAACCGGCGGGAGCGTTCCTGGATGTCGCGGTCTTCGCCTGACAACGGGTACGTGCTCATCGCCCGAGCATACCGCGGGTACTGAACGGCGGTTCAATCACCGTTCGACGCGCCCAGGATCGTCAGGATCTCGGTGAACACCGCCATCCGGTCGAACCCCAGGGGCGCGTGCGCCTGCTGGTGTCCGGCGACGACGGTGAGGTCGAGCGCGGGGCACGTGTAGGCGGTCGTACCCCACCAACCGTCGTGGCCCCACCACTCGTGACCTCCGACCTCTGCCCTGAACAGATACATCGCCGCGTCGTTCGGATCGTCGGCGATCGCCATCTCGGCGGCAGGCGGCAAGCCGGCGTTCCGGGTGGTCATGATCCGAAGCGTCTGAGGGTCGTCGAACACCTCGCACCGAAGGAGCGCGCGAAAGAATCGCGCGAGATCACGGCAGGTCGACACCAAGCCGCCTCCGCCGTACAGGTCGACCGACGGATCGATCGTGACGATGTCGACGGAGCCCTCGTACTGGTGGGAAAGCGGTGGCAGATCCTCGGGCTCCGGATCGATCGACTCCAGGTAGGTGTGGCGCAGCCCGAGCCGCTCGAAACCGACGAGGTCGGCGATCGCGGCGCCCATGCCCAGGCCGGTGACCCGTTCGAGGACCTCTCCCACCAGACAGGCGTTGGTGTCCGAGTAGCCGTAGACCGTCCCCGGCTCGCCGTACGGGCGGCCGTGATCTACGGCGAAGCGGATCTGCTCGAGGCGGGTCCATCGATGGGTTGGATCGGCCTCGATCGCCTGGTCGAACCCGTCGGTGATGCTCGGGTCGTAGGCGGATGCGGCGAAGTCGTAGATGCCGCTCGTGTGGGTCAGCAGGTGGCGCAGCGTGATGGTCGAGGTCTGGTATCCGCCCTCGCGGAGTGCATCGACGGACTCGCCGGACACCACGTCGTCCAGGCAGGCATCCAATCCGAGCCGGCCGGTCTCGACCAACCGAAGCGCGGAGGCACCCACGAACGACTTGGTGACGCTCGCGATGCGGAACCGTGATCCGGGGACGAGCGGTGCCCGGGTCGCCACGTCCGCCGAGCCCGCCGCCACCTCGACGTCGAGGCCCAGCCGGGGGGCGAGGACGTGGATAAGCCTTCCCGGGAACGTGGGCCAACGCTGCACGTCTCGGTCGGCCAGTGCCTGGAAGCGAGCACGCATCCCGCGGAGGATACCGGTCAGGCAACGGCCGACGGGCGCGCCGCGGGTATGGTCGCGGGATGGCGACGGACATCGACGTTCGGTTCCGGAGCCGGCTCGTGCTCGACGGCGGGCTCGCCACCGAGCTCGAGCGGGGCGGCGCCGACCTCAGCGATGAGCTGTGGTCGGCCCGGCTGTTGAAGGACGACCCGGCGTCGATCCGGCTCGTGCACGAGGCCTTCTTCGCGGCCGGCGCCGACGTCGCGATCTCCGCGAGCTACCAGGCGTCGTTCGAAGGGTTCGCCCGGCGGGGGATCGACGCCGCCGACGCAGCCGAGCTCCTCTGCCGGAGCGTGCGACTGGCACGGGACGCGGCCGAGGAGGCCGGCCCGGATCGCCTTGTCGCTGCGTCGGTCGGGCCGTTCGGCGCCACGCTGGCCGACGGCTCGGAGTATCGAGGCGACTACGGGCTCTCGGCCGCGGCGCTCCGCATGTTCCATCAGCCACGTCTCGAAGCGCTGCTGGAGGCCGAGCCCGACGTCCTCGCGATCGAGACGATCCCCTCGATCGTGGAGACCGAGGCGCTGGTTGCCCTGCTCGAGGGGTATCCGCACGCACGAGCATGGTTCTCGTTCAGCTGCCGCGACGTCGATCGGATCAGCGACGGCACCCCGTTCGCGGAGGCGACAGCGGTCGCGGCGTCCAGCGACCGCGTGGTGGCGGTAGGCGTGAACTGCACGCCTCCTCGGTTCGTCCCGTCGCTTCTGCAGGCCGCACCTTCGGGTACCGCCCTGCTCGCCTATCCCAACGTGGGCTCCGCATGGGACGCGGAGACTCGGTCGTGGGTGCTGGAAGGCCCGCGCCCCGACGTCGGCGCGGCGGCGGCCCGGTGGCGGGCGGCGGGCGCCACGATCGTGGGGGGCTGCTGCGGGACGACGCCCGCCGACATCGCCGCGATCGCCGCGGCCGGCTGAGCCGCACGGTCTCGGGGGCTCGTCAGCTCTCGGCGAGTCGCGTGCCGATCTCCTGAAGGTGCTCCCAGCCGTGTTCGAGCGCTCGTCGCAGCGTGCGGCGCACCGATCCGATCGACTGCCCCCTCGGGATCACGGCCGACAGCTGCTCGGGGGTCGCGGCTCCGATGTCCTCGGCGAACAGGTCAGCCCCCTCAGCGAGCGCTTCGACCGACGTCGATCGATCCGGCCTCGGCGTCACGGGCGAGCCGGTTGAGCGCCCGGTTCGAGGCGAGCCCGCTCGCGAGGTAGCCCCCGTCCGCGGCCAGGACATGCCGCAGGATGTCGGCAACGGAACGGCCCTTCTCCGGCTTGGCTTCGAGCGCGCGAGGTGTGAGGCCGGCGACGAGCGCGAGGGTGTCGTCGCGGATCCACCGATGGCGCTGAAGCAGCTGTCCGACCTCCTTCGGTGCGACCCGATCGCGATCGGGACCGAAGACCGCGATGCCGTTCCCGAGCCACTGTCCTTCCGTGACCTCCTCGACGATCCGCACGCCGAACGTGTCGCTCGGGTCCACCGGGTCGCCGTGTGCGCCGAGGAACGTCAGGAACTCGCGGATCGCATCGGGCGTCGCTTCCAGCACCTCGTCGGTCGTCGGCCCGTTCGCGACGCAGCCCATAAGGTCGATCACGTGCACCATCGTCTTGCGGCGTTTGGGCCCGTGATCGAGGTACAAGCCGTAGACCGTCACGACGTCATCGGTGCGAGCCCGGGCCACGGCTTCACACGCTCCAGGGCCGCGCCGATCCGGAACACGTCGACGTCGCGGTAGGTGCGCCCCACGATCTGCACCCCGGTAGGAACGCCGTTCGACGCGGTGCCGCTGGGTACAGCCAGCACCGGGCACGGCGACAGGATGTTGAACGGCGTCGTCATCATCGCGTGGAACTGCCGGTCGTTCGGCCCGCCCCCCGGCGTGAGCTGTCCCAGGAAGCTGTCCCCGGCCGGGATGCCGTTGACCGCCCACGTCGGTCCGATCAGCGCGCGATACCGGGTGAAGAGCCGGGCGAGCGGCTCCCAGAGACGCTGCTCCCCCTCGAGCCCACGCAGGAACGCCCCCGGTTCGGTCGCCGTGGTCGCGGCTTCTTCAGCCCACGCCGCCAGGTAGTCGTTCGATTCCTCGGGATGATTCGCGACGTGCTCGGCGATGTCCGCGCCGAAGACCGCGCCGAAATGACGACGGCTCACGTCCATGACCTCCTCGATCCGCCACGGCAGCTCGACCTCGTCGACCCTTGCGCCGGCCGAGCGGAGCGCGTCAGCGACCGAACGCGTCGTGGCGACGATCTCGGGATCGACCTCCCACGCACCCAGATCGACGCACACCGCGATCCGCCATCCGTCGATCGGCCGGAGCTCGCTGGGGATCCTGAGCTTCGGTCTGAGCGACGTGATGTCCATGGGATGCGGCCCCGCCAGCACGTTCTGGAACAACGCGCAATCGGCCACCGTTCGCGCCATCGGCCCGTCATGGCAGTACCGGTCCAGGTTGAACGGCGGCTCGACGGGCACGCGGCCGTGGGGAGGCTTGAAGCCCACGACGCCGTTGATCGAGGCGGGGAGCCGGATCGAACCGCCGATGTCGGAGCCGCTCGCGAGCATCGAGGTCCCGCTCGCGAGAGACGCGCCCGATCCGCCGCTGGAGCCGCCGACGGCGACGTCGGGGTTCCACGGGTTGCGGGTCACACCCCAGAGCTTCGAGTGCGTGTAGCCGGTGGACGACAGCTCCGGCGTCGTCGTGCGCGCATGCACGACCGCGCCCGACTTCAGGATGCGCTCCGCGATCGGCGAGGTGATCTCGGCGACCTCCTCGATCGCGAGGGAGCCGTGACGCATCGTCCATCCCCGGACGGGGACCTCTTCCTTCAACCCGAGGGGCAATCCCTCCAGGGGACGGACGCGGCCGGCACCGCCGTAGCGATCGGCCGCCGCCTGGGCCGCTTCGAGCGCCTCCTCATAGCGCCGCTCGGCGAACGCGTTCACCACCGGCTCCACGGATGTGGCGCGATCGATCACCGACTCCAGCAGCTCGACCGGCGAAAGCTCCTTCGCGCGCATCCTGTCGAGCGCGTCCGAGGCGGTGAGCTCCCAGGGTTCGGCCATGCCCGCACATTACCGGGACCGGCGCACCGACCGGGGTTCGACACCCGGGCGAAGGTGAAGGGAAGATGTGCCCATGAAGTTGCGACGCCGCAAGAGCGGGAACGTGATCGACCGCCGGGGGGCGTCGCCGGGCGGTGGCGGCTTCAGCTTCCCCGGGCTCAGCGGCAGAGGCGGAGGCGGCGGTGGTGGGATGCCGATCCCCATGGGCAAGGGCGGGGGCCTCGGCCTGATCGTGATCGTCCTGATCCTGGCGGTCTGCGTCGCGCCTCGCTTGGTGGGCGGCGGCGGAGGGCTCGGGGGGGACGTCTTCTCCGACCTCAACGACGCCGGAACGGGCCAGGCCGGTCTCGATCCCGCGAACGATCCGGACCTGCAGCTCTTCGAGCAGACCGAGACGGTGTTCGCCTACATCGAGGACTTCTGGCCGACCGTGTTCGAGGGATCGGGCCGAACGTTCACCCCGGCGCAGATGGTTATCTTCCGCAACGGCGTGTCCACCGCATGCGGGCAGGGTTCGTCGGCGACGGGGCCCTTCTACTGCCCCGCCGACTCCCGGATCTACATCGACCTCGGATTCTTCAGAGAGCTCGAGCAACGGTTCGGGGCGCCGGGCGACTTCGCGCAGGCGTACGTCGTCGCGCACGAATACGGGCACCACATCCAGAACCTGCTCGGCATCAACCGCCAGGTGCAGGAGGCGTCACAGCAGGATCCAGAACGCGCGAACGACCTGTCGGTGCGGCTGGAGCTGCAGGCCGATTGCCTGGCGGGTGTGTGGGGTCACAGCCTGATCGCGAGCAACGAGCTGAGCGACGGCGACCTCGAAGAAGCGTTGAACGCCGCGTCGGCGATCGGAGACGACCGCATCCAGCAGTCCACGACGGGTCGGATCGACCCCGAGAGCTGGACCCACGGCTCGTCGGAGCAACGCATGCGGTGGTTCAAGGCCGGGTTCAACTCCGGCGATCTGAACGCCTGCGAGACCTTCGACACCGACATCTGAGAGGACGAACGGCGCCCGGTCAGGCGATGAACTCGAGCCGATCGCGATGGGCATCGACCGAGGCGAGCGTTCCGGCGTCGATGGCGTGATCTCGTTCCGGCTCCTCGACGTCCGGGCGGTCGCCGTAGAGCTCCCCCGACAAGTACCGCTGCCCCGTGTCGCAGATCGCGGTGACGATGCTCCGCAGCTCCGGGTGACGCTCGCTCACCTTATGGGCGGCGGCGACGTTGATCCCCGACGAGGGACCGCACAACATGCCCTCCTC
Organism: uncultured Actinomycetes bacterium; assembly: GCA_963758715.1. Classification (GTDB taxonomy): domain Bacteria; phylum Actinomycetota; class UBA4738; order UBA4738; family HRBIN12; genus JAOUEA01. The sequence goes on from CAVWWK010000013.1 coordinate 170,316, forward strand.
GCGGGCCAGACGGCGCGCAGTGACCAGCGCCTCTTCCGTGGACACCGTCACGATGCCGTCCATCGCCGCCAGGTCGAGGTTGCGAGGGATGATCCCGTCGCCGATGCCGGGCACTCCGTGCGTGCCCCACCGTTGCTCGCTGATCAAGGGGCATTCCGCCGGCTCGACCGCGAACGCCAGCAGGTCGGGGTTGCACGCCTTCAACGCCTTCGTCACCCCGCTGATCCAGCCACCCGTCCCCTGCGCGCCGACAACAGCGTCGACCCGCCCTCCACTCTGTTCCCAGATCTCCTGGCCACTGGCGAGCTGGGCATCCGGGTTGTCGGGGTTCTCGAACTCGCCCGGGAAGAAGTACCTGGCGGGATCGGACGCGATGATCTCGTGCAACTTCACGAGCGCGAGGTCGATGTCGGTGCCCGCGCCCGGTGTCAGCACCAGATCGGCCCCGTACGCGCCGATCATCGTCTTGCGCTCCTGGCTCATGCCCTCTGGCATCACGATCAGGCACCGGTACCCCTTGATCGCGGCGACGGCGGCGCACGCGATGCCCGCGTTGCCGGTCGTGCATTCGACGATCGTCATGCCAGGCCTCAGATCACCGCGCGCCTCGGCTTCGTCGAGCATGTGCGCGTAGATGCGGTCCTTCACCGAGCCGGTCGGTCCGTACCATTCGATCTTGGCGAGGATCCGGACGCCCGGAGGGGTCACCCGCTGGAGCTGGACGAGCGGAGTTCTGCCGATCGCACCGAGCAGCGTCGGGAGCTGTTCGCGATGCGCGTCCCACACCGTGGTCACCTGGTCCTCCTCGTCCTCATCCCGCGGCGGGGCGGGTTCGATCCACGTGACCGAGCCGTCGTGAGATCACGGCCGCCGCTTCCGCCGTGGCCCGGCCGATCCGCGGCAGGTCGACCCCGCGCATCCGGAATGCGGGCCCCGACACGCTGAGCGCGGCCACCACGTCGCCGTTCATGCTGCGGACGGGCGCCGCGACGGCGTTCAATCCCTCCTCGAGCTCCTCCAGCGTCTGCGCGTAGCCGCGAGCCCGGATCTCCCCCAGCTGGCTCCGCAGACGCCTGGCGTCGGTGATCGTCCGAGGCGTGAGGCGCGGGAGTCGTTCGGCCAACAGGCGGTCCCGTTCCTCCTCGCGCATGAACGCGAGCAGTACCTTGCCGTTCGAGGTGCAGTGCAGCGGCGTGCGCTGCCCGACCCAGTTCACGCTCACGATCGACCGGGTACCGGCGACCTGGTCGACGTAGACGACCGCGCCCCCCGAAAGGACGCCGAGGTTCACGGTCTCCCGCGTGCGCTCGGCGAGGTCGTCGAGGATCGGCCTCGCCGTTCGCACGAGATCGTTGGCGCCGACGGCGGCCCCGGCGAGCGCGATCAGCCCGAAGCCGAGACGGAACTTCTCGGTGATCGGGTCGCGCTCCACGAACCCCCGCTCGGCCAGGGTCGCCACCAGTCGCGAGGCGGTCGCCTTGTGCACGCCGAGCTTGCGGCCGAGCTCTGTGACCCCGCATTCGCCGCATTCGGAGATGAGTTCGAGGGCGCGGATCGCACGCCGCACCGACTGGAGGTTCGAACCCGATTCGTCTCGCATACCGCAACACCTCTGAGGTGTCCGCAACGACGGCGCGGATCGTACGCCTTCGCGGCCCGCGTTGTCGATCCCTTGCCTGCCGGCCCCGGCGCGTTGCGCACGGCGCACCGGCCGCGTCGACCGTCCCGTGACCAGGCCCTACCCTGTCGCGCATGAGTGAGCGCTACTGGCGCGCCGCCGAGCCGAAGTCGTCCTACGACGTCGTGATCGTGGGCGCGGGCGGCCATGGCCTCGCGACGGCCTATTACCTCGCCGCCAACCACGGCATCACCGACGTGTGCATCGTCGAGAAGGGGTGGCTCGGCGGCGGCAACATGGCCCGCAACACGACCATCATCCGCTCCAACTACCTGTGGGACGAGTCGGCCGCGATCTACGAGCATTCGCTCAAGCTCTGGGAAGGCCTGGAGGAGACGCTCGCGTTCGACCTGCAGTTCTCGCAACGTGGCGTGCTGAACCTGGCCCACGACCTCGGTGACGTGCGCGCCTCGAAGCGCCGGGTCTACGCGAACGCGTTGAACGGCGTGGACGCCGAGTGGCTCGACGCGGCCGGGGTCAAGGAGTTCTGCCCGCCGGTCAACGTCTCGCCCGACGTCCGGTATCCGGTGCTGGGAGGCACCCTGCAGCGGCGCGGAGGCGTCGCTCGTCACGACAAGGTGGCGTGGGGGTACGCGCGGGGCGCCGACCGGCTGGGCGTCGACATCGTCGAGCACGCGGAGGTCACCGGGTTCGTTCGAGGATCCGACGGAACGGTGCGCGGCGTCGAGACGACGCGGGGGACGATCCGTGCGGAGAAGGTCGCACTCGCGGCGGCGGGCCACACCAGCGTGCTGGCCTCCATGGTCGGCCTGCGGCTCCCGCTTCAGTCGCATCCGCTGCAGGCGTTGGTGAGCGCGTTGTACGAACCGGTTCTCGGCTGCGTCGTGATGTCGAACGCGGTGCATGTCTATGTGAGCCAGGCAGACAAGGGCGAGCTGGTGATGGGCGCCGGCATCGACGCCTACAACGGCTACGCCCAGCGGGGCTCCTTCCACGTGATCGAGCACCAGATGGCCGCGGCGCTGGAGCTGTTCCCGATGTTCGCGCACGCATCGGTGCTGCGGACCTGGGGTGGGCATCGTGGACGTGTGCCCAGACGCCTCTCCGATCATCGGTCCGACGGTGATCGGCGGGCCTGTTCCTGAACTGTGGCTGGGGAACCGGCGGGTTCAAGGCGACTCCGGGATCCGGGTGGGTCTACGCCGAGACGATCGCTTCGGGGGAGGCGAGCGAGCTGGCGAAGCCCTACGCGCTCGACCGCTTCACCACTGGAGCCCTCATCGACGAACACGGCGCGGCGGCGGTCGCGCACTGATCTCGGCGATGGGTATCCGCGCATCGACCTTGCGGACGTTCGCGCTCTCGCTCCCCGAGGCGGAGGAGCGTGAGACGTGGGAGACGGCGACCTTCCGCGTGCGGGATCGGATCTTCTGCATGTTCTCCGAGCGGGAACGGCACCTGTGGATCAAGTCGGTCGACGAGGAACAGCGAGCGCTGATCTTCCAGGACCCCGCCGCGTACTTCTCGCCGCCCTACGTGGGACACAAGGGGTGGGTCGGCGCGGTGCTCTCGAACGGCGGATGGGCAGGAGCTCCGTGAGCTGATCGTCGAGGCCTGGCGCATGACGGCCCCCAAGCGCCTGGTCGAGACCTTCGACGAGAGTCCGGGGCTGTGAGCCGATGCTGCTGATCCCCTGCCCCTGGTGCGGACCTCGAGACGAGATCGAGTTCCGATACGGCGGTCAGGCACACGTCGACTACCCGCCGGATCCCGCCGCGCTGAGCGACGAGGACTGGGCCGACTTCCTGTTCATGCGCGACAACCCCCGCGGCGAGTGGTCGGAACGCTGGATGCACGCGGCCGGATGCCGGCGGTGGTTCAACGTCGTGCGGAACACCGTCACGAACGAGGTCCGCGCGTCCTACCCCATGGGCCAGCCGGCGCCGGGGGCCGATCGCTGATGGGCCCACGACGGCTGGCCTCCGGAGGCCACGGAGTCGACCGTAGGTCGCCGATCCGTTTCGACTGGGAAGGTCGGGCGCTCACCGGACTGTCGGGGGACACGCTGGCCAGCGCCCTGCTGGCGAACGGTGTCTCCGTCGTCTGCGATTCCCCGATCCTGGGGCGCCCGCGGGGCGTGTACTCGGGGGGCGTCGAGGAGCCCTGCGCCTTCGTCGAGGTCGTGCGCCCGGGTTTCCGTCCCATCGTGCCGGCGACGATGGTCAAGCTAGTTGACCATCTGTCTGCCGTGGGCAGGGCGGGGGTCGGCCGCCTCCCCGAAGACGCCGACGGCGCCCCCGAGGCCGAGCATCGTCACGTGCACGTCGAAGACCCTCGTGGTCGGCGCGGGCGTCGCCGGCCTCAGAGAGGCGCTCGAGGCTTCGAAGCGCGGCGACCGCGTGATGCTGGTCGACGAGAACCACTGGCTCGGCGGCGCCGCCACGTCCGCCGATACCGTCGCTGGTCTCCCCGCCCTGTCGTGGATCGCCGACGTCGCGGAACAGCTCGCGATCGCCGGGGACGTCCAGGTGCTCATCGAGGCGACCGCGGCGGGCGTCTACGACCACGGCTACGTCGTGGTCCACGATCGATCGGGACCGATCGACCGCGTGTGGCACGTGCGCGCCGGTGCCGTCGTGCTCGCGACCGGCGCGCACCAGCGACCCATCGCCTTCGCCGACGATGACCGGCCCGGCGTGATGCTCGCCTCGGCCGCGGTTCGCTACGCCGACCGCTTCGGTGTCGCACCCGGCGAACGGGCGGTGGTCTTCACGACGGATCACACGGGGCACGACGCCGCATCGGCGCTGAGAGAGGCAGGCATCGAGATCGCGGTGATCGTCGACGTGAGCGAGGGTGGTCCCGCAACCGACGCCGCCCGAGCGCAAGGCGTCGACGTCCGGACGCGGTGGGCCGTCACGGGGACCGGAGGCGACCGGCGGGTCGAGGCCGTGCACATCGCGGGACCCGGAGGGGCCTCCGATCGGGTGGAGGCCGACCTGCTGTTGGTCGCCGGCGGCTGGAATCCGGTCACGCAGCTGTGGCGTGGGATCGGCGGAGGCCTGCGCTTCGACGAGGGACGAGCCTGTTTCCTGCCCGACGGCCACGGCCCCCCATGGCTCTCCGTCGTGGGCGCCGCGGCGGGCGACGTTCCCTCGTGCGAGCCGTTCTGGTTCACGCCAGGTGAGGACCTCTCGCGTCACTACGTGGACCTTCAGCGCGACTCGACCGTGGCAGACGTGCTGGAAGCCGTCGGCCACGACCTTCGTTCGACCGAACACGTGAAGCGCGCCACCTACATCGGGACCGCGATCGACCAGGGCCGGACCAGCGGGGTGCTTACCGCCGCGATCGTGAACCAGGCGTGGGGCGCCGGACCGGGCGCGCAGGGACCCTCGAACTCGCGGCCGCCGTACTCGCCGATCCCCTACGCCGTCTTGGCGGGGCGCGACCGAGGACCCCGACTACTCGACCCGGTCCGAACGACGCCGATCCACCCATGGCACGTCGAGCGAGGCGCGGTCTTCGAGAACGTCGGTCAGTGGAAACGCCCTTGGTTCTTCCCCGAAGGGAGCGAAACGCTCGAGGTCGCGGTCCGTCGCGAGTCACTCGCCGTGCGCACGGCGGCCGGGGTCCTCGATGCGTCCACGCTGGGCAAGATCGAGGTCGCAGGACCGGACGCGGCGGAGTTCCTGGACAGGATGTACACGAACCGCATGTCGTCGCTCGCCGTCGGCGCGATCCGGTACGGCCTGATGCTGAGCCTCGACGGGATGGTGTTCGACGACGGCGTGGTGATGCGGCTCGCCGACGACCACTTCTTCGTGACCACGACCACGGGAGGCGCGGCCTCCGTGATGGACCGTTTCGAGGAGTGGCTGCAGACGGAGTGGCCATACCTTCGCGTCTATTGCACGAGCGTCACGGAGCAGTGGGCGACCCTGGCGATCAACGGGCCGCGCGCGCGGGAGCTGATGGGCGCGCTCGGAACCGACGTGGACCTCGATCCGCGGTCGTTCCCGTTCATGACGCTCCGCGACGGCACGGTGGCGGGGCTGCCGGCGAGGGTCGCTCGGGTGAGCTTCACGGGGGAGCTGGCGTACGAGATCAACGTCGCGGGCGATCATGGCGCCGCGATGTGGGATGCGGTGATGGAGGCGGGCGGGCCGATCGGGGTCACGCCGTACGGAACAGAGACGATGCACGTGCTGCGCGCGGAGAAGGGATTCGTCATCGTGGGTCAAGACACCGACGGCACGGTGACGCCCGCAGACCTGGGTATGTCGTGGATCGTCCGCAAGGACGATTCGGATTTCATCGGCCGCCGTTCCCTGACACGCCCCGACACGGTGCGCAACGACCGGAAGCAGCTCGTGGGCCTGCTGCCGGTCGATCGCTCGGCGTTGCTGCCCGAGGGCGCCCAGGTCGTCGCGCCGGAACACGCGCGATCTGCGCCGCCGGTGCCGATGCTGGGCCACGTGACCTCCAGCTATCGCAGCGCGGCCCTCGATCGGACGTTCGCGCTGGCGATGGTTGCGGGTGGGCGCGACCTGCACGGCGCCACCCTCGTCGCGCCCCTCCCCGAGGGTTCGATCGAGGCCCTCGTCACCGAGCCGGTCTTCTACGATCCGCAGAACCTCCGGCGCGACGGCGATAGAGGAGGCGAAGCATGACGACGGCCCTGGATCGGATGGCGGACGCTCGAGATCCGCTCTCGGCGCGGCTCGCGGCCCTCGCCGGCATCTCCGAGGCGACGGGCGGCGAGGTGACGCTCGATCACGAGCCGTTCCTGGCGCAGGTGAACCTTCGGCTCGACCCGTCGCTCTCTGGCTTGACTCCCTTCCCCCTCCCTGCCGAGCCCAACACCGCCTGGGAAGGCGACGATCGCTCGGCGCTGTGGCTCGGGCCGGACGAGTGGCTGATCCTCGGTCCGCCGCACACCGGCGCCGACCTCGCGGACGAGCTCAGCGGGCTCCTGGCCGACGTCCATCACTCGGCGGTTGATGTCAGCGCGAACCGGGTCGCCCTGCGCCTCTCGGGACCGGGAGTCGCTGAGGTCCTGTCGAAAGGCTGCTCGCTCGACCTGCACACTCGTTCGTGGCGCCCGGGACTCTGCGCTCAGACGCTCCTGGGCAAGGCACAGGTGATCGTGCACGAACGGCGGGAGAGCACGAGGATCCTGGTTCGGACCTCGTTCGCCGACTACCTGGTCGACTGGTTCGTCGCGGCGACGCGCTAGGAATCGGGCTCGTCCAGAGCCGCCAGCATCCTCGCCTGCCAGTCCACCGTCGCCCGCACCTGGTTGAACGTGAACAGGTGCAGGGCTTCGATCTTGGCTCCCGGATCGACGAGCGCACGGCCCATGCCCTCCAGCAGCGAGTCGGGTCCGAACTTGCCGGGCGTGAGCAGCGAACCGATCATGCGCTTGTTCTTCTTCAGGTACCGGGCGCTATCGGCGACACCGATGCGGGCGCTGATCGTCATGAGCTTGGTGAGCTCGGCGACGCCGGGGGTTCCCAGATGCAGCGGCAGGGTCACGCCCGCGGCCCGCATCGATCCGAGCCACGCCACGATCGCGCCCGGGTTGAAGCACATCTGCGTCGTCATGTACGCCGCGTATCGCTGCTTCTCGAGCAGCACTTCCTGGAGACGATCGGCTTCGATATCCACGTGTCCTTCCGGATAGCTCGGCACCCCGATCTCGGTGAACGAGTGACCGAGCTCGTCCATGGCGTGGAGCAGCATGAGCCCGTCGTGGAACTCGCCCTTGTCCTTCGCGTCACCACCCACGACGAAGACCCTGGTGATCCCGGACCCATCGCAGCGGTCGATCACCTCGCCGAGGTGTGCACGATCCCTGATCATGTGCGCCGACAGGTGCGGCACAACAGCGTGGCCAAGGGCAGCCGCGGTCTCCGCGAGATCCAACGTGGCCTCGATCCCGTGACTGGGCGAGGCGGTCACCGTGACGGTGGAGGCGTGAGGGACCTCGTCGGCCTTCTCGGCCCCGTCCTTCAATGGGATGAGCTCGAACTTCGGGTCGGCGACCAGCACGCGCAGCGCCGCCTGCTGGTCCGGATCCAGCCCGCTCGCGTTCCGTCGTTTCCGCACGGCCAATGTTCGCTCCTACACGTTGGAGTCCGGGAAGGACGCCTTCTTCTGTTCGATCCAGCTCCGAAGCTCCTCGTCGACGGCCTCGTCGATGGGGGGCGCCTCGTACTCGGCGAGCATCATCTTCCAGATCGAGCTCGCCCTGGTAATCGAATCCTTCGCACCCTCGATCTCCCACTGCTCGAACGAGTTGTTGTCGGCGATCGAGCTGCGGAAGAACGCGGTCTCGAAGTTCGCCAGCGTGTGCTCGGTGCCCAGGAAGTGCTGTCCGGGGCCGTTCTCGACGATCGCGTCCAACGCCTGTCCGTTCGGTGAGAGGTCCACGCCCTTGGCGAAGGCCGCCATCATGCCGCATTGATCCAGGTCCAAGACGAACTTCTCGTAACCCATGGTCAGCCCGCCCTCGAGCCAGCCGGCCGCGTGGAGCACGAAGTTCACCCCGGCGAGCATCGTGGGCTGCAGCGTGTTGGCCGATTCGTACGCGGCTTGCCCGTCCGGGATCTTCGACGCGGTGAGCGAACCGCCGCTGCGGAAGGGGACGCCGAGCCTGCTGGCGCAGGCGGCCAGCGTGTACAGGACGAGCGCCGGCTCAGGCGTACCGAACGTGGGCGCGCCCGACTGCATCGACATCGACGAGGCGAACGACCCGAACACCACGGGTGCACCGGGGCGGACCAGCTGCACGTAGGCCATGCCGGCGAGCGCCTCGGCGAGCGTCTGCGTCGCGGCGCCGGCCACCGTCGCCGGGCTCATCGCTCCTGCCAGGATGAACGGGGTCATGATCACGGCCTGATTCGCCAGGGCGTAGGCGCGCGCCGCGCCCAACATCGAGGAGTCCCACACCAGCGGCGAGTTCGCGTTGATCAGGCTCAGGATGACGCAGTGATCGTCCAGGTAGTCCTTGCCGAACAGGATCCGCGCCATCTCCACGGTGTCCTCGGCGCGTTGCGGGTGGGTAACCGAGCCCATGAACGGACGGTCGGAGTACCGCATGTGCGCGTACACCATGTCGTAGTGGCGCTTGTTCACGGGCAGATCCACCGGCTCGCACACCGTGCCGCCCGAGTGGTGCAGGAACGGCGAGCTGTATGCGAGCTTCACGAAGTTCCGGAAGTCCTCGATCGTGCCGTAGCGACGCCCACCGTCGAGGTCACGGACGAACGGTGAACCGTACGCCGGGGCCAGCACGGTGGCGTTGCCGCCGATGTGCACGCTCCTCTCCGGGTTGCGGGCGTGCTGCGTGAACTCCCTCGGGGCGGTCGCCTGCACGAGCTGCCGGCAGAGCCCCACGGGGAATCGGACGCGCTCGCCGTCGACATCGGCGCCGGCGCCCTTGAACAGCTCGAGCGCGTCCGGCGCTCCGTGCACCTCGATGCCCACCCGCTCCAGGATCGCGTCGGCGTTCTGCTCGACGAGGCTCAGCCCCTCCTCGCTCAAGACCTCGTACGGCTTCAACGTCCGCGTGATGAAGGGGATCTTCTCCGCCACGGCGTGGAGGCGCGCGGCCTGGCGTGCGGCGCGTCCGCCCCCACGGCGGCCCGTCCGTCCTTCGGATGCCTGGTCGCTCATGACGTGCTCCTCTCGGTGTGATGAAGGCTCAGGCGCTCCGACGCCGGCGCCGCGGCCGATCGGCGCCTCCGGCCGCGGTCCGCGGTTCGGGCAGGTCGATCACTGCCTCCAGGCGCGGGAACGGATCGCTCGTGTGCGGGATCCCCATCGCTCCCACGAAGTGCTCCTGGAACCTGGGCTCCACGGCCGTCTCGACCTTCTCGACCCGGTCCACCACCGCTTCGATCTCGCCGCGCGCGGCCCGGTTCAGGAGCGCGATACGGGCCCCCGTGCCGGCAGCGTTGCCGGCGCTCGTGACGTTCGCGGGATCGCAGTCGGGGACCAGGCCCAGCACCATGGCGTACACCGGATCGATGTGGGCACCGAACGCGCCCGCGAGCCGGATCCGGTCGACCGTGCCGATGCCGTACGCGTCCATGAGCAGCCGGCACCCCGCGTACAGCGCCGCCTTCGCGAGCTGGATCTGGCGGATGTCGTTCTGGGTGATCACCAGCCGCGGCGCACCGGGCACGTCGTGCAAGACGTAGGAGAACGTGCGCCCGTCGGCCTCGACGCGCGGGGTCCTGGAGGCCATCGCGCCGTCGATCACCCCATCGGTCGTGAGCACGCCGGCTAGGAACAGCTCGGCGACCGCTTCGATGATCCCGGAACCGCACACACCCGTGACCGACTCCGCGTCGAAGGCGGCCTCGGTGGACCAGGCGTCCTGGCCGATCACGCGGAAGACCGGCTCCAGTGTGTCGCGGTCGATGCGCACGCGCTCGACCGCTCCCGGCGCGGCGCGCTGACCGCACGAGATCTGCGCGCCCTCGAACGCCGGACCCGTCGGACTTGACGCGGCGAGCAGCCTCTCGCGGTTTCCCAACACGATCTCGGCGTTCGTGCCCACGTCGACCAACAGGTTCACGGTGTCCTGGTCGTGCGGCGCCTCGGACAGGATCACCCCGGCCGTGTCGGCTCCGACATGGCCCGCGATGCAGGGCAGGACGTAGACGCGGGCTCCGGCGTTCGTGGCGGTCAGGTCGAGATCTCGCGCCGAACGGCGAACCGCCTCGTCGGTCGCGAGCGCGAACGGGGCCCCGCCGAGCTCGGTCGGGTCCAGCCCGAGGAACAGGTGATGCATGATCGGGTTGCCGACCACCGTGAGCTCCAGCACGTCGCTGGGCTCGGCTTCGGCGGTCGCACACAGCTCGGCGATCAGCCCGTCGACGCACTCGCGGACCACGCGGGTGAGCTCGTCCTCGGCGCCCGGGTTCATCATCACGTAGCTGACCCGGCTCATCAGGTCCTCGCCGAAGCGGATCTGCGGGTTCATCGCGCCGGCACTGGCGAGTACCTCGCCGGTGTGCAGGTCGCAGAGGTGACCGGCCACCGTCGTGGAGCCGATGTCGAAGGCGACACCCAGGGCCAGGTCGTGGAACCCGGGCCAGATCGCGGTGATCCTCGATCCGCCGTGAACGGCGACCGTGACGGCCCAGTCCCCCGCCCGGAGCGACCGCTGCAACGACGCCAGGACATGCGGGTCGCAGGTCAGGTCCTGGAGCGACCAGTCCCGGCGGAGCGCCTCCCGCAGTCGCTGGAGGTCGCCGCTGGGATCGGACAGATCCGGTTCGCGCACCTCCACGTAGTGCAGCCGCACCACGGGATCGACCTCGATCGGGTGGGCGTCGGCCTCCTTGCGCACGACCTGGCGATGGATCTGGCTTTCGGGCGGCACATCGACGACGAGGTCGCCGCAGACCCGGGCGTGACACCCCAGTCTCCTCTCGGATGCCAGGCCGCTGCGCTGCCGGTATCGGCTTTCGGGTTCGCTGAACGGAGTGAGGTGGTCGGCGCGCGACGTGATCCCGTGCTTGGCGAACTCACCCTCGCTCACCACCACCTGGCAACGGCCGCAGATCCCACGACCGCCGCAGACGGAATCGAGGTCGACGCCCAGCGAGCGAGCCGCGTCGAGCAGGTCCGTGCCCTCGGCGAACCGCCCCCGCTTGCCCGAGGGTGTGAAGACGACCAACGAGCCTTTGGCGTCGGTCACGGCTCGGGTGTCACCCCCGGGTCCGCCGTGGTCCCCGGGTCCGGCGTTGCCTCCGGGTCCGGCACCACGGTCAGGTTCGGGCCCGCGACGGCTTCGCCCCTACGCGCCGCGCGACCGCCGCGCCGACCGGAGCCGGCCGCCGGCTGCTCACGGTGCTTCGCGATCCACGCGACGCAGTCCTTGTCGTTGCCCATCATCACGTCGGCCGCCATGACGGCTTCCCGGACCTCCTGGTGGAGCGGGCTCGTGATCGCGCTCGTCAGACCGTTGGCGATCGCCATCGCCAGGAAGGCACCGTTCAGCCTGTTGCGGTCGGGGAGGCCGAAGGACACGTTGGAAGCGCCGCACGTGCTGTTGACCCCCAGCTCGTCGTGGAGGCGCCGCACCAGCGAGAACACCTGACGCCCGGCCCCGCCCAACGCGCCGATCGGCATGACCAGGGGATCCACGACGACGTCTCTCGCCGGGATCCCGTGATCGGCGGCGGCGTGGACGATCTTCTCTGCCACCGCGAACCGCACGTCGGGGTCCTCACTGATGCCGGTCTCGTCGTTCGTGATCGCGACCACCGCCGCGCCGTACTTCGCCACGAGCGGCAGCACCTGCTCGATGCGCTCGTCCTCCCCCGTCACTGAGTTCACGAGCGGCTTGCCCTGGTACACGGCGAGGCCGGCATCGAGCGCGGCAACGATCGACGAGTCGATCGACAGCGGCACGTCGGTGAGCGACTGCACGAGCTGCACCGCCTTGGCCAGGATCGCCGGCTCGTCGGCGAGCGGGATGCCCGCGTTCACGTCGAGCATGTGCGCTCCCGCCTCGACCTGGCTCGCCGTGTCTTCGATCACCGTCGAGAAGTCGCCGGCCTTCATCTCCTCGGCCAGCTTCTTGCGGCCGGTCGGGTTGATGCGCTCGCCGATGATCACGAAGGGGCGGCCCGAACCGATCACCACCTCGCGCGTCGCCGACGAGACGACGGTGTCGGTCACTGTCACTGCGCCCCACCTTCCTGCGATCCTCCCGCTCGCACCAGGGTGTCGAGCCGCGAGTCACCGAACGACTGCTCGAGCGCGTGCGCCTCTCGCGCGACCTCATCGTCGAGGTCGTCGCTGCATGGGCGTGTCTCCCGGCGCCATTCCTGTAGGTAGTCGTCGGTGCCGATCATCCCCACCCGGGTCGCCGCCATGTCGATCGCCTCCTGGAAGCGAGGCGAGAGCTGGACCTTCGCCGTCGTTCGGTTCCCGCGCTCCGTGGCCTTGGCCACGACCTGCGCGGGGATGTCGCGCCACCAGATCACGGTGAGCTCGCCCATGGGTGGTCCCTCACGCGTTCGCCGTCGCGGCGCGCTTGGCCAGGACGAGCGCCTGTGCGGTCTCGGAGGCGACGGCGGCATCACGGCAGTAGGCGTCGGCGCCGACCGCCTTGCCGAACTCCTCGTTCAGCGGCGCGCCGCCGACCAGCACGATGTAGTCGTCGCGGATCCCCTTGGCGACCAGCTCGTCGATCACGACCTTCATGTAGGGCATCGTCGTTGTGAGCAGCGCACTCATCCCCAGGATGTCGGGCTCGTGCTCCTCCAGGGCAGCCAGGTAATCCTCGACGGGGTTGTTGATGCCCAGATCGATCACCTCGAACCCTGCGCCCTCGAGCATCATGCCCACCAGGTTCTTCCCGATGTCGTGGATGTCGCCCTTCACGGTGCCGATCACGATGGTGCCCATCCGTTCGGCGCCGGTCTCGGCCAGCAGCGGACGCAGGATCGCCATGCCTGCCTTCATCGCGTTGGCGGCGAGCAGCACCTCGGGCACGAAGAGGATGCCATCCCGGAAGTCGATGCCGACGATGCGCATGCCCTCGACCAGGGCGTCGTTCAGGACCCTGTCGGGCTCCCAGCCGCGCCCGAGCAGGATGGTCGTGCCCTCGGCGATCTCGTCGGCGAGGCCATCGTAGAGGTCGTCGTGCATCTGCTTCGTGAGGTCCTCGTCCGAGAGGCTCGACAGGTCGAGTTCGTCGTCGCTCATGCTCGTTCAGCCCTTCAGTCGTTCGCCCTTTGGATCCCAGAGCGGGTCGCTGGTGACGGTCGCGTTGTGGCGTCGTCCGAAGTACTCCACCTCGACGCCCGTCCCCTGGGTCGCCAGCTCGGCCGGCAGATACCCGTACACGACGCACTGCCCGACCGAGTAGCCGTAGGCAGCCGACGTCACGTAGCTCACCACCCGCCCGTCGTGCCAGATGGGCTCCTTGCCCATCACCACGGTGCGCGGATCGTCGATCGTCATGCACGCGAGCCTGTGCGCGGGACCACCGCCGTCGCGGATACGCTCCAGCGCCTCCCGTCCGGTGAACGCCTTGTCCCATCGCACCGCGAAGCCCAGCCCCGCTTCCAGCGGATCGTGCTCCGTGTGGATGTCCTGGCCCCACAGCCGATAGCCCTTCTCGAGCCGCAGCGAATCGAAGGCGCCGCCGCCCGCCGCGATCAGGCCGTGCTCGCGACCGGCCTCCCACAGCACGTCCCATGCCCTCTCGCCCATGGCGATCTGCCCGTAGAGCTCCCATCCGAGCTCGCCCGCGTAGCTGATCCGCTGCGCCCACACCGGCGTCACCTCGCCGACGTTCAGGTACCGGGCGGTCATGTAGGGGAAGGCGTCGTTCGACACGTCTGCGTCGGTGACGGCCGCGAGGACGTCGCGGGCTCGCGGTCCCCACAGGCCGAGCGCGAACAGCGACCCCGTCCGCTCGGTGATGCGCACGTCCTCGCCGCCCCGGATCTGCGCGCGGAGCCACGCCAGATCGTGCTGTCCGCTGCCACCCCCCGTGACGACTCGGAACAGCTCGTCGTCCTTGCGCGTGACCGTGAGGTCGAGCCGGATGCCTCCCCTCGGCGTGAGCGCGGCCGTGTAGACGATCGAACCCACCGGCCGATCGATGCGATTGGCGAATACCCGTTCGAGATAGCCGAGCGCGTCGGCGCCCTCGACGTCGAGCTTGGCGAAGGCGGTGATGTCGAAGAGCGCGGCGCGCTCACGCGTCGCGAGGTGCTCGGCGCCCACCTCGGGCGACCATCCGCGCGCGGCCCAGCCCGTGCGCCGCGCCCACTCGTGCGTGACGCCCCCTGCGAGCTCGCGGTTCGCCGTGAACCACTGCGGCCGCTCCCAGCCCACGCCGGTGAAGAACTCCGCGCCCAGGCCGCGGTGCCGGGCGTTGAACGGGGACAGCCGCAAGCCGCGCGGCTTCGAAGGCTGCTGCAGCGGATGGATGATGTCGTAGACCTCGCGGTATTGCTGCTTCCCGCGTTCGGTCACGTAGGGCGGCGAGGTCTGGAACGGGTAGAACCGGTTCGCGTCGGCCTCCGCGAGGTCATACGAGGGTTCGCCCTCCACCATCCACTCGACTGCCTGCCGCACCATCCCTGCCGCGTGCGTGACCCACACCGCCTCGCACACCCAGAACCCGCGAACCCTCGCGCTCTCGCCCACCACCGACCCCGCGTCGGGCGTGAACGAGAACATGCCGTTGATCGAACGCTCGGGATCGCTGGGCCGCATGCGTCCCTCGAGCGCCGGGAACATCCGAGCCGCCTCGGCCTCGCACAGGTCGAAATCGTCGGGTGTCCAGGGCATGAGCGAGGGCATCGGCCCGCTACCGGGGCGCCGGAGCGAGGACTGCGGCGTGACGATCGGTTCGTGCCGGTAGTTCCCCACGCCGTAGTGGTCGTCGCGCTGGCGGAAGTACAGCGACATGTCCTGGTGCCGAACGACGGGGTGGTGCAGCCATGGGTCGCCGCCGAGGCCATCGAGCTCGGGGATCGGGTCCGTCCACACCAGCTGGTGCTGCACCGCGACGAGGGGGATCGGCACCCCGGCTATGGCGCCCACGGTCGGGCCCCAGAACCCTGCGCACAGCAGGACACGCTCGCACTCGATCGTGCCGCGATCGGTGAAGACGCCGTATACGCGCCCGTCGCGGATGTCGAACCCGGTGACGGTGACGCCGCCCTCGAAGGCGACGCCCTCGGCCTCGGCTTCACGCGCGAGCGCCGTCGCGATCAACACGCCCTTGCCCGCGCCGTCGCTCGGCACCCAGTAGGCGCCCAGGATCATGGAGGGGTCGAGCAGCGGCGACCGATCGCTCGTCTCCATCGGCGAGAGCAGCTCCGTGCCCTCGATGCCGTAGGAGCGCGCGAACCCCTGCCGGCGCTTCAGCTCCTCCATGCGCTCTGGCGTCGTCGCGACCTCGATGCCCCCCGCGCCGTACCAGCAGCGTTCGCCGTCCACCTCGAGCGTGTCGTACAGAGCCACCGAGTCCTGCGCGATCCGGCACATCGTCCGCGAGGGGTTCGTCTGGAAGATGATGCCGGGCGCGTGCGAGGTGGAGCCGCCGGTCGCGAACAGCTGGCCCTGGTCCACGACCTGGACGTCGGTCACCCCCATCCGGGACAGGTGGTAGGCCGCGCTCGTTCCCACGATGCCGGCGCCGATGATCACCGTCTGCGCGCGATCCCGCAGCATGCCTCCATGCTGGCAGAGCAAGGCGCGGAGGCAACGCCGAAGGTGCGCAGGCCGCAACCCGCGCGCCGCGAGGCGCCGGTCAGTCGCCGCTCGGCTCGGACTCCAGGACTTCGTCGGGCGTGTGGTGCACCGCGGGGATCGTGCCGAGCTTGCCGGCCTGGAAGTCCTCGTACGCCTCGATCAGCTCCTGCTTCGTGTTCATCACGAAGGGTCCGTACCAAGCGACCGGCTCACGGATGGGCCGCCCGCCGAGCACCAGCACGTCCAGGGCCGGCGTGCGGCTCTCCTGGCCGGTCGAGGCCTCGAGCCGCACGGTGTCGCCCGAGCCGAAGACCACGAGCTGACCGGTTTCGACCGGACGCCGCTCGGCGCCCACGGTCCCTTGGCCCGACAGGACGTAGGCGAGCGCGTTGAAGGCCGGATCCCACGGCAGGTCCAGCGCGGCGCCGGGCGAGACGGTGGCGTGGACCATCGTGATCGGGGTGTGGGTGTCGCCGGGACCGGCGTGGCCGGCGAGCGAGCCGGCGATCACGCGCACGAGCGCGCCACCGTCGTCGGAGGCGAGCAACCCCACCTCCGCGGCGCGCAGGTCCTGGTATCGCGGATCCGACCACTTCTCCGCCTTGGGCAGATTCACCCACAGCTGGATCCCGTGGAAGAGGCCGCCGCTCGCGACCAGCGCCTCGGGCGGCTTCTCGATGTGCAGGATGCCCGCACCGGCGGTCATCCACTGGGTGTCGCCGTTCGTGATCGAGCCGCCGCCTCCGTTCGAGTCCTGGTGCTCGAACGTGCCGTCCATGATGTAGGTGACCGTCTCGAACCCGCGATGTGGGTGCCACGGCGTTCCCTTCGGCTCTCCCGGCGCGTACTCCACCTCGCCCATCTGATCCATGTGGATGAACGGATCGAGGAGCGACAGGTCCACGCCGGCGAACGCGCGCCGCACGGGGAACCCCTCTCCCTCGAAGCCGCCGGGCGCAACCGTCACGCTCTGGACGGGTCGCGGCCGGGAGTCGGTGGACGGACGGGGGATGCGGTTCAGGCTGGTGATGTCGTCGACGGTGATGGCAGGCATGGCGGGTTCCTCTCCTTCGCTCGCCCGCAGGAACCACCGGGCGGCGCGCGCTATTCCTCCCGGTCAGCCCCGCGAGCCTCAGCCCAGGTTCAACACCACGGTCTTCAGCTCGGTGAGCCGCTCCATCGAGTACCGGCCGCCGACCCGCCCCACGCCGCTGTGCGAACCGGCGCGCCCCCCGAACGGAAGGTGCGACTCCCAATAGTTCGTGCCCTCGTTCACGTTGACCCAGCCGGTCCGGACCGCCTCGGCGTAGCGGAGCCCACGCCCCAGGTCCCTGGTGAACACCGCCGACAGCAGGCCGTACGGCCAGTCGTTCACCAGGTCGATGGCCTCCCGCTCGCTGCGGATCGTGGAGATGGGTGCGACCGGGCCGAAGGTCTCCTCGCGCGCGATCTCCATCTCGTCGGTGACCCCGTCGAGCACGGTCGCGCTGAAGAACAGGTCGCTGCCGTGCTTCGGCGCGCGATCCCCGCCGGCGATCACCGGTGGCGCCGTGCTCGACCGCGTCGCGCACGTGACGCTCGGTCTTGTCGGCGGTGGCGGCGTTGTTCACCGGTCCCATGGTTGTCGCGTCGTCGAACGGATCGCCCAGCCGGATCCCGTCGGTCACGGCGGCCGCGAGCATCGAGACGTACTCCTCGCGGACGTCCTCGTGCACCAGGATGCGTTCGCCCGCGGTGCAACTCTGCCCGGCGTTCAGGAAGCACGCCGCGAGGGTGGCCTCGACGGCGGCTGCCACGTCGGCGTCCTCGAGGACGACCAGCGGGCCGTTCCCGCCCATCTCCAGCAACAGATCCTTGCCCGCCGCCCGCGCCGCGACGGTCTCACCTGTCGCGATCGAGCCGATGAACCCGACCGCCTGGGTGCCCGGATTCGCGGCGATCTCGTCCCCCACGACCGGACCGGGGCCGGTGACCATGTTGACCACCCCGGGCGGCAGATCGGCGGCCTCCAACACCTCGGCCATCGCCGCGGCGCACACGCTGGTGCTCGGTGCTGGGGCCCACACCACGGCGTTCCCGTACGCGATCGCGGGGGCCAGGATCTCGCCGGGCATCGTGTACGGCCAGTTCCAGGGGACTGATGATCGAGACCACGCCCCGCGGCACGCGGTACAGCAACACACGCTTGTTCGCATCGACCGATGGCGGAAGCACGCCGTCCATGTGGATCGCGTCGGCCGCCGCCATGTCGAAGTAGGCGATCAGTTCCTCGACCTCGTCGCGCGCCTCGGCCGCGAGCGGCTTCCCCTGGTCGAGAGCCAGGGTGTGGGCGAGCACATCGCGTCGCGCGTCGATCGCCTCGGCAACCCGTTTCATGGCGGCTGCCCGATCGAACGCGCTCGACGCCGCCCAGCCCGGCGCGGCTGCGTTCGCCGCGTCGATCGCGCGCTGCGCGTCGGCGCGCGTTCCCTCGGGAACCGTCCCGATGATCGCCCCCGTCGAGGGACTGGTGGCCTCGAAGGTCGCGCCCCCCTCGGCGACGACCCACTCGCCGCCGATCCACATGCGCACATGCTCGCTCATCGCCGTTCCCCCGTGATACGAGCGAGGGCGGCCTCGGGACCGCCCCGCTCGTCACCGATCAGAGCGTACCGACGCTATGCGGCAGGCTGGGCCCCCGAGGCCCGTCGGCAACCCAAGGCTGCCACAGGTCCTGGTTCGCATCGATCCAGGCCTGAGCGGCCTCCCCGGGTCGTCCATCGTCACTGATCGCGAGAGCGACCTCGTTCTGGTCGTCGTTCGTCCAGGTCAAGCTCGACAGGAACGCGAAGGCCGCGGGGCGCTTCTCCTGGAGATCGTGAGTTGAACGCCTTGTACAAGGGCGTCCTCGGCGTACGTCGCAGTCGTACTGCCGTCGACGTCGGGTCCTCGGCCGCTGCTGGCCTCGCATGCTCGCTGAGGCGGGAAGCTCGACCTCGTGAGGTCGTACTTCTCCTGCGCCCAATGCGGCGTCCAGAAGTAGAAGAGGAACGGGTCCTGGTTGGCGTAGGCCTTGTCGAGCGCCGCCAGCTGACGCGGCCTCGGAGCCCGCGTACATGACCTGAGGTCCAGGCCGAGGTTGTCGATGATGGCTTGGTCGAAGATCGAGAAGCTCGGGTCGCCGTCGAGCAACTGGCCCTTGAGCTGCCGGTCTCGGCCGTCGCGAACGGGTCGCGTTGTCCTTCAAGCCTTCCCAGGTCGCAAGGTCGGGGTTCTCGTCGACCATGTACGTGACGGCATGCCACCAGCCGATGTTGACCCGATGACGCCCAGCTCGCCCCGTCGACCACGTCTGCCGGCCGTCTCGATGTACTTCTTGTGGTCCTTCGCGTGGCCCGAAGGCCAGACCTCGAGCGTGGCGTCGACGTCGCCCGATGCCAGGGCCGGGAACTGCGCGAACTCGTCGATCTCCTCGAGTTCGACCGTGCAGCCGATCTGCGCTCCATCGAGGAGCTTCTGGCCACCCGGCGTTGGCTTCCGAGCCCACCCATGGGTTGACCGCGATCGTCACGTGTCGTGCCGCTGTTGTCCGGTCGTCGGCCGTCGTCCCGCCGTCCGTTGCCGTGTCGCCGCCCTCCTCGACATCACTGCACGCGGCATCACGAGCACGGCGCGGAAAGTGCGCCAACACCGCGACGGAGGCCCATCTGTGTGCCCTACTCATGCCGTCCCCTTTCCTCGTTCGGGTCCCGGTCGCTTCCGTGATGGCACGAACCGCGGCCACCACCCTGCACCGCCGATGCCCACGGGACCCCGCAGCGTTCGCCGCGCCATACCCATCGCCTGCGTGATCCGGTCCAGCACGATCGCGAGCAACAGGATGCGATACCCCCGCCACGACCCCGCGGCCGATCTCCGAGCTGCGTGAGGCGCGACGACCGCCTCGAACCCCAGGCCGCCCGCACCGATCAGCCCGGCGATGATGACGACGGAGAGCGCCATCATGATCGTTTGGTTGATCCCGAGCAGGATCGACGGCCGGGCCAGCGGGAGCTGCACCTTGCGCAGGAGCTGCCCCGCGTCGACCCGTACGACTCGGCCGGCCTCGACGGTCTGCGTGCCGGCACTTGGCGGATGCCCAGGTTGGTCAGCCGGATGCACGGCGGCAGCGCGTAGATCACCGACGCGATGATCGCCGGGCACGCGGCCGATCTGGAACAGCAGCGATCACGGGCACCAGGTAGACGAACGCCGGCATCGTCTGCATGGCGTCGAGCATCGGGTTTCGACACCGCTGGAACGCATCGCTGCTTGCCGACAGGATGCCGAGCGGGATCGCGATGGCCACCGAGATGCGACGGCGACGATCACCTGGCTCAGCGTGTCCATGGCGAGGTCCCACATGCCCAGCAGCCCGAGGCCGAATGACACACGCGAAGGCACACAGGATGGCGAGACGCAGGCTTCGCGAAGCGGCGCAGCGCGGCGAGCGGCGGCACGCGCCGGCGATCAGCCACCACGGCTCACCCGCAAGAGGTCACCAAGCGGGTCCAGGCGCGTAGCATGCGTCAGCCACGGCGCTGATCGCATCTCGGTGACCACCGCGACGAAGGTGTCCTTGATCCACTCCGACCGCGGTGTTCGTGGCGGCCGGCGACCGAGATCGACGCGACTCTCCGGGAACGTCCTGCTGCCGCAGGACCTCTCGCCCGATCAACAACGCTTGCCACGATCGAGCGACCGCGGCTGCGATCCACCCACTCGGCGCGGAGTACTCATGGCCCGCCGACGCGGACGGCTGGTGACCCGCCGCGTCGCGCTGGCTCCAGGCGTAGGTCACGCGGTCGAGCACGATCGCCATGACGACGATCGCGGTGCCGCCGTTCGAACGCCTCCCCGACGTTGAGGGCTTGCAGCCCGTCGAGCACCTCCTGTCCCAGGCCGCCGGCGCCGACGAAGGCGGCGATCACGACCATGCCCAGCGCCATCATGATCGTCTGGTTGACGCCCAGCATGATCGACGGCTTCGCCATGGGGAGCTGGACCTTGCGCAGGCGTCTGACGCTCGGTCGAGCCGAACGAGTCGGCCACCTCCAGCGCGGAGGATCGGCACCTGCGGATGCCGAGCGCGGTGAGCCTGATCGCAGGCGGCGAGCGCGAAGATCACCGTGGAGATCAGCGCCGTCGCGTTCCCGATGCTGAAGAGCAGCACCAGCGGGCAACAGGTACGAAGTACGCAGGGATCGTCTGCATGGCGTCGAGGAACGGACGCAGGGCCCGTTCGACCTGAGGGCGCCGCCCCGCCCAGATGCCCAGCGGGATGCCGATCGCGAGGGCGATCGCCGACCGCGACGAGCACGAGCGCGAGGGTCTCCATGCTCTCGCTCCCACAGCCCGAGGAGACCCATCGACGACGAACCCCGGCCGCAGCGAACAGGCGCCATCCGCCATCCCGCGAGCATCCCCGCGAGCACACGCCGCCGTCACGAACACGCCGAGCCAGGTCATGCGCACAGAACGCGTTGGTGACGGCCGTCCAGGGCGGCGTCGAGTCCGTCGGTGATCGGGGTCAGGAAGTACCGAAGAGCGGGCTCGTCTCCGGTTCTCGATCACCCAGTGTCGAAGTCGTCGAAGCATCGCTGCTGACGTCGATCGTCCATGCGTCGGGGAACCCGGGCGGAACACGACCAACCCGATCGCGGCGACGGCGACGACGACGCCGAGCCACAGCGAGCCGCCGCCGCCACGGGTTCGGCTCGGAATGGCAGGACGACGCCGACCCGCGCCTCGTCTTCGACCTCGGCGAGCGTGTGTGGGGTCTCGTCGACGAGCGAACTCGGGGGCATCAGTCGTCTTCCTCGATCAGCGCGGCCATCACAGCAGCTGCGGTCGACGACTCCCAGGACCGTTCCGTCGTCGACGACACGGAGCGGGCAAGTCGGAGTGCGGCGAAGTGAGGGATCAGCGTCCTGCACGACGGTGTTCGGGCGAGACGTCCGCCACCGAACGACGCAGCCCCGTTCGTCGCCGCCATGATCGCGCGGGCCGTCAGCACGTGCGCGCGCGGAACCTCCTTCGTGAAGTCGGCCACGTAGTCGTCCGCCGGGTGGGCGACGACGTCCTCCGGGCGTGCCCACCTGGACGAAAACGCCGTCCTTCATGATCGCGATGCGGTCGCCCAACTTCAGCGCCTCGGCCAGATCGTGGGTGATGAAGATCATCGTCTTGCTGCAGCTCGCTCTGAAGCTTGACCACTTCGTCCTGCATGTCACGCCGGATCAACGGGTCGAGGGCGCTGAATGGCTCGTCGAACAGCATGATCTCCGGGATCGGTCGCGAGCGCTCGCGCGAGGCCCACCCGTTGCTGCATGCCACCGGAGAGCTCGTCGGGGAACCGCTCCCCCCACCCGCCGAGGCCCACGACTTCGAGCACATCCGCGGATCGGCGGAACCGTTCCTCTTTGTCGACGCCCTGGATCTCGAGGCCGAAAGCCACGTTGTCCACGATCCGGCGATGCGGCAGCAGTCCGAAGTGTTGGAAGACCATGCTGATCTTGGTGCGGCGAAGCTCGCGCAACCCCTCGTCGCTCATCTTCATGACGTCATGGCCTTCGACGACGACCTCGCCCGCCGTGGGATCGTGGATGCGGTTCAGCATGCGCACCAACGTGGATTTGCCCGAGCCGGACAGGCCCATCACGACGAAGACCTCGCCCTGGGGCACGTCGAAGGAGATGTCGCGGACGGCGGCGACGCACCCGGTCTTCTCGAGCAGCTCGGCGCGAGGCAGGTCGGCATCGGGCGTACCCACGATGCGGTCGGCCTTGGGCCCGTAGACCTTCCAGACGTTGCGACAGGAAACCGTGATGCTCGACGCCTCTGACAAGGGCGCACCCCCACTCCACAGGCCTCAGGCCCGCTGGGACGGACTGACCGCTCGGACCTGTGGATAGTCGGCCTCCGGGCAGGACCGCGCAAGTCAAGGGTTGCGGCATGGGCAACCTGACGGATGCACGGAGGGCCCGGTTGGGGCATGCTCCGGAACCATGGCGAGCTCCTACGACTTCGTGGTCGTCGGGGGTGGTTCGGCGGGAAGCGCGCTCGGCAACCGCCTCAGCGCCGACCCCTCCAACCAGGTCCTGGTCCTGGAGGCCGGACGCCCCGACTACATCTGGGACGTCTTCATCCACATGCCCGCGGCGCTTCCGTTCCCGATCGGCAACAGGTTCTACGACTGGAAGTACGAATCCGAGCCCGAACCCCACATGAACGGCCGCCGGATCTACCACGCCCGGGGCAAGGTGCTGGGCGGCTCCAGCAGCATCAACGGCATGATCTTCCAGCGTGGGAACCCCTTGGACTACGAACGCTGGGGCGCCGACAAGGGCATGGAGACGTGGGACTACGCCCACTGCCTGCCGTACTTCAAACGCATGGAATCGTGCCTTGCCGCCGATCGAAGGGATGAGTTCCGCGGCCACGCCGGCCCCCTGGTGCTCGAACGAGGCCCAGCGACGAGCCCGCTCTTCGGGGCCTTCTTCGAAGCGGTCCAGCAGGCCGGATACTCGCTCACCGACGACGTGAACGGGTACCGCCAGGAGGGCTTCGCGCCGTTCGACCGCAACATCCACAACGGCCGGCGTCTGTCGGCGGCGCGCGCATACCTGCATCCCGTGAGGAGCCGGCCCAACCTGGACATCGAGACCCGGGCGTTCGTGACGAGGGTCCTGTTCGAAGGCAAGCGCGCGGTCGGCGTCGAATACACCACCGGCCGAGGCCCGGCCAAACGCGTCCGCGCCGGCGAGGTCGTGTTGTCCGGCGGCGCGATCAACTCGCCGCAACTGCTGCAGCTCTCCGGCGTTGGGAACGCCGACGACCTGACCCCCTTGGGGATCGACGTCGTCGCAGACCTGCCGGGCGTGGGCGAGAACCTGCAGGACCACCTCGAGGTCTACGTGCAGTACGCGTGCAAGCTGCCGGTCTCGGTGGCTCCGGGCATGAAGATGTGGCGGCGACCGTTCATCGGGGCGCAATGGTTGTTCCTGCGCTCGGGGATGGGTGCAACGAACCACTTCGAAGCGGGCGGCTTCGCCCGCAGCAACGACGACGTCGACTACCCGAACCTGATGTTCCATTTCCTGCCGATCGCGATCCGCTACGACGGGTCGGCCCCGGCGAGCGATCACGGCTACCAGGTGCACATCGGGCCGATGTACTCCGACGCCCGGGGCACGATCAAGGTCAGGAGCACCGATCCCGGCGAGCACCCCGCGATCAGGTTCAACTACCTGTCGACGGATCAGGACCGGCAGGAGTGGGTCGAGGCGATCCGCGTGGCGCGCGACATCCTCACCCAGCCCGCGTTCGACCCGTTCAACGCTGGCGAGCTTTCGCCCGGCCCCGGGGTCGCCACCGACGAGCAGATCCTGGCGTGGGTGGCCAACGACGGCGAGACCGCCCTGCATCCCTCGTGCACCGCGAAGATGGGCGCCGACGACATGTCGGTGGTGGACCCGCTCACGATGCGTGTGCACGGACTGGAGGGCCTGAGCGTCGTCGACGCCTCGGTCATGCCCTACGTCACCAACGGCAACATCTACGCGCCGGTGATGATGCTCGCCGAGAAGGCGGCCGACCTGATCCTGGGCAACTCGCCGCTTCCTCCCGAGGAGGCCGAGTTCTACCGCCACGAGAAGGGCGCCACGCCTTCGTGACCGATGAGGGATCGGCGTGGGGAAGCGAGCTCACGCACATCCTGGTCGTTTCCGATATCGCCCCGGCCGTCGTCTTCTACCGCGACGTGCTCGGCGCCGAGGTGTTCCGGGAGTACGGCGGCACGTCGGCGGTCTTGACGCTGTTCGGCACGTGGCTGTTGCTCGTCACCGGCGGACCGCCCACCGACGACAAGCCAACGGTGACGTTCGACCCACCGGCCGATCCCGATCGGGTGAGCCACTCGATGACGTTCCGGGTGCCCGACTGCAGACGGGCTCACCGGGTGTTGACGTCGCGCGGCGCGCGGTTCCTGGCGCCGCTCGCGGAATCGGGATGGGAGATCCGCGGGTTCTTCCGAGACCCCGACGGCCACCTGCTCGAGATCAGCGAATCCAAGACATAGATCCGCCGCGTCCCGGGTGAGCTACCCGAACCCCAGCAGCAGCAGCCCGACGACCACCAGCCCGATGCCGACGTACTGGTTCGGCACCAGGCGTTCGTGCAGGTAGCGCGATCGACAACACGACCGCGATCATGGGGAAGACCGCGCTCGCCGCCAGCACGATCGTGAGGTATCCGGACTCCGCGCCGGCCGAGTACGTCACGACCCCGAGGAGGTCCGCCGCTCCCGCCGCGAGCGCCACCCACAGTCCCACGCCCGGCCGCAGGGCCGCGAGCTGGCGACGGAACAGGAACGCGATCGGCACGTAGCAGGCGACCTGCGCCAGGCGGGACCCCCAGAGCCCGGACTCCCACCCCGCCTGTTGCGAGGCATAGCCCAGCAGGAACGCCGCGATCCCGAACCCGACAGCGGAGACGACGGCCCACGGCAGCCCGGGCGGCATGCCATGGGTTCCCGCGCGCAACTTGCGCAGGTCGGTCGACACCAGCATCACGCCGAGCACGGTGATCGCGGCGCCGATCAGCTCCGGGGGTCGGGGCGTTCGCCCAGCACGATCATGGCCAGGGCGACGCCCACCACGGCATACGTCGCCCCGATCGGAGAGACGACGGCGACCGGCCCCAGCTCCAGCGCCCGGTAGTGGCCCATGTACGCGATCGCGGTGAAGACGCCGTTCAGCGCGATCCACCCCACGATGGGACCGAGGGCCGTGATAGACGAACCTGTCGCCAGCACGACGACCGTCATGAACGACAGCGAGAAGACCTGGCCCACGATCACCGTGGCGACGCTGCCGATCCTGCGCCCGGCGACCGCGCCGGAGAAGTCGGCGAGGCCCCAGCCGAGCGCCGCGGCGAGGCCGAAGATCACCCGGTTCGGACTTCCGCCAGAGCGTCGACGGCCACCGCTCCGGCCTCGTCGACGAGCAGTGGGTTCGCCTCCAGGGATGTGAGCCGCCCGCGAAGGTCGTGCGCGGCCCGGGACAGCCCCTCGATCGCCTTTGCGGCGGCTTTCAGGTCGTGGTGCGGACCGAGCCCACAGTGGGCGGCTTGATCCGAGGCGTAGGCGAACGCCTGCGCCGGGGTCAGCGGACACGGCACGAAGACCGCGTCCCCGGCTTCGGCGAGCGCGCCTCCGGGCCGGATCGTGATCAGCGGGCCATACCGCTCGTCGACGACCGCGCCCACAAGCACCTCGACGCCGCTCACCATCTCCTGCACCAACACCTTGGGGGCCTTCGCTCCCGCGCGCACGGCGACCTCCAGCACCTCGGCCGCGCCCACCTCGACCTCGACGGGCGTCCGGAGCCCGATCTTCACCCCGCCGAGCTTGGCCTTGTGCGGCAGCTCGGGCGCGAGCGCCTTCACCGCGACGGGAGATCCGATCGAGCGAGCGAACGCCGCCGCCTGTTCCGGCGTGTCGACCGCCTTCTCCTTCGGCCGATGGATGCCGTAGAGCTCGAGTACCTTCGCGGCGTCGGCCTCGTCGACCGGGCCGGCCTTGCCCCTGAGCACCCGAAGCGCCTTTCCTCGGTTCGGATGCGGAGCACGCTCCGCGATGGCGCGCGCGTTCGTCGACCCGAAGCCCACCAGTGCGCGGATCGCCCCGCTCGACGCGCGATGACCCTGCAGGAACGGTAGCTGCCTCCATCGCTTCGTGAAGGCGACGGCCTCAGCGTTGTAGGCAAGGGGGCTCATCGCGACGCTCGCGAACGCCACGCCCGTGCGCTTCTGGAGCTCGACCGCCTTCTCCAGGACCGTATCCGCCCACGGCGTCTCCCCCTCAACCCTGGGAGGGAACGCATCGAAGACGATCAGCCCGACCGCGGGGTCGCCTGCCAGCGCTTCGAGAGCGCCGCGGTACATGTGCGTCTCGACCGCCGCCTGTCCGGTGACGTCGAGCGGGTTGTTCTGTGAGGCGTAGTGCGGGAGGACCTTCCTGAGCTTGGACCTGGTCCTGGCCGAGAACTCCGGCAGCGACAGGCCGGTGGCCCCGGCCGCCTCGGCGAACAACGTGCACGCGCCACCCGACTGCAACGCGGCCGCGACGCCGGTGCTCCTCAGCTTCTTCACGTGGCTCAGCAGCAGTGCCGCCTCGAACATCTCGACGGGATCCTCGACGAGGACGACACCGTGACCCTTGAGCCACGCGTCGCGAAGGGCGGTGTTGCCGGCCAAGGCTCCGGTGTGTGCCACGATCGAACGGCGAGCCGCCTCGCTGCGGCCCTCCGGCGCACAGATCAGGACCGGCTTGCGCGCCTTCCGCAACGCGGCCAGGCCACGGCCGATGCCCTCGACGTCGCGCATCGTCTCGATGTAGCTGGTGACGACCTTCGTCTTCGGGTCTTGGGCCGCCCAGGTGAACAGGTCTCCGAGGCCCAACACAGCTTCGTTGCCGACACCCAGGATGATGCGCATCCCGACACCACGGTCGGATGCGAGCTGGTTCATCGCCCAGGCCACCGTGCCCGACTGGCTGATCACGCTGATCGACCCCGGCACCGGGTTCGGAGGAGGCGTCGTCCCGTAGGGGGCGACATGGTCAACGTAGTTGACGAATCCCTCGACGTTGGGCCCCAGGACCGGCAGGCGGTTGCGCATCGCGGCTTCGCGCAGCTTCGCCTGAAGGGCACGCCCCTCCTCCCCGGCCTCGGCGAACCCCGATGAGACCACCATTGCGCCGCGCACCTTCCGCGCGGCACAGGCGTCGATCATTCGGACCACGACGTGGGCGGGCACGACGAAGACGACGAGATCGACACCCGACGGCAGATCGGCGACCGACGACAGGCATGGGCGTCCCCAGACCGTTGCGTATTTCGGATTGACGGGGTAGAGGTCTCCGTCGAAGCCCAGGTGGCGGAGCGAACGCTCGATCTCGGGCGCCCAGCTGTCGGGAGACTCCGATGCCCCGACGACGGCGACCGACCGCGGCGCCAGGAGCGGCCGCAGATCCCACGTCCTCATCCGCCTTCACCGCGGAATTTCGCGTCTCGCCACTCGATGGCCTTCCTCAACCCCTCTTCGTTGGTGATGCGGCGGAACTCGTCGCGTGCGGGGAGGTTGGCGGTCTCGATCATCACGTCGAGCTCCACGTTGGCGGTCATCGCCTGGCGGAACCCCGCCACGTCCCACGCCCGGTTCACCGCCCGCTTCGTCGTCTGCACCACGAACGGCTCGTTCTTGGCGATCTCGTTCGCCAGGGCAAGGGTGGCTTCGTCCAGCTGGTCGGCCGGAGCGACCCGGTTCACCAGGCCGACCCTCAGCGCCTCGTCGGCGGGGATCCGATCCTCGCCCGTGAACAGCATCTCCTTGGCCTTGCGCGCCCCCACCACCCACGGCAGGAACATCGAGACCACGCCCGAACCGAACCGGACGTCCACATATCCGAAGAACGAATCGTCGGCGGCGACCGCCAGGTCGCACGCGAGCATCAGGTCGGTCCCTCCGGCGAGGCAGTACGAGTGCACCTGGGCGATCGTGGGCTTCGCGCAGTCGGTGAACTCCAGCATGCGCGCCATCGAGTCCATCAGCCCCTGGTGCCAGCTCGCGGCATCCAGCTCGCCCTCGTCGGCGTCCTCGGTGAGGTCGTAGCCCGCGCAGAAGGCTCGGCCCGCCCCTCGGAGCACGATCACGCGCACCGACCCATCGGACTCGGCGTCGTGCAGCGCCTCGGACATGGCGTCGGTCAGCGCGTGGTTCAGCGCGTTCAACGCCTTGGGCCTGTTCATCGTCAACCGGCGAACCGGTCCGATGTCCTCGATCAACAGCACGGGCTCGGTGGCTGCGGCGTCGTCGCTCACGGTATCCCTCTCTTCATGTCTGTGGACGTGAGGCTCTGTGGAAGGTGAGGCTCGGATGCTAGCAACGAGCCGCGCTGCGGCGAAAACGGAGGGCGGTCATCGGATCGCGGCGATGACCTGGTCTGCTGCGCGCAGGCCGCTCCGCACCGCGCCCTCCATCGTGCCGCTGTGGTCGATGTCGGCGGTGTGCTCTCCCGCGAAGACCACTCGCTCCACGGCGCGCGAGAACAGGTCGGCGCGAGCCGCCGACGTCGGATCCCACGCGGAGTAGGCGCCGAGGGTGAACGGGTCGTCCGCCCATGCGTACATCACCGGTTCGCCGTCGAACCGAAGGTCGGGGTTCATGTGCGCGAGGGCCTCCTGCCACGGCCCGACCCGGCCGCGGTCCACGCCCAAGGCTTCCTGTGCGGACGCAGAGCCCGCGAACGACGTCACGCATCGGCGCGGACGGCCGTCCTCACCATCGGCGACCCAACACCACATGGACACCTCCGAGGATTGCCGCGATCGCACGGCGGGTCTGCCTCTCGTCGCCACCGCGAGCTTCGAAGCGACGCCCATGGGCAGCTCCGACAGCGCCTCGCCGAGCGGATCGGGCACGGCGGGCGCGATGCGCAGCCGCGCCGCGATCGGGGCGGGCACGGCGACCACCACAGCGTCGCCGCGTTCCTCGTGAGGACCGGAGCGCACCACCACGCCGTCGCCATCGTGCTCGATCGTGTCGACCGGCCACCCGGTGCGTACGTCATCGAGCGCCTCGGCCATGGCGGACGCCAACGCCTGGTTCCCGGGCGCCATCCGGACGAACGGTCCGCGCGCCGTCGTGAAGGCATGCGCACCGGAAGCGACCAGCAGCGAGACGCGGCCGAGGTCGAGCGCGCACGTTCCCTGCAAGCGCGTTCGGATCAGATCGCGGGCGCGTGGGTCACCCTCGACACCGTCGAGGAACTCCCCGATCGTTCGCGTAGCCGCCTCGTCGTCGGACAGCGCCGCTCGGGCGCGGTTCGCCGACTCGATGAACGCATCCTGGTCCTCGAGCGACACCGCAGCAGGCCCCCACGGCTCGCGCCGGCCGAAGTCCGTGCCGGTATCCGCGAGCGGAACGCCGAACCGGTCGGCCAGCTCTCGAAGCGTCGTGTCGCCCGGCATGATCCACTCGGCCCCGAGCTCCACGATCGCCCCGTTGGTGAGGGTGGTCGACCAGACCCGTCCTCCCACCCGCTCCCGGGCCTCGAGGACCCGGACGGCGACGCCCCGATCCGCGAGTTCGGTTGCCGCGGAAAGCCCGGCGAGGCCGGCCCCAACCACGACGGCGGTTCGGGACGTATCAGTCATGGGAGGCTCCGGACCGGGCTACGTGGTGCGAGTTGTATCGGAGCGAGCTTGCATGGCACGGTGCGCCTATGGTAGTCAGCGCCATCGGCGTTGAACGGTCGGTCAAAGATCGGCCGGACGGAGAACCTCATCGAGGAGGGGTCATGGCAGAACGGGAGAACCGCACGATGGACCGTCGAGCCTTCATGCGAAGGGCAGGCGGCGCCGCCCTCGCCCTCCCCAGCGCCGCGGCGATCCTGGCCGCATGCGCGAAGCCCGGCACGACGGGCGGGGACACGGGGACCGACGCGATCGACATCGCGCGCCCGGGCGAGCCGGTCACCCTCCCCCTGAACGGGGAGCCCATCCCGACGAGCACGCCGATCGAGGCCGGAGCGACGCTCCAGGTCTACAACTGGACCGACTACCTCTACAAGAAGGTCCAGGCGGAGTTCGAGGAGGAGTACGGCGTCACGGTCGAGGTGACGACCTTCAACAACATGGAGGAGGGCATCCAGAAGCTGACGGCCGGCCAGGTGAAGCCCGACGTCTTCTTCCCCACCACCGACTACGTCTCCCGGCTCGTCCAGACCGACAACATCCAACCCTTGAACCACGAGCTCCTGCCGAGCATGGCGGCCAACGTGTGGCCCTCGTTCTCCGACCCGGGCCCCTGGTACGACCTGGGGTGGCAGTACACGGTTCCCTACGTGATCTACACGACCGGCGTCGGGTTCCGGCGTGACCGGGTGGACGATGCCCGCGCCGCGGACGAGGGGTACGAGCTGCTTTGGAACCCCGAGTTCACCGGTCAGATCAGCTACTACGACTCCTACCGCGACGCGCTCGGCATGGCGATGCTGCGCAACGGGGACACCGATCCGAACAGCGGGCGATCCGGTCGTGATCGACGATGCGACAGATGCGGTGGAGGAGATCGTGGGACCGCTTCAGGGCAGGATCACGATTAACGGCGCGTACGACAAGCTCCCCGAAGGCGTGTTCACGGTTGCGCAGGCCTGGTCGGGCGACATGGTGGGCGCAAAGTGGTACCTGCCGCCGGGAACGGGCCCAGAGGTGCTCGGCTACTGGTACCCCGACGACAACAGAGGATTGATCGGCAACGACACCATGGTGATCCCCACCACGTCGGAGAACCCCCGGCTCGCGCACGAGTTCCTCAACTTCCTCCTCGACGCCAAGCACGGGTTCGACAACTTCGCCGGGTACGTGGGCTACCAGCCGCCCTTCACGACGATCCAACCCGACCAGCTCATCGCCGACGGCGTGGTCCCGGAAGGGCTCGGCCGTGCGATCGTGACCGAGGAGATGTTCAAGAAGGCCTACGTGCAGGGACAGTTGAGCCCCGAGGTCGACGACCTGTGGCTCGACGGCTGGAACCAGATCCAAGCCGGGAGCTAGCGCGCGTTGTCCGAGGCCACCGCGCCCGATACTGGGACCAGGGTCTCGACGGCGCCGATCAGGCGCACGGAGCCTGGTACCCCCGGTGGTACTGGCCGTCCTTCACCATCCCCGGGGTCGTCTGGCTGGCGCTGCTGTTCCTGCTCCCCTTCTACACCGTGCTCGCGGTGGCGTTCGGCACGGTCGACCCGGTCTTCCGGCAACCGCTCCCGGTGTACCAGCCGTGGTGGTGGAGTTTCTCGACGTTCACCGAGACGCTCGAGAAGTTCTACGCGGGCGACGCGATCTACCAGGCCCCGCTGATCCGGACCTTCGCGTTCGTGATCGCGGCCAGCCTGATCTGTCTCGTCGTGGGGTACGCGGTGGCCTATTACGCCGCGAGGTACGCGGGGAGGTACAAGGTGCTGATCCTGGTGCTCCTGATCTCGCCGTTCTGGATCAGCTACCTGATGCGCATCTACGCGTGGCAGAGCCTCCTGCAGCCCGACGGCTACGTGAACGACATCCTCATGGGCCTGAACCTGGTGTCCCAGCCCGTGAACTGGCTCGCGGGGGAACCGATCACGGTCATCCTCGGACTCGTCTACGGCTACATCCCCTTCATGATCCTTCCCCTGTTCGGGTCCCTCGACAGGATCAACCAGAGCCTCTTGGAGGCGGGACGGGATCTGGGCGCGAGCCCCTCCCAGACCTTCCGGAAAGTCACGTTGCCCATGTCCAAGCCGGCGATCCTAGCGGGCATGATCATCGTTTCCCTCCCCATGTTCGGCGACTACTACACGAACAATCTGCTGGGAACCACGCAGACGTCGATGTTCGGCAACCTGATCGACAACTCCGTCATCCAGGCGGGACGAGGTCCCGAGGCAGGGTCGCTGGTGATAATCCTGATGGTGATCGTGTTCCTGCCGATGCTCTACTACCTGCGCGAGACCAGACGCACCGCGGAGGCGCGATGAGCGAGATCGAGCTTCCGGCGCCGGCGGGCATCGCCAAGGAAAAGACCAGGGCGCGTTTCGGCTGGTTCTCCGATCCTTGGCGCAAGCCTTACTTCCTGCAAGGTGTGACGGTGATGTACCTGCTGTGGTCGTTGCTCCCTGTCGTCATCGCGGTGATCTTCTCGTTCAACGCAGGCCGGTCCCGCAGCGCCTGGCAGGGCTTCTCGCTGCGCTGGTGGACGGGTGACCCGTTCGACTCGCTCTTCCACAATCCCGACCTGCGAGCCGCCATGTTCCAGACCTTCCGCCTGTCGATCGTGACGTCGATCGTGGCGGTCGTGCTTGGGACGCTGTTCGCGATCGGCATCGATCGGTGGCGCGGCCGTCCCGCACGGGCGGAGAACTTCACCATGCTGCTCTCGTTCGTCGTCCCCGAGATCATCCTCGGCGTGTCGCTCTTCCTGCTGTTCACGAATCTGCTCAAGGACCTGATCCCGCTCGGCACGGGAGCGCAGTGGCTCGGGCTGATCTCGTTCCAGCTCTCGTATCCGGTCATCATCGTTCGCGCGCGCATGCTCACGATCGGGCCCGAGTACGAAGAGGCGGCGATGGACCTGGGCGCCACGCCGACGCAGGCGATCCGGCGGTCCTTGCTGCCCATGCTGGCGCCGGCGATCCTGGCGAGCGTCGCGGTGACGTTCGCCGACACCGTGGACGACTTCGTCACCGTGCGGTACCTGTCCGGTCCCGCCGCCAGCGAGCCGCTGTCGGTCAAGATCTACTCCGCGGCCCGCGCCTCTCCTACTCCTGCCGTGAACGCGGCCGCCACCGTGATGTTGATCGCCACGCTCGTCGTGATCGTGCTGGGCTACCTGATCTACCGCCGGATCACACGTGGTTCCGAGGGGAGCGACGTGGGCAGCTTCGCTCAGCTGTAGGGAGGAGCACCAGCGTGCTTCGAACCGCCGGGCCGGCGAGCCTCAGGATTCCTCGTCGAACTCCAGCTCACCCGGCACGACGGGTGTGCCGGCGTCGGGAAGAACGCGGAGCGCCTCGGGTGGAAGATGCACCGTGACCGCTTCGCCGGATCCGAACGTCGCACCCTCGCCCTCGTTCTGCTGCCAGGCCTGGATGGTCTGGCCGGGGGCGAGGTGGACGATCACCTGGAGCACCGAGCCCACGTAGACGACCCGCTCGATCATCGCGGGGATGCGGTTCTCTCCCGCGGTGCCCTGCGGCTCCAGGTCGACGCGTTCGGGCCGGATCGTGATCTTGCACTCGCCGCGCGTATCGGCTTCACCTTGGCCCGCGATCAACGCGAACTCTCCCAGCTGCACCTTTGATCCGCGCTCGGTGGCGCCGCTCGCGGTGGCGTCCATGAGGTTCGACACCCCCAGGAAGTCGGCGACGTAGGCGGTGGCCGGCTCCTCGTAGATCTCCTTCGGGGGGCCGACCTGCTCCACGCGTCCCTGGCTCATCACGGCGATGCGGTCGCTCATGGTGAGCGCTTCTTCCTGGTCGTGGGTGACGTAGATGAAGGTGATCCCCACCTCCTCCTGCAACGCCTTCAGCTCGATCTGCAGGCGCTTGCGGAGCTTGGCGTCGAGGGCGCCGAGCGGCTCGTCCAACAGGAGCACCGCGGGGTTCAGGATCAACGCGCGCGCCAGCGCCACGCGCTGCTGCTGGCCGCCCGAGAGCTGAGACGGCCGCCGGCCCGCGAACTGGCTCATCTGCACCAGCTCGAGCGCGCTGCCGACCCGCTCCTTGGTCTCCTGCTTGCCAACCTTCTTGTACCGCAGGCCGAACGCCACGTTGTCCGCGACGGTGAGGTGCGGGAACAGCGCGTAGTTCTGGAAGACCGTGTTGACGTTCCGCTTGTGGGGTGGCGTCTGCGCCATGTCCGCGCCGTCCAGCAGGATCTGGCCCTCGGACGGCTTCTCGAAACCGGCGATCATGCGCAGCGACGTGGTCTTTCCGCACCCCGAGGGGCCCAGCAGCGAGAAGAACTCGCCCGGAGGCATCTCCAGATTGATGCCCGCGACCGCAGTGAAGTCGCCGAAGCGCTTCACGAGGTCGACAAGCCGAACCTCTCCACCCGCCATCGTGCGCGGACTATAGCCCAGCCGGGCCACCCGGGGTCAAGTGCGCTCGGGCGCGCGATCGCGCGTGACATGATTCTCTTCGATGGATGGAACGGGAGCCGCCTGAGCGTGTCCGACGGAGGCCAGCCCGCCCGGCCCGCTCGCCCGGTCTCGGCCGGCGCCGACATCCTCCCGCTCCTGCTCGGATACTGGGGATTCGGACAGTTCTGGGGCGTGTGGGTGATCCTCGTCTCGGACTTCCAGGCATTCCACGACATCACGGACAGTCGCATGGGCGTGCTCTACACCTTGCTGTCGGTGACGGCCGTCGCGGTCATGGCCTTCCTCGCGCCTCGGTTCCAGAGGCTCGACATGTCCACCAGCGTGCCGGTCAGCCTGATGTCGCTGGCGGTGGGCTCGCTCGTGATCGCCCTCCAGCCGTCGTCGGCCGTCGTGGTCGGGGTCGTGCTGGTGGGTCTGGGGAACGGCCTGATCGACGTGTACGCGAACGTCGCGGCACAACGCACCGAGATCCGCAGCGGGAAGCCCGTGCTGCAGTGGATGCATGCCTGCTACGCCTTGGGCGGGGTCACCGGAGCGGCGGTAGCGGGGATCACGCGGACCGAGGGGTTGGACTACCGGGTTGGACTGCTGTATGCGGGCGTCGCCCTGGCCTTCACCTCGATCGTGGCGGCCAAGGTGCTCCCCCGAGAGGGGCCGGCGGGGATGGTGGAGACGTCGTTCTCGATCTCATCGCTGTTCCGCAACCCGTCGCTGTGGGTGCCGGCGCTCGTGGTGCTCTCGGCCTTCTTGGTGGAAGGGTCCATGGACACCTGGTCGGGGCGGTACCTGCGGGTGGAGCTGGGCGCGTCGGCCGGCGTCGCGGCCATGGTGTTCATCGCGTTCTCGACCGCGCTCCTGTTCGGCAGGCTGTTCGCAGGCCGGGTGCTGTTCGGGTTGGGGCCGCGCGTCACGATCCTTATCGCCGGGATCGGCGCGGCGATCGGCGGCACGATCGCCGCCCTCACCGACAGCACGGTCGTCGTCGGCTTCGCCTATCTGCTGATGGGATTCACGATCGCAGCGGCGGCGCCGGCCGGATTCAGTCTGATCAACGTGCCGGAGGACGAAGCCGCCAACGCCGTCGCCGCCGTGTCGACGGTGGGCTACACCGGATTCATCTGGAGCCCGCCGATACTGGGATGGGTCGCCGACACCGTCAGCCTGCGTGCATCGGTGGGCGTGATCGTGCTCGCGACGTTCGGCATCGTCGCGGGGGGCATGCTCGCCCCCAAGGTCGTCGTTCGTCGCTGACGTCCGATCTCTGATACCGACGGAGGCGCAGCGCCCGGGCCGTGTACGGTCTTGCGATGAAGCGAACGAAGGTTCAGTCAGGTTCGCCGTTCGAGCCCGTGATCGGCTTCTCCCGCGCGGTGGCGGCGGGGCACCATGTCTCGGTCTCGGGAACGGCGCCGATCATGCCGGACGGCGGCGACCCTCCCGCCGACGCATACGGTCAGGCTCGAAGGTGTCTCGAGATCGTCGTGGAGGCGCTCCGCGAGGTCGGCGCGGGTCCGAAGGACGTCGTGCGGACCCGGACGTTCCTCGTGGACCCCGCCGACTGGGAGCAGGTGGGACGAGCCCATGGCGAGCTGTTTGGGGACGTCCGCCCGGCAAGCACGATGGTGGTGGTCGTCGGCTTCCTCGATCCTCGATGGCGGGTAGAGATGGAGGCTGACGCCATCCTGGACGGGGACGGAGCGCCGTAAGACCTCGGCGCTCGCTCAGCGAGCGGATCAGCCCGCGGCTGATCGGTCGCGAGGGTGTTCCCGTCAGGGTCTTGCCACGCGTCTCACTCCGACAGGTTGATGTAGATGTGCTTGGCCTCCATGTAGTCGTCGACGCCGTCGCGCCCGAGCTCACGCCCGATGCCCGACTGCTTGTACCCGCCCCACGGCGCCTCGGTGGGAGCCGGTTGCGTGTCGTTGATCCACACGATGCCGGCGCGCAGCGACTTCGCCGTGTTGATCGCCTTCTTGATGTCCCGCGTCCACACCGCGGCCGCCAATCCGTACTCGTTGTCATTGGACAGCTCGACGACCTCGTCCGCGCTGGTGAACGGGATCACGGACATCACCGGCCCGAAGATCTCCTCACGCGCGATCCGCGCCGAGTTGTCCACGTCGGCGAAGATCGTCGGCGGCACGAAGTAGCCGTTGGCCAGCGACGGATCCTCCGGGAGCGCCCCCTGCGTGGCGAGCGTCGCCTCGCCCTTGCCGATCTCGATGTACTCCTGCACGCGCTCCTGCTGCTCCTTGGACACGAGCGGGCCCATCGTCGTGCCCTCGGCGCGACCGGGACCTACCTTCACGGCCTCTGCGTGAGCGACCAACGCGTTCAGCGCGTCGTCGTAGATGTCGCGCTCGATGAACACGCGGGAGCCGGCCGAGCAGATCTCGCCCTGGTTCCAGAAGATGCCGTTCGCGCTGCCTTCGATCGCCGTGTCGAAGTCGGCGTCGGCGAACACGATGTTCGGGGACTTGCCTCCCAGCTCGAGCGTCACGCGCTTCAGCGTGTCCGCCCCGCTCCGCATGATGATCTTGCCGACGTCCTTGGACCCGGTGAACCCCACCTTGTCGACCTTGGGGCTCGTCACGAGCGGGGCTCCGGCCGTCTCGCCGAACCCGGTGATCACGTTGAGCACGCCGGCTGGGAGCCCGGCCTCCTCCAAGATCTTGGGGATCTCGAGCGCCGTTAGAGCGGCGTCTGCTCGGCGGGCTTGAGCACCATCGTGCACCCGGCCGCGATCGCCGGCGCCACCTTCTGCACGGCCATCGGCATGGGGTAGTTCCACGGGGTGATCAGCGCCGCCACGCCCATGGGCTCCTTCACGACCAGGCTCATCGCGTCGGGGCCCACGGGAGGGATGTCGCCGTAGATCTTGGTCGCCCAGCCGCCGTAGTACTCGAACATGAACACGACCTCTTCCAGGTCGTCTCGCGCCTCGCCGAGCGGCTTGCCGCAGTCCAGCGATTCCAGCTCGGCAAGCCGGTCGATCTCGCGGCGCATGATGTCGGCCGCACGCAGCAGGATGCGCCCGCGCTCGCGCTCGGTGGTGCCCGGCCACCACGTGCCCTCGTCGAACGTGCGGCGGGCGGCCTCGACCGCGCGGTCCACGTCCGCCGGCTGGCTGTCGGGCGCCGTCGCGATCACCTCGCCGGTGGCCGGATCGAATACGTCGAACCGCCCTCCGTCGGTCGCATCGACCCACTTGCCGTCGATGTAGTTCTGCAGGGCGTCTGCCATCAGCTATCCCTCCCAGGGGAACGACCCAGCCCACCTGCCGGTGGGACGGGCACCTACCGTCGCGAAGAACCTACTACGCAGGGCGGGAACGCTGGAAGTCGCGTTCCGGCGCTACCGGGCGGAACGCGGGGGTTCCCCGGTGGGCGGGGGTTCCCGGATGGGCGGGGGTTCCAGCGGCGGCGGCGCTGTGCCCTGTCCCCAGGCATCCGCGCCACCGTCGACGACCACGGTGGAGCCCGTGACGTAGCCTCCGCCGGCCGAGGCGAGGAACGCGATCGTGGCGGCGACCTCCTCGGGCGAGCCCGCGCGCCGCATCGGGACCATGGCTGCGAACCCGTCCACGGCTTCCTGGCCTCCGTACTGCTGGACACCCTCGGTCTGGATCAGCCCCGCGGCGATGCAGACAGCGCGGATCCCGAAGCGCGACCACTCGTTGGACAACGACGCCGCCATGGTCTCGAGCGCCGATCGCGCCGTTGACGAGTGAGCCATCATCGGGATCCCTCGCCGCGGACTGAAGCCGATGAAGAAAACGGAGCCGCGCCTCCGCGGGATCATCCAGCGCACGGCCACTTCGTGCGTCACGAGCCAGGGAGCGTCGACGTTCAGGCGGTGCACGGCGCGGAACCCCTTCAGCGCGATGTCTTCGGCGGCGGCCGCGAACTGCCCTCCCGCGTTGTTCACCAGGATGTCGACGGCGCTGAACCGCTCCCCGACCGCATCGAGGAGCTCGCCGACCTGCGCCTCGTCCCGAACGTCGCACGGCATCGCCAGGACGTCGTGCCCCGCGGCCTCGAGCTCCTCGCGCACGGCCTCGAGCGGTTCGGGCCGCCTGCCGCAGATCGCGACGCGGGCTCCGGTGTGTGCGAGCTCCAACGCCGTGGCGCGGCCGATGCCCGTTCCGCCCCCGGTGATCACGGCGACCGCGCCGGCGTTGGCATCGGTGGTGAGCGGTGAGCGGTAGGCCTCCGGCATCGCCCGCAGTATGCAGGAGCCGGGTAGGCTAGGGGACGAGATGTTCGTGTTCATCCTGATCCTGTTGCTGTTCGCCGCGGTCTTCGGAGTGCTCGGCACCGTCCTGAAGGTCACGGCGATCCTGGTGCTCTCCGTGATCCTGGCGGTCGCCGTCCTCGCGGGACTCGCGTGGTGGGGTCTGAAGCGCAAGGCACGGCAGTTCCAGGCCGAATACAACCGCGAAGTGACGAAGGGCTCATCGTCCTCGTCCTCGCCCGCCCACGTTCCGGCCGAACGAGGCCGATCCGGGCGAGCTGCCCGCTCGCGACGACCGCTACTGAGCGGTGCGCCGGCCCGCACCGCGACGGACCAACCACTCGCGATAGGCGCCGGGCGCGTAGCCCACGAGTTCCAGGAGAGCGCCGCGAGAACGGCCCTCGTCCTGCCGGCGATCGCCGCGCTCGAGCGCCCACGCCGCCGCCTTCACGGCCGGATACCGGAACGGCTCGGGAGGAGCCTTCGAGATCTCGGGACCGACGACCGGCAAGGACGTCCACTCGTCCGTCACGCCCTGCACCATCGACGCGAGGATCCGGCCGCCGATCATCGTCTGGGAGAGCCCGTGCCCGGAGAAGCCCAGGCCCGCGTGCAGGTTCCCCGGCGGAAGCGTCCGATAGAACGGCAGGAACGATGCGGTGTTGTCGATCGGACCGCCCCACGCATGCGTGAAGCGGACCCCCTCGAGCTGAGGGAACAGCCACAACAGGCCGCGCGCCGCCACCTCCGCCACTCGCCGGTCGTGGGTGGCCGCCCTACCCCCCGCCCTCCCTCCGAAGACGACCGCCAGACCGCCGCCTCCGATCGCGATGCGGTGGTCGTCCGTGGGCCGCAGGTAGAACAGGAGGTCTCGTCCGTCCGCGATCCCCGTATGCGATGTCCACCCGATCTCCTTCAGGAGGCCGGGGATCGGCTCGGTCACGACCATGTGGTCGGCCACCACGCCGAAGCTCCGACGGAACCCACGCCACGCGGCCGCCCAGGCCCCCGTCGTGAGCACGACCTGCCCGGCCTTCACGGCGCCGTGCTGCGTCCGCACGATCGCCGGACGCGAACGGTCGACGCCGGATACGTGCGTCCGTTCGTAGATGCGTACACCCCGTTCCAGGGCGATACGACGAAGCCCGCGTGCCAGCCGCGCCGGTTGCACGACCGCTCCGTCGTCGATCAGCCGAGCGCCGACGATGCGCGGGGAATCGGCGATCGCTCGCGCCTCGTCCACCGTGATCGAACGCATCCGGTCGCCCAGGCCACGCGCCTCCAGGAACGCGGCGGGCCCTTCTTCGCCGGGGCCTGCCTGCCAGTCGCCTGTCTTGACCCCCATGATGCCGTCGTGGTGGAACCAGGCGTCGACGTGGTGCTCCCGCAGCCAAGCGCCGACGTGTCCGACGGTGTCGGCGATCGACTGCGCGTACCCGATGCCGTCCTCGTCGCCGAACAGCCCGCACAAGGCCTCTGCGTCCCACCACGACGATGAGAAGAACCCTCCGTTTCGCCCGCTCGCTCCCCCACCGCAGATGTCCTGCTCGAGCAGCGCGATCCGCATCCCCGGCTCCCGGCGCGAGAGCTCGATCGCGGTCCACAGCCCGGCGAATCCGCCGCCCACGACGCAGACGTCCGCGACCACGTGGGCGTCCAGCGGAGGGCACGGCTCCCCAGGATCGGCGGCGAGCGCCTCCTGCAGCCAGAAGCTACGGGCCGAGCCCGGGTCGGGCATCGACAGCGGCGAGCTCATGCCCCGCGTCGTTCCGGCCTTGAGCCCCGCCGCCGATCCGGGGAGACGCGGCGGCCGATGAGCGTCACCAGCACGCGTCCGATCGTCAGGAACAGCAGCGTGAACGCCAGCCCCACGCCGAGGAACACGAAGAACCTCGCGCCATCGGGGGAGCCCACCCACAACGTCCGAACCACGAGCGCCAGCGGCACGGCCACGATCCAGGTCTTCACCACGATCGAGGGGCCGGGCGTCCGATAGGTCTTCAGCAGCGCGGCGACGCCGAACCATGCGACGAACAACGGGATCGCGTTCCGCAGGAAGATCCATGAGGCAGAACCTTCATGGTGGGATCGCATGCCCGCAGCCACGAACACGACCAGCGCGATCGAGTCCGCCGCGATCAGCCATGCGGGAGACGCTGCGGGACCAGATGCGGGCGGTAGCGCGCTCTGGTTGGGATGCCGCCCGGTGGTCCATGGTTCGCGATCCTGCGTGGCCATGCCTTCATGATGGCAGCCGTTCATGATGGCAGGCGGCGGGCGCGGGTCACGGACCGCGGTCACGGACCAAACAGCGGCCCGAACGCGAAGGAGCGGAAGAGGGCACGGGCACCCCCTTCCGCTCCGATCGCATCCGAGAGAACGTCTACTCCTTGCCGGCGCCCTCGCCCGCCTCGACCAGCTCGGCCGGGGTGTCGGGGATGGTGACCGTCCCCGACGCGGCGTCGTGGCCTTCGACGTCGATCTTGGGCAGCCACTGCAGCCACCTGGGCAGGTACCAGTTGCGGTCA
This sequence comes from uncultured Actinomycetes bacterium, assembly GCA_963758715.1. Classification (GTDB taxonomy): domain Bacteria; phylum Actinomycetota; class UBA4738; order UBA4738; family HRBIN12; genus JAOUEA01. Next base: position 211,674 of record CAVWWK010000013.1, read on the forward strand.
CCCAGCAGGCGCATCGTGGACGGCACCAGGACCGACCGAACGACCGTCGCGTCCAGGAACACGGCGACCGCGAGGCCGAAGCCCATCTGCTCCAGGGACGTCAGCCGTCCGGCGGCGAACCCCGCGAACACGGCGACCATGATGATCGCGGCGCCCGTGATGATCCCGCCCGTCGTGCGGAGCCCGTACGCGACGGACGCGGCGTTGTCGCCCGTCTTGTCGTACTGCTCGCGGATCCTGGTCAGCAGGAACACGTGGTAGTCCATGGACAGACCGAACAGGATCGAGAACAGGAACAGGGGCAGCCACGACTCGATCGCGTCCACCTGCTGGAACCCCAGGAAGTTCGCGATCGACTCTCCGAACGCGGGTCCTCCCTTCTGGAAGACCAGCACGATCAGGCCGTACGCGGCGCCCACCGACAGCAGGTTCATGATGATCGCCTTCACCGGCACCACGATCGAGCGGAACACGATAGTGAGCAGCAGGAACGACAGCCCCAGCACCACCAGGATGATCAGCGGCGTATACGTGTCGGAGATGTCGAAGAAGTCCTTCACGAACGCCGTGTCACCGCCAACCAGCACGGTCGCCGACGTGCCATCGAACGCCTCCGGGATGTACGTGTCGCGCAGGCTCGCGATCGTCGCGACCGCGGCCTCTCCCTGGGCGTCGGTGGCCGGCCCGGCCAGCGGGATCGCGATCAGCGCGACGGACCCGTCCTCGCTGGTCACCGGGGCCGCCGGCGCTCCCAACCTCGGGTCTTCGGCGATCGCCGACTCCACGCCGTCGACGGCCTCCGCGTACTCGGGTGCCAGCTCGCCGGGCGCACCCGGTTCGGCACCGGGCGTGCCGACCCCATCGGCCTCGATCACGATGTCGACGGACGACTGCGCTCCGGCCTTGGGGAACTTCTCAACGATCACGTCGAAGGCTTCCTTGGTCTGGATGCCGTCGGGCAGCGTGCTGATGCCCGCCAACCCGGTCTTGATGCCTTGACCGTCGTCCTCGGGATGGCCCTGGAACCAGTAGGGCAGCGACAGGGCGATCATGAACCGCGCCGCCGAGGGAGAGCCACACGACCGGGCGGCCCATGACGACCCGGGTCATGCGGTCCCAGAAGCCTCCCTCGGTGCTGAGGCTCGACCCCTCCGGTCGTGAGTAACGGGCGAACGCTCCTCGCTTGACCATCCGTGATACCAGGACGATCACGGCGATGAGCCCCGCGAGACCGCCGATGGCTGCCAGCGCAGGAGGCGCTCCGATGGCGCCGAGGACTCCTCCCACTACCGCGCCGCCGGCGAACATCGCGACGAACACCAACAACGTGGGGATGCGAGATAGGTAGGGCCAGTTGACACGATCGCCGAGCAGGGACAGCACCGCGGGGAGCAGCGTCATCGACGACGCAACGGAGACCAGCACGACGATGATCGCGCCGCCGGCGAGGCTCGGAAGATCGTGGTCGGCACCAGAAGCATGCCTGCCAACGCCAGCACCACGGTGAGGCCACTGAAGAACACGGCGCGAGAGGCGGTTGCTCCCGACCTGCGGATCGCATCTTGCTTCTCACGCCCGCCGTGGCGCTCCTCGCGGTAGCGGGACACGATGAACAGCGCGTAGTCGACGCCCACCGCGATGCCCATCATCGAGATGAGGTTCGGCGTGAAGAAGCTGAAGTCCCACAGCGTGCCGAGCAGACCGACGATGCCAAGGGTGATCGGGAGCGTGAAGACATGGTCATCAAGAGCGGAAGAACACCCGCGAGGATCGCGCCGAAGACGATCAACAGCACGATGACGGCGGCGACGACGCCGATGCTCTCGCCGAAGGCCAGGTCCTCCTCGGAGATCACTTTGAAGTCCTCGGACGAGCTCACCGCTCCGAGCATGTATGCCTCGACCCCGTCGACGGAGGTCCCTTCGCGCAACGCCTCGACGTCCTCGAAGTGCGGCGTCGCTTCGTCGATGTCACCGGCGTAGACGACCGTGAACAAGACCGCGGACCCGTCCTCGGAGGGGATCGGGCCCAGCGCCGCGACCTGCGGGTCGGCCGCCTGCTCCTCTGTCAGCGGGAAGGCTGCCGGCAGCGCCGAGAACACATCGGGCCCAGGTCCTGAAGGTCGGTGATGAACCCGTTCACCTGGTCGGCGAACGCCGGGTCCTCGAGGGAGCCCGGCTCCCCGACGATCACGAAGGTCTCCGAGATGGAGTCGTCGGCAAGCTTGCGGTCCTCGAGGATCGCCTGAGCGCGCTTGGCCTCAGGCGAGTTCGTGAAGTCGAAGTCGGTCGTGAGCGCCGGCCCAGCAGGGTGGAAGCCGAGGCGATCCCGGCTACCAGGATCACGATCCAGATGCCGACCGTCCTCCACGGGTGCCTGCTGCTTGCCTTCGCGAGCGATTCGGGATTGAGCTTCATCCCGGCGTTCCCCCTCTCCATGGGCCGGAGCTCCCGGACCGCATTGACGTACGGTGTATGCTTACAGCGTACGTGAGACTAGGTGTACAGCGTAAGCCTGTCAACCCCGACCAGAAGGTGAACATCCGATGGTGACCATCAAGCCCGTGACCAGCGCCAAGATCCGCGAGCGGCTCACTCGCGACCGCGTGATCGAAGCGGCGCTCGAGATCATGGATGCCGAGGGGCTCGAGGCCGTGTCGATGCGGCGGGTCGCACGCGAGGTCGGTGTCGAGGCGATGTCGCTGTACAACCACGTCCGTGACAAGGAGGATCTGCTCGCCGGAATCGCGAGAGAGTGACTTCAGCGAATTCTCGTCGAGCCGGTCCCGGACGAGTGGCCTACATGAACGGGTCACGGGTCGCGCACGCCTGGCGCAACCTGATGCGCACGCATCCCTTCGCTCTTGGGGCTGCTCGCCGAGAAGCATCAGGTGCCCGCGTCGATCGACTCGCTGAGGCCCATGGAGAAGGCCCTCGAGGTCCTGAAGTCCATGGGTGTCCGACCCGAGGTGATGCAGGTGTTCCACGCGTTCGGGGGCTACATCCAGGGGTTCGTGATGATGGAGAACCAACTCGACGTTCGCAGGGACAGGAACGGGACGATCACGTGAGCGAGATGATGAACCAGCTGTCGGCGCAGGATCTGCCGTGCGTCGCCTCCGCACTCCCGTACATGGCCGACTGCGACCTGGATGAGCAGTTCGACTTCGGTCTGGATCTCATGCTGAAGGGATTGCGGGCCCGTTACGCGCCCGGAGTCCTGATTCACACGAGGTTCAGCTCCCGTCCCACTCGGCCGAAGATCTCCAACGCCTCGAGCAGGTCCTGTTCGCTGTGGTCGGCCGTGACGATCGTGCGAACCCGCGCCGATCCCTTCGCCACCGTCGGGAACATGATCGCGGGGCAGAAGACGCCTTCGGCGAACAGTCGGCGGGCGAACGCCTGGGTGGCTTCCTCGTCCCCGGTGATGACCGGCGTGATCGGGGTCTGCGAGGCCCCGACGTCGAAGCCGAGCGCCGCCAATCCTTCCTTGAGCTGCGTCGTGTTCGCCCAGAGCCGATCGAGCCGCTCCGGTTCATCGTGCAGGACGTCGAGCGCGGCCATGCACGCCGCCGTGACCGCGGGTGGGGCGGAGGTCGAGAACAGGTAGGGACGTCCTCGGTTCTGCAACCACTCGATCAGGTGTGCGGGGCCGGCGATGAAGCCGCCGAGCACACCGATCGCCTTCGAGAGTGTTCCGACCTGGATGTCGACACGTCCGTGCAGCCCGAAGTGGTCGACGGTCCCCGCGCCGCCGGTTCCCAATACGCCGGAGGCGTGCGCGTCGTCGACCATCATGACCGCGCCGTGTCGTTCGGCGACATCGACGAGATCGGGAAGCGGCGCGATGTCGCCGTCCATCGAGAAGACCCCATCGGTGATCAGCAGCTGTCGCCTGCCGGGGCGAGCGGACTCGGTCAACAGCCGCGCGGCGTGCTCGGGATCGGCATGCTCGAACACCTGGATCTCGGCTCGGGACAACCGCGCTCCGTCGATGATCGAGGCGTGGTTGAGCCGATCCGACACGATCACATCGTCCTTCGAGAGGATCGCCGCCACCGTGCCCGAGTTCGCGGTGAACCCCGACTGGAACATCAAGGCCGCTTCGGAATGCTTGAAGGTGGCGAACCGTCGCTCGAGCTCGACGTGGTCCGTCATCTGCCCCGCGATCGTCCGAACGGCGCCGGATCCGGCGCCCAGCGTCGCCGCGGCCTGCGCAGCCGCCTCGTTCAGGCGTGGATGATTCGCCAGGCCCAGGTAGTTGTTGGATGCGAGGTTGATGACGGCGCGGCCGTCGTAGCGTGCCCGCGCCCCCTGTGGTCCCTCCAGTGTCCGGGGATGCAGCAACAACCCGTCGCGATCGAGGGCCTCGAGCTCGTCCTTCAGATATCCGAGCGCATCATCCACGTCGTTCATCCACCTCCCGGGAGCATGATCACCTTGCCCGCGCTGCCGGAGGCCATCACCTCGAACGCCTCTTCGAATCGCTCCAGCTCGAAGCGATGCGTGATGACGGGCGCGACATCGACGCGCCCCGTGGACAGCAGGGTCGTCGTCTGTTGCCACGTCCGGAACATCTCCCGGCCGGTGATCCCCTGCAGCCGCGCCTCCTTGAAGATGATCTGGTCGTTCAGGTCGAGCGTGACCGCGCCATCGGGCAGACCCAGCAGCGACATCCGGCCGCCGCGGGCGAGCATCCGCGTGCCCTGGTCGATCGCGCGTTCGTTGCCGCTCATCTCCAGCACCACCTCCGCACCCGACCCGTTGGTGACCTCCAGCACGGCTGCCACGGGATCGTTCTCGAGGGGATCGAGGACGACGTCGGCGCCCATCTCCACCGCCTTCGCCCGGCGGAACTCGTTCGGCTCCACCGCGATCACCTTCCAAGCGCCGAGCGACCGCGCGATCGCGATCGCGAACATGCCGATGGGCCCGCATCCGATCACGGTCACGGCGTGCGTGGCGATGTCTTCGCCCCCGCCGGTTCCGAACGCCGCATGCACGCCATTGCCGAACGGCTCCATGATCGAGGCGACGTCGGGCGAGATGCCCTCGCCCACCACCCAGGCGTTCGACGCCGGCACGACCACGTGCTCGGCGAAGGCGCCGTCCAGGTCCACGCCAAGGATCCGCAGGTTCTCGCAGATGTGGGCCCGGCCCGTCTGACAGGTGGCGCAATGACCACATGCGATGTGGGTCTCGGCCGCCACGAACGCCCCGGGCTGGAGGTGATGCACTTCGTCCCCCACCGCCTCGACCGTTCCCGCCACCTCGTGGCCGAACGTCATCGGGACGACATCGATCCGCTTGTCCGCCCACTCGTTCCACTCGTAGATGTGCAGGTCCGTGCCGCAGATGGAGGCTCCGTGCACCCGGACGAGCACCTCGTCCTCACGCGGGTCGGGGACCGGGATCTCCACCAGGTCGGCGCCGGGCTTCCTGTCGATCTTCCGCAGCGCGCGCATCGTTCGACTCACGCGCGGAAGCCTACGTGATGCCGGGAACCCGGCCTCGCCCTCCACGCGTCTAGCCATGGGACCCTTGCCGACGTGGTGCCGACGTGGAAGGACATGGACCATGACCCGCACGACGATCGCCCTCGCGGCGGCGCTCCTCGTTTTCGTTCCGACAGCATGTGCCGACTCCGCGGCAGACGGCCCGGATACGGGCGAGCTCGCACACTCGGCGGAACCATCCGACCTGCTGCTCCGCGTCCAGGCCGAAGGTGGGTTCGTTCCCGTCGAATACATGCTGACGACCATGCCGTCGTTCTCCTTGTACGGGGACGGCACGATCCTGACGCCCGGCCCACAGATCGAGATCTATCCGCCTCCGGCGCTTCCCTCGATCGACGAGCGCACGGTGACGGAGGAAGGGATCCAGGCGATCCTCCAGGCAGCACTCGACGCCGGCGCCGACCGGAACCGCGACCTCACCGATATGGGAGGCACCCTGATCACGGACGCACCCGACACCGTCTTCACCATGCGGGTCGAGGGCAATGACACCACCCTTCGCGTGTACGCGTTGATGGAGCTGGATCGCAAGCCCCCGACGATGGACGCGAGAGAGTTCGAAGCCAGACAGGCCTTGCAGCAACTGGTCGAAGACCTCGGCTCACTTGATCGCTGGTTGCCTCAGGGTTCACTGAGCGAGGCGCAGCAGTATCGGCCGAGCGGCTCACGTGTGTTCGTCGGGGTCTATCAGGCCGACCCGGACCTGCCGCAGTCGCCGATGGAATGGTCCCTCGACCGAGGGCTCGCCTCGTTCGTCGACGACGCGGGCGTGGCGGGCTACGGCTGCGGTGCGGTCGTGGACGTGGAGTGGACCGAAGAGTTGCTCCCGCAGGCGGCGCGGGCGACCCAGCGCACGCCGTGGGTCAGCGCGGGCGAACGCTACTCCGTCCTGTTCCGGCCTCTCCTTCCCGACGAGACCGGGTGTTGACCGTCGACAGCGGTACCTCCGACCTCGTCGGAGCGGTGCGCTGCAGGCGATGAACCGCTTCTGCACCGTTCAAGAACCACCGTGCCGGGGCCGAAGACTGTCAGGACGTTCCACGAACGACGGAGCCCCTTTGACTGTGGATGACTTCGCGGCGATCGAGCCTGCAACGCGCATGCCCCGAGACGGATCGCTCCTGACTGCGGGGGCCGGCGATGCCGTCCCTGCCGACGCCGGACAGCGTCTTCGGGACCTCGAGATCCGGTATCGCGCGCTGATCGAGCAGCTCCCCGCAGTCATCTACATCGACGGTGTAGGTCCCGGCGCCCTGATGGTCGACGTGAGCCCATCCGTGGAGACCACGTTGGGGATCCCCCGTGAGGAATGGCTCTCCCGGACACGCCCATGGGAGCAGGCGCTCCACCCGGACGACCACGACCGTGTCGTGGAGATCAGCGTCCGGGCGGCTGAGACGGGCGAGCCCTTCCGCATCGAATACCGCGCGTACCACCGCGACGGACGCATGTTGTGGATCCGCGAAGACTGTCTCCTCATCCGCGACGAGAAGGGCACGCCGGTCTACTGGCTCGGCCTGATGCTGGACGTGACGGAGTTCGCGCAGGCCCAACGCGATCTGCACGAGGCACAGTCGAAGTTCGGGGCCCTCGTGGAACAGATCCCGGCGATCGTGTACACGGATGTGGCCGACGAACGCATGAGCACCACGTACGTGAGCCCGCAGATCGAGCCTCTCCTGGGGTACACGCCGCACGAGTACATCCAGGATCCCGATCTGTGGGCGTCGATGCTCCATCCGGATGACCACGACGAAGCGCTCGACACCTACCTCCGCGGCCGCGAATCGGGCGAGCCGTTCGTCTTCGAGTACCGATTGGTCGGCCGGGGCGGGCGCATCGTCTGGTTCCGCGACTCGGCGATCGTGTTGCCCGACGCCGAGGGCAACGCGCAGCTGATCCAGGGGGTGATGCTCGACATCACCGAGCGGAAGGCCGCCGAGGCACACATCGCCTACCTCGCCTACCACGACAAGCTGACCGGGTTGTCGAACCGCGCGATGTTCGACGAGCTTCTGGAGCTGACGATGGCCCGCGCCCGCCGCAACGACCTGGGCGTGGCGGTGGTCTCGGTCGACATGGATGACTTCAAGACGGTCAACGACTCACTCGGTCACGATGCGGGCGACGAGCTGATCGTCCAGCTGGCCCATCGCCTGCGGGAGGCGACACGCGACACCGACCTGGTCGCGCGGCCGGGGGGCGACGAGTTCCTGCTGTTGTTGGGCGACCTCGATCTGACCCCTCCCGTGCCGGGAGGCACGGACGGCGCCTCGATCGCCGCCGAGGCGGTCGCCGTGCGTGTCCAGGAAGCGCTGAGGCACCCCTTCGAGGTCGCGGGCACAGAGCTCTACGTCACGGCGAGCCAGGGCATCAGCGTGTTCCCGATGGATGCCAAGGAGCCCGCGGGTCTGCTGAGCAACGCGGACACGGCGATGTTCATCAGCAAGAAGGCAGGGCCCGGAGGTTACGTCGTGCACTCCGCAGAGGATGCGAACGCGATGAACCGGCTCTCGCTGTCCACGCGGCTCGCGCAAGGCCGTGGAGTTGAAGCAGTGGACACTTCACTACCAGCCGCTGATCGAGCTCGCGACCGGGGAGATGTACGGCGTCGAAGCGTTGATCCGTTGGCCCGAGCCGAACGGCGGACTGGTTCCTCCCGGAGAGTTCATCCCACTGGCCGAGGAGATGGGCCTCATCGAGGCGATCGGCGATTGGGTGGTCGAAGAGATCTGCCGGCAGGACGCCCAATGGCGCGCCGAGGGCCTCACGCTGGAGATCGGGTTCAACCTGTCGCCGAGGCAGCTGTGGCAGCCCGAGCTCGTCGACAAGATCGTGTCGCCGATCGTGGTCGCAGGCATGGACCCGACCCGCGTGACCGTGGAGATCACCGAATCCACGGCCATGACCGACCCCGATCGCACCGTGGAACTGCTCACCGCGATCCACGACCGGGGGCTCAAGCTGGCGATCGACGACTTCGGGATCGGCTACTCCTCGCTCGCACGCCTGAAGCACATGCCCGTCGACGTGCTGAAGATCGATCGTTCGTTCGTGCGCGATGTCGACAAGGACCGTGAGTCCGCCAGCATGGTGTCGGCCATGATCTCGCTCGCCGAGAACCTGGGGATGATCCCGCTCGCCGAAGGCATCGAGACCGAGGGCGAATGGCGATTCCTGGCGAGGCGCGATTGCACCTTCGGTCAGGGCTTCTACTTCTCACGACCGGTGCCGGCCAGCGACATCCTCGCGATGCATCGCCGGGCGGGCCTACAGGCGATCGACGGCGGCGCGAGCTGACGGATCGTCAGCGCTTCTTGCGAGCCCGCAACCCGCTCCGCCGTCCCCTGGAGCTTCCGCTGAACACCGTTCGTGGGGGCGCGACCTTCATGCCGTCCTGCTCGAACTCCTCGTGCAGGTCGAGGCGGGCGGCCATCCGGCTGACGTCGCCGAGCTGATCGGGCGTGACGAAGGTGACGCTGACGCCCGCCCGGCCCGCTCGAGCGGTTCTCCCCACCCGATGCACGTACCCCTTGTCGTCCTGGGGCGGGTCGTAGTTCACGACGAGCGTGATGTCGTCGAGATCGAGCCCTCGAGCCGCGACATCGGTCGCGATCAGGACGCCGACGTGCTTGTCCTCGAAGCGCTTCAGTGCCCGTTCACGAGCCTGCTGGGTCATGTCGCCGTGCATCGTCACCGCGGGCACGCGTTCGTTGCGCAGCTGACGGGCCAAGGTCTCGACGTGGCGCTTGGTGTTGACGAAGACGAGGGTGAGACCGGTCTCCTCCTCCTCACGCGCGAGGTCGATGAGCGTCTGCAGCTTCGCGTGCCGATCGACCGCCATGAACCGGTGATCGGCTTCCTCGACCGTCTTGGTTTCGGACTCGATCACATGGCGAACCGGGTTATGCGTGTACACCTCGGCGATCCGGCCGACCGCGCCGTCCAACGTGGCCGAGAAGAACATCGTTTGCCGCTCCCGTGGCAGGTGGCGCACGATGCGATCCACCTGGGGCTGGAATCCCATGTCCAACATCCGGTCGGCCTCGTCCAGGACGAACACCACCACGTCCTTCAACGACACGAGGCGACGCTCCACCAGGTCGTCGAGACGACCCGGCGTGGCGATCAGGATGTGGGCCTGATCCGCCCCGCGTGCCTGCTCCTTCACGTTGGTTCCGCCGTAGACGGCCTTGACCCGAAGGTGCTTGGCCTTCGCGATGTCGGTGAAGTCTTCCTTCACTTGGGTCGCCAGCTCACGGGTGGGCACGAGCACGAGCGCGAGCGGGCGGTCGGTGGCTGCGGGATCCAGCTGCTCCACGATCGGGATCGCGAACCCGAGGGTCTTGCCCGATCCGGTCTTCGATCTCGCCAGGGTGTCGCGGCCTTCGGTGGCGTCCTCGATGACCATCTGTTGGATCGGGAACGGCGCCTCGATACCGCGCGCGGCGAGTGTCTCGATGACAGCGTCGGACACGCCGAGGTCACGGAACGAGGGGCTGGTGGTGGTCATACGGTGTCGAGCGTACCCGTTCTCATAGCTCGAAGGCCCCATCGAGCGCGCCGACGAGGTGCGACACGATCAGCAGCTGCGACAAGGCCAACGCCTCGCTCCTCCGTTCGCCGAGACCCGGAGAGCGCACGACCCCGATTCGGTCTCGATGGAGGCGATCGTCGGGCCGGAGCGAGGACCACAGGACCTCCTCGAGGTCGGCGCCGATGTCGGCGGAGCAGTTCCCGTCGACATCGAGCACGCTCATCGGTCCGCGCCGATCCGTGCGGGTCGACCAACGGATCGGCGCATCGCCGACGGCGCTGAGCGAGCCCACGACCTCACGCAACCCTGAGAACGGCAGCGTGGGACGAACCGTGAGACGAGCGGACAGATGTTCGTCGTCTTCGGATCCCGGGCGACGATGGAACGACACGATGATGTCGGCGAAGTCCCGTTGTGGACGGATGTGTGCTGCCGCGTCGGACTCCCGACGACGCAGCTCTTCCACGACTTGGGCCGGAGAGTAGCCCCGTTCGAACACGTCCCGATCCAGCTTCCACCGCCTGCGGAGGATCTCGTCCGGCTCCAGGAAGACGGCGACGTCGATCGCGGCGCGCGTGTCGCGATCGGCGAGCGGGAGCAAGCCTTCGACGATGACGATCTCCCCTGCGGCCACCACCTCGTCGGGTCCGAAGGTGCCCGTGTGGTGGTCGTAGGTGGGCTTGGTGATCGACGCTCCCGAAGCCAGGGCGCGTAGATGCTCCGCCAACAGGTCCATGCGGTTCGCCTCGGGAGTCAGCGGGGTGATGCCGAGCGCGGTTCGCGCGTTCCGGTCGTTGCGGTGATAGTCGTCGGTGCACACCCGTCCGACCCGTTCGACGCCCAGGATGTACTCGATACCGCGGGACAGGGTGCTCTTGCCCGACGCGCTATCCCCGGCGAGGCCCAGCAGCACGGGGCGGTCCCCAGCGCTGCCGGTGACTCGGAGCCCGATCGGGGTAGAGGCGGCGTGGTCGGACATGACGATCGAACGTACCGCACCCGAACAGCCGGCGAGACCGGCCTTCGAGGCAGGGCCGGGGACGGTACGCTTGGCCGATCCGGTGTGGTGAGACGACGACCGACGAGGTGACCCATGGACGATCGCATCCAGCTCTGGAACGACCTGGCCGCCCAGATCGCGGTGGACAGCATCCGATGCACCACCGAGGCCGGATCGGGTCATCCGACGTCCTCGATGTCGTGTGCGCACCTGCTGGCGGTGCTGTACGCGGACCATCTCCGCTACGACGTCGGCGACCCCAAGTCGCTCGCCAACGACCGCTTCATCATGTCGAAGGGGCACGCCGCGCCGGCGCTCTACTCCACCCTGAAGGCGATCGGCGCGATCGACGACGAGCAGTTGCTCAGCCTCCGCCGGTTCGGGTCGCCGATCCAGGGCCACCCCGCACCCGTGCCGGAGCTTCCGTGGATCGACGTGGCGACCGGTTCGCTCGGCCAGGGATTGCCGATCGGCCTTGGCATGTCACTCGCGATGCGGCTCGACGGCCTGCCCGCCCGCACCTGGGTGCTCCTCGGGGATTCCGAGGCGGCGGAGGGATCTGTGTGGGAGGCCATGGAGGTCGCCGCGTTCCACGAGGTCGACAACCTCGTCGCGATCCTCGACCTCAACCGGCTCGGTCAGCGTGGACCCACGATGCACGAGTGGCGCGCCGACGTGTTCGCGACGCGCGCCCAGGCCTACGGGTGGCACGCGATCGAGATCGACGGCCACGACGTCAGGTCGATCGATGAGGCGTACACCGAGGCCAGCGATGCCGACAAGCCGACGCTGATCGTCGCGCGGACCGAGAAGGGTCACGGCGTGTCGTTCCTCGCGAACCAGGAGGGGTGGCACGGGAAGGCGGTCCCCGCCGACCAGGCCGGGGCGGCCATCGAGGAGCTCGGCGGTATCCGCTCGCTCACCGTCACACCGCTCTCACCCCAGGACCTCAAGCCGCTCGAGCTGGGTGAGCTTCAGGCCGAGCCCGCCCCCGCGTACACCGAACCCATCCCCACCAGGAAAGCCTTCGGCGAGGCGCTCGCCTGGCTCGCCGGCCACCGGCCGGATCTCGTCGTGCTCGACGGCGAGGTCGGCAACTCGACGCACACGGAGGACTTCGAGGCGGTCGCGCCGCGGCGCTTCTTCCAGATGTACATCGCGGAACAGTGCATGGTGGGCGCGCAGACCGGGATGCAGGCCTTGGGCAAGACGCCGTTCGTGGCAACCTTCGGCGCGTTCATGTCTCGGGCCGCGGACTTCATCCGGATGGGGGCGATCAGCCGCGCGGACCTGCGCCTGTGCGGCTCCCATGCCGGCGTCTCGATCGGCGAGGACGGCCCGTCCCAGATGGCCGTGGAGGACCTCGCCGTGATGCGCGCGATCCACTCCTCGACGGTGCTGTACCCCGCCGACGGCAACGCCACGAACAAGCTGGTCACCGCGATGTGCGACCTGGCGGGGATCTCCTACATCCGCACGACGCGGGAGGCGACCGCGGTCCTCTACGACCGCGACGAGGAGTTCCCCATCGGCGGGTCGAAGACGCTGCGAAGCTCGGACCATGACGTCGCGACGCTCGTGGCGGCAGGCATCACCCTCCATGAGTCGCTCTCGGCAGCCGACGTCCTGGCGGGCGAAGGCATCCCGGTGCGTGTGATCGACGCCTACTCGGTGAAACCCGTCGACGCCGACACGCTTCGTGGCGCGCTCGAGGAGACCGGCATCGTGATCGTGGCCGAGGACCATCGCACGGAAGGCGGCCTGGGCGACGCCGTCCTGGATGCGCTCGCCGGTTCCGGCCCCATGGCGGGCACGGTGGTGAAGCTCGCGGTCACCGACATGCCCGGTTCGGGCACCGCGGCACAGATGCGCGAGTGGGCAGGCATCGACGCCGCCGCGATCGCGGCCAGGGTTCGAGCCGAGGTGGCGGGCCGCTAGGGGACTGCTACCCTTGTCCGCGATGGCTGACTACCGAGAGATCCTGCACGAGCGGCTGTACGTTCGTGTGCCGGGGACCGACAAGCTGCGCAAGACGGCCTCGTATCGCCACAAGCACCTGCTGGCGAACGGATGGCGCGAACTCGAGCGCAACCAGGCCGCCGATCACATCATGGTGAAGTACGAGAGGACCGGCCACGCGCCGATGAAGGCGCGTCTGCCGAAGCCGGTGCCCGAGGTCCGCCTCGAGCGCCGCCCTCGCCGCGACGACAATCGTCGTGGCGGTCGCCGCTGAACGCCTGACGCCTGAACCGGGCCCCGTACCGGATATCGTCCGGTTGACCTCTGGTTCTGCCGAATATCGTTCGGTATGATTGACTAGGTTGGTCGATATATCCGGACCGCGCAAGCGCGATCAGGTCGCGCGTCCGGTCCCGTGAGTCACCCGAGTCCTGGAGGTGTCAGCCGTGAGCAGCATGGAGTTCCCTCCCAGGTTGGGTCCGGCCGCCGCCGTCCACCAGCCGCCCGGGCCACCGCGATCCGCACGCGCACGCCGCGGACCAACCCTTCGCTTATCCCCTCAGGCGCGAGTTCGTCGAGCCCGACTGGACCCGGTTGCCCGGCTACAAGGACGTCACGAAGGAGCAATGGGAGTCCGCGCAATGGCAACGGGCTCACACCGTCAAGAACCTGAAGGAGTTCTCCGAAGCCCTCGGCACCTTCCTGGACGAGGAGCTGCTCGATGACATCAGGCGAGACCAGGAGGAGCGCGCCACGATGTCGATGCTCCTGCCGCCGCAGATGATCAACACGATGCGCGAGGACGACCTCCGTGGCGATCCGGTCCGCCGCTACATGGCACCCGCGTTGAGCGAACGCGAGAAGGAATGGCCCAGCCATCCGTTGTCGTCCCGCGACTCCTTGCACGAGGCCGACATGTGGGCGGTGGAAGGTCTCACGCACCGCTACCCCACCAAGGTGCTCGCGGAGCTGATCCCCACCTGTCCTCAGTACTGCGGCCACTGCACCCGTATGGACCTGGTCGGCAACGACACGCTCCAGGTGCTGAAGTACAAGTTCGAGACGAAGCAGAACGAGCGCTGGGACCAGATGCTGGACTACCTGCGCCGCACGCCACAGGTGCGTGACGTGGTCGTGTCAGGCGGAGACATGGCCAACGTGCCGGTCAAGCGCCTCGAGGCCTTCGTGATGTCCTTGCTGGACATCGAGAACATCCGCGACATCCGGATCGCGACCAAGGGGCTCATGGGCCTGCCCCAGCACTTCCTCCAGGACGACGTGCGAGCGGCGTTCGGCCGCATGGGGGAACGCGCGAACGAGCGCGGCGCAGACATCGCGGTCCACACGCACGTGAACCACGCCAACTCGGTGACCCCGCTCGTGCGCGACGCCGCCCAGATGGTGCTGGACTCGGGCTTCCGCGACGTGCGGAACCAGGGCGTGCTGCTGCGAGGTGTGAACACGACCGTGAACGACCTCTTGGAGCTGTGCTTCACGCTCCTCGATCACGGCAAGATCCTCCCGTACTACTTCTACATGTGCGACATGATCCCCAACGCCGAGCACTGGCGGACGAGCGTCGCCGAGACCCAGGCGCTGCAGTTCGCGCTCCTGGGATACATGCCCGGCTTCGCGACGCCGCGCATGGTGTGCGACGTGCCGTACGTCGGGAAGCGCTGGGTCCACATGCAGGGCGACTACGATCGCACCCGCGGCATCTCGTACTGGACGAAGAACTACCGCACCGGCATCGAGTTCGACGACCCCGAGGCGCTCGCGCGCCGGTACCACTACTACGACCCGATCTACACGCTCCCCGAGGAGGGGCAGGAGTGGTGGCGCGCCAAGATGCGCGAGGGGCTCGAGGACCTGCTGGCCGAGCTGGCGACCGAGCAGGGCATCGAGGTCGGCGTCTGAGCGCAGATGAAGCGTGAGCGCGAGGCGGTCTGCTAGCGTCCGCGCCATGACGCGGTTGCTGCACGTCGTCGGCGCGCAGATCTCGCCGGTGGGCGGCGATCCGGAGGCGACGTTCGACAAGTTCGCCAGCCGAGGTGCGCACGATCCGCGGCTCGTTCCCGAAGGCGCAGCTCTACCTGTTCCCCGAGCTGTACCTCGCGGGAGACCAGCCGTTCCGCGCGCACGTCCCGACGGCCGTGAACCGACATCGGGTGCCGGGGCCGTTCACCGATCGCATCGGCGAGGTCGCGCGGCGCGCGAAGCGTTGGATCCAGGCGGGATCCATCTACGAGGCGGCCGGCGCGAAGACCTACAACACCGCGTTGCTGTTCGCCCCCGACGGGTCACTCGTCTCGTCCTACCGCAAGCTCTTCCCCTGGATGCCCTTCGAGGTGAGCGACCCGGGATCGGCTCCGCCTCCGGTGCACACGATCCCCCGCGTCGGCACGGCGGGCATGATGATCTGCTACGACGGGTGGTTCCCGGAGGTGCCGCGGTCGCTTGCCCTGCAGGGCGCAGAGGTGATCCTGCACCCGACTCTGACGAGCACACCCGATCGCGAGGAGGAGCTCGTGCTCGCGCGCGCCAATGCGATCGCGAACCAGTGCTTCGTGCTCAACGTGAACGGCTCGCTCGACGTCGGCGGCGGCCGCTCGATCGGTGTCGACCCCGAGGGACGCGTGCTGTTCGAAGGTGGGAGCGGCGAGGAGTACTTCAGCGAGGTGCTCGACCTCGAACGTGTCGCCACCGTGCGCGAACGGGGCACCCGCGGGATGAACCGGCTGTTCTGGCAGCTCACCGAGCGGGGCCGAGAGCCGCCCGGCCCGTCTATCCCGCCGCGTCGCGGCGCCGGCGCACGTAGAACGCTCCGGCGAGCGCCGCCGCGGCCAAGGTCGCGACGGCCGCCATCAGCCACCATCTCGAGGACCCCTCCTCGGACCCGATCGGAGCGACGCCGTCGACCTCGGCCGCACGCTCGGCACCGGGCGAGGCTGGAGGCTCGGCGAAGACGAACCGCTTCGGCGGGCCGTCCGGCACCGAGGCGATCGCACATGCCCTCGTCACGGACGATGACGCTCCAACGGAGACGGTCGATACCGGGCCCCGTCCCCGTCTCGTCCTCGTCGGCCGACAGGATCCGTCCGGGGACCTGGATCTGCATCGTCGCGCCGTCCACGCGGGCCGGCAGGAAGGTGTTCTGCGCGGCCTCGGGCAATAGCAGGATCGTGAGGGTCGGGTCGGCGACCGCGTCGTAGCGGATCAGCCGGTTGAGGCCCCGGTAGTAGGCGAACGATACCGCGGGGACGTCGGGGTCACGCATCACCAGGTCCACGCGGAAGGGTGTGCCGTGCTGGTCCGGGACCATGAGAGGGCGGTCGAACTCGAGCGTCCACAAGGCCGAGGTGCCGAGCTCGACGATCTCGGCGCGGGCGGAGAGGAGGTCGGGAGCGGTCGTGGTCGCGCCCGCGCCGCCGGCGCCCGGGCAGGGAACCACGTCTCCTTCGGGGTCCGCGGCGGCCACCATCAGGGGTGAGAGCAGCAGCACCAGCGCCGCGACACGGTGCGTCGCCGCCCGCGACATCAGCTGCAGTCCAGCTCGTCCAGGATCAAGGGGTCCAGACGAGGTTCCTGCGAGAAGTCGAACGCGCCCGAGAGCGGATCGGCGTTCGCGTCCCGTTCGGTCATGGCCTTGAGCCCGTGCAGCTCCTCGATGAACGTCAGCACCGACGAGAACTCGTACTCGGTGTTGTCGATCGCGCCGCCGTCGGGATTGTCGCCGCGCCGGGTCCACGGGGAGATGATCAACGCGGGCGTGCGCGGCCCGAGCCCCATGACGTCGTAGTGCGGAGGCGGGACGTGATCGTAGAACCCGCCGAAGTCGTCCCAGACGATCACGACGGCTGTCGAGGCCCACGCGTCGCTCCGCATCAACGCGTTCAGGTACTCGATCGTCCAGTTCTGCCCGTCGCAGACGTTGGTCCCCGACCCCGGATGTTCGTTCGGCGCGCCCTCGGGCGGGATCAGCCAGGACACCGCCGGCAGCTGGTCGTCCTTGAGGTCGGTGAGGAACTGGCTCGGGGACCTGCACCTTGTTCCACATGTCGCCGAACCGCACGTGGCGGATCGCCTGCAGCGCATTCATCCACACGTCGGGGTTGGCGTAGTACTTCCAGCTGATCCCCGCTTTCTCCAGCTGGTCGGGCAACACCTTGATGTTGATGCACGTCCGGGTGCTCTCCCAGTAGGCCGCGATCTTCAACAGCTGCCCCGGCGCCGCGGTGATGTTCTTCTCCAGGCGCATGATCCGCTCGATGTCGGCGTCGGTGAGGTCCTCGAGCGGGAACCGCTGCGTGTACTCCTCCGGGTCGTCGCAGTAGTTGCCCTCGGTGTCGGTGGTCGACTTGTTGTCGACGATCCCGTAGGCCTGCGCCGCCACCGTGTACAGGTGCTCGGGGAACGTCGGGCCGAACATCGACGTGAAGAACCGGTCGGCCACCACGAACCGGTCCGCGTACGCCCAGTAGGCGGGGAGCGAATCGCGATCGTACTGGACGTATCCGGTGAGGTCCTCGCCCAGCGAGATGCAGTTGTAGCCGTTCATCTTGCCGCCGTTGATCGAGAGCAATCCCGGATAGAACGCGTGCCCGAGGTCGTGGGGCATGATCTGAGGCGCGTCCTTCAGCGGGATGGTCTCGGCGTCCTCCAGGGTCGAGCAGTTCAACGTGCCGCCCTCCGTGGCGCCGTCGACGCCCGGATAGCGACCGAAGTAGTGATCGAAGCTCCGGTTCTCCTTGACCATGAAAACGACGTGCTCGATCGGGTTCTGGCCGGGCACGACCACGCCGACCCCGTCCCCCCCGTCACCTCCGCCGCCGTTGCCGTTCTGACCGCCGCCGGGCGTCCTGCCGCCGGCCTGCTCGGCCCCGTCGTCCCGGGGCCACACGAGCCACACCAGCGCCACGACGAGCACCAGCACGGTCGCGGTGAACGCGCGACGGCGAGCGATGTCCTGCTTGGTGGGGCGACGCGGGCCGGCCGGGCGGATGAGAGGTCCCTGCTGCCCTTGCACGATGCGGCAGTCTACCCGTCGCCTTCTGTCGAAAGCAGGGAGTCGAGCAGGCCACGCAGGTCCACCAGGGCGGTTCTGTACGCCGGATCCTCGGCCATGTTGCGCATCTCGCCTGGGTCGGGCGCCCCGAGCGCGCCGGTCAGGTCATAGAGCTCCTGCGTGCCGTCCTCGCTCTCGACGTACTTGAAGTCACGGGTGCGAACGGCGATCCACGGCGGGACCTGCCCGTCCCCCGCGTAGCGAAGCAGGATCCCCTCCCTCGCCCGGATCGGCCCCTGGACCTGTCGCGCTCCCCTGCTCCAGCACGGGGCGAAAGCTGACGCCGTCGCTGGGGATCGGAGCCACCAGCGCCCCGGGCTCCGCGACCATGTCCATGATCGTGGGTGCGAGGTCCACGTTGGTCACCAGGGTCTCGACCGTGGACGAGCTCGCCCACGGCGACCTGATCGCGAGCGGGGTGCGGACGCAGGGCTCGTACGGACAGCGCTTGCCGATCCATCGGTGCTCACCGAACGAGAACCCGTTGTCCGTCATGAACACGATGAGGGTCCGGTCGAGCTCACCGCGTTCCTCGATCGCCTCGACCAGGGACCGGATCGACCGGTCGACCTCCAGGAGCGCCTCGCGTTCACGTCGTCGCTGCGACTCGAGGGTCGCCGCATCAGTCGGGGAGATCGGCGGCAGCGCGCGGATCCAGCCGGGCTTGCCCTCGACGTCGTTCAAGATCCGCGCCGAAGGTCCGGGGACCCGAGCGCCCGAGAACGCGCCGCCGTCTCCAGGCGCGGCGACCCATGGCGCGTGAGGAGCGGAGGGAGCGAAGAGCGCGAACCACGGATCGTCGACCGGCGTTGACCGGATGAATCGGAGCGTCTCCGCGGCCAGGTAGGTCGTCGCGTAGTCCCCGGGATCGTCGCCCGCGGTCCGCTCCATCCCCTGGTCGACCAGGTCGTAGCCGTAGTACGTGGTGGACAGGGACCTGTTCTCCTTGGCCACGAAGCGATCCCACCCATCGGGAACATAGGGCCCGCGGTCCCATGGGAAGCCGTTGAGGTACTTGCCGAACAGGCCGGTGGTGTAGCCCTTCGCGTCGAGCCAGGTCGCGAGCGTCGAGGACTCGTCGAGGTCGGATCCGTCGGAGTTCGATGCGACTCCGGTGTGCGCCGAGGTGAGGCCGGTCAGGATCGTGGCTCGCGAAGGACAGCATAGAGGCGTGTCGACGAAGGCTTCGCTGAAGGACACCCAGTGCCCGTCCGGATCCGCCATCTGGCCTTCGAGCCACGGCATGGCCGGCCTGCCGACGACGGACGGCAGCGTGCTCGGGCTCTGATCGTCGGTAAGGACGATGAGGATGTTCGGGGGAGGGGCGTTGGCGCCGGCCGCCTCGGCACCAGGAGCCGCACCGGCGACCGCCATCGCCACCAGCGACGCGAGCAAGGCCACGGACGACCGGCTAGCTACGGTCGAGCCAGCCCCCGTCCCGCCCGTGGGCGTCGGCGACGATCCCAGCGGCGATCGACAGGGCGATCTGCGAGGGGTTCCGTCCGCCCAGGTCCAGGCCCAGCGGAGACCGGATCCGCGCGAGGTCCTCGTCCCCGAACCCGAGGGATCGCAGCTCCTCGACGTAGTGGGCCACGTGCCGCCGGCTCCCCATCACGCCGATGAACCGGGCGGGGGAACGCAGCAGGCGGGCGAGGGCCTCCGTCACACCGGGCGCATCGTGGTCGGTCATCACCACGACCGACCGCTCGTCCAGGGTCTGTCCGTCGATCGAGGCGATGGCCGGAGGGTCGCCGGGCGCGAGCCGCTCGCTCCGAGGCTCCACGAAGAGGACGTCGTATCCGAGCTCGGCGAGGTAGGACCGAAGGGCGCGCGCGACGTCGGTGGCCGACATCACGAGCACCACCGCCCTCGGCACATGGGGCTCGAAGAACACCTCGATCTCACCCAGCTCGTGGGTGATCGTGCGGGTCTGCGCACGACCCGACGCGGCGACCTCAGACGCCGCTGCGACCGCGGCTGCGTCGAACTCGGCGCACCCGAGCGTGCCGCTCACGTGCCCTCCCGGGACGATCGACATCGCGTTGCCGACCTGACACGGGGGCGAGCCGTGCACCCTGACCGCCTTCGCGTCGACGCGTGGATCGTCGTGGGCGCGTGGATCGTCGTGGGCGGCCGGAGCGGCGTGGCCGGTCGGGTGTGCTCCCGTCGCCCCGCCCATGAGCTCGACCGCATGCGGGACCAACGGCAGCACGGCCTCGAGCCCTTCGCGAACACTATTCGGCGAGCCGGGGAGGTTGATCACGAGGGTCGAGCCGATGGTGCCGGCCGTCCCTCGCGACAGAGCCGCCATGGGCGTGTGCGCGAGCCCTGCCGCCCGGATCAGCTCGGCTATGCCGGGCGCCTCCCTGTCCAGGACCGCTTTGGTCGCCTCGGGCGTTACGTCGCGCGGTCCGAATCCGGTTCCCCCGGTCGTCACCACCAGCGATCGGCCCGAGGCCGACGAACGCAGGGTGTCGGAGATCTGCGACGCCTCGTCCGGGACGACGAGCCTGGCGTCGATCTCGAACCCGGCGTCAGCCAGGAGCTCCTGGGCGAGGTCGCCTGACTCGATCGGCTCGGGTCCCGTGTGTCACGCCGTCGGAGATCGTCACCACCGCTGCCAGCGGTCCCGTGTCCATGGCACCATCCTCGCATCACACACGCCCAGCGACCCATCACCCTGGAAGGAGACCGGCCGATGAGCAGTTGGACCGCCCAGCTCGCGGAAGCGTTGGACGTCCCGAGCCTGGCAGGCGACGCCGAGCAGCGCCTCCTCGACGCTTCCCGGGACGTCGCCCACCGCGTCGAACGCAAGCAGACGCCGCTGTCCACGTTCCTCGTGGGCTCGTGCGGTCGGCGCGGCGATCGCACGTGGCGCGACACCCGACGCCGCCCTCGACGACGCGCTCACCACCCTCGCCAGGATCTTGCCGCTGGCCACCCAGGACGATGAGAGGTAGCCTCCTTCGGCGCTGCGGCTGTACGCTGGCGGGGAGATGACGATCGACGCGTCAGCATCGCACGCTCCGACCTCTGGTCCCCTCGTCGACACGTTCGGGCGTGTCGCTTCCGACCTGCGCATCTCGGTCACCGACCGTTGCAATTTCCGATGCACCTATTGCATGCCGGCCGAGGGAGTGACGTGGCTGCCCAAGGAGGAGATCCTCACCTTCGAGGAGCTCACCCGGCTCCTCGGCGCTGTTCGTCTCACTCGGTGTCGGTTCGATCAAGGTGACCGGCGGCGAGCCCACGGTCCGGGCCGATCTCGCCCGGCTCGTGCGCATGTTCCGGGCGGCGGGCCCCGACCTCGACATCTCGATCACCACGAACGGGGTCCTGCTCGAGTCGACTGGCCGAGCCGCTGGCGCGAGGCCGGGATCGACCGCGCCACCGTGTCGTGCGACTCGTTGCTGCGCCATCGCTTCGAGGAGATGACCCGGCGCGACGCACTGGAGAGGGTGCTGCGAGGCCTGCAGGCTGCCGAAGCGCGCCGGGCTGACACCGATCAAGATCAACTGCGTCGTGATCGGGGGGACCAACGACGACGAGGTCGTGGGGTTCGCCCGGTGGGCCCGCGAGACGGGCTACGAGGTGCGGTTCATCGAGTACATGCCTCTCGACGCGCAGCACGCCTGGGAACGCGAGAAGGTCGTGCCCGCCGCGACGATGCTGGAAGCGGATCGACGCCGCGTTCCCGCTCGTGGCCGACGGCGCGACGGCGAGCCCGCGACGACGTTCAGGTTCGCCGACGGAGCGCCCGGCGGGATCGGGGTGATCCCCAGCGTCACCGAGCCCTTCTGCGACTCATGCAACCGCATGCGCCTGACCGCGGAGGGCCAGTTCCGCAACTGCCTGTTCGCGCTGGAGGAGACCGACCTGCGCGGGCCCATGCGGGGAGGAGCCACCGACGCCGATCTCGAGACCCTGATCCGAGACGCCATGTGGCAGAAGTGGTCCGGGCACCGCATCAACCATCCCGACTTCCTGCAGCCCGCCCGCAGCATGTCGATGATCGGCGGCTGAGCCCGAGCGGCTCAGCGCAGGTTCTCGATCGGCAGCCGTTCGATGTCGTCACCGGGATCGACGCCGAGGATCTGGCAGTAGAACGACAGCTCCGCCTCGAGCGCCGCCTGGATGGTCTCGGCCTTGCGGAAGCCGTGCTGCTCTCCCTCGAACAACAGATAGGCGTACGGGAGCTGCTTGGCCTTCAGCGCGTCCACCATGACCTCGGCCTGTGACGGCGGCACCACCTCGTCCTCGGCGCCCTGCAGCACGAGCATCGGCGTCGAGATCATGTCCACCGAATGGATCGGGCTGCGTGCCCGATAGAGCTCGGCGGCCTCCGGCCACGGCCCGATCAGCGTGTGCTCGTACTGCCGACTCGAACTTGTGGGTGTCGCCCGTCGCGAACGGTTCGAGGTCGCTGATCCCGTAGTAGCTGGTCCCCGCGGCGAAATCGTCGTGGAACGTCAACGCGCAGATCGTCGTGTACCCGCCCGCGCTTCCTCCGCGGATCAGCAGCGGCCACCGTCGACGAGCCCCTCGTCGGCCAGGAACCGCGCCGCGTTGATGCAGTCCGTCGTGTCGGTGATACCCCACGTCCCGTTCAGGCGCTGGCGGTAGGCGCGCCCGAAGCCGGTGCTTCCGCCGTAGTTGACGTCGACCACCGCGAACCCGCGGCTCGTCCAGAACTGGGTCTGCAGGTCGAAGATAGGGGTGGACTCGCCGGTCGGGCCCCCGTGGCTCATCACGATCACCGGAGGCAGCTCGCCCGCAGGCCCGCGGAACTCGGCGTTCGCCGGCGGGTAGAAGTGGGCGAACGCTGTCAGCCCTCCTTCGGTCGGGAACTCGATCTGCCGGGGGATCGACAGGAAGCCCGCCGCCACCGGCACCTCGGCGCTCATCCGCAGCACGTCGACCGAGCGCGACGTGAAGTCCAGCGACACCAGCTCCTCCGGTCGATCGGGCGCACCCGCGATGAAGGCGATCTGCGATCCCTCGACCGCCATGCTCGGTCCCCAGTGCAACGCGGAGTGCGGCAGGTCCAGATCCATCAGCTCCCCGGTCTCCGGGTCCAGCACGGCCAGCATCTGCGACGCCGGCTCGCTCGTACCAGCACACGATCCGTCCGTCGGACAGGAACCCGTAGGACCGCTCCCCGAACACCCAATGCGGGAACCCGAACTCGGCCTCCATCGGGCACGAGCGCCGTCGCTCGCCGTCGTGGATCCGTTCCAGGTTCCACCAGCCGCTGCGGTCGCTCGCGAAATGGAGGTCGCCCGGCGGGGCTCCACTCCGGCTGCCAGATCGATTCCTCGCCGTCCGACCCGGCGACCAGGCGGACGTCGGAGATCGACGCCGTCGCGTCGCACGCCCCACGAACAGCTCGCACCCGTCCCACGGCATCCACGGGAGGTCCCACGCGAGGAACGCGAGCGATCGCCGTCGGGCGAGAGGCGTGGCGTCGGAGTAGAAGTCTCGGCCGGACGCGACGACGCGAGGCTGCGTCCGACCCGTCGGTGGGCACCGCGACGAGCTCGTTCTCGACCTCCGACGGGCGCTCCGGCGCCCTCGTGCCGCTCCCGCACGCCGATCCACCAGCGGCCGTCCGCGGTGACCGTCCCGTCGGCGAACCGATGGGCGACCGTCGGTGTCGGGCGTGATCGGACGCGGCGCCGTGCCCTCCTGCTGATGTAGAGCCGCTGGTCGTCGAAGTTCGAGAAGAAGAAGGTCGCCGCGGTGCACGGCGTAGGCGCCGCCGCCGTACTCGTGCACGGTCGTGCGCACGTTGAACCCGTCGGGGGTGACGTCGGTTGGGCTCGACCACGGATCGCCGCGCATAACCACGGCGCGTCCCTGCTCGGCGGGGCGCGTCTCCAGCCAGTACGACGACGCCGTCCTCGAGCCGAATCTCGCTCGAGGCCGACGCTCGCGCTCGCCAGCATCGCCGCGGTGATCGGTGACGCCCACGAGCCGAACGGCGCGACCGTCGGCTCGGTCATCGGGGCCGCCGGCCCACGATCACGCGCGTCACCTTCAGCTCGCCGCCTTTGGTGCTCTCCACGTCGCGGAAGCCCCGGACTTGGCGAACACCTTCTTCACGCCTTGCGCTCGATCGGGGCTGACCTCCATGCAGGAGCCAGCCCCCCTTGGCGAGCCAGCCGGGCGAGCTCCGTCGACCGTGCGATGGATCAGCCCCATGCCGTCGATGCTGCGATCCGTGAGGGTGTGCTCGGGCTCCCAGTCGCGGATCTCGTCCGGGAGGTCGTCGATCTCGCCGCGCGGCACGTACGGCGGATGCAGGGTGATGACGTCCACCGTCCCTCGGAGCGACCGACGGCAGCGCGCTCGAACAGGTCGCCCCGCGAGAACGTGGCGTCGCAGGTCGAGCAGCTTCGGCGTTCTTCCGTGCGAGCTCGAGGCGTCGGCGGCGAGGTCGGTGCCCTACACCTCGGCCTTCGGTACCTCGTCGGCGACGGCGAGGGCGATCGTGCCTGCGCCGGTCGCCAGGTCGACGTGCACCGGCTTCTTGCGCCCCCGCAGGCGGCGGACGGCCTGTTCGGCGAGGAACTCCGACGAGTCCCGCGGCACGAACACGCCGGGCTTCGTCCGCAGCTCGATCCCACGGAACTCGGCGTAACCCTTGATGTAGGGGATCGGCTCGCCCGGTCGCTCGCCGCGCCACGAGCGCCGGAACTCACGTCGGCGCTCCGCCCGGGGACGTCCTCGCCGGGCTCGGGCTCGTAGCCCATCACGTGGATCAACAGGTCCTCGGCCTCGATGCGCTCGCGATCCTTCTGCCAGTGGTCGATCGCGTCCGAGGCCTTCAGCGTCTTGACCGCGCGAGACAGCACGCGCTTGGCTTCCATGGCGAGGCATCGTACCCGCTGTCGGTCGCTACACTCGCTCCGATGCCGCAGGCGATGACGCCGAACCGACGCGCGAACCGCAAGGAGCCGCGCACGAAGCCCACGTCCGCCAAGGACGCGGAAGGCCCCCTCGAAGCAGCGGGCCGCGAAGCACAGGGCGGCGGGGAGCTCCGGCTCACGGGCGACCGCCTGGTCGTCCGGTCCACGGACGGCGGCGAGCGCAAGTCCGCCGGCGGCCTCCTGATCCCCGCGACGGCGATCCCGGCGCCCAAGCGGCTGATCGTGGGGCGACGTCGCGTTGGCCGGGCCCGACGTCCGCGTCGCGAAGCAGGGTGACCGGGTGCTCTTCCTGCCCTCGTCGGGCCTCGAGGTCGAGATCGACGGGGAGGACCTGGTCCTGCTGCGCGAGCGAGACGTCCAGGCGGTGCACCACGGCCGCCAAGGCCGATCGGCCGCCCGGCCAGTACCTCTGAGCGCGCTCGAGGTCGCCCGGCCTCAGCCTTCGACGAACGACAGGCGCACCGTCCTGATGTCGTTCTCGCGGTTCGGATCGACGAGCACCACCGCTGCCAGGTCCCCAGCGCGAGCCGGCCCTCGACCACCGGCACCACCAGGCGGGCGACGACGAACACCGGGAGCAGGTGGTCGCCTCCGTGGCCCACGCTCCCGTGCCGATGCCGTAGCGGTCGTCGCGCGGCAGCAGCCGTTCGAGCGGCGTCCTCGAGGTCGGCTTCCGAGCCCGCTGCCCGTCTCCATGAGCGCCACCCCGGCCGTGGCGTGCGGGACGAACACGTGCACCAGCCCGTCGCCGGCCGCCGCGCGAGCGAACGCGCGGACGCGGTCCGTCAGGTCGATGGACCTGGACGCCGCCGGTGTCGAGACGTGGAACGTCGTCGCTCCGCATCGGCGGCCCTCAGCTGGCCGCCGAGTCGGTGAGCGCGGCCTCGGCGAGGACCTCGGTGTGCTCGGCTCGGCGAACGCGTCGAACGCCAGCCGCCAGGTGTGCGGTCGGCCACCGGATAGTCGACGACGCCCTCGGTGGGCCGGTACACGGCGGTGTAGAGGGTGCCCGAACCCGTTGGCGTACGCCGTGGAGAACAGCGGCGCGCGAAGGAACGCGTCGGCGAACCCACTCGGCGTCCATCGGTCATCGTCGGCGAGCAGACCGACGATGCGCTGCTCGCGCTCGATCGTGCGGGTCGCGCTTCGCCTGCTCGGGCCACTCCACGATCCCCTGATGGTTCGTCGCCGCCGGGAACGCCCGGAAGATCGGCTCGCGGTCCGGCGACAGGTAGGCGGTGAGGCACCTCGCCCCCGCCGATCGACCAGGGTGAGGTTGTGCGCGAGGCAGTACGGCAGCCGGGCCAGCGTCGCGCGCGCCTCGTCCACCGTCGTCGCACGTCTCGAGCAGGTAGCGCACGACGATCGGGATGCCGAACCCGTCGCCGAGCACGCGGCGTCCGCCGAACGTGAGCGAGACGGCGAGGCCCGCGTCGTTCATGCCGTCGAGCAGGCCCCAGAGGCAGTCGCTCATGCCGATCACCGGCGCAGCAGTCGCGTGTGACCAGACGAGCCCTCGAACCGGGACGGCGCGTAGTCGTAGTTCCGAGCGAGGACGGGTCCACCGTCGCGGGTCCAGGCCCCCTGCGAGCACGCCGCGAGGTAGGGCGGCGGCTTGTACAGCGAGAGCATCCGGGCCGCCAGGTCGCCCCCGCCCGACGAGCTCGACCACCCGCTCGTACGCGGGCACCAGCTCGGGCATGTGCGCGCGGAGCATCCGCACGCTCGTGGCGTACGACGGGCGCGCGGCCTCGCCTTCGCGCAGGAACCACGTCGCGGTAGTGGGGCCACCTCTCCTCGAAGACGCCTGCCACGTCGGGCCGAGCTCGAGCTCCTCCAGCGACGCGGAACGTGAACGGCAGCATCGGCATGTGGCGATCGAGGATACGGGCCGCGGAGCCCCGATGCCGGCATCGGCGCCCGAGCTCAGAGCATCTTGAACCCGAACGGCTCCGGCTGCGACCTGAGGGGTGGCCGCTCGCCGGGCGGGCACGCTCGCGAACTGACCCTTGATCCCGGCGATCCAGTCGCGCGCCCGGTCGAGCAGCTCATGGTCGTCGTCCATGAAGCGGCCGCGCGTCACCAGGATCCCGAGGTCGGCGCCCGGGTACCGGTACTGCCCGGCCGAGGCGATCCGCAGGTAGAACGCCTCGGACTCATCGCGTCACGGTGTGCCAGTCGGTGTCGCGGCGGGCGAACGCGATGCTGCCGTCGCGGGCCATCCGCCAGATCCCCGACGGCGGCGCCTCGGTGATCAGCTCCGTCACCTCCTCGGTCTGCTTCAGGATGAACTGGGTCCACTCGTCGAGGTTGCTGGGCTGGGCCCAGCGCTCGTTCAGCTCGTCGACGTCGATCTCGTAGTCGACGTCCATGAACTCCAGCAGGTGGAACAGGAACAGCGGCATGTCGCCGTAGGCCACCGCGGTGACGTTCGTGATGCTGCGACGCCCCGGTCACCCGGGGGTTCAGCTCGCCCAGGCACATCTCGCCCGGTTCAGCGTCCGGCAGGAAGTCGAGCTCGAAGTACCCGCGGTAGCCCTCCTCGCGCAGCCGCTCCCCCATCGCGATCGTGCGCTCCCGCGCCAGCGCGCGCTGGTGCTCGGTCAGCAGCTCGGGGAACACGTCGTTGCCGCACCAGCCCGCCGTCGTACGGCGTGAGCTCGGGGAACCCCGTGAGCTCGGCCATCAGCGGCCCGACCAGCGTGCCGTGCCGCGTGATCACGCCCTCGATCGCGCAGCTCGCGAGGCTCGATCCGCTTCATCACCTTGAGCTCCTGGCCCACGATCTTCGTCCTCGTGTCTCGCGCCAGTCGTCCTCGTTCGCGACGAAGAACGTGGTCTGGCCCGAGTCGCCGTACGGGGTCTGGATGACCAGGTCGGCGCCGAGCCCGGCCGCCGTCCGCGAGGTCCAGCGACGTCCGCGGTAGGACGTCGCGCCGTGCCCATCGTGTTCGGCACGCTCGGCACGCCGGCCTCGTTGCCGAGCCGCGTCGTCTCGATCTTCGAGTCCATCCGGTGGCGGAGCGACGCCGGCGGGAACGCGACCTCGCAGGCCCGAGCTCCGCGGCGAGCGTCCTCGGTCTCCTCGTCGAACATCAGGAACGCCGACCTTGCCGCCGCCCCGCGGCCCGGACGAAGTCGACCGACCTCCTTGTGGCCCAGCAGGTAGTTCACGATCTCCTCGATCGACTCGAACGCGCGCGGGCGTCTGCTCCTTCGGGACGAACACGTTGGGGTGCCAGCCGTCGAACGAGTCGTAGTAGTTCACGAACCGGAAGTTGCGCACCCAGCGATCGATGCCCGAGCAGGTTGAACGCCGTCGCGCTCACGAAGTAGACGGGCGTCTCGTTCGTTCGGAAGAAGTTGCGGATCGCCGGCATGCCCGACGAGCGGGCTCGTCGTCACGATGTCGGCCGACGAGGCTCGATCGCGCTCGGAGCCGGTGCCTGGCTGGCGATCCGGGGCGTCGCGGCGTCGCGCTCGGCGTGCGACGGCTCCGGCGGGCCGACGGATCGCGTACGCACGAGCAGCGCGCGCGACGACGATGAGGATGGCGAGGGCGACGAGCCAGGCCGCTACCTCGATAGACCGCACCAGTCCCGGATGAACAGGCCGATGACCTGCGCCGTCTGCGATCACGGACGGAAGGTACACCCGTTCCCCCACGCCGTGCGCCTGCTCGGCGTACGGGCCGAAGCACACCGCGGGGATCCCTCCGACGTTGCCGAACACGCGCGGCGTCGGTGGTGCCGGTGGTCGCGACGAGGGCGGGGGCGACCCCGGTGTGCCGTGCGTAGGCGCCCGCCAGCGTGCGTCACGAGCGCGTGGTCGTCGGCGATCTCGTACCCGGGGCTGCGGAACCCCGGTAGACGCACCTCGGCGGATGCGCGAACATCGGCTGGTCGGCCGCGCCGCCTCGGCGACGACCGCCTCGATCCGGTCCTGAGCTCCTCGACGTCCATGTCGGGGTACAGCGCGATGCGGAACCCGGTGGTGCACTCGCCCGGCACCGTCGACGGCCAGTCGCCGCCGCGGATCGTGCCGACGTTGAGGCCGATCGGGTGGGGGAACAGCGTCGTAGGGAGGCGGCGGGCGCGGCGTTGAGCTCGGACTCGAGCACCGCGGAGCGCCTGGATCATCCGCAGGCTGCTCTCGATCGCGTTCACGGCGTGTCCGCTCTCGGCCGCATGCCCGGCGAGCCCGGTGATCCGGACGTGGAACCACAGCACGCCGACCTGCGAGGTGGTGATGGCCGCGCCGAACGGCTCGGCGATCACGGCCGCGTCGGCCGTGTAGCCGGCGAGCACGGTCTGCAAGCGTGCCGTTGCCGGTGCACTCCTCCTCGACGACGGACTCGAGCGTGGACCGGCGCGTGAGGCTCGAGACCGAGCCGCCCGGAGCCCCCTGACCGCACCCAGGATGGCCGCGAGACCGCACTTCATGTCGGCGGCGCCCCGGCCGTACGATCCAGCCGTCCTCCGCATGGGCCACGAACGGATCGCGGGGCCACCCCATTGCGCGAGCGGCTCCGGACTCGACGACGTCGATGTGGCCGTTGAGGATCAGGGACCGGCCCGTCGGTCCGCGGGCCTCCGGGATCCCACGTCGCCACCACGTTGCGCCTTGCCGTCGACGTCCCAGTCGAACGGCGCGCGAGCTCGGGTGGGCGCGCAGGGCCTCGGCATCCATCGGCACGTCGACGGCTCGAGACCCGAGCTCTGCGGAGGACCGTCTCGGATCGACCGCCTGTCCTGAGCTCCTCGTTCCCCAGCACGTCGGCTGGTCGCACGAGCCGAGCCAGGACGTCCGACCATCCAGTCGCCCTGCGCGGCGATCGCCTCGACGATCTCGGCGTCCTCGGGCGCGGGTTCGAGCGCGGGAGCCTGCGGGCGGCGGCCGGCTCAGGCCGCGGCCGTCGAAGGCGAGCCCTCCGGCGGGCTCTCGAGGTCGCGACGAGCCGGCTTCCCGCCATAGGCGGCGCCGGCTCGACCTCGTCGGGCGCGGGCTCCATGGCGGCGAAGCGTACACGCGAGCCTCGGCGCTCGACGGTGCGGGCCGCCCGGGCCTTGACGCTAGAGTGCTGTAATCATGTAATCCAGACTGCATGAAGGACGGAGCCATGGACGTGAGCAGCATCGCGACGAGTCAGGGTGGTTCGCGGGCCGGCTCCCCGACGACTGGTTCGTCGGACCGCCCGAGGTCGGAACGCGACCGGGACGAGATCCTGGTCGTGGGACGCTGGCGAGCCCGAGCTCCCCGAGGACGCCTCCGAGGACGCAGGGCGCACGGCCATCGGTCGGATCGCCGGCTTCCGCAAGGACACGCGGCGCAGCGCATGCAGATCGCCGACGAGGCCCAGCACCGCTTCTCGCGCAAGGTGAGCTGGGGGGTCACGTGCGGCGATCAGCGCGAGCTGTTCACGACCCTCAGGGTCCCGGCCATGACGCGGCTCGGCATGCCGGAGCGCCACGTGCTCGACACCCTGGTCGACGCCGGCGTCGCCCGCAGTCGGAGCCACGCCCTGGCGTGGTGCGTCCGGCTTGTGGCCGAACGACAGGACGAGTGGCTCGAGCGATCTGCGCGAGGCGCTGACCAGGTCGAAGAGGTCCGGGCCGAGGGGCCTCAGGACTGACGCGATCGCCGAGCGAGCCTCGGAGCCCCTCCGGGCCTGCGAGCGCGACGATCATGTTGACCGCCTTGGACACGACGATCTCCTCGCCGGGGTGCAGGTCTTCCGGGACGCTCTCGGCTCCCAGCCGCGCGGTGTCGAACGTTCGATCCCGGAACGCAACGGTGACGTCGACGTAGCCCACTCCGTGCACGTCGAAGGGCTTCACATCGACTACCAAGGCCTCCGCCTCCCCCAGCACGGGCGGAGCCTACCCAGCGGCTCGTAGGGACGGCAGCGCCCTGCGCAGATGCGATGAGGCACTGCTAGGGTCGGAGCGATGCGGCCCCACCGCACCCGGCTCAAGGACCCGCGCCGGACTGCCGACCCTGGGCCATGGACCGAGGGGGACTCGGCTTCGCCGTCGCCTGGGCGCGCTCGTCGTCGTTGGCAGCGCTCGGCGGCACCGCTGCTCCCGCGGTGGCCCTACGGCGAACGCCGAGGCGCCGGTCCGGCCGGGTCGGCGTCGACGTCCGAACCGACTGCGGGCGAGGCCGGATCCGGGCTTCCGCCGCTCCCGCGTCGTCCTCCCGCGACGGCATCCCCGCGACGCCGTCGTCGCTCCGTGGAGCGACCTCGAGCGCCGACGATGCGTGGGCCAGGGAGGCGATCAACTGCGTCGGCGAAGCGCACGACTGGATGCGCGACTTCGCCGCCGAACGACGGGACGTACCCGTTCAGGCCGGACATGATCGAGACCCGCAAGTACTTCGCCCGCGCGGTCGCCGAAAGCGTTCGCGCCCGCACGCGGTCCTCGACCCTCGCATCGTGTTCTCCGACCTCGATCCCACTCAGACCGTGCTATAGGTGGGCAACATCGCCGTGGGGCAAGGGTGGATGCGACGGACGGTCGACGGTGCGTTCCATGCCGGAAAGCCCGTGACGATGGTCGACGGTCCACCGCGTGCTCGTGCTGGCGCTGGGCCTGCGGCCCGGCCGCTCGAGCTCGACCGATCTGCGACACGAGCGACGGCACCGCGTTCGACACGCCGCCCAACTTCGGGACGACGAAGCTCGGGATGCGGCTGGGGCTGTCGCTACCCGAGCTCGGAGTCGATCAGGACGTGGCGCCGACGACCCCGATGCCCCGCGCGCAGGTCGCCTACTCGCTGTACCGCGCGAAGCACACAGCCCCGGCTACGATCTCGTGGACCTGCTCGAGCAGTACGAGAACGTCGTGCTTGCCGAACCTGGGACCGAAGAGACCGCGATCGTGCAGTGGGGTCCGCAGTACATCGGCTACCCCTACGACTGGGGCGGCGAGTGGGGGTTCGACGCGCCGGCGCCGGCCGCTCGGCGACAGCCGATCGCCGGGTTCGACTGCTCGGGTCTCACCTGGTGGTTCCGCGCCGACGAGGGCGCGTGGAACTCTCGCCTCCGCGACCCTACGCAGGCTGGACGCTCCCCCAGCGGATCATCGGCCGACATGGCGCGTTTCGGCACCGTCTGTCGTACGCGCGGCTCCCCGGCGACATGGTGTTCTACGACGGGGATGATGACGGCATGGTCGACCACGTGGACACCTACATCGGCAACGGGTACGCGCTGGACTCCTCGACCAGCGCGGCGGGGTCACCGTGATGTGGGTCGGCGGCGGCTGGTACCGGGAGACACTTCGTGCACGGCCGCAGGGTGCTCCCCGGAAGTACGGCCTCATCCGCGTCCGCCGTCGATCGACGCGTCGCAGGACGCTCGCGCTCCTGCTCCGTGAGCGGACGCGCTGCCCGCGCCTCCGGATCGTGCGCCACGATCACCGACTCCGCCTCCGCGGCCAGACCGCCCGCCTTCGCGATCGACCCGCTCCGCCGTCCGGATCGACCGTGCCGTAGCCCGTCCACGGCAGCTGACCGTGACCTCCTCGTCGGCCAGCGCAGCTCGCGCCGATAGTCGATCGCGATCCGCGCCATCACGAACTCGAAGAATCCTCCGCCGAACAGACCTCGGCAAGCGGTCACGGCATTCCTCGAGGTAGGTGAGGTAGACGGCGTTGTTGACGTGGCCATAGGCGTCGACGTCGCGCCAGCGGATCGGGATGGTGACCTCTGCACGGCGCGTATCCTGCCACGCCTCGAGCGAGCCGAGCATACGGACAGGAAGGCCCCGGACGGGACTCCGGGGCCCTGCTGTCGGAGAGAGGGGCTCCACCCATCCGTTCGGCCCACCCCCTCGAAGGGTTCGCGCGCAGGTGTTGCGGTTCTGTGCACGCGCCGCCCGCATCTCGAAGAGCGAGGGTCGGGCCGCCGAACCGGAAGGGGCTGGGGGCCCCGGTACGGGCGACGGTGCGGGGACTAGAAGTCCATGTCCCCGCCGGGCATGCCGCCGCCGCCCGGCATGCCGCCGGCGTCTTCTCGGGCTTCTCCGCCACGACCGCCTCGGTCGTGAGGAACAGCGCCGCGATGGAGGCGGCGTTCTGCAGCGCCGAGCGCGTGACCTTCGCCGGGTCGACGACGCCGAACTTCATCATGTCGCCGTACTCGCCGTTGGCGGCGTTCAGTCCCTGGCCCTCGGGCGAGGGAGCGAACCTTCTCCACGATGACGCCGCCCTCGAGGCCGGCGTTGACGGCGATCTGCTTGATCGGCTCCTCGAGCGCACGCCGCACGATGGCCGCGCCGGTGAGCTCGTCACCCTCGAGGTCCACCTTGTCCAGCGCGGCCTGCGCGTTCAGCAGCGCCACGCCGCCGCCGGGCACGATGCCCTCCTCGACGGCCGCCTTCGTGGACTGCACGGCGTCCTCGATGCGGTGCTTCTTCTCCTTGAGCTCGACCTCGGTGGCCGCGCCGACCTTGATCACCGCGACGCCGCCCGAGAGCTTGGCCAGCCGCTCCTGCAGCTTCTCGCGGTCGTAGTCGGAGTCCGTCTTCTCGATCTCGCTCTTGATCTGGTTGATGCGGCCCGTGGATGTCCTCGTCCTTGCCGGCGCCCTCGACGATCGTGGTCTCGTCCTTCGTGACGACGATCTTGCGCGCGGTGCCGAGCAGGTCGAGCGTCGCGTTCTCGAGCTTGAGCCCGACCTCCTCGGAGACGACGGTGGCGCCGGTCAGGATCGCGATGTCCTGCAGCATGGCCTTGCGGCGGTCGCCGAAGCCGGGGGCCTTCACCGCGACGCTGCGGAAGGTGCCGCGGATCTTGTTGACCACGAGCGTGGCCAGCGCCTCGCCCTCGACGTCCTCGGCGAGCACGAGCACCGGCTTGCCGGCCTGCATGACCTTCTCGAGCACCGGCAGCAGGTCCTTCACGGCGGAGATCTTCGAGTTGGCGATCAGCACGTAGGGCTCGTCGAGGACGGCCTCCATGCGCTCGGGGTCGGTGATGAAGTAGGGCGAGATGTAGCCCTTGTCGAACCGCATGCCCTCGGTGAACTCGAGCTCCATCCCGAAGGTGTTCGACTCCTCGACGGTGATGACGCCGTCCTTGCCGACCTTGTCGACGGCCTCGGCGATCTTCTCGCCGATCTCGGGATCCGCGGCCGAGATGGCGCCCACGTTGGCGATCTCGTCCTTGGAGTCCACGTCCTTGGACGGTTCTTGATGGACTCCACGGCGAGCTCGACGGCACGCTCGATGCCGCGCTTGAGCGACATCGGGTTGGCGCCGGCCGCGACGTTGCGGAGGCCCTCCTTGACGATCGCCTGAGCGAGGACGGTCGCCGTGGTGGTGCCGTCACCGGCCACGTCGTCGGTCTTCTTGGCGACCTCCTTCACCAGCTCGGCGCCGATCTTCTCCATCGGGTCGTCCAGCTCGATCTCCTTGGCGATCGATACGCCGTCGTTCGTGATCGTGGGGGCTCCCCACTTCTTCTCGAGGACGACGTTGCGGCCCTTGGGGCCGAGCGTGATCTTCACGGCGTTCGCGAGCTGGTCCATGCCCCGCTCGAGCGCACGTCGCGCGTCCTCGTCGAAGGTGATGAGCTTCGGTGCCATCCCTTCGACCTCCTCGTGTCTCTGTGTCCGTGGCTTCTCAGCCTGGGTCTGCCGACTGCTAGCACTCGACAGGTGCGAGTGCTAACGATGGTAGCGGGGGGTCCGGCGGGTGAGTGGCAAGCCGGCGGACTGCGCATACGCCGGAGCCCTGACCCCGAGAGCATCCGATGGACGACGCCTCCGCGTGGCAGCGACGGTTCACGGCGACCGACTCGGCTTCCCGGCTTGGGCGACCGCGACCGCGACCGCGCTCGCGCTCGTCACGAACCGGAGCGGCGCTGGCAGGCCTGGGCGCATCGATCTCGCGCGACGGATCCTGGCGCCAGGTCAGCGACGATCCGATCGGCGTCGAGTAGGTCCAGGTGCTCCCCGACGGGCGCTGGTCGTGGTGGTGCGACGACGACCGGAGACGAGCGGGGCGGTGGGTGGCGCCGCCGTTCGAGGGCGGCCGAGCCGCGCCCCTCTTCCCCGACCTCCCCGAGGGCTGGTCGATGGGTATGTCGATCGTCGGCGACCGTGGTCGCCGTCGGGCTCGAGGTCGACGGACGAGGGTACCGGGTCGTACGAGCGCCGAGGGCGACGACGCGGCGAGCTGGTGTCCGCGCACCCGGCCCAGGCGTGGGCGCGGAGCTGGCCGGCGGGCGACGGGCGGGCTCTCGCGCCGACGGCACGCTCGTGTGCATCTGGCACACGCGAGCACGGCGACATCCTCCATAACGCGCTCCGGGTCGCTCGACGCGATCGAGCGGGACCGCTCGGCGAGCGTCGACGACGGCCGGCGGCGCTCGACGCCGGGCGCTGGTCGCCCGACGCGGCCGGCGCCTCGCGTTCACCAGCGAGCTCGGCGGCCGTTCGACGCCCCGCCATCTGGGAGCGTGGCGTCGGACGGCGACGCGACCTCGAGCGTGGACCTGCCCGGGGGCCGTGTTCCCCGTGGCCTGGTGGCCCGACGCCAGCGCGCTGCTCGTGCGGCACGAGCACGAGGGCGCGGCCAGCTGTACCGGGTCGGCGATCGACGGCGATCGTCACGCTCGTGGCGGACCTGCGCGGCGACGATCGACGACGCCGCGGTCCGGCCCGACGGCGACGGTGTGGCTCCGCGCCAGCGACAGCGTCCACCCGCCGAGCGATCGTCGACGCCGCAGGGCGACGGTGGTCCTCGAGAACCCCGATGAGCCGGCGCCGCCCGAAGGCGGCCGTGCGGCGTCCTGTGGTTCGACAACCCGCACGGGGAGCCGATCCAGGCGTTCGTCGCTCACGCCCGAGGGCGACGGCCCGTTCCCGATCGTGATGTCCATGCACGGCGGCCCCGAATGGCACGAGCGGCGACCGGTCGACGCCGAGACCTCGGCGTTCGTCGACGCCGGATACGCGGTGGCGCTCGTGAACTACCGGGGATCGACCGGCTACGGCGTCGCGTTCCGCGAGGCGCTGATCGGCGACGTCTGCTCACTGGAGACCGAGGACATCGATCGCCGCGCTCGACGCGCTCGTCGCCGACGGCACCGCCGACCCCGAGCGCGTGTTCTGGAGCGGGTGGTCGTGGGGCGGCTGCCTCGCGTGCTTCAACGCGGGCGTGCACCCCGAACGGTGGCGCGCGATCTTCGCCGGGATCCCCGCGGGCGACTTCGTGGCCGCGCACTGGGCGTGCGCGCCGGAGCTCCAGGCATGGGACGACGCGGTGTACGGCGGGAGCCCCGACGAGGTCCCGGAGGCGTACGCGCGGAGCGACCCGATGACCTACGTGGACGCGGTACGGCTCCGACGCTGATCATCGCCGGCGAGAACGACCCCCGGTGCCCACTCGAGGGGATCACGCCGTGGGTCGACGCGGTCCGCGCGAACGGGGTCGAGGTGGAGGTGCACACTGTACGCGCCGGGCACCACGCGAACGCCGTGGACGAGCAGGTCGCGCACATGCGGCTGATCCTGGGCTTCTTCGCGACGCACGGCGGCTGAGCCGCGCTCACTGACACCCGGCTCCAGCGCCACGTGCTCTGACGCGGTCGACCCGGACGTCGACGATCACCGTCGAGCCCTCCTCGATCGGGGCCTGCGCCGGGTACTGCGGGTACTTCTCGTAGAGGAGCGTGCGATCTCGCTCCCACTCGAACCCCGCCTCGATCACTGCGCCTCGCCGAACGGCGACGACCGCGCGCAGCTCCGCCCAGTCCTCGTCGTACTCGTCGGCACGCAGACCGCGACGCGGGTCTCCGTCGAGGTTGCGAACCTTCGCGTGTCGCGCTCGGTGGCGAACACCACCCGGTCGAGGTCGAGGACCGGTGAGACCGGCACGACGTGCGGCCGTCCGTCCGGGCTGGACCGTGGCGAGGTAGACGACGCCGCGCGCGGCGAAGAAGCCGCGGCCGCGCCGGGGAGGAGCGCTGCGCCGATCGCACGGTCATCCTCCTCGCTGGCCGCGGTCGTCGACCTGGTCGTGGATCTGCTCGACGATCTCGGCGTTCGCGAGCGTGGTGACATCGCCGAGCGTGTTCCCCCGCGCGACGTCGCGCAGGAGCCGACGCATGATCTTGCCCGAGCGCGTCTTCGGCAGGTCGGGCGTGAAGATGATGACGTCGGGCTTGGCGATCGGCCCGATGACCTTCGCGACGTGCTCGCGGAGCTCCTGGAGCATCGCCTCGTCGCCCTCGACGCCGGCCTTCAGGGTGACGAACGCGACGATCCCCTCGCCCTTGATGTCGTGCGGCTTCGACACGACGGCGGCCTCGGCCACCTTCTGGTCGTCCACGAGCGCCGACTCGATCTCGAACGTGGACAGGCGGTGCCCCGCCACGTTCATCACGTCGTCGATCCGGCCGAGCAGCCAGAAGTACCCCTCCTCGTCGCGCCGCGCGCCGTCGCCCGCGACGTAGACCTCGGGCCCGTAGCTTGCAGAAGTAGGTCTCGACGTAGCGGTCGGGGTCGCCCCAGATCGTGCGGGCGATCGAGGGCCATGGATGGCCGAGCACGAGGTAGCCCCCGCCGCCGAGCCCGACGCTCCGCCCCGGTTCGTCCACGACGTCGGCCTCGATGCCCGGGAACGGGAACGTCGCGGAGCCCGGCTTGAGCGGCGTGATCCCGGGGAGCGGCGTGATGAGGATCGCGCCCGTCTCCGTCTGCCACCACGTATCGACGACCGGGCAGCGCTCGCCGCCGATCACCTTCCAGTACCACATCCAGGCTTCGGGGTTGATCGGCTCGCCGACCGAGCCGAGCAGGCGGAGCGACGACAGGTCGTGCGTCTCCGGGTACTCGGTCCCCCACCGCATGAACGCGCGGATCGCGGTCGGGCGCCGTGTAGAGGATCGTCACGCCGTATCGCTCGACGATCGACCACCACCGGTCCTTGTCGGGCCAGTCGGGCGCGCCCTCGTACATCACGCCGGTCGTGTGGTTCGCGAGCGGGCCGTACACGATGTAGCTGTGCCCGGTGACCCACCCGCAGTCGGCGGCGCACCAGTACACGTCGTCCTCGTGGATGTCGAAGATCATCCGATGGGTGGCGGCTCACCTGGGTCATGTAGCCACCGGTGGTGTGCGCGATGCCCTTCGGCTTGCCCGTGGTGCCGCTCGTGTACAGGAGGTAGAGGAGATCCTCGGCGCCCATCTCCTCGGGCTCGCACGTCGTGCGGCTTGGTCCGCCACGAGCTCGTGGTACCAGTGGTCGCGGCCTTCGGCGAAGGCGTGCTCGTTCTCGCATCGGCGCACGGTGACCACGTGCTCGATCGAGGGGCACTCCGCGAGCGCCTCATCCGCGTTGTCCTTCAGCGGGACGACCGTGCCGCGGCGCCACGCGCCGTCCGCGGTGATCAGCACCTTCGCCTCGGCGTCGTTGATCCGGTCGCGCAGCGACTCGGCGCTGAACCCGCCGAACACGACCGAGTGCGGCGCGCCGATCCGCGCGCACGCGAGCATCGCGATCGGGCAGCTCGGGCACCATCCCGAGGTAGATGTTCACGCGGTCGCCCTTGCCCACGCCGAGCGACCTCAGCGCGTTCGCGAGCCGGCAGACGTCCTCGTAGCAGCTCGCGGTAGGTGATCGTGCGTGTGTCGCCCGGCTCGCCCTCCCAGTGGAACGCGACCTTGTCGCCGCCGCCCGCCTCCACGTGGCGGTCGAGGCAGTTGCACGGAGGCGTTCAGCGTGCCCCCTGAGAACCACGTGACCCACGGCGGGTCCCACTCCATCACCGAGTCCCACTGGCGGGAACCACGTGAGCCGTTCGAGCCTGCTCGGCCCAGAACGCCTGGACGTCCTCGCCGGCCTGCTCGTAGATCTGCGGATCCGCCGACGATCGCGCGCTCGCGGAACCCCGCGGGCGGCTCGAACACCCGGTCCTCGGAGAGCAGGGCCTCGATGTTCTGCTCGACGTCGCTCACGCCGCTCCTCCATCGCGGACGTCCGGACCCGCGAACGTGCATGGTCCGCAGGATGGTGGATG
This sequence comes from uncultured Actinomycetes bacterium, assembly GCA_963758715.1. Taxonomy (GTDB): domain Bacteria; phylum Actinomycetota; class UBA4738; order UBA4738; family HRBIN12; genus JAOUEA01. Next base: position 250,706 of record CAVWWK010000013.1, read on the forward strand.
GGCATCGTACGAGAGGCCCGCTGCCCGGGCGCTCCCTGGCGCCGAGTCAACCCGGCGACCTGCGCCGAGGTGCTTGCAACGGCGCTCCGGAGGCCCACGCATCGTGCGTGAGCCGCCCTACGGGGCGGCTCCGAAGCTCGTGGACGGGAAAGGAGGCGGCGATGGCCGACGATGGCGTACTGCATGAAGTGCCGCGAGAAGCGCGAGTTCGAGGGCCGCTCGTGACCCTGAAGAACGGGCGGCCCGCGCTGCAGGGCACGTGCCCTGTGTGCGGCACGAAGCTCACGAAGATCCTGGGCATGGACGCCGCGAAGGCGATGGGCTGGGCGGCGCCGGCTGAAGTAGCGCGCCTCAGTTCAGGCGGGAGAGCAACTGATCGGGGCTGACGAGCACGGCCCCGAGGACATCGTCCGGTGGCGGGCCGCGAGGTCCGCCACCGTCGTCTCGCTCGAACACCGTCTGGACCGCGCGGGCCACGTCGGCCCAGAATCCTTGCAGCCCACAGCGTGAGTCGGCGAAGCACGTGTGGTCGGAGGGCTCGAGGCAGAACATCGGGTAAGATCTGCCCCTCGATCGCGTCGGCGATCTCGGCCACCGTGATCTCCGCGGGGTCCCGGGCCAGGCGGCATCCTCCTCCCGCGCCGCGGAAGCTCTCCACCAGACCCGCCTTCGACAGCGCGCCGAGCTGCTGCTCCAGGAAGCGAAGGGGGATCTGCTGACGCTCGGCGATCTCCCGAGCGGGCACCAGGACGCCCTCGTCGCGCCGCTGCGCGAGCTCGATCATGGCCCGCATCGCGTACTCGAGCTTCTGGGAGACCTTCAGCATCGGAGAACCTCCTCGCGGCAAGCTAGGAGGGGGTTCGCACCACGTCAACGCGCCCCGATCGGCACACCGCGGCCGCCGATGGACCGGCATAGGCGGTCGCGCCACTTCCCCTGTTTTCGGGTATCCACGACTCCGCCCCGTGCCGATACCCTCAGGGGAGCCACCCGACCCCCGGAAGGAGGACAGGACCGGCATGGTCCGCGTGCTGGTCATCGACGACGAGTCCGACGTGTTGCTGCTGTGCCGGGTGAACCTGCGGCACGCCGGCCACGAGGTGCTGCGAAGCCGCGGACGGGGTGCACGGCATCGCCGATGCCGTGACCAGCGGCCCGACGCCATCGTGCTCGACCTGATGATGCCCGGATGGACGGCTACGAGGTCCTCGGCGCCCTCCGCGAGGACGAGCGAACCACCCAGACGCCGGTCGTCGTGCTCACGGCCAAGGTGCAGGCCGAGGATCGCCGGCGATGCCTGGGGGCGCGGCGCTTCCTCACGAAGCCGTTCTCACCCGAGGTGCTGGGCGATGCCCTGGAGCTCGTTTCCGGGTTGGACCACGAGGCGCGCGTGACCCGCAGAACCGAGATGCTGCTCGAGCTCGGCGGATAGAGCCGGTACCGCTAGGCGGTCGCGTCCGGGTAGTCCTGGCCGATGACCACGACGACCTGTACGTCGGAGACGACCGAGGCGTCGAACTCTGGCGAGAGGAGTTCGACGTCGGCGTCGTTCAAGAACTCGATCGCCATGTGGTGGCGTCGGACTTGTTCTGCGCCCCGTCGGGCCCCCTCGGTAGCACGCGACGGTCTTCGCGACCTCGTGGTGGGGGCGTCGTCCGCGGGCTGAGCAGCGACATACCCCGCGTCCGTCAGCAACTGCTCGACCTCACCTGCGAGGCCGGTCGGCCCGTCGCGTTGAGCACGCGATCTGACGACGTCGACCTCGGGGGCCGGTGTGTCGGTGGGCGTCGCGGGCGTGGTGGGCGTCGGGGTGATCGTGGGCGAGAGCGTGACGGTCGGAGACGGGGACTCCGTGCCCCCGACCGCGGCGGCCTCCCCATCATCGCGAACCCGTTGGTGAGGACCGCGACCCCGCCGACCACGAGCGCGACGATGATGGCGAGCCGAGCGGGAGAGAGATTCACGCGGCCCATCCTACCCCAGCGCTCCGGGGCTGCCCGGGGCGCTACACGTGGACACCGAGCTGACCCGCCACCCTGCGACGCCGCCGTGCCGCACGCACGCGCCGCAGCCGGCGCACGAGCATGGGGTCGTACGCGAGCGCGTCGGGACTGGCGAGGATCCTTGTTCAGCAGCTGGTGGTAGCGCGCTGCCGAGAAGCCGAAGCGCTCGCGGATCGCCCGCTCCTTGGGATCGAGAGCTTCCAGCCTCGCGCTCGAAGTCCAGGATCGCCCGCGCACGTTCGTCGAGCGGATCTGCGGAGGGAACGGTGCTCACACCAGCAGCGTATCCACGGGTCGCAGCGGTGCAAGCACTCGCGTGCGACCATCGTGGCCGGCATGGGAGCGTTCAGGCACCGTCGAACCCGCCGACACTTTCTGGGAAGGACTCCTCGGAGGGTGAGACGATTACGGTCGGCACGGAGGAAGACGAGGCGGTGGTGACGCGGCGAGCGGGTTCGCACGACCCGAAGGCGGCTCCAACGAGTCGTCCGCGATGCTGGGTTCCGTTCCGGGGCCCAGCTCGACATGCTCCACAACCTCGCCGCGACCCTGAACACCCTCGGCGATGCGGCCGAGATCGGAGCGCTCATCACCGCCGAGCTCCGCACGATCATCGACTACCACAACTGCCGCGTGTACCTGCTGGAACCCTCCGGCCGCGTCCTCATGCCGATCGCGTTCCAGGGGGTGCTCTTCGACGAGTACGAGACCGAGACGCTCGACGAGCTCATCACCGAGGTCGGCGAGGGGATGACGGGGTGGGTCGCCGAACACCGCCGGTCGCTGCTCACGCCGAACGCGCAAGAGGTCGAGTTCGCCGTCAAGATCGAGGGCACGGACGACATCGTCGAGTCGATGCTGCCGTCCCGATGCTGACCGGCGACGGCTCATGGGGGTCATCGTCCTGTCGAGCCTGGGATACGGGAAGTTCGACGAGCAGGATCAGCTCCTCCTCGAGGTGCTCGCCGCCCACGCCGCCGTGGCGTTCGAGAACGCCCGGCTCTTGGGTCGGCGCGGAAGGCAGCGGACACCTCGGCGACGCTGCTGCGACTCTCCCAGGCGCTCACCGGGCAACCGAACGATCGGCGACATCCTGCAGGAGACGATCGAGGCAGTGCCCGTCATTGGTCCCGTGCGCGCTGCGTCGCCGCGTACGTCCGAGACGTGGAAACGGGCGGCTTCCGGCTCGCGCGTGCGCACGAGGTGGAACCCGGCGTGATGCGGCCGCGCTCGGCGGTGGCCGACGTCCCGGCGGCGGTCGCCGAGCGCTTCCTCGCAGGACCAGAACAGCCGTTCGCGATCCCGAAGGAGCTCGCCGCGCAGGTGCCCCAGGAGCTGTGGCTCCTCGACGAGACCCCGCGAGGTCCTGGTGGCGCCGCTGCGCTGGGAACCGGACGGGTTCGGTTCGCTGGCGATCGTCGTGGACGGCGAGCGCGACCGGTTCGACGAGCAGGACCTCCGGCTCGCGGGTGGGCTCGCCGACATCACGTCGTTGGCCCTCGGGAACGCTCGGCGCCTGTCCGAGCTGGAGCGCTTCCACGAGCTGGTCGAGAGCCTCGACGCGGTGTTCTGGGAAGCCGACGCCGCCCGCCTGGGCTTCACGTTCCTCGGTGGCAGGCTCGAGCCGATCGTGGGCGCGGACGCCGCCGATTGGCCCAGCGCAGGGCAAGACGCTGGGGTGACCACATGGCGGCGGCCGACAGCGAGGCGGCGATCGCCGCGATCCGCGAAGCCATCGAAGCCGGTCGAGGACCGGACGGTCGAGTACCGCATCATCACGCCGCAGGGGCGCACGCTCTGGCTCCGCGACATGGTGCACGTCGTCCGGAGGCGCGCAGGGCCCGCGGCAACTGCGCGGGCTGATGGTGGACGTCACCGACCGGAAGCGCGCCGAGCAGGCTCTGCGCAAGAGCGAGCGCAAGTACTCGGAGGCGTTCCGGCGCGAGCGGGAAGCGTCGCAACGGCTCCGCGCGCTCGACGAGATGAAGAACACCTTCCTCGAGGCGGTCTCCCACGACCTGCGCACGCCCCTCACGTCGATCCTCGGGTCGGCGCTGACCCTCGAGCAGACGCGCTTCGAGCTGCCCAAGGACGAATCCCTCGATCTCGTGCGACGCGTCGCATCGAACGCCCGGAAGCTCGAGCGACTGCTCTCGGACCTCCTCGACCTGGACCGGCTCCAGCGGGGCATCGTCTCGCCGCAGCGCAGGCCGACCGATCTCGCCGAGCTCGTCGCACCGGACGACGGCCGAGACCGAGGATCCGAGCGGCCATCGGATCGAGGTCCGGGTCGAACCCGTGACCGTGTCGATCGACGCCGCGAAGGTCGAGCGCATCATCGAGAACCTGCTGTCCAACGCGATCCGCCACACTCCCCCGCAGACGCGCATCTGGGTCCTGCGCGTCCGGACAGGACGGCGGCGTGATGCTCGTCGTCGAGGACGAGGGCCCCGGCGTGCCCGAGGATCTCCGCGAGGCGGTCTTCGAGCCGTTCCGTCAGGCACCCGGCTCGTCTTCGGAGCATTCGCCGGGCGTGGGTGTCGGGCTCTCGCTCGTGCGGCGGTTCGCCGAGCTCCACGGCGGCCGGGCCTGGCTGGACGAGCGTGAGGGCGGCGGGGCGTCGTTCAAGGTCTTCCTCCCCGGCGGCTGACCCGCCGGCACGGCGCCGATCGCGTCACCCGGCGGTCGGGGCGGGCCGCGCCCGTCGCTACGATGCGATCGTGGACCTCCTCGTGATCGAAGGCGCGACCGTCGTCGACGGTTCGGGGCCTCCGGCGTTCCGAGGAACCGTCGGCGATCCGGGACGACCGGATCGCGTTCGTCGAGCGGGAGCGGGCCGTGCCTGCCGGCGAGGCAGCCGAGGCATCGTCGGGGAGGGCCTGGTCGTCGCGCCCGGCTTCGTCGACGTGCACAACCATTCGGACCTGGGACCGCTCGTCCATCCCTCGATGCCCACCACGCTCCGCCAGGGCGTCACGACCATCGTGGTGGGCAACTGCGGGATGTCGCCATGGCCGGACTCCGGGCGGCCGAGTGCGCGCGCCTCGCGGGTGGCGACCCGGATCGTCTCGATCTCGACCTTCCGGTCGTTCGGTGGATACCTCGAACGGTCGGAGGCCGCCCGACCGGCGGTGAACATCGCCGCGCTGGTGGGTCACGGCGCGGTCCGCATGCAGGCGATGGGGCTCCGAGCGCCGCGCTCCGACCGAGGAAGAGCTGACGGCGATGCGCCGCTCCGTGGCCCGACGCGATGGACGAGGGTGCGTCGGGCGTCTCGACGGGCCTGATCTACGTGCCGGGGATCTACGCCGCGACGGAGGAGATCGTGGCACCTCGCGACCGCGTCGGCCCGTGCCGGCGGCATCTACGCCTGGCACATCCGCGGCGAGGGTGAGCACCTGTTCCGGGCGGTCGACGAGGCGGTGCGGATCGGGCGCGGAGGCGGGTGGCCCGGCACACGTGAGCCACCTCAAGTGCGAGACCTCGCTGGTCTGGGGCCGAGCCGGCGAGCTGCTCGCCCGATTCCACGGGAACGACGACGTCACCGCCGACCAGTACCCGTACGCCGCGTGGGCTTCCGTCCTCTGGTCGCTGCTGCCTCCGTGGGCGCCGGTCGACGAGCTGTCGCCGGCGTCCTGTCATCGAACGACACGAGGTCCAGGCTCGTCCGCGCCGTAGAGGAAGGGGAGGGGGAGGAGTTCCAGTCGTCGGTCAACGGCCTCGGCTGGGATCGGATCGTGATCGAATCGACCGCCGACGCCGCGTGCAACGGCCTGAGCATCGCCGACGATCGCGCCGCGCGCGGCTGGAGCCGGTCGACGCATGGTTCGCGCTCCTGCTCGAGGAACCGGAGACCGCGTGCATCGGTCACGCGATGGACGACGCCGACGTCCGCACGATCCTCGCCGACCCGGACGTGATGGTGGCGTCCGACGCCGTGTCCATGTCGCCCGAAGGCCCGCTGGGCGCGCTGCCCGTCCACCCGCGCAACTACGGCACCTTCCCCAGGGCGCTCGAGGCGTCACGGGAGGGTGCGCTGCCGCTGGAGGCCGCCGTGCGGAAGATGACCTCGTTGCCCGCCGAACGCTTCGGGCTGGCGGACCGAGGCCGTATCGAGGAGGGCGCGTTCGCCGATCTGGTGCTGTTCGACCCGACGTCCGTCGCCGATCGCGCGCGGTTCGGCGCTCCACACGTCTACCCCGATGGCCTCGCCGCCGTGATCGTGAACGGCGTCATCGCCTGGCGCGCCGGCGGCGATGCGATCTCGTGCGCGGGCAGGGTGCTGCGTCGAGGCTAGCCCGCGCACATCACCCCAGAGCCCGGCCCCGTCGTCGCGGGCCGCCCGCTGGGCCTCGATGAAGCGCTCGACGTACCGCACGTTGGGAGGGAACGTCGCGACCACGGCGTACCCCTCGCGCAGGATGGCCTCGTTGAACAAGGAGTCGCCGACCCAGATGTAGGCGAGCGTCCTTCGAAACGATCGATGCGCTCGACGTCGAACTCGAGCTCGACGTCGCGCCCGCCCAACGCGTCCTCCGTGTAGCGGGTCGACTCGTCGCCGAAGCACTCCTGCTGCGTGTACGGGCCGTCCTTCTCCGGCGTATCGATGCCGATGATCCTGATGGTGACGTCGTCCCCGAGGAGATCGACGTGGATGGTGTCTCCGTCGACCACGCCGATGACGGACACGGGAGGTGCGGAACCTTCCGAAGGACCTCCGCCCCCCGGACCCGGACCCTCGAACGCTCCGCACGAGACGAGCACAACGGCGAACACCGCACCGCCGATCGTCGCGCCCATCGCATGACCGGACGCTACCGTAGGGGGATGCAGCTGGGCCTGCGTCCGACCGACCTGGGTTTCATCGCCGATCCGTACCCGGTGTACGCGGAGCTCCGAGCGCGCGCCCCGATCACCTACGACGAGGCGACAGACCATTGGTTGGTCGCTCGCTATGACGACGTGAACCGGCTCCTGCGCGACCGTCGATTCGGCCGCACCTACCTCCACGCGGCGACGCACGCCGAGATGGGGCACGAGGACCCGCCCGCGGTCCAGGAGCCCTTCTGGCATCTCATCAACCACGGCATCCTGGACATGGAACCGCCCGATCACACCAGGGTTCGGCGGCTCGTCACGAAGGCGTTCACGCCGCGCATGGTCGCGTCGATGCGCGAGCCCGTGCAAGCGCTGACGGACGGGCTCATCGAGGGCCTGCGGGGGCCGGTCGTTCGACCTGATCTCGACCGTCGCCGAGCCACTTCCTGTGGCGGTGATCGCGGAGCTGCTGGGCATCCCTCCGGCGGACCGAGACCTGTTGCGCCCGTGGTCCTCCGACATCTGCCGCATGTACGAGCTGGATCCCAGCGACGAGGATGCGGCGATCGCTTCTCGGGCGAGCACGGAGTTCTCCGACTATCTGCGGGCCCTGTCACGCGAGCGGCGAGCGTCACCGACCGGAGACCTGATCAGCGAGCTCGGCCTCGTCCTCGACGAGGGTGAGCGGCTCACCGAGGACGAGCTGATCGGGACCTGCGTGCTCCTCCTCAACGCCGGGCACGAGGCCACCGTCAACGTCACCGGCAACGGTTGGTGGGCGTTGTTCCGTCATCCCGAGGCCCTCACGCAGCTGCGGGAAGAGCCATCGTCCATCCCCGCCGCCGTGGAGGAGCTGATGAGGTGGGACACGCCGCTGCAGATGTTCGAACGATGGGTCCTGGAGGACGTCGACGTCGACGGCGTTCGGATCCCTCGAGGCGCGGAGCTCGGCCTGCTCTTCGGCTCGGCGAACCGCGATCCGGAGGTCTTCGCAGACCCCGACCGGCTGCTCCTCGGCCGGGACCCCAACCCGCATCTCACCTTCGGCGCGGGGATCCACTTCTGTCTGGGGGCGCCGCTCGCAAGGCTGGAGCTCCAGACGTCGTTCGCAACGGTGCTCCGCGAGCTCCCCGACCTGCGGTTGGTCGAGGAGCCCGCGTGGAAGCCGAACTACATCATCCGCGGTCTGGAGGAGCTCCGCGTCGAGGCGTGAATCCAAGCTTCACCGTGAATCCGGGCATCACCCGGAACACGCCTCGACTCGGTGAGACCGACTACTTCACGAGCGCTGACAGGTCCTGCTCCGTGAACGAAGGAGGAGCCTGGTCACGAGCGCCAGGGGGTAGAAGGTTGAGCCACAGCGAGCCTGGGTCCTGCGAGAAGAGCGCGAGCTTGGCGGCATCGTCGGGCGACACGGCCAGTGTCACCAAGGCGTTGGCGGGGTTGGTGTCGCCCTCACCGCCCAGGCCGACTACGTCCAGCACCTCGATGTCCGGCAACAGCGCGGTCGAAGTGCGCGTCCCGCCCCTGTCGGAGAACGTCGCGAAGATTCGCACGTGGTCCCCACGGGTGAGGAGTCCCCCGACGGTCTGCTCGGGCCGCAGCTCGAGCGTGTACGCGCTCATGCCGTTGGGGATCCCGAGGGTGCCACCGGGCACCGCCCCGAGCTCTGCGATCCGGTTCGACAGGATCTGCTCGCCTTCGAGCAGTGGCTGACTGACCGTCTTCCCCTGGAGCTCCTCGAGCGTCTTGACCGCGCCCGGAACCACGTAGTTCCGCGGGATCTGCTGCTCGACCAGGCTGCCCTTCTCGATCAGCTCGTCGAGCTGGGTGCCTGCCGGCACGTCCTCGGAAGCGACGACCACCGTGGACGTGGGCCCACCGGTCACCGCCTCCTGCTTCACGTTCATGGTGTACAGGACCACCCCGGCCGCGGCCATCACGGCCAGCAGCAGGGCGATCGGTATCACCAGCGTCTGTCTCCTCATTCGGGTCTCCTCCTATGTCCAGACCGCTCCGTCAGAGGTCCTCGATCAATCTCGAATGGCCGATGGTTTGCGAGACGACCTGCCGGAACACCGGCTCCAGGTCGCCGCTCCCCGATTCGCAGAAGTAGTAGTCGCCATCCGTGTTCTCGTTGGGCCCGCACCCGCCCGGGACGTCGTCCGTGAGGGACGTGCTGTCCGTGGACGCCAGGGCGAGGTTCGTGCTCGCGAAGGCGCGATAGAACGACGATGAGGCCGTGTCCCGCTGGCAACGTGCCGACGCGATGCCGTAGCCGATCGTGTACACCTTCTGGCCCGCGCTCTTCGCGATCGTGGCCTTGCCGTTCAGGTAGGCACAGGGCTGCATGGTGTCGGGTTGGTTCGCCTCACCGTCGGTCATGAAGATCAACACGTCCTCGACGCCGGCCCGACCCTGGGTCTGCAGCATCTCCCGCGCCGCGTCCAGGGGATCGCCCAGGTTCGTGTGGCCGGCACCGGTCCGATCCACGCCATTCACGCGCACCGTGATGCTCCCCGGGAGCTGCAGGCAGTTGATCGCCTGCACGATCTGGCTCGACGTGTCGAGGGTCCCGTCGGATCGGTCGTAGTCCGAGCTGAGCGGCGCGATCTGCCAGAAGGAGGCCGCCGGCTGCGGATACAGCTGAGGACTGGCCGCGATGCACTTGTTCGTGGGGCGCCCGTACGGCAGCGCGACCACGCCGACGTGGTGCTCGGCGGAGTCGTAGAAGTCCAGGACGGAAACCGCAGCGTTCTTGACGTTCGCCAGGTCGGCGGGCGTCATCGACCCCGTGCGGTCGAGCACCATCACGACGTCGAGCGGGTTCGGGCGCGGCGCCACAAGCGCCGCGGCACGAGGCCGCGTTCACCGATCCGGTATTGCCCTGGTCGATGCCGATCACCGGCGCGAAGATGTAGTTCACGGCTTCGCTGGTCCGCACGATGATCGTGTTGCACTTGTCGCCCACGAACGGGTCGCACACGTGCTGGGAGCGACCGTTCTTCGTCCTCCAGTCCGTCGACCACGTGCCGCTCGACGGGCCACAGATGTACGGCACATCGGACAGGTCCGGGTTGCCGTCGCCGTCACGGTCCCCCACCACGCACTTGAACGTGATGTTGATCGTGGCCGGGTCCAACCACGGTGCGTTGTCGAGGGTCACCCGAAGGGCGTTCGCCGCCGCGATCGCCCCCTGCGTCGAGTCCTGGGCGGGCAGGTCCTTGGCCCCTGCGAGCGCGCCGAAGTCCACCGCGTTCTGCAGCACCTGCCGCTCATGGAACAAGCGGGACAGGTCGATCGTGAACGCCACGGCGCCGAACAGGACGACCATGAGGAACGCGGACATCACGATGATGACGCCGGACTCCTCATGGGCGCGTCCACGGATCCGGCGCAGTATGGCCCTCACCGGCTACACCCCCTCGAATCGGGTTTCGGATTGCGAATGCAGGTTCATGTCGCTCCCGAGCCCGACCATGTTGGGAAGCGGTGTGATGTAGGGGTACCGGTAGTCGACCTCCACCCTGACGATGTCGTCCTCGGCCCAGGTGGTGCATGTGCTGAAGCTGCCTCCACCCGCAGGGGCGCAACTCACCGTGACCGTGAGCTTGGTCTGGTCGAGGAACCCCGCCGCCTGACGGACACGGGCCTCGATCGCGGAGACGTTGGGATCCACGGCGGCAACGCGAGCTCCCTCACGCGCGGCGTGTGTCGTGCCGTTCCACGTGTGGAAGCCGAACCCGAAGTCGATGATGCCGAACACGAGCATGAAGAACAGCGACGCGACGATCGCGAACTCGACCGCCGCCGCTCCCTCTTGCCGGTGCACCTTCTTCCGCCACCACGAAGAGCGATAGCTCACCTGAGATCTCCCGTTCCGTGAACGAAACCGAACGCTTCCCTTATCGAGAGTTTGGGGCTCATCCTTGAGCGCGCGCACCCGCCTTCGGTCCGCAACTTCGCTTCTCCCGACCGGGGCCGAATGGGGGTTGACTCGGCAAGAGACCGAAGGCGAAGTTCCGACCGGAGCCTCAGCGACGAGTGGCCTGCGCTCGACACGTGGTTCCCCCTCCGTTGGTCGGGCCAGGCCTGATCGTTCCCAAGACGCATCGGCATCGGGAAGCTCAGGGCGCATCGGCCGAAAGGAGGGGATGTGGCGAGGCGCGCAGCCTGCGACAGGGGGCTTGGAGCCAGGGGGTCTGGAGCCGGCGGTCGGATTCGAACCGACGACCTAGCGATTACAAATCGCTTGCGCTACCGGACTGCGCCACGCCGGCCGGTGGCGAGGAGTCTACCGGTCACTCCTGGCTCGGGTCCGCAGTCGCAGGCATGCGTGAGGGCAGGACGTAGGAATACAGCACCGCCGCGAGCGACGCCGATGCGTTCAGCGATCCGACGCGACCGGCCATGGGCAGCCGTACCAACAGGTCGCATCGCTCCCGGACCAGGCGCGACATGCCTTCACCTTCGCTGCCGACGACGATCGCCACCCTCCCGGACGGGCAGGCATCGTCATAGACCGTCGTGGTCGCGTCGCCGTCCAGCCCGATCACCCAGAATCCGGTGTCCTTCAGTCGCGCGAGCGTGCGAGCGATGTTGACCACCCGCGCGTGTGGCAGATGGAGCAACGCGCCTGCCGAGGCGCGGACGGCCGCGGGCGTGGCGTCGGCTGCGCGCTTCGTACGGGTCACGAGCACCGCTGCGCCCGCCGCCTCCGCCGAACGCGCCGCCGCTCCCAGGTTCTGCGGATCGGTGATGCCATCGAGCACCACCACCACGGCGTCGTCGCCGAACGGGAACTCGGTGAGGTCCCGTTCGCTCAACCCCGAACCGGTCCCCGTGATGCGTCGCCTCGGCACTCCCGGGAGCGCGGAGCCGCGCGACGACGCCCTGGTGGCCGGGCGCGAGCGAGTCCAGACGTGCTCTCGGCGTCTCCGTGATCGACACCCCGGCGGCCTCGGCCGCTTCGAGCAGCTCCCGCATGCCCTGCGTCACCTTGGACGAGGGCGCCACGAGCAGCTCGGTCGCTCGGCCAGCGCGGACCGCTTCGGTGGCGGCTCTTCTCCCGGCCACGACCCCCGAAGCGCCCCGGACGCGATGCCGTTGCCGATCGCCCGGTCCGGTCGTGGCTCACGGTCGGTCCGCGGGGCCCAGGAGCACCACGGCCATGCAGCCGACGCCATCACCGGTCAGCCCCAGCCCCTCAGGGCGGGTCGCCTTGACGGACACCGACGACCGACCGAGCCCCAGCGTCGCCGCGAGACGCTCTCGCATCTCGTCACGCCGGGGAGCGATCGCGGGTCGCTCGCACAACACCGTGATGTCGCAGGATCGCGGTGCGGAACCGGCATCGGAGACCAGCGTGACCGTGCGGGCCAGCAGATCGAGCCCGGCGATGCCCGAGATCGCGGGGTCGGTGTCCGGGAAGTGGGTACCCACGTCTCCGAGCGCCGCGGCACCCAGGAGCGCATCGGCGAGCGCGTGACAGACCACGTCGCCGTCGGAATGCCCGGCAAGGCCCTCCCCCTCGAACCGGACACCTGCGAGCATCAACACCCCCCCGCCCTGACGGGGATGAACGTCGAACCCCAGGCCGACGCGCGCCGACTCATCCATCGGCGCCACCCATCCGAGCGTCTGCCTGCGCCAGGTCGAGCAAGGTCGTGATCTTCGTGTTCAGGGGATCACCGGCGATCACGCGGATGTCGTGGCCGGCCATCTCGAGCACGGAGGCGTCGTCGGTGAGCAACAGGTCGGCCTCCGCCGCCCTGGCGTGTGCTTGTCGCAGAGGCCCGGCCGCGAATGCCTGCGGAGTCTGGGCGAGCCCGAGCTCCTCGCGGTCGAGGGTCCCGGCCACGAGTCCCTCGTGCACACGCTTGACCGTGTCGGTCACCGGCACCACGGGGATCACGCCCGCAACGTCGCCGTCCACGCCTTCGATCACCCCCGTGAACAGGTCGGGCGATGCGAACGGCCGGGCGGCGTCGTGGATGACGACGACGCGTGTTCCCTCGGCGACCACCGCGAGCGACGCCCGCACCGACGCCTGCCGCGTGTCACCGCCCGTCACCACCATGGTCGGTCGGCCGCAGAACTCCACACACCCTTCCGCGTACTCCTCCCACCCGGCGGGCGCCGCCACGACCAGCGAATCCACCGCGGGGGACGCGGCCGCGGCGCCCGCGGCGACCGCGAGCAATGGCCTGCCACCGATCTGCAGGAACGCCTTGGGTTGGTCGACGGCGCCGAGGCGCCGTCCGGCGCCGGCTGCGAGCACGATGACGACCGCTCCGGTCGGTTCGGATCCCACGTGCGAAGCATGCCAGACCCAGCACTGGCGGGAGCAGGCCCCTGGTCACCGACGTGCGGTCAGCCGGAGTCCGCGGCCTCGATCTCCGGGGCCAACGTCCCGAAGACCATGCGGCCGGTCGTGGTCTGGATCACGTTCGTGACCTTGATCTCGGCGCTCGAGCCGATCCGTTCGACCGCCTTCTCCACGACCACCATCGTGCCGTCGTCCAGGTATCCGACCGCCTGGCCATGCTCACGCCCCTCCTTCACCAGGCGAACCGTGATCTCGTCTCCCGCCGAATAGGGAACACGGAACTTCGACGCCAGGGCGTTGATCTGGGCGACAGGGACCCGGAGCGCCTCGGCCACCTTGGCCATGTTGTGGTCGACCGTGATCAGGGTCGCGCCTCGCTCGCGCGCCAGGCGCACCAGCGCAGCGTCGACGTCCATGACCCCGGCCTCCTCGACGAGCTGGAACTGCACGGTCGGCGCCTTCTGCAACTCGACCAGCACGTCGAGGCCTCGCCGGCCCCGCTGACGCCGGCGCGGATCGGACGAGTCGCTCACCGCCTGCAGCTCGCGCAGGACCCCGTCGTGCAACAACACGGTTCCGCTCACGAACCCGGTCGCGACCAGGTCGGCCACCCGTCCGTCGATCAACGCGCTCGTGTCGAGCACGTGCAGATCGCCTCGCGCGGCAACCGAGGCGCGAGGCTTCATGCCCACCAGCCCGAAGATGTCCTCGTACTTGGCCTCGCCGAGCCGGAACCCGAGCGAGCAACACACGATGTAGAGGAACAGGATGGCGGGCCACGCCGCAGCTCCGGGGACGAACAGCAGCGGGACCATCAGCAGGGCGGCGACCACGAGACTGATCACCAGGCCGACCACGCCCCCGGCGAGCTGGGGAGCCGGCTTGCGCCTGAGCTCCCGCTCCATGCCACTGACCGCCCGGAGCGTCAAGCGGCCGGCGATGCCGCCGACGACGAAGCCACACGCCGCGCCGAGGAAGATGAACAACAGTGCGCGGCTCGTGCTCTCGCTGGCGAGGGTTCCCCCCAGCAGGAAGCCGCTCGTGCCGAAGAGCGCGATGAAGATGAGGCGGACGCCCTCGACCAGGCGACCGCGCAGGATGCCCGCACGGGCCGATTCCGGTTCGCGCTCGCTCATCGCTCCCGCTTCCTTCGTGTCCGACGGACCGTTCGGCCGGCGGGCAAGCCGAACGAGCCCTACCGATGGTTCATCGGCGCGCGGAAAGAAGGCCTGAAGCGTGGCTCGGGAACGAGGGGTTAGGCCTGCGCCGCGACCTTGACGCCGTGGGCTTCGTCGAGGACGTCGTCGATCATGACCTCGGCGGCTTCCTCGGACTTGCCGGTGGCGTGCGACAGCTCGGAGATGAGGATCTGCCGGGCCTTCGTGATCATGCGCTTCTCGCCGGCGGAGAGGCCCTTCTCGCGGTCGCGGATCGACAGGTTCCGCAACACCTCGGCCACCTGATAGGGGTCTCCGGAGTGCAGCTTCTCCATGTTGTTCTTGAAGCGCCGGCTCCAGTTGGCGGCCATGGAGGATTCCTCTTCGGTCAGGACCTTCAGGACCTTCTTGACCTCCGCCTTGCTCACCACCGAGCGAAGTCCCACCTGTTCGGTCGAATCGGTCGGGATCATGAGCGTGAGATCGCCGTATGCGACACGAAGGACGAGGTATGTGCGCTTCTCGCCCAGGAATTCCTTCTCCCGAAGCTCTTCGATCACTGCTGCTCCATGCTCCGGATGCACTACGGTGTCGCCTTTTCGGAACACGGAACCTCCCAGATCGGATGGAAGCGGGGCCTACTGACTAGTCAGAGGGTAGCACGGGAGGGTCTTGCGGCGCAACCCATCACCGCAGGTCAGAGGGCCTATTCCGTCCATCTCGTGGTCCGATAGACCTAGGGCTGAGGTCGTAGGCGAACACGGCGATGGGAGCCGTGCGTGTCTGCATCGGAGGGCACCTCACCGCCCCGTCGAGGCCTCCGCGATCGTCGCCCAGCCGAGCGCATCGCTGACGTGGCGGACGCTGACCACCCGCACACCAGGAGGCGCCGGAGCCTCTTCTGTGGGCGCGAACACGGTGGAGCACCCGGCGGTCCGGGCCGCCGCGAGTCTCTGCTCCATGCCCGGTACGGATCGCACGATCCCCGTCAACGAGATCTCCCCCACGAACGCTGACGCCGCTGGGGCGGGTGTTTGCGTCGCCGCTGACACGAGTGAGGCGGCGATCGCGAGGTCGCAGGCAGGATCGTCGATCCTGACCCCTCCCGACGAGGCCCCGTGGAGCTCGGCCCGGCTCAGCGGAACGCCCACCGCCCGATCCAAGACGGCCGCCACCAATCGGAACCGGCGACCGTCGATGCCCGTGGCATGGCGCCGGGCCGAACCTTCATCCCCACCGACCAGCGCCTGCACCTCGACGGCGAGCGCGCGCCTGCCCGCGAGCGGCAGTGAGGTGGCGGCCCCGGGTGCACGATCGCCCGACATGAGCAGCGAGGTCGGGTCGATCTCGGACAGGCCGGTCGGGGCCATCTCGAACCACGCGCTCTCGCCCTCGGACCCGAACCGGTTCTTCCCTCCGGCGAGCACCCGCAGACCCGAACGTGCGTCTCCCTCGAACGAGAGCACGACGTCGACCGCGTGCTCGAGGGCCCGGGGACCGGCCAGATCTCCGTCCTTGGTGACGTGCCCGGTCATGAGCACCGCGATCCCGTTGGACTTCGCCAGCCCGACCAGGGCGTCGGTGCACAGACGAACCTGGGAGACACCACCCGGCATCTGCGAAGCGGATGTGTCCCGCAGCGCCTGAATCGAGTCGACAGCCAACAGGAACGGGCCGTCGGCTCGCGCCACCGCCATGACCGACTCCAGGTCGCGCCCCGGTGCGAAGGACACCGTCCCTCCCTCGATCCCAAGTCGTGCGGCACGCGCAGCCACCTGCGCCTGCGATTCCTCACCGGAGACCAGCAGGCACCGGCGGCCGGCCCGGGTGAGTCCCGCGACGAGGTGGAGCAGCAACGTCGACTTGCCGATGCCCGGGTCGCCCGCCAGGAGCGCGACCGACCCGGGAACGAGACCGCCGCCCAGGACCCGGTCGACGCCGTCGATGCCCGTGCGGACGCGCTCGTCCGACGCCGGGGCCGAGCCTAACGGTCGCGACGACGATGCGGCGGTCGCGATCCCTTGGCTCTCGTCGATCGTCCCCCATGCCCCGCAGCCCGGACATCTCCCGACCCACCGGGAGACCTGTTGACGGCACTCCCGACACGCCATGACCGTTCGCGTTCTCGTCATCGCGCGCGAGCCTAGTGGGCGCCTCCGACACGGGCGGGGGTCACGGTGTTATCCTCGCCTGGCACGACGCGAACCAGCGCGTCGTCACCCGACCGGAAGGAGTGATGTTCGATGGCCACGGTCTCGGTCCTCGATATCGCGCGCTCGCCGCGCCCTTCCGGGTCCTGCGCGTAAGCCGGCTTCCCCCGCCCGCTCGCGCACCGCTCCCGACCGGACGCGGCACCGCTGTGTGTCCGCCATCCGAAAGGAGCACCCGCGTTGCACGACGCGAACGCACCAGAGCCGAACGCACCAGAGCCAGGCCCGTTCGACCACTTCCTGGACGAGGGGCTCATCGAAGAGGTCATCCGACCGATCAAGAGCGGCAAGGAGGCATCCGTCCACCTGTGCCGCGCCAACCCACGCACGACCGGCCACGACCTGTTGGCGCTGAAGGTCTACCACCCGCTGAACCGGCGCGACTTCCGCGATGAATCCATGTACCGCGACGGCGAATGGATCAAGAAGCGGCGCGAGCGCGTCGCGCTCGAGAAGAAGACGAGGTTCGGCCGCGAGGTCCAGGGCATGATTTGGGTCGACCGCGAATGGGAGACCCTGCGAACCCTCAGCGAGGGCGGCACTAGGGTGCCGGCTCCCATCGAGCGAACGGGCGACGCGATCCTCATGACCTACGTCGGCGACGACGAGACAGCGGCGCCGCAACTGCGGTCCTACCGTCCCGACGACGTCGCGGAGGCGCGGGACCTGTTCGATCAGCTCCTGCGGGCCATCGAACGGATGCTGTACCTGAACGTGGTCCACGCCGACCTGTCCCCCTACAACCTCCTGGTGTGGGACGGAACGTTGACGGTGATCGACGTGCCTCAGGCGGTGGATCCACGGAAGAACCGGCACGCGCGGTCGTTCCTTCAGCGAGACCTCGAGCGCGCATGCCAGTGGGCCGACGCGCATGATGTTCCGGCCGACCCCGGCCGGCTCACCGCCGACTACTGGACCGCGTGGGAGTTCGCCGACCTCGTTCCGGAGGAGCTCAGGGGGCTGTCGATGTGATGCCCGTGATCGGATTCAGTCATGGCTCGCGCCGACCAAGAATCCCGTCGCGATCGTCAGCAAGCCCGCCATGAAGGCGCCGCCCAGCCACGCACGGATCGAGCCGGCGGCCGACGACCACAACGCCTCGATCACAGGAGCCACGGCGGGCGAGCGACGGGCGAGCTCATCGCCTGCGAGGCCCGTCGAGAAGAACAGCAGGGCTGCCCCCACTGCGATGAGGGAGCCGAGGCCCATCAGGCGCACGTTGCGCCTGCCCGGCAGCGCTATCGCCACGATCGCGAGCACGATGCCGGCGACGAGGAGCGGAACCGCCCAGCGGTCGGCGAAGCGCTGCGTCTTCCAGAGGGCGCGGAGCTGGTTGGCGGTCAGCAACGAGACTCTGGCGTCGACGAGCTCTCCCTCGGGGATCAGCAGTGACAACGCCGGGGATCGCTCGCGCACCAACGCGACGAGATCATCTGCCTCCAGCACCACCTGCCGCGGAGCACCGTCCTCCCTTAGGCCTATCCGGTAGGCCACGTCGACGATTTCCTGGAACACCGCGGCGTACGGGCGCGACTCCGTCACCGCTGTTGCAGTCTCCACCAGGCGATCCCGCGCAGGAGCCAGCGCGGGCGCCTGCTCGATGGCCGCGTCCACGGACCGCTCGGCGAGATCACGTTGGAACTCACGGTCGGCGAGGAGCCGTTGCCCCACGTCTTCCTGCCGCCCGGGCGCGAACAGTCCGGAGTTCACCCCGAACAGGTACATGCCACCGACGAAGGCGGCGGCAGCGAGGAACGCGCAGAGCCACCCCAGGACCTTCGCCACGGTTCGCACGACGGGCATCCTACGGGCAAGGACGCCGCGGATCGCCGAAGGCAGGAGCTCGACTCCGGTCCCGCTCCAACTGGTCGTTCGCTGTTCTCGCGTCATCGTGTTACACCGACCTAAGCGCTGGGGCTGCCCGCGGCATCCAGGAGGGTGATGCAGGCAGAGGGCGACGTCGTTCGGTTCCCTCGCGAGGCAGAGGCCCCGCCCGACTTCACGGTGTTCTTCGCCGAGGAGCACCGGGCTCTGTTCAAGGCCCTGTACTTCGTGACGGGGAACCGGGCCGACGCCCAGGAGCTGATGCAGGAGGCCTTCCTGACCCTGTGGGAACGGTGGGACACGATCGATCGGATCGACGATCCCACCGGCTACCTCTTCCGCGTGGCATTGAACGGGTCCCGCATGCGGGCGCGCGCCGCACGCCGGGCCACACGGAGGCTGGTGCCGGTCGCCTCGTCGTACGATCCGTTCGACGAGGTCAACCTGCGGGAAGACGTCCTTCGTATGCTCCGCTCCCTGACGCCGCGGCAGCGCGCCGCCCTCGTCCTGCTCGATCTGTACGGCTACGGCTCGGAGGACGCGGCCGCGATCATGCGGATCCGCCCCTCCACCGTGCGAGCGCTCGCCACCCAGGGCCGAGCCGTGCTCCGCAACGCAGGAGGCCCGCATGGCTGAGCTGAGGGAGGTCTTCGAGATGACGACCAAGCAGGTGGAACCCGACGTCGATTCGTGGAGGGACCAGGAACGCAGGCAGGAGCAGACGCGTCGGCGTCGCAGGGTCGGGGCGTTCGCGGTCGCCGCATGCGTCGCAGCTGCGGTCCTCGCGGCGGCGATCGTGGCGAGCGACGACCGTGGCAAGCCAGCGCCATCTGTGGCCGCTGAACCAGGAACGGAACAAGAGCTGTCTATCGTCGACGTTGGATCCGGGGCGGGAACTCCGTTCACTGCTCCCGCTGGTGCAGGCGAGTTCGACTTCACACTCGACGGGACGATGGTGACGTACTCCGAACGCGATGAGGACGCCACCTTCCAGGTCTTCGTGATGGCAGCTGACGGCTCGAACGTCAGGCAGCTCACCCACGGAGACGCGGAGGCGACCGACCCAGAGTGGTCCTTCGACGGCTCGATGATCGCGTACGTGTCGACCGCTTCGGGCGGCCCGAGCGAGATCTCCACCGTTCGCGTCTCGGACGGTGTCTCGACACGCGTGACCAGCGAACCGCTCGATGCCTGGGATCCGACCTGGGCACCAGACGGACGCTCGATCGTCTTCTCGACACCGAACCCAGACATCGGGCACGTGGTGGCCATGTCGGTCGAGCTCGCGACAGGACAGACGCGAACGATCGTGGCGGACGGCGATCGTCCGGCGTTGTCGCCCGATGGCACCCTGATCGTGTTCGAGTCCTTCTTGAAGCAGGACGTGCGTCTGATGCTCGCGAACAGCGACGGGTCGGAGCGCCGGGTCATCGCGAGGTTGCCGAACAATGGGTTCGCCAAATGGTCCTCCGACAGCACACGGGTCGCCTTCTACGATTGCGTCCTCCCCTCGTGTGACCGCGTCGGTACGTATGTCTACGACGTTGCCTCGGGTGAGAGACGGTTCGTCACGGCCAGGATGATCGAGGGTTGGGTCGACGACGAGCATGTGCTCGTGAGCCGATAGAACGGTATGCCGAGAAGCCCGGTCCCCTCGTGGGGCTGGGCTTCGGGCATTGGCATTTCGCGTTCCTAAGCTCTGGGGCGGTCTGTTCCTACGGGCATCATGGGGGCGGGCGGATCCGGTCGCCGTGCTCAGAGGCGGAGACTGACCCTGGTCCCGGTGCTTCGCATGCCTGTTTCGCGTCGAGCGGGGAAGAGCGGTCCCTCGCGAAAGTCCCTGATTTCCTCGATCTCAAGAGCAGCGTGCCGGTCCCGCCCGCGCGACGGGACGCGTCCTGGTCGCGGATCAAAGCCGAAACGTGGCGGTCCAGGACGGCGAAACGGCATTGAGGGCGTTCGTCGATACGAACGTCCTCGTTCGCCAGTGACCGGCGATCCACCTGCACAGGCGCGACGAGCAACCGCGCTGCTTGCCTCCAGTGCCGAGCTGATCCTGGTTGACCTCGTCATCGCAGAGTTCGTCTACGTCCTGGAGTCGTTCTACGAGCTCCCTCGATCACGGATCGCGGAGACTGTTCGCGCGCTCATCGCGTTGCCCTCCATCGCGGTCACGGAACACGACCTCCTGCTCCGGACCGTCGAGCTCTATGAGGATCGACGGCTCGACTTCGCAGAGGCATACCTCGCCGCCGCGGCGGAGCTCACCAGCGTCGATCATGTGGCGTCGTTCGACCGCACGCTCGCCCGCGTGGATACGATCGAGCGGATCGAGACCGCCTGACGTCGCCGAGGGCAGCGCCGAACGGTGCAGGATCGACGGCAGAGAGGATGCCGGCCTCCTCATGACCCGGCGAACGCGAGATCGGCCGGACACGCTTCGACGTGTAGGAACTGGCGGCATTCCTCGTCGGTCAGTGACCGCGTGACGTTCTGCCGAGCGATCTCGAGCAGGTCGTCGATGTCGAGCGCCCACACCCGGACGGTGGTCCCGTCCACCGAGGCGAGCAGTGAACCGTCCGGGCTGAACTCGACGCTGCGGGCATAGAGTGCACCAGGATCGAAGAACGCTTCGCTGTGGGCATCGAAGTCGGAGCCACGCAGCACCAGGCGTTGGGTCGCCGATCTCACATCGAACAGCCGCACCGTCCTGTCGCTTGCTGCGGTGGCGACGGAGGCGCCGTCGAGGCTGAACGCGACGGCGATGATCTCGGCGGGCTGGCTGGGCAGGATCGCGACGGGTGCGCCGCTCTCGACGTCCCATATCCTCACCTGTCGGTCTGCGGCCGAGGCGATCAGCCGTCCACTCGGATCGAACGCCATGATCGCATCGCCATACAGGGGCTCGAACCTGCCGACGGCGATCTCGGTGACGACGACTCCCCGCTCCCTATCCCAGATCCGCACGCGCTGCTGCGCGCCGCGGCGCTGATCCGCCGCACGGTGGGAAGCGATGGCGATGAGCCGGCTGTCCGGAGCGAACCGGAACGCGTCGATCAGGAACCCGCCATCTTCCCGCAGCGGGGTGCCGACCTCTCGGCCGGACCGATTGAGGATCCGGACCGCCCTGTAGGCGGCGACCGCGAAGTCCGTCGGGCTGAGGATCGGGGCTGTCTTGTATCTGTCCACCCCGACAGCCAGATGGCGACCGTCAGGGCTCAGATCGGAGGGGGTGGCGACGCTCTCCGGCGCCGGGACGAAGAACAACTCGTCCCCGGTGGCGACATCACGCACGCTCCTCCCGTCATCCCAGAATGCCATGGCTGCCGTCGCTCCGTCGTCGCTGACGTCCAGGTCCCAGGCGCAGCACGGCCGGGATCCCGGCAGGTGGAACGTTCGGACCCGGTGTCGCTCCGAGGCCGCCTCGATGTCCCAGAGGGTGACCAAGTCCGACAAGGGCCCCCCACCTCCGCTGGCCAGCAAGCGCCGAGCCGAGATGAAGCGGGCTTCGCCATAGATATCGGCGGGGAGGTTCACCCACTCGGCGTCGCCGGCCGGGCTCACGTCCCAGATCTTGATTCCGGGACTGGCGAGATCGTTCCCGGTCATCACCCGGGTCCCGTCGGGCGAGAACGCCAGCCCGGTGACGTTCGTCATCTCTGAGGAGAGAAGCGACATCGTCCTCGTCGCCCCTCCTTCCTCGATCCTCCAGACCCTCGCGGCTCCGTCTTCCCCCCCGGTGACCAGCACGCGGCTTGACGGACCCGGCCGCCAATCGACGCTCGTGATGAAAGCGGTGTGGCCGGAGAGGCTGTGCCGGAGCTCACCCGTCGCCGCCTCCCAGATCATGAGGGTCTGGTCGGCCCCCGCCGCCACGAGATCGCCGTCGGGACTCCAGGCGATATCGGCGATCTGGCGGCCATCGAGCCCTTCGACGGGGGAGCGCTCCGAGGTCGCCACGTCGATCAAGTAGACCCGGCTGACCCTTTCGTTCTCGCCTGGCCGCACTGTCGAGACGGCGACCCGTTCGCCGCCGGGACCGAGGGAGGTTGCGTTGGCCCCACGCAGGTCTCCGAAGGTGCGAAGGACGCGGTCCGTGGAGGTGTTCACGACCCGCACCGAGCCCTCCGCCGGCCAGGCGGCCGCGACGAGCCTGCCGTCGTCGCTGAACGACGTGCCCCGCGTAACGCCGACGCCGGACACCTCCGTGAGGATGGCGCCGTCGGAGGGATCCCAGACCTTGAGGAACCCGTCGACCCCCGTGGTAGCGAGCATCGAGCCGTCCGGGCTGAACGCCACGTCGGTGATGTCGCCGCCGTGGCCCGGGAACGAGCGGAGGCTCCGCCCCGTCTCGACGTCCCGGATGTCGACGACCCCCGAACCATCCGACCCCTCGGTGGCGAAGACGTTGTCCGTCGGGCTCCAATCCAGACGTCCTCCCACACCGGGTACCGACAGGACGATCCGCGAGGCGACGACGGCCCGGTGCAGCGCCTCCTCGGCCTCCGGCGGGACGGCTCCGCCGTCCGACCGGGCCAGCTCGACCGCCTGGACCGCGAGCAGGATGCTGCGCTCGGGATCGATCTCCAGGTTGGCGAGCGCCGCGGCCGCGAGCTCCCTCGCCGTCGCGAGCGAGGCCTCTCGTGACGCCCGCTCGCTCTGGTTCGCCGCGACGATCGTGAGCGACCCGGCGACGATCGCCGCGACCGCGAAGACCGCGACCAGACCGCGCAGCCGGCGCACGGATCGCCGTTCGACCTGTGCCTCGTGCTCGCGCCGCCGCTCCTCCTCTCTCCACACGCGATCTCGCTCGTCGACGCTCGCCTTGAGGTAGGCGCGCTCGGGTCGTCCGATCGCGAGACTCGTCGCAGCGCTCCACGACTCGACCTGGTCCAGCCGTGCACCACGGATCAGGAAGCTCGGATCCCGATCGGCGGCTCGCCATTCCGAGGCCGCCCTCGCGAGCCTCCGTTCTTGCCGAAGGTCCTCCCTCGCTTCGTCGATCCACGTTCGGAGCCGCCCCCACATGCCCAGCAAGGCCTCGTGCGCGATCTCGACCGTGGGTTCGCGGGTTGCGGGTTCCCGATCGAAGGTCAACAGGCGGTGTCGTCCATAGGTATCCAGCACGACGTCGATCGCCGCGGGCTCCACCTCGAGCGCATCCAGCTCGCTCCTCGACACGCGTCGCCGGGTGTCCTGCCGGCCCTCGCCGAGGGTGACCAGTCTGAGGAACACCTGCCTGATCGCTCGTCGCCCGTCTGGATCGGCACCCTCGACTAGACGATCCGCGCGCGCCGACAGCGCCCCCGCGGCGCCACCGAACTCCCGGTAGGCCGCCAGCGTCATCCGCGAGTCGTGGCGTCCTTCGAACAGCTCGGTGAGCGCGTACTGGACCAACGGGAGCGCGCCCGGCTGGTGCGCGACGTCGGCGATCATCTCCGCCACGAGCCCGGGCTCCGGTCGGACCTCCAGCCGTTCGGCCGGCATCCGGATTGCCTGTTCCAGCTCGTCGGGCGTGAGCGGGGGGACCGATTCGTTCCGTGCCGCGAGCAGCTCACCGAAGCGCGGAACGGCGAGCGGCCGGTCGTAGAAGTCGGCCCTTAGCGTCACGACGATACGCAGCCGGCTCTCAGGATCGGCGGTCGCCACGCGGAGCGATTCGAGG
Source organism: uncultured Actinomycetes bacterium (assembly GCA_963758715.1). Lineage (GTDB taxonomy): Bacteria > Actinomycetota > UBA4738 > UBA4738 > HRBIN12 > JAOUEA01. The sequence continues at coordinate 274,711 of CAVWWK010000013.1, forward strand.
AACAGCTCACGCTCCCGCTCGTCGGTGGCGAGGGTGAAAGCCTCCTCGAACTGGTCGACCACAAGGAGGACCTCCGCCCCGGCGGGCACGACCAGGTCGATGGCCTCGAGCAGACCGCGTGACCCCCCGTCGAGCAGGTCGTGCAGCCGGTGCGCCGGTCTCAGGGCGATCCGCTGAAGCGCCGCCTCGAGCTCGTCGATCGGATGCATCCCCGGGAACATGTCGGCGACGAACCATGCCTCCGGGTCCCCCAAAGCGCCGCCTCTGATCGAAGGCACCAGCCCTGCGCGGACCACCGAGGACTTCCCGCAGCCGCTCGGACCGACGACGGCCAGGAACCTCGACCCGAGATCCGGTTCACTCAGCCTGGCGACGAGGCGTCGGGTGAGCACCACTCTCCCGAAGAAATCGAGGGCGTCGGGCTCGGAGAACGCCCGCAGGCCCTTGTAGGGATTCCGCAGCTCGCCAGCGCTCAATGTCGTGAGCGTCTCGCTGCCGGTGGGCTCAGCCAACGATGCCGGGACGTCGTCCCCCAAGAGGCTCCGCGCGAGGGCGGCGAGGGCCCGGACGTCCTCGGCCGCGTCGGCGGGCGCAACGAGCCCGATCCGGAAGTCGCCCAGGTAGGCGTTTCCTTCCGCGTCGAGGAGGACGTTGGAGGTGCTGACGCATCCGTGGGCAACCCCCTGCTTGTGCGCGTACGCGAGCGCGGACGAGACCTGCTCGACGACGCGGGCGGCGGGGTCCGGCGCGAGCGTTTCGCCGCGGTCCTCGAGCGACCGCAGGCTCCCGCCGCGCAGGTAGCGAGCGACGACGTACGCGCCACCGGGCTCCCGCCAGTAGTCGTAGAGGGGAACGATGTGGGGATGCTCCAGGGCCGCCACGGCTTGGGCTTCCGGCTCGAAGCGTTGCACGAAGTCCGGATCGTCTGCGATCCGTGGGTGGAAGATCCTGACCGCGACGTCGCGCTCCACGTGCGGCTGGATCGCTCGGAACACCGCGCCAGCGGATCCCTCGCCGATCTTCTCGAGGAGCCGGTAGCCACGGAGCGGCTCGCCACGCAGCTCGAGCGACGGATCCTGTTGGAGGACACGCTCCTGCAGTCTTGTGAGCTCGGGCGAGGGGTCGATCCCGAGCTCTTCCGACAGGATCTCTCGCGCCCGCCGGAAGGCGTCGAGGGCTTCGGCCTGCCGCCCCTCCCGGTAGAGCGCGAGCATCAGCAGGCTCCAGAGGCTCTCTCTCAGCGGATGGCGAGCGACCAGGGCCTCCAGCTCTCCGACGGCCGACGCCTGATCGCCCACGGCGAGCGACCCCTCGATCCGAGCCTGCTGCGCATCGAGGCGGAGCTCATCCAGTCGGGCGGCTTCCGGGATGAGCGACGCCTGGTCGGCGACATCGGCTAGGGCCGGCCCTCGCCACAGCGCCAATGCAGCGTCGAGCGAGGCGACCGCGAGCTTCGGATCGACCGGCATGGCTCGCTTCGCGTCCCGCACGAGCCCGTCGAACCGGGTGAGGTCTAGCTCGTCCGGTTCGACGACCAGGGCGTACCCCGGAGACCGACCCTGGAGGCGCCCCGCGCCCACAGCCTTGCGGAGGTTCGACACGTGGGTCTGCAGGGTGTTCCTCGCGCTCTCCGGTTGCTGCTCGCCCCAGACTTCGCCGATCAGCACCTCGGCGGGAACCACCTGGTTGGCACGGATCAGGAGGTTGGCCAGGAGCGATCGCTGCTTCGGCCCGCCGAGGGGGAGCGGGCCATCCCCCGCGTCGACCTCGAGAGGTCCCAGGACGCGGAACTGCACCCGCCGACCGTACACAGGCGTTGAGCTCATGGGCAAGACAGGACCCTGACGATCGGCTCGCAAGAACCGCGCAAGAACGAGCAACGGCGGTTCTTGCGTGAGCCGACGGTCCTTCGCCAGCACGGTCGCGCAGCCTCGGCAGGGCACGAAGAGAGGGGGATCCGTGACGGATCCGTGACGTGAGGAGGTGTCCGAATGGCAGCGCAGAAAACGAAGCCCGATCCGGACGTGTCGGATCGACAGGGTGGCCGGCAACGACCACGGCAGACGTACGGGAAGTTCGCCGTGGCGGTCGTAATCACGCTCGTCATGGGGGCCTGCGCAGGTGATGACGCGGGCGCGAGCCGGGGCGCGACGAAGCTCGCCAACCGGACGCCGACGCCTGCCGCAACCGGGGGGGCGGGTACCGGAACGGCGGAGACCGCACCACCATTTGCTGCTTCAGCAGCGCCGGACGTGGTCGAGACGGGATGCAGCGCCGGTGCCAGGTCGCGTCTGGAACTCATGGCCATGGGCAGGCGGATCAAAGTGCGGTTCGAGGTCCGTCGGAGCCCTGTGGGGCATTCCTGGCACATCGTGCTCCGCCACTCCTACGGCCCCGACAACGATCGCATCTTCGCCGGCACCAGGGTGGCAAGCGAAAGCGGTGACTTCGTGGTGGTGAAGAGGGTCAAGGACGAGTTCGGCCCGTTCGAGGTCGATCGGTTCCGGGCCAAGGCCGCTGATACGCAGACGGGTCAGGTCTGCAAGGCGTTCGAGACCTCTGGCAGGTGGTGATCGGCGACCCCGGGGTGGCGGACATGTGGGCCGACGCCGTGTTCTTCCAGGCGGGATGACGCTCCAGGCGCTGCGGAACGAGGTCGGTGACGAGGGCTTCTGGCGGAGCATCGAGGAGTGGCTCGGGTCCAACGCTTGGGCGACTGGCAGCACCGAGGAGTTCATGGCCTTCGCGGAGCGGGAGTCGGGGCAGGACCTCGACGCCTTCTTCGAGACCTGGCTGTTCACCCCCGAGGAAGCCGCCCGCGTCGGCGGTGCTGGCAGGCGCTTGAGAACCGCTTGAACCACGCTTCCAGCCGACGCTGCCCCACGCTGTGAAACTGCGAAGGTCCCTGCCCAGTCACTGCGGGACCATGCCCGACAGCGCCCCTAGGAGACCTCGATGAAGGCTTCCTCGACCCGTCGACGGAACGCTCGGGAATCGATCGCCGGGAAGCGGAAGAGCTCGGGCTCGATCTCGTCGAAGTACGCGACGGCGCGGGCACGCTCAACGAGGCCGCGCTCCACCATGGCCCGCACATCACCCCTGTCCTGATCGTGTCCGCGCTCCAGCTTTCCGAGCGCCTGCGAGTAAGGGTCGAAGTGGTAGAAGCTCAGCCGGCCCTTGTGCGCCACGAAGGGACTCCGCCCCTCCCAACCGGAAGGGACGGGGATGAATTGGTCCGGCGAGGCCAGCACGACGTGGATCGCCCTGAGCACGGGGTCTCGCTCCGGCACGAGTCTGATGTCGACGTCGATCGTGGTTGCGCGCCACCCGATGAGGACCGCCGTGGCCCCGCCGGTGAAGTAACACGCGCCCTCCTCGTCAGCCGCTCGACCGAGTTCACGCATGAATCGCCCGATGCGGTCGGCGTCGGCTAGCTCGCGCATTCGGCCGCGCGTTCGAAGCTAACGAGTCGTCGGATGAGCGCGTTGTACCGGGCATGAGCCCCGTCGACGCCCTCGACCGCGAGCAGAGCGTAGAGGCGATGCTCCGGCGAGGCGATCGGCGAACCCACGCTGAGCCCAAGGCGCGCAAGCCGTGCTGCGCCGATCGAGACGAGCAGTGATTCGACCGTCTCGGCTCCGCGCTGCAGGTCCTCGATCCCCTTCCGGACGAGGTCGCCCCCAGGGAGGGCGGCAGGCGTCGGGTCGCTCGTTCCGTTCCCCATGCGCCGAGCATACGTGCGGCACGGAGCCGGTTCACCGCGTGAGGCCCTCATCGTGGCCGGCCCTCAACGACCGCTGATGCCGAGAAGCCCGGTCCCCTCACGGGGCCGGGCTTCGGCCTTAAGATGCCGCGCCTCACAGGACGTGGCGGGATGAACCGGGCGCGGCCCGGTCCACGTGGTTACTCGGTCGAACCGGCGAGCTCGACCGGGGGCACGTCGGGCGGGAGCATGGCGCCCGTGTGCTCGAACACGATCTCGTCGTCACGAGCGTCGACGAAGATGGTCTCGCCGGCGCGGAACTCCTTGTACAGGAGCTTCTCGGCCAGCGGGTCCTCGACGAGGCGCTGGATCGTGCGGCGGAGCGGACGGGCGCCGAGCGACTGATCGTAGCCCTGCTTGGCCAACAGCACCTTCGCCGCATCGGTGAGCTCGATCTCGACGTCCTTGGCCTTCAGCTGCTCCTTCACCCGCTTCATCATCAGGTCGACGATGCTCTTCACATCCTCCTGAGTCAGCGAGCGGAACACGATGACCTCGTCGATGCGGTTGATGAACTCGGGCCGGAAGCTCTTCTTGAGCTCCTCGGTGACCCGGTCCTTCATCTTCTCGTAGGTGACTTCCTCGTTGCCGGCCGCGGCGAACCCGATGCCCGGGCCCTTCTGGATATCCCGGGTCCCCAGGTTCGAGGTCATGATGATGATCGTGTTCTTGAAGTCCACCTTGTGACCCTGCGAGTCGGTGAGGTGACCGTCCTCCAGGATCTGGAGCAGCGTGTTGAACACGTCGGGGTGCGCCTTCTCGATCTCATCGAACAGCACGACGCTGAACGGCTTGCGGCGGACGGCCTCGGTGAGCTGTCCACCCTCCTCGTACCCGACGTAGCCCGGAGGCGAGCCGATGAGGCGACTGACCGTGTGCTTCTCCATGTACTCGGACATGTCGAGCTGGATCAGCGCGTCCTCGTCACCGAACAGGAACTCGGCGAGGGCCTTGGACAGCTCGGTCTTGCCGACGCCGCTGGGCCCCAGGAAGATGAACGAACCGGCGGGACGACGGGGGTCCTTGAGGCCGGAACGCGTGCGGCGCATGGCTCGTGAGACCGCAGAGATCGCCTCGTTCTGGGTGACGATGCGCTTGTGGATCTCGTCCTCCATGCGCAGCAGCTTCTCGGTCTCTTCCTCGGTGAGCTTGAAGACGGGGATGCCGGTCCAGATGGACAGGACCTCGGCGATCTCCTCCTCGTCGACCTCGCTGAGGATGTCCATCTCGCCGGACTTCCACTCCTCCTCACGGCGGGTGCGCTCCTCCTGGAACTGCCGTTCCTCGTCGCGCAGGGACGCGGCCAGCTCGAAGTCCTGGCCGTCGATCGCGGACTCCTTGCGGAGACGGACGTCCGCGATCTTCTCGTCGACCTCACGCACGTTTGGCGGTGCCGTCATGCGCCGGATGCGCATGCGCGACCCGGCCTCGTCGATGAGGTCGATCGCCTTGTCCGGCAGGAACCGGTCGCTGATGTAACGGTCGGCGAGGTTGGCGGCGGCGACCAGCGCGTCGTCGGTGAAGTTGACGCGGTGGTGAGCCTCGTACCGGTCTCGCAGACCCTTCAGGATCTCGATGGTGTGCGGGACCGACGGCTCCTGCACCTCGATGGGCTGGAAGCGTCGCTCGAGCGCCGCGTCCTTCTCGAGGTGCTTGCGGTACTCGTCGCGCGTCGTGGCCCCGATCGTCTGGAGCTCGCCGCGGGCGAGCATGGGCTTGAGGATCGATGCCGCGTCGATGGCGCCCTCGGCCGCACCGGCGCCGACGAGCGTGTGCAGCTCATCGATGAACAGCACGATGTCTCCCCGCGTCTTGATCTCCTTCAGCACCTTCTTGAGGCGCTCCTCGAAGTCGCCGCGGTAGCGAGACCCGGCGACCAGCGCGCCCAGGTCGAGCGTGTAGATCTGCTTGCCCTTCAGCGTCTCGGGCACCTCGCCCTTGACGATGTCCTGCGACAGTCCCTCGACGACGGCCGTCTTGCCGACGCCGGGCTCGCCGATCAGCACGGGGTTGTTCTTGGTCCGGCGGGACAGCACCTGCATGACCCGCTCGATCTCCTTCTCGCGACCGATCACGGGATCGAGCTTGCCGTCGCGAGCGAGTTGGGTGAGGTTGCGACCGAACTGGTCGAGCACCATGGAGCCCTGACCGCCCTGCTCGCCCTGGCCCCCGGGGGTGGTCTCGCCCTTGCCTCCGGTGTACCCGGACAGGAGCTGGATCACGGTCTGGCGGACGCGGTTGAGGTCGGCGCCCAGCTTCTGGAGCACCTGGGCCGCGACGCCCTCACCCTCGCGGATCAGCCCGAGCAGGATGTGCTCGGTGCCGATGTAGTTGTGACCGAGCTGCAGCGCCTCGCGCAACGACAGCTCCAAGACCTTCTTGGCCCGCGGCGTGAACGGGATGTGCCCGGTGGGAGCGGCCTGGCCCTGACCGATGATCTCCTCCACCTGCTGGCGGACCGCTTCGAGGGAGATGTTCAACGACTCGAGCGCCTTGGCGGCGACCCCCTCGCCCTCGTGGATGAGCCCGAGCAGGATGTGCTCGGTCCCGATGTAGTTGTGATTGAGCATCCTGGCCTCTTCCTGCGCCAGGACGACCACTCGCCTCGCTCGATCGGTGAAACGTTCGAACATGTCAGCGTCCTCCGAACCGCTTGCATGTCGGTCCCGCGGGATCTGCGGACCACGTCCTACCCCGTAGGCACCTCGAGCGTCGCTCCCGGTACCCGGCCGCGACGCCCGCTGAGAGGAAGTATACCCGTGGCCCCTGATAACCCTTGAACGCCCGGACCATGATCATCTCCCCTTGCCGCCCTTCGGCCGGCCGCCGAGCCACCTACCCGTCACCATGTTGTTCGGACGTTCTCGGCCGAAGGATTAGGTGCCTTTCGGCGGATGCCGAACATCCCCCATCCGGGCTATCCGATGTCCCCCCTTTGGACCGTTGTGTGGGGCCGATGAGCGATGCGAGGATGTGCCAACTTTCCTGGCCCCCGGCGGCACGAAGAGGGGATCCGCGTGCAACACGCCTCCGACCTGTACGAGGGAGACATGCACCTGCGCGTTCTCGTCGTGGACGACCATCCGGCCTTCCGCAGGGCCCTCACATCGGCGCTGCGCATGGTCGACGACATCGAGGTCGCGGGCGAGGCTGGAGGCGGGGTCGCCGCGTGCGAAGAGGCGGAATCCCTGGTGCCCGACGTCGTGCTGATGGACCTGTCGATGCCCGATCTGTCCGGGATCGACGCGATGAAGAAGATCCACGAGACCCATCCGGATCTGCCCGTGGTGATCCTCACGGCGCACGCGGACGCCGGCGTCGAGCGAGACGCCCGCCAGGCCGGGGCTGTCGGCTTCCTGGCGAAGGGGATCGGCCTGCAGGACCTCGTCGTCACGCTGCGCGAGGCGGCAGGCGACGAGCCCGTCCTCTAGGAGGAGCCCTCCTCGGGGCGGTGGCTCGGGAACATGATCAGGTCGCGGAGGCTCGCCGCGTCCGTGAGCAACATGAGCGTGCGGTCGACCCCCATGCCCAGCCCGCCGGCCGGGGGCATGCCGTGCTCCAAGGCTCGGAGGAACTCCTCGTCGAGCGGATGCGCCTCGTCGTCGCCGGCCGCCTTGGCCGCGGCCTGTGACTCGAACTTCGCGCGCTGTTCGATCGGATCGGTGAGCTCGCTGAACGCCGTGACGAGCTCGAGCCCCCCGGCGACGAGATCGAAGTGCTCCGTGAGGTTCGGGTCGTCCCTGTGGGGCCGTGCGAGCGGCGAGACCTCGCGCGGGAAGTCGCACACGAAGGTGGGCTGTTGGATGGTGGGCTCCACGAGCTTGTCGAAGAGCTCCTGCACGACCTTGCCCCCGCCCCAGGCTTCCTCGACGTGCACGTCGTGCCGTCCGGCGATCTCGGCGAGGTCCGATCTGTCGAGCGAGATCTCCTCCCCCGTGGCTTCGCTCACCGATCCCAGGATCGTGATGCGGCGGAACTCGGGCTCGAGATCGATCACGACCCCTCGGTAGGGAACGCGAAGGTCGCCCGCGGGTCTCCCCATGATCGGATCGACGGCGCGTGCGCTCTCCCGAAGCAACGTCTCGGACAGCTCCATCATCGTGTGATAGTCGCCGTAGGCCTGGTAGGCCTCGAGCATCGTGAACTCGGGGTTGTGGTCGCGGTCGATCCCCTCGTTCCGGAAGTTGCGCCCCAGCTCGTACACGCGCTCCACCCCGCCGACGAGCATCCGCTTGAGGTAGAGCTCCAGCGAGATCCGCAGCTTCATCTCCTGGTCCAGCACGTGATGGAACGTCGTGAACGGCCGCGCGTTGGCCCCACCCGCGACGATCTGCAGCATCGGGCCTTCGAACTCCACGAAGCCGCGCTCGTCCAGCACACGGCGCATCGCCTTGAGCACCGCGGCCCGCGCCAGGAAGTGGCGTCGCGGCACCTCGTCGGTGGCGAGGTGGAGGTAACGGCGTCGCTGTTGCAGGTCGGGGTCCTTCAAGCCGTGCCACTTCTCGGGAAGGGGACGCAGGCTCTTCGTGAGCATCGCCCAGCGCTCGACGAAGATCGAGAGCTCTCCCTTCCTCGTCATGCCGACTTGACCGGTCGCGGCGACGATGTCTCCGAGGTCGGCCTCGTCGAGCAGCGAGAACTGACCCGGGTCCATGACCGAGAGGTTGCAGAAGAGCTGGATGTCTCCGGTGCGATCGCGCACGACGATGAACTTCAGCTTGCCCATGTCGCGCTTCTGCACGATGCGCCCGGCGACGGTGCGCACCTGATCGCTCGCGGCGCCCGGTTCGAGCTGCCCGGCGTCGCGCCGCACGTCGGCGATCGAATCGGGCGCCTCGACGCCCATCGCCTCCCGGAGCGTGAGCGCGAACGGGGGCACGCCCGCTTCCTCGAGACGAGAGAGGCTCTCGCGCCGAGCGGCCAGGATCTCGGCCTCGCGCGACGACCCCTCCCCGGGTTCGGCCTCATCGGATGGCGGCGGGGTCTCGGTGCGTTCACTCATCGGCCGTCACCACGTTCTTCTCGAAGATCAGCCGCAGCCCCTCGAGGGTGAGCCACGGCTCGTGATGATCGATCGTGGAGCAGTGCGGGATGACCGTGGGGGCCAGACCACCGGTCGCGACCGTCTCGGCGCCGGGGAGCTCGGCGCGGATGCGCGTGACGATCGCGTCGACCTCGCCGGCGGTGCCGAAGATCAAGCCGGACTGGATCGCTTCGACCGTGCTCTTGCCGATGACGCTGGGCGGGGCGGTGAGCTCGACGCGGGTGAGGCGGGCGGTGCGCGAGAACAGGCTCGCCGCGCTCGCCTGCATGCCGGGCGCGATCACGCCGCCCACGAACTCCCCCTTAGCCGACACCACGTCGAAGTTGGTTGCGGTGCCGAAGTCCACGACGATCGCGGGGCCTCCGAACCGCGAGAACGCTGCCAGGGCGTTGACCACCCGGTCGGCGCCGACCTCGCGCGGGTTGTCGGTCAGCACCGGCACGCCCGTCTTCACGCCGGGCCCCACGATCACGGGCAGCGAACGGGAAGTAGCGCGCAGCCATCTCGCGGACCGCCGCGGTGACATCGGGAACCACGCTCGCGATGACCATGCCGGTGACCTGCGATTCGAACGACATGCCACGTTGGGCGAGGAAGCCGCTCAGCGCGACCGCGAGCTCGTCGGACGTGCGTTCCGGCTGGGTCGAGAGGCGCCAGGTGTGCTCGAGCTCGGCGTCTCGGAAGACGCCGAGCACGATCTCGGTGTTCCCGACGTCGGCGGCGAGCAACACGGCCCGGTACCCCTCCCTCTCAGATCACCAACGCGAACGACGGTCCATCGTGGCCCACCGGGTCCCACCCCGACAACCGGGCCGTGCGTCCGACCGCCGCGGCGTACTCCTCGAGCGGGTCGCCCGGCGCGGCGTCACGCGTTCCCGATGCGATCGCCGTCAGGCGCGACAGGAAGCCGAGCGCGGTCGGCGCCGCACCACGCATCGCCGCGAGCGGGCCGCCCAGCCGGGCGACCGCCTCGCCGCCCGCGACCTGCGCACCGTCACTGACGAGGGCTCGGCACCGGACGCCGAGACGCCCGAACGTTTCCTTGGCCACCGCCATCCCGGCGAGCACGCAGAGCCGTTCGCACACGAGCGAGCCCTCGCCGACTTCGTCTTCATCACCCTGAGGCGTCACGCCACCGGCGATCAACGCTCCCATCACGACGGGCATGATCGTGACTCGGTCGAGGGTGGGCGCCGGCCCGAACGATTCGGTCACGCCGACACCGGGAGCCCAAGGTTGTCGATGAGCCTGGCCGACGGGAACGCCGCCGCGACGATCGCTCGGGCCGGGCGATCGAGGACGTCGAGGGGTCGGAACGTCGCCCCGTCGACCACTGCGGCGTAGTCGAGGCGCGCGAGCGGCGTGGCGCCCACCTCCCGCGCGATCGCCGCCACGATCGCGTGGGCGTCTCGCTCACCCGCGCGGGCCAGCGCTGCCGCTTCCGACAGGCCCAGGAACAGACACCCGGCCTGTTCCCGCTCGTCGGGTGCGAGCCGGGCGTTCCGCGAGGAGATCGCGAGGCCGTCGGGTTCGCGGACCGTCGGGCAGGCGACGATCTCGATCGGGAGTCCCTCGTCCTCGACCATCGTTCGGATCAGGAACAGCTGCTGCGCGTCCTTCTCGCCGAAGTACGCAGCTAGAGGGCCCCGCGACGTCGAACAACCGGTGGACGACCGTGAGCACCCCGGCGAAATGACCGGGCCGCGAGGCGCCCTCGAACGACTCGCCGACCGGCCCGGGATCCGGAGCCGGGAGATCGATCCCCGGCGGGTACATCTGATCGACGGAGGGCGCCCAGACGGCGTCGACGCTCAGGGCCCGACAGATCTCGAGGTCGTGCCCCTCGTCGCGCGGGTACGTCGAGAGATCCTCCGAGGGCCCGAACTGCAGCGGGTTCACGAAGATCGAGACGACGACGCGATCACGGTCGGCACGGGCCCGAGCCGATCAGGGCCTCATGGCCACCGTGGAGCGCCCCCATCGTCGGAACCAAGGCGACGGAACTGGTGTCGCCGCGCCACGAGTCGGTCAGCGATCGGAGGTCGTGCGCGGCGCGGATCACGTCCACCGCGCCAGCACCTCCTCGACGGCGTCGCGAGCTGCCGCGTCGAGTCGTCCTCCGCGCACCGACAGGTCCAGCGCGAGGCGGGCCATCTCGACATAGGCTTCCACCGCCCACGGCGCTTCCGCAGACAGCGCCTCCAGGTTGCGCCGGATCGTGCCCGCGTCTCCGCGAGCGGCGGGCCCCGTCAACGCCGCGGCCGAGCCCATGGCGGCGATGTTCTCGACCGTCGCTCGTTGCAGCGGCGGCAGGGCGGCCGAAGGGTCGGGGACGCCGGCGGCCGACAACAGCTCCTCCGCCACGGCGGTCGCGGCGACGAGGTAGTTGGACGCGAACACCGCGGCCGAGTGGTACAGGGCACGGTGCTCCTCTGCGAGCCGGAAGGGCACGCCCATGAGGTCGTCGGCCAGGCGCTCCGCCACGAACCATCCCTGGTCGTCATCGGCGGCGATCGCGATCACGCACCCCGGGATGCGCTCGATGCCGGCCGCGGGATCGGGGAACGTCTGCAGGGGATGGACACCCAGCCGTCCTGCGCCGGCGTCTCGCGCGGGGTCGAGCGCCGAGAGCGGGGTCGCCCCGGAGAGATGTGCCACCCACTGTCCCGCCGAGAAGCCGCCGGCCGTCGCCATCGTCTCCACCATGGACGCGATGATGTCGTCGGGCACCGCGATCACGACCAGCTCGGCGCCGACCGCAGCATCCGCAGGGTCGAGCACGGGCACGCCCGGGAGGAAGCGAGCGGCCCGATCGCGCGTGGGACCCCGTCCGGACACCGCGACGATGCGATGACCCGCTCTCTGCAGCAACACGGCCACCGCGGTTCCGGCCCGCCCCGCACCAACCACGGCGACCTTCATGGGCCGGAGTATCCCAACACTTAGGCCAACGCTTGGGGAAGCCACACGAGTGGGCCGTCGGGCGCGGGCGCGCCGTCAGGCAGGTCGAGCGGTTCCAGGAGGCCGCCCTGCAGACGCGAGATCTGGCCGCCCGAGAGCACGAAGCCATGGTCGGCGCCCGCGAACGTGGCGAACGTGAGGCCGTCGATCTCACCCACGTAGCGAGGCGACCGCTCGCGCCGGGCGCTGGTGTCCACGAGGTAGATGCCGGATCGGTCGTTCACCTCGCCCGCCACCAAGACGGACGTGGAGTCGGCGCTCCAGGCCAGCACGCGCCCGATCGACACCGTGTGTCCCGGCTCCCCGAGAGGCTCCGGACGTGATCCGCGGAAGTAGCGAGCCGGCCCGAAGACGTCGCCGAACGGCGAGCCGTCATTGGCGCGGACCGAGCGAGGCGCGAGCGGGACGGCCGGGAGCCCGTGCGTGGGAACGACCAGCATGTCGCCCGCCGGTGACAGCGAGAGCAACGCGTGCCCTGTCAGCGTCTCTCGCGCGACCCCGAAGCCTCCGAGCACGATCGAGGCGTCGTCGCCGTCCCACAACGTGAGATACGTGGAGATGTTGTCCCGGCCGACCGAGATGATGTCCCCGCAGATCCGGTCTTCGAACAGTCCCTGGTCCACCGGCGGGATCACCGTGCGAGACACGACCGACACATGGCGACACCCCCCCGCGACAGGTCCCCGCTTCACCGCCACCACCGCCACGCCTCGAGCGTTCCACGACAGGAGGTCACCTCGGATGAGCGGGACCGGCGAGTCGTGCGGCCCGAGGAACCGCAACACGGAGGCGACGAAGGTCCCGTTCGGTGCGACCGACGTCAGTCCCACCAACCCGGGATCGGCCGAGGAGGCGTCGAGCAACTCTCGGGGCTCACGCACACGAGGCCCGGGGCGCACGGTCCCCGATCCGAGGTGCCATCGCCACAGGCGTGACCATCCGGGGCCCTCGTCCACCGCGTAGACGAGCGTGCCGGTCAGTCCGGATGACGAACCCGCGGGAGAACCCGGGGGGTCGAGCCGGAGCCAGACGAGCGCGCAGACGACGAGGAGGATCGCCGCGACCATGGCGAACCGCGCGCGACGATCGCCGCGTGCGTGCGCCGTGTCGGGACGATCGGGCTCGGGTGGCGGCGCATGCTCGGAGCGTTCCACGGACGCACGCTCGGACCGCTCCGCGGGCTTCCGCTCGGACCGCTCCGCGGGCTCCCGCTCGGACGGGCCCTGAGCCGGGCGGCATGGGGCGGGCGCCGTGTGAAGGGCGGTATGGGAACAGCTGGGCGCCGCACGAGGGGCACTCGGATGTCGGCGCCTTGCCCTCCCAGTCGCATCGGAGGCAGACGGCCGCGCGAGGGGAGCGGCGCGTCATGTCGCCAGCGGAGGGGCGTACGGGCGTGCGCCACCCGCGGCGTCCGGTCCCAGACGCAGATCGGCGACCCTGATGTCGTCGGGCAACAGGGGGTCGGGATCCAGATCGAGGAGCGGCAGGAGGACGAACGCCCGCTCGGTCATCCTCGGATGCGGCACGGTGAGCGTCGGGTTGGTCGACCGTGAGGCCGTCGATCAGCAGGACGTCGACGTCGACGGTGCGCGGCCCCCAGCGCACGTCTCGCACCCGGCCCAGCGCGGCCTCGGTGCGGTTGCACGCGGCGAGGAGCTGGAGCGGCTCCAGAACGGTCTCGACGCGGATGACCGCATTGAGGAAGTCGGGTTGCTCCGGTCCTCCGACGGGGTCGGTCTCCCACACGCGCGAGGACGCCAGGACCCGGATGCCGGGTTCGGCGTTGAGGAGGTCGACGGCTTCCTGGAGCGTGGCGAGCCTGTCTCCCAGGTTGGAGCCCAACCCGAGGTACGCCGTCTCGTCCACGTGCTCACCCCTCCAGGGTCACCGCCGAGGCCACACCGTCGATCTCCAGTCTGCGCGCGGCGTTCGGCTTGTGCACGACCGCGGTGACGCGTGTGACGTGGTCCAGCCCAAGCACCGCGCCAGCCACGTCGTTCGCCATCACCTCGATCAGGTCGAACCGTCGATCGCGGATCACGGCCCTGACCGCCTCCGTGATGCCCCGGTAGTCGGCGGTCGACTCGATCGTGTCCGAGGCCACGTCGACATCGAGGTCGAGGTCGACGACGAACTCCTGAGGCTCGTCCTTCTCGCCGGGCCGCGCGCCGTGATGGCCGCTGGCCCGGATGCCGGACAGGAACAGTCGGGCGGTGGGCACGGGTTCAGTCCTCCCTGTCGTCGTTCTCGGCGTCCTCGACGTCATACCAATCGTCTGCCTCGTCCTCGGCCAGGTCGACCCACGGAGGACGGCGCTCCAGCTGGAGCATCACCACACCCTCCTTCGCCGCATGGCCGTGTGGCTCCATCAGGTAGCGGGCCCGGAGATACTCCGCGAGCATGGGCCCGATCGTCTCGGGCGGCCTCCTCGGGCAGGAGATGTCCGCACCCCGGCAGCAGCCCCAACGTGGACGAGGGCATCGCTTCGTTGAGGCGCTCGCCCAGCGAAGCCGGAAGGAACGGGTCGTCCTCGCCCCACAGGATCAGGACGGGGAAGTCGATGCGCTCGAGGTCCGGCTCGCGGCCCGCGAGGCCGATCCCATCGAGGGAAGCGATCGCGCGAGCGAATCGTTCCGGCCCCTCGGGGCCGCGGAAGGGCCGCACGTACTCGTCAACGGCATCGTCCGTGAGGCGTCCTCGATGCCGTATGCCGCGCTCGAACTCGGCGTGGATCGCGGCTTCGACCCATGCCTCGGACCGCTCACCGTTCATGTCTGCGAGCCGCGCTTGCGCCTCGAGGACGTGCTGGGGCGGCCACCCGTCGAACGCGACGGAGTCGAGCAGCACCATGGCGTCCACCCCGTCGTGGTCGAGCGCGAGCAGCTGAGCGACCCCGCCTCCGGAAGCGTGCCCGACGACGGCGTACCGGTCGACGCCGAGGTGAGCCAGCAACTCGCCGACGTACCCGGCCTGTGCCCGGATGTGCAGGGGCGCGTCCGGCGGACATGCGGAATCGCCCGACCCGAGCAGATCGGGCGCGATGACGCGGAACCGGCCCGTGAGCAACGGGAGGAACTCCCGCCACAGGAAGGAGGAGGTCGCGAACCCATGGAGGAGGACGACGGCCGGCCCGTCCCCTTCGTCGAGGTAGGCCATCTCGCCGCCGGACGTGACGAACCGCTCCCGCGGACCCATCACGGCGCGGTTTCCCTCGCGATCGCGTCGACGACCCGCACAACGTGCGCCATCTCGCGCACGTCGTGGACCCGAACCACCTCGACGCCCTGCGCGGCGCACCACGCGACCGCGCCGGCGGTTCCTTCGACGCGTTCCGCCGGGTCGTCGACGCCCGTGAGCTGTCCGATGAACCGCTTCCGCGAGGCGCCCACGAGCACGGGCACCCTCAGATCGCGGAACGAGGCGATGTCGCGGAGTAGCGCCAGGTTGTGATCCAGGTTCTTGCCGAACCCGATGCCGGGATCGACGCAAAGACGCTCGCGCGACACCCCTGCTGCTACCGCGTGCCCGATACGGACCGCGAGGAAGTCTCGGACCTCGCTCACGACGTCGTCGTAGCTGGGTTCGCGCTGCATCGTCTTCGGCTCGCCCTTCATGTGCATCATCACGAGGCCGACGCCGGTCTCCTTGACGAGCGGGAGCATCTCCGGGTCGGCGGCCGCGGCGATGTCGTTCACGATCGAGGCGCCAGCATCGAGGGCGACGCGGGCAACCGCCGCATGGCGCGTGTCGACGCTGATCGGCAGATCGGGCGCCTCGTCGTGCAGCCCCTCGATCACGGGGACGACCCGCGAGATCTCCTGCTCGAACGACACGGGGTCAGAACCGGGACGGGTCGATTCGCCGCCGACGTCCAGGATGTCGGCGCCGTCCGCGACGAGCTGCACACCGTGTTTCACCGCGTCGGCAGAGGCGTCGAACATCCCCCCGTCGCTGAAGGAATCCGGGGTCACGTTCACGATGCCCATCACCAGGGTCCGTTCACCGAGCGGGAACGCATGATCGCGGCAGCGCCAAACGCGGTCGCTCATGAGGGCATCGTGCCAGAATCGGGCGATGACCTCACCCGAGTCGGGTCCGCCGCAGCGACGGGCGCGATGGCGCTACGAGCGGGAGCAGGGCCTGGAGTTCGACCGCGTCGCGTTCTTCACCGATGCGGTCTTCGCGATCGCGATGACCTTGCTGATCGTCTCGATCGAACCGCCCGATCTGAAGGGAGACCTCAGCGACCCGAGCGTGCTGTGGGACGCCCTCCGCGACATGCGCCCACAATTCGTGAGCTTCTTCCTGGCGTTCCTCCTGATCGGGCGCTACTGGATGGCCAACCACGAGTTCTTCTCCATCCTGCAGCGGGTCGACCGATCGCTCATCACCTGGAACCTGGTCTACCTCGCGTTCGTGGCGTTCCTTCCGTTCCCGACGGTGCTCGTCGGCCGGTACGAGGCCAACCCGGTCAGCGTCGTCACGTTCGCGCTCTGCCTCGCGGTGATCAGCGGCGTGGAGAGTGTGATCTTCGCCGTCGCCCACCGCCACGAGCTCTTCGGGAGGAAGCTCGCTCCACTGGAGTATCGGGTCGGCATGATCCAGTCCACGACACCGGTCGTTCTGTTCATCCTGTCGATCCCGATCGCGTTCTGGAGCCCCACGGTCGCACTGCTGAGCTGGCTGCTCGCGATCCCGCTCGGCGTCGTCGTTGATCGGCATTGGCATGTGGACAGCCGGACGATCATGGCGCCCACCGGCAGCGACCCCGGCGATCCGCTCTAGCGCGCCGGGCTACCGCATGCCGATGTGGTTCATGGCCTCTTGACGCGTGCGTGCGTCGGTGCGGAAGAGCCCCCGCACCGCAGAGGTCACGGTCACCGCGCCGGGCTTCTTGATGCCGCGCATGGTCATGCACAGGTGCTCGGCCTCGATCACCACGAACACACCTCGCGGGTCGAGCGCGGCTTCGATCGGTATCGGCGATCTCCGTCGTGAGGCGTTCCTGCACCTGGAGGCGCTTGGCGAGCACGTCGACGACGCGGGCGATCTTGGACAGGCCGGTGATCTGGCCGGTCTTGTTCGGCACGTATGCGACGTGGGCCCGTCCGTTGAACGGCACCATGTGGTGCTCGCAGAGCGACGTGAGCGGGATGTCGCGCACCATGATCATCTCGTCGAAGTCGGCGCCCTCCACCACGGTGACGATGTCCGTGGGATCCGTGCCGATGCCGGCCAGGATCTCCTGGTACATGCGCGCGACGCGATTCGGCGTGCCGCGGAGGCCCCCGCGATCGGCGTCTTCACCCACCCCTTCGAGGATCAGACGCACGCCTTGCTCGATCTTCTCCTGGTCGAAGCCGGTCATGGCCGAATGCTACCCGCTGCCCGGCGAACGGAAAGACCCGTGGGTCGCAGCAGTTCTGCGCGTGGTGAGACGGGTCAGGGGTAGGAAGGATCGATCGCCCGACGGCAATCCATCCAGCCGTCGGGGGTACGGCACAGCATCGTCGGACCGGGAACGGGGTCGGGGTCGTTCGCGGCAGCCGCCAGCGCGAGCGCGCCGATCCCGAGCAGCAGGACGAGCGCCGCCGCCGCCACGACTCGGCCCAGCACGCTCGCAAGACGCCATTCGTCGGCCGATGTGCGCTCGGGCCGAGGCGCCTCCGGCCCTCGGGTTCCCGGCCTCGCGCGGGCGGCCTGCGCCGCGGGACCACGCACCGCCGGGTTCCAGGTGGGACCGGGGGCGCGGTGCGTCGCCGACGGTCCAGGACTCACCGCCGCCGTCCGCATGGCAGCCAACGTTCGTTGCCGATCGTAGGTTCGCCGGGAGGCATCGTGTCCCAGAACCTCGTATGCGGCCGCCAGTCGCCGGAAACGCTCGGCCGCGCGAGGTGACCGGGTCACGTCGGGATGACACGAGCGGGCACGCAGACGGTAGGCCTGTCGGATCGCGTCGGAGGACGCGTCGCACGCCACTCCCAAGATGGCGTAGAGATCCTCGTCCGGAGCCACCGGACGCGTGGCGCCGCTCATGGCCGGATTCTAGGCCGGAACGAGCCGTTCGAGGGCGTCGGGCAGCCCGTCGAGGTCCTGGATCTCTGCGGAGCGCGGCACCATGCTGGTCTCCCCGAGACGGTTCACCCACACGGCGGGAAGGCCCAGCTTGGCCGCCGGCTCGATGTCGTGGAACAGCGACGCTGCGACGTGGACGTGCGTCGTGCGATCGGCGCCGGTCTCCCGGAAGAAGGTCTCCCAATGACCGAAAGCGGGCTTGTAGGAACCGATCTCGGAGGCCACGACCCGGTGATCGATCGGCACGCCGATCGACTTGACCGAGATGTCGAGCAAGTCCGGATCGGTGTTGGACAGGATCGCCAGCTTCCACCCGCGTTCGCGGAGCCCGGTGAGGGCCGGCGCCACGTCGGCGAACACCTCCCATGAGGGGAGCGAGAGGGCCAGGGCGTCCTCCTCGCCGTCGGGAACCTGACGACGCTCTTCGTCGGCGAGCCGGTCGAGCGTCTCGGCCATGACCTGGCGATAGCGGACGCCCCGGCCTTGCTGGACGCGCGGCTCGATGAGCATGTAGGCCGACAGCAGCCGGTCGCCGTCGCCGTCCGGCCAGAGGCGGAGCAGCTCCGCGCGGATCCCGCCGGGCCAGTCGACCAGCGTGCCGTAGCAGTCGAACGTCGCCCACCGATCCGCCATGGCGCGAAGTGTACCGACGGGGACGGTGCGTCAGGCCGGACTGAGACCGAGCGTGCCCCCCGAGCCCTTGTCCTTCTGCGGCCGCTTCGTCTGGCGCGAGACGCCGAGGCCCGCGGAACGGATGTCGTGCTCGCGCGGCGAGCGCCTCTCGATGTCGCCGAAGAACTTCTCGACCTCTTCACGCTCGAGGGTCTCGCGCTCGATCAGGATGTCGGCGAGGGCGTCGAGCTTGTCGCGGTTCGTGGTGAGGATGTCGAGCGCCACGTCATGCGCCTCGTCGATCAGCTGACGCACCTCCGAGTCGATCTCGAACGCCACGGCGTCGGAGTAGTCGGGCGTCGATCCCCAGTCGCGGCCGAGGAAGACCTCTCCCTGCTTCTGTCCCAGTGTGCGCGGGCCGATCGTGTCGCTCATGCCGTACTCGGTGACCATCTGGCGCGCCACCTTGGTGGCGCGTTCGATGTCGTTGGCCGCTCCGGTCGTGACGTCGCCGGCAACGATCTCCTCCGCGACCCGCCCGCCCATGAGCATCGCGAGCTCGTCGCGCATCTGCTCGCGCGTCATGAGGAACTTGTCCTGCTCGGGAAGCGTGAGGGTGTAGCCGAGCGCGCGCCCGCGAGGGATCACGGTGATCTTGTGGACCTCGTCGGTGTTGGGCAGCACATGGGCGACCATGGCGTGCCCGCCCTCGTGGTAGGCGATCAGCTTGCGCTCCTCCTGGTCCATGATGCGGGACTTTCGTTCGGGCCCCGCCATCACACGGTCGACCGCCTCTTCGATCTCCTTCTGCGAGATGGCTCGCTTGTTGCGACGTGCCGCCAGGAGCGCACCCTCGTTGATCACGTTCGCGAGGTCGGCGCCCGTGAACCCGGGTGTGCGGCGCGCCAGCACGTCGAGGTCGACCGTCTGGTCGAACGGCTTGCCCCGCGCATGCACCCGCAGGATCGCCTTGCGGCCTTCCAGGTCGGGTCTGTCGATCACGACCTGCCGGTCGAATCGTCCGGGGCGAAGCAGCGCAGGGTCCAGGATGTCCGGCCGGTTCGTGGCCGCCATGAGGATCACGGTGGACCGCTGGTCGAACCCGTCCATCTCGACGAGAAGCTGGTTCAGCGTCTGCTCGCGCTCGTCGTGGCCCCCGCCCAGGCCGGCCCCTCGCTGACGGCCGACGGCATCGATCTCGTCGATGAACACGATCGCGGGCGCCGTGGCCTTCGCCTGTTCGAACAGATCGCGGACCCGCGCCGCGCCCACGCCGACGAACATCTCCACGAAGTCCGAACCGCTGATCGTGTAGAAGGGCACCCCCGCCTCGCCGGCGACCGCGCGGGCGAGCAGCGTCTTGCCCGTGCCGGGAGGCCCGAACAGCAGCACGCCCCGGGGGATCTTGGCGCCCATCGCCTGGAACTTGGCGGGCGCCTGCAGGTACTCCTTGACCTCCTGGAGCTCCTCGATGGCCTCGTCGACACCCGCGACGTCGGAGAACGTGGTCTTGGGCTGGTCCTTGTTGACGGTCTTGTGCTTGCTGCGCCCGAACTGCATCACGCGGCCGCCTCCGCCCTGCGAGCGGTTCATGACGAACAACAAGATGCCGCCGATCAGCAGCACCGGGAGCAGCACGGTGATGAAGGTGGACAGCAGGGCGTTCGGCTTCTGGGGATCGACCTCGGTGGGAACGCCCGCCTTGTCGAGGAGACCCGCGAGGTCGTCGGCGTACTCTGTCGGGAAGCTGGACTCGTACGGCGTCCCGTCGGCGAGCTCTCCCGACACCGTCAGGTCGGCATCGTGGATCGTGGCATCGGCAACGTTCCCCGCCTCGACCTCTGCCTGGAACTGCGAGAAGGAGAGCTGTTCGTCGCCGCCCTCTTGGGTGAAGAACGAAAGGAAGAGCAGGAACAGGAGCGTGCCCAGGACGATCCACAGCGTGGGCGTTCGAGCGACACGCTTCAGCGGCGGTTCCGGTTGCTGACTCAGGACGAGCTCCTTGCGGGAGACGCTGCAAGGCCCGCGCGCGTGGATGCACGTGAGCCGGAATCCGATGGTAGCACCGGCCCCCGACTGCAGGGACCCCGAACTGACTCAGCGGCCGCCGTACGCTTCGGGCTTCAGCGTGGCGACGTAGGGAAGGTTGCGGAAACGCTCGGCGAAGTCCAGGCCGTAGCCCACCACGAACTCGGGCGGGATGTCGAAGCCCACGTACCGCAGGTCCAGCGGCACCTTCTGCAGCCCCGTCTTGCGCAACATGGCCGCGACCTCGAGCGAGGCGGGCTTGCGCGCGGCGAGGTTCTTCAGCAGGTACTTCAGCGTGAGGCCCGAATCCACGATGTCCTCGACCAACAGCACGTCGAGTCCGTCCAGGTCGTGGTCCAGGTCCTTGAGGATTCGCACGACGCCGGACGTCTTGGTGGCGGCCCCGTAGGACGACACCGCCATGAAGTCGAACTCCAGCGGCAGCCGGATGTGACGAGCCAGATCGGCCATCACCACGAACGCGCCCTTCAGCACCCCGACGAGCAACAACGATCGCCCCGCGTAGTCGGTGCTGATCTGGGCCCCGAGCTCTGCCAGCTTGTCCTGGATCTCCTCGTGAGGAGATCAGGATCTTCTCGATGTCGCGGTCGTAGGCCTCCACTGGAAGCGTGAGTGTATCCGCGTGCTTCTGATCGGCGACGGTCACGGGCCCTCCCCATGCGCTCGGCGATGATCGGGGGAAGTGAGACGAACATACTCCCGGTCGCGGCGCGCCTTCAAACCGCCTGAAAGGTCGCGCCGGCGGCCGGGCCGGCCGGCGGCGAGGTCGAGCACCGCATCGATGTCGGCTCTCGTGGGCATCACGCCGCAACGGACGAGCGCCCAGCTCGCCACGCGCGTCCTCACCGGGATCGATGGCCCGAGCAGGGTAGCGGCGCGCAGGAGCGCCCCCTCCTCGACCTCCTCCACGATCCCATCCATCTCCGCCCGGGCCTGACGCCAGAGCTCCTCGTCGTCCGCCGACAGGAGGTCGGCGGCACGCGCCAGCGGCTCGCGCACGTTCCTGCCGAGCGCTCGCTCGAGCGCGGGGATGCCCTCGATCCGCAAGGCATTGCGCAAGGCGTATGCAGGGTCCTCGTTCGTGGGATCGCGGCGGGGACGCAGCCTCAGCGACCGACAGAACGCTTCGACCTCTTCCCTCCCGACGTCCAGCAGCGGATGGACGTAGGGACCCGACCGGGGCCTGATCGCGGCGACCCCGGTGGTGCCGCTCCCTGCGATCAGACGCAGCAGCACGGTCTCGGCCTGGTCGTCGCGCGTGTGGCCGGTCGCGATCGTGCGGATGCCGGCGGCGCGCGCGACCTGTTGGAAGGCCCAGTATCGCTGGGCTCGCGCCCACGCTTCGAGGGACGTCCCGGCCGGCGGCGCCTCGGCAACCACATGCAGGTGGAACGGAACCCGCGAACGGTCGGCGGCGCGTCGCACGTACCGGGCGTCGAGGGCGGAGTCCCGCCGGAGCCGGTGGTCGACGTGCAGGACCTCCAGCCGCACCTTCAACAGCCGGCGGAGCCGCAGCATCGATCCGAGCAGGCACATGGAATCGGGGCCACCGCTCACCGCGAGCAACACCGTCTCGTTCGGCAGGAACAGCTCGTGCGTGCGTGCGGTGGCGGTTACCCGCTCCAGCACGTGCGCGACGGCCGGCGGGCGGCGCACCGCGCTATCCGGAGACCCGCTCGATCCAGCGCGCGGGTTCGCCCACCTCTTCCATCGTGGGCAGGTTCGCCGGAGACTCCCAGACCAGGTTGAAGGCCTCCATGCCCGAGCGCGCGACCACCTCGCGGACGAATCGCTCGCCGCCTTCGTACTGCTGGATCTTCTGCTCGAACCCGATGGCTTTCTGCAGACCGCGCTCCATCGTCGACCCTCTGCGACGAGCGGTCAGCGCGCGGCGCATGCGATCGACGTCGGCGACGTGCTCACGGGCGACCTCGTTCATCACGTACGAGGCGTGGCCCTCGAGCAGTGACATCAATCCCTGCATCTGCACGAACAGCTCGCGTTGCTTCGGGGTCAGCAGCAGGAAGATGCCGCCCATGCGCGCGTCCACCCCGCCCCGCGCTTCCTCGACCGCCCTCTTCAGCTGATCCATCAGCTCGCGGGAGTCGAGCGAGATGCCCTGCAGGTACTGATCGACGAGCCCCTGCAGATGAGCGCGAAGCCACGGCGCGGCGCCGAACTGCACCCGGTGGGTCACCTCGTGGATCGCCACCCACAGCCGGAAGTCCCGCGGCGGAAGCGCGAATCGGCGCTCGACCTCGGCGACGTTGGGGCCGACGAAGTAGAGCAACCCTTCGTCGTCGGGAGGCAGGAACACGTCGTACTGGCCCAGCACCCGCTTGCCGACGTACCCGAAGAGCGCGCCCGCCTGCGCTCCCATGGCCTTGCGCTTGAACTCGCCCCGGTTCCCGGTCTTCCCTGCGAGGAGACGTTCGGCGAGGGGCTCGAGCAGACGCTGCAGCCCCGTGAGGTTGGCGCGGATCCACTCGCTGCGCGCCATGACCCATGCACGCGAACGGAACCCCGTCACCGTCATGCCGGTCTGAGCCAGGATCAGCTCCTCGGCGCGCGGCACGAGCTCGGCGAAGTCCTCGCGCATGCGCGCGCGATCGGCGGCGGGAACCCGGACCCCGGGGCCGGCGAGCTTGCGCGCGATCTGCAGCGCCGTGTCCCAGTCAGCGAGACGCGACGAGGGAGAGCCCATCGACCAGTCGACCTGCGTGGCGCTCACGGAACCTCCTTCGCGCCCAGTGGGGTGGATCGGCGGCTCAGGCCTCGCCGGCGGCCTTCTTCTTCGCAGCGATCATGCCTGCGCGGCGTGCCTTGCCCTCGGCGATCCGGCGATCGGTACCGGCGTCGAGCAACTCCTGGAGCGTGCGATCGAACGTCTCCTGATCCATCGTGACCTCGACGCGCTCGGCGGGGCAGCGGGAGCGGCCGGAGCAGCAGCGGGCGGGGCGGGGGCTGGCGCTTCGGCTGCGGGGGGGGCTTCGGCGGCGGGCGCGGATGCTACGGGTGCTGGAGCTTCAACTGCGGAGGCGGCGGGCGCAGGCGCGGATGCGGCGGGCGCAGATGCCGCGGCCGCCGCGGCGGGGGCTGCCGCCAGCGCGGACGGGATGGCGGGCGGCGCGACCACGGCGGGCGCCGCCTGCGACAGGTCGACGTTGCGGCGCGGCAACTCCTGGCCCAGCACCACGCGGTCGGCCCGGACGATCTTCCACGATTCCTCGTCCTTGCTGAATCGCGGCGCGTACCGCATGTACATGATCGTGAGGAAGATCACGAGCGCGACGCCCATGAGACCGAGGAGCGCGGCGATCGAGATGTCGATGCCGAACGGCGTGATCGGGGCGGTCGCACTCTCGTTCTGGGCGGGGGTCGCGGACGGGTCGATGATCACCTGCGCCGACGCTCCCGCAGCGGTCACGACCGTCAGCACACAGGACGCCAGGGCCCAGACGAGCAGCTTCCGAGCGGTCTTCATCGGGCGGCATCCTAGCACCAGGCATCGAAGCGCCGGACGCGGCGGGGGGCAGAGCCGGAGATGGGATTTGAACCCATGACCTACCACTTACGAGGCGGTTGCTCTACCCCTGAGCTACTCCGGCGGGTTCGAGCGAGTCTATCAATCGTCCTTGGCGCACAGGCCTCGGACCGGCCATGATGCCTCCATGACCGCAGCCGAACCGCAGATCACCGGACCCATCGAACGCGTGATGGTCGGCACCGACCGTTCGGAGACGGCCGAGCGCGCGGTCGCATGGGCGGCGGCGTTCGCCGACGCGTTCGGCGCCGAGCTGCACGTCGTGCAGGTCGTCGTGGCCCAACACCCTGGCTCGACGCAGTACGGCGCCGCCGAGGCGACGCGCGCGGCGAGCGCGGCGGACGAGCTGAGCTCTTACACGCGGCAGGTCGCTGGCGATCGGGGCGTCGCGCACGTCGTGATCCACGACGACCCGGCGATCGCCATCGTCGAAGCGGCCGCCGAGCACGGCATCGACGTCCTCGTCGTCGGGAACGCCGGCATGGCGGGACGCAAGGAGTTCCTGCTGGGCAACGTGCCCAACCGCATCTCACACAACGCGCGGTGCACGGTGATCATCGTCAATACCGTGGCGCCGGGCGGGACGCCGAACGTGAGCGTGCGCCCCGCAGCCACGACGATCCGGGGCAGCCGCGCGGACGAGCAGGAGACCCAGCCACACCTCGCCTCCCGCGGAGGACACATCGCCGCGGTCTTCGCCAAGCACGGTCTGAAGGAGCTGTTCGGGCGACCGGACGCCGAAGGCACGATAGGAAAGCGCCGTCAGGCCAAGCGCCTGCGCAGCGCCCTCGAGGAGCTGGGACCGACGTTCGCGAAGCTCGGACAGGTGCTTTCGACACGACCGGACCTGCTCCCTCCCGAGTTCATCGAGGAGCTCGCCACGTTGCAGGACCACGTGAACCCGCTGAGCGAGCAACAGGTCGTCGAGGTGATGGAGCTCGAGCTGGGCGTGCCGTGGGAGGACGTGTTCGAGACGATCGAACCGACGCCGCTGGCAGCCGGCACGATCGCGGAGGTGCACCGCGCCACGCTCGCAAGCGGCGACCGCGTCGTGGTCAAGGTCCAGCGGCCCAACGCGCGCGAGGACATCGAGCAGGACCTGGCCCTGCTGGAGCTGTTCGCCGAGAAGGTGAGCGACCGTCCCGGCCTGAACCAGGTGATCGACATGTCGGCGGTCTTCGAGCACCTGTCCAGCTCGCTGCACCGGGAGCTCGACTTCCGGCAGGAGGCGGGGAACATCGAGCGCATGCGTGGCGTGATCGAGAACTACGCCCGCTTGGCGGTTCCCGACGTGTACGGGGAGCTGTCGTCCTCACGGTTGCTGGTGATGCAGGAGATCCAAGGCATCCCGATCAACCAGGCGCCGGAGGGTTCGGTCCGCAAGGAGGCGGCGCGGCAACTCCTGGAGAGCTACTACAAGCAGATCCTGGTCGACGGCTTCTTCCACGCCGATCCGCACCCGGGGAACCTGATGTGGTGGAACGACCAGATCTATTTCCTGGACTTCGGCATGGTGGGCGAGGTCGGTCCGGAGATGCGGGAGCATCTGATGCTCCTGTTGATGGCTTTCTGGCAGGAGGATGTGCTGTTCCTCACCGACGTGACGCTGATGCTGTCGGGCGCGATCAACCGCAGCGACGTCGACGTGGATGCGTTCCGCGCGGAGATCGGCGAGCTGATGACCGAGTATCGGACAGCCTCGCTCGCCGAGATCCAGCTGGGCCCGGTGCTCCAGGAGATGACCGAGATCTCCCTGCGGCACGGCGTCCCGCTGCCGGCGTCGCTGACCCTCACGGGCAAAGCGCTCGCCCAGATGCAACTGGCGACGGCGGCGCTCGATCCCGAGCTCGACCCGTTCGACGTCGCCGGCAAGTTCCTGATGCGGAGCGTCTTCACGGAGATGGGCGGCAAGACCGATCCGAAGGCGCTCTTCTACCAGGTGCAGAAGTTCAAGGTGCGCTTCCTGCGGGTCGTCGAATCGGTGGAGCGACTGATCGGAGCGCGCCCCGGACAGAAGCTGGAGGTCAACTTCCGCGCGGCCAGTCTGGAGGACACGATCCGGCGCGCGGGACGCCGGCTGGCGCTGGGCCTCATCGCGGGAGCAGCGGTGCTAGCCAGCGGCCTCACAGCGGTGTCCGAGCGCGTCGATCCGTGGATCCCGGTCTCGTTCGGCATCGTCGGCGGCCTGCTGGCGTTGGGCGTCGTGATCGACGTGATCCGCAAGCGCTGAGCCAACCTCCGGGTCAGCGTTCCTCGACGTTCACCTCGCCGCCCTGCGTGGTCACCTTGGCGCCGGGCCCGTTCGAAGCTTCTGGCTCGCCGCCGTTCCTGCGGATCGATCGCAGGACGATCTTCTCCAGGACGAACGCCATGATGCCCATGACGACACCGACGCCCCACCGCTCCACCCTTCGGAGTCCCTTGGGCCTCGGGCGATCGGGTCCGCTCATGCCGTCACTTCCTGACGGTCGGCACGAGGGTCGGGAGCGGCGGTCGGGGTAACGGGGACACGGCCGGTCACGACCGTGCCATGTCCTGGCTCGGCTTGCACCTCGAGATCGCCGTCGATGGCACCCAGTCGATCCGCGATGCCCTGGAGCCCGCTTCCGAATCGGGTCGACCCGGCGTCGAACCCGGCACCGTCGTCGCCGACACGGAACTCGAGGGTGCCATCTCCCTCCGCGAGCTCGACGGTCACGACCGACGCCCGGGCGTGCTTCGCCACGTTCTGCAGGGCTTCCAGGCACGAGAAGTAGATGGCCGCTTCGATCTCCTGAGGGTAACGGCCGACGCCGTCGGCGCGAAGCGTCGCGGGCACGGTCGACTTGCGCAGCTGCGACTCCAGGGCGGCCCGCAGGCCCTGGTCGGCGAGCAGGGGCGGGTAGATCCCTCGGGCGAGGTCCCGCAGATCGTCCAGCGCGGTCTGCGTGTCGGCCTCCACCTGTTCGAGCAATGCGACCGCCCTCACGGGGTCGCGCTCGGTCATCGACCGGGCGAGGCGAGCCTTGACGGCCAGCGCCACGAGCTGCTGCTGCGCACCGTCGTGGATGTTCCGTTCGAGCCGACGGCGCTCCAGATCCTGCGCCGCCACCAACCGTTGGCGCGAGATGCGCAGATTCTCCACGAGGCGAGCGTTGCGCAGAACGAGACCGGCCTGCGCCGCGAGATCGCGGACCAGCTTCTCCTTGACCGGATCGATCGGATCGTCCGGGGGCATCGAGACGGACAGTGCACCGAGGAGCTCCCCGCGGTCACGCACCTCGACGGCGAGATCGGCGGGGAGGCTCGCGACGGCATCGCCTGCGACGGCCGAGGATGGCGCCGCGGGCGTGTCGGCCGGCCATGCGGCGGCGGCACGCATGGTGCGGCCCTCGACCAACCACACGCGGGCGGCCGACGCGCCGGTTCCTTGCGCAAGGATCTGTGCCATCCGCGGCAACACGTCGTGGATCGCATACGCATCCCCGACGCGTTCCGAGAACTCGGTGAGGACCTCGTAGGGGGTCGCGCGCTGCCCGTAGACGAGGCGGTCCGCGAGCCGGCGCGCCCAGGAGCGGGCCGGCTGGAATGCGAGGGCCAGCACCACGGCAACGGCGATCGTGAGCGTGGGATCGTCACGACCCAGGAGCGCCGTGCCACCGGCCACGAGGGCGGCATAGACGAGCGCGATCACCACAGCCAGGACGCCGATCACGAGCGTCTTGCGCACGACGACGTCGAGGTCGTAGAGGCGGAACCGGAGGACGGCGATGCCGATCGAGGCAGGGAACGCCAAGAATCCGGCTCCGCTCACGATCGCGTTCAAGGTGGGGTCGCTGATGAAGGCCCCGAGGACGTTCGCGAGGAACGCGGCGAGGAACCCGAACGCGACCCACTTGATCTGTTGCCGTTGGATCCCGAACGCCTTCCGGAACCGCACGAACAGGGAGAACATCGACACCGCGAACCCGCCGAAGTAGAAGAGCGCGAAGAATGCGCCCGGGGACGTTGACCCAGTCGAGCGCGCTGATGTACAGCGGGTTCGGGACCGTCACGTCCTCGGTCGACCCCGTCACCGTGGGTTCTCCGAACACGAGGATGACGAACAGCAGCGCCAACGACGCGCCCAGGAGCCACACGAACGGCCTCCAGCGCGGGGACGGCAAGCGGCCGTCGGGGAACAGGAGGGGCAGCAGGATCACGATCGGAAGGATGCCGATCAGCCATCCGAAGCCGGAAAACACGCCCATGATCTGTGCGAACGTCCCGCTCGAGCCGCGAGACACTGACCAACTCACGAGCTCACCGGCCAAGAACGAGAGCGCGGTCGTGAACGAGCCGTACAGGAGCAGCCCCCCGATCACGTTCCGCCGCTCGCGACTGACGATGAGGGCCCCGACGACGCCGAACATCGTGAAGGCCACGACGAACGGCAGCTCTTCGGCGAGGGGCTCGTCGTTGGCGACGACGAGGACCATCGACACGCACGCGGTGGCGAGGAAGGCTCGCGAGGACGACCCACGGCCAACGGGCCGGACGGTCCCGAGCAGTGGCGGAATCAGCCGCCCGGGTCACGCGGAGACCCCCTCCATCGCGCTTGCCTCGATCGGGAGTCGGCCGCTGACGACCGTCCCATGGCCGGGAGCGGAGTCCACAGTGACCTCTCCCTCGAGCGCCCCCATCCGATCGGCGATGCCCTGGAGCCCCGACCCGTAGTCGACCGCGTCGGGGTCGAAGCCACGGCCGTCGTCGGTGACCGAGAACCTCAGCTCGCCGTCGGTGGTCGAGATCGTGACGGCGACCGCCGAAGCCTCCGCGTACTTCGCGGTGTTCTGCAAGAGCCTCGAGCGTCGCGAAGTACACGGCCGCCTCGACCTCCTGGGAGAAGCGTGCGATGCCGTCGGCGTCGACACGGACGGGGACGGTCGCCTTCCGAGCTTGTGCCTCGAGCGCCGCCGCGAGTCCCCTGTCGGCCAGGAGCGGAGGGTAGATCCCTCGCGCGAGGTCTCGCAGGTCGTCGAGCGCCGTTCCCGTGTCGGTCTGGATCTGACTCAACATCTCCTTGGCCTTGGCAGGGTCGCGATCGATCAGCTGCTCGGCGAGCCGCTGCCGGACCTGCAGCGCGACCAGCTGCTGCTGTGCGCCGTCGTGGATGTTCCGCTCGAGCTTGCGCCGCTCGTGGTCCTGCGCGGCGACCAACCGCTTCTGTGCCGCCTTCAGCTCGGCCAGTCTGGACTTGAGGGCGGCCGTGAGGCCCTCGTTGCGGAGCACGAGACCGGCTTGGGCGGCGAGGTCTCGCACCAGCTTCTCCTTCGTGGGGTCCATCGGATCGCTCGGGAGGCATCGCGACCGAGAGCGCCCCCAGCAGCTCCCCTTGGTGTCGCACCTCGGTCGTGAAATCGTCGACGCGTCCTCGTGCCCACCGTGCGTCCTCGGGCCACGAGGCGGCCTCGCGAAGATCGTTCCCCACCGAGCAGCCACACCCGTGCGCGTTCGGCGCCGATCCCCTCGCCCAAGACCCGAGCGGTCCGGGCCAGCACGTCGTCGGCCGAGTACGTCTCCGCGAGCTGATCGCCGAACGTCGCCATGCACCTCGTACGGGGTCGCGCGCTTGCCGTACACGACCCGGTCAGCGAATCGCCTCGCTCTGGCGCGTACCGGCTGGAAGACCAGGGCCACGACGGCCGCCGCCGAGCGCGGAGAGGATGGGGTTGCCCGTCGACCCCACGAACGCGCCGACGCCGACGACCAGTCCCACGTAGACCAGCGGCGATCGACCGCGGTCATGATCGCGAACACCACGGTCTTGCGGATCACGACGTCGATGTCGTACAGGCGATAGCGCAGGACCGCGAGGCCGATCGTGATCGGGATCAGCACGAAGCTCAGCGCGCCGACCTGCTGGATCCATCCGCTCCAGCCGCTGTCGTTGCCCAACGACGGGATGAACGCCAGCACGAAGATCGCCGCGATCCACGAGGCAGAGTACGCCAGCCACCGGATCTGATGGCGCACGACCTGGTCGGTCGTACGGCGCAGGCGAACGACCAGGGCCACGGCGCCGCCCAGCACCAGCGCTGGCGCGATCAGGACGAGGGCACCGAGGAGGTCGAGGGGCCCGGCGAGCGCCTCGATCCCGAGCGGGTTCTCGACCTCCGGATACCCGGAGTCGACGAACGGACCCGGCTTGAACCAGATCCCGACCATGACCAGCGCGAACCCGATACCGCACAGCCATGAGAACCAGCGCCATCGAGGCGACGGCAGATGCCCGTCGGGGAACAGCAGCAACAGGTAGCCGGAGATCCCGATGAACGGCACCCAGCCCGGATCCGCCGATCGCGAGCCCGAGGGGTCCGAACGGGACGGTCGTGTTCGATCGCGTAGGCGCCGTAGGCCCCGAACGGACCCATCACCGCCCCGGCGATGCCCATCGCGACCATGAGCCAGCCGAGCCGCTCGGTCGGACGACGGCTCAGTACCAGGAACCCCACGGCCGGGAAGGTCAGCAGCATCGCGGAGAACGCCGCTTCGTCGGTCCGCCCGGCGGCGAGCTCGAACGCGATCGAGAGTGCCGACCCGGCGACGACCAACGCCGCCGCCCACCAGCGCAGCCGCCGGAGCCGGTCCTCGGTGCAGGTTCACCGCTCGACTCCCCTCACCCGGAAGACTTCCACGGGCTCCTCACGGCCCTTCACGTGGCGCACGCCGATCGACTCGCACGCCACCGCCGGGGCCGCCGTGACCGTGCTGGCCGTCGCGACGATCTCGCCGCCCTCGGCCTCGTTCTGGAGGCGTGAGGCCACGTTCACCGCGTCGCCCACGACCGTGTACTCGAGTCGCCCGCCGCCTCCCACCGTGCCCGCGATCACCGGGCCGGTGTTGACGCCGATGCCTACCCCCATCGCCACCATGCCGTCGACGCTCCACCCGGCTGCGTTCAACTCTTCCTGCCGGGCCTGCATCGCGATCGCGCACCGCAGGGCCCGTTCCGCGTGATCGGGAAGGGGCTCGGGTGCGCCGAAGACCGCCATCACCGCGTCGCCCTGGAACTTGTCGATCGTGCCACCGTGCGCCGTGACGACCTCGGCCATCGCCGACAGGTGCCGGCCGACCACGGCGGCGACATCGCGGGCCTGCAGTCGCTCGGCGATCGTCGAGAACCCGCGGATGTCGCTGAACAGGACCGAGACCTCGACCTCCTGCGGCTCGATCGCGGTTTCGGGCTGGGCCGCGAGGCGGTCGGCGAGCTGCTGCGGGACGAACGAAGCGAGCGTGTTGCGCGAGGTCGTCTGCTCCACGACCGCGGCGTGCAAGCCGCTTGAACTCGTCGACGATCCCGGCCGAGGCGGCGCCGCCGTCGGCCATCGAGCGGAACAGCTCGGTCACCCGCCGATCGACGGATTCCTGGGTCGTGCCCAGCGCGGCCGCGATCTCCGCATAGCCCAGACCCTTCGCCATCATGTCGAGCAGCTCGCGATCGCGTTCGGCGGCGTCGCTGCGGCCCGACAGCCGTTCGGCGATCGTGGGATCGACCGTGCTCCCGCCCGCGTGCACCTCGCGGATCGCGCGCGCCAGCTCGTCACCCTGCGCGATGCGGTCCTTCAGCAGGTACGCGAGCCCGCTGTGCCCGCGCCCCAGCAGGGCGATCGCGTACTCCTCGTCGTCGTGCGCCGACAGCACCACGACGCCGGTATCCGGGTGGCGTTCCCTGATCTCATGGGCGCAGTCGATGCCCTCCAGCTGGAAGCTCGGCGGCATCTTGATGTCGGTGACGACCACGTCGGGTACGTGCGCCGCCGCGGCGGTCAGGAGCGTCGGGGCGTCCTCGGCGATGCCGACGACGTCGATGTCGTCGTAGGAGTCGAGGAGCGCGCGCACCCCTTCGCGCACGAGCACGTTGTCCTCGCCGAGGACGACCGTGATGCTCACGCCGCTCGCCTCCTCGCCGGTGCGTCGGCCGGTTCCTGGGCCGCGGAGCGCCCGTGTACCATCCGCGCATGCTGCGGATCGTGTTCGCAGAGGACAACTACCTGGTGCGCGAAGGGACCGTCGCGCTGCTGTCCGGCGTCGACGACATCGAGGTCGTCGGCACGGCCGAAGCGTACGACGAGCTGCTCGGCGCGGTCGAGACCCATGCCCCCGACGCCGTGCTCACCGACATCCGCATGCCTCCGACCGGCACCGACGAGGGGATCCGCGCGGCCAAGGCGATCAGGACCGACGCACCCCGACGTCGGCGTCGTCGTGCTGTCGCAGTTCGCCGACGAGGAGTACGCCTACGATCTGCTGAAGGACGGCGCGGCCGGCCTGGGCTATCTGTTGAAGGAACGCGTCGCCGACGTCGACGAGGTCGTGCGCGCGTTGAACGAGGTGGCGAAGGGCGGCAGCGTGCTCGACCCCAAGGTCGTCGAGGCGCTGGTGGCGGCGAAGGACCGCATGGCGCATTCGCCGCTCGCGACGCTCACCGATCGCGAGCGGGAGGTGCTCTCGCACATGGCGCAGGGCGAGAACAACGCGGCGATCGCGAAGTCGCTCTTCCTCACCGAGCGGGCGGTCGAGAAGCACATCAACTCCCTGTTCCACAAGCTCGACCTCACCGAGGAACCCGACGTGCACCGACGGGTGATGGCCGTGCTGGCCTTCCTGCGCGAGACCGATCAGGCGTAGGCTCTCGTCGTCCCAGGCGGTGCCCGCTTGACCCGGGAGGTTGTGATGAGCGGACGCGAGACGGTCGAGGCCTTGGTGGCCACCCTCAACGCGAGGAACGTCCCCGGCATGGACGACCTGTTCCACGAAGACGCGGTCATGGAGTGGCCGCAGTCCGGGAGCGGATCGTCGGCGGGGACAACCGGCGAGGCGTGTACAACGCGTTCCCGCAGCTTCCGACGATCACGCCCAGACGCATCATCGGCGAGGGCGACCTGTGGGTGGCCGAGTCGACGTTGGACTACGGCGGCGGCGCGATCTACCAGGCGGTGTTCATCTTCGAGATGCGCGACGGGAAGATCGCGAAGGAGACCGCGTACTGGACCGAGACCTTCGCGGCGCCCGACTGGCGCGCGGCCTGGGTCGAACACATGGACGCGTAGGCTCACTGGGCCCGCCGCGTATCGACGATGAAGACGCTGCACGGCGCGTGCCGGAGCACCAGGTTCGGCACGCTGTCCTTCACCCGCCAGGTCGAGCCGTGCGTGCCGCGGTTGCCGATCACGATCATCGCCGGCGCGTTCTCGTTCGGCGACGGCGACGATCCGGTCGGCCGCATCGCCCGTCTCCATCGTGTTCGCGATCACGACGTTCGGGAACCTCGACGCGAGGCGAGCGAGGTATGCGCGCGGATCCGCCGCCTTCGACGGATCCACGATCGAACGGACGTCGTCCCTCGGGCCGAACGTACAGGACCAGCAGTTCGGCCCCTCGATCGGATGCGAGCTTCGCCGCGTCCTCGACGGCAAGGTCTGCCGCCGCGGAGGTGTCGGTTCCCACCAGGATCGTCGTCATCGCCGATCTGCTCCTTCGTGCGATCGTCCTGCGTCCAACATAGGTCCCGCGGGCCTCGGAACGACCCCGCGACCACCACAGCTGAGGAGGGTGCAGCCACCCGCGGGCACGGTGGCGTTCTCCCCTGGCTCGCTGACGGCGCCCAGGTGCGACCATCCTCGTGATGGAACGGGAACGACGCGATCGATCGGCCACGGCTCAGCCGCCGAGCGGCGAAGACCATCGCCCTCTCCATCGTCGCCGTCGGCGTGGCGTGCACGGCGGTCGCGATCCCGCTCGAGATCGCGAACTCGCCGGCGCCGGCGGGACAGCACGGTCATCATCGTCGGCGATCGAACCGCGCCACGCGTCGCATCGATCGCCGCTGAGATCGCGGGCAACGACTTCACGCGGACAGGACCCGGCGTCGCAGGGATCGTCATCACTTCCCTGTTCTGCTTCGTCTGGCTGGGCGTCGGAACGTTGATCGTGTCCCGACAGCCCACCAACTGGGCGGGCTGGATCTTCATCGCGGTCGGCATGCCATTGCTGGTCCTGGCCCTGTGCCAGGCCGTCCTCGTCTATGGACTGCGCACCGAACCCGGATCCGCTCCGTTCATGACCGCATGGGCGCTGCTGGGAGAGAACGCGCTGTACCCCGTCGTCCTGATCCCGCTGCTGTTCCTGCTCTACCCCGACGGGCACGTTCCCGAGTCCGCGGTGGCGATGGGCGGTGCGCGGGCTGATCGGTGGGACCGCGATCGCGTTCCTGGGATTCGTCGTTCGCCCGGGACCCCTGAACAACTGGATCGAGGCCGGGATCCTGTACGTCAATCCGTTGGGCGTCGACGCCTTCGGCGATGCCGGCGGCGCCATCATCGCGGTGGGCGCGATCATCGCCCTGGTCTCCGCGCTCTCGACGGCGGTCGCCGTCTTCCAGCGCTTCAGGCGATCGACCGGGGAGCGGCGCCAGCAGATGCGGGTGCTCGCGTTCGTCGGCGCGGCCGCCGCGATCACGTTGGTGCTGCAGATCGTGATCGGACTCGCCGCGACCTTGTTGTCCCTCGATGACGAAGGCAGCTCTGTTCGAGATCATGTTCGCGATCACTGCCCTCATCCTGGTGATCGGGACACCCGCGGCCTACCTGGTCGCGATCTACCGCCATGGCCTGTGGGACCTGGACTACGTCATCAAGAAGACAGTGCAGTACGCCGTGGCTGATCGCCGCATTCACGCTCCTCGGCGCCCTCGTTCGTCTTCGCGATCCCGACGCTGGTCGTCGGCGTCGGCTCCAACACCGACCTGCTGCCGTGCTTCCTGTTCGCGGCGGTGCTCTCGGTGGCGTTCCTCTGGCTGCGCCGCGCGCGGCGCGGCTCGCGAACCGCGTGGTCTACGGGAAGCGCGCGACGCCGTACGAGGTGATGTCGGAGTTCAGCGAGCGGGTCGGCGAAACCTACTCCACCGACGACGTGCTGCCGCGCATGGCGCACTCGTGCTGCAGGTGCGACCGGCGCCGAGGCCGGCGGACGTCTGGCTGCGGGTCGGATCGAGAGCTTCGGCCGAGGCGTCGTGGCCCGATCGGCGGACGACCGCGCGCCCCGATGCCCTCGACCGACGACACGATGCCCGCGATGCCGGGCGAGTACGCCGCGCGAGGTGCGCCATCAGGGCGAGCTGCTCGGCGCGCTGCCTGTCACGCATGCCGGCCAACGATCCACTCGATCCTGCGAAGGAAGCGGTTGGTGCGTGACCTCGCGGCCCAGGCGGGGCCGGTGCTGCGGAACGTCCGGCTGATCGAGGAGCTTCGGGCCTCTCGCCAGCGGTTGGTCGCGGCGCAGGACGAGGAGCGTCGCAAGCTCGAGCGCGACATCCACGACGGGGCGCAGCAGCAGCTGGTGGCGCTCTCCGTCAAGACCCGGCTCGCCGACTCCATGGTCGACCGCGACCCGGCCAAGGCGCACGAGACGCATGCGCGCAGATCCAGACGCGCAGACGAATCGACGCGCTGGAGACCCTCCGGGACCTCGCGCGGGGGATCTACCCGCCGCTGCTCGCCGACAAGGGCTTGGCGGCCGCGCTGCGAGCCCAGGCCCGCAAGGCCGCCGTCCCGACTCCGCGTCGAGGCCGACGGCGTGGACCGCTACCCATCGGACGTCGAGGCCACGGTCTACTTCTGCGTGCTCGAGGCATCAACAACGTCGTGAAGTACGCGGATGCGCAACACGTCGACGTGACGCTGTCGGACGCCGACGGTGCGGTTCGAGTTCGAGGTCCGCGACGACGGACGAGGATTCGACCCGGCGCACGTGGATACCGGTACCGGCATCCAGGGGATGCAGGATCGGCTCGACGCGACCGGCGGATCGCTGCGATTGGAATCGAACCCGGGGCAGGGACCGCCGTCATCGGGGTCGTCCCGGTGGGTCGCACGTAGACGGTCAGTCTCGTCGAGACTAGCTGTTCTCGCTCCCGGCAGGCTCGTTCGCCGCCGTCCACGCGTCTTCCAGCCGGTCAGGCCCGAACACCGCCTTCGGGATGTACGACGCGGCACCGCATTCGGCGGCCTTGGGCGCATACTCCGCTTCTTCGTACGTGGAGAGCAGCAACACGACCACCGTGTCGGACCCTTCCAGGATCTGGCGCGTCGCGTCGAGCCCGTTGATGCCCGGAAGGT
Source organism: uncultured Actinomycetes bacterium (assembly GCA_963758715.1). Taxonomy (GTDB): domain Bacteria; phylum Actinomycetota; class UBA4738; order UBA4738; family HRBIN12; genus JAOUEA01. Next base: position 310,896 of record CAVWWK010000013.1, read on the forward strand.
TCACGTCCATCAGCACGAGATCGGGCTTCAGGTCGGTGGCCATCGCGACAGAGTCCTCGCCGGTCTCCGCCTCTCCCGCGACCTCGAAGCCGTCGGTGGCGTCCACGACCATGCGGGCGGCCATGCGGAACGGCTCTTGGTCATCGACGATGAGGACTCGTACGGGCATCGCTTCGCATCCTTACGTCCGGTTCAACGCTTCCAGCGTCCCACCGTGGCAGGTGAATGCCAGTAGTGCCAGCACCACACTTGTTCGGACGGTTCTCCGTGACCCACCAGACCAGGTCTCGCTCACGGAACGAGGCGGCGAGCAGGCACGATGCCCAGGACCCGTGTTCCTCGTCCCTCGAAAGATTCGACCCGGAGGGTCCCGCCTAGCGCGCCGAGGCGGTCGAGCATGTTCGTGAAGCCTGCCCCCATGCGCCCCAGGCTCGGATCGAACCCGACCCCGTCGTCGGCGACGACGAAGATGAGTCCGTGCTCTTCCTCGTCGACGTCGACCTGGACCTTCGCGCCCTCGCCCGCGTACTTGCCGGCGTTCTGCAACGCCTCGAGGATGCAGAAGTAGACGGTCGCCTCAGCCTCGGGTGCGTACCTGCCCAGGCCATCGGTCCGCACGGACGTGGGGAGCACCGCACGGCGCGCCGCCGAATCGAGCGCGCCGGGCAGCCCCTTGTCCGCGAGCAACGGTGGGTAGATCCCGTGTGCGAGGTCGCGCAGCTCCTCGAGCGTCTCCTGCACCTGCGACTCGAGAGCCGTTACCGCCTCCTTCGCCTTCGCGGGATCCTTGTCCATCAGCGTCCCGGCGAGCTTGAGCTGGACGGCGAGCGCGACCAGGTGCTGCTGCGCGCCATCGTGCAGGTTCCGTTCGATCGTTCGGCGGGCCTGGTCTCCCGCGGCGACGATGCGCCCCCGCGACGCCTGCAGCTCGTCGGCCTGCCTGCGAACCTCGTCGAGCGATGCTTGCAAGGCCGAGTCGAGCCTGGCGTTGTGGATCGCGACGCCGAGCTGGCGTGCGAGCTCCACCACGGTGCGCTCCTCCTCCGCCGTGAAGGTCTCGCCCGTGTGGGTCCGCTCAACGACCATCAGTCCGAGCAGCTCGCCGGCGTGCGCCATGGGCGCGGCCCGCACGAAGGCGTCCTCGCGGCCCTCGAGCATCTCGGGCAGCCAGACCTTCATCCAGCCATGCCCGATCAGCCCGGCCTGGACGACGGCCGTCGGCTCGAGCCCACCGAGCGGGACGGACTCGCGTTGCACCGGCGGATCGCCGATCCACGGACGCAGCTCGTCCCCCGCCGGGATCCAGAGCTCGACGCGGCGGAGCGTGAGGGCGCCTCGCAGCGCCTCCGCTCCCTGCAGCGCGAGCTCGTCCAGGGGGATCGCGCGCGTCATTCGCGACCCGAACGAGCGGGCGAGGTCGCCCGGCGCCGACGCTCGACCGTAGACGAAGCGCCTCGCCGCCCCGAGGATCCTGGACCCGAACATGGCCGCGAGCACGGCCGCCAACGCGATCGCAGCGACGGCGGGAACAACGAACGGCCGCACGTCGTCGGCGTCGGGTATCCGCCCCGCGAGCAGGATCGACGTGACGATGGACGCGGCCACGATGACGGCGACGCCGTATGCGCAGAGGATGCCTACGAGCGCGGGATCGGCGAGCCTCCCGACGCGGCCCGATCCGAGCGAGGCGATCGCGGGCGCAACGGCGATCGCCCCGACGGCGAGCCACCAGGCGATCGTCTCCCCTCCCCCGGTCAGCGCTCGGATCGCCCACGCCAGCGACCACGCGAGGAGCGACAGGAGCGCTCCGCATCCCAGCCACTTCAGCCAGGGCCTCATGCCGTCACTCGGCCCGCAGGATCTGCGCCGGCTGGGTTCGGCGCGCGAACAGCGCCGGCCCGATCGCGACCAGGTTCGCGAGGATCAACACGGTCGGCACCACGATCACGATGCTGAACCACGCCTCAGCCGGCGCCGACACCACGCCCAGGCGGTCGGCGAACAGCGCCCACGCGAACCGGCCCACCAGGAATCCGACCGGGATGCCGATCAGCAGCGCGAGCACGGCGATCGTGGTCGCCTGCCATGCGATCGTGGCGGCGATCTGCCTGCGCCGGAACCCGATCGTGCGGAGGATCGCGAGATCGCGCCGGCGCCGGCGCACGGACGTCACGAGCACGTGCACGAGTGTCGCCAACGCCACCACCCCGAACAACGCAGCCAGGATCAGCGGCAGCCCACGCGACCGGCGCGTGTGGATCAACGACGACCCGATCTGTGCGACGTCGTCGAGCCTGATCCGGACATCGTCGCCACCGATCTCCTGGAGCTGCCGGTTGATCCGATCGAGCGTGGCCTGCCGATCCACACCAGGGGCGAATCGAGCGAACACCAGGTTGAGCGTCGCGTCGGCGTAGAACCCGTGCAGCAATCCCATCGTGCCACCGGCGCCCTGCCCGAGCCCGGGACCGAACCCGAAGTCGGGGAAGACCGGGATGCCGACGACCGTCAGCTGCCGTGACGTGCCGGGCAGCTCGGCGGCGACGGTATCGCCGATGGACACGCCCAGGTCGCGGGCCGTCTGCCTGCCGAGCGCGATCTCATCGGCGGAGTCGGGCCACCGGCCATCGAGCATCGTGAGGTCGATCCGTTCCCCCTTCATCACTCGGGTTCCCCACATGGCGACGGGATGGACGCCCCCGGGACCCGAGAGGCTGACCGTCTCCTGGAAGTTCCCGGCGGTCGCATCGGCCACGCCCGGATCGTCAACGACGATGGGCACCACGCCCTCCTGGAACCGAGCGCCCATGAAGGGATGACCGGTCGCGAAGTCGAAGTCGATCCCCCAGAAGGCCGGGTTCGAGGTGAACCGGTCCATGCTGGTCGCGAAGCCGAAGGCCGCGACCATCGCGGTCACCGCGAGCGTGAGCCCCACGATGGCGCTCCGAACCGGGGTGGCGCTCCTGCCGTGGCCCGGTTCCAGCGCGAGCCTCGTCCCCGCGACCGCGGACACGGGCAGCCCGAGCGATGCGATCGCCGACGCGGTCCGGGAGGGGTGGGAACCTCCGGCGAACTCCGCGGTGCCCAGCATCGACGTCGAGTCCTTGGACGTCCGCCATGCCGGCAACCCCACGCATGCCAACACCGTCCCGACGATCACGGCAGAGCCTACGAGCAAGACCGACGGGACCACGTAGATGCCGGAGTTCACCTCGAAGATCCTCACGTCACCTAGGGGCGTGAAGTACGACAACGCCACCGCGCCCGCGACCGCGAGGAGCGCGCCGAACGCCGCCACCGCCACGGCGGGGAGCATGGCGCTGACCACCAGCTGGCCCCGACCCATGCCGAGGGCCCGCAGCACGGGAGCGTCCGTGGCTGCGAGCAGGGTTCGACGCACGAGGACCTGACCGAGGACCAGGAGCGCCGCCAGCGCGGCGAGGCCGCCGAACAACCGCAGCATGATCGACTGCAGCGACGTGGCTCGCTGGGTGAGGACCCGTTCCCCGCCCACGTCGAACCCGAAGGCTTCCGGCGCGGCGCGGCGCACGCTCGTCCAGAAGGCCCCGGCGTCCGCGATGTCGTGGCGCAGCCGGAACATTCCCAGGTCGCAGGCGACGACACGCTCCCGATAGCGATCGGCGAATGCGGGCGTCACGACGAGCGAGCTGCCCTCTCCATCCATCTCTCCTGGGATGATCGCGGTCCCGACCACGAGGAGATCGCGCGCCGTGACGACCTCCTCGGGAGTCCTTCCTCCCATCACGGCCTCGAGCGACTCCGGCTCGATCATCGACACGTCGATCCGCTCTCCGACATCCGGACGACGAGCAGCGGTCCTTCCCCATCCCATCAGCACTTCGTCGGCCGAGCGCGGATAGCGTCCCGACAGCAGGAGCGGCCGCACCGAGCCCGGCGCGTCGAGATCCACGGCGTTGAGCGAGCCGTCGAAGTGCTGGTCCGGGTAGATCAACGGCTTCCCTTGGCGATCGACGACGTTGACGAAGGAGCTCCAGATGCGCTGCATGGAGGAGACCTCGGGAAGCGTCGCCAACGTACCGACGTCCTCGAGTTCCGAGAACGGACAGCGTTGACCGCCGAAGATCGTGACGGCCGGTGCGTTCGTGGTCGTCCGGAACCGGTCGTACAGCGTGTCGGCCCGCTTCGCCCCGGTGAAGGCCGCCATCGCGATCGCGCCGGCCAGTCCGATGACGATCGTGACGGCCACGAGCGAGGCCATGCGCGACCGGACGTCCGACCGGGCGCGCATGGCGGTGCCGGCGTTCAAGGGGACGGGTCCTCCAGGGCGGCGAACACGCCCGAGGTCACTGGGGCGGTACCGTCGCGTCCGTCGTCGATCCGGCCGTCGCGCATGTGCACGATACGGTCGGCCACCGAAGCGACCTCGTCGTCGTGGGTGACCATCACGATCGTCTGGCCGCCGCCGTGCAGTCGCCGGAACAGCTCCAGCACCTCGGCGCCACCCGCCGAATCGAGCGAACCCGTCGGCTCGTCGGCGAGCAGCAGGGTGGGTTCGTTCGCGAGCGCGCGGGCGATCGACAGCCGCTGCCGCTGGCCCCCCGACAGGCGGCCCGGCCACGCCGACGCCTTGTCGGCGATGCCGAGGAGGTCCAGCAGATCGCGCGCTCGGGTCTCGGCCTGCTTCCGCGAGCGCCCCGCGATGGCGGCAGGCATCGCGACGTTCTCGAGGACGCTCATGCCTTCCAACAGGTTGAAGAACTGGAAGACGATGCCGATGTGGCGTCGGCGCATCATCGCGAGATCGTCCTCGCTCAGGCCGGTCGTGCGCTCATCATCGACCTCGATCGTGCCGTCGGTGGGGGTTTCGAGCCCCGCGACCAGGTTGAGGAAGGTCGACTTGCCGCAGCCGGAGGGCCCCATCAACGCGACGAACTCGCCCTTGCCGACCTCGATATCGAGACCGCGCAGCGCCCGGACCGGGATCTGATCCTCGTCGGTCGCCTCGAAGGTCTTCCTGAGCCCGACGGTGACGAGAGCCTTCGCCGCGGTGTCCATGGCGCGAGGGTACGCGCACCGAGGCATCGGGTGCCACGAAGCGGCCACCACCTTCGCGGGTGAGGGTGACACACCCGGGGATCTGGGTGGTCGCTGCGCGAGGCCGAGGGTCAGTGGCGAGGTCGAAGCTCAGGCTGCGACTTCGGCGAGCGTGAGGAATGCTCGCTCGAGCACCAGCCGAAGGTTGAGGTTGAACTCCTCTGCCAGCTCGGCGCGAGCCGCCTCGATGCCGGCGAGCCCCCTGGCCGCACGGGTCACACCGAGCGCATCGCCGGGAGCCAGGTCGGGGTTCATCAGGTCCGCCGCGCGAACGCCGACCGCCGCGGCGATCCGGTCACGGAGCAGCGCCGATACCGCGAGCAACACCCAATCGACGTAGTCGCGCTCGGCGCGGCGTTCCTTACGCTTGTAGCGGTCGTTGATCCGCTTGATCGCTGCCCGATAGGCCGGCTCATCCTTGCCCCTGTCGTCGCGGAAGGGTTCGAGGTCGCGAGCCTTGTCTTCGTCGAGCAGATCCTTGTAGTCCTTCGCGACCTCGAGAACACGGTCCGCCGCGGCGAGCGCGCCGGGGGGTCCCTGCACCGCGAGCTCGATGGCGTCGCGCGCCGCCTCGCGGAATCTGAGTCCATCGGCGGACGCGGCGAGCCTGCGGGCGCGACCGAGGTTGCCGCCGGCCAGGCGCGCGGCGAGCGACGCCTTGGTGTCGTCCACCCCCTCGGAGACGAGCGCATCGACCACGAACGACTCCGACAGCGCGGAGAACATGACCACGTGACAGCGCGAGAGCACGGTGTCGGGTAGCTCATGGGCGCGAGCGGACATCAACTGGAACACGGCGTCGGCGGGTGGTTCCTCGAGGACCTTCAGGAGGGTGTCGGCGGCCGCCGGAGAGAGACGGTCCGCCTCCCGGATCACGAAGACCTTCCGTCCGGGCTCGGGCGCGGTGCGCGAAGCCGGCTGCCACACCTCGTCGCGGATCGTGTCGACGTGGATGTCGCGGCCCTCCGGCTCGACCACGAACTCGTTGGGGTGTTGGTCCTTCAGCGCGAGCCGGCAATCGCGACACTCTCCGCACCCGCCCCGATGGCACAGCAGCGCGGCAGCGAACGCGCGCGCCGCCAGCGACTTCCCGCTCCCCTCGGGCCCGGCGAGCACGTACGCGTGGTGCGGCTGCGGCGCCGCCCCGTCGAGGAACGCCATGGCCGTGTCCTGGCCGGGAACGCGCGAAAGGACGGGAGTCTTCACCGGGCTCATGCTACCGACGCTCTCCGACGAGAGCCGACGAAGATGTCAATCGGATGGACCGTGACCACCGTTCAGATCGTCGCGTTCGGCGAGCACGCCGTCCATGGCGCCCTTGACGTCCTCGAAGACCTCTGCGGGGGTGCGGTCCGCGTCGATCACCACGAAGCGCTCGGGGTGCTCCTCGGCGATCTTCAGATAGGCATCCGAAACCTTCGTGTGGAAGTTCTGGCCTTCGAGCTCCATGCGATCGGGGGCTTCCGTCGACCGGAGGAGGCCGCGCTCGGGTTCCAGGTGGAGCAGGATGACCAGGTCGGGGAAGAGCCCTTGGGTCGCCCACACATTGAGCGTGAGGACGTCCTGCTCCCCGAGGCCGCGCGCCCATCCCTGATAGGCCAGCGAGGAGTCCACGTAGCGGTCGCAGATCACGATGGAGCCCTCGGCGAGGGCCGGTCGGATCACGCTCGACACCGTCTGCGCACGAGCCGCCGAGAACAGGAGAGCCTCGCTGCGCGCGTCGAGCTTGCCGGTCTTCGGGTCGAGGAGAAGCTCGCGGATCTTCTCGCCGAGCTCGGTTCCCCCGGGCTCCCGCGTGACCATGACGTCGTGGCCCGTCGAACGAAGATGTTCCTCGGCGAGCCTGATCTGCGTGCCCTTGCCCGCGCCTTCCACGCCTTCGAAGGCGATGAAAAGCCCTGTCGCCGGCGGCCGCTTCAGCTTCGGCACGAGCGCGAGCGGTTCTGGCCGGGACAGGCGGTAGCGCTTGAGCAGGCGGCGGGTGTTGAAGCCCGCGACCGCCGCCAGGGCACCCGCGGTCCACAGCGCCTGACGCGGTCCCGACAGGTCGAACCGCTGCCCACCGACGAAGAAGTCGATATCGACATAGACGCTGGACAGGATAGGGAAGACCGTGAGGCTGAGGAACAGCCCCAGGCGAGACAGGGTGGTGAGTGACGCGAACGTCCTTCCTCGGAACTCGTCCTCGACGTTCTCTTGCAGCAGCGTGTAGCCGCTCACCCACGCGAGCCCACAGAACGCGCCCAGCCACACCGCGATCACGGCCGCCAGCGCCAGGTTGGGCATCGCCGCCAACACGAACAACGTGCCCGCCGCCGCCAGCAGCGCCCACACGAAGGCCACGTCGCGCTCGATCACCTTGTTGAGCTGGTTGGCCGTCGCCATGCCGAGGAACATGCCGACCCCGAAGGCGGTCACCACCACCCCCCACGCGGCCGCGTCGGCATCGAGGGTGCTCACGAAGATCGGGCCCAGCGCCAGCACCGCCCCCACCGCCGCGAACGCGATCACGATGCCCCCCGTCATCGCCGATGCGACCGAGTCTTCCCGCAAGAACTTGACCCCGTCGACGACGTCTCGCCAGACCCGGGACAGATCGAACCGACCCGTGAGCCCCCGGACCGGAGCAGGGAAATCGATGCGGCTCACCATGAAGGCCGAGAAGCCGAACGTGCAGGCGTCGAGCAAGCAGCGCCAGCGTCTCGGGTCGGTCGCCCAGGAACGGCACGCGTCCGCCGATCCACGAGCTGAACGCCGCGAGCACGGCGAACACAGCCCCGCCGAGCGGAAGCGTGGCGTACGTACTGACCAGCCCGATCGAGTTCGCGTTGGCGAGCTGGCGCCTGGGCACCATGTTGGGCAGCGAAGCGTCGCGCGCGGGCGACCACAGCAGCGACAGGCACTCGATCGCGAACGACAGCACGAAGATCATCCACAGCGACCCGACGAACGCCATCGAGGCGTACATCGCGCCGCGGCCGATGTCGGCGACGATCATGATCCTCTTGCGATCCACCCGGTCGACGAGCGCGCCGGCGATCGGCCCGAACAGCACGGCCGGCAGCATGCGAGCGATCATCACCGCGCTGATCGCGAACCCCGCCGTGGCGGTGGAACCGGCGATCGCCGGGCTCGCCACCAGCGAGGTCACGGCCACGAACCCCACCCAGTCTCCGAGCGACGAGATGCTCATCGCAGCGAGCAGGCGCGAGAACGCCGGGTGGGTGAGCAGGTCCTTCAGGGTCGCCGCACGGGTTCCGCGGAGCGCGGCGACCTCGTCGGCGACGGATGCCACGGGCGCGTCAGCCCTCGGCGGCCGGCGACTTCTCGTTGGCCGCGACCTTCGCCTTCGTGGTCGCCCGCTTCTTCGCGGTCCTCTTCTTCGTGGCGGACTTCGTGGCCGTCTGCTTCTTCTTGGCGGCCGGCTTCTTGGCGGCGGCACGAGCGGCCTTGGCGGCCGCCTTCGCCTCGCGCGCCGCGGTCTCGGCCTCGACGTCGCCGGGCTTCGTCACGATGAAGTCCAGGTCCAGTTCGGCGCCGCATCCCCAGCATCGGAGCGACTTCGGCCTGCGGAGCAGCAGTGATCCGCACTCGGGACACGGATGGTCCTTCTCGGGCGGGTTCCCCACAGCACAGTCGCAATCGGGATAGCGGCTGCAGCTGTAGAACATGGTGCCGTAGCGGCTCCGCTTCTCGATCAGCTCGCCCTGCGTGCACTGGGGACAGGTGACGCCGGTCGAGACGGGAGGATCCTTCTTGATGTACTTGCAGTCGGGATACCCACTGCAGCCGGTGAACGGGCCGAACCGCCCGACCTTTCGCTGGAGCTGCCTGCCACATTCCGGGCAGGTCTCGTCCAGCATCTCCGGCTCGGGCCGGACGCTGCCGTCCATGTTGCGGATGTACTTGCAGTCGGGATAGTTCGTGCAGCCCACGAACTTGCCGTAGCGACCGAGCTTGACCTCGAGCTTGCCGGGATCGCGTCCCTCGGTGGGGCAGAGCGGACACTCTTCGTCGAGCTCCTCGCTGTACCGCTCGAACGCGTGCTCGGCCTTCTCCAGAGCGCGTTCGAACGGCCCGTTGAACTCGTGGAGCATCTGCACCTTGCCCAGCTCGCCCTCGGCGATGTCGTCGAGCTCCTTCTCCATGTACGCCGTGAACGTGACGTCCACGACGTCGGGGAAGTGCTCGACAAGCTTGTCGGTGACGACCTCGCCGGTGTCGGTCGGCGTGAAACGTTTGTCCTCCAGCGTCACGTACTGACGTCGCTGGATCGTGTCGATGATCGACGCGTAGGTCGAGGGCCGTCCGATGCCGAGCTCTTCCAGCGTCTTGACCAGCGAGGCTTCCGTGTAGCGGGGCGGTGGCTGCGTGAAGTGCTGCTCGGGGAGCACGTCGAGCATGCGCAGCACCTGCTCCACCGTGAGCTCGGGGAGCATCTTCTCGGCGTCCTCGTCCGGCCCCTCGTCCCGGCCCTCCTTGTAGACACGGATGAACCCGTCGAAGATCATCGTCTGTCCGGTGGCGCGCAGGCCGTAGGTCGCGTCCCCCTCGGTGGCCGAGACGTCCACACCCACCTGGTTGAACCGAGCCTCGGCCATCTGCGTCGCCATCGTGCGCTGCCAGATCAGCGTGTACAGGCGCAGCTGATCGCGGTCGAGCACCGAGGCAACGCGCGATGGGGTGCGCATCACGCTGGTGGGCCGCACCGCTTCGTGCGCCTCTTGCGCGTTGCGCGACTTCGTCCTGTACCGGCGGAACTCGGCGAGCGCGTACTCCTTGCCGTAGTCGGTCTTCACGAGCTCGGCGATCTCGCGCAGGGCCGTGTCGCTGATCGTGACCGAGTCGGTTCGCATGTAGGTGATGAGACCCACCGATCCTTCACCCGGCAGGTTGATGCCCTCGTACAGGCGCTGGGCCACCGACATCGTCTTGCGCGCCCCGAAGCCGAGCTTGCGCGCGGCCTCCTGCTGCAGGGTCGACGTGGTGAACGGGGGTGACGGCGAGCGCTTGCGCTCCTTGCGTTCCACGTTCGAGACGCGGTAGGCGGCGCGACGAAGCCGCTCGACGTGGGTGGCGGCGTCGGCTTCGGCGGCAAGCAGCACACCCTTCTTGCCGGGAGCCGAGGCGAGCTTGCCCTCGGGGATCTGGTTCAGCCGCGCGGTGAACGGCCGGTCCGCGCCTTCGGGGGTCAGGCGGACGTCGACGCTCCAGTACTCGACCGGGTTGAACGCGCGGATCTCGCGCTCGCGCTCCACGATCAAGCGCACCGCGACCGACTGCACGCGCCCGGCCGACAGCCCCGGCCTGACCCGCTTCCACAGGATCGGGGAGATGCGGAACCCCACCAGGCGGTCGAGGATGCGACGGGCCTCCTGCGCATCGAACAGCTGCAGGTCGATCTCGCGCGGCTGCTGGAACGCCTCCAAGATCGCGTCGCGGGTGATCTCGGTGAAGGTCACGCGCTTGGCCTGTGCGGGGTCCACGCCAAGCAACGTGGCGACGTGGTACGCGATCGCCTCGCCCTCGCGGTCGTAGTCCGTCGCCAGGATGACGTCCCCGCCGCCCTGCTTCAGCGCCTTCTTCAGCTCGCTGACGTGCCGGGTGGAATCCTCGGGCACGACGTAATCGGGTACGAAGTCGTGCTCGATGTCGACGCCCAGACCGCCGAATCCCTTCCCGAGGTCCCGGATGTGCCCATAGGAAGCACGCACGGCGTAGTCGCCGCCCAGGTACTTCTCGATCGTCTTCGCCTTGGCCGGCGATTCGACGACCACCAGGGTCTTGGTGTTGGCCATGGCCGGGAACCTTCCTCGGGCCCGGAACTCGTGTATCGACGGGCCGTGTTCGCGGGGACGGTACCACCGGTCGCCCCCATCACGATGCAACGGCCGGGGCGTGGATCGTGGCGGCGACCCGACCTCGGAGGCCCCAGAACGCGCTGGTACCGTGTGGTATTCCCGACCCTCGGGATGAGGACACCTCATGCTCGATGCCCTCCACCACTTCATCGTGACGACCGTCGGCGACTACGGGTACGTGGCCGTGTTCGTGCTGATGGTGTTGGAATCGGCCTGCATCCCGATCCCCAGCGAGGTGACCATGCTGTTCGGTGGGGCGCTGGCCTCCACGGGGTTCGCCGCTCCGGGACAGGAACTCTCGCTGTTCTGGGTCGGCATGGCGGGAACGCTCGGCAACCTGGTGGGATCGTGGCTCGCGTACTGGGTCGGCGCGGTGGGCGGACGCCCTCTCGTCGACCGGTTCGGCCGCTATCTGCTCATCCGCCCGCACGAGGTGGACAAAGCCCACGACTGGTTCGAGCGATACGGCGACGCCGCGGTCTTCTTCTCCAGGCTGCTCCCGGTGATCCGCACGTTCATCTCGTTGCCGGCGGGGGTCGTCCGCATGCCGTTCTGGCGGTTCACGCTGTACACGGTGCTCGGCTGCCTGCCCTGGACGTTCGCGCTGGCGTGGCTGGGATATGCCCTGGGCGATCGATGGGAGAGCGTCGAACGCGCCCTGCAACCGTTCTCGTGGGCGATCGCCGGCGTCTGCCTGGTCGTTGCGGTCGTCTACATCAAGCGACGGTGGACGAAGGTGCGGGCGGAGTACGCGGAGTTGGATGCCGCCGCGGCCGCCGAGGAGGATCAGCCGCTCACGGGTTGACGGCCTAAAGGTTGACGAGCATCGTCCAGGAGTCGCCCTGCTCCCCCACCTTCTCGAACCCCACGCGCTGATACATCATGCGCGAGCGGTTGTGCACCGCGACCGAGAGGGAAAGCGTGCGGTAGCCCTCCTCACGCGCCTGCACCATCGCGGCACGAAGCAGGGTGCCGCCGATGCCCTTGCGCCTGTGGAGCGGCTGCACGGCCACGGAGACCTCCGGCGTCTTCTCGTCGACGAAGCCGTAGCCGGGCTCTTCCGCGGTGAACACGCGGTACCAGACCGCGCCGACCGGCTGTCCTTCCAGCTCTGCGATCACGCCCCCGTCCCCGGGACGGCCCCAGGTCTCGTGATAGCGGCGCTGGGTGGGCTCGTCGAGCACCTCCTCGATCGGCTCGCGCGGCCAGTCCGGGTTCCATCGGGCCGCCTCGTAGAGCATCGTCTTCAGGAACTCGTCGTCATCCTTGGTGGCCGGCCTGATGTTCATGCTTCGTTCCTTCCTTGGGGTCGTTCGGGGTATGCGAAGCTTCGACGCCCATGGCAAACCTAACGCAGCGAGCGCTCGGTTGGGCACGCGACACGGCCCAGACGACGCTAGCGCGGACGATCCAGCTGGTCAGCCAGATGCTAGGACGGTTCACTCCGAAGGTGCAGACCCGCATCGTGCGCATCGTGCAGATCGGCGTTGAGGTGCACGTCAAGAGCGCCGCCGACGACGTCAGCACGCACGCGGCCGCGCTGACCTATGCGGCGTTCCTGTCGATGGTGCCGCTCATGGTGCTCGGCCTCGCACTCTCGAGCGAGATCGCCGAAAGCACGACCGCCGACTCCGAGTGGTTCACGAGGCTGGTGGATGGGATCCCCGGGCTCGCGCCGTTGATCGCGAGCCGGCAGCAACAGCTCGCGCGGAACGCAACGAGCCTGGGGGTGATCGGACTGGTCGGCGTGTTGTGGACGGCCTCGACCTTGACGAGCCGCGCCCAGCACGCGCTCGCCGTGGTTTTCGGCCTCCCCAGGCGAACGGTCGCGAACCGGATGCGCGCGCTCACCGTGACGATCGGGCTCGGGCTGGCGCTGGTCCTCACGCTGGTCGCAACCGGCGTCGTGATCGGCCTGCAGACGAACTGGCTCCTCACGCTGCCGCTCAAGGTCATGAGCGCGTTCGTGCTCTTGGCGACCGAGGTCGCCTACTTCACGCTCGCATACTGGCTCCTGACACCCTTGCGGACAACGAGGCTGCGCGACCATCTCGTCGGCGGCGCGTTGATGGCCGTGGGGTGGGGCGTCCTGTCCTACGTGGGAGCCTTCTTCGTCGACAGGACGATCAGCCGGTCGTCCGTCCTCTACGGGGCCCTGGGAACGGTGTTCGGACTGCTGCTGTTCATCCGCCTGTCGATGTGGCTCTTCCTCTACGGCGCCGAGGTGACGTCGATCGTCCGCCCGAGACGCGAGGACGACGACCGCAGAACCCGTCACTCGATGGCGGCAGCGAGGCCGGGCTCGCGATCCGGCTCGTCCGATCCCAGCAGATAAGGCACGCTGCTCAGGATCACTCGCTCCTCGAACAGCATCAGCCGCTTCACGAACAGCGCCGTTTGGTTGTGGAGCGGAAGCTGCCACCAGTTCGACGACCACGTATTCGGGTAGCACCAGGTTGACGATCGTGTCCCTGCGGCCGGTGTAGCGACGGACCTCTTCGAGCATCGGGATCGACAGGTCGCGGAAGGGCGCTTCCACGATGTCGAGCGGCACGCCGATCCCCGAGTCGAACCAGTCCCGCTCGAGCATGTGCGTGAAGTCCGGGTCGAGGTCGAAGTAGACCGCCCGCGTCTCCGTCGCCTCGAGGGAGAGCGCATAGTTCATCGCCCGCATCGACACGTCGTTGACCGTCGAGACGAACACCAGCGTCACCGTTCGCTGGGGTATCCGCGGCACGCCGCCGGCGCCCACCGGCGTCCCACGCTGGACCACGACGGGGACGTCGGTCACCACCGCTTGGGGGATCCGCAGCAGGCTCGCCTTCAGCCTGATCAACCGGCGTTCGTGGATCAGATAGACAGGAGCCCCCTGGGCCGCAGCGTCTCCGGGATCATGACGGTCACGAAGTCCTCGCGTCCGGCCCGGATCGAGCGCACGACGTCACGGACGCCGCGCCGTGAGGCTTGCGGCGCGATCCCCTGCAGGTCGGGGATCCCCGCGCCGACGAACCTGCGCCATCGCTCCTGCAGCTCCGAAGACACCGCGCCACCCGGACACGGGGTGACGGGGTGCACGGCGTCGGGGCGGAACGAACGGAGGTAGCCGACGGCTTCCTCGGTCGCGACGTCGAAGTCTCGGACGAGCAGGACGACGTGGTCGGCCCCCACCACGCCCGGTCTCACCGCACCGCGATCCAGCTGCTCCTTCAACGCGCGCGTAGTGCCGATGGATCGAGTAGAACACCGGCACCAGGAACGCCATGATCAGGATCGACAGCCACGCCCCGGCGCCGAACTTCGACACGATCACGACGAGGAGCACGATCCCGGTCACCACCGCGCCGATGATGTTGATCGCGATCGAACGCCTCCAGCCCGAGCATGGCCGCCGGGCCCTTCTTCCCCTCGGCGATCCAATGCCTGACCATGCCCGACTGCGAGAGGGTGAAGGACGTGAACACGCCGACGACGTACAGGTGGATCAGCGCGTTCAGGTCGGCGTCGAAGATGAAGATCATCAGGCACGAGAGGGCGCCGAGCACGATCACGCCGTTGGAGAACACCAGGCGGTCTCCGCGGTTCACGAACTGGCTCGGCATGTATCGATCACGGGCCAGGATGGACGCCAGACGCGGGAAGTCCTGGTAGGCGGTGTTCGCCGCAAGGATCAGGATCGTCGCGGTGAAGAACTGCACGAGGAAGAAGCCGATGCTTCCGTCTCCGAAGACCGCCAACGCGATCTGCGCGACCACCGATCGCTCCTCGCTCGGCGATCACGCCCTCGATGTGGGTCGCGAGCCACGAGATCCCCAGGAACATCGTGATCGCGATCGCGCCCATGATCGCGAGCGTGGCGGCGGCGTTCCTGGACTGGGGCCTGCGGAACGCCGGCACGCCGTTGCTGATCGCCTCCACGCCGGTGAGCGCCGTGGCGCCCGAGGAGAAGGCCTTCAACAGCGTGAACAGGCCCACGGTACCGGCAGCCGTTGCGGCCTCGTGCAGCGGCTCCACCTCGACCCCCACCTCCGGGCACCCACCCGCACATCGCGACGAGGCCGACGCCCACCAGCGCCGAGATCGACAGGACGAAGCCGTAGGTCGGGATCGCGAACAGGGTGCCGGATTCGCGCGCGCCGCGCAGGTTGGCGAGCGTGACGAAGACGACGAACACGATCGACAGCAGCACGCGGTGCTGGTTGGCCCACGGGATCGCCGACCCGATCGCGAACACGCCAGCCACGATCGAGACGACAACGGTCATCATGTAGTCGAAGAGCAGCGCCGCCGCGGCCGTCAGCCCGGCGAACGCGCCGAGGTTGTCCTTGCTGACGATGTAGGCGCCGCCCCCGCTGGGATAGGCGCGCACCGTCTGCCGGTACGAGGCGACGACCACAGCCATCAGCAGCGAGATGGCGATCGCGATCGGCATGACGTACTCCTGCGGCGCCGACGACGCGACGAACAGGACGATCAGGATCTCGCCGGTGGCATAGGCGACCGAGGACAGCGCGTCGGAGGCGAAGACCGGGAGCGCCAGCACCTTCGGCAACAGCGTGTGCTCCAGGTGGTTACTGGCGAACGCACGCCCCAGGACGACGCGCTTGACCATCGACGAGCCCGTCGCAGCCGAGGTCGATGCGTCGCCGTGCGTCATCCGGAGCGACAGCCTACGGGCTGACGAGGGCGCCGGACCCGGCCGGCGTCTCGGGGGTTCGCAGATGGAACGGCACGCTCGTGAGCACCACGTTCGGCTCGAACAGGAGCAGCCGCTTGAAGAACAACGCCGTCTGGTTGTGCAGAGCGCTTTCCCACCAGTGACGGGGCACCAGCTCGGGGAGCACGACCGTGACCACCGTGTCGCCGCGCTCCGTGTGCTTGCGCACCTCCTCCAGCAGCGGAACGCCCAGGTCGCGGAACGGCGCTTCCACCAAGAGGAGCGGCACATCCATCGCGCGGTCGTACCAGGCCTCGATCACCCCAGGGATCTCCTCGGGGTCCGTGGCCAGATACACGGCCTCGATCTGGGTCGGCTTGAGCGACTTCGCATACACGACCGCTCGGACGGTCGGGTCGTGCACCGCCGAGACGGGGATCAACACGACGCTGCGCGCGGGCTCCAGGGCGCGGCCGTCCGAGGTCTCATAGCGCTCTCCCGGCACGAGCGGCACGTCGGTGACGACGACCCCGGGCTCGAACAGCAGGGCGGTCTTCAGCAGGAAGGCCTCGCGATGCACCAGGAACTGCGCAACCGTGCGACGGGTGAGAAGCTCCGGGATCACGACGGTGAGGAAGTCGTCGTCCCCGCGCGCCATGGCGCGGATGTGCCGCCGCACGGCGCGCACCAGGTGGTCGTCCGCACGGGGCAGGAGCTCCAGCGGTCCCAGGCGCGGCGCCCTCATGCTCCAGGCCTCCCTCGCCAGCTCGAACCCCTCCTCGGGTCCGACGAAGAGCGCCGAGAGACGGTCGGGCCTGACGGCGCGCAGATAGGCGACCGCGTCCAGGGTCGCCGGCCCCAGGTCCGACACGAGCAACAACATCGACCCCTCGGCCTCGTCATCGGGATCGAGGTGGCGCCGGGCGAGCACCGCCTGGACCTTGGCGTAGTGGCGGTGGATCGTCAGGAAGACCAGCACGATCACGGGGATCGCGACGACGACGACCTTCGCGCCACCCTGGAACTTCGTGATCGTCACGATCACCAGCACGACGCCGGTGGTGAAGGCGCCCACCCCGTTGATCGCCGCACTCCGCTTCCAGCCCTGCCCCCTCATGCGGACCCACCGCCGCACCATGCCCGCCTGCGACAGGGTGAACGCGGTGAACACGCCCACGACGTAGAGCTGGATCAGCCGCGTGAGCTGTGCGTCGTAGATCCATATCAGCGCCATCGCTAGGCCGGCCAGGATCACCACCCCGTTCGAGAACACCAGACGGTCCCCTCGGTTGCGGAACTGCGACGGCATGAACCCGTCGCGAGCCAGGATCGAGGAGAGCCTGGGGAAGTCCTGGAAGGCGGTGTTCGCGGCCAGGATCAGGATGCCGGCGGTGAACACCTGGAGCACGTAGAACATGGCCCCGCCGCCGAACACCGTCGAGCCGATCTGCGACAGGACGGAGTCGGAGTGCGAGATCTCCTCGGTGACCCGGACGTGCAGCAGCTGCGCCATGATCGTGATGCCCATGAACAACGTGACCGCCATGGTCCCCATGATCGCGAGGGTCGTCGCCGCGTTCTTGGCCTGCGGCCGCCTGAAGGCCGGCACCCCGTCCGCGATCGCCTCCACCCCGGTGAGGGCCGTGGCGCCCGAGGAGAACGCCCGCAGCAAGAGGAAGAGCGTCACCGTGGTGGTCGCCTCGATCGGCAGGTCCGCGGTCGCCGCCTCCGGACAACCCGACACGCACCGCACGAACCCGACCAGGAGCATCAGCGACACCACCGCTACGAATCCGTACGTGGGGATCGCGAAGAGGGAGCCCGCTTCCTTCACGCCGCGCAGGTTGGCGAGCGTGACGAGCAGCACCAGGCCCATCGCGATCGGCACGCGCAGGTGGTCGAGGCGAAGGCGCCGCGGAGGTGATCGCCACCGTGCCCGCGGTGATGCTCACCGCGACCGTGAGGACGTAGTCGGTCAGGATCGCGGCCCCGGCGACCAATCCCGGGATGGTGCCCAGGTTGTCCTTGGCCACGATGTAGGAACCGCCCCCGCGCGGGTATGCCCGCACGGTCTGTCGGTACGAGGTGACGACGATCGCCAGCAGAACGCCGATCGCCATGCCCAGCCAGATCTTGTCGTTCAGAGCCCCGGCGCCGGCGAGCACCAGGACGAGCATCATCTCCTCGGTCGCATAGGCCACCGACGAGAGTGGGTCGGAGGAGAAGACCGGCAGCGCCAGGAACTTCGGCAGCAGCTGGTGCTCGGCCGTGTGGCTGGCGAGGGCGCGGCCCACCAGCATCCGCTTCAGGCCTCCGCTGAGACCGACCCCGTTCCCTTGCGCCGTCGACACCGGCCGAACCTTACGCCGGGTCCGCCGTGGCTTCGCCCACCCATCGGTATCCGACACCCGGCTCGGTCACGATGAGCGCGGGCGCCTGGGCGTCGTCGCCGAGCTTCTTGCGCAACGCGCGGACGTAGGTGCGCAGGTACGTCGTCTCGGTGCCGTAGCCCTGACCCCATACCTTCCGCAAGAGCCACTGGTGGGTCAGGAGCTTTCCCGGGTTCGTGACGAAGGCTTCCAGGAGGCCGTACTCGGTCGGGGTCAGGTGGACGGGCTCGTCGTCGCGCGTGACGAGACGGCGCGCGAGATCGACCTCGAGCGCCCCGAACCGTTGGACCGGCACCGCCGGGTCCTCCGGCAGCTTCCTTCGCATCGCCGCCCGGCCGCGGGCGAGCAGCTCCTCCATGCCGAACGGCTTCGTGACGTAGTCGTCGGCGCCGGCGTCCAGCGCCGCCACCTTGTCCGACTGGTCCTCACGCACCGAGACGACGATCACGGGCACGTCGGAGAACCCGCGCACACGACGGAGCACGTCGGTGCCGTCCATGTCCGGCAGCCCAAGGTCCAGCAGCACCAGGTCGGGGTTCTGCTCGGCGACGCTCACGACGCCCTCCTCCCCGGTCCCCACGGTCGCGACCTGGTACCCGTGGGCTTCCAGGCTGGTGCGAAGGGCACGCCGGATCTGCGGTTCGTCGTCGACCACCAGCACCAGCGTCACGGGATCTCCTCACGGGCCAGGAATCGCTGCGCCACCGGGAGCTCGAAGATCACGGCCGTTCCGCCCACGGGGGCCGCCTCGACCCATATCCGTCCTCCGTGCGCGGTGACGATCGCGTTCGCGATCGCCAGGCCGAGACCGCTCCCGGGCGTCTCGGGGTTCCGCGCGCCACGGTAGAACGCCTCGAACACGCGTTCACGGTCCTTCTCGGGGATCCCCGGTCCCTGGTCGACAACACGAACGCGCACGCGATCGTCCTGGGGCATCACGAACACCTCGATCGTTCCATCCGGGGGTGAATATCGGGCGGCGTTCTCGAGCAGGTTCGTGAGCACCTGATCCATCTGCACGCCGTCGACCGGCACGTCGGGCAGATCGTCGTCGATCGTCATCACGATCCTGATGGGCAGCCGTGGTCGCATCCGAGCGATCGTCGCCTCGACCGATTCGTCGAGCGAGGCATCCATCCGGCTTGGGGTGAGCGCCCCGGCCCGGATCTTCGCGAGGTCGAGGATGTTGCCCACCAGACGGTTGAGGCGGTCGGTCTCTTCCAGGATGGTCGTGAGCAGCTCAGTCTCCTGCGCGTGGTCGTACTCGACGCTGGGATCGAGCAGGCTCGTGACCCCCGCCTTGATCGAGGCGAGCGGCGTCCGGAGGTCATGGGTCACCGATGAGAACATGGCGGCGCGCAGCTGGTTGGTCTCTGCGTCGAGTTGTGCCATGCGCGCCCGGGCGTCCAGCCGCGCGCGGTCGAGCGCGGCGGCGGCCTGGGTCGCCGCCGCCCGCAGCAGCTCGAGCTCCTCTTCGTTCAGCGGACGCCGGCCCTCGGGTCGTTCCACGCGGAGCGTGCCGAACGCGACGGTCCCCACGACGAGCGGCACCACCGAGTCGGGACCGCCGGCAGGGAGCTCGGCGCGGCTCGCGAGCGCGTGCAGCTGCGACCCCGCCAGCTCAACGGTGATCTCGCAACGCGCGAGCCCGAACGGTTCCAGGAGCACGCTCGCGAAGTCGTCGAGCACGCGGTCGGGAACCTCACCGGACGCGAGCTTCGTCGACAGGTAGCCGAGCAGTCGCGCCTCTCGCTCCCGCCTGGCCGCCCTGGTGCGCTCCTCGGAAGCGCCACCGACGAGCAGGCCCACCACCAACGCCACCGCGAGGAAAACGACCGCCGTCACGACTTCCTCGGTCCCGTTGAGGCGCAGTCGGAAGCGAGGCGCGCCATAGAGGAACGGGAGCGCCATCGAGGACAGCAGCGCCGCGACTACGCCGCTGTAGAGGCCGCCGGCGACCGAGGCGATCACGATCGCGAGGAGGAAGAGCGCGATCGCTGCCGCCGGGCCACTACGGCTGAGCGGGATCGAGACCAGCCCCGCCACGGCCGGGGTCAACACAGCGAGCAGTCCGCCGCGGGCCGTCAGCCCGCGCCAGCGTCGATCCGTCTCGCCGAGGGCGCCGCTCATACGGCGTTCATCGTGCCACGGGCCCCCGCGGGTTCCCGGCTTTCACGCGATCTTCACGCTCCCCGCACGATCCTTCACGCCCCGCTCACGCCGGGCGGACGATGCTTAACGCACGGAGAACAACCCATCCTCCGGGATCCAGCCCGGAGGTCCACCGGAAGCCCTCCAGCTCGGTGGACCTCCGGGCACCGTCCTTTTCCCCCCGTTTCGAACGCGCGAGGATCCTGGCTCGCCAAGGCTGCCAGCCAACAGATCGTCGGCTAGCCTATGCCGCGATGCGGATCATCATCATGGGGTGCGGCCGGGTCGGATCGGAGCTCTCCGACGAGCTCGTCGACGGTGGTCACGAGGTCACGGTGATCGACAAGGACCCCGAGGCGTTCTTCCGTTATCCCCCCGCAGACGGCGCCACCACGGTGGTGGGGCTCGGGTTCGACAAGGATGTGCTCGAGGAAGCCGGTATCGACAGCGCCGATGCATTCGTCGCGGTGTCGAGCGGCGACAACTCCAACATCGTGTCCGCGCGCGTCGCTCTCGAACGTTTCCACGTGCCGAAGGTCATCGCGCGCATCTACGACCCGCGCCGGGCCGAGATTTACGAGCGGCTCAACATCCCCACGGTCGCCACGACGACGTGGGGCATCAAGCAGATCCAGCTGATGTTGTTCCACGATCGCGAGGAGCTTCGCGAGAGCCTGGGAGGCGGGGATCTGTTGCGCATGCGGGTGCCGGTGCCACCGCACCTGGTCGGCCGCTCGCCCGTGTCGCTGAACGTTGACGGCAAGGTCCTGATCGCGGGCGTATCGCGCGGAGGAGGCGGCTTCCTGCCCACCGACGAAAGCACGCTGCAGGACGGTGACTTCCTCGTCGTGATCCTCGCCAAGGACAGCACGGAGACGCTGGACGAGATGATGACGGCGCCGGGAGGCGATCACTGATGAAGGTCATCGTGACCGGAGGGGGGGCGGTCGGCAGGCATCTCGCCGTGGATCTCGCCGAGCGGGGACACGAGGTCGCGTTGATCGAACAGGATCGTGAGCTCTCGGAGAAGCTGCGGTCGTGGGCGCCCGGCGTCAAGATCGTCTTCGGCGACGCGTGCGAGCCCTGGGTGCTCGAGGAGGCCGAGATGGCACAGGCCGAGGTCGTCGTCGCCGCCACCGGTGACGACGAGGACAACCTCGTCACATCGCTGCTCGCCAAGCAGGAGTTCGCGGTGCCGCGAGTGCTCGCGCGCGTGAACCATCCCAAGAACGAGTGGCTCTTCAACGAGCAATGGGGCGTGGACGCGGCGGTCTCCCCGCCGCACATCCTCACCGCGATGGTCGAGGAGGCCGTGACCGTCGGAGACCTGGTGCGATTGATCCGCCTGGAAGGCGGCGACATCTCGATCGTGGAGATGACCCTGCCCGAAGGATCTCGTTCGGTGGGCAAGGCGATCTACGAGCTACGCCTGCCGGCCGACGCGGTGATCGTGGGCATCCTGCGGGAGGGGCATGTCGTGATCCCCCAGCCCGAGACGGTGCTCGCCGTAGGTGACGAGGTGATCGCGCTCGCGAGCGCACCCTCGGAGGCGGCGCTCCGTGACGCCGTGGTCGGACAAGAGCTTCCCGGCGGCGTGCCCACCGACCCCTCCGACGCCGCAGGAACCGTCTGACCCCAGGGACTACAGCGGCGTACCGGCGGTGTTGCTGGGCCTGCCCTCCACGGCCGCGCGCAGCGCCCGGTCGCGCTCCAGCAGCAACGCGAGCTGGTTGCCGAATGCCTCCAGGATCCGCCGTTCGGATGCCGACAGCGGCTCACGGTCGCCCCGCAACACCAACAGACCGAGGTTGCGGCGACCGACGTTCAACGGGAAGCGCTCCACGCCGTCGCCGGCGGTCGTGGCGATCTCTCCTTGCGGTGCGTTCACCACCGAGATCTCCTCGAGGCCCCCGAGGTCGGCGCGAGGCTGTTCGAAGAGCGCCGCGTCGGTGAAGCGGAACGAGCTGACGATCAGCTGCAGGACGACGCCGTAGCGGTCGGGACCGGGGCCGGGCTCCACCAGCGCTCGGCTGAGATCCTGCTGGAGCCGCAGCTCCGCAGCGCGAGCCTCGGCAGCTGCCGCTCGAGCGTCACTGCGGTTCACCAACACGGAGAGCATCACCGACAGGCCCAGGAAGACGAACAACACGACGGTATCCTCGCCCCGACCGATCTCGAACGTGTCGTACGGAGGGATGAAGAAGTAGTTGAAGCAGGCGAACGCCAGGACCGAGGCCACGATCCCGGGGCCGAGCCCACCGAGCCACACCGTCCCCACGACCAGACATAGGAACGCGAAACCCTTCGACAGTGGGTCGATGTCGTCCCGGATCGCCAGCAGGATCACCACCAGGGCGACCGTCCCCACCACCGCCACCACGTACCCCGCCACGGTCTTGCGCATCGTGCTCACCCCTGTTCGAATCGGTAACCCATCCCCGGCTCCGTGATGAAGTACCGAGGCTGCGCCGGATCGGGTTCGAGCTTCCTCCGGATCTGCGCGATGTAGACACGCAGGTAGTTCGTCTCGTCACGGTACTGAGGCCCCCAGACCTCCTGAAGCAGGTGTCGCTGGCTCACGAGCTTGCCGGGGTTGCGGACCAGGATCTCCACGAGATGCCATTCGGTGGGGGTGAGGCGGACGTCGCCGTCTGACGTCGTGACACGCGCGGCTCCGAGATCGACGGTGAACGCCTCGGTGACCACCGTCGGCTGCTCGGTGACGGGGCGGAGGCGGCGTTCGGCGGCGCGCAGACGCGCCAAGAGCTCATCCATGCCGAAGGGTTTCGTAACGTAGTCGTCCGCACCGGCGTCCAATGCGAGCACCTTGTCCCGTTCCAGCTCGCGAGCAGACAGCACGAGCAGCGGCATCTGGCTCCATGCGCGGATCCCACGGATCACCTCGACGCCGTCGATCCCCGGCAGTCCCAGGTCCACGATCGCGAGGTCGGGGCGTTCCCTGGCCGCGATGGCCAGCGCCGCTTCCCCGTCGTCGGCGGTGAGCACGTCGTAGCCCCGGGCGCGGAGGTTGGTCCGGAGCCCACGCAGGATCTGCGGTTCGTCGTCGACCACGAGGATCGACGTCCGCGAGCCCGCGTTGACCGTCACGGCGCCGCCTCGAAACCCATCACCATCGTGAGGCCACCACCGGGCGTGTCCTCGATCGCGAGGTCGCCACCGACCGCGTCCACGAACCCCTTGGCCACGGCCAGACCCAGTCCGACGCCCGCCCCCATCGAGCGGTCCCCCAGCCGCTGGAACGGCTCGAACACGTGCCCACGTTGGGTCTCGGGGATCCCGGGGCCACGGTCGACCACGCGAAGCTCCACCCGCCCCGTCACTTGGGATCCGTGGATCTGCACCGGCTTGCCGTTCGGGCTC
Source organism: uncultured Actinomycetes bacterium (assembly GCA_963758715.1). Taxonomy (GTDB): domain Bacteria; phylum Actinomycetota; class UBA4738; order UBA4738; family HRBIN12; genus JAOUEA01. The sequence continues at coordinate 334,409 of CAVWWK010000013.1, forward strand.
CAGGTTGACGCGTTGCCGGCGACATTGGCGATCGCCCGCTCCAGCAACGCAGCGTCGACATCGATCCGCGGAAGGTCCTCGGGCACGTCCACCTCGATGCTCCGGCCGCGGTTTGGAAGGCTGGCGACCGCCCGCGCCACGACCTCGTCGAGGCCCACCCGCTGCGGCATCAGCTGCAGGGCCCCGCTCTGGATCCGGCTCATATCCAGAAGGTTCGCGACCAGCTCCGTGAGGCGATCGTTCTCTTCGTCGATCGTTGCGAGGAACTCCTCCCGTTCCTCGTCGGTCCAGTCCACGTCGGCCTGCCGCAGGGAGCTCACCGCGGTCTTGATCGAGGCCAGCGGTGTCCGCAGGTCGTGGGAGACCGCCTGAAGGATCGCGGTGCGCAGCTCGTCCACCTCCACGAGCTCCGCAGCCTCGGCGGCCTCCTCGCTGAGATCGCGGGCCCGGACCGCGACCGACAGGTTGGCGGCGAATGCGGTGAGCACGCGGCGCGACTCCGCCGGCAGGCGATCGCCCTGCAACACCAGGACCGCTCCGTCGCTGAGCTCGATCGCATCGGAACCTTCAGTGGGCTCGGTCGGGGGGGCGGGTCCCGACGAAGCCTCGAGCACCCAGGCCTTCTCCTCCGGGCGGAGCACCGACACGGCCTGCAGACCGAACGTGTCGCGGAGCCGACCCAAGAGCGTCGGCAACGGATCGTCTTCGGCCGCGAGCCAGCCGGAGAGACGCGCCAGGGCTTCGGCCTCGGCACGACCCCGTTGCGCCTCGGTCCGAGAGCGCGCGGCGCGGTCCACGAGCACGCTCACCACCGAGGCCACGAAAACGAACACCACGATCGCAAGGACGTTCTCGGCTTCGGCGATCGTCCACGTGTGGATCGGCTCGGTGAAATACCAGTTGATCACGAGGCCCGATGCGAGCGCAGACGCGACGGCCGGCCAGAGCCCCCCGATCGCCGCTACGCCGACGACGAGCGTGAGGTAGAGCAGCATGATGCTGGACAGGGAAAGTTGCTCCCGCGCGGCTGTGAGGGCGACCGTGAGGAGCACGAGCCCGGCCGCCCCCACCAGGTAACCGGCGACCCGGCGGTTCCAGGTGAGGCCGGGTGTCGGCGCCGCTGCGAGGCTCTCTCCCGATGAGGGAGTGTCCTGGCTGATCACGTGCACGTCGATCGGTCCGGATTCGCGGATCACGCCGTGCACCACCGATCCGCGGAAGAACTCGCGCCAACGCGAGTGGGAGCTGGCCCCGATCACGATCTGGGTGACGTTCTCCGCACGGGCGACCTCCAGCAGCGCCTCGGGGATTCCCCGGCCTATCACCTCGCGGAACGTGCCGCCGAGCGCCCGCACGAGCTCCCGTGTCCCGTCGATCGCGCCGGGCTCCGCGAGCCCGTCTTCGGGGATCACGTTGAGGGCTATGAGGTCGCCCCCTCTCCGTGCAGCCATGCGCGCGGCACGGCGGATCAGCATCTCGTCGTCCGCGCGACCGGACACGCCGACGAGGATGCGCTCGCGCGTCTCCCACGGGCCTTCGATACCGCGATCCTTCATGTAGTCCAGGAGGGACTCGTCCACACGGTCGGCCATCCAGAGAAGTGCGAGCTCGCGGAGGGCGCCGAGGTTCCCCTCTCGGAAGTAGTTGCCGAGCGCGGCGTCGATCTTCTCGGACGGATAGATGTTGCCGTGGGCCATCCGGCGGCGCAGCGCGTACGGCGTCATGTCGATCAGTTCCTGCTGATCGGCGGCTCGCACGATCTCGTCAGGGATCGTCTCTCGCTGGCGGACGCCGGTGATGCGCTCCACGACGTCGTTCAAGGACTCGAGGTGCTGGATGTTCACCGTCGAGATCACGTCGATCCCAGCTTCGAGGATCTCGTCGACGTCCTGCCAGCGCTTCTCGCGCCGCGAGCCTGGAACGTTGGTGTGGGCCAGCTCGTCGATCAGGACGACATCCGGAGCTCGAGCGATGATCGCGTCTGCATCCATCTCCTCGAACGTGGAGCCGCGGTAGGCGACCTGGCGCCGGGGTACGATCTCGAGGTCGCCGATCGCTTCCTTCGTCAGCGGCCGGCCGTGCGTCTCCACGAACCCGATGACAACGTCGGTGCCACGGTCCCTTCGCCGATGACCCTCGCCCAGCATCGCGAAGGTCTTGCCGACACCCGCCGCATAGCCGACGTAGATGCGGAGCTCGCCGCGCTTCATGTCCCCGAGGCTATCCCCTGGAGCTCGAGGTTGAGCAGGAGGACGTTGACGCGTGGCTCGCCGAGGAACCCCCAGGTCCGGCCCTCGGTCTGGCCTTCGATCAACGCGAGAACCCGATCGAGCTCGAGGCCGCGGGCATCCGCCACCCTCGGCGCCTGGAGCGCTGCATAGGCGGGGGTGATATGCGGGTCGAGCCCGCTCCCACTACCCGTGACGGCATCGACGGGGATCGGTCCCTGCGGTGCATCGGACTCCGTGATCGCCGAGATGCGATCCTTAACCGCCGCTCCCAGCTGGGGGTTCGAGGGGCCCAGATTCGAAGGAGCGCTCGCCGCAGGGTCGAAGGCATCGGGCCTGCCGATGAACCACTCGGGTCCCTCGAAGGCCTGGCCGATCAGCTCGGACCCGACCGTTGCTCCATCCGACTCCACCAGGCTGCCGTTGGCTCGGCCCTGGAACAGCCCCTGGCCGAGCCCCGTGACCACCAGGGGGTATGCGATCCCGAGCAGCACCGTCAGGACCACCAGCATCCTGAGCCCCGCGATCGATGAACGCCGCATGTCACCTCACCACCAGACTGACCACCAGGTCGATCGCCTTGATCCCGATGAACGGCGCGATCACGCCGCCCAACCCGTAGATCCCGAGGTTGCGCCGGAGCATCGAGGCCGCCGAGCTCGGCGTGTACCGCACGCCTCGGAGCGCGAGCGGGATCAACGCCACGATGATCAGAGCGTTGAAGATCACGGCGGACAGGATCGCCGAGTCGGGGCTGCCGAGCCGCATGATGTTGAGCGTGTCCAGGCCCGGATAGACGGCCGCGAACATCGCGGGGATGATCGCGAAGTACTTCGCCACGTCGTTCGCGATCGAGAACGTCGTCAGCGAGCCCCGGGTGATCAACAACTGCTTGCCGATGCCCACGATCTCTATCAGCTTCGTCGGGTTCGAATCGAGGTCGACCATGTTGCCGGCCTCCTTGGCTGCGGACGTGCCCGTGTTCATCGCCACCCCGACGTCAGCCTGCGCGAGCGCGGGCGCATCGTTCGTGCCGTCGCCGGTCATCGCCACCAACTTGCCGCCCCCCTGCTCGCTGCGGATCAAGGCCATCTTGTCCTCGGGCGTCGCCTCGGCGAGGAAGTCGTCGACGCCGGCCTCGGTCGCGATCGCCTCGGCGGTGCGCGGGTTGTCGCCCGTGATCATCACCGTTCGGATCCCCATGCGCCGGAGCTCGTCGAACCGTTGCCGCATGCCCTCCTTCACGATGTCCTTCAGGTGGATCACGCCGAGCACATGGTCGTTCTCGGCAACGGTGAGTGGCGTACCACCTTGGACCGCGATCCCGGCGACGATCGTGTCGACCTCCTCGGAAACCGTGCCGCCCTGCTCCTGCACCCACGACCGGATCGAGTCGGCAGCCCCCTTTCGCAGAAGCCGGTCGTCGAGGTCGACGCCGCTCATACGGGTCTGCGCCGTGAACGGCACGAACTCGGCGCCCACGAGGTCCCGGCCGCGAAGGCCGTAGCGGTCCTTGGCGAGAACGACGATCGACCGTCCCTCGGGGGTCTCGTCGGCCAGGCTGGTGATCTGCGCGGCGTCGGCGAGGGCTTCCATCGAGACACCCGGCGCCGGCAGGAATTCCGCGGCCTGGCGGTTGCCGAGCGTGATCGTGCCGGTCTTGTCGAGGAGCAGCGTGTTGACGTCCCCCGCCGCCTCGACGGCGCGGCCTGACATCGCCAGGACGTTTCGCTGGACCAGACGGTCCATGCCCGCGATCCCGATCGCCGAGAGCAATGCTCCGATCGTCGTCGGGATCAAACACACGAGCAGCGCGACCAGGACGATCACGGTCTGCTTGGCGCCCGAGTAGATGGCCATCGGCTGCAATGTCACCGTCGCCAGCAGGAACACGATCGTGAGGCTGGCGAGCAGGATGTTCAGCGCGATCTCGTTCGGCGTCTTCTGCCGTTGAGCGCCTTCGACCAAGGCGATCATGCGGTCGATGAAGGTCTCGCCCGGCCTCGACGTGATCTCGACCACGATCCGGTCCGAGAGCACCTTCGTGCCACCCGTCACGGCGCTGCGGTCACCGCCGGATTCCCTGATCACCGGCGCCGACTCTCCGGTGATCGCCGATTCGTCCACCGAGGCGACGCCTTCGATGACTTCGCCGTCGCCGGGGATCACCTCGTTGGCCTCGACGACCACTCGGTCGCCGGGGAGGAGCTCGGTACCGGGGACCGCCTCCTCGGCGCCGCCGGCCGTGAGTCGGCGGGCCATGGTCTGCGTGCGGGTGGCGCGGAGCGCCGCCGCCTGGGCCTTGCCGCGACCCTCCGCCACCGCCTCGGCGAGGTTCGCGAAGACCACCGTGAGCCACAACCACGCCGCGATCAGCCCCGCGAACAACGACGGGTCGCGCAGGAACAGCAGGGTGGTCAGGACCGAGCCGATCTCCACGACGAACATCACCGGGTTGCGCCACATCACGCGAGGGTCGAGCTTTCCGAACGCGTCCGGCAGGGAATGCCACAACAGGCTCGACGTCGAACATCTAGGACAGTCCTTCCACGATCGGGCCCAGCGAGAGCGCCGGGAAGTACGTGAGCGCCGCTGACGATCACGATCACGCCGGTGAGCAGCCCGACGAACAACGGCGACGTCGTCGGGAACGTGCCGGCGGACTCGGGAACCTGCTTCTTGCGGGCCAACGACCCGGCGATGCCCAGCACCAGCACGATCGAGGCGAATCGGCCGAACAGCATCGCGAAGCCGATCGCCGTGTTGTAGAAGGTCGTGTTGGCCGACAACCCGCCGAAGGCACTGCCGTTGTTGTTCGCCCCCGATGTGAACGCGTAGAGGACTTCCGACAGTCCATGCGGTCCCGGGTTGAAGATCGACGCGACCGCGGAGTCCATCACGACTGCAGCACCCGTCAGGAGCAGCACGATCGCAGGGATCAGCAGGATGTACAACGAGACCAGCTTCATCTCGCGCGGTTCGATCTTCTTCCCCACGTATTCGGGCGTCCGGCCCACCATGAGCCCAGCGATGAAGACCGCGAGGATCGCCAGGACGAGGATGCCGTAGAGCCCCGAGCCCACCCCACCGGGCGAGACCTCGGACAGCATCATGTTGACGAGCACCGTGCCCCCGCCGAAAGGCGTCATGGAGTCGTGCGAGGAGTTGACGGCGCCGGTCGAGGTCCCCGTCGTCGAAGCCGCCCAGGCACCGCTGGCCGGGATGCCGAACCGGACCTCCTTGCCTTCCATGTTCCCGCCGGACACGGACGAGCCCGCCACGGCCTCGACCTGCTGGTTGGGCCGGGACTCGAACTGCCAGGCCAGAAGCACCGAGCCCATCCACAGCAGCCCCATCACGGCGGCGAGGACGTAGCCCTGCTTCCGGTTGCCGATGAGCCTGCCGAACGTTGCGGTCAGCGCGAACGGGATCACGAGCAGCAGGACGATCTCGAACATGTTCGTGAAGGGGTTCGGGTTCTCGAACGGGTGGGCCGAGTTGGCGTTGTAGAAGCCCCCTCCGTTCGTACCGAGCTCCTTGATGACTTCCTGTGAGGCGACCGGTCCACCCGGGATCAACTGCGAACCGCCCTGCAGGGTGGCGATCGTCTGATGCTCCCGCAGGTTCTGGACGACGCCCTGAGAAACGAGGACGACGGCGCCGACGATCGCGATGGGCAGCAGGATGCGGACCGTGCTGCGCACCAGGTCGGCCCAGAAGTTCCCGATCGTGTCGGCTTCCCGGCGGATGAGCCCGCGGATCAGCGCCACGGCGACGGCGAGGCCGACCGCGGCCGACACGAAGTTCTGCACGGAGAGCCCGGCCATCTGGACGAGGTGGCCCATCGTGGACTCGCCCGCATACGACTGCCAGTTGGTGTTGGACACGAACGAGACCGCCGTGTTGAAGGCTTGGTCGGCCTTCACACCGGGAAACCCCAGCGAGAGCGGCAACGAAGCCTGAACGCGCTGGAGCACGTACAGCAGGAGGACCGACACCAGCGAGAACGCCAAGAGCGAGATCGCGTAGGCCGTCCATCGCTGCTCGACCTCGGGGTTCACGCCGGCGGCGCGATAGATGACGCGTTCCACGCGCAGCGACCGCTTGGACGTTAGGGCCCAGGCCACGTAGTCGCCGAGCGGCCGATACGCGATCAGCAGGATCGCGACGATCAGGACGAGCTGCAGCCAGCCGGCCATGTCAGAACCGCTCCGGGAACAGCAGGGCGACGACGAGGTACACGACGAGCGCGACCGCGATCGCGACCGGGATGACGGTGTCGATCACAGCCGGTCCACCCCCCGCACCATCGCCATCAGCAGGCCGAATCCCACGACCGCCAGCACCACGAACACGACATCAGCCACGGTGGCTCCTTCCGACGTTCACGGTCGGAGCGTAGGTCTGGAGCGGCGAGGCACCGGGTGTCTTGACGGGTCCCTAACGCCGAGAGGGAAGGACTTGACGCCGCCTTGCCGGCTTCGCGCTCAGGCGCTGAATTCGAGCCGTGGGTTGATCATGCGGGAGGGGCCACCGCCCCGCCGTTCCCCCAGCACGCCTTCGACTACGACACGCGTGCCGAGCGTGAACCCGCCGATCCCGCGGCGTCCCATGAAGACGACGACGGCCTCCGCGGTTCCGTCGGAAATGAGCGCCTCGAGCGATTCGTGGCCGCCCACGGGCAGGACCGTGATGCGCGTGATCACCCCGGCGATCTTCGCCCGCGTCCTCTTGGGAGCCTCCGCGATGGGCACGGTCCCGGGGATCGAACTCGCCCAATCGCGGATCTCTGCATCGAGGCGCGCTTCGTCACTCTCGGTCAGCCGATCGAGCCAGCGACGAAGCGCGCCCATGGGTGCTGATCCCTTACCCCTAGACAGAGGCTTTCGGTGCGTTGGCGGCGGCGATGTCTTCGCGCAGCTCGGATTCGCGTGACTTCGAGACGTAGACCGCGGCGGCGAGGACCACTGCCACCACCAGGCAGATGCCGATGCGCAGCGCGGTGTCGTCGGCGTGCGAGACCACCAGCGGCGCGATCAGCAGGGCCACGAGGTTCATCACCTTGATCAACGGGTTGATCGCGGGACCGGCGGTGTCCTTGAACGGGTCGCCGACGGTGTCGCCGATCACGGCCGCCTTGTGGCTCTCGCTTCCCTTCCCGCCGTAGTTGCCCTCCTCGATGTACTTCTTGGCGTTGTCCCAGGCGCCACCGGCGTTGGACAACATGACCGCCAGCAACTGGCCGGTGAGGATAGCTCCGGCGAGGAAGCCGCCGAGCGCCTCGCCCTTCAGGAAGAAGCCCGCGAAGATCGGCGAAAGGACCGCCAGCAGGCCGGGCGTCAGCAGCTCCTGCAGCGAGGTCTTCGTGCAGATGTCCACCACGGCGCCGTAGTCCGGCTTCTCGGAGTAGTCCATGATCCCGGGCTTGGTGCGGAACTGCTTGCGGACTTCCTGCACGACCTGGCCCGCCGCGCGACCGACCGCGCGGATCGCCAGGGAGGAGAACAGGAACGGCACCGCGCCGCCGATCAACAGGCCCACCAGGACATCGGGCTCATCGATGCGGATACCTTCGAAGAAGAGTCCGGCGCCGCGCAGCGCCTCCTCGAACGAGCCGAACAGGGAGGTGGCGGCAAGCACGGCCGTTGCGATCGCCATGCCTTTGGTGATGGCCTTCGTGGAGTTGCCCACGGCGTCGAGTCCGCCCAGGATCTCGGCGGGCCGGCCCTCGAACTCGCCCGACATCTCCGCGATGCCCTGGGCGTTGTCCGAGATCGGGCCGTAGGTGTCCATGGACACGACCACGCCGACCGTGGTGAGCATGCCCATGCCTGCGAGCGCGATGAAGTACAGACGCTCGGCGGTCGAGCCCCCGAGGTAGAACGCCGAGACGATGGCCCCGGCCAGGATGAACGCGGAGTACACGGTGGACTCGAGGCCCACCGAGAAGCCGGACAGGATCGTGGTGGCTGGGCCTGTGACGGTCGATTCCGCGATCTCCTGCACCGGCTTGAACTTGGTGTCGGTGAAGTACTGCGTGAGCACCTGGATCACGGCCGCCAATACGAGGCCGATCGAGACGGCGACGGCGGGCTTGTAGCTGTCCAGGTAGATGCCGGAGATCACGAACGCTGCGGCGGCGGAGATGAACGCCGAGGCGAAGAAGCCTCGGTTGATCGCCTTCATGCCGGACTCGGTCTCGGTCCGCGGCGTGACCATGAGGATGCCGATGATCGACGTGATCACGCCCACCGCCCGGATGAACAATGGGAACATCACGCCCGCGATCGCACCTTGTTCGGAACCGGCGAAGGCCGAAGCCCCCAAGATCAACGAGGCGATCAGCGTCACCTCGCTCGACTCGAAGAGGTCGGCCGCCATGCCCGCGCAGTCACCGACGTTGTCACCGACGTTGTCGGCGATCGTCGCGGCGTTGCGCGGATCGTCCTCGGGGATGCCCTGTTCCACCTTGCCGACGAGGTCGGCGCCCACGTCGGCCGCCTTGGTGAAGATGCCGCCTCCCACCCGCATGAACATCGCGAGCAGCGCGCCGCCGAAACCGAAGCCCACCAGCACCCCGGTGGCGTCCTCCTTGTAGAGCAGCAGGATCGCGGTGGCGCCGAAGAGGCCGAGCCCCACGGTGAACATGCCCGCGACGCCACCGGCACGGAAGGCGATCTTCACCGCTTGGCGCAGGCCTGACTCACGCGCGGCGTTGGCTGTGCGGACGTTCGCGCGCACGGCGAGCCACATGCCGACGTACCCGGTCACCGCGGAGAACCCGGCACCCAGGATGAACGCGATCGATCGTCCGAACCGGATCGAGAATTCCGAGTGAGTGGCGTCCTCGGAAACCGGCAGGATGAAGAACAGCGCGACACCGATGACCACGACGAAGATGCTCAAGGTGCGGAACTGCCGGCTCAGGTAGGCCGAGGCGCCCTCCTGGATCGCCTTCGCGATCTCCTTCATGCGGTCGGTGCCCTCGGGCGCGACCAATACGGCCCGCACGAGGTAGTAGGCGAAGACCAAGGCGATCAACGAGATACCGAGGATCACCCAGAGCGCGGTGACATCGCCCGAGCCGAACACGACTTCGAGCGCACCGCCCTCTTGGGCAAGGACGCCGTGCATGGAACCTCCTGTGAAGTGGTGGGGGCCTCTCTCCAACCCGGCCGGGGCCGGGAACGACGTGCAGTATAGAGAACGGACCCCCCACGCGACCTGCGACGATAGGGGCCCTTCAGCGGCCGGCTGGCCCGGGAACGGGTGACGCCCGCAGGACCAGGTACCCGGCGATTCCCGCAACGAGCGACGCGGCCAAGATCGCGATCTTGGCCTCGTCCAGAAGCGGGCCTTCGTCGAACGCGAGCTCGGCGACGAAGAGCGCCACCGTGAACCCGATGCCGGCGGTCATGCCCATGCCTGCCAGATCGCCCCAGCCCACGTCCCCGGGCAACCGTCCCATGCCGGTCGCGGCCGCCAGGAACGAGCCGACCGCCACCCCCAGCGGTTTCCCCAACACCAAGCCCAGGAAGATCCCGATGCCGACCGCCCCTGTCGCAGCATCGCGGATCGCCTGGATCGACAGCTCCACTCCCGCGTTCGCGAGGGCGAAGAGCGGCAGGATCACGAAGCTCGTCCACGGCAGCAACGCGTGCTCGGCCCGGGCCATCGGTGAGACCGCTTCCTTGGACAGCCACGCAAGTCGCATCCACCAGTGGTCGTCCTCATCGGGAGGATCGGGATCATCGACGGTCTCGTCGGCGATGCGATGCGCCTCGGCGCTCACCGCACGGGGGCGCTGGAGCGGCACGGCGGGCGTGATCAGCCCCATTGCCACACCCGCGATGGTGGGATGGATCCCGGCCCGATAGGTGAGGTACCAGACCGCAACGCCGAGCGCCACGTATAGCGCCTGCGCGCGAACGTGATTGCGGGCCGCCACGACGACCAAGAAGAGCAGGCCGAGCGCTCCGGCAAGCGCGCCCCATTCGATGCCTCCCGTGTAGAAGACCGAGATGACGATGATCGCGCCGATGTCGTCGGCGATCGCAAGCGTGAGCAGCAATGGCTTCAGTGATGGCGGCGCGTATCGCGCGGCCAGCGTCAGGACGCCGAGCGCGAAGGCGATGTCGGTGGCCATCGGCACGCCCCAGCCCTTCGCGTCCTCGCCACCTCCGGCGATCACCACGTACAGCAACGCCGGGACCGCCATGCCGCCGATCGCGGCCATGACCGGAAGTATCGCCGTGCGAGCGTTCCGCAACTCTCCCGAGAGCACCTCGCGCTTGATCTCGAGTCCGACCACCAGGAAGAACAGGGCCATCAGGGCGTCGTTCACCCAGAAGTGCAGGTCCTTGTTCAAGTCGAGCAGATCACCGAGCTGGACGGACAGGTGCGTGTCCCACAATCGTTCATACGATCCACTCCACGGGGAGTTGGCCCAGGCGAGCGCTGCCACCACGGCGCCCAGCAGCAGCACGCTTCCGGCGATCGAGGTGTCGAGGAATTCCTGCAGGGGACGCAGGACGGTCCGGGGCACTAGCCGATCGGACCGCGCCCACGGCATGCGGATGTGGGATTCGTCGTGCTCGGAGGGAGAGGGCAGATCGGAGCGGGACATGGCACACCTTCCTGCCGACCAGTCTTCCCGGCGCGCCTGACGTGCTCTCTGCCGGCCTCACGGCCCTGCTGGTGCGTGGAGCGGCATCATCGTACCCGGGAACCGTCACGGAACCGACACGCCTGGATGTTTGGCGAGCACCCTCGGCGCGGGTAGTCTCGACGCGCTTTGGCAGAAGGTCAGCACGCTCTTTCATCCCCCCGCAGAAGCCCGCTCCTCATCATCGGCGGGATCGCTGCGGCCGCCGCCCTCGTGGCGGCGTTCTTCGTGTTCTCCGGCGGTGGCGACGGCCCTCTGGGAGCCGTCGTCGGCGCCGATACCCCCGAGACCCCCGAATTCGACTTCGAGGTTGCGAAGACCGTCGCGATCACGACCGCTCCGCAAGAAGGTGAGAAGCCCGGAGACGGGAAGGAAGCGAAGGCCGCCGCCGAGCCCGCCGCCGAGGCGATCGTTGCGGCGCTCGACACCTTCTACACCGAGGCGTTCCTCGACCCCGCGAACTGGCAGGACGGCACCTACGACGAGGCGTTCGAGGCCTTCTCCGCCGACGCACGGGCGGAGGCCGAGGATCAGCTCGAGACCCTGACCGCCGGCACGGGCGCCACGGAGCTCGAGACGATCCGCCCACTGGATTCCACCCTGAAAACGAAGGTCCTGGTCGACCCGAAGAACCTGCCGGTCGCGGTGATCGGCACCGTGAAGTTCCAGGCCAGCGGGAACCAGGGCACGGACCGATTCGTGTTCTCCAGCAAGGGGCAGTACGTCTTCCAGAAGATCGACGGCGACTGGACGATCGTGAGCTTCTCTGTCTCCCGCAACGACAAGGAGCAGTCGAGACCGTCCGGTAGCGCGACCCCGAGCCCCACGGAGGCCTCGTCGTGAGGCGGCGCCTCGGTTTCCTGGCGACTGGCGCTCGCCGTGTGGGTGGCCGGATCCGCGGTCGGCGCCATGAGTGGTCGGTCACTGCCACCGCGCAGAGCTCGGGCATCGTGGTGGGCAAGGCGCACGCGGGCTTCACACCGTCGCTGAACGGCACGAAGCCGGTCGTGCTCCTGCTCGTGGGAAGCGGGGCACGGCCCGGTGACGACGTGATGCATTCGCTCGCCGACTCTCTGCATCTGGTGTTCATCAACCCTGCGAAGGAGCGAGCCACGTTAGTCGGCATCCCCCGTGACTCCTACGTGCCGATCGCCAACCAGGGCACCGGCAAGATCAACAGCTCGCTTTTCTACGGGGGCCCCGCCCTGCTGGTCGACACGGTGGAGCAGATGTCGGGGGTGACGGTCGACTACTGGGCCATCACCACCTTCTGGGGCTTCGAGGACATGATCGACTCCGTGGGCGGGCTCACCATGGACGTGCCGTTCGCGATGAACGATTCGTACGCGCGAGCCGATTTCCAGCCGGGCGTGCAGGAGCTGTCGGGCAGGGACGCGCTGGCTTTCGCCCGCACGCGGCACGACCTGCAACAGGGAGACTTCGGCCGTCAGGAGAACGGCGGGAGGCTGATGGTCGCTCCCTGGCCCAGTTCGCGAAGGGGTTCAAGAAGGATCGAGTCCCAGCTGTTCAAGTGGATCGGCGCGGGCATGCGCAACGTGGAGACCACGATGCCGCTCGCCGAGGTCATCGACCTCGCGTTCACCGCCTCCAAGATCCCGGTGAAGAACGTGCAGAACGTGGTCCTGCCCGGCAGCGCGGGGATGGCGGGTTCGGTCTCGGTCGTGTTCCTCGACTCCTCGCGGAAGTCCGCGATCTTCGCCGACGCGAAGAAGGACGCGAGTCCTGCTGAAGAAGAACGTCCCGCCGAGCCCCACGGCCGGCGAGTAGCCGGTGGTTGCGGGGCGCCCGCGTAGGCTTGCTGCGCGATGACGACCCTCGACGACGATCTGCTCGACGTTCACCCCGCGCGGGCGAGGATCGAGATGACGATCGCGGCGCTGCTCACCGTGCCCGCGTTGGTGGTCCGCTTCACCCACCCCGAGCTCGCCCACCCGCTCGAAGCGCTGCTGTTCGGCCTCGCGATCGTCGGGGCGGCCTTCATGCTGTCGTGGGCGGCCGAGGTGGCGCAGCTCGACATCTCGGCCGGGCTGGCGATCGCCATCTTGGCGCTGATCGCCGTGCTCCCCGAGTACGCGGTGGACTTCGTCTTCGCGTCCAAGGGTGGGCAGTCGTTCGCCCAGGACCCGTCGTGCCCTCCACTGACCGGAGGGACGAGTCGCCTTGTTCGCTCGCGCTCGCCAACATGACCGGGGCGAACCGGCTCCTGATCGGCATCGGCTGGACCATGGTCGTGTTCATCGCCTTCTACCGCCTCCGTGGCAAAGGCATGCTGCCGAAGCAGGCCACCTGGGAGGGCGTGCGTCTCGACCGCGAGCATTCCATCGAGATCGCCTTCCTGGCGATCGCCACGATCTATTCGCTCACGCTGCCCTTGAAGCACTCGATCACGCTGTTCGATTCCGGGGTCCTGGTCACTGATCTTCGTCCTGTACACGATCAGGGTGTCCCGCGCGCCCGCCGAGGAACCACACCTGGTCGGCCCCGCCCGCTACATGGGCACGTTCTCGACGGCCGGCCGCAGAACGACCCTGATCGCGATGGCGGTCTTCGCGGCCGCGATCATCCTGCTGTGCGCGGAACGTTTCGCCGAGGCGTTGGTCGCGAGCGGGGAGACGCTCGGCGTGAGCGAGTTCCTGCTCGTGCAGTGGGTCGCCCCGCTCGCCTCCGAGGCGCCCGAGCTGCTCGTGGCCGGCCTCTACGCGTGGCGGCTCAACACCAGCGCCGGCCTCGGCACGCTCGTGAGCTCGAAGGTGAACCAGTGGACCCTGCTCGTGGGCACGCTCCCGATCGTGTTCGCGGTGGCGGCCGGAGGGTTCCACGGACTTCCGATCGACGCGGTGCAGCGAGAGGAGCTGTTCCTCACCGCAGCGCAGTCCTTCTTCGCGGTCGCGATCATCGCGAACCTCACGATGTCCATGCGGGAAGCCGGGTACCTGTTCGGTCTGTTCTGGTTCCAGTTCATCCTGGGCGCCATCGTGCCGGAGTCGTTGCACGGCCTGGAACGGATCGGGGTCGGCATCCTCTACCTCGTACTGGGGGTGTGGGTCCTGATGAGTCATCGCGGGCGGCTCCGAGGCTTGTTCCGCGACGGCCTCCGAGCGTCCTACCGAAGAGCTCGATGCGGAGCGCACGGGAGACGCGGTCGCCGCCGGCAGGATCGGGGCGCCCGAGTAGCCTGGCCCGCGTGGACCCTCGCGCGTTCCTCGACACGATCACCGACGACCCCGACGTCGCGCGTCCTCGCTCGTGCATGTGCGCAGGCTCCCGGCTCGACGACCGGCGATCGAACCGTTCCCGGAGGACCTTCCTGAGCTGCTCGTGTCGCGGCTGGGCCTCACGGGCGTTCGAGGCTTGTACCCGCATCAGGCGGACGGGCTCGCGGCGCTCCGCGAGGGACACGACCTCGTCATGGCCACCGGCACGGCGAGCGGGAAGACGTTGGTCTACAACGCGGCCTTCGCCGAGGCGGCACTGACGCAGCCCAAGGCGACCGCGCTCTACCTGTATCCCACGAAGGCGCTGGCACGCGATCAGCTCCGCGCCGTGCGCAGCCTGAAGCTTCCGCAGCTGAAGGCCTCGGTCTACGACGGGGACACCCCGAGGGCCGAGCGCCCGCTGATCCGCAAGAACGCCAATCTCGTGCTGACGAACCCGGACATGCTCCACCTGTCCCTGCTCCCCGACCATGCGCGGTGGGCCGACTTCTTCTTCCGCCTCTCGCTGATCGTGGTCGACGAGGCGCACGTGTGCCGGGGGGTGTTCGGCTCACACGTGGCGATGGTGCTGCGCCGGCTTCGGCGACTCGATCGCCCACTACGGCGGCTCCCCGCGCTGGTGCCTTGCGAGCGCCACCGTGGGCAATCCGGGCGAGCTGGCGACCCGGCTCACCGGCATGCCGTTCGAGACGGTGATCGACGACGACTCGCCGAGCGGCGAGAAGCTCTTCGCCTTGTGGAACCCGCCGATCCTCGACGAGGACACGGGTCAGCGGCGCAGCGCGTTGAGCGAGACGTCGTGGCTGATGGGCAGGCTCGCCGATCGCGGACGTGCGCACGATCGGGTTCACCAGGTCGCGGCGAGCGGCGGAGCTGCTGGCCGAGTTCGCACGCAGGGAGGTGAGCGAGGCATCGACGCGCGGGCGCATCAAGAGCTATCGCGCCGGGTACCTCGCCGAGGACCGGAGGCAGATCGAGCGCGAGCTCACCGACGGAGAGCTCGTCGCGATCGCGTCGACGAGCGCGCTCGAGCTGGGGATCGACATCGGCTCGCTGGACGCGGCCCTGCTCATGGGGTACCCGGGCACCCGCGCCTCGATGTGGCAACAGGCGGGCCGAGCGGGCCGCGGAGACGGCGACGCGCTTGGCCGTGCTCGTCGCGCAGGACGATCCGCTCGACCAGTACCTGGTGCACCACCCGGAGGATCTGTTCGACCGCCCCGCCGAAGCCGCGGTGATCGACCCGACGAACCCGTACGTGCTTGGAGCCACATCTTCGTTGTGCCGCGCGCGAGGCGCCGCTCCGACGGGACGAGCTGACCTTCTTCGGCGACAGGGTCGACGTGGAGGCCGCGATCGATCGCTTGGCCGACCGTGGGGAGCTGGTGCAGCGCAGGGACGCCTGGCACGATCGGGGGAAGGAGGCTCCTCACCGGTCGGTGGACGTCCGAGCCGGCGGCGGCCGCGTCTACTCGATCGTGATGAGCGACACGGGCGAGCTGCTCGGCACCGCCGACGAGCATCGCGCGTACGCGACCCTGCATCCGGGCGCCGTGTACCTGCACATGGGCGAGCAATACCTCGTCGAGGAGCTGGACCTCGTGCAACGCGTGGCCTTGGTCGCGAGCGCCGACCCCGACTACTACACACAGGCGCGCGACCTCACCGACATCGAGGTCGTCGACGCGCACACGCAGGCGACGATCGGCGATGTCATACAGCGCTACGGGACGGTGCGTGTCACGAACCAGGTCACCAGCTTCGTCGCAGAGCTCGTCGCGACGGGCGAGATCATCGACGAGCTTCCTCTCCCGCTGCCCCCCGTCGACGCTCGAGACGAAGGCGGTCTGGTGGACGATCCCCGGCTCGGTGCTCGACGGGCCGCGATCGGCCCCAGGGACGTGCCCGGGGCCATCCACGCCGCCGAGCACGCCGCGATCGGACTGCTGCCCTGGTCGCCACCTGTGACCGATGGGATATCGGTGGTGTGTCGACCCCGCTGCATCCCGACACCGGCATGACCACGATCTTCATCTACGACGGCTATCCGGGCGGCGCGGGCATCACCGAGCGGGGAGCCCGCGACGCCGATCGGTGGCTGCGAGCGACGCTCGAGACGATCCGCCAGTGCCCCTGCTCCCGCGGGTGCCCCTCGTGCGTGCAGTCACCGAAATGCGGCAACGGCAACGAACCACTCGACAAGCCCGGCGCCGTCGCCCTGCTCGCCGCGATCCTGGGCGAGCGCTGGGGCTAGCCGCTGCGGCACGGTTCCGCAACGGTCCCGCCTCTCATCGCCCGATACCATGGGCGAGCCCTGTTCCCTTCACGCCTCACCCGCCGACAGTTCATGAGCCGGTCCGCAGCCGCGGCAGCCGGCTTGTTCATGTCATCGTGCTTCGGTCAACGCGTCTCGACCAGCCCACTCCGCGGCCGACGTTCGGCACCCCGGTGCCCAGGATGAAGACCCGCTGGCCGATCGATCGCGTCGTCTACCTGATGCTCGAGAACCGCAGCTTCGACAACATCTTCGGCCGGTACCCCGGAGCTCGCGGCGCTCGCACCGGCGATGCGGGCCGGGCAGGAGGTCCCGCTGATCCGCTGCCCCGAGTGGCTCCCCGGCGACCTCGCCCACGACACCGCCTCCTGGCATGCCATGTACAACGACGGCGCGATGGACGGGTTCGCGTTGGGCGAGTTCGGGCCGTACTTCGCGTACTCGCAGTTCGAACGCCGGGACGTGCCCAACTACTACCGGTGGGCGGACCGATACGTGTTGTGCGACAACTTCTTCGCGTCGGTGGCGGGACCCTCGCACCCGAACCATCTGTTCTTGATCGCGGGGCAGGCCGGCGGGGCCATCGACAACCCCGAGAACATCCGCGTGAAGCAGCTCAACGACGGGCGGCAGTTCAAGAGCTGGGGGTGCGACGCCTACGGCGACGGCGTGTTCATCAACGTCCAGGACGAGCGCGGGAACATCACCCCGCACAGCACGTGCTTCGACATGAAGACCGTGGGCCACCAGCTGTCGAACCGCAACATCGACTGGGCCTACTACTCCGCCGACCCGTATCAGGCTGGATACATCTGGCAGGCCTACGCCTCGATCGAGAGCATCTTCGAGGACGAGGAGATGTGGGACGAGCACATCTGGCCGGTCGACGACCTGATGCGCGACATCGAGGCCGACGCGTTGCCGCCGGTCACGTGGATCACGCCCACGGTTCCAGCTGTCGGACCATCCCCCGTTCAGCACGAGGCACGCCCACAACTGGGTCACCGACATCGTGAACGGGATCATGCGATCCGAGCATGTGGGAGCGAACCGCGATCTTCATCACATGGGACGAATGGGGTGGCTTGTACGACCACGTCGCCTCCACCCCGCATCGACGACGTCGATCTGGGGTTCCGGGTCCCGATGATGGTCATCTCTCCGTACGCCAAGGAGGGCTACATCGACGACGCGTTCGCGGAGTTCACCGCGCCGCTCCGATTCATCTCGGACAATTGGGACTTGCCACCGCTCACGCGCCGCGATCCGGAAGTCGCACAACTTCGAGCACGTGTTCGACTTCGGGCGCAAGCCCCGGGCTGGGGAACCGCTCCCGCACGTGAAGGCGACGAACGACTTCTGGGACTGGCCCGAGGGATTCCCGGGCTGGCCGGACTCGCTCGAGCCGGATGCGCCCGCCATCCGCTATCCCTGAGGAGAGGCACCGCTCCTCGGCCGGGGATGCACGCCAGCGTCTCCAGCAGCTCGGAGGGGTAGGCCGCGATGAACGCGGGCTCCGCCTCCGCGCCGGGAACCGGGGGATAGTCGGGGCTCTGCACCTGGCCCTTCGTGACGGTCAACAGGTAGGCGGCGACCTCCTCCAGGCTTCCGCCCTGCTCCCGCAACTCGGCGATGTTGATGAACACGTGCGTGGGCTGGGTGAACTCCACGATCCGCACGTCGTCCCCGTCGCGATCGAACTCCTCCTGGATCGCGTCGGCCACCTTGATCGGCGAGAACACGGAGGCGCCGCTGACGGCCGGGTCCGGGGTGTGGCCGTGGTCGGCCGTGAGCGCCATGACCCAGCGACCCTCGCCCACCTGCTCGATCGAGGATGTCGATCAACGACGGGAGATCGGCGTCCTGCGCCCTCACGGAGTCGCGCATCTGCACGCTGTTCATCGAATCCTCGTGTCCGACCTCGTCGATCAGCTTGTAGTTGACGAACAGCAGGTCGGGCACGTCGTCGGCGCCGAACCCTTCACGGTCGATGACCTCCTGGACCAGGCGGGTCTGCCAGGGGATCCGCGCCGGCGTGCGCAACGCTTCTTCCACGTTCGCGTCGTCCAGGTGCAGGTCGTGCCACATGCCGTCGGCCGCGCCGTCGGAACGGTCGACCTCCTCGTAGTAGGACGTGATCGGCGGGAGGTCGTTCACGTAGGCGGGCACACGGTAGTAGGGGCGGACGGGGCCGGGGAGGTTCCAACTCGATGCCCTCGGCGCCCAAGGTGGCGGCGCCCTCCAGCTCCCGCAGGACCGCGATGTCCTCGTCGCCGCCGCCCCACATCGAGCCGTGGCTCATCATGCCGAGCTGGATCGCGACCGTGGCCAGCGTCCCGACGATCGGCACGTTGCCCTCCGCCCGGTCGTAGAGGTCCGCGAAGGTCGGCGGCCATGAGATACCGCGGCCCGACCTCCCACGGCGTCGCGATCCGGTTCCCGATGCGGAGCTGATGCGCCACCAGCCCATGGTGGGCCGAGAAGGCGCCGGTGCCGATCGTGGCGTGGATCTGCGCGGTGCTCGGAGGCGACGATCCCACTTCCGCGTCGTCGTACCACGTGCCCTTGTCGATCAACCGCTGGAGCTGTGGCCACGCTCGGGGCCACGCACCGAGCACGTTGCGTCCGGCGCCGTCCCACACGACGACCACCACCAGCTTGGGCGGCGACTGCGGGCCGCTCCCCGTCGGGTACCAGGGCCTCCTGGAGCACCGAGCCGTCGGGGGCATCGAACGGGAACCCGAGCAGCTCGCCCTGGGTCGGGGCGATGTCCGCGAGCGTCACCCTGCCCTTCACCGATCCCTGCGCCTCGATGTAGCCGGGCCCGTACCACAGGAGGGGCACCTCGCCGACGTAGTCCCACGGCCCGCGAGTGCGGAAGACCCCCATGACCGACGAAGTCGGGCTCCGGACGGCACGATGTCGATGTCACCGGACCGGTCGGCGCGGTGGCCGTGGAGCGCGCGCACGAGCAGCTCGGTCGGGAGCGCGCAGGCGGCATCGCGCAGCTGCGACCGGAGGTCTTCCTGGGGCGTGGCGGGCGTGAGGCCGAGGACCAGGCTCATCGCGAGCGCCGCGGTCCGACGCATCGCGATCGCGCGGCGTCTCACGACGCCTTCACCTGCGCCCGGTTGCGGCGGCACGAAAGCCCCGTAGTCCTCGCCACCGAAGAGCATGGCCGCCAGCCCGATGTTCGTCGCATCGGGCACGTCGGGGCGATGCACGTCGAACTCCATCGTCTCTCCCACCGGCACCGGTACGGGGGCGACGACGGTCCATGGCACCCGGGTTCCGTCACGGGCGTCCAAGACGTAGACACCCGGAGCGGGCAGCGGCGCAGCGGTCTCATTCACGATCGACAAGGTCGCGCCGGTCGTCCTGGACCGTGAGTCGCGCTTCGATCCCGGCTGGCATCCGTATAGACGTAGCGGTGGCACTGACGACCGGCGGTGCCTGGGTTCGGCCCGAGGACCCCGCGGGTGCCTCGGGCACGGGATCCCCGGTGCATGCAACAGCGAGCACGGCGAACACGAAGCAGACGAAGGCGCGCGACATCGGACGGGCGTGCGGGAGGAGACGGGCCATGGAGTCCGACGAATCTACCAGGGGTCAATCTCGACTTCGGCACCCCTCGGTGCGAAGTCCCGGCGGGCCGCATCACCGTCGATCGGCCTCCTTCATCTGCGGTATCGCCCGAGCCCGCCTCCGGCGCGTAGCCTTGCAAGCCCGAAAGCGAGCAGCTTCCCCCCGAAGGAGCCGTCTGACCGATGGTAGGCCCGTTGTTGGTCGCGGTGGCGTCGGTCCTGTCCGTCGCCGCCATCGAGGTGATCGCGGAAAGCGCCCGCTCGGGTGCGCGCGAAATCTCGATGTTCGGGCACCATCGCCTCTCCCGGCAGCCCGGCGGGCGCCTGGGTCCTGATCGGCCTCGTGGTGCCGGCGGTGCGTCGCGTGGACCGGCAGCCTTCGCCCGGTTCCGTGGCATCGGCTGGAACGTCGCATGGCCGGGAGCTCGGCGTCCCATCTCACCGCACATCGACGGGGTCCGACGGTCCAGGGAACGACGACGCCGCACCGCACCGATCGAGCTCGCTCGCCGAGGCGGGGCGCGCGTCCGAATCGCTGCGAGCACGGTGGACCTAGGCCTAGGCGGCCGTGCTCGGGTCCGGCCGACCACCTTCCCGGCGAGCCTCAGTGCCGTCTCGCGCTCGTTCGGCTTCAACCCGAACGCCAACACAGCACCCACGTAGGCGGCGGCCGCCCAGGCCCGCCGCGACCAGGAGACCGATCAACCACTTCTCCTCGGGGAGCACGCCGTGCGTCAGCGCCATCACGGCGCCGCCGATCAGGGTCGGTACGATCAGGCGGAGGTAGCTGGTGTCGAACGGCCAGATCCGCAGGAACCGCCGCACGAGGAACAGCCGGGCCACGGCGCTCACCGTGAGCGTGGCGGCCTGTGCGATCGCGGCGCCGCGGATCCCCAACGCGTCGGGCCGGGCCAACGCGAGCGCGATGCCGATGTCGATCGCGAACGCCCCGACGTACACGACCAGGTCCCACCCGGTTCGACCCGCCATGATCAGGATGAATCCCACGGTGCCCACCATGACCGGCACGATCATGCCGACGATCAAGATCCGCAGCGCCTGTTCGCCCTGGACGAACTCCGCGCCGAAGATCCGCAGGACGGGACCGGGCATCACCGGCGAGCACCAGCAGGACCGGGATGGTCGCCGCCAGCGTCCAGCGGGTGACCTGCTTGTAGAGCGCGTCGAGCTTCAGCTGCTCGCCGCGATGATGCAGGTCGGCGACGAATGGGCTGAACGTCAGCGAGACGCTCGTGAGGAACAGGAACAGCGCCTGTCCCGCCCGCAGCACCGCGCTGTAGACGCCGACCTGGGAGTCGCCTCCCGGGTTCTGCGCTCATCAGGATCGACACGACGAACAGATCTGTCCAGAAGATCAACTGCGAGAACAACGTCGCGGGGGCGCGCAGCGCACCGAACCTCAGCAGAGCCCCGGTTCGCTCCTCCGGGATGCCGTCGCCTGACACGTCGGGCGGGAACCGCCGCTGCTCCTTCTCCCATCCGTACACGGCAACCAGCAGCGCCGCGGCCCACGAGACACCGAACGCCGCCGACGCCCATCCCGCCGTGGGCGACGCGATCGCCCAGAACGCGAGCGTGAGCAGCACCCATCCGATGGGCTGGACGATCCACTGGGAGTAGAGCGTGTAGCGCATGATCTTCAGCCCACGGGTCGACCCCATCGACGTGAAGGCCAGCGCCGCGAACGGCACGGTGAACGGCGGCTGCGCGGAACGCGGGCGTCGCGACGGCCTCGTTCCCGGAGAAGGTGCGGGCGAGCCACGGCGACGCGACGAACGCCAGCACCGAGAACGGCACCGAGACGGCCAGGGTGATGAGCATGGAGCGCTGCACCAGCCCACGCGCCCTGGTCGAGCCCCCGCGGCCCACGAGGATCGCCACCAGACGCACATCGGCCACGTCCATGCCGAAGCGCGTCGCTGCCGCGGCGATGAACGCGAACTGGGTGGCGAGCGTGACGATCCCGTAGGAACCGTCGCCCAAGCGGTTCGTCATGATCACCTGGGCGGCGAAGAGCGCGACCGCCCCGATCGCGAGGCCCAGGACGTTCTGGCCCGTGTTGCCCAGGATGATCCGCTGGTCCGAGACTGGCTTCTTCGCCGGAGTGTCGGCCTCGGTGACCTCGACGGCTTCTTCGACGATTTCCGGATCCATGCGCGCGTCAGTATCCAGGACCCGACGGGTAGACGGCCTCGAAGCTCCGGGCGGCTCGGCGGGCGCGGAGGAGGCCCGGCGGTGGTTGCACTCCCAGTTCGTGCAGGACCTCAGCCGCTGCGCGGTCCCCGCTCTCCACACCGCCGTTCAGGAAGCCCTGGCTGTAGACGGAGGTGTGCTCGCCCGCGAAGTGGACCGGTCCCTCGGCCGCGCCGAGCGAACCGTAGAACGACGTCAGCTGCCCCGGACCGAACGCGGCGTAGGATCCTCGCACCCAGGGGTCGTCGACCCAAGAGTCGAGCCAAGCCCGTCCGTTAAACGCCGAGCGGACCCCAGGACACCACCTCATCGATCGCATCCAAAGTCTGGTCGACGATGATCTCCGGCGCGGGAGCGTGCGCGACCTCCGTGGCATACCCCGCGCCGACCCGACCTCCCGAGTACACCGTGAGCAATCCGAACCGGTCGGCCCCGGGATCGGTGCCGCCGCTCTCCCACGTCCCGAGGATCGGATCGTCGCCGCGATCCATCCCGCCGCTCCAGTCGTCGAACCCGGTGTAGAACGGCCGGTCGAACTGCATCAGCAGCTTCGCGTTCGTGCCCATGCTCAGCTCGTCGACGGCGCGTAGGCGTCCGGGCGAGAACCCCGACGCGCTGAGGTCGACCTCCCTGAGGGCAGTGAAGGGAACGGTCAGGACGACGCGATCGGCGATCACGGGCGCCGCCACGTCGTCGAAGCGCAGCTCGATCGTGCCGTCGCCCACGGCGCGTAGGGCTCGCAACGGCGTCTCGAGTGTCACGGTTCCCTGCGGGAGCTCCTCGAGGATCCGGGCAGGAACCTGGTCGTTGCCACCTCTGATCGTGTACCGCTCGTCCGCCCCCGGGTAGTCGACGCCGTAGAAATCGATCAGGTTCGCCGCGCTCAACCGATCGGGGTCGAGTCCGTACCAGCCCGCCTGGCCCTGGGTCCACAGCCGGTAGAGCGGCGTGCCGAGCGGTCCCACGTGCTCGGCGTACCACTCCGCTTCGGACTGCTCGTCGAGCACCGAGACCTCGGGGGACGCGGTGCCGGCGAAGAACGAGCCCGTGCGCGCGACCTTCATCAGCTCGTTGACCGCGGGCTCCATCTGGTCGAAGAGCTCGCGAGGCCGAACGACGGCGCCGTCCACGAAGCTGAGCCACGTCGAACCCGGCACCCATGCCGACCAGAGGTCGTCGAGCTCGAGGCCGAGCTCGCGCGCCAGGAACCGCAGGTGGACGTGGCGGGTGTCGATGAACTCGCCGCCGTGCTCGGCGACCTGTCCGCCGGCGAAGTCGCGCGCGCTCCAGCAGCGTCCACCCACGCGGTCACGCGCTTCGAACACCGAGCACACCACACCCGCCCGGCGCAGCTGGTAAGCCACGGTGAGGCCCGCGAGCCCCGCGCCGACGACCGCGATCCGCGGACCGTCACCGGCGTCGTTCGAGGGCCGAACCGGCGGCGTCGGGCCGGGCGCCGGATCGCACGCAGCGAGCGCGAAGCCCGCGGCCATGACCCCGCCCGCCTTCAGGAACTGTCGACGGGACAGGCCCTGAGCCACGTTGATCGCCTCGTCCATCGAATGGATCTGGTCGTGGCCGGCCACACGCCGAACCGCCATGAGCTCGCGAAGAGCCCGGTCCACCGGATGTCGTCTGCCGCCGGGCATCTCCACCTCCTGCGGGTCGGCGCGGCTCGGGCCCACCCTATCCCGTGCCCGCTCCCCGATCGGGGTGGTCGGCGGCGGCATGCGCTATCGTGTCCGGGACCGTTGGGGAGTATCCCTCCGAACAACGAAGCGAGACGTCATCGTCAGTCCGGCTTCCACGCCCGGTGACGTCGGTCGGAGGGGCGGGGGCACGCTGGCCCGCCCTGCGACCGGGAGAGACCTTCGGTCCGTGAACAACCAACCGCTCAACGTGAGCGGCCGGACCGATAGGAGCTGCCGAACGTGGCCATCCCCATGTGGGCGTGGATCGCATTCATCGGACTCATCCTTCTGCTCCTCATGTTGGATCTGTTCGTCTTCCATCGAGAGGCGCACGAGGTCTCGTTCCGCGAAGCGACCACGTACAGCGTCTTCTGGATCTCGCTGGGTCTTTCCTTCGGGGTCGTGGTGTGGGCGTGGCTCGGGCCGCAGGCGGGAGGCGAGTACCTCGCCGGCTACCTCATCGAGAAGAGCCTGTCGGTCGACAACATCTTCGTCTTCGCATTGATCTTCACGTACTTCGGGGTGCCCGCTCGCTACCAGCATCGGGTGCTGTTCTGGGGGATCTTGGGCGCGTTGGTGTTCCGCGCCGGGTTCATCGCGGGTGGAGCGGCCCTGTTGGAGCGCTTCAGCTGGACGATCTACGTGTTCGGCGCGTTCCTCGTCATCACCGGCGTGCGCATGGCCTTGCATCGCGACGAACAGGTCCACCCTGAGCGGAACCCGGTGCTCACGGTGTTCCGCCGCGTCGTGCCGATGACGGCCGACTATCACGGGCAGCGGTTCGTGATCAAGGAAGCCGCCAAACGCCTGGCAACGCCGCTGATGGCCGTTCTGGTGTTGATCGAGACCAGCGACATCCTGTTCGCGGTGGACTCGATCCCCGCGATCTTCGCCGTCACGCAGGAGCCGTTCATCGTGTTCACGTCGAATGCGTTCGCGATCCTTGGCCTGCGGGCCCTCTACTTCATGCTGGCCGGAATGATCCATCGCTTCGTGTACCTGAAGCTGGGACTGGCGGTCGTGCTGGTGTACGTGGGCGTGAAGATGGTGATCAGCCCGATCTACCACGTCCCGATCTGGGCCTCGCTGGCGTTCATCGCCGTGGCCATCACCACTTCGGTCGTCGCGTCCCTGCGACGAACCGAAGACGAACCCCACACCCAGCTCCTCCACGACGACGAGGCTCGGTCGTGAAGATCTTGCTCGCGACAGACGGCGCAGCCCCTTCGGACCAGGCCACGGAGCTGCTGGTTCGACTCGCCGATCCGGCTCGGTCCGACATCCAGGTCGTGTCGGTGAACAGCTTCGAGTCCGCCTTCGCGGAAGCGAAGGTCGCCCGTCACTACTCCGCGCAGGCAGGTCGTGAGCACGCCGAGCGGGCGGTCGGCGCGGCCTCCGGCCGGTTGCGCGAAGCCGGACTTCGTGCCGATGGAGCGGTTCGCGACGGCGAGGAGGCCGGGGAGATCCTCCAGGGCGCCGACGAGTTCGGGGGCGACCTGATCGTGGTGGGGACAGGCAAGGAACGCTGGGTCGACATGGTCGCTCTCGGCAGCGTCAGCAGCTCGGTGCTGCACGCTGCGACCTGTCCCGTCCTCGTCGTGCACACGGCGCCCCGAGGGGAGGGGACGCCGCGCGCCTTGGTGGGCACCGATGGCTCCGATGGTTCGCGCCGCGCGATCGCCGCCTTCACGGACCTCGCCGATCCCGCACGGTGCGATATGACCATCGTGGCCGCCGCGAATGACCGAGACACATCCGATGCCCAGCGGGCGGCAGCCGACGCCGAGCGGACGTCGATCGACGCTGGCTTCCGCACCGACACAATCGTCCGACACGGTTCCCCTGTCCGTGTGCTGCTCGAGGAGTCGGAGCGGATACAGGCAGACCTCGTGGTCGTGGGCGCACGCGGGCTGGGCCGATTCCGAGCCAAGGTCTTGGGATCGGTCAGCGACAGGATGGTCAGGCACGCCGCGGCCACGTTGGTCGGGCGTTGACCGCGAGACGGTCTGTGGGGCGGACTCGCGCGGTCCGGGGCAGGGGCTCCGGCCAGCAACCAGGGATAGACTTCCGCAACCGGAGTGAAGAGACCGGGGATCGTCACATTCATCGGTGTGATCCTCTACATCCAGGCGTTCCTCGCCGCGGTGGCCGCCCTGGTCGATCGCGTTCAAGGGTCGCGCGGAGGACGCGCTCGACAACACGAGCGGCATCGACGTGTCCAGCTCCGATCTCTTGTGGAGCGGCATCAACGAAGGCGTGGTGGCCGTCCTGTTGTTCCTGGTCGCCAGCGGCATCATGCGAGGGAGCCGCGGCTTCCGCGCGTTCGTGGCCATCGTGGAGGGCATCCGCATGGCATCGGCCCTGTTCCTGATGCTGTTCCACCACAACGGCGCGTTCGTCGAGTCCGGCGTCGTCACGCTGCTCATCGGCACCTTCGTGCTGTGGGCGCTGTACCACGAGAAGGCCGACGAGTACTTCGAAGCCACCGGCTGAGGAGTCGCCCGTCCCGCGTCACCCGGCGCCGCCGAGTCACTTCCGTGAGGCTCGGCGGCGCCGGAATGTTCGGTCAGCGTTCGGAGCGCGGCTGGTTTGCCCGCTCGTTCCGAGCCGCCAGCCGTGCCGTCTCCTCCACGCGCCTCTCACGCGTGGCTGGCCTCTTCGCGGTGTTGATCCACGCCAGGATCTGCTTGCGAGCCCCGGGTGGGAACGCATCCCAGTGTTCGCGCGCCCGGGCCGTGCCGACCAGCGCTGCGGCCAGATCGTCGGGGACCACCAGGGCGTCGCTGTCGGTGAGGGCGTCCCACGATCCGTTGCGCTTGGCCGTCTCGATCGCGGCGAGGCCGGCTCGAGTCATGCGCTTGGTCGCGATCAGGCTGCTCGACCCGGCGCTTGTTGCTCGTTGACCACGCGCTCGCCGGCTTCCGAGGCGCCATCCACTGCTTGTACCGATCTTCGTCGAGGGAGTTCGCCTTGGAGTCGATCCACCCGAAGCACAGGGCCTCCTCCACCGCCTCCTCGTAGGTGACGCCACTCCCCCGTCCCTTCTTGGCGACGGCCAACCAGACCCCCGCGGGCCGTCCGGAGTTCTTCCGGAGCCACCGGCGCCAGGCCGCACGATCCATGCCGGAGAGGAGCTCGTCGTCGGCCTTCGTCATCGATCACTCACGGTCGTCGCGGACATCGTATGGGACGAGCGGGTCGTAGAGCTTCGCGTCATGAGCCCGCCAGACCGCAGACGGAACTGCGGCGGCCGTGGCCGCCGCAGATCCGCACCCGAACGTGGATCCGGCTACGGGGCCAGCGGCACCGACACCGCGTGGCCGTCCATCGGATGCGCCGGATCGGGCGCGATCCCCATCAGGCGCAGGATCGTCGGAAGGATGTCGACCGACCTGATCTGCGTCGAGGGACTCACGTGGCCGTTCAGCCCCGGCCAGGAGAAGACGATCGGGATGCGCTGGATCGCCTTCTGGTGACCGCCGTGATCACCTTTCACCCCGTAGGAAGTGTCGTTGCGGAGCAGCGCCACGGCGTCGGGCCCGTTGCCGTCGGCGGCGGCCATCGTGTTGATCAACCTCTGCGCGTTGTTCCGGAACCAGGACCGCTCCGCCGAAGTCGTCCCGCTCAGGTCCTGCGTGCGCTTCAGGTATTGCGCGCCGCTTCGCGCGTAGGTCGCGATCACGTCCGGCAGGTCGGCGAGCGCGTGCGCGGCCTCCTTCCGCTTGGTCCACGACGCGTCGTGCAACCAGGCCGCGATGTGCCCGTCCTGGTAGCTGAAGCCCAGGTTCCCCGCGAGATCGGCGACCAGGCCGGCGATCGCCGGGCTGGGCATCAGGTACGTCTCGTCGGCATCCTTGCCGTAGTACCAGTTGAAGTTGCCGCGATCGGCTCCATCGATGCCGTGGAACCGGTTCGCGGTCTGCCCCGCGTGGTCGGTCGTCAGCACGACGAGGGTCTCATCGTCCAGGCCCTGGGCCTTCAACTCGGCCAGCAAGTTGCCCACCTGGACGTCGGCGTTCTTGGCGGCGCCGGGAAGGTGCGCGAAGTCGTAGATGTCGTCGCCCACACCGGACGGACCCGTGTCGTCCGTTCCCCACATGTGCGCTGTCTTGTCGATCGCCGGCATGCTCACCAGCATCCCGTCCCAATCTGCCTCGTTCCGCATGACCTCGATGGCGGTGTCGGCCGCCCAGACGTCGCCACCCAGGTGCGCCTGGTCGTTGCCGGTGATGTAGCGCGCCCCGTCCGCGGGGTACATCCATGCGGTCGAGATGCCGGTGCCGAAGGTGTTCCACGTCGGAACGTAGAAGCGTCCGCACACCGCCGAGACATAGACAGGCACGTTCACACCAGACGGGCCACGCCAGTTCTCCGGAGACGCCGTCACCGTCGCAGTCGCGCAGGGCGGGGCTGCCCAGGCGCACGATGATGTCGTTGTCTTCCCCGGTCACGGCCGGTTGCCCGGCGGGACATGAGGACGTCGTCTTGTTCCCGATCGACACGAACTTGCCGTCGGCGCCACCCACGCCCAGGTAGTCCTCGAGCTTCGGGTATCCGGCGTGGTTGATCAGGGACCCGAATTGTTCGCATGAGAAGCTGCTCGAGACGTAGAACGCGGGAACGCCGCCCACGTTGGCTCCGAGCACGTTGTCGACGTCCCGGTAGACCTCGTTGGTCCATCCCATGTGCTTGGGGAACTGTCCGGACGTGATCACGTTGTGCGTGACCACGGTCTCGGCAGCCATGTGCCCGAGCAGGGCGTTCGGGTAGTTCACCCCGTCGCGCATCAACTTCGCGACGTTGTCCATGTCGAAGCGTCGCACGTAGTCCGGTCGCATCTGGTCCAGCACGATGATCAGAACCCGGCTGGGCTTGTCGGGTACGGCCGTGGCGACCGTCGGAGCCACCACCGTGGAGAGCCCCAGCGCGGTGAGCACCATCACCGAGGCACATAGCTTCCAGCGCACTCTCATCCCGTTCCCCTCCCTCGCTCGACCTACGACGTGTTGATTACTCCCGAACCGGGCCACTGTCGAATCGAACGGTGCGCTCTGCGCAACTCGGCGGGTCCACCGTCCGGCCACGCTCCACAGGCCGAACATGCGGTGGAGCTACGCTTGTGACAGCCCGCTGGTGCACGAGACGGAACGGAGGAGAGGCATGACCTTCGACCTGTTGGGTGACCTCAACTGGCTCGCCGTGATCGTGGCGGCGATCGCGTACTTCGTCGTCGGCGCCCTGTGGTACGCGCCGCCGGTGTTCGGCAACGTCTGGATGGCGGCGGGCGGCATGCAGACGCCCGCCGAAGGCGAAGGACCGGGCGCCGGCATCTACGTCGTGCCTCTGGTGGGAAGCATCCTGTCCGCGGTGGCGCTCGGCATGATCGCGGAGGCCAGCGGCACCGACACCTTCGGCGAGGGCTTGGTCCTGGGTGTGGTGGCAGCCATCGGGTTCGCCGTGTCGATCGCCTTGGTGACCGCGACGTTCGAATCGTCCAAGCCACGGCCCATGGTGTGGGGAGCGGTGAACGGCGGCTACCACGCCGTCGGTCTGCTGGTCGCCTCCGCGATCCTGGGCGCCTGGCAGTAGCCGGCGTCCTATCGGCGGCTGCCCCGAACGGCCGGTCGGCGGCCGCGCGGATCAACTCCTCCAGCACCTTCGTGTCGACGTCATCGAGACGTTTGAAGCGGACGCAGCTCTTGCCGATGTCGGCCTTGGGCAGCCGGTCTCGATAGGACCCGGCGAGATACTCCCCGTCGTCCTTCGCGGCGTTCACGTACAGGGAGATGTACCGCTTGTTGCTGGCGAGGCCCACAGGGAACCACTCGCCCTCTCGCCCCGACGCGTAACGGTACCTGTACCTGCCGTACGCGAGCATGCCCGACTGGATGTACGGCTGGAGGCTGGGCGCCGTCTTCCGGATCAGGTCGTGGAGCCGTTGGATCTGCTCGCGCCGCGGCTCCTCCAGCTCGGCGATGTACTCCCGGGGAGTGGTCGCGGTGCCCGACGCTCCGTACATGTGGTCATCGTACGCCCGAGCATCCGAACGAGTCCGTCAGGAGGCGCGACGGTACAGGCGGACCGAGATGGTGGCGAAGATCGCGGTCAGCCCCACGCTCCATGCGAGCGATTGCCACACGTAGCTCGCGGTCGGCCCGCCGAACGTCAGGGCGCGGACCGCCGAGGCCGTCGCCGAGACCGGCTGGTGCTCCGCGAACGCACTGGAGCCACCGGGCATCGTCTCGACCGGGCACGAACGCCGACGACGCGAACACCAGGGGGGCGAGGATGGGGAAGGCCGCGGCCTGGGCGGTCTCGGGATCGCCCACGGCGAGGCCCGACGCGTCGCGAAGATCCAGGACATCGAGAACCCGAAGAGCAGCACGAGCAGGTACCCGCGAGCAGCCCGAGCACGTTCGTGTGGATGCGCCAGCCCACGAGGAAGCCCGACCGACCATCATCAGGATGACGACGAACACGTTGCGGGTGAGGTCGGCGACCGTGGTCCGGCCGGTCAACACCGCCGAGCGCGCCATCGGCAGCGCGTGGAACCGCTCCATGAGCCCGCACTTCATGTCGGTCGGCGAGCCCGATCGCGGCGGCGATCGCGCCGAACACCACGGTCTGCACGAAGATGCCGGGCATCAGGTAGTCGACGTAGTCGACCCCGGGCGGCAGGCCCCGCGTCGACGGCGCCGCCGAACACGTAGCGGAACATCAGCACGAAGATCACCGGCTGGATCGTCGAGAACACCAGCAGCTGGGGCACGCGCCGGTACGCGATCAGGTTGCGGCGCGCGAGCGCGACGGTGTCCCGCACGACCCCCATGCGGCACGCTTGCCGGTCGCGGACGAGAGTCGAACGCGGCGGGCGATCGGTCGTCGCGCTCATGCCGCACCGCCTTCGCTCTGGTCCCCCGGCTCGGTCGCCTCGGCGTGATCGGCCCGTGAGGGCGAGGAACACGTCGTCGAGGCTCGGCTCGCGCACCGCGAGGCGTCGCCGGTTCGAGGCCTCGGCGCCGAGCCGGCGGAGCAGTCGACAACACGACGAGGACCTTCGCCCCCCGATCCGAGGACACGCGGAGCTCAGCGCGACCTTCGCGGTCGACTGGACCGGCCACGCCGTCCCGAGCGACCGCCGATCGCCGCGCGGTCCGCGGTCGCCTCGTCGCCGAAGCCGAGCTCGACGACGGTGTCACCGAGCTGGGACTTGAGTCGCTCGCCGGCGTGTCGTCGGCGATCACCTTGCCGCCGTCGACGACCGCGATGCGGCGCCGCCAGCTGGTCGGCCTCCTCGAGGTACTGCGTGGTCAGCAGCACGGTGGTGCCGTCGGCGACGAGCTCGCGGATCATGTCCCAGAGCTCGTTGCGGCTGGTGAGGTCGAGACCGGTCGTGGGCTCGTCGAGGAACAGCACCGGCGGCTCGGGGGACCAGAGACGCGGCGATGTCCAGCCGCCGCGCATGCCGCCCGAGTAGGTGCGGACCGGGCGGTCGGCGGCGTCGCTGGAGCGCGAAGCGTAGAGCAGCTCGTCGGCGCGAGGCACGATCGTCCCGACGCGGAAGCTGGCTGAGGACGCCGACCATCTGCGAGGTTCTCGCGGCCGGTGAGGTTGGCGTCGACGGCGGCGTACTGGCCCGCCATGCCGATGCGCCGGCGAACCAGCGTCGGCCTCGCGTCACGACGTCGCGGCCCAGCACCTCGGCCCGCCCCGAGTCGGGCCGGATGGATCGTGGACGAGCACCCGGACCGTGGTCGTCTTGCCCGCGCCGTTGGGACCGAGCAGTCCGAAGACCGTTCCTGCGTGCACCTCGAGGTCGACGCCGTCGAGGGCGACGATGTCGTCGAATCGTTTGACGGACGTTCTCCACGACGATCGCGTGCGTCGTCATGCCAGCGACCCTCCCATAGATGTTCGGGAACCGTCGGCTACGAGGCGGTCGCCGCGAGAGCCCGCTCCGCCTGGGCGACGTGGAACCGGTCGTGGCCCGCGATCATGCGGAAGGCCAGGTCGTAGCTCTCGGGCCCACGCTCCGCGTGGATGCCGACGCGTTGCCTGTCGGCCTGCGGTGTGCGCTTCCACAGTTCGAGGTTCGCGGCGCGAAGTGGCTCGAAGACCGCGAGGAGCGATCCGACCGGCTCCTCGCCGGTGTGGAGACGATCGGCCCACAGATCCTGGTCATAGCCGATGAGCGGCGGCTCGTCGTGGGCTATCACCCAGCGGTAGCGAGCGCTCATGACCAGCTCCGCGTCCGCGATGTGGGCGATGCACCCGTACGCGGACCACTCGCCTGGCTCGGGGGCGGTGCGCAGGCGATCGTTCGCCTCGTCGATCAACGAGCGGAGGCGGGCCGGGGTCGTGGCTTGCGCCTCCGCAGGATCGTCATCGCCCAGGAGGCCCAGCAGATGCTGCTGGTAGCCCTTCGGATCGACGATCGGATCGGGTGAACGCTCGGACGGGTTCGGCATGTCGTGGAGGGTATCGCGTGGTCTCGGGGTCGAGGCTGTCGAGAACGCATGGTCTCCATTCGTCGTGGAGACGAACGCGCGGACACCGAGAGCCGCGCGGAAGGAGGGAACGATGGGCGACTACGTGCTGCTCTATTCGGGCGGATCGATGCCCGAGACCGACGAGGAGCGAGCCAAGGTCATGGACGCGTGGACCTCGTGGTTCGAAGGCCTGGGCGCCGCCATCAAGGACGGAGGCAACCCGTTCAGCGGCCAGTCGAAGACGGTCGCCACCGACGGGTCGGTCTCCCAGACCGGCGGCGCGCTCGCCGGCGCCAGCGGCTACTCGATCCTTCAGGCGGATTCGGTGGACTCGGCGGTCGCGCTCGCGAAGGACTGCCCCGTGCTCGAGGGAAACGGCACGATCACGGTGTACGAGACGTTCGCCGTGATGTGAACGAGGCGGCGAGCCGGGGGCTTCCCGCCCCCGGCCGCCTCGGCAGGGCAGCAACGATCGACCCGACGCGCGACGAACGAAACGGGCTAGTCTCGCGCGGTGGACGTCTTGCTCCCGACCACGCTCGGCGAGGCGCTGGAGGCGCTGGCTGAACGACCGGATGCGCGTCCGCTCGCCGGCGGCACCGACCTCATGGTGGCGCTCAATCGAGGAGACGAGCGACCCGACACGATCGTCGACCTGTCCCGCGTCGAAGAGCTGGGGCACTGGCGGTCGGACGAACGCGCGTTCCTCGGCGCCGGCGTCACCTACTCCCGCATCCTGGCTGAGTCGCAGCACGACGACGCCCTGTCGCAGGCGGCGCGAGCGGTCGGCTCTCCGCAGATCCGCAACCGGGGAACCGTCGGAGGCAACCTGGGCACGGCCTCTCCGGCGGGTGACCTGCTTCCCGTCTTCGCCGCTCGCGACGCCGACATCGAGCTCGTGTCGATCGAAGGGCGGAGGTCGCTGCCATGGCGCACGTTCCTCACCGGCCCGAAGACCACCGCGATCGCACCCGGTGAGCTGATCGCCGGTGCGAGCTGGCCCACATCGACCGGACCCTCGGTGTTCGCGAAGGTCGGTCCGCGCAACGCGATGGTGATCTCGGTCTGCAGCGTCTGCGTGCAGCTCGACGAGGAGGCCGAAGCCGTCAGGGTGGCGATGGGCAGCGTCGGGCCGGTGGTGCTCCGGGCCCCCGACGCCGAGGCGTTCGCGAAGGGAGCGATCGCCGATGCGGGCGTGTGGCAGGACCCGTCGCTCACGGTGGAAGCCGCGGCGATCGCGCGGTTCGCGGAGTTGGTCGCCGGCGTGGTGCGGCCGATCGACGACATCCGCGGCACCGCCGCCTACCGTCGACACGCCGTGCGCGTCCTCGCCGGGCGGGCGCTGAACCGGGTGCTCGCCGAACGGAGGCGGTGACCGCGATGCTCGTGCACGTTCGCGTCAACGGCGAGATGCGTGAGGCCGACGTGTGGGAGGGCTCCAGCCTGCTCAACGTGCTCCGCGACGAGCTGCGGATGACTGGTCCAAAGAACGCCTGCGAGGAAGGCGAATGCGGCTCCTGCTCGGTCTGGCTCGACGGGGTGCTGGCGTGTTCGTGTCTCGTCCTGGCAGCACAAGCGCACGACCGGGACGTCCGCACGGTGGAGGGGCTCGGGGTGGGCGAGCGATCTGCACCCGGTGCAGCGGGCGTTCGTCGACGCCGGCGCGGTGCAGTGCGGCTTCTGCACGCCCGGCCTGATCGTCGCCGTCGCCGACCTGCTCGAGCGGGACCCGAGCCCGTCGGAGCTCGAAGTGCGCGAGGCGCTCTCGGGCAACCTGTGCCGATGCACCGGCTACGTGAAGATCCTCGACGCCGTGCGACTGGCTTCGGAACGGACGGCGCCGTGACCGACACGCGGGAGCCACCCTCGTCCGACCGCCGAGCAGCGGGATCGGCGAGACCGTGATGCGCCCCGACGGCGAGCCGAAGGTGCGCGGCACGTTCGCGTACGGGAGCGACCTGTGGGCCGACGGCGCGCTCTGGGGCCGCACGGTGCGGAGTCCCCATCCGTGCGCGCGGATCCACTCGATCGACATCGCGTCTGCGCTCGCGATCCCCGGGCGTGCACGCGGTCCTCCTGGCCGACGACGTCCCGGGCGCCCGACTCTACGGGCTCGAGTTCCCCGATCAGCCGGTGCTCGCCGAGGACATCGTCCGCTACGTCGGGGAGCCCGTGGCGGTCGTGGCGGCCGATCACCCCGAGACCGCCCGCCGAGCCGCGGACGCGGTGCGCGTGACCTACGAACGGCTCGATCCGATGGTCGACATGGAGCGAGCGATGGCGCCCGACGCGCCGCAGCTGCACCCGTGGGGCAACGTGCTCCGCCACATCCACATCGAGCACGGGAACCCGGACGCCCAGGCCGAGGTCTGGGTCGAGGGGTACTACGAGACCGGCATGCAGGACCAGGCGGCGCTGGGACCCGAGGCCGGCCTCGCCGTTCCCGCCGAGGACGGCGGCATCGACCTCTACGTCACGACCCAGTGGCTGCACGCCGATCGCCGCCAGATCGCGCCGTGCCTCGGGCTTGCCCGAGGAACGCGTTCGCGTGCACCTGGCCGGTGTCGGGGGCGCGTTCGGATCGCGTGAGGATCTGCACCTGCACATCCACGCGTGCATGCTCGCCCGGCACACGGGTCGGCCCGTGAAGATGGTCTACGACGGGCCGAGTCGTTCCTGGGGCATGTTCATCGGCATCCCGCCCGCATGTGGATGCGCCACGGCGCGGCGCGGGACGGGCGCCTGGTCAACGTGCAGGTGCGGCTGCTGGTGGACGGAGGAGCGTACGCCTCGTCGTCCACGGCCGTGATCGCGAACGCCTCCACGTTCGCCTGCGGCCCCTACGAGGTGCCGAATGCCTCG
This sequence comes from uncultured Actinomycetes bacterium, assembly GCA_963758715.1. GTDB lineage: Bacteria > Actinomycetota > UBA4738 > UBA4738 > HRBIN12 > JAOUEA01. The sequence continues at coordinate 369,653 of CAVWWK010000013.1, forward strand.
ATCGACGGCACCGCCGTCTCGACGAACAACCCGCCCTGCGGGGCGATGCGCGGGTTCGGCGCGCCGCAGGTGTGCTTCGGACACGAGGCGCAGATGGACGAGCTCGCGCGCGTCCTGGGCATGGACCCGGTCGAGCTGCGTCTGCGCAACGTGCTTCGACCCGGATCCGTGTTGCCCACCGGGCAGGTGCTGCGATCGAGCGCCCCGGTCGAGGAGCTGGTCCGTCGGTGCGCGGCGATCCCCGAGCCGCCACCCGCATCCCCGGACCGCGATCCGCTCGAGCTGCCGGGTGGCGCAGGCAACGTCGGTCTCGGCGCCGGTGTGCGCCGGGGCGTCGGGTTCGCCCTGGGGTACAAGAACCTCGCCTACAGCGAGGGGTTCGACGATTCCGCACAGGCGGCGGTCACGCTGTCGACGGGCGTCGACGGGCCGGTCGCCGAGGTCCGCACCGCCGCGGTCGAGGTCGGGCAGGGCCTGCTGACGGTGCTGGCGCAGATCGTGCGCACGGAGCTCGGCGTCGACGACGTGCGGTTCGCGCCGCACGACACGACGGGGATCGGGTCGGCCGGATCGAGCTCGGCGTCACGCCAGACCATGATGGCCGGCGGCGCCGTGCAGGCAGCATGCGTCGCCGTGCGGCGTGAGCTCGTGGCGCGCGCACGAGCCGCGCTCGACGTCGGCGACGAGGGAACGGTCGAGATCGCCGAGGGGCGGGTCATGCTCGACGGCGTGCCGATCACCGGCGTCGACCCGTTGCTCGACCCACCGATCAGCGCAACCGAGACCTACCGCCACCGCGAGGTCCACACCTTCGACGAGAAGGGGCAGGGCGACATCCACGTCGCGTTCGCGTTCGCCGCCGAACGAGCCGTCGTGGAGGTCGACGAGGAGCTCGGCCTCGTGCGCGTGGTGCAGATCGCGGCGGCCCAGGACGTAGGAAGGGCGCTCAACCCCGCCGGGGTGGCCGGCCAGATCGAGGGCGGCACCGCGCAGGGCATGGGCTTCGCGCTCATGGAGGAGCTGATCGTCGAGGACGGCGCGATCCGCAACGGGTCGTTCACCGACTACCTGATCCCCACGATCCTGGACATGCCCGCGATGGTGTCGGAGGTGATCGAAGACCCGGAGCCGGATGTGCCCTTCGGGGCGAAGGGGGTGGGCGAACCGTCGACCATCGTCGCGCCGGCCGCGGTCGCCGCCGCGGTGCGCGCCGCGACCGGCCGGCGCCTGAACCGCATCCCGCTGCGCCCCGACGACATCGTGGGGCTACGCGAGCCGCTGCCCTGGCGACAGCCGCCGGAGGTTCCCGACGTGCCGTTCCAGACGCCGATCCCCGCGCTCTGGCTCGCCGAAGCGCCCGGCGCGGACCCCGCCCAGCCTCACCACGAGGGGCGCATGGACGCGTAGCCGGGTTTGATCACGCCGTCGATGATCGCGAGACGCTCGTCGAACGGCAGGAACGCCGACTTCATCGCGTTGATCGTCACCCACCGCAGCTCGTCCCATCCCCAGCCGAGCGCCTCCACCAGTGCCCGCATCTCCTTGGTCATCGACGTGTCGGACATGAGCCGGTTGTCGGTGTTCACCGTGACCCGGAAGCGTAGATCGGTGAGCACGCCGATCGGGTGTTCCGCGATCGACGGCGCCGCGCCCGAGTGCACGTTGCTGGTGGGGCACAGCTCGAGTGGCACACGCTTGTCCCGAACGAGGGCGGCGAGCGGTCCGAGCCGCGGGGCCGTCGCCCGTGCGTGTCGATGTCGTCGACGATGCGCACGCCGTGGCCGAGCCGTTCCGCGCCGCAGATCTGCAGGGCCTCCCAGATCGACGGAAGCCCGAACCCTTCACCGGCGTGGATCGTGAAGTGGAAGTTCTCACGCCGCACGTAGTCGAACGCATCGAGGTGCCGGGTGGGCGGGAAGCCGGCCTCCGCACCCGCGATGTCGAACCCCACCACCCCGCGATCGCGCCATCGCACCGCGAGCTCGGCGATCTCGAGGCTGCGCGCGGCCGTCCGCATCGCGGTCAGCAGTGTGCGAACGGTGATCGGCCGGCCTTCGGACCCCTGCGGCGAACCCCTCGACGACGGCCTCGACGACCTCGTCGAGCGAGAGACCCTGCTCCAGGTGCTGCTCGGGCGCGAACCGCACCTCCGCATAGACCACGCCGTCGTCGCTCAGATCCTGGGCGCACTCGCGGGCGACCCGCGCGAGCGCTTCGGCCGTCTGCATCACGCCCACCGTGTGTTGGAAGGTCTCCAGGTACAGGACCAGGTCGTGCCGGTCTGCCCCCTGGGTCATCCAGGCGGCCAAGGCCGCGGGGTCGGTCGCCGGGAGCGCGCCGTAGCCGTGCTCCTGCGCGAGCTCCACGATCGTCGCGGGCCGCAGGCCGCCGTCGAGATGGTCGTGCAGCAGCACCTTCGGTGCGCGGCGGATCGCGTCGAGCGTCGGGGGCGCGGAGGTCATCGACGACATCATGGCAGCGTGCGCCGACCTTCCGCGAAGGTGAAGCTCGCGCATGGTCTCGCAGCTGTTCCCTGGCGTGCCCGCAACGCCGGAGTAGGCTCCGCGGGTGCAGGTCGAGGACGATGTTCTGAGCCGGGCCGCGGCGAACTGCGGCGAGGCCTACCGCACGTGGGCCGAGGGTCTCGGTCGGCCGTGGCGAGGCTGGTACGACCTGGTGGTGGCCGACCTGGGACTGCCCGTGTCCCTGCCGCCCAACCACGCATCGCTCCGCGTGCCGTTGTCGGAGCCGGCCGTCGACGGCGTCGTCGAACGCATCCGCGACTTCTTCGACGGATCGCCGGGAGGCGGGTATCAGCTCTGGAGCGTCTGGCCCACGCCCGACCTGACGCAGTTCGGGTTCGAACGATGGAGCACCCCGATGATGATCCGTCCAGCAGGCGGCGAACCGCGTCCCGCACCGGCCGAGCTGACGATCACGGCGGTCGACGACGAGGCCACCGGGAGCGAGGCCTCGGCGTTGCTGAGCGCGTTCGGCCTGCCGTCCGACCCCGATGCTCGCTACATCACTCCGAGGTTGCGGAGCGAGACGTTCAGGTTCTGGCTCGGCCGCGTCGAGGGGAAGGCGGCGAGCATCGCGGCAGCGTCGGTTAGCCACGGGTTCGTAGGGATCTATGCGGTCGCGACCGCGCCGGCCTTCCGCGGACGCGGCTACGGCGAGGCACTCACGTGGGCGGCAACCTCATTCCGTCCCGACCTGCCCGCGACGTTGCAGGCGAGCCCGATGGGCCTGCCCGTATACGAGCGGATGGGCTATCGCACGGTCGCGACGTTCCGGCGATGGACCCGAGAACGTAGCTCCTGATCGACGTCGACGTACGGATCCGCCACCCAGCGGTCAGGAGGTTCGCTCGTCGAGCACGTCGAAGTTGCCGAACGAGGGCGGTCCGTCGCAGAGCTCGGCCATCCGCTTGGCGAACATGTCGGTCTCGGGCCGAGCCGAGTTCTCCATCGCCTGCTCGTACGACGCGAACTGCGCGATCGACCATGAACGCGCCGTCTTGGTCGCGGTCCTTCACCACCTGGCTCCGCTCGAAGCCGTACGCCGACGCATCCTTCCCGCGGTTCTCCTCGTCCCATTCCTGCATCAACGCCTGCATCTCGTCCATCCGGTCGGTCGTGAACGAGATCGTCTGCACGAAGCTCATGGCGCTCTCCCCTCGCGTCGGATGCTCCGAACCTACGGCGTGGACGACTCGCCCGCAAGGTCTCAACGCGACGGCTGGGTCACCACTGGCCCGCAAGGTCTCCGAGTTCACTCCGGGCTCGGGACTCGGTAGGTCAATCAGCCGGCGTGCCGCTCGACTTGGATGTCGAGCCTTGCCTCCATATTGTCGAACCGTGAGTCGACACGGCCTTCGAAGGCGTCGATCCGGGCGGGGAGCGAGTCGATCCGAGCATCCAGTCGAGCCGCGAGGGAGTCTATCCGGGCGCTGAGCTGATCGTTCTGGGCGTCGATGCGGCCCGTGAGCTGGTCGCCCTCGGTGTCGATCCGAGCGAGTAGCGCCGCTCCCTGCGCGTCGATCTTCGCGCCCAGCGCATCGATACGCGAGCCGAGGTAGTAAAGCGTGCCCATGGAGGACGCAGCGACGAGCCCTATCGCCGTCCAGACGGCGGCGGTGACCATCGGAGCGAGCGTAGCACCGGCCGGCGGCGCGCTTCCGTGACGCGCGTCACGACAACCCCCAGAGCGGACTCCGCTACTCGATGTAGCCGAGGCCGCGGAGGTGTTCCTCCATCTCGTCGGCTTCGGTGTCGGAGACGTTCGCCTCGTTGCCCATGCCGGGGATGCCGGCGCCGGCGCTGCTGACCTCGGCCGGCTCGCGCTCGGTGAGCCCCTTGCCGCTCCCCACGATCTCGTGGAGCACGCGGCCGGTGGGCTTCACCGCCGTGGGCGCATCGAGGGCCGCTACGAGGGTCGGGGCCATGTCGATCAACGCGGGCGTGGACTCGAACGGCTTCACGTCGGGGCCGACCGCCACGATCGTGCCCTCCATACGGTGGTCGCCGCTGACCCAGTCGGCGTCCTCGATCGCGGCCTTCGCGTGGGTCAGGGAGTAGCCCTCGGCCGGCACCATCATGATGTCGGGCGCCTCGGCGGCGAAGCGGCCCTCGAAGACCTCCTCGCGCTTCGCGATCTCCTTCACCGGCTTCGTGCCGGTCTTGGGGTCGACGTAGCTCGCGAGGCGGTCCATGACCTCGCCGCGCACCTTCTCGTAGTCGCCGGGGTCGACGATGCCGTCGATCTCGCGGCCCGCGAGGTTGATCGAGACCCCCTCACCGGTCGAGCGGATCGTCGTGAACGCCTTCGTCTTGGACCAGTTCACCGACTGCGGCAGCGCGACCTTGCCGTGCAGGCCGAGCGTGTCATAGACCTTGCGCGCCACCGTGCGCACGGGGCCCCATTGCATCGGGCCGAACACCGCGTTCGAGGCACTGAACTCCAGGTAGCCCATCTCGTGGAGCATGCGATCCATGTTGATCGCGCGTGTGCACGACTGGAACCCGTGGTCGCTGATGAACAGGATGATGTCGTCGGGACGCGCGCGGCTCATCATGGCGCCGATCGCGTCGTCGGTCTGCCGGAAGATGTCGGCCACCTTCTTGCCGATGCGCGAGTCCTTGTTCTTCATGTAGTCGGGGTGATCGGGCGCGATGTAGTTGGACAAGCAGTGCTGCGTGCGGTCGATCGAGACCCAGACGGTCGCCATCAGGTCCCAATCGACGTTGTCCATGAGCCACTTGCTCGCCTCGATACGCTTGCCCGTGACCTCGAACGCCTCGTCCAGGTAGGCGTCGGGCTTGTTGTGGTAGGTGGTCCAGCTCATGCCGTTGATGGGCCACTCGTGGCCTGCCTTCGCGAGCGTGTCCTGCAGGTCGGCGGGGTGGCTCACGGCGCGGCCCTTCGGCAACACGCCGCCCGCGATCAGGTTCCCGGTCAGGTCGGGCGGCGGGAACGTGAGCGGCACGTCCAGCAGCAGCTGCTGCTTGTTCGCGGCGGTCAGGTCATCGAGGAACGTGCGCGCCTTGATCGACTTGTAGGTGACCGGGTAGGCCTTGTGGGTGCCGGGCACCGTCTCCAGGATGTCGTAGACGCCATGGTCCACGGGGTCCACGCCGGTCAGGAAGGACGGCCAAGCCGCCCAGCTGTGCGTGGGGACGGTGGAGCGCAGGACGTCGCGCTGCCCCCGGTCGATGAGCGCCTGAAGGTTGGGCAGGGCGCCCTGCTCAAGCAGGGGGTCGAGGATGCGCCAGTCGGCGCCGTCCCACGCGATCAAGATCACTCGTGACATAGATGATGGCCTCGTTTCCGCAGGTCAGGAACGTGAGGCAGTGTACCGAAGCCGAGGGAGGGGCTATTCGCCCTGCTTGGCTCGGTGCCGAGCTTGAGGGGTTGGGGTGGGGGTCCCGGTGGCGTTGCGGTAGCCCGGTCAGCGGGTTCGGTCGGTGGTCGACCAAGCTCAGGCCGGTTCCGGTCGGCGGATCAGCAGGTAGGCCTTGCAGCCCAAACACAGCCCGGTGGATGCGTTGAGAGCGGATACTCCGAAGGCGAGCGCAGTCAGGCCGTAGCCAGGGACATCGATGTCCACTACGAAGAAGATCAGCGCCAGGGCAGTGAACACGAAGCCGAAGAACTGGGCGAACCTCGCCGGCCGAGCATCCTCCAATTCAGTCGGTGGTTCGATCCGCGGCCAGATGAAGCGGGCGAAGATCTGCGCCCACAACGACCACTGAAAACTCACGAACGCGGTGAACGCAAATACGGCGACCTGCGAGGCGAGCAGGCCGAGACCCAACGGTCGAGCAACATCCATGATGAGCAACACGACGGCGAGCGTGCAGGCAGTGGCCCCGGCACTGAATCGCAAGAGGCGGGATCGACCCGACCGCGGAGCGGGCACACGCAAGTCTGAGGCTGGGCATGAGGCTCCGAAGAGTGGACAAGCTGATCCGACCAGAACAGGCTACTCGGCGTGCGCCGAGCAGTCACGATCGGCACTCGGACTGCATGACTCCAAGGTGGACAGGCTGACCTCAGCAGGCACCTGCGCCAGCAGTTCCACCCCATCGCACTCGGACTCCGGCGACGAACACCTCCGCCACGATCCGACACCGCCTCGCGATCTTCCTCAACGACCATCAGGGCCCGTGCAACTCATGCCGCTGCTCGAAGGTCCGCCGCATCCAGTGGGAAGATGCGCCGATGGGGGTTCCTGCACGAGCGGTCGCGCGCATCGGCAGGATCGGTGCGGACCCGCGGGACGACGAAGACCTGCGTCAGAAGAAGGCGCTCCTCGTCCTGCTTGCGATCCTGATCCTTCCCGTATCCGCGGTATGGGGCACCTGCTACCTGGCGTTCGGCTCGCCGGTCGGGATCCTGCCGTTCATCTACTTCGCCATCTCGGTCGGCTCGCTGGTGGTCTTCGCGAAGACCAGGAGGTTCCTGCCGTTCCTGGTCACGCAGCTCCTCGACATCCTGCTCATGACGGCGCTCGGGCAGATGGTCTCGGGTGGGTTCCTTCCTTCGGGAGGGGTCGCGCTGTGGGGGATCCTTGCTCCCCTGGGAGCGCTCGTCTTCCTCGAGGTGCGCCAGGCGATCTGGTGGTTCATCGGGTTCGCGTCGACGTTCGTCGTCCTGGGCATCGTGGGCGAGGTGCTCTTCCCCGACCTGGACGTCCCGGGTTGGTTCACGACGACGATGCTGGCGCTGAACGTGGTCGGGACCGGTGCCGTGGCCTTCACCGTGCTCGCGTCATTCGCCCACCAACGCAACGAGGCGCTGGCTGCGTTGCGCATCGAGCAGGCGAGGTCCGAACGGCTCATCACGAACGTGCTGCCCGGTTCGATCGCGCAACGGTTGAAGGACGCGACGGGATCGATCGCCGACCACGTCGAGTGCGCCACGATCCTGTTCGCCGACATCGTGGACTTCACTCCGCTCTCGCAGGGCCTCTCGCCGGCCGAGGTGGTGGGCACGCTCGACCAACTGTTCTCCGACTTCGACACGCTCGTCGAGCGGCACGGGCTGGAGAAGATCAAGACGATCGGTGATGCCTACATGGCCGCGGCCGGCGTGCCCGATCCGTGCGCCGACCACGCGAGCAAGGCCGCCCGGCTGGCGCTCGACATGCGTGAGGCGATCGCGACATCGGCGATCGCCGACCGTAGAGGCCTCGAGCTGCGTATCGGCATCAACTCGGGGCCGGTCACGGCCGGCGTGATCGGCACGAAGCGCTTCCTCTACGACCTTTGGGGCGACGCCGTGAACACGGCGAGCCGCATGGAGTCCAACGGCACGCCCGGACAGATCCAGATCACGCGCTCGACCCTCGAGTTGATCGAGGATGCGTTCGTCTGCACGCCTCGAGGCACGATCGTGGTCAAGGGCAAGGGCGAGATGGAGACCTGGTACCTCGTCGGACCGAGGTGACTACTTGGGGCTCAGCACGCAGAACTCGTTGCCGTCGGGATCGACCATGACCTCCCAGGCGACATCACCTTGGCCGATGTCGGCGTGTGCCGCCCCGAGCGAGATGAGCCGATCGACCTCCATCCGCTGGTCACCGTCGGTGGGAGCGATGTCGAGATGGAGCCGGTTCTTCGAGTTCTTCGGAGCGACGGGTGGACCGCCCCAGGTGATCATGGGACCGGTGCCGTCAGGCGCCCGGATCGCGGTTTCCTCGTCCTGATCCCAGACCAACGGCCACCCGAGCGCGGCGCTCCAGAAGTAGCCCACCTCTTGCGTACCGTCACCGTTGATAGCTCCGACGCGTGGGCAGTCGGCGAGGAAGTTGTTGGTCGGCTCGATGATGCAGAGTTCGTTGCCTTCGGGGTCGGCGAGCACGACATGCTCGGCTTCTGGGCCCTGACCGATGTCGACGTGGCGGCCGCCGAGTTCGATCAACCGCTCGACCGTCTCGCTCTGGTCCTCGAGCGAGGTGGTCGTCAGATCGAGATGGTGCCGGTTCGCGCCCGTCTTCTCCGAGGGAGCCGGCAGGAAGAGGATCCCGAACCTCGTGCCATCAGTCGGCACGAGTTCGACCACACCCTCGTCCTCGTCGCCGACATCCCACCGCAGCGCAGCGGCCCAGAAGCGCGCGAGCCGGAGCGGGTCGTTCGCATCGAAACAGAGCGCGTCGAGCCGAGAAGTCATCCCGCTCTGCATCATATGTAGACCTGCCGCGACACGCCCGCGAACGGCGACCGCTGAGGACGATTACGTCCGCACGCGACGGGGAACGACCCGGTACGAGCGCGTGATAACAAGAGGAGAGCGAACGATGGGGAAGCTGATCGTGCACGACCAGATCACCGTCAACGGCGTCTTCGAGGCGCCGTCGCCAGAGGGCTGGCTCCTGCTTGATGAGGGACAGTGGGGAGGCCTCGCTCGAGCAGCTGACGCTCGCGCACGCGTTGTTGCTCGGTCGCAAGACGTACGAAGGACTCGCGGCCGTCTGGCCTCAGCTCGCGGACGATCCGGCGTTGGGCCGGTTCGCCGACCGGATCAACAAGATGCCGAAATACGTCGCTTCGAGATCGCTCAGCGGGCCGCTCGAGTGGAACGCCACCCTGATCGAGGGCGACCTCGATCAGGCCGTGCCGAAGCTGAAGGCCGAATACGCCGGCAACCTGATCCTCTCTGGGTGTGGAGAGCTGGCCCACTCGCTCACACGGCAGGGCCACGTGGACGAGTTCTGGTTCTGGGTCAACCCCTTCATCTGGGGCGAAGGCCCCAAGATCTTCGACGGTGTCGACCCGGTTCGGCTCGAGCTGGTGGCGTCGACACCGTTCCGATCCGGCGTGGTGTGGCTCCGATACCGACCGGCTGACGGCTGACGCGGTAGCCTCGCGACATGTTGCAACCGATGGCGAACCTGCCGAAGGTGTCCTCGGCTTCGAGGCCACGGGCAAGATCGAGGCCTCCGACTACGGCGACGTGCTGATGCCCGCCGTCCGGGAGGTCTGGGAGCGAGGCGACGAGGTCCGCGTCGTCCTCGTGTTCGAGCGCTGGGACGGCATGTCTCCGGGCGCGGCGTGGGACGACCTCAAGGTCGGGATGAAGCACATCACGAAGTGGCGGCGGATCGCGCTCGTCACCGACCTCGACTGGATGATCACCGTCACGTCGCTGTTCGGCTGGATGACGCCGGGCGAGCTCAAGCGCTTCCCGGTCGCCGATCGCGATCGGGCGATCGCCTGGGCCGCCGGCGCAGGCGACGAGGTCTGAGGCCATCCCTCAGAGATCGATCCGCATGACCGCACGGCGCACGCTGGGGCGGCTGATCTCATTGAGGCCTGCGGCCTCGAACGCGCCCAAGTTCCCGGATGGAGTTCGACCGTGAGCACGTCCTTCGTCGTCATCGGGTAGCCCTCGACGGCCCGGGCGCCACGGTTCCGCGCGAATCCCACCGCTGCCTCTGCCAGGGCGTAGCTGACCCGGCGCCGGCGGAACCCGGCGCGAGTGACGAAGCACGTCACCGCCCACACGCGCTCGTCGGACTTGTCCTCAGTGCGGCCCTCCCAGGGGACGCGAACGTTGCGGAGCAGGCGCGGATGGTCGGCGCGCGGTGCGACCGCGCACCAGCCCACGGGCTCGTCCCCGAGGTAGGCGACCAGGCCACTCGTGGTTCGCGATCTCGGATGATCACATTCGGTCTGCTCGCGCAGGCGGGCGGCGAGCTCCTCGCTGCCGACGGACGCCCACGACTCCCGAGGCACCATACGGTACCGCTGGCACCAGCATCGCGACGGGTCGGCGCTGGTGCCGAAGATCGCCTCGAGGTCCTCCCACGTCGCCCGGTTGGCCGGCACGATCCTCAGGTCCGACGGTTCCAGAGGCTCGGGCATGCGGCCACCGTACACAGCGCCGAAGCGATGGGTCAGCCACGGTCGATAGGGTCACCACGGCCGAGGGACCGCGCGGGCTGGACCGGCGCGGACGAGGAGGGATCCCCGTGGGACGCGTCATCTTCCAGACCAGCATGTCGCTCGACGGGTTCATGACCGCTTCCGAGCAGACGCCGGAGGAGCCGCTCTGCAAGGGCGGCGAGCAGCTGCACGAGTGGGGGTTCAGCTCCGATCCGCTCGATCGCGAGTACGCCGAGCACGCGATGGGCCAGGGCGGTGCCACGATCGCGGGCCGCGTGACGTACGAGCACTCCCTGCCGTCGTGGGGCGCCGACGGCCCGAGCGGCTCCGACCGGGTTCCCGTGTTCGTCGTCACACACGAGGCGCCCGCCGAGTCACCGACGAACGGGGTCTATCACTTCGTGACGGACGGCATCGAGTCCACTGTCGAGCGGGCGAACGAGGCCGCCGGCGAGCGGCACGTCAAGATCGTCGGCGGCGCCCTCTGGGACGGGAGTGCATCGCCGCCGGGCTGGTCGGCGAGATCCAGATCCACATCGTGCCGGTGCTGTTCGGGGACAGGGACGCATGTTCGAGGATATGGGCGTCGGTCACAAGCAGCTCGAACCGATCGAAGTCGTCGGTACCCGTTGGCGACCACATCCGCTACCGCATCGTGACGTGACGTTCCGCGTAGCATCGGGCCCGTGGCGTACGACGAGCATCTCGCCGACCGCGTCCGAGCGCTGCTCGAGGGCGAAGCCGGGTTGACCGAGAAGAAGATGTTCGGCGGCCTCGCGTTCCTGATCGGCGGGAACATGGCCGTCGCCGCGAGTGGTCAGGGCGGCTTGCTGGTGCGCGCCGACCCTGCGACCTCCGACGACTTGCTCACGTCGTCGGGCGTCCGACCGATGGAGATGCGCGGCCGGCAGATGCAGGGCTGGCTGCGCGTGGACGACGAGGCGGTGCGCACCAAGCGCCAACTCGAGAAGTGGGTGCGCGTCGGCGCAGGGTACGCGCGGGCCCTGCCGGCAAAGCGGTAGGCGACTGCCCGCCGACGTCGGTCAACCTTGCAGCATGTCCACGATCTCCCACGCTTCGACGGGCCGGCGCGCCCCCTTCACCGTGAGCTCACCACGGCTCTCCGCCTTCACGCGTTCCTTCACGAGCGCATAGGTGCGGAACCCACAGAGGATCGATCCAGGTTCGGCCGCCGTCTCCAGCCTGGCCGCAACGTTCACCGCGAACCCCACCGCCATGTAGGACCGCATCGCCTCGCTCCCGAACACACCGACCGTGCAGTGCGCGGTGTTGATCCCGACCCTGATCTTCAGGTCGGCCGGGATGCCCCGCTCACGGAAGGCGTCCGCGAGCTCGTCGCATCGACGATGCATCTGGATCGCTGCCTGGACGGCGGCCCACGCCTGGTCCGCCTCGGGCATCTCCTTCGGCGCGCCGAAGACGGCCATCACGCCGTCGCCGATCAGGTTGTCGACCGAGCCGCCGCACGCGATCACGGCGGCGCTCATCTCCCGCAGGTACCCATTGAGGACGTCGGCAAGCTCCTCGGGCTCCAGGCTCTCCGCGAGATCCGTGAAGCCCACCATGTCGGCGAACAGCACCGTGATCCGCCGGCGCTCGAAGACCTCGGCGTCGGTCGGGAGCGCCCCCGCCATCAGGCTCTCCACGACCTGCCGAGGCAGGAACCTCGCGAGCTCGCCCGTGCGCACCAACTCCGCGACTTGCTCGTCGATGCGAGCTTCGAGCCGGCGGCGCGTGTGCTCGAGCTCGGTCACGTCGTGGTAGAGGATGTAGAAGCCGCTCGGCTCGTCCTCCTGCTCCTCGCGGATAGCGAGGATCTCGACATCGACGAGCGAGCCGTCCTTCCGGGTGCGTCGTCCGATGCGGCGGAACGACGACCGACCCCACGCCTCCTCCGACCACGCGGTCGCCTCGGCGTGGAGTTCCGGATCGCTCGCGACCAGGTCATCGAGGTTCACCCCGATCGCCTCGTCGGCCGAGTACCCGAACAGTCGCTCGGCTGCCGGGTTCCAGAGGGTGACCTCGACGTCCCGGTTCACCATGATGATCGCCGTGGGGCTCGACTCGACGAGGGACTCGAAGAAGCGCCGCTGCCGGACGAGCTCGCCGACGTCCTCGTAGAGGGCGAACGCGCCGACGAGCTCGCCGTCGATCTCGATCGGCACCGACCGGATCGCCACGTCGACGAGCGACCCGTCCTTCCTGGCGCGTCGGGTGACGAGTTCGGTCGGGCCGTCGAGGACACGATCGTTCAGCGCGGCCGCCTCTTCGCGGATCGCGTCGTGTTGGCTCACGAGATCGTCGATGTGGTGCCCGATCGCCTCCTCCCGGGTCCACCCGAACATCCGCTCGGCAGCGGGGTTCCATTCCGTGACCGTGAAGGTCGGATCGCACGTCACGATCGCCGTCGGGCTGACCTCCACGAGGGTCTCGTAGAAGCGGCTCTGTCGGTCGGGCGTTCCCATGGAGGACATCGAGGCGAAGCGTAGACCACCGCCGGCCCGAACCAAGAGTCCGATCGAACGCGTCCGAGGATACCCGGCCCGCCGATGGCTACGATGCCGCTCATGCCCAGGACCTACTCCGTTGCCGAGGTCGCCGCCGAAGCCGGATGCCCGGAGGACAGGGTCCGGTGGCTCACCGACCTCGGACTGATCACTCCGGACGAGCACGGCCGGTTCACCTTGGGTGCCGTGCTCTCGGTCAAGATGGCGTCCGCGCTCTTGAGAGTCCGGTGTCCCCGCAGGGTCGATCGAACGCGCGGCGACCGAAGGGATGCTCAGGTTCCAGCGGACGGACGAGTACCTCCCGTACGAGCCGGGTCCGCGGTCGGAACGCACCTTCGCCGAGTTCCAAGCGGACGCCGGACCGAGAGCGGCGCTCCTACCTGCGGTCTACGAGGTGCTCGGGCTCCCCAAGCCCAACCCCGACGCGCCGATCCACGTCGACGAGGAGGCGCTGTTCGAACGCTTCCTCGACGCGTGGGCGCTGACGCCGGACGAGGACTCGCTGATCCGCGCGGCCAGGTTGATGGCGCAGGGAACACGGGCGGCGATGCTCGGGTGGATGGAGCTGCAGGACGAGCAGCTCGCGGAGCCGGCACGCGAGCGACTCCTGCGCGGCGAGCTGGAGGAGTTCCCCGACGACGTGCGGGTCGCGTTCACGAAGGCGAGCCGACTGGCGCCGGAGATGTTCTTGTGGCTCAGCGCGCGGTACCTCGAGCACCGCAGCATCAACGGCATCGTCGAGGGGTTCGAGCGATTCCTCGCCGCCCGTGGGCTGGCGCCGACCCCCGCGCCGGTCAGCCCGCCCGCGATCGTCTTCGTCGATCTCTCCGGGTTCACGCGGCTCACGCGCGAGCGCGGCGACGAGTCTGCGGTCGTTGCCGCAGCGTCGCTTCAACGCCACGCCGACGCCACGGCGACCCGCAATGGCGGACGGCTCGTGAAGCTCCTCGGTGATGGAGCGATGTTGCGGCTCAGCGATGCGAGTGTGGGCGTGGATGCGGCGCTCGACCTCGTGGAGACGATGAGCGGCGAGGGAGCGCTCTCGTCGCATGCCGGCGTGCACATCGGCCCCGTGATCGAGCGGGACCTCGACGTCTTCGGGCAGACGGTGAACCTGGCGTCGCGGATCGCGGACACGGCGGGCCCAGGCGAGGTCCTGGCGAGCGAAGCGGTCGTCGGAGTCAGCCGGCACCGGATCGTTCGGGTTCGAAAGGATCGAGGATGCCCAGCTCAAGGGACTGCCCGGCCCGGTTGCCCTCTTCCGCGTCACCCGGGACGCGTAGATGTGAGGGGACCGCGCTCATAGAGCTTCATCCCCCACCGGAAGCCGACGAAGGCGATCAGCACGCACCACACGACGCTGAGCAGGAGGCTCGCGCCGATCGCGGTCCCCATCAGCAGCCCGCGCACCGTCTCGATGAAGGGCGTGAACGGCTGGAACTCGGCGAACCAGCGGACCCGGTAGGCATCGAGTCGACGGGGACGAACCCGCTGCTGATGAACGGCAACAAGATCAGCGGCATCGGGAGGTTGCTCGCGGCCTCCACGCTGTTGGGGGCGAGCCCGAGGGCGACCGATAGCCAGGTGATCGCGAGCGTGATCATCAGCAGCACGCTTGCTGCCGCGACCCATTCGATCGCGGTGGCGTTCGGTCGGAATCCGACCAGCAGGGCGAACCCGATCACGACCGCCAAGCTGGCCATCGTCTGGATCGTGCTGCCCAGGACGTGTCCGAACAGCACCGACGTGCGAGCTATCCCCATCGTCCGGAAGCGGGTGATGATCCCTTCGTGCATGTCCATCGCGACCGAGATCGCGGTGCTCTGGGCCGCGCCCGCGATTGCGATCAGGACGATGGCGGGGGTCACGTAGTCCACGTACGCCGCGCGGCCACTCGCTGCGACGCTGAGTCCGTCGCCGAGCGTGCCGCCGAAGACGTAGACGAAGAGCAGCAGGAGGATGACCGGGACCCCGACCACGACGAGCGAGACCGACGGGTAGCGCATCATGCGCCGGAAGTTGCGCCGCAGCATCGTGGCCGAGTCCTGGATCACGTGCGGGTGTGTGCTCATCGCCGCTCGCCCCCTTCCTGGTAGGCGTCGGCCGTCAGAGAGAGGAAGACCTCGTCGAGGTCGGGCTCGTGGACGGAGACCCGCTCGACCTGGACCGAGGCGTCCCGCAGTCGATCGAGGACGTCTCGCAGCGAATCGGCGCGTCCGACGCTCGGGATCTGCAAGGTCAGCGCATCGTCGTCGCGGGCGGCACCGGGGAAGGACGCGCGGCCGAGGCGAGACCGTGCACGTCGGCGAACCCGATCCGGATGAACCCGCCCGGGATCAGACGCTTCAGCTCATCTGGGCTGCCCTCAGCGATCAGCCGTCCCCGATCGAGGACCGCGACGCGGTCGGCGAGCCGATCGGCCTCCTCCAGATAGTGCGTCGTGAGGAATATCGTGACGCCGTCCTCCACGAGATCACGGACGATCCGCCACACGGTGCGCCGGCTCCGCGGGTCGAGGCCGGTGGTCGGCTCGTCGAGGAAGATGATCCGTGGATCGCCGATCAGTGTCATCGCCAGATCGAGTCGGCGCCTCATTCCTCCGGAGTAGGTGACGGCCGGCTTCCGAGCCGCCTCGACCAGGTCGAACCGGTCGAGGAGTTCCGCGATCCGGCGTTTCCCCTTCCGTCCGTTCCAGGTGGCACAGGTGGGCCATGAGCGACAGGTTCTCCTCCCCGGTCAGCAGGGTGTCCACCGCGGAGAACTGGCCGGTGACACCGATCACGTCGCGCACGGCGTCCGGCTCCATCGCGGGGTCGTGTCCGGCGACACGCACGTCCCCGAAGTCCGCCTCGATCAAGGTCGAGAGGATGTGAACCACCGTCGTCTTGCCGGCGCCGTTCGGCCCGAGCAAGGCGAACACCGTGCCCGTCGCCACATGAAGGTCGATCCCGTCCAAGGCGATCGTCTTGCCGAACGACTTGCGGAGCCCGGCGACCTCGAGCGCCGGCGCGTTGTTGGTGACGGTCACGACACATCGCTCCCCGCGCTCGTCGCGATGGACCGGCGGACGACGATGTCACCGTAGGAGGTCGTCGCGCGGATCTCGACGGCGTCCTCGTCCGCCCGCGGGCTCTCGGAGGCGTCCAGGTCGCTGTGCACGTTCCCGAACTTGGTGTGCAGGTCCAGCCAGACGGCGACGCCGTCCTGGACGCCGACCTCGATCTCGCCGAACGCGCTCTGCGCGACCGTGGCGCCTCGCGCCACCTCGCCGACGCGGACGTCGCCGTTGGCCGTCTTCCCGACGACCCCCTCGTGCGCCCGATCGACGGTGATCGAGCCGTTGGCGGCGCTCACGCGCGCTTCGCCCGTCACCTCCCCGATCCAAATCGCGCCGTTCGAGTTCTTCACGGCGGCGGCGCCATCGATGCTGCCGATCCTCACGGCACCGGAACCCGTGACGATCTCTGCCCTGCCGACGACCCGATCCACGGTGACGTGGCCGGCGCCGGTCTTGATGTTCATGAGGCCAACCTCGTCGAGCTGGACGTCGCCCACCCCGAGCTTGCAGCGGCACTCGCCGATCCGACCGCGACCGTGCAACGCCGCCACGCCGGCCTCGGCTCGAACGGACGATCCCTCCGGGAGACCGATCACGACGTCGATCGATCCGCCGCCTCGGCGCGGCATCCACTGCCGCCAGCCGCTCGGCGCCTTGACCAGCAGGTGCCCGCTCGCGTACTCCACGCGCGTCTGCTCGGCGGCAGCCACGTCGTCCGTGTTGGCCGGATCGCTCGGCTGCACCTCGACGGTCGTCTCTGTGCGATCACTCGCCTCGATCCGGATGTCGCCGACGCCGAGCTCCACATAGACGGAGATCGGCTCGGGGGTGACGAAGGTTGGCATCACGGGGTTCCTCCTCTCGGATCAGCGGGCCCAGCCCGTGTAGCGCTGGGCGCCGTGCGGAGCACGTCGTTCCTGGCGACGACCTTCGCGGCGCTCCAGTCGGTTGGCGGCCGCTCGCACCAGCCACGCGTTGACGGAAAGCCCTTCGCCGTCGGCCGCCCGTTCGATGCGAGCCTTGAGGTGCTCTGGCATGCGGAGGTTGATCCGCGACATGGCGCCCTCGTCACCTTCCGTGGCGGGTCGCGACGAGGCCCAGTCGCTCAGCGTTGCGTCTTCGGCGTCGGCCGCTTCCTCACCGGATGGATCGCCCGGCGGTGTCGTCACCACGAACTGGGGCTCGCGTCCCCGGATCCGCAGCTCGACCGATCCGGGGGCCAGCTCGACCGTGATCTCCTCGGCAGCGGCCGCCAAGGCGTCCTGCAATGCGAGCCGGATCGCCGCGTCCAGGGGTGCGGCGAGACGACCCGCGAGCTCGCACGCTTCCTCACCGCCGGCCTGGGCGGCGGCATCGAGCTGGGCATGGATGTTCTCGATGTACGGGTCGATATTCATGGCATCATGATGGCACCGAAAGGATGCCAAGTCAACCCAGCTGAGGTGCCAACGTGGCGCCGATCGGGGAAGTGGAGGCTCTACACAGTGACGACGATCTTGCCCCTCGCGTGACCTCGTTCGAGCTCACGGATCGCGTCGGAGGCTTGGACGAGCGGATACGTCGAGCCGACGACCGGCATCACGGCACCCGACTCGACGAGCTCCGCCAGGGCCTGCAGGTCGTCCCGGTCCTCCTTCGAGATGACCGGGCGCAGCCGTTGGCCGATCGCCAGCGACCATAACGGCGCTCGGAGCATCTGCCGGAAGAAGCCTCCGGTCCACGTGCTGCCTCCGTCCCCACCGACGATCGCGAGTGTTCCCTTCGGCGTAAGCGCGTGCCGCAGCTCCGACAATGGGCGGCGGCCGGCCGTGTCCACGATCACGTCCCAGCGGCGCGCGCCGTCGGTGACGTCCTCGCGCGTGTAGTCGATCACGTCGTCGGCGCCGATCGAGCGGACCAGGTCCTCCTTCGACGCACTGCACGCGGCGGTGACCTCGGCGCCGAACGCCTTCGCGATCTGCACGGTGAGCGTCCCCACGCCGCCTCCGGCACCGATCACGAGCACGCGCTGCCCCGGCTGGACCCAGCCACGTCGCGGATCGCCTGCAGGGCGGTGAGCCCGGAGATCGGAAGCGCCGCGGCCTGTTCGAACGTCAGCCGGACCGGCTTCAGGACGAGCTTGTCCGGCCGGCCGACCGCGAGCTCGGCGAACGACCCTTCGACGATGCCCATCACCTCGTCCCCCGGTCGGAACCCGGTGACCGTTGCCCCGACCGCCTCCACCGTTCCCGCGGCGTCTCGGCCACGCACCCCATCCTTCAGCTTTCGGAACCCGGGCATCAGCCGCACGAAGTACGGCAGGCCCGTCATCAGGTGCCACACGTCGGGGCCGCAGCCCGCCGCGTGCACGCGGACGAGCACGTCGTCCTCGCCGACGACGGGGTCCTCGATGTCCCGGAACTCCAGCACGTCGGCGGAGCCGAACCGGTCCTGCACGATCGCCTTCATGGGATCCCTCCTCTGGCTCGGGGCTCGTCTAGCTCAGGGCTTGTCTCACTCGGAGCGGTGTGTACGCCGTACACTTGATGCGAGAACCTTAGCGTGTACGGCGTACACTCGTCAAGGTACGCGAGACTGCTCCGAGTGTGAAGGCCAGAGTGAGGGGATGACGACCGAGATCGAAGCCGGGACGAAGGTCCGCGCGCCGCTGACCCGGGAGCGGATCCTTCGCGCCGCCGTCGCGCTGGCCGACCGCGGGGGCGTGGAGTCGCTCAGCATGCGCAAGGTCGCGCAAGAGCTCGACGTCGTCCCGATGGCGCTGTACCGCCACGTCGCCAACAAGGAGGAGATCCTCGACGGCATGGTCGACGTCGTCGTCGGCGAGATCGACGCGATCCACGCCGACGCCGACTGGAAGACCGCGATGCGCGGACGGATCCTGTCGGCGCGCGGCGCGCTGCTGCGTCACCCGTGGGCCTCACGCCTCCTCGAGACGCGGACCGAACCGACGCCGGCGGTGATCGGCTACATGGACGGGATGATCGGGCTGTTCCGGTCGGGCGGCTTCTCCATCGACCTCACCCACCACGCGATGCACGCCATGGGGAGCCGGCTGCTGGGGTTCAGCCAGGAGCTGTTCGACGATACCCCCGACGTCGACCCGGCGGCCGAGGTCGAGATGTGGGCGGCGATGGCGGATCGCTACCCGAACATCGCCGACATGGTCACGATCGCGATGCACGACGATGCCTCGGTCGTCGGCTCTGGCTGCGACGATCAGTTCGAGTTCGAGTTCGCGCTCGACCTGATGCTGGACGGCCTCGAGCGAGCCAGGGATCGATCGACCTGATCGTTCCGACGTAGCATCGGCTCGATGGCATCGCCCGGTCATGATGGGAGCCACGTCCTTCCCGACGGACGGGCCATCGAGTACTGGGAGGGCGGCGACCCCGACGGGAGCGCGGTGGTCTTCCATCCGGGCACTCCGGTGAGCCGCGTGATGGGACGGTGGGCTCACGAGGCGGCCGTCGACGCGGGCGTGCGTTTCGTGTCGCTGAGCCGAGCCGGGTACGGGGGCTCAACGACGCACCGGACGGCGAGCCTGCTGGCGACGGGAAGGGATACCGCCGGTCTCGCGGCTCATCTCGGCCTCGATGGATACGCGGTCGTCGGGAGCTCGGGTGGCGGACCATATGCGGTGGCCACCGCCGTCGCAGACCCGAGCAAGGTCCGTGCACTCGGCGTGGTGGCCGGCGTGGGACCGTGGCGCGAGCTTCGGGAGCCGTCGTTCCTTCCCGAGGACCGGGAGTGCCTCGCCCTGCTGGACGCGGGGAACCTCGCAGGCGCGTGGGAGATCTTCCAGGGGCAGTACGAAGAGGAGTTCGGCGACGACACGCCCGAGGTCGCGGTCGAGAAGATCTCGGCCGGGGAGACGGGCTCGGTGATCCACGACGAGGGCTACCACTCGCTCTGGGTCGAGAACATGCGGGTCGTGATGGCGAACTTCGACGGTGGGGTTATGGACAACCTCGCCTGGGGCGGCAGGTGGGACGTCGACCTCGGCGACGTCGTCGCTCCGAGCCTGTTGTGGTTCGGGGAGCACGACGACAACTGCCCGCCCGCCTATGGCCGTTGGTACGCCGATCGGATCCCCGGCTCGCAGCTGGTCAACGACCCGACCGGTGGGCACGTGGACATCATCGACGGGCACTGGCCCGAGGTCCTGGCCGGGCTCCTCCGCATCCAGCGATGAGGCCTCTCTCGTCGGGCCGCCGTCAGTCGGAGCGCAGGCGCCCCTCGAGCCCGTCGAGGCCGTCGCGCTGTCGCCGTTCGTGGGCCAGCGTCTGACGCGATGCGACACCTGGAGGCCGGCGAGACGCGAGGCAAGATCGCCGTCACGATCTGATCGAGCCGACACCTTCGGCGCGGCCGCCTACGATGTCGGTCGCATGGACCACCAGCCGCTGCTCGACCTCGTCCGGTACCACGCGTGGGCGAATGACCGCATCCTCACGACGGCCGCCGAGCTGTCCGACGAGGAGCTCCGCCGACCGGGAGGCTTCGACCATGAGAGCGCCTTCCAGACGCTGCGGCACCTCCTCGACGCCGACTGGAGCTGGCGGGAGTACCTGGTGAGCCGCGAACCCGAGGAACGAACCGTCTGGGACGAGTTCCCGCTCGACGATCTGGCGAGGATCCGCGCGTTCTTCGCAGAGGAGGATGCGCGCCTCGAGAGTTACGGCGCGTCGCTGGACGAGGCATCCGTGAACGAGTCGATACCGATCGGCCTCCGTCTGGATGGCGGCCCCGACCTGCGGCCGCAGTGGTACATCCTGGCCCACGTGGTCAATCATGGGACCCAGCACCGCAGCGAGCTGGCCCGCTACTTCACCGAGTGCGGGCACTCTCCCGACCAACTCGACCTCATCGACGCCCCGTATCCGGAAGGCTAAGGAGGATCTCCGAAGGCCACGGATTCCTTCCTCGTCGGCCCGATGCCGCGGCGCGACGGTGTTTCAGCCCGCGACGCCGGACGTACCCCGCTCGAGGACGAGCCGGATCAGCTCCGTCCGGGATGCGATGCCCAGCTTCGCGTAGACGCTGCGCAGGTGGTACTCGACCGTGCGAGGCTCAAGAAGAGTTGCGCGGGCGTGGACGCGTTGTGATCGCGTCTGCGCACGGAAAGAAGGAGGGGAATCGGTATGACGGCTGAAGAGTGGGCGCTTGCGGCGTCCGTGTTCTTCTCGGGGCTCGCGTCCGGCCTCTTAGGGATGCTGAGCACGATCATGCGTCCGATGCTCACAGCGATGGACGGCCGGGGCTTCCGGAACTTCATGGAAGCGTTCCTTCGTTTCGCGGATAACGGCGCCGGGAAGTTGTTCAACTACGCCTGGTCGCTCGGGATGTTCATCGGTCCGATCGTCGCGCTCGTGTTCCTTTGGGACGATCCCAGCTCCACTTCGTTCGTGCTCACGGCGATCGGCCTCGGCATCGTGATCCTCGGCGTGTTGGTCGTCTCGAACGTATGGAAGACGCCGCACTACAAGGTGATGTTGGCCTGGGACCCCGAGGCGATGCCGGCGGACTGGGAGGCGGGACGGCGCCGCTACTTCGCGATCAACTGGATCCAATTCGCCACGACCTGGGCGGCATTCGCGCTCTTCATCCTCGCGCTGATCTCCCTCTAGGCCGCATGACGAGAACCCCATCTCGAACGGGAGGTGGGGCTTTCACGCGAGAGGATCAGTTGTCCGTCGGCATCGGTGCGTCGAGGAAGGACGTGACGATCGGGACCACGAGTTCGGCGCGCGAGGAGATCGACACGTGCGACGCGCCGGGCACCACCGCCAGTTGCGACGCCGGGAGACCGGGCGGCATGTCGCCGAACACGCCGCCGCCGAGCAGCCTGAACATCTCCACCGCGTGCTCGGGGCGGACCAGGTCGGAATCCCCGATGATCACCAGGGTCGGCGATCGGATCCCTTTGATGTCCTCGTCCCGCAGATCCTTGAACCCACGGTCCATGGCAGTCTTCTTGGCGAACAGCGTGTCGAAGTCTTCCGGACGTGGCGCGATGCGCATGTACTCCTCGTGGAACCGCGAGCCGTGCATCATCTCCGGCGTCATCTCACCGAACCCGTCCATCAGGCCGGGGTGGACGCCGCTCAGCGTGTAGGTCGCCGACATGAACACGAGCTTGCGCACCAGCTCCGGTCGGCGGATGGCGACCAGCAGCCCGACGAACGCGCCCATGCTGTAGCCGAAGACGTCTGCCGGGCCGAGGCCGAGGTGTTGGATGGCGGCGGCCACGTCGTCGGCCATCGCGTCGTAGCTCAGCGGGCGGTCGATGTCGGCCGTGCGGCCATGCCCCTGGAGCTCGAACGCGACCACCTTGCGACCCTCGGCGAGACCGGGGATCAGCTCGCCGAACGAGGTGCCGATGGCCAAGAACGCGCCGTGCAAGAGCACGAGCGGCTGACCCTCGCCGTGGATCTCGTAGTACATCTCGAGGCCGTTCACCGCCACGGTGCCGGTCTCGGTAGTCGTCGTCATCGCAGGGCCTCCTCTCGTCGGTTGCACCGACAACTCTATGGATGGGCGTCGGTAGACTCGCCGACATGAGCGATCCGAACGCCGAACCCTGGCCAGAGCCGCCCCTCGCGGGCGACGAGGCCGCCGCGATCGTCGGGGCCCTCGAGCGTCAGCGAGCGACCCTCGCGTGGAAGTGCGGGGGCCTCGACACCGCCGGGCTGCGGGCCACGACCGCCGCCTCGACGATCACCCTGGGCGCGCTTCTGAAGCACGTGGCCTTCGTCGAGGACTACACGTTCACGGTGAGGATCGGTGGGCAGCACATGGTCGCGCCGTGGAACGAGGTGGACTGGGACGCCGAGCCCGACTGGGACTGGCACTCGGCCGCCGACGACTCCCCGGATCAGCTCTACACGCTCTGGCGCGAAGCCGTGGCCCGCTCCCGGGTGGCGCTCGACGAAGCGATCGCGGCCGGCGGCCTGGACCAGCTTGTCACGAGCATGTCGGACGATGAGGGGCGATCACCGAACCTTCGGCGGGTGCTGTGCGACACGCTCGAGGAGTACGCGCGGCACGTCGGCCATGCCGACATCATCCGCGAGTCCATCGACGGGCTGGTCGGCGAAGATCGCCCCCGATGATGTCGGCGGCCTCGAGGGAGAAGAATCACGCGAGTCCGGAGCGGAACCCCTCCCGCCACGACGCGAAGCGCGGCTGCCACCCGAGCTCACGCCTTCGCCTTCGCGTTCGATGCGCCGCGCACCTCGGTCATCATCGCGACGCCGGTCGGGCCGACCAGTAACCGCGCGAGCCACACGGGAACTCGACGAGGCGAAGGCGCGCCGATGGCCCGGGCGAGCTCGGGCAGCCACGTCGCCACAGGCGCGGGCTCGTCATCGGTCACGTTGTAGATGCCCGGAGCTCCGCGCTCGATCGCGGCGACCGTGGCATCGGCCGCGTCGTCGATGTGGATGAAGGACCAGACGCCATCCCCTCGTCCGACGATCGGGAAGCGCCGCTTCTGCACCATCTCGATCGCCGAACCTCCCTTCCTGAGGGATGTGCCGGGTCCATAGAACCCCCCATAGCGCAGCGCGATGCCCTGAGGGTCGGTCGCGTTCGCAAGGGCGCGCTCGACGTGCAGGATGCCCGCGAGCGTCTCACGCACGCTCAGCGGCGGGTCGGTGTCGATCGGATCGTCCTCGGCCTTGACCGGACCACCGGTGCGCGCGTAGACCCACATCGCGAAGCTCTGGGCGATGAAACTGCGCACGCCCACGGCGCGCGCAGCCTCAAGCAGATGATCCGTTCCCTCGGTCCGCAGCCTGTTCGTTTGCGCGAACTGCTGGTCGAGTGTGCGAGGGTTAATCGCACCGGGGATCGCAGTGAGCTGGTGCACGATGGCGTCGGGCGCCGCCGCCGCAACCGCGTCTTTGACCGCGACCGGATCGAGCGCGTCGACGACGGCTGGATAGGCGCCGAGCTGTCGGAGCCACTCGGTTTTCGCAGGCGTGCGGGTCGTGCCGACGACCTGGTGACCGTTCCTGACGAGCGCCAGGACCAGGCGGATGCCGATCGCCCCGGACGCGCCCGCAACGAACACCTTCATGACGTCCTCCTTCACATCTTGGATTCCCTGCTCCTACGGACGAGGCACAGGCCGGTCGTGTGACACATACCCAGTAGGGGCTGCCCTCATGGTTCAAGGCGCCCGCAGTGGCGGGGCGCCGCTCGCGGGGCCTTTTGTCCTATGATGCTAGGACAATAGACATGGCGGGAGGTACCCGTGATCGGCTTCAGGCTCGACGGTCGTTCCAACGTCGTTCCCTACCTGCAGCTCGTGGACCAGGTCCGACAGGCGCTCCGGACCGGCCTCTTGGAGCCGGGCGACCGACTACCAACGGTTCGCGAGGTGGCGGAGTCGGTGTCGATCAACCCGAACACGGTGCTCAAGGCCTACCGGCAGCTCGAGCACGAGGGCCTCGTCGAGGGACGCCCCGGGCAGGGGACGTTCGTGGTCGGTTCGCTCGCGGGTCCCTCGCTCGCGAGCCACGCCGCGCTCCGTCGTGAGCTGCAAGCCTGGCTCCGGAAGGCCGGCACCGCCGGCCTGGGACCAGAGGACATCGAGGCCCTGTTCAGCACCACCCTTCATACGTTCGAGACCGAGGGAGCAGCGTGACGGCGGCGCTGGAGACCACCGGCCTCGCGAAGCGATACGGACGGACCTGGGCGCTTCGCGACTGCACGCTCGCGGTGCCCGTCGGGCGTGTGGCTGCAGTCGTAGGACCGAACGGGGCCGGCAAGACCACCCTGATGCGCCTCGCGGTGGGCCTACGACGACCGACCCGCGGATCGGTCTCGGTGTTCGGCCGCGCCCCTCGTGACGACGCCGCGTCGCTCGCCCGCATCGGCTTCGTGGCGCAGGAGACGCCGCTGTATCGCGGACCTACGGTCGCTGAACACCTCGAGCTGGGAAGGCGCTGAACGGCGACATGGGATCAGGCGATCGGCCACGGGACGGCACGGCAAGCTCTCGATCCCGCTCGACCGCGCGCCGGGCGAGCTTTCCGGTGGCCAGCGGGCGCAGGTCGCGCTCACGATCGCACTCGCGAAGCGCCCGGATCTCCTCGTCCTCGACGAGCCGGTCGCGAGCCTCGATCCCCTCGCGAGGCGGACGTTCCTGTCGGAGCTCATGGGCGAGGTCGCGAGCGACAGCTCACCGTGCTGCTCTCCTCACATTTGATCGCCGACCTCGAGCATCGGTGCGACTACCTGGTGATCCTGTCCGACTCCCGGGTCCAAGTGCTCGGCGACGTCGACGGTCTGCTCGCGACCCACGCCATGCTCGTCGGACCGGCCGGCGCTCCCGAGCCGGTCCACGGGGTCTGCGATCATCTGCCACGCAGAGACCGAACGTCAGCAGACGCTGATCGTCCGGACCGAGAGGACGGGTGAACGATCCCGCGATGGAACGCCCATCGCATCACTCTCGAGGATCTCGTGCTCGCCTACCTGAGCGAACCGGGGCGGGATCGTCCCCGGACCGGAGGGGCCGGCATGATCTGGCTCGCGTGGCGCCGTCGACGTGGAGCGGTGATCGTGACCGGTGCTCGTCCTCTCGTTGCCGCGGCGTTGCTGTTCCTCACGGGCCGGTCGATGTGCGAGTACGTTCCACGGCGGCGGGCTGGAGGCGTGCATCGGCGAACTCGACGGCGCGCATGGGTGCCGGTGGCCGGTGGCTGCCAGGACGAGGCGCAGGCTTTCGCGTCGCGCTTCTTCCTGATGCGGCTCCTGGGCCTTGCCTTGTTCACGTTCGTGCCGATTGTCGCTCGGCATGTTCTGGGGTGCACCGCGATCGCCCGCGAGGTCGAGCACGACACGGTCTCGCTCGTCTGGACCCAAGGCATATCCGGCGACGCTGGGCGTGGACCCAGCTCGGGGTTCGTCGGCGCGGTGCGGCTGGTGACGATGGGCATCTTCGCCGTAATCGCCGTGACGTGGTGGTACGGCCCCCTGAACGCGGCGACCGGAGACCGCTTCCAATGGTTGATCTACGATCAACAAGGGTTGGCGCCGGTCGGATACGCGGTCTTCGCCATGGCGCTCGCCGCCTTCCTCGGGGCGGTCACGGGCCGAACCGTGCGGGCGATGGCCATCTCCGGTGTCGGGTTCGTCCGGCGCGGTTCGCGGTCGCTGTGTACCTCCGCCCAGGTTCATGGACGGCTCGAACGAACGTACCGGTCTCAGCGAACGCGTCCCGAACCGCCTGCTCGGCGACTGGCTCTACGGTGGCGGCGGGCCCGGCGTCGGGGTCGTGATCCGAGCCAACGGCGAACGGGCCGCGGGCGGACAACGCATCTGCCCGCCGCCCGACCCCGCCTGCTTCTCCGACGTCGGACGCGGCGCCTACAACCTGGAGCTGTTCCACCCGGCGAGCGGTTCTGGAGCTTCCAGGCGATCGAGACGCGATCTTCCTCGCGCTCGCGCTCGCACTGGCGTTAGCGACCGTCTGGTGGATCCGTCGACGCCTGGTCTGACGCTTGACGCCTAGCATCGACCTTGGATCGACCTGAACGGAGGGATACCCCACCATGGCCAAGCTGATCTACTCGGCGATCACATCGCTCGACGGCTACATCGCGGACGAGGACGGCAACTTCGACTGGGCCGAGCCGGACGAGGAGGTGCACACTTTCGTCAACGACCTCGAGAGGCCGGTCGGCACCTATCTCCTCGGACGCCGGATGTACGAAGTGATGGTCGCCTGGGAGACCATGGACCTGGCGGATCAGCCGCCGTTCATCCGTGATTTCGCTCAGATCTGGCGGGCCACCGACAAGGTCGTGTACTCCACGACGCTGGAGACCACGTCCAACGACAGGACGCGGATCGAGCGAGCGTTCGACCCCCAGGCGGTCGGGGAGATGAAGGCGTCGGCGGACCTCGATCTTGCCATAGGGGGTCCCGGGCTCGCCGCCCACGCGATGGGAGCCGGTTTGGTCGACGAATGGCGCCTGCTCGTCTCGCCGGCCGTCGTGGGAGGCGGAATCCGGTGCTTCCCCGACGGGGTCAGCGCGGACCTCGAACTGCTCGGCGAGCGCCGATTCGGCAACGGGATGGTTCATCTCCGCTACCGACTCCCAGCGTCAGGCGGAACGTGAGATCACGTCATCCACCGAAGCGGATCGCGGAGTGGTGCTCCTCGGCGAGCCTTCGCAACGCCGCGAACACCGCTTCGAACACCACCGTGCCGACCACCGCGTTCTCGACCGCACGCTCGCGCTCGACGCCGTCCGGAACGCGGCTGAGCTCCCAGGATGCGATGCGGTCGGCGGCCTTCGCGTACCGATCGAACACTCGGGTGTCGACCTGCCAACCGAGGCGCTGGAGCGTCAGCAGCGCCGAGGCGAGTTCGTCCCGGTCGGGGGCGGCGGCGTCGACCGTCCACCGGTCGTCGATGAAGCGGTCTACCCGGGTCTTCACCTGGTCGAGCTCGGGTGAGCCGGCGTTCGTGGCCCCTCGTCGCGCCAACGCGTAGTGCGCCACCCCGATCGTCCTGTGCACCGATAGCGCGTTGTCGTCGATGGCTCGCAGGATCTCCGCGATCGATTCGAGCGGGAGGTCGCCCACCTGCGCCAGTGCGCGGATCAGACGGAGACGGCGGACGTGGCTCGCTCCATACTCGGAGCGCCCGCTCCCGTCCGACACCCCCGGCTCCATTAGCCGCTCGCGCAGATAGAACTTGATCGTGGGGATCGGAAGCCCCACCTCGTGACTCAGCTCAGCAAGCTGCACAGCGTGCTCCCGATTCGAAGGGTTGACGTCCAGACAGGATAGCAGCACTATCCCATAGTGGATACCTTCACTATCCAAGAATGAGGAGGATCTCATGGGATCGACCTTCATCCTGTCCGACGCGGCGCGGACAACTGCCGGCATCCTGCTGATCGCGATCGTGACGATCGAGTTCGGTGGCACGTACCTGCTGCGGATCGTGCGAGGGAGCGTGCCCGCGACGCCGTTCCAGCTCGCATTCGCTCGCGCGGGCCACGCGCACGCCGGGGTCCTCGTCATCCTTGCGCTCGTCTGTCAGCTCTACGTCGACGCGATCGATGCGGAGGGGATCACCGCAACCGTTGCCCGCTCGGGCGTCGCCATCGCCGCGGTCCTGATGTCAGCCGGGTTCTTCCTGTCGTCGGCGGGGAAGGAGCGGACCCGCCCGAACCGCCTGATCGCCCTGGTGTACGCCGGCGCGGCATCACTCGCAGCGGGAACGCTCACGCTAGGCTTCGCATTGCTCTCGAGCTAGGTCTGGTCGCCGAGCAGACGCTGACGAGCCCCTGGCGAGCGGCTGTGGAGGTATCGTCAGGGTCATGTCGGAGGATCGCCCTTACATCGCTGAGAACACCCGAGAGCGCGAGCGCCTCCGCGGACTGGTCGAGCGCCTGAGCGAGGACCAACTCCGCATCCAGTGAACGAGTACTGGACGGTCGCGGGCGTGCTCGGCCACATCGCGTTCTGGGACTCACGGATGCTGGCGCTCTCCGGCAAGCTCGAGGCCGGCCTAGCGTTCTCGCCGACCGACACCGAGCCCGAGGACGTGGACTGGATCAACGACGCTTCTCGCCCGCTGATCCACGCGATTCCCCCGCGCGAGGCAGCCCTGCTGGCGCTGCGCATCGCAGAGGAGACCGATGGTCGAGTGCGACCCTGCCGGTCGATCGCCTCTGGCCCCGAGACCCGAACAGCCCGCTCTACGCCCTGCGCGCGTCGCACCGCGGCGAGCACCTCGACGACATCGAAGCCGCGCTCCGGACACGCTGACTTCTCCGATCTCGACGATCACCGCTCGCGGGCGAGGGCGGTGATGCCCGTCTTCCAGGCCGCGTCCAGATCGGCGCCCGGAGGGAAGCGGCCGTCGAGCTCCAGGATCGTCATGCCGTGCGCGAACGCCCACGCGGCTCTCGCGCGACCCTCGGTGCCGGCCACGTCGACGAGCGGCTCCGCCGTCCATGCCTCCAGGCCCGGGGGCATCAAGATCCGCCGCAAGGCGCCACCGGTGGCAAGCCGATACAGGTGTGGATGGGCGAGCGCCCACGATCGATACACGGCGGCGAGGGCACGCCACCGAGCGGGACGCGAGGTCCTCGGGGGGAGCGCGTCCATCGCCTCGTGCATGGCCGTCCCCATGTCACGGAACGCCTCGGCGATCAGCAGCGCGGTCAGCTCGTCCTTGTCAGCGACGTGCTTGTACAGCGACGGTGCCTGGATCCTCAACGCCGCGGCGAGCGAGCGCATCGTAAGCGCGTCTGGACCATGGGCATCGACGATGCCGACCGCCGCCTCGACCAGTTACGCCGCCGCGCCGAACCACCGACGGAGGTGTCCGAGATGGTGACCGTCACGCTCGGCTCCGCTGGGCGGCGACCCGGTCGGCGAGTGCCTGGTTCACCCGCTCGAACATCGACAGGGTGTCGACCTCGATCATGGAACGCATGAACGGCACGAGCACCCCCCGGAACCGCTCCGCCTGCACGAACCGAACCGAGCCGGATCGCGCCTCGCGGATCTCGAACCGGTGTTCCCCGTCGAACAGGCCGGGCACGAACAGCCGTCCGAGCCAGCGGAGCTCGCGGCCGGGTTCGGCCACCAGCACGGTGGGGCGCATCCGGATCGTGCGTTCCCCCTTCATCCGAGCACGTTGTCGAGCCGAGTGCCGACCTCCGCGCGCCCCCTGGCGGAGACGAACCCCGGGTTCCAGTCGCCGTAGGAGTCGAAGTCCGTTAGGGCCGCCCATACCTCGTCGGCCGTTGCATCGATCGTGATCTCGCTCTGGATCTCGTTCCGGAATCCCATCTCGAGCCTCCTCGTCTTCCGTGCGGCTAACGTCGTTAGCCTGAGGCTAAGCTAACAGCGTTAGCCTGTCAACCCCCGACATGGGTGTACGGCTCCTCCCCGGACGATGGGGCGGCGGCTGATAGTTTCGGCTCGATGGGATCGCTCGAGGACGCCGTCGATCCACTCGCCCAGAAGACTGGCTTCTCGGGCGTAGTGCGCGTGGATCCCTCTGGAGCGACGGCGCTCTCGAGCGCGTTCGGACTCGCCGATCGCGCGCATGACATCGCGAACACTGCCGGCACGGGGTTCGCGATCGCCGAGAGGTTGAAGGGCTCCACGGCGCTCGCGGTGATGAGCCTGATCGAGGACGGCACGCTCGAGCTCGCCACGACCGCGCGATCCGTGCTCGGTGACGACCTCCCGTTGATCGCCGACGACGTCACGATCGAACACCTGCTGTCCCATCGG
This sequence comes from uncultured Actinomycetes bacterium, assembly GCA_963758715.1. Lineage (GTDB taxonomy): Bacteria > Actinomycetota > UBA4738 > UBA4738 > HRBIN12 > JAOUEA01. The sequence continues at coordinate 399,904 of CAVWWK010000013.1, forward strand.
TCGGGCATCGGCGACTACCTCGACGAGGAGGCGATCGACGACATCTCCGACTACTTGATGCCTGTCTCCGTGCACGACTGGCCGGACGACCGAACAGTTCGTGACCGTGCTCGACGGCCATCCCACGGCCTTCCCGGCGGGAGGAAAACGGTTCGCCTACTGCAACGGCGGCTACGTCGTGCTCGCGCTGATCGCCGAGCGCGCGAGCGGGGATGTCGTTCCACGACCTCGTGCGCCGGCGTGTCTGCGAGCCGGCGGACATGAGGCGACCGAGTTCCTGCGATCCGACGAGCTGCCGGGCGACGCGGCGCTCGGCTACCTCTCGAGCGATATTGA
>CAVWWK010000014.1:0-143518 GCA_963758715.1 uncultured Actinomycetes bacterium
CACGTCTGGAGACGGCGGGGAACGCCGATGGATGCAGGAACGGCACCGCGGGAGCGCGTTCGGCGTTGAGCACCGCGACGAGCGACGGCGGCGTGATCACCCTCGCGCGTCCCTTCGGCGGTCGCGGCTCCGCAGAGTCGTAGCCCGCCGGCGTCCACCGCAGCAGCCGGTCGCCCAGCACGAGGAACGGTGCGCGGTCTCCACGCAGCACGAACGCACCGTCGGGCAGCGAGTCGAACGGCGCGTCGTGGTGACGCTGCGTGTGCGTCGCTACATCGAACCGCTCGGCATGCAGACGCGCGTCGATCGGATCGGCCCTCGTCTCCCCTGGATGCAAGCCCTGCCATGTCTCGACGAAACGCAGGTAGTCGGCTCGGCGACAGAGCGCGCACGGACGATGCCCCGCGGCGAACGCCGTGGCTTCGTCGAGGAAGAACAGCTCCGTGAACTTCCCCGGTTGCATCATCGGCGAGCGTTGCCATCCGCGGAACTCGAGCCGGCACGCGATCCATCGCCGCACCCCGTACGGGCGACGGATGCGCCTGTGATCGTCATGCATGCACCCCCGGTTGCCGTATACCAGCCCGCGAGCCGGATCGGCGATCGGCTCGCCGAGGGGTGAGACACGGTTCTGCAGCGGCATCGCCCGCTGCTCGCTCAGGAAGCGACGTCGATGCCGTCGAGCACGAGCACGTCGATGCCGCCGGCGAGCAGCTCCACCACCTTCCGGCGGTAGTCCACGTAATGGTCAGTGGCCCGGTGAGCCTGCAGCGCATCCTCGTCGCGGTAGCGCTCGAACAGATGGAACGTCGCCCCACCCTCGCCGGTGCGCGCGGTACAGGTCGTATCGCTCGCACCCAGGCTCATCGCGCGTGTGCCCCACCATCAATGCCAACAGGTCGCGGAGCTCCCGCTCCTTCCCGGCAGCGGGCGTGAACGAGGCGAAGACGATGACCGCGGTGTCGTCCATGGTGGTGCCGTAGTGTATCGGCCTCGTGGTTGCCGGCCGGCGGCGACCTATGGCTCGAAACCGGGAGACCATGGCCGACCTGCTCGTCGTCGACCCATTGCTCGTGACACCGGAGTTCGGCATAGACGCGGCGTGGGCCGGCAGCGAGCACGAGGTGCGGATCCTCCGGGCTTCGCGCTCGAAGACATGCGGCAGGGTCTCGCACGATGCCGAGGCGATCCTGACTGCGCACGCGCCGGTCACCGACGAGATGATGGCGCTGGCGCCGGGGTTGCGCGTGATCTCGAAGCCCGGGGCCGGCGTCGACAACATCGATGTGGGGGCGGCCGCCGCGCGCGGTGTCGTGGTGACCAACGTCAAGGATGCGCGAGGGCGCGCGGTCGCCGAGCACGCGCTCTTCATGATGCTGTTCTTCGCCCGGCACGCCTGGATGCGGGGCGAGGAGGCGTGGCAGGGCGCGACGTCGGTGCAGCTGGGCGGCAAGACGCTCGGCATCGCGGGGCTCGGCGCGATCGGCAGCCACCTCGCCCGCTCGGGATACGGCCTCGGCATGGAGATCGTGGCCTACACACGGACGCCTGACCCGGGGCGTGTTCCCGACGTCCCGGTCGAGTTCGTCGGGCGAGTCGACCTCTTCACGCGTGCGGACTTCCTGGTGCTGTGCTCTGCCCCTCAGCGACGCGACCCGCCACATCGTGAACCGGGCGTCGCTCGACGCGATGCGTCCAGGCGCGTACATCATCAACGTCGCCAGGGGGCCCGTCGTCGCCACCGACGATCTCACCGACGCCTTGCGGGAGGGCCGGCTCGCCGGCGCTGGCCTCGACGTGACCGATCCGGAACCGCTGCCCGCCGATCACGCGCTGCGAGCGATGCCGAACGTGCTGCTCTCACCGCACAACGCGGGGCGCACGTTCGAATCCGCAGGCCGAGGCGCTCGGCCGCATGCGGGACAACGTCAGGCTCGTGCTCGCGGGCGGCGAGCCCCTCGACCCGGTGGTCCCTTAGGACGGCCGGCCGGAGAACGGCTCAGCATGCCTCGACGGCGCCCATCACGCAGCCGAGCATCGCGTAGTAGCCGACCGTCAACGCCAGCTCGACGACCTCCTGCGTGTCCGAGCTCCTCGTGCGTTGCGTGGAAGGTCTCGTCGGAGACGCGGCCGGTCCCGCAGAGCTCGCGAACGAACGCGACGAGCGTCCCTTCCCAGCCCATGAGGTCGCCGCCGCTCTCGAGTGCTGACGATCGTCGCGGCCTCGATGCCCGCCGCCCGTGCTGCATCGAGGTGCGACTCCCAGACGAAGACGCATCCGAGTGCTCGGCCGGCCGCCAACGTCGCGAGCTCCCGGTCGTGGTCCGAAAGGCGTGATCCCGAACCTGACGACGTGACCGAGGGCCGCGACCTGGTCGGCGAGCACCGGCGAGTGCAGCAGCACCTCGAACGGGCGCACGATCGAACCGCGGCTCTCGACGATGCGATCGAACACGGCCAGAGCATGGGGATCGAGCTGGTCACGGCGGGAGATCAGTGGCACGCGGGAGGTCTCTGACGGGTCCATCCGGACAGGATGCCAGGACGGTCGCGACGGCGCGCAGGGGGATCGCTTGTCCAGGCCGGCAGCCGTCTCCGCGTCAGGCGGGCGTTCGGACCAGGAGATGGCGGTAGCCGTACCCGTCGAGCCATTCGTCTGTGTCTTCGACGATCTCGAGCCCTGCGTCCGCGAGCCACCCACCAACCCGGTCTCGATCCGGGTAGAAGTGATATCCGCCGGTGTCCCCTGCGACGACCTCACCGCGCACCGCAGGCGCATCGGCCGCCGTGAGCTCCGCGAAGGCCTGATCGACGTCTCGTGGGTCGATCTGCTCAAGCGTGAGGTACACGTGCCCAGCGGGTCGCACGGCTCGAACGAGATTCCCGAGCACGGCCGGCCAGTCTTCGGGAGGCACGTGCTCCATCGCATCGACGCACATCGCCGCGTCGAAGTCACGCCTCGAACGCGAGCTCCTGCAGACCGATCCGCTCGAACCGAGCCTCCGGGTACTTCGATCTCGCCTGATCGAGCATGCCGGCCGACTGGTCCGCGCCGACGGCTCGCAGGCCGGCCTCGAGCACCATGCCGACATAGGTCCCCGTGCCGCAGGCGGCATCCAACACCGTCCCGCCCGGCGGACAGCTGTCGATCAGACGCGACACGGATCGGCGGTGGACGGGGGTAGCCGGGTCATAGCCGTCGTCGTAGGTCGGCGCCTCGATCGTGTAGTCCTTTTCCACGGCCGCGCGGCGCTCGGCGAGCCACGCCTGTCTGTCCATGCCCACCAGCTTGACCCAACCGCCGCTCGAAGGGGAAGCCCTTGTGGGCCGCCATCCGGGTCCTCTATCGCCGGAATCGAGACACGGCCGACGAGACGGCGAACCACAGGCAGCCGATGGCCAGCGCGAGCCCCCCTGCGGCCCACGGGATCGCGCCGAGGCAGTCGGCGTTGGTGGGCCCACATGGTCCACCCACGTACTGGACCTCGCCCACGGTGGTCTGCAGCTGGAGCAACCCCGCGCTGACCGCGGCGACGATGCCGGCCCGCGCCGCTCTCCTGGCGGTCCACCGCTCCGGGTGGCAGCGCACCAGGAAGGTCGCCAGCACCAGGATCGCGGCGGCGAGGGCGAGCCATCCGGCCACGAACCCCACGAGCCGCCAGAGGTCGTCGGCGCCCACGGCCGTCGTGGTGACCGCTCGGGCGATCGGGAGCGTCCACATGATGCTGAGCCAGGCGATGGGCAGCACCAGCATGCCGATCGCGGGGCCCGAGCCGTCGCCGCCCCGATCCATGCGGATCGCCCGGACACCGAGCACCCCGGCGGCGGGCAGGGTCGCGGCCAGCGAGACGAAGCCCAGACCCGCCAGGCCTACAGCGAGGAGCGCCTCGCGGTCGGCGAGCGATCGAAGCCGTCGCGCCATCGCCCCACGATACGGCGGGGCGCCGACGCGGGCGAGGGAGGTCGCGGGTCAGCCGACGCGGGCGAGGGAGGTCGCGACTCAGCTGAGGCAGAGCAGGGGCGTCGCGACGATCGTCTCGCGGGAGGCACGGCTCACGCGAGGCTCGTCGACCGCCCGCACCCGGTAGGAGTACGTGGTGTCCACCGCCAGGTCGACGTCCCGGTACGTGGTCGCCGAAGGATCCTCGATCGAGGCGACCAGCTTCGGATCCCGGGCGGTCCCCCCACGACGCCAGATCTCGTAGCCGCCGGCCTGGCCGCCCGGGGTCCAGGACAGGTCGACGCCGGTCGACATGAAGCCGTCGCAGGACGCCGCCGCCTCGACGTCCTGGGGCACGCCAAGCGGCTCCGGCCCTTCCACTCGGGGTGTGACCGAGGCTCCCATCGACGCGATCGAGGGCGCGGCCAGGAGCGCGGCGGCCAGCGTGACGATCGCCATCGCGACGCCCGCGAGCGCTCGACCGATCCGGCGCCGCTTCGGCGGCTCGTCCACCGGGGTGGGAAGCGCTCGGGTATCGCCCCCGGCGGTCTCGACCTCGGCGGTGTCGACCCCGGTCACGGGGAGCGGGCGTGTTCGAAGGACGGGGACGGGCGCGGTGCGACCATCCGGGGGCATCGCCGCTACCCCCCGGCCGCGTGAGGCCTGCGGTTCGGGAGCAGCCAGGGCGGCCCGCCACAACTGCTCCGTCAGCTCACCGGCGTTCGCGACCCGCCGGTCGGGATCCTTGGCGAGACACCCCTCGATCGCTTCGGAGAGCCGACGGGGGATTCCGGGGATCACCTCGTCGGGCGGCACCGGACACTGCCACCGGACGAGTTCGGCGATCTCGTCCGCCGAGCCGCCGTGGAACGGCGCCTCGCCCGTGACGAGCTCGTACATGACGGCGCCGAGCCCGTAGATGTCGGCTCGGTGGTCCGGACTCTGACCCCGGAGCTGTTCGGGAGCGACGTAGGCGATGGTGCCCCGTGTGGTGCCCGAGCCCGGCCGGGACGAACCGCGTGCGGCACGTGCGATCCCGAAGTCGAGCACCTTCACCTCGTCGTTCGCGGTGACCATGAGGTTGCCCGGTGCGACGTCGCGGTGGACCACACCGCGTGAGTGCGCGTGGGCGAGCGCCTGTGCGGCGCCCATGCCGATCCGCGCGACCCGTCCCGGGTCCACCGGCGCATCCGCGCGGATCAGGTCGCCCAGCGTTCGCCCCGCCACCAGCTCCATGACGATGAACATCTGCTCCTCGTCCTCGCCGATGTCGTGCACCGCGACGATGCCGGGGTGCGAGAGGCTCGCCACGGTGCGGGCCTCTCGCCGGAAGCGCGCCGGGAACCGTCGGTCGGCCGCCAGCTCGGGATGCAGGATCTTCACCGCCACGGTGCGGTTCAGCTGGCGGTCGACGGCCTCGTAGACCTCGCCCATGCCGCCCCGGCCCAAGAGCGCGCGGAGCTCGTAGCGCGAGGCGAGCGAGGAGCCCAGGAGTGAGCGTTCGGAGGGGGGATGCAGGCTCATGAGGGGCTCAAGCCTAGCGCGAGGGCTTCGGATGTGGAGAGCCGTCACTCCATCGCAACAAGTCAGGCCGCCCTTTGCCGCGGAGGTCGTATCGGCGGGGCGAAGCCCGGGGTATGGTGCGCCGACATGGCGGCCGTCATCGAGATCGAGGGGTTGCGCAAGGAGTACCGGCGGCTCCGAGGCGGACGGACCCTCGCCGTCGACGGTCTGGACCTCGAGGTGCCCGAGGGCGGCGTCTTCGGGTTCCTGGGACCCAACGGGGCCGGCAAGACCACGACGATCCGCTGCCTCCTGGGCCTCGTGGCGCCCACGGACGGGAGGTTGCGCCTGCTCGATTCGCACGTGCCTTCCGGGCTGCGGGGCGCGCTGCGTCAGGTCGGCGCGATCGTGGAGACGCCCGCGCTCTTCCCCCGGTTCACGGGTCGGCGGAACCTGCAGATCCTGGGGCGCATCGACGGCTACGGTCCGGCGACCGTCTCGAACGCTCTCGAACGTGTGGGCCTGGCCGACCGAGCCGACGACATGGTCAGGACCTACTCGCTGGGCATGAAGCAGCGGCTCGGCATCGCGTCGGCGTTGATGAAGGACCCCTCCGTACTGATCCTGGACGAGCCGGCGAACGGCCTGGATCCCGCCGGGATCGTCGAGGTCCGGGAGCTGCTGCGCCGCCTGGGCGCGGAGGGACGAACGGTGTTCGTGAGCAGCCACATCCTGTCCGAGATCCAGCAGACGGCCGACCGGGTCGCGATCCTGGCTCGCGGGAAGTGCGTGAAGACGGGCCCGGTGCAGGACGTGCTCGCCTCGCGCGGCAGCGACGGGTTGGTGGTGCGGCTCCGCGACCTGGACGCGGGCCGGGCGGTGCTGGCCGAAGCCGGGCTCGGCGCGACGATCGAGGGCGACGCGCTCAAGGTGCAGGCTCCGGTCGAGGAAGCCGAGCGCATCTCCCGGACGCTCGCCGAACGGCAGCTCTTCGTCACCGAGCTCCGCCCCGACGAGGTCGACCTGGAGACCGTGTTCCTGGAGCTGACGCGGGACGAAGGCCTGGACGCGGCGCCGAAGGACGGAGACCGGCCGTGATCAGGCTGCTGTCGTCCGAGATCCTGCGGTTCTGGTCGCGCCGCCTCGTCAGGGTCATGACGGTCGTCGCCATGCTGGGGATCGTGGTCGCCATGGTGATCGCCGGTGCGAACTCCTCGCGGCCGACGCAGGAACAGCTCGACGCCGGGCAGCAGCGGTACGAACGCCGGCTCGCGCGATGCATCGAGAGCGACGCGTTCGGCGAGCAGATCCCCCAAGGGTCCACGGTCGAGGCTCTGTGCCGTGAGTTCCTGGGGTCGCCCAGCGACTACACCAGCGGTGGCGACCAACTGGAGCTGGCCGACCTTCCCGAGATCGTGCAGACGGTGTCGTTCGTCTTGATCCTGTTCGGGCTCGTCATCGGATCGTCCATGGTCGGCGCGTCGTGGCAGAGCGGCACCATCACCACGATCCTCACGTGGGAACCACGCCGGCTCCGGTGGTTCGCCGCGCGTCTGGTGGTCGCGGCGCTCGGCGTCTTCGTGCTCACGGTGGCGTTGGTGGCCTTCCTGTCGGCCGCCGTGGCGATCACCGCCGCGTTGGCCGGCTCGACCGTGAGACCGGAGGGGTGGCTCACCGATCTCGTGGAGACCTGCCTCAGGGTGTCTGCCGTCGCGGCCGGCGCCTCCCTGCTCGGAGCGACGCTCGCCGCGATCGGGAGGAACACCGCGGCCGCGCTCGGCGCGGTGTTCGTCTACCTGGCGGTGCTGGAGAACCTGGTGCGGGGCTTCCGGCCGACGTGGGGCAGGTACATGCTGGGCGACGCCCTCGTCACCATGGTCACCGCCGAACCCCTGGAGATCGACACCGGCGGGGGAACGCTGGCGAGCACGCCGACGCGGGGCATCGCCGTCGCCCTCCTCTACCTGGGCGTCCTGGTCGTGGTCGCGGCGGCGACGTTGCGCGTTCGCGACGTCAACTGAGGCGACGATCCTCCCGGACGATCCTCGCGCCGGCGGTGACGCCGGAAGCGTCCTGAGACCACCCGCCGAGGGGGCGCATCGTATACTGCGGCTTCCTGCGGACCGCGGCTCGGTCTGCTCCGCACGCACCGAGGCAGCCATGGACTTCTCCACCAGGACGCTCTCGCTCATCGCAACGATCGCACTCGGGCTGTCGCTACTGGCGCTCCTGTTCGCGATCGTCGGGACCGGCGGCCGGCGTCGCCAGAAGGAGCCGGCCGGACCCATCGCCATGGACGAGGCGCTCCGAGGTGTGCTGCAAGGGCACGCGGCCCAGATCAAGCGGTTGGAACAGGCGGCGCGCGCGCTCAACGGCACCGACCGCAAGCAGCAGGTGCAGATCGAGGGAAGCGTCCAGCGCGTCTCCCTGCTTCGCTACGACGCGTTCGAAGATGTGGGAGGACGATTGTCCTTCTCCTGTGCGTTGCTGGACGATCGCGGCACCGGCGTGGTGCTCACGTCGATCAACGGACGGCAGGAGACCAGGGTGTACGCGAAACCGATCGCCGAGGGGGCCAGCAGCTACAACCTGTCGGTGGAGGAATCCGAAGCGATCCGCCAGGCCATGGCGCCTGCGGTCGACACGGTGGAGGCGCGATGATCTTCAAGCGCGACGAGGACGAGGCGGATGCGGTCGAGGCCACGGCCCCGGCGACCACGCACACACGGAAGGGAGCGGACATGGCGGACAACGGAGAGGTCACGATCGTCGGTGCCGGTGCACGCCTGGATGGCAACGTCGTGTCGGCCGGCTCCCTGCGCATCGACGGGCAGGTCAAGGGTCAGATCAACGCCGACGGCGACGTCTCGCTCTCGCCGCAGAGTCAGGTCGAGGCCGACATCCGCGCGCAGAACGTGAGCGTCGCCGGACGGTTCAAGGGCAACATCGTCGTCAAGGGCAAGGCGCACCTGGCCCGCGGCGGCCGCATCGACGGCAACATCACGTCCAAGACGCTCGTCATCGAAGAAGGCGGCGCCTTCCAGGGACAGAGCATCATGGACGGCTCGGGCTCCGGATCCCCGACCCAGGCCGGCCAGGCCGGGGCGCAACCGGCCGCCAAGGAAGGATCGAAGGAAGCCGAGCAGGTGAAGGTGCCGTAACCATGTTGGACATCAAGGCGATCCGGGAGGACCCGGACCGTTTCCGGGCGGGCCTGGCGCGGCGCAACTTGGGCGAGGCCGTCGACCGGCTGCTCGAGCTCGACGAACGCCATCGCGAGCTGATCGTGCAGGTCGAACAGATCCGCGCCGAGCAGAACCGCCTGTCGAAGGCGATCGGCGGCGCCGAGGCCGACGAGAAGCAGCGCCTCATCGACGAGGTCTCGCGCGTGTCGGCCGAGGTGAAGGAGTTGGAGCCCCAGCTCACCGAGACTCAGGCGGCGCTCGACGAGCTCCTGGCCACCACGCCCAACGTGCCACACGAGAGCGCGCCCGACGGGTTCACCGACGAGGACGCGGTCGAGATCCGGCGTCATCTGGAGCCCCCGGCGTTCGATTTCGAGCCACGGGACCATGTCGCGCTGGGAGAGCTGCTGGGCGTGCTCGACGTGGAACGTGGAGCGCGCACGAGCGGGTCGCGATTCGTCTATCTGCTGGGCGACCTGGTGTTCGTCCAGTTCGCGCTGATGCGCCACGCGATGGACATCCTGGTGGCCCGCGGCTTCACGCCCGCGATCCCTCCGGTGCTGGTGCGGGAGGAGGCCATGTTCCGGTCGGCGTTCCTGCCCACCGACGAGGTCAACATCTACCGCACGGACGCCGACCAGCTCTACCTGGTCGGCACGTCGGAGGTGTCGCTCGCCGCGCTGCACATGGAGGAGATCCTCGACGAAGCCGCCCTGCCGATGCGCTACGCCGGGTACTCGACGTGCTTCCGGCGGGAAGCGGGGAGCTACGGCAAGGACCTGGGTGGCATGTTCCGCGTGCACCAGTTCGACAAGGTCGAGATGTTCTCGTTCACGACGCCGGAATCCTCCTGGGACGAGCACGAGGTGTTGCTGTCTGTGGAGGAGGAGATCGTGAGCAACCTCGAGATCCCCTACCGGGTCGTGAACATCGCGGCCGGCGACCTTGGCGGGGCCGCGGCCAAGAAGTACGACATCGAAGCGTGGCTACCCGGCCAAGGGAAGTATCGAGAGCTCACGTCGTGCTCGAACTACCTGGACTACGGCGCTCGCCGGGCCCAGACGAGGGTGCGGCGCGCCGACGGCAAGATCGAGACGCTGCACACGCTGAACGGGACCGCCACGGCGGTGGGCCGCACCCTCATCGCGCTGTTGGAGAACCACCAGCATCGGGACGGCTCGGTGACGATGCCGAAGGCGCTGCATCCATACCTTCCCGAGCGGGCTCAGGTGCTTCGTCCGACGGAGCCATCTGGGCCGTGACGTCGATCGTCACGCCCTGCCAGGTCTTCATCGGATCGTCGGGATCGGAGGTCACCTTCGCCACGCCGTGGAGCCAGCGAACCTCGCCGTCTCGCCGGATCACCCGGAAGACCAGGTCCCAGGGTTCCCCGGTGCGATCCGAGCGATCGGTGGCGGCCATCGCTCGTTCGCGGTCGTCCGGGTGCAGCATCCGGGCGAAGTGCCGCGCTTCGGCCATGAGCTCCTCCGCCGTGTAGCCCAGGATCTCCTCGCACTGCGGCCCGATGTGGAGGTAGCGGGACTGCCCCGAGCCGCTGTCGATCACCTCGGTCCAAGGGATCGCCGGCATCCCGTCGAGCAGTCCGCGGGCCTTCAGCTCCGCGGACCTGATCTCCTCCTCCTCGTGCTTGCGGTCGTCGATGTCCAGGATCACGCCCTGGTAGCTGGTCGGCAGGCCGTCCTCGTCCATCTCCACGGCCAGGCCTTCCAGGTGGAACCAGATGACGCGACCGTCGGCGTGGATCATGCGGAAGTCGCTGCTCCAGGGGTCGCCGGTCCGCCACACGTGGTACGTCTCCTCGATCACCCGTTCCTTGTCGTCCGGATGCAGGAACGCGAACCATCCCTCGGGCGGCGCGCTGAAGGCTTCGGGTGGGTAGCCCATCTGTTGGAAGGATCGGGGGCTGACGAAGTAGTGGCGCCAACGCACCGTGGGATCCGGGTCGCGGCCGCTGACGATCCACGTGATCCCCGGGTGCTTCTCGGTGAGACGGCGGTACCACACCTCGGCTTCCTCGGCCTTGCTCTCGGCCTCCTTGCGAGCGGTGATGTCGACGAGCACCCCCTGGAACGACAGGGGCCGGCCCTGTGCGTCGCGCGAGCGAAGGGTGGCGCGGTCCAGCACCCACACGACGCTGCCGTCCTTGTGGAGGTAGCGGAACTCGGCGGTGAAGGGCTCGCCCGAGATGAAGCATCGATGGGACAGCTCGGCGATGCGCTCGACGTCGTGGGGATGGAGGCGCTCCTCTCCAGAACAGCGGACGCGTCCATTCGGCGGGGGTGAACCCCAGGATCGCCTCGATCTGCGGGCTCATGTAGGTGGCCCGACCCTCCAGAGGCGCGTCGTCACCGTCGTCCCACGTGGCGTCCCACGAGTAGACGGCGGCGGGGAGATCCTCGACCAGCAGCCGGTAGCGGGATTCGGTCTCGCGGAGCTCGGCCTCGACGCGCCTGCGCTCGCCGATCTCCAGGCTCATCATCTCCGCGGCCTCTTCGAGCTCTGCGGTCCTTGCCAGGACCCGCCACTCCAGGTCGTCGTTCGCCTCGCGCAGTCCCTGCTCCGCTTGTTTCTCGGCGGTGATGTCGAGCATCACGCCCTGCCACGTCGGCGCCTTCGACACCGGTTCGCGCACGAGCACGGCCTGGTCGCGCACCCACACCTCGCGCCCATCGTTCGCGATGAGGCGGTACTCCCGGCGCCACGGTTCGCCCGTTCGGGTGTGCGAGTCGTGCGCCGCGAGCTCGATCTCGCGGTCGTCCGGATGGAGCAGCTCGCTCCAGATGTCGGGTTGGTCGAGCCACTCCTCGCGGCTGTACCCCAGGATCGCCTCGACGTGAGGGCTCACGAACGTCGCCCGTCGCTCGTCGTCGGGACCCATCTCGTAGACCACGGCCGGCACCTGCTCGACCAACACGCGGAAGCGTGATTCGGACCTGCGGAGCTCTTGCTCCGCCTCCTTCTGCGCGGTGATGTCGAGCATCACGCCCTGCCAGAAGAGCGTGGAGCCCTCTTCGTCCACGATCGGGATCGAGCTGTCGCGGATCCACACGCTTCCACCGGCGGGGCGTAGGACGCGGTACTCCGCGTGGAACGGCGCCTTGCGCCGACGGCATCGATCCACGCCGCTTCGACCATCGTCCGGTAGTCGGGGTGGATCGCACGGAGCCAGAGCCCGTCGTCCTGCAGGTATCGGGCCGGGGCGTAACCGAGGACCTCCTCGGAGTTGGGGCTCACGTACAGGCTTCGTGGCTTGAGTTCGTCGGAATCGACGTACACGACCGCGGGGAGCCGCTCGACCAGCGCGCGGTAGCGGGCTTCCGACCGGGTGAGCGCCTCTTCCGCAGCGAGCCGATCGGTGACGTCGAGCGCGAACCCCTGCCGGCAGACGATCGCGCCGTCGCCGTCGAGGACCGGGTCGTTGACCTCGCGCACCCACACGATGCCGCCATCCCGCCTAACGATCCGGAACTCGGCGTCGAACGTCGACCCGTTCTCGATCGCGGCGTTCCACAGCTCGCCGACCCTTTCACGGTCACCCGGATGCATGCTCCGGAACCACAGGTGGGGGTCGGTCATCCACTCCTGGACCGACGATCCGGTCAGCCGTTCGACCTGGCGATTGATGTAGAGGAGGGAGGGCTGGACCTCGTTCGTGAGGATGAAGATCGTGGTCGGGATGTGGTCGAGGAGATCGGGGATCCGCATGCCCTCGACGAGCGGGTCCGACCGATCGACGGGCTTGGGGGTCTCCGCCATGGCCGGAGCAGCCTATCGCGGTCGGGCCGTCGACGCGAAACGAGGACCGGGCTCAGCAGCTTCCGGAGATGCGGTCGACCACTTCGCCCGAGGGGCGGAGGAACCGCTCGAGCCAGCCCCCGTCCCAGAGTCGAAGCTCGACGACGCCCAGCCCGTTCAGGCGCACCTGCGAGTTGGGGATCGGTTCACCGAACGGATAGCCGCCGTCCCCGTTCCCTCCCGTGCCCGCGACGATCTCCACCATCCCGTCGGGCGTGGCGGCGCCCTGCGAATCCTGCGAGGAGAACCGTTCGTAGTGGTGCTCGTGACCGCTGAGCACCAGGTCGGCCCCGGCCGAGTCGAGGAGATCCCAGAGCGGTTCGAGGAGGGCGTCGGACCCGTGCTTGGTCCCGGAGGAGAAGCGCGGCTGGTGCCAGTACGCCAGGATGCAGCGGTCCGAGCGCGAAGCCAGCTCGCGTTCGAGCCACTCGTACTGCTCGTCGCCCGGCGCGCATCCACCGTTCTCCTCACAGGTCCCGTCCAGTGCGTAGAAGCGCCAGTCGCCGAGGGAGAACGAGTACCAATAGCGGTCCGTGTCGAAGTAGTCCAGATAGCCCTGGGCCCCCGGTGTCATCCATTCGTGGTTCCCGGCGACGGGGAAGGTGATGTCCTTGAAGGCGCCCCAGGCTCCCTGGTACCCGCCGAGGTACTGCGCCAGGGTCCCCTCGACGTACTGGTTGTCGCCCAGCGTGAGGGCCGCGTCAGGGTCGAGGCTCGCGATCAGTTCGGCGGTCTCGTCGCACGTGCTGGGGGTCTCGCCGCAGATGTCTCCGGCGGCGGTGACCAGCAGGGCTTCTCCGGGCGCAGAGCTCACGCTCGGCAAGGGGCCGTCGGTCGACGTCGCGAAGGAGCCGGGGCTGCGGTTCAGCAGGAACATGGCCGCTCCCGCGAGCGCGACCGCCACGACCAGGAGACCCAGGACGACCCGTCGGCTGTTCCTCACGAGAACCTCCGCTCTTCCATCGGCAGCATCGCAGACGAGGAAGCCCTCCGGGTAGCCAACTTGGTGCTTGCGCCCTTTTCGTCGCCGGCTAGGAGTGCGTGCTCGCCTCAGTGCTCATCCCTGCATCGCGGGGTTCCCTCGTTCGGGCCCTGCGGTCGATCAGAAGCCGGACCGCCGCCACCATGATGCCGGCAGTCGCGACAAAGATCGCAAGAGCGGTTCCCCATTCACCCGTCCGGAGGCCGAGATGCTCGGCCGCGACGCCCGCGATGACAAGCACAGACACCCCTGTCGCCGGGGCTAGGCAGGCTCGCGCGATCGGATCGTTGGGACCCGTGCCCCACGCCCAGCCGATCCCCACCACCCCAGCTCCGGCGAGCAGGACGATCCCTATCGCGATGAGCGACCCGAACGTGGGGGCAACCGGGGGTGGAGGCTCGCCGAGGCCCGATCCTTGGGTTGGCCCCCGAACGACTGCGAGCCAATCCGTTACCTGCCAGCCGGGGTGGTCCTGAACGAGCCGGTCGAACGACTGGTGGAAGGGGCGAAGCACGATCACGAGCGGATCGCGCGAGAGCAGTGGGCTGACCTGCTCCCACAGCTCGAGCGACGTCTCGTCGAACCCGGGCACGTCGGGGCGGAGCGTGGGCCTCCCCTCTAGGAGGGCAACTGGATCGCCGAGGTAGGGCGTCACGTTCTCGATGAGGCCGGGCTCCAGCTCCGCGCGAAGGCGCCGCAGCATCGGGACCGATCCGAAGTCTGCTCCTGCGGTGCCTAGGTCCCGTTCCGCCCGATCTACTACAACGATCGCCGGCCGGCCGGCCGAGTCGATGTAGCGAGCCAAGGCCTGGAACTGGACGAGCCGCTCGTTCGAGGTCGAGGGTGGCCTCGACGTCCAGACCTCGTGGGCTCGGGCGACCGACCAGGCAACCGGAATGAGGACGAGCAGCGCCAGGACGGTGGTTCCGACTCGAGCCAGGAGCACCGGTCCGACGCGCCCCAACCACGAACGCCCGGCCCGGACGACGCCCTCGAACAGGGCGACCCCGAGGATCGGGATCGCGAGGGCGAACGTCAGGGCGCGCTGTACAGGCACGGTGCCGCTGGCCGCGTACAGGATGGCGGCGCCGGCCGGGACCAGCGCCCAAGGCACAAGGAGCCAGAGTGAAAGTCGCGACGCCCGTCTGGCGAGGAGGGCTGCGGCGCCGCCTACCGCAGCCACGGCCGGCGCGGGAAACCGATAGTGAGGCAGCTGTCTCTCGAGGTTGCCCACGATGCTGTCCTTGGTGATCCCGAGAGGAGTCCTGGGGGTCCCAGGTATGCCGAGGAGGGCCGCCGCTCCCACGACGAGACCACCCGCCGTCGTGGCGAGGGTCGACACCACGGGTAGGCGCCTCCACGGCGCGCCCGCCTTGCGTTCCACGACCGAAGCGGGGATCACTCCCAGCGACACGATCAGCAGCAGACCGGAGAACGCGGTAGCGAACTGCCAATGCACGGCGAACGCAGCGCCCAGCAGGAACGTCGATGCGAGGTGTACACGACGTTCCGCCCCAGCCGCCACCACACAGGCGCCGGCGCCGAGTAGCAACGGCATGACGAGCAACTGCTCCAGGTACCCGTTGGCGACCAAGGCGATCTGTACCGACGCCCCCACGCCCGCCACGTACACAGGAAGCGCCCAGCTTTTCGCTCGCATCGCGGCCCTCGCGAACCCTGCAGCGGTGAGCCCTGTCATGGCGGCCATCACGGCGGGAAGCACATAGACGAGCCTGCTTGGCTCGGCGATGCTCAAGGCGTTGACGATCGCACCGATCACCGGCAGCCCCGGGCGATCCGCGTTGGTGTTCAGGGCTTGCGCGTGCCCATCGAAGGGAGGCAGCGCGTCGAGGCCACCATCAGCGACGATCTCGATACGCCACTGATGCTGTGTCGTGTCGGCGCCGACCGGCGCCACCTGGGCCGGATCCTGATACCGATCGAGGAACACCCAGCCGACCAGTCCGGCCGCTGCAAGCAGCGACGTCGACAGCGCGAGGGTCGCAGCGACGACGACAAGGCCGTGCGGGATCTTCGTCGCCCGACCCGAAGCCTCCGGACCGGAGCGCTCTGACATAGCTCCGCAGTGTCGCAAATCGTGAACAGCGCCGTCAGGCGGTTGATCTGCATCCGTCCCTTCATGTGGTTCCCTGCTTCTCGGCGGATCCCTACCGGGCTGAGAGAACCGTGTCCGCTGCCATAGAATCCGCCGAAGTGGTGTACGAACGACAGCCACCGCCTCGGGGACCCAGATACCGACCTTGGAGGCGAGGGCATGGGTTCCCGATCCGAGCCTTCGCTGCGCTCCTGTTTGCCGCCTTCTTGGTGCCCCCCGAGACGGAGTCCGACGCCGCGGTCGCGCTTCCGAACGTCGTCATCATCCTGAGCGACGATCAACGATGGGACACCCTCGAGGACATGCCGAACGTCCAGCGCGTGATCGCCGCGTACGGCGTGACGTACTCGAACGCGATGGTTCCGACGTCGCTGTGCTGCCCTTCACGGGCGTCGATCCTGCGGGGGCGTTACTCCCACGGAACGGGGGTGTGGGGCAACGAGGCACCGGCTGGCGGCTGGCCTGCCTTCATGTCCAGAGGTGGTGAGGCCTCGAATCTCGGGGTCTGGCTCGATGCCGCCGGGTACAGGACCGCCCTGATAGGCAAGTACCTGAACGCCTACGAAGATGCTCCCGAAGGGCACGTCCCGATCGGCTGGGATCGGTGGCGTGCCTTCGTGGAGACGCGCTACTACGACTACGACCTGATCGGAGACGATGGCTCGGTCACTCACTACGGGTCGGAACCGGCCGACTACTCGACGGACGTGATCGCCGAAGAGGCGGACCGGTTCATCCGCTCGAGCAGCGCCGCGGAGCCGGTCTTCGTCTACCTTTCCCCCTACGGTTCGCATTCACCGTTCACACCAGCGGCGCGCGACGCCGGGAGCTGTGCAGACTTGCCGGACGCCAGGCCCCCGAGCTACAACGAGATCGATGTCAGCGACAAGCCCATGTGGTTGCGGGGCCGACCGCCTGGGACGGCGGCCGCCGGCGGGAGATCGACGCCTTCCGACGTGGGGCCTGCGAGACGCTGGGGTCGATCGACGATCTCGTCGGGACCGTAGCGAGCGCCTTATCCGACACTGAGCGGTTGTCGAACACGCTGCTGATCTTCGCCTCTGACAATGGCTTCCTCTGGGGCGAGCACCGCCTCGTCGGCAAGTCACAGTCCTATGACGCAGCCACGAGGATCCCGCTCGTTGCGCGGTTCGACGGCGTACTGCCCGCGGGGACGGTCGACGATCGGCTCGCACTCAACATCGATCTGGCATCGACGGTCGAGCAGGCGACCGGAGTGAGCTTCCCGGGCCTGAAGGGCGAGTCGTTGCTCGGGGCGTCCGCCCGAACGGGGTTCGTGCTCGAAGCCATCCGGGGGGAGAGGCACTATGGCTATCGGCCGGCGTACTGCGGCTGGCGGACTGCCACGAGGAGCTTCGTCCGCTACGCCGACGGAGGCGCCGAGTTCTACAACCTGCGCGCCGATCCCTTCGAGCTCAACAATCTCATCAACGTGCCCGCAGCGAAGGAGTGGGTCACGAGGATGCGACATCGGGCGAAGCGATCGTGTAGTCCGCGGCCACCGGGCTTCTCCTGGACCGTGGCATCGACGTGAGCTCGTGATCGCCGGCCCGAGTCAGCACGAGTATCCGGGGCGGTCACGAATGCGCGGAAGGTCCGTGCTGTCGGTCCAGCCATCCACCGCGAAGATGGTGACCCCATCGGTGTGGAAGGCTTCCGTCAGGAACGGCAACTCCGCTAAGCGGGCGGGGTCGCTGGCAGCCAGCCTCGGCCAGCCTCCGAGCCTCATGCCGATCCCCTCCGTAACCACCACAGCGGCGATCCCGCGTGAGCGGAGGTAGTCGGCGCCCTCGTTGGGGTGAGACAGGAACCGTTTCGCCTGCTCCATCTCATCGATCGCTCGAACCAACAGCGGTGGACGCAGGTGAGGACCCATCCCTTCGAGCACACCCGCTCGCCCGGTGAGCGACTCGACCGAAGCGAGTGTCCGCCGGTCTAGCAACACCCGCCCCTCGCAGGGAACGTTTTCAGCGATCCAAGCGAGGGCGGCCAGGTCACCGCGCGCCTTGGGCCTGGGCTCCGCTAGCGAGAACGGCAACACCGCCACGCCGGCGATGACGGCGATGACGACGCCGATCCCGGTCGCGGCCCTCGGTGGCGAGCGACTCACGATCGCTTCGGCAGCGCCGGCGAGCAGCACCAACCCGACAAGACCGATGTACTGGGACAGGCGACGAGGTCCGAAGTTCGAAAGAGCGAAGGTGTCGAATCGTGCCGCGAACGCAACGGTGATCGCTGTGAACGCCAGGAGCGCGATCGTACTTCCGACAGCAAGAGCCCGAAGCCTCCGGTCGTTGGTCACCAACAAGACCACGATCATGCTTCCCATGAACAGTGCACCCGCGATCAGGAGTGGCAGGGGACCTGCGGCTTCCTCGTTGCGCTGGTCGCTCGTGACGAGCTTCCCTCCAAGGGTCTCAAGCACCGCGAGGGGGCCTCGAGGCACGACGGCCAGTCGCTCCGGGTGTCCTTCAGTGACAAGGAAGACGACCGGGTCGAATGATCCTGGCTTGCCCAGCTCCTCCCGCAGCCCGTCATATCGATCGTCTCCCGCGGCGGCCTGGAAACCGAGTTCGCCTGGAGCAGTCAGGAGCACAGCTCCCTCGACCGTGATAGCGACGGCCGCGACCGTGAGGACGGCCATGGAGGCGGACCGCAATCGACCGGCCATGATTGCGCGTCCTAAGCTGAGTCCGGCGATCAAGACCGCGGCCGCCAGGGCAGCTACCAGGTGGGTGCCGGCCGCGCTCCCCAGGAAGATCCCCGCGAGGATGGCGAAACGCCGTGCTTGGCGCCGGTCTCCTGAATCGATCGCAACCAACGCCGGAACGAGCGAGGCCAGCGCGAGCGTCCGACCCCAATCCTCCGCGAGCATTACCCGCAGGTCGGAGGCTAAGGTGAGTCCGGGCATGGTGAGCGCGCCCATGATCACGACCGCCGCCGCAAGGACCATCCTTCGGAGTCCGGCCTCGATGAGGAACGCGGTGACGATCAATGCGAGGGAGAGCGACACGACGAAAAGGCTGGCGGCGAGCGGGGGCAGCGGATCCCGGCCCAGGAAGAGGCGCTCTTGCGCGTAGACCACACTTAAGAGGACCTTGCTCATGGTCGGCGGGACCTCACTGCCCCAATGCAGTACTGATTGCG
The DNA here is from genome assembly GCA_963758715.1 of uncultured Actinomycetes bacterium. Classification (GTDB taxonomy): domain Bacteria; phylum Actinomycetota; class UBA4738; order UBA4738; family HRBIN12; genus JAOUEA01. The sequence goes on from CAVWWK010000014.1 coordinate 18,711, forward strand.
GGAAGCCGCCTCGGTCCGCGATCTCCACGCCATCGGACCAGTAACGAAGGGCGGTTGGGGCAAGGTTCCGATGGAGGCCATAGCCAGCGCGCACGACTGCGAAGGCCAGGAAGAGGATGGCCCCGAGGGCAGTCAGGCCGGGTGCGCCAAGGATCTGTTGCCGCGCCGATCTCCAGCGAGCGCCAAGGCCTCCTCGTCGGATCGCTCCGAACCAGCCGACGGCAACGATCGCCAACCAGGTGAGTACGACGGGAACCGGGCTCATCATGCCCGCCAGTGCCAGGATGAACCCTGATGAGGCCGCGAGGACGATCCCGGTTGGCACGGCAATCGCGATCGTGGACACAGGCGAGAGAGCGCACCCAGCCGTCCACCACATCGACCAAGCGAGCCCAGGAACCACGAACCACAGCCAGATCGCCAGGACTTGCAGTGGTTCTACGCTCGGCACCTGGGAGAGGCTAGCACCGGTGTTGCTTCCAAGGACTACGAAGGTCATATCCGAGACGCGAGTACTCCCGGTTCCGGAGGCGGCGAGCAGGCCCTTCTGGGTCGGTCACCATCGGAACCCGGGGGGCGGAGGGCGACATCGCCGCCGCGTGAGAGCACGTAGCCGATCCGCCTCGTCCTGACGTGCGGGGTCAGTGGCCAGGTTCTCAAGCTGGTGGGGGTCGGCCTGGAGGTCGTAGAGCTCCTCCTCGCCTGTGGCGTAGCGAACGAAGAGCCGGTCGACGGTACGAACGGCGCAGTAGGTCGGTGGGTCGTGAAGCCCGGACTCGCGGAACTGGAGGTGCTCGATCAGCAGGTCCCGGCGCACATCGATTCCCGGATCCTCCAGCACAGGCTTGAGCGACCGGCCTTCGACGGTCGGAATATCGACGCCCGCGATGTCGGCGATCGTCGGTGCCACGTCGATGTTGGCCGCCATCGCGTTCGTCGAGAGTCCGCGAGTCAATGGGTCGTATCGCACCACGAGCGGCACACGGATCGATTCCTCGTACGGGGTCAGCTTGTAGTTCCAGCGATGTTCACCGAACGCGAATCCGTTGTCGCTCATGAAGATGAAGAGGGTCTCGTGCAGCCGCCCTCGTTCTCGGATCGCTTCGAAGGTGCTCACCACCAGGTCGTCGACCGCTCTCAGCGCGAGGGACTCTGCGGCCCACAGGTCGGAGGGATCGCGATGGATGGGACGACGAGTGCGGATGTAGGCGGGCTTGTCGGAAACGTCGGCCTCAGGCAGGCTTGGACCCGGCACGAACCGATGCAACGGCGCACGATCGACGTACCGAGGCGCCGGCACCCGAGGGTGGTGCGGGGCCGCGGGTGTTAGGAAGAGGAACAATGGCTGAGCTCGCGGAGTCGTCCTGATGAAGTTCGAAGCCAGATCGGCGAAGACGTCGGTGGAGTAGTCGGCAGGCGCCGATCCGTATCGGCGGTATCTGCCGTCCTGGCTCATCTCATAGTCGTAGTAGTTGGAACCTTCGAGCAAGGCGGACCAACGGTCCCAACCCGGCGGAACGCGCCACGGCGTCGCATAGCCGTTCATGTACTTGCCCACGAGCCCCGTTCTGTAGCCGGCGTCATCGAGCCACGTGGCGATAGTGGAGGAGTCGTCGAAGGCCGATACGCCGCCGCGTGGCGGGAAGTTCGTGTAGACCCCTGTCGTATGCGAGTAGTTCCCCGTGAGGATCGAGGCTCGTGAAGGACAGCACAGGGGGTTGACTACGAAGGCTTCCCGGAAGGTTGTGCCACGACCGCCGATGACACGACGTACCCCCGGCATCTCGACAAGCGAGTCCCCATCGCTGATCATCGGTGACGATCAGCACGATGTCTGGAGGGCCGGGATGAGCGCCACCATCGATCGAGACTGCAACGTCCCGCGTGCAGGTGGTCCCTCCGAGTGTCAGCGAGATCGCAAGCACGAGCGCTGACTGCCGCAGGACGATCCAACCGTGTCGACGCATCTCACACCTTGCTCTAGTCGAGCGTGGTGGGCGTCAGCTCGCCCGCTGGCGATTTCCGCGCGCGCCGCAGGACGATTCCGGCAGCGATCCAACCGGCGCCTGAGCTGCCGAGGAGGACCAGTGCGCCCTTCCACCCGCTCAGGGGCCACCCATCGTTCCAACCACGATTCCGGCCAGGATGAGGACTGCCGCCCCGAACGCCGGGGCCAGTCCCAGGCACGACAACCACGAAGCGTCGACCGCCGCGATCGTCCACCCGAGCCCCGCGATCGACAGCAGGCCCAGCGTGGCGCCGAACGCGCCCGCGAGCTCAGCGGTCGTGGGCCCGAACACTGCCGGGAGACTGGCGAAAGCTGGAGGGGCGGGGCCCCGGATCAAGGCCCACTCCCGGCGCGATCGGCTGGACGTCGTCGGGTGGAAGGAGCGGATTCAGGGAGTCGATCCAGATCGCCACGAAGTCTTGGTGGAACAGGTGTCCCATCGCTCTCTCGGTACGTTCGTTGACCCTAGGAGGGATCACATCCGAGGTCCGTCCTGCCAACAAGTCGTCGCCGCGACCCACGAACGTGTACGTCGATGCGATCAGGTCTCCAGGCAGCGATGCGCGGATGGCGCGGTCGGCCCCCGTGAGGGTCGGCACACTCACGACGAAGACCACCGGTTGGCCAGTGTCTACCGACCGCACGTACTCCGAGGCGGCGAGTACTTCGCGTGCGACCTCCGGCTTCAGCAGCGATTCCGAGGAGGCCCACGATTCCTCGCTCACACGCAGCGAGTAAGCCACCAGCAGCGCGATGGCGATCGCCGCCAGGGCTACGGCCCAGGTGCCCCACCGGCTCGACCACCGGGCGAGGCCCACGATCGCGGCGGCTCCCAAGATGGGAACGACGAGGGCGAACTCCGCCACCCGGTAGACCGGTAGTCCCTCGACTCCGAACACCTCGTAGGCGAGGATCACCAAGACGAGGGTTCCGGCCCACCAGGCCATGAGGATCAGTCCCCACCTTCTGGGCGGCGTCGAAGGCGACCATAGGGCCCACCCCCCCAGCAGAGCCGCCGGCCCGCCGAACTGGAGCCGGAGGGCGGGCAGCCGCTCCGAGACCTTCTGGCTGAGCTTGGCGGGGGGGATCGTGGGCAGCTCCGGAGGGAACGGCGTGAGTGTGAACAACGCCGCGAACCCGGCGGCCAGCGACGACGCCACCACGGCGCCGATGCTCCCCGATGGGGTGGCCAGGAGAGGGGAACCGGCCCGCATCTGCCGCAGGGAGTCGGGTCCCAGCGCGAGCGCGACTCCCACGAACAGGGCGAGCATCAACAGTGCCAGGATCCAGTGGGTGAGAGCGGCGGCGGTGAACAGCAGCACCCCGGCGGCGAGCCCGCGTCGGTTCATGGCTCCGACGAGCGTCGAGGTGGCTGCCCCCAGGAGCAGGGCCTCGGCGATGAGCGCGTCGGTGCTGCCGACGGCGGTCCGTACGACCCCCAGGGAACCTCCGACGACGATCGCGTACAGCGGGAACGCCCAGGTGGGCTCATGGAACACCTCGCGGGAGAACGCTCCGGCCGCCAACCCCACGGCGAGCGCGAACACCGCGGGGACCACGAACACGAGCAAGGCCGGGTCCGGGCCGCCGACTGAGTCGACGATCGCCGCGAGCACGGCGAAGGCAGGGCGTTCGGCGTTGGGGTTCAGCTCTGTCCCCATGGCTGCGAGCGCGTCGAGCCCCTCCGCGATGACCAGGTTCGCCCGCCAGATGTAGTGCGGTGTGTCGAAACCGAACGGCGTCATGCTGTCGCCGCGCAGGTAGGGAAGCAGGAACAGCGTGCCGACGACGAGGGCCGGACCCACGAGGGCGAGGACGGCGAGCGCCCACGCCCGCGTCCCAGATCTCGATCGCAACACTGGTCTCCTAGATGCCCTCGAGGGCCGGTTCGTTGCGCCACGATATAACCTCGGCGACGCCGTTCTCGGCCCGTGGACGGAGGATCGCTCCAGATCGCTCGATGCGGCCCTCAAGGGTTCCGCGGCCGCGCTCGATGCTCTCTGCATGTCCACGATCCCGATCGCCCGTTCGGTGGGCGCCCGTCGAGACCGCACGGAGTTGCTCCTGGCTAGCTTCCTGATGCTGTTCGTCGAGCTCGTGTTGATCCGCTGGGCGGGCGCCTACGTCGTGTACCTGTCCTACTTCTCGAACTTCGTGCTGTTGGGGAGCTTCCTGGGGATCGGGATCGGCTTCCTACGCGCGCGCAAGGGGCCCGACCTGTTCCCGTGGGCGCTCATCGGCCTTGTGGTCCTGACCGGCGCAGTGAAGGGACTGCCGGTCGTGATCGACCGCAGCGGGAGCGATCTCATCTACTTCGGGGCGCTCAAGACCACCGGCCTTCCCGCCTGGGTGATGCTGCCGTTCGTCTTCCTGTCGGTAGCTGCGGTGATGGCCGCGGTTGCCCACGGTGTCGCCGTCCGGTTCGCGAAGTTCGAACCGCTGGATGCCTATCGGCTGGACATCGGTGGCTCGCTGCTCGGCGTCGTCGCCTTCTCGGTGCTCGTCTTCTTGGGCGCACCGCCGGTCGTGTGGGCCCTCGTGATCTGCGCGTGCTTCTACGTGCTGCTGACCCGGCGACGCGCCCTCGATCTGGTGGCGGGTGCGGCCCTGCTTGGCATCTTCGCGCTCGGCTCCTTCCAGGCATCCGTGCTGTGGTCTCCCTACTACCGCGTCGAGGCCAGGGGCGTGGACGTGCGCGTCAACGGCATCCCGCACCAGAGCATGACGGAGACGACCGACACCCCCTACGAGGTCCCGTTCAACCGCATGAACGGCGATGTGGGAGACGTGCTGGTTATCGGCGCCGGCAACGGCAACGATGTCGCGGCCGCGCTCCGAGCGGGCGCCACGAGCGTCGACGCCGTGGAGATCGATCCCGTGCTGCAACGGTTGGGTCGGGAACGCCACCCGGAACGGCCCTACGACGACGAACGCGTCAACGCGATCGTGGACGACGGGCGGGCCTTCCTGGAACGAACCGACCGTTCCTACGACATGATCCTGTTCGCCCTGCCGGACTCGTTGACCCTGGTGAGCGGGCAGTCGGCCGTGCGGCTCGAGAGCTTCCTGTTCACGCGCGAAGCGGTCGAGGCGGCCCGCGCGCACCTTCGGCCCGGCGGCGCCTTCGCCATGTACAACTTCTACCGGGAGACGTGGTTGCTCGACCGCCTCGCCGGCACGTTGGAGCAGACGTTCGGCGGGCGTCCCTGCCTGGATCTGGGTCCGGTTCCCGAACCCGGCCAGATCGGGCGCTACTCGATGCTTGTCGTCGGGAACGGTGAGGGCGCGGTCGAGTGCGGATCTGTCTGGGAGCCTTCGGGCGAGGTCGTCTCGCCGGCGACCGACGACCACCCCTTCGTCTACCTGCGCGAGCGCACGATCCCCACCCGCTACCTCTGGGCGCTCGGTCTCGTGCTGCTGTCCTCGGCGGTCTGCGTTCGCCTGGCCGGTGGACGGTTCCGCGCGATGGCCGGCTCGCTCGACCTGTTCTTCATGGGCGCGGCGTTCATGCTGCTGGAGACCAAGAGCGTGGTCCAGTTCGCGCTGCTGTTCGGCACGACGTGGTTCGTCAACGCGCTCGTGTTCGCCGGCATCCTGCTGACGGTCCTGGCGGCGGTCGAGGTCGAACGGCGTTTCCGGATCGGGCGTCGCGGCCTGTTGTTCGGCCTGTTGTTCGCCGGGCTGTTCCTGGCGGGCATCGTGCCAGCCGAGACGCTCCTCGGGATGCCGCCCGCGCCGAGGTTCCTGGCAGCCGCCGCGCTCGCGTTCTTCCCCGTGTTCATGGCCAACCTCGTGTTCGCCGAACGGTTCCGCAACGTGAGCGATCCCACGACCGCCTTCGGGGCCAACCTCCTGGGTGCGATGGTGGGAGGGGCGCTCGAGTACCTGTCGTTGATCACGGGCTACCGCGCGCTGCTCCTGCTCGCGGCCGCGCTCTACGTCCTGGCGTGGGTGACCGGGACGAGGACGGGCACGTCCGAGCCTGTGCCCGCGGCCGAGTCGCTGGTCGACGAGCCGGCGCTCGCCGGGAAGACGTAGCCCGCAGGAAGAAACCTCGACCGGCTAGCGCCTCTTCTTCGGCGTTGACCGTTTCGCCTCGGCGCGTTCGGCGGCTTCGTTCGCGCGGAACTTGGCGATGCGCCCGATCAATCTCACGGGGACGGGCTCGGAGAGCGGGAAGCGGATCGTGCCCTTGTCGTTGACCTCGTACGGTTCCAGGTCGTCGCCGAACGCCTCGACGAGGTCTGCGGTGACGGGGTAGAGCGAATAGTGCCGCTTCCAGCCCGCGAAATAGAGCACGGAGCCGCCGTGCAGCTTGTACGCGGGGATCTGGTAGCTGATCGCTTCCTCGGCGGTGGGCAGCGCCTTGCGGATGGCGCCGCGAACGCGCTGCAGGATCGTCTGCACGTCGTCGGGGAAGGTGGCGATGTACTCGTCCACGGACTTGAAGTCGGTCTTGGCCATCGAGGTCCCCTTCCCGTGGTGGCAAGCCTAGCAACGCGCTGTGTGCCGGCGATAGGGTGGCCGAATCTGGCGGCGCGCGACGACGAGTCCGGCGTCCCAGCCGGGCGCTCGCCCACCACGCGGCGGCCGGATCGGATCCGTGTCTACTCCGGCACGTTCGAGCAACCACGAGACCACAGAGTTGGAGTTCCACATGTCTCCCGTACGAGCTCCTCGGCCCCACGCGGGGGTCGGGACGAGCAGGGAGACAGATCATGGATCCGCCGCGCCCGAGCGAGATCGTCGACGACGCGGACCGGACTCGAGACCGCCTCGTTCACATCGGGGATACACCCCTCTCGCCAACGGCGGATCTCGTACGGAACCGCCTGAATCGTCCCGCCGATCTCGCCCCGACCGGGCCTTCGGCGACGACGCCACGTTCTCGTCCCCGTGCGTCCGGGATCGGCGTCATCTCGATGACGAACCGGCCGTCGGGGACGATGAGTTCAAGCGCGGAATGGTAGAGGGCCACGGTCGGCGATGTTCGGTGAGGGCCTTGATCGCCTCGTAAGACCTTGCCGTTCCAACGAACCACGTGGCCATTCGCACCCAGGGGGATCCAGAAAGAGGTCGACGGCGGCCACCAAGGGCGTCGACAACATCATCGCCTGGGTTCGCATGGTTCGCGCCCCTCTCTGGCTCTCCAGCGCCGTCCTATACGCAAACGCCACTCTCTCGTGAGGTCCGGGAGCCGACGGGGGTCGGTGGACCCGCTGTCGAAGTGCCAGATGCCCCCTAGTGGCCGGCCGCAAGCGATGTCTCGTGGTGTTCGTGGTCGATAGGTCGAGCAGGTAGTCTTCGACTGCGGTCCGGTCAGTCGGCCGTGCCGAAGCACGGATCCACCGAGGAGATCGCGGCCGCGCTCGCATCAGGAGCCGGGCGATCGTCACTCCGTAACCGCTCAGGGAGGCCGCTGATGTTCGAGGTGCCGATCCCACCTCGGCCGGCCGACCGGCTGCGCACGATGGCGGGGGAAGAAGCAGGGGAGCAGTACGACGCCTTGGTTCGCGATGCGCGCGCAGCCCTTCGCGGACGACGCGTCTGGCACGTCAACGCGACGGCGGAAGGAGGCGGGGTCGCCGAGCTCCTCGCCGGCACCCTCGGGTACCTGCCCGTGGACGGCATCGAGACCCATCGTCTCGTGATCGAGGGGGATGCGCGGTTCTTCGAGATCACGAAGCGGATCCACAACCGCCTCCATGGCGATCTTGGTGACGGCGGCTCCTTGGGCGAGCCCGAGCGCCGTCACTACGACGACACGATGGCTCGCGAGCTCACCGACATGCTCCGGCTCGTGCGCGCTGAGGACCTCGTCGTGGTCCACGACCCTCAGCCGCTAGGACTCGTCCCTGGGTTGGCCACCACTGGGGCAACGGTCGTGTGGACGTGTCATGTCGGCGCCGACACGCCCAACGACATAACCCGGTCGGCGTGGGACTTCCTGCGGGACGACGTTCGCTGGGCACGAGCCGCGACGTTCACGCGGCAGGCGTATGCCTGGGACGGTCTCGATCCGAACGCGATCCGAGTGATCCCTCCGTGCATCGATCCGCTCTCCCTCAAGAACGTCGAGCTGAAGGAGTCGCATGTCTCTGACATCCTGATCGCGGCCGGGATCCTCGACGGTGCGACAGCTCACCCGGTGGCGTTCACCCGCCTCGATGGCTCCGAGGCACCGGTCGCACATCGAGCGCAGGTGCTGGGAACGGCAACCGTCCCGCAGCACGCTCCACTCGTCGTGCAGGTCTCTCGATGGGATGCCTTGAAGGATCCTCTTGGCGTCATGGTGGGGTTCGCCGATGCACGCAGAGCTCACCGACGCTCATCTGGTCCTCGCCGGTCCTGCTCCTTCGTCGGTTGCCGACGACCCCGAGGCAGAGCTCGTTCTCGACGGTGTCAGGGAACGATGGATGGAGCTTCGTGACCGAGACCGGGCTCGGGTGCACGTCGTGAACCTGCCGACCGACGACGTCGAGGAGAACGCGATCATCGTGAACGCGCTGCAGCGGCGAGCCGATGTCGTGGTCCAGAAGAGCCTGGCTGAGGGCTTCGGGCTCACGGTGACGGAGGCGATGTGGAAGTCCCGCCCCGTTGTCGCCGGCGGCGTCGGCGGCATCCGGGACCAGATCGCCGACGGCATCGAAGGTGTCTTGGTCGATCCACGCGACCTGGATGCGTTCGGATCCGCCATCGCGCGGGTGCTGGGCGATCCCGCCCGAGCCGCCGAGCTCGGTGAAGCAGCCTGTCGCCGGGTGGAGGAGCACTACCTGCCCACGCGCTACCTCGGCGCGTACCTGGAGCTCTTCCTCCAACTGGTCCAAGGGGACTCGGGCTGGCAGCACGGTCGCGGCGAGGAATGGTCCCGCTAAGTCTCTAGATAGACGCTAGTTCTGTTGAGCCGCGGGCATGCGAGTCGCTGAGCACAGAAGAAGGACGCTGCTGTCGCTCAGGAACCCACTCGCGCGGCCGGGCGCTCGGCGACGATCATGCCCACCGCCGTGATCGCCCACGCGGCCAACGCCACCCAGAACGCAGCGATGGGGATCGCGTTCCCGAGTGGCAGGCCGACCGCCTCGATCATGCGAGCGGTCGCGACCGAGTACATGCCGAGCGGGAAGACGAGGGCCCAGAATTGAGGGTCGTAGCGCAATGGCACGCGCTTCACGACATGTCGCCAAACGCCCATGATCACCAACAAGGGCACCCACCACGTGGCGAACGCCCAGAACAGGATGGTCGTGCCGATCAGGAACGGCTCCAGCGTTCTGAGCAATCCCCAGGAGGAGGAGGCGAGGATCAGGTTGGAACCCGCGAGCGTGCTGATCGCGAGGGCGCCCATGTTGATCCAATACGGTGGCGTCGCCTGGTCACTTCCCATGGGAAGGAACGTCCATCGGAGGAAGATCATGCCGATCAAGACGACGTACAGCATGGCGCCGATCAGGTATGCGATGAGCGACACGAGGAGCGCGGCGCGCCCATCGAGGTTAGGCGCGATCAGCGTGCCGAGCACGGCGAGCGACTCGGTCGAGACCACCAGGAGCAACCACGTGCCGTTGATGCCCGTCGCGAGATCGGGCTTCGGTTCGATGAAGGTCGCCGCAGTGAGGAATGCGTACAGCAGGACCACCCAGAGCACGACCGCGAACAACCAGAGCGTGGTCGCGGCGCCTGGACGAGCGGCGATCAGTGCGAGCTGGCTGCCGAGCACGCTGGTGCCCGCGACGGTGGTGAGGAATGCCGCACCCTTCTGATGGCTGGTGAGGTCGGCCAGCATCGCCTTCGGGAACCTGCCGAGTCGCATCAACGACAGCACCCACAGCACGACGTACGCCACGAGATTCACCCAGAGCAGGCCAACGGCGAGACCGTGGAACCCGCGCTGTTCCGCCGCGATCGACACGATCCCGGTCGCCATCACGAGCGCGAAGTACCCCGGCGACAACGTGGCGAGCGTCGAGCGCCGACGAGGCGGATCGCCGCCTGGACCAGGCTCGCTCATCGGTCGTGCGGCACGATCAGCCACACCAGGAGTGCGAGCAGGAACGAGACGACCTGGAAGGCGAGGAGCCACCAGACCACCGCCATGTGCTCCTCGAAGTAGGCGTTCAGGGCGACCACCAGGGCCCACAGCTGGCCGACCACGATCGTGGCGACGATCGCGATGCGCGCGATCTGGATCGCGGCGCGCGCAGGATCCCGGTCGTGACCGGCTCCCGGACCAGGTCCCGACGAGCTGATCCGCTCGTGCATGCTCCCGCTGGGCCGTGTCATCGCACCCTGGCTCCCACCGCGTAGACGCCATCGGAGCGCTCCTCGAGTTCGATGACGGGCAAGGGCCTAGGCGGGGGCCCGGCGAGCACGTCGCCGGTCGAGGCGTCGAACCGCCCGTCGTGGCACGGGCACGCGAGCTCTCCGGCGTCGGGCTTCCATAGGACCCCGCATGCGAGATGCGTGCAGATCGAGGAGTAGCCGACCAACTCGCCGTCCGGCAGCCGCATCGCGATCGCCCGATCGTCGGGGCCCGGATAGGCGAACGTCACGGACGAGCCTCGATCGATCGTGGCGGCGATCTTCTGACCACCGCTCGATCCTGTCCGGCGGGGGAAGACCCCGATGGCCACGGCGACCGCGCCCGCCACGAGCCCGCCGGAGATCGTCACGAGGATGCGGAGGATACTCCCGACGGGTCACGGGCGCGTCGGCGCGGATGCGCTCGAAGGGACCCTCGGAGATTCTGGGAGCCGGTCGAGGACGGCAACTCAGCGCACCCCCGCGGTCGAGGTCGGCAACTCAGCGCACCCCTGGAACCGCGTCGTGCTCGTAGTCCGACGGCACGACCGTCGCCACACCGGTCCGTACCTCCTGTTCACCGAACACGACGAGATCGGTGGCGGCCGCGTTCGGACGATCCGCGAGCAACTCGTCGATGCTTCCGTAGAAGATCGCCCCCGTCGGGCAGACCGCGGCACACATCGGTGGGAGCCCGACCGACGTGCGGTCGTAGCACATGTTGCACTTGTACTGGAGCATCTCTTCCATATCGAGCTTCGGCACGCCGAACGGACAGGCGTGCACGCAGTTCGCGCACGCGATGCAGCGTTCCTTCGCGGCTTCGTGCACGACGCCGTCCGCCGTCACGAGGATGGCGTCGGTCGGACAGACCTCCGCGCACGGCGCGACCGGATCCTCACAATGCATGCAGACGGTCGGGCTCGACGCGACGCTCGTGCCCCGGTCGATGTAGTCGAGACTGATCATCGACTTGCCGCGATGCGAATCACACTCTCGGCATGCGGCGACGCACGCCTGGCAGCCGATACACCTGCCCGGATCGATGAACAACGTGCGGCCCATCATCGGTCGGACGTCCCCCTTCCCTGCGGCGCCGTCGGTTCGCGCCCATCGGTTGCTGCGTGTGCTTCGGTTTCTCCCGTGCCGACGCCCGGAGGATTGGGTGGCGCCGGTGCCGGGGTGATCTCGGTGCCGTGTTCCACCCTGCAGGCGCACACCTTGTATTCCGGGATCTTCGAGACCGGGTGGAGCGCGTCGACCGTCAGCAGGTTCGCCGCGGCGGCGCCGGCCCAGTGGTACGGGACGAAGACCGTGTCGGCCCTGATGGTCTCGGTGACGAGCGCCGGATACGTCACCTCGCCACGGCGCGTGACGACCCGCACCGGATCGCCGTTCGTGAAGCCGAGCGACGGATGCACCTCCACCCATGGGCGGGGCGTCTGCTCGACGAGAAGCTCCGATGCGGCGTGTCTGGTTGCCCGACAGGAAGTGCGCGACCGTCCTGCCGGTCGTGAGCCGCAGCGGGAACCCGTCGTCGACCGGCTCGTGCGGTTGTTGCCACTCCACGGCGTTGAACCGTGCCTTGCCGTCCGGCCAGTAGAACCGGTCCTCGAACAAGCGCGGCGTTCCGGGATGATCCGTCGAGGGGCACGGCCACGAGATCGCGCCTTCCCGCTCGAGCCGCTCGTAGGTGATGCCACGGTAGTCGGCGTTCCCTCCCTCGGTGGCCCACCGCAGCTCTTCGAAGATGTCGCCGATCGAGCCGTACCGGAACTTCTCGCCGATGCCGAGCCGCTCCGCGATCTCGCCCACGATCCACCAGTCGCGCTTGGCCTCTCCCGGCGGTTCGGCGGCCGTGTGCCTGAGCACCACCTTGCCCTCGGCGTTCGCGGTGATACCGCCGTCCTCTGCCCACACCGCGCTCGGCAGCACGACGTCGGCGCGCGCGGACGTCTCCGACAGGAAGAAGTCGAGCTGCACGTGGAACTCCAGCTCCTCGTAGGAGGCCGCGATCCGGTCGGCGTTGGGCATCGACACGAGCGGGTTGTTGCAGATCCCGAGCAGTCCCTTCACCTCGTCGCCCATCTGGTGCACGAGCTCCACGGCCGTCGCACCGGTGTGCGGCAGATCCGCCTCGTCGATGCCCCAGTAGCGGGCGATGAATGCCCGCGCCGCCGGATCCTCGATGTCCCGCTGCCCGGGGAGCTGGTCGGCCTTCTGCCCGTGCTCGCGTCCGCCCTGTCCGTTGCCCTGTCCCGTGATCGTGCCGTACCCCTTGCCGGCAGCCCCGATCTGGCCGGTGGCGAGCACGAGGTTGATGATGGACAGCGCGTTCTCGACGCCTTGGATCTGATGCTCGATCCCGCGGGCGTGGAACGCCATCGCTCGCTCCGCGCCGCCCCACGCAGCGGCGACATCCTCGACGACATGCGGCTCGATGCCGCAGATCGCATCCGACGCGCGGCCGGATCGTAGGCGCGAACGGAGTCGCGCACCTGTTCCCAGCCGACCGTCCGTGTCGACGGATGAACCCTCTCGTCGAGCCGGCCGTCACGTTCGAGCACGTGGAGGACACCGTTGAAGAACGCGCTGTCGGTGGCGGGCCGGAGCGGAACGTGGAGGTCGGCGGTGCGGGCGAGCGGCGTCTCGCGAGGGTCCAGCACGATCAAGCGCGCGCCGCGGTCGCGCGCCCCCCACACGTACTGCGACATCACCGGGAAGCACTCTGCGACGTTGGAACCCGCGATCAGGATCACCTGGGTCTCGAGCATGTCGGACCATGGGTTCGCCGCCCTGTCGACGCCGAACGCCTTCTTGTTGGCGGCCGCTGCCGAGACCATGCACAGGCGCCCGTTGTAGTCGATGTTCCGCGTGCGGAGCCCCACACGAGCGAACTTGCCCATGAGGTATGTCACCTCGGTCACCAGGGACGAACCGGAGTACACGGCGAACGCGTCGCGACCGTACGTCTCCTGGATCCTCGTGATCTCCGAGGCCACGCGGTCGAGCGCCTCGTCCCACGAGGCACGCCGAAGGGGGGCCTCTCGCGAGTCGCGGACGAGGGGGTAGAGCAGCCTGTCGCGATGGTTCACCTGTTGGTAGGCGGTCACGCCCTTCGGGCAGAGCTTGAGGCGGTTGATCTCGTGGTCCATCGGCTCGACCCCGAAGACGCGTCCCTCGACGTCGACCTTGAGGAACATGCCGCACTGCACGCCGCAGTAGCAGCAATGCGTGGGCACGAGCGAGACGTCCGCCGCGATCGGGAGCGTGCCAGTCCGCCGCAGCGTCCGCTCCCGCGCCGCTGAACTCGCTCACGCCGGGCGGGATCACGGGGCCGGTGACGTCGGGCATCAGAAGCCACGCTTCACGTGATCGAGGTAGGCCTTGCCGCGCTCGAGGCGTTTGCAGCGCGGGCACGTCTCGACGAGCTCGCGGTACCGCAGCCCGAGCTCGTCCATCGTCTCCTGCAGGTTCCGCACGAAGACCGCCCCCTCGAGAGGCGCGCCGCAGCGAACACACGCCACGACGCCTTCCCTCGCCTGGGAGGTCAGCTTGAACGTGTGCACACCCACCGTCGCGGGTCGCTGGATCACGTGGAAGAACTTCCCGAACGGGATGAAGATCAGCGACAGGACGACGACACCCATGTGCAGGATCGCGAGGAACTCGTATCCAGCCCCGTCGAGCAGCGCGCTCGAGAACGTCAGGAGCAGACCCGTCACGGAGATCGCGACGAGCGCGACCAATGGAAGGAAGTCGTAGCCGAGGCGCTGACCGGACATCGCCTCGCGGTCCCGCATGCGACGCCGGAGGAAGTAGCCGCATCCGGCGACCACGAGCACAGCCGCGATGTCGAGCATGTGGAACACGATCCAAGCGCCCCATGTGAACGGCGCGAACGTGAGGATCTCCAGCCCGACCACATGCATCGAATACTGCTGGGTCGCGGTCGCCTCGAAGTGGATCCAACCCCACGAGAGGGAGAACGTCATGAGCGTCGCGATCACGACGCCCCAGAACACCGCCTGGTGCGCGAGCCAGCGCCCGGTGCCTCGGCGCCGGATGAACGGTCTGGAAGCCGAGGTATCCGACGATCGCTCGAGGCACCATCGCCGGGAACCTCCGGAAGTTCCGCAGCGACAGGAACGATCTCCACCCGTGGATCAGGAACCTCCGGGTCGGCGGGGATTGCACCCACATCGCGTAGCGGTACACGACGCCGAACGTCAGCACGATCGTGGCCGTCGCATAGCCGATCAGGGCGGCGTCGAAGTTCCTGAGCGCACCGCTGCCGAGGTACACGAACCCGGTCAGCACCACCGCCGCGATCGCTCCGGCGATGGTCGCGCGGAGGCTCGCCGCCGGGTCGGCCTCAGGTTCACCTCGGGTTCCCTGCCGCACGCGCCGGTCCTCCCCACTCCGGGGCTCGAACGGACCCATCTTTCCACGACTCGCGGGCCCGCGCCCGGCCAGACCATGGCATCTCCCCGGGAGGACCCGGGAGGCCGGTCGACCCCCCGGGATACGGTCCTTCGGCACTCGGTCGTCGGCGATGTCCGATGCACGATGGGTGGGAGGAGGCGAAGAGACATGCGCTGCATGAGCGAGATCACGCGAGATGGTCCGTACCTTCGGGTCCTGTTGCCGGACCTTCTGCCACCCGATTGGGATGCCCTGCGCAGGGAGCTCGACTGGGAGATGGAAGAAGGCGCCACCGACGTGACGTTCGTGGTCGGGGATGGCTACCACGAGGAGGACGTCGCCTCGGCCTTCACCTCGGTGCTGGCGTCACTGGCTGACCAGGGCGTCGCCACGTTCGTCGTGGACCCGACCGCCTGGTGAACGCGCCATCCAGGGCGTCGGCTGCGCCGCCGCGCGGACCGGGCCCGCCCGATACGCTTCCCGGGTGTTGAGGGATCCGAGTTCGGGTCAAAGAGACCGGGCATTGATCGAGGCGGGGATGGTCCTGGCCTCGGAGCTCTCGGTCGACGCCGTCCTCCAACGCATCGTCGATCTCGCCGTCGAGATCACCGATGCGCGGTATGGCGCGCTCGGAGTGCTCACCCCCGACCGCAGCGCGATCGAGGACTTCATCACCGTCGGCATCTCGCCGGAGCTTCGCGCCGCGATCGGCGATCCGCCGGTTGGCCATGGCGTGCTCGGCGTCCTGATCGACGAGGCCGGCCCGATCCGCATCAGGGACATCACGCGAGGATCCGCGTTCCGTCGGCTTCCCGCCGAACCACCCGCCGATGCGGTCGTTCCTGGGGGCGCCGGTGGTGGCCCGCGGCACGGTGTTCGGCAACATCTACCTGACCGAGAAGGAGAGCGCTCCCGAGTTCACGCAGGAGGACGAGGACGCGCTCGTGGTGCTTGGCCTCCCAGGCCGGGATCGCGATCGAGAACGCGCGTCTCTACGAGGAGGCGTCAGCGCGCCCAGCGAGACCTCGCGCGCCTGGAGCTCATGGAGGAGCGCGAGCGGATCGCGAAGGAGCTCCATGACGGGGTCATCCAGTCGCTGTTCGCCGTCGGGATGGGCCTGCAGGGCACCGCCGCCACGTCGACCGATCCCGACGTCGCACGGCGGTTGGAGTCGGCGGTCGATGAGATCGACCGAGCGATCAGAGACCTGCGCAACTACATCTTCGGTCTCAGGCCCGGGATCCTCGCCGACCGGCACCTTGGGCACGCCATCCAGCGACTGGGTGAGGAGCTCCAGAGCAAGGCCGGGGTGCTGGTGATCGTCGACGTCGACCCCGATCTCGCGGCCGAGCTCATCGCGCGCGCCGCGAACATCGTCCCGATCGTGCAAGAGGCGCTCTCCAACGTGGGTCGTCACGCCGGCGCGACGACATGCCGGGTGTCCCTCGCCCGCCACGACGGGCGACGCGCGTCCTCGAGATCGACGACGACGGCTCGGGGTTCGTCGCGACCGACCCACGATCCGGCATGGGTCTGGGCAACCTCGAGGAGCGCGTTCGCGGGCTCGGCGGCGAGCTCACGATCGACAGCGTGACGGGTGAGGGAACGACGCTCCGGGCGAGCTTTCCTGCCTGATCCGGCGAACGCTCACGCTCGACTCAGGTCACGACCAATGCGCCGTCACCATCCCGAACATGCCCTCGGGTCCCTCGACGTGCGGGAAGGATGTGGCAGTGGAAGGCCCAGGCTCCCGGGTACGTCGGCCTGCGACCATGGACGTCGAACCGCTGCCCCGGCGCGATCGACCAGCGTGTCGGCCAGGTAGCGGCGTGGCCGAGCGGGAACCCGTCCTGCGCGACGACCGCGAAGTGGTACCCGTGGAGGTGCATCGGGTGCAACATCGAGCCGTCGTTCGCGAAGTGGAGTAGCACCCAGTCGCCCCGCTCGGCGATGAGGCGGCAGCGTGGCCGGGAACGACTTCCCGTTCAGCGTGTAGCCGAGCGGTCCGTCGCCGAGGAACATCGTGAACTCCCGGTCGACGATCACGGGCGACCCGTCCTCAGGCGGCCCGCTCGATCCGTCGTGAACGACGGGTAGGACCAGGTCCCCTTCGTCTGGCAGGACGATGAGCGCGCCGTAGAGCCCGCGCCCGACCTGCTCCGTGGAGTTGAAGTGCGAGTGGTAGACGTAGAAGCCCGGCGGGTCCTGCACGGTGAACTTGTAGGTCCACGACCCGCCCGGCATCGATCGGGATCCTGCGTGACGTAGGGCACGCCGTCCGCGCTGTTCGGCACGGTCATGCCATGGAAGTGAAGCGTCGGTCGGCTCGTCGAGCTGGTTCTGCGAGGACGAACCGGACCCGGTCGCCCTGCCGCACGCGGATCTCGCGGCCCGGGGACCTGCTCGTTGAACGCCATGGCGTCGACGATCTCGCCCTTGCGACGACCTCCCACCGGACCTCGGCTCGGCCCAGAGCTCGAACACCTTCGTGCCGTCGCGGTTCGATCGTCGGCTGCGAGCGGCTGTTCCCGCCCTGCGTCGTCCGTCTGGCTGCGCCGGCGAGGAAGGCCTCGACGCCCTGTTGATGCATCGTCGGCCATCTGCTCGGCGCGTCATGCTCGCTGTGGTCGAGTCGGCCGCGGCTGCTCGAGACTGCCGGCGACGCTGACGCGTCGGCGCTCGCCTCGCCGTGCACGGTCGCGACCATGCCGAGGTCGGCGTGCCCGGGCACCGTGCACAGGGCGTCGTAGGTGCCGCCTCCGAGAGCGCCGGGACGTCGAGCGTGGCGGTGACGCCTCGGCGTCGATCGTGGCGGTCTCGATACGTCGTCGCCGTCGACCGTCGACGGCGAAGGTGTGCGGGGCTCTCGCCGTGGTTCATCACGGTGAACGCTGACCGGTGTATCGGCAGGCACCTCGATCGTCGTCGGCTCGATCGCGAAGTCGGAGAGCATCACCTCGACACCGTCGGGCCGCCGCCGCGGCCTCGCGCTCCTGACTGCGCTGCCTCCACCGCTCCGATCCACCGCTGCACGCAGCGCGAAAGCAGAGCGAGCGCGATGCCGCTGCGGCGATGGCCGTGCAGTCCGGATCGCCGCATGCCCGACTCCTTCGCATCGTGGTTCGTCCCGACCTCTCGTGGGTACCTGCTCGCGGAGTCTCGGCGGTCTGCGCTCGTGGCTCGGGGGCCGACGGCCCGCGTCGGCAGGGACCTGCGGCCCGTCGCGGCGCTGCGGATGCGACGGATACTCGATCCATGCTCGCTCGATACTTCGTCGAGATCGCGATGGACCCTGCCGGCGTCGAGGCCGCGCTCTCCACGATCCCCAGTCGTGGCTGCCGACGCTCGCGACCGAGGCGACCGAGCGCGGGGACGACCTCCTCGCCGAGGTCGGGTTCGGCCGCAGGTGCGCGTCCGCCGTGTGGTCCGCATCGAGCTCGGGGAGGCGGTCCGCGCTCCAGACGAAGACGGTGGTGCCGATGCGGTGGGCGCCGATCGGAGGCGAGGGGCTCTTCCCCGACGCTCGACGCCGATCTGGAGATCGCCGCGATCGCGCCCGGGCGATGCCAGCTCGCGATGAGCGCCCGCTACGTGCCGCCGCTCGGCGTCATGGGTCGCGCGCTCGACCGTGCGGTGCTGTTCCGAGTGGCCGAAGCCACGATCAAGGACTTCCTCGACCGGCGTGGCGGAGCGTCTCGCGGAGGACGCGGCCCGGAGTCGAACGAGCGTCGCGGGCTAGTATCGAGCGCCATGGGCCGGACTCCTCCGCTCCGCATCATGCTCGTGGACGACCACGAGATCGTGCGGGACGGCATCAAGGCGATGCTCGATGCCGCAGGACGACGTGGTCGTGACCGCCCAGGCGGGCACGGTGCGGGAGGCCGTCGACGAGGCTGCGCGCACCCGCCCCGACGTCGTCGTGATGGACGTGCGCCTCGCCGACGGAAGCGGCATCGAGGCCACTCGCGAGATCCGTGCTGCGAACCCCGACGTCCGGGTGCTGATGCTGACGTCGTTCGCCGACGATGAGGCCTTGTTCTCCTCGATCATGGCGGGAGCGTCTGGCTACGTGCTGAAGCAGGTGCGTTCGGACGACCTCCTGCGCGCGATCCGCTCGGTGGCAGCGGGTGACAGCCTCCTCGACCCGAGCGTGACGAGCGCGGTGCTCGAACGTCTCCGGAAGGGGAAGCATCTCCTCAAGGACGAGAAGCTCGCGCGGCTTTCACCCCAGGAGGAGCGGATCCTGACGCTCGTCGCCGAAGGGCGCACGAACAGGCAGATCGGCGAGGAGCTCGATCTGGCCGAGAAGACCGTCAAGAACTACGTGAGCGCGATCCTGTCGAAGCTCGAGGTCGCGCGACGCGCCGAGGCCGCGGCCTACCTCGCCCGCCACACCACCACCCCCGGGTCCGTCGAGTAGCCACCGACCGTGGTCCGAAGGTCCCGCCCCTCGTCCGGAAGTCCCGATCCCGACCGGGACCCTCGGCCGGTAGCAGGCCCGCTCCCGTGCGCGATGCTGCGGACAGGAGAAGGAGGTGGGAACGATGACGACGACGCGGGAAGGGACCGCGACCGAGATGCCCCCGGTGGAGCGGCTCGAGCCGATCCACACGAAGGGGCTGCAGCGGGTCTTCGGGCTGCTGCGTGTGGCGATGGGATGGACGTTCCTCTGGGCCTTCATCGACAAGGCCTTCGGTCTCGGGTTCGCGACCGGGCGGAACGTCGAAACCGGGGCGATCGTGTTCGGGGGGCCCGAAGCATGGGTCAACGGTGGTCCCCGACCGCCGGTGCGATCGGGTTCGCCTTGAAGGGGCCGTTCCAGGACTTCTATCAGACGATCACCGGCTTCACGATGGGGCCCGCCGGTCCTCAGGCGGCCGCCTGGGTCGACTGGGTGTACATGCTGTCGATGCTGGCGATCGGTCTGGGGCTGATCCTGGGCATCGGAACCAAGCTCGCCGCACTGGGCGGGATCGTCTGGATGGCGATCTTCTACACGGCCACGGCGATCTGGCCCGAGCACAACCCGTTCCTCGACGACCACGTCATCGAGGCGATCGTGCTGGCCGGCCTGTTCCTGGCGAACGCCGGGCGGTACTACGGGTTCGGCAAGGCATGGCAGCGGCTCGCCTTCGTGAAGGACCGCCCGCTGCTCTACTGAGTCGCGCTGCAGTGAAGAAAGGATCAGCCGGAAAGCGGGGCCGCAAGGCCCCGCTTCCGTCTCCTAGAGGCGGACGAGTTCGCCGCGTCGAGTCCGGCGGTCACGCCCCGAGCATCGAACACCATGGCCGCCGTGTTGACCAGCGCGTGCACGTCGACGTCGGGATGGGGGGTAAGGATCACGACGATGTCCTGCGCACCGACGGTCTCGGCGTCCAGGGGCATCGAGCCGTGCTCGTGCTCGCCGATGAGGCACCTGGCGACGAAGGAGTCGTGGTAGGAGACCGACGCTCCCTTCCGCTGCAGCCGCTCGAGCACATCAAGGGAGGGTGAGCCACGGATGTCGTCCACGCCGGGCTTGAACGCGACACCGACGCCGAGCACGTTCGAACCGTTGATCGGCTTGCCTGCATCGTTCAGCGCCTCGCCGATCCTGGTCACCACGTACTCGGGCATGCGGTTGTTGACCTCGTTCGCGTGTTCGATGAACTCCACGCGGTAGCCCAGCTGCTGGCCCGCCCTCCACGACAGGTAGCGTCGGGTCGATCGAGATGCAGTGTCCGCCGACGCCCGGCCCCGGCCAGAAGGGCTGGTAGCCGAACGGCTTGGTCGCCGCGGCCTGCAGCGCCTCCCAGATGTCGACGCCGAGGTCACGGGCCAGCACGGCCAGCTCGTTCACCAACGCGATGTTCACCTGCCGGTAGGTGTTCTCGATCAGCTTGGCCATCTCCGCCTCTCGAGGGGTCGCCGTCGGCACGACCGTGTGGATGAACGATGAGTAGAACGAGACCGCGATGTCCCGGCAGCGGTCGGTGAGGCCGGCGACGATCTTCGGCGTGGAGTCCAGAGCGATGGTCACCGTTCCCGGGGTCGATCCGTTCCGGCGAGTAGGCGAGCGCGAAGTCGCGTCCCGCCGTCAGCCCCGAGCTCTCCAGGATCGGCCGCAGAGCTCCTCGGTGGTCCCGGGGTAGGTGGTCGACTCGAGCACGACGAGCACGCCCGGCTTCAGGTAGCGGGCGACCTCCTCGGCGGCAGTGAGGACCAGCGTGAGGTCGGGGGCGCCATCGGTGAGCGGGGTGGGCACGCAGAGCACGAATCACGTCGGCGTCGGCCAGCAGGGCCGGGTTCGCGCTGAAGGTCGCTCGGTCCATCGCCTCGATCTCCGAATCGGCGACGTCGACGATGTGGGATTCGGCGAGCGCGCAGCCCGGTGATCCTCGTGTCGTCGTTGTCGACGCCGATCGTCGTGTACCCCGCCTGCCCGGATACCCACGAGGAGCGGGAGCCCAACGTAGCCAAGGCACCACCACCGCGGCGGTGGCCTGGGGGTGCGGATCCTCGCGGCGAGCGCGTCCAGCGGACTCATGTCGATCTGGACAAGGGAGGCAGCCATGTCTTGGGATGGCCCTGGAGCTTCAAGCACTATCGACGGTAGCGTCGGTGATCCGCTCGTAGGTGACCCGCACCTGATCGTCCTCGACGAGCTGCCCAGGCACCGGTGGACGTGCTCGGTGCGTGCCCCACTTGCGTCCCGAGAACACGACCTTCCAACGCTCGGTCGAGTCGGGGCGCACGGAGAACTTGAACCGACCGTTCTTCATGGTCTTCTTCTCACGGTCGACGCGCCCGACACCGTCACGGCCGAGGCCTACCGCACGGCGCGCACGACGTTGATGTACATCTCCTCGCGCGAGGACATCAAGGTGCTGCTCGTGACCGGCCCCGGCGAGGGCGACGGCAAGACCACGACGACCGCGAACCTCGCGGCGGCGCTGGCGCAGACGGGCAAGCGCGTTGTGGTGATCTCCGCCGACCTGCGGAAGCCCCGCCTGCACCGATTCTTCGGGCTCGGCGGCGACGTCGGCCTCACCGAGGTCCTGCGGCGCACCGCGTCGGCGCGTGATGCCATCTCGAGCACGATGCTGCACCAGCTGAAGGTGATGTCGTCGGGCACGATCCCGCCGAACCCCGCCGAGCTGCTCGCCTCGCCCACGATGGACGATGTTCTTGTGACGCTGCGATCGGTTGCCGACTTCGTGCTGATCGACACCCCGCCCTCGCTCGTCGTGGCCGACGCCCTGGAGCTCGCGCCGAAGGTCGACGGCATCATCGTCGTGGTCGACGGGTCGAAGACCACCCGCCAGGCGGCGATCCATATGCGTCACCAGCTCGAGCGTGTCGGCGGGCTGATCGTCGGGGGCATCCTGAACAACCTCGACCCGGGGCAGGAGACGCCCTACGGCCGGTACTACAGCTCCCAGGACTCCAGCTACCGCAAGCCGACCCGGAAGGCGCGGAAGGAGCAGGCCCACCAGGGGTGGATGGGGGAACCCGAGGCCGAGGCCGAGAGCGAGTGGCACCTGGAGGAGACCCGACCCGACACAGAGCTGATCGATGTTCAGTCGGCGGAGCCCGTCCCGCCTTCGCCGCTCGCCGGTGAGCCCTCGCCGAACGGCGACTCCGACGACGCCCCCTCGAAGCCCGACGTCGCCGAGTGGCGCTGAAGGTCCGACGCGAGAGGACGATCGCGCGAAACTGGTCACAACCTGGTCTGGAGCAAGGCCCATGCTCGGATGGTCTGACCGCGAGCGGTCAGATCTTGAGGTCCGAGCGGCACTCCTGAACGGCTAGGGGTTGGCGAAGATACCGGTGGGGGCCGACGACGCCTGCCAGATCACGTGGGGCTCGCCGGCGTGGATCTCCTCCCCGTACTGGAACGTCGCTCGCCCGTCGGGCTGGCCCCAGGACATCTCGAAGATGCCGTCGGCGGACTGCATGGACTTCACCCGCAGGCTCCGTCGGAACTGACTCCGCGGCTCCGACAGATCCTCGATGAACTTGTCGACCGCCTTCATGAACTGCTTGCTTCCTCAGGCGATAGGGCGTCGTAGTCGCGATCGAACTGCTCGGTTCTTTCGAACGTCGGCACAGCTCGATGTCAGTCGTCCAGCGAAGCCAGGAAGTCCTCACCGGTGAGGAATCGCGTGGTGCGGCCAGCCTCGATGTCCTCGGAGGCGGCCCGCTCCCCCTCCTGCCATTCAGGGGACCAGAACCACGCCTGCTCGGCGTCGACCATCACCTGGCGTCGGATCAGCACGACACCGTCGCGGACCTCGATCTTCACCGGGTCGCCGTCGTCGAGGTGGGCAGCCTCACGGATCTCCCGTGGGATGGTGAGCTGTCCCTTCTTGCGGAGCTTCGTGTTCGCCATGTCACCTTCTCCAACCGTCGGAGCTGCCAACTTTCTTCCTGTCCTACTTTCGGCATGCACGATACGAAGGTTTACACCAATCGGTCAATAGAACACCTGTTCGGCTTTCGGCATCGGCCACGCCGGCCGCTCACCGGGAGTCCGAGCGTCAAGCCAGCGCGCAGTTCGTCCCGATAGGCTCCCACCGGGAGGATGGCCGAGCGGACGAAGGCGACGGTCTTGAAAACCGTTAGCGGGGCGACTCGCTCGTGGGTTCGAATCCCACTCCTCCCGCTCCGAGCGTCATCGCGACGAATGGCCTAACGCTGCATTGCGCATGCCGCAACAGCAGTGGTATCACCTCGTGAGATTCCAACCGAGGGAGAGATGATGAGCGACAGGCCCGATCGCGAGACATCAGAGCCGATGCCACTCGGCAGGCGGCGGTTCCTGCAGGGAAGCGCCGCCGCCGTGGCCGCCGTGACCCTGCCGATCGTCCGAGCCGGCGCCGCATCGGCCGGCGCTGGATGCGACCCGCTCACGACGACCCCCTCGTTCATGGGCACCGTGCCCGACCCGGAGGCGGTGCTCGGGTTCCCGATCGGCGTGGACCGCGAGGTGACCTACGACGAGATCGTGACCTACATGAACGCGGTCGGCCCCGCGAGCAACCGGGTGATCCTGGGGAACGCCGGCACGTCCGAGCGAGGGCGCGACATCCGCTACGCGATCGTCGGCGACCCCGCGAACGTCACCCCGGCCGGTCTCCAACAGGTCCAGCAGGACATCGCCGCGATCCGCGATCCGTCCACACCGCAAGCCACCGTGGATTCCCTCGCCTCGAGCACGCCGCTGATCCTGTGGGTGGTCGGCAACCTCCACGGCGGCGAGGAGAGCGGAGCCGACGCCTCGCTCCAGCTTCTCTACGAGCTCGCCGACCGCGACGACTGCGGCGTCACCGACATCCTGGATCGCGCGGTCGTCGTGATCATCCCGTCGCAGAACCCGGACGGGCGGGGGACCGACTTCCGGCGGAACGGGTTCGCGTTCGACCTGAACCAGGACTACATGGTCCGCACGCAGTCCGAGACCGAGGGCAAGCTCGAACTGATGCGGCAGTATCCGCCGGTCGTGCTGACCGACCATCACGAGTTCGGCTACTACCGGTCGTTCTTCCCGCCGAACGACGACCCCGTCTACCACGAGACCCCCGAGCACGTCGTGCGCCAGATCAACGACATGTTCGGACCCGCGTTCGCGCGCGAGTTCCGCCGACGCGACTGGAAGTTCTTCAACCGCGGGTACGGCTACGACCTGTTCGCGCCACGGTTCACCGACACCTTCGCCGTGATGGCGTTCGGCGGCGCCGGCATGACGATCGAGGTCTACGACGGCGCCGCGCTCGACCGGCGCTTCGCCAGGCACCTCACCGTGATGTGGTCCATGCTCTCGACCGCCGCCGGGAACCGACGCAAGCTCCTGCGGAACCTGCACTCGACCTACGTGACCGCGCTCGACGAAGGCCGCCGAGGACAGCTCCAGCCGAACCGCACGTACGAGCCGCGCTCCAGGCCGGTGCGTCCGGTCGACGGCCACAAGGTCCGTCACTACTTCATCGCGGACGACCCCCGAAAGCAGCGGGAGATCGCGATGCTCGTTCGCCGGCTGCAGGCCGTGGACGTGCAGGTCTTCCGGCTGAACGCGCCTCTGCGCGTCCCGGATCTGCGACCGCTGCTTGAAGATCCCCACCGCGGGACGCTTCCGGCCGGCACGTACTGGATCCCCATGGCGCAGCCGCAGAAGCGGTTCATCCAGGCTGCGTTGAACGAGGACCCGTTCAACCCGACGAACTCGGCCTATCGGGTCAGCTCGTGGAGCCTGCCCCTGGCCTACAACCTGGATGCCTCGATGTCGGGCGCCAAGCTCGAACCCGACGCCGCTCCGGTGGCGCCCGTAGCCGAGCCGGCGGGGCCCACGCTGCCATCGGCGCTCCCCAGGGTCGCCATCTTCCACCTTTCGCGCGACTTCACGGCCTACGAGGCCATCGGAAACACGCGATGGTTGTTCCGTCGTCAGTGGGGGCTGCCGTTCTCCGAGGTCAACTCCCACGAGGTCGTGGGGGCGCTCGACGACATCGACGTCCTGGTCGTGCCCGCGGGCGGCATCAACGAAGGTCTGCGCAAGCTCGGCCGTGACGGCCAGCGGGAGCTGATCCGGTGGGTGAACCGCGGCGGTCGGCTGATCGCCTGGCGCTACGGCGCCGCCCGGCTGGCCTACGCCCTGGGCATCTCACGCGCGGTGTACGACACCGTGCCCGGCAGCATCGACGGCCCGATGGTCAAGGCCTTGATCGATGCCGACAGCCCACTCGGCAAGGGCGTCGGACGCAGCGTTGGGCCCTCGTCGACACCGCGGCGATGAAGGCGCCGAAGGGGCGCTCGCCGGTGCGCTTCCCCACCCTGGAGAGCGGCAAGTTCCGGGTGTCGGGGATCCGGCGCGGCACCCACCGGCTCATGGGCTCGACCGCCGTTGCCGACGAACCGGTCGGCAGCGGACGATCGATCGTGTTCTCGTTCGACCCGCTGTTCGGGGGTGGCTCCGAGGGCACGCAGAAGGTGCTCTTCAACGCGATCTTCGGCCCCGACCCCAGGGGGTTCGGCAACGCGGCGCCGGCGCGCTTCGATGCCGACGAGATCCAGCGCCGGTGGGACGCGACGACCGAGTGGGTGGACGAGCTGGAGCCCGACGTCCACTGAGGGACGCCTCGCGCGTGGGCTGCGTCGTGGCCGGGTCGATCACCCGGCTTCGATCGCGGCGACCAGCTCCCGGCAGAAGTCGGGGATGTCCTCGACCACGCGTCCCCACACGATCGTTCCGTCGCGGAACGCGGGCTCGTCGACCCACGTCGCGCCGGCGTTGACCAGGTCGTCCTTGATGCCGAGCGACCCCGTCGCGCGTCCGCCGGCGACGATCCCCGCCGAGATCCCCACGGATCCCGCATGGCAGATCAGTCCCCACGATCGCGCCGCGCTCGTGCGCTCGACGCGGACGAGTTCCTTCACCTCGTCGTAACGGCGGAGCTTGTCGGGAGCCCAGCCACCGGGAACGACGACCGCGTCGAAGCCGCCGGGATCGGGAAGGTCGCTGACCGTGGTGTCGGCGCGCGCCTCGAGCCCGTGCTTGCCCCGCACGACCTCGGTCGTCGGTCCGGCCACGGTGACGTCGGCTCCCTCTTCCTGCAGCCGCATCAGCGGCACGTGGAACTCCAGGTCCTCGAACCCCTCGGCGAGCAGCACCACCACGCGCTTGCCTTCGAGCCGTCCGGTCATAGCGTTCGCCTCCTCGTCGGCGTCCGCGTTCCACGGTAGCCGCACGGGGTCGACATCGTGACGCTCCGTAGACTGGAGCGTGTGAGCTCGGCCCCGTCGACCGATCGGTTCCTGCGCGCCTGCCGCCGGCTGCCGGTGGACCGCACCCCCGTGTGGTTCATGCGCCAGGCGGGCCGATACCTGCCGGAGTACCGCGAGCTGCGCGGCGAGCGCGACATCCTGGACACGTGCAGGGACCCCGCGCAGGTGGTCGAGGTGACGCTGCAGCCGCTCCGCCGGATGGAGGTCGACGCCGCGATCCTGTTCAGCGACATCATGGTGCCGCTCGCCGGCGTCGGGCGTCGACGTGCGCATCGAACCCGGCCGGGGCCCGATCGTGGACACACCCGTGCGTTCGGCGGCCGACGTCGCGCGGCTCCGGCCGCTCGAGCCCGAGCGCGACGTCCCCGAGGTGGCCGAGTCGATCCGGTTGCTCCGCAAGGAGCTCGACGTCCCGCTGATCGGGTTCGCGGGCGCCCCGTTCACCCTGGCCAGCTACCTGGTGGAGGGCGAGCCCTCGCGCAGCCACGAGCGAACCAAGGCGCTGATGTTCGGCGACCCGGGACGTGGGACGCCCTGATGCGTGCGCTCGTCGCCATCGTGCTCCCGCACCTGCGCGCGCAGGTGGCGGCCGGGCGCGCAGGCGCTGCAGGTCTTCGACTCGTGGGTCGGGGCGCTCGCGGCCGACGACTACCGCGCGCACGTCCTGCCACACATGCGCGACGCTCTTCGACTCGCTGATCGACCTCGACGTGCCGGTGATCCACTTCGGCGTCGGAACCGGCGAGCTGCTGCCGCTGATGCGCGAGGCCGGCGGCAGCGTGATGGGCATCGACTGGAGGGTGCCGCTCGACGACGCGTGGCGGAGGGTCGGCGGGTCGGCGCACGTCGCGGCGCAGGGCAACCTCGATCCCGCGGCGCTGCTGGCGCCCTGGGACGTGGTCGAGGCGAAGGCTCGCCGCGTGCTCGAACGCGCCGGAGGGCGCGACGGCCACATCTTCAACCTGGGTCACGGCGTGCTGCCCGCGACCCCGCCCGAGACGCTCGAGCGCCTGGTCGACCTCGTCCACCTGACGACCGAGAGGAACCACGAGTGAACGGCGATGCGCCCGTCGGCGTGCTGGTCATGGCGTACGGCACGGCGAGCGGCCCCGGCGACATCGAGCGGTACTACACCGACATCCGCGGCGGCCGCGCGCCCAGCCCCGAGCATCTCGAGGAGCTGAAGGAGCGGTACGCGGCGATCGGCAACGTGTTCCCGCTGCTCGACACCACGACCGCGCAGGCCGCAGGGCATCGTCGAGCGGCTGAACGCCGACGACGACGGCCGGAGCTACCGCGCGTACCTGGGCATGAAGCACTCGCCGCCGTTCATCCCCGAGGGGGTCGAGCGGATGCGCGCGGACGGGATCGAACGCGGCGTCGGGATCGTGATGGCGCCGCACTGGTCGGGGATGTCGGTCGAGACCTACGTCGAACGCGTCCAGCAGGCGGTCGCCGACGGGGGTCGGGCCCCTCGTTCTCCTTCGTCCGCCGGTATCACGACCACCCGGCGTTCGTCGCGTTCCTCGCCGAGCGGGTGCGCGAGGGCCTCGCTTCGTTGCCCGCCGACGTGCGCGAGGACGCCGGCCGTGATCTTCAGCGCCCACTCGCTCCCGGTGCGCACGCTCGACGACGGTTCACAGCGGTGCAAGTACTGCGACTGCGACGACGGCTGCCGGTACCGCGACGGCCTGCAGGAGACCGCCGATCTCGTCGCCGAGCGGCTCGGGCTGGAGCGATACGTCATCGCCTGGCAGAGTGCCGGCCGCACCGCCGATCCGTGGTGGGGCCCGCCGGTCGAGGACGTGATCCAGGAGCTCGCGGCCCAGGGGCACCCGGCGGTGCTGGTCTGCAGCGCCGGGTTCGTCGCGGACCACCTCGAGGTGCTGTTCGACCTGGACATCGAGGCGCAAGCAGATCGCCGAACAGGCGGGGATCGCCTTCGCCCGCACGCGGATGCCCAACGCCGACCCCGAGTACCTGGACGTGCTCGCCGAGGTCGTGCGGGATCATCTCGCCGAGCTGCAGATCCCCGCGGGGTGACGGTGGCCGTGCCCCGTGTCGCGATCATCGGCGGAGGGGTCACGGGGCTCACGGTCGCCTATCGCCTGACGCGGACCGACCCCTCGATCGACGTCACCGTGTTCGAACGCGGATCGCGTCCCGGGGGCAAGCTCCGCACCGTCGAGGTCGGCGGGCTCCTGTTGCCCGCCGGCGCCGACTCGTTCCTGGCGCGCAAGCCCTGGGCGGTCGACCTCTGCAAGGAGCTCGGCATGGCGGACGAGCTGGTGGCGCCCGGCGCGACGGGGGCGCACCTGTGGACCGACACCGGACTCGTCGCCATGCCGAAGCAGGCGCCGTTCGGCATCCCGGGCGACATCGGCCAGGTGTTCCGGTGGCCGGGCCTGACCGGCGCGGGCCGGCGGCGTGCGGCGCAGGACCTGCTCCGCAAGAAGCGGAAGGACGACGCCGACGAGACGCTCGGCGTCGCTGCTCCGCCGGCGCCTCGGCGACGAGGCCACCGACCGAGCGGTCGGCCCCGCTCCTGGCGGGGCTCTACGCGGGCGACGTCGACCGGATGTCGGTGCGGGCGACCTTCCCCGAGCTCGAGCGGTGGGAGTCGTGGCAGGGGAGCCTGATCCGGGGAGCGCAGGCCGCCAACCGCCAGGCTCGTGGCGCCGATCCCGGTCCGATGTTCGTGCGCCCGCGCGAGGGAGTGGACCGGCTGACGGACGAGCTCGCCGCGCGGCTCGGTCCCCGGGTCCGAACGCGCGCGGAACCGGGAACGGTCGACCCTGGCGGCCGACGCGGTCGTGGTGGCGACACCGATCCTTCGAGGCCGCCGCGCTCCTGAAGGCCGCGCGCCCCCGAGGCCGCCGAGGACCTCGCCGCGATCCCGTACGCCTCCACGGGTGTGGTGCTCATGGTCTATCCGGAAGGAACGCAGGCCGGGCTTCCCGAAGGGACCGGGTTCGTGGTGCCGCGCGGCGCGGCGCCCATGACCGCCGCCACCTGGCTCAGCAGCAAGTGGCCCTCCGACGCCTTCGGCGCCCGCGCTGTCGTCCGGTGCTACGTGGGGGCGGTGGGCGAGGAGGACGTGCTCGACGCGGACGACGGCGACATCGTCGAGGCATGTGCCCGGCACCTCGCCGCGGTCGTGGCCCTGCCCGACCGGCCCGAGCACGCGGTCGTCGTGCGATGGCCGAACGCGATGCCCCAGTACGAGCTGGGGCATCTCGAGCGCGTCGCGCGGATCCGACGTTCGTTGCCCGCGGGTATCTTCGTGGTGGGGCAGGCCTACGACGGCGTCGGCATCCCCGACTGCGTTCGCGCGGCCGGCGAGACGGCGGATGCGGTCGTGGCACACCTGACGGGAGCACCGATGGACACACGCACGTACGAGGAGACGGTTCCATGAGCGAGACGATCTACACGCTGTACCCGGTGTTCGTGGCGAGCGACGACGCTGCGCGACGCCCTGGCCGACGCGGACGACCGCCGCGACGCCGCCCAGGAGATCGAGAACCTCTACAAGTCGTGGGAGGGCTCGGTGACGGTGCGCGGCACGTACTCGACGGTCGGGTTCCGCGCCGACGCCGATCTGATGCTCTGGCTGCACGGAGACTCGCCGGACGTCCTGCAGCGGGCGGTCGTCGAGCTCCGCCGCACCGCGTTCGGCCGTCTCGTCGAGCCCACCTGGATGTTCATGGGCGCGGTGAAGCCGGCCGAGTTCACGCCCGACCATGCTCCCGCGTTCGTGAAGGGTGACGGTCCCGAGAAGTTCCTGTGCGTGTATCCGTTCGTGCGCACACCCGAGTGGTACCTGCTTCCGCCCGAGGAGCGGGGCGAGATGCTCCGTGAGCACGGCGTCGCCGGTCGCGAGTTCCCCGAGGTGCTCGCCAACACCACGAGCGCGTTCGGCCTCGGCGACTGGGAGTGGATCCTGGCGTTCGAAGCGGCCCGCGCCGACTCGCTTGTCGACTGCATCCGGCGTCTCCGCGAGGCGAAGGCCCGCCTGTTCACGAAGGTCGGAGGTCCCGTTCGTGACCGGCATCCGCAAGCCGGTCGCCGACGTCCTGGACGATCTGGTCTGACGCCCTCGGCGTCGGCCGAGCCTAGCCTTCGGCCTTCAACACCTCGTCGGCATGGTCGGGGATGTGCGTGTAGAGCTCCTGCGGGGGCCGAACGTACCCCTCGTCCTGCTGGCGAGCGGGCAGCTCGATGTCGGGGATCGCTTCCTCCTGGTAGGGGATCTTCGACAGCAGGTGGGAGATGCAGTTGAGGCGGGCCTTCTTCTTGGTGTCGGACTCGACGACGTACCAGGGGGCCTCGGGGATGTCGGTGTGCACGAACATCTCGTCCTTCGCGCGTGAGTAGTCCACCCACTTCGTGCGCGAGTAGAGGTCGGTCTCCGAGAGCTTCCAGCGCCGGAGCGGGTCGGTGATGCGCTTGGCGAACCGCCGCTCCTGCTCCTCGTCGCTCACCGAGAACCAGTACTTGATGAGGATGATGCCGTCCTCGACCAGGAGCCGCTCGAAGATCGGGCATTGCCGGAGGAACCGGTAGTACTCGGCTTGCGTACAGAAGCCGAGCACACGCTCGACGCCGGCGCGGTTGTACCAGCTGCGGTCGAACAGGATGATCTCGCCCGCCGCCGGCAGCTCCGCCACGTACCGCTGGAAGTACCACTGGGTGGTCTGGCGCTCGGTGGGCTTGGGCAGCGCGACGTGCTTGGTGACGCGGGGGTTGGTGTGGTCGGTGATGCGCTTGATCGTCGCCGCCCTTGCCGGCCGCGTCGCGCCCCTCGAAGACCGCGACGACGCGGGCGCCGGTGTCGGCGACCCACTGTTCCATCTTCACGAGCTCCTCCTGCAGCCGGAAGAGCTCCTTCTCGTAGACCTTGCGCGGGTACTTCGTTCGTCCGGATCCCTGCCGTTCCATGGCCTCGCCCATCGATCGCCTCCCGCGACGTTGCGATGACGATGAGTCTAGTGGTGTCCCGGGCGCGGCCCTCAGCGCGGAACTTCCCCTACCCTGAGGCGGATGCCCGACGCCGACCCCACGATCCTGGCCGACCGCGACGCCCTGCGTTCGGTTCCGATCCACGATCGGCCCAAGCCCCGGATGCGGGGCAGGCTGCACCAGGCGGCGTTCTTCGCCGCCATCCCCGCGGGCCTGGTGCTGGTGATGCTGGCTCCCACCGCGCGGTCGCGCATCGCGACCCTCGTCTACGCGCTCACCCTCATCGGTCTGTTCGGCGTCAGCGCGTCCTACCACCTGGGCGCATGGTCCGAGGAGGCCTACGTGCGCATGCGGCGCCTCGACCATTCGATGATCTTCGTGCTGATCGCGGGCACGTACACGCCGTTCTGCCTGCTGGTGCTCACCGGCGCGTTGGGAACGGCCACCCTGATCGCGGTGTGGGCGGGCGCCGCCGTGGGCGTGGCGACGAAGTTCTACCGGGTGGACCTGCACGTCCTGTCGGGGTTCATGTACATCGGGCTCGGCTGGCTCGCGATCATCAGCTTCCCCGCGCTGCTGCGAGGGCTCGACCCCGTCGAGACGGCCCTGCTCGTCGCGGGCGGGCTGCTCTACTCGTTCGGCGCGCTCGTGCTCGCGCTCAACAAGCCGAACCCGTGGCCCACCACCTTCGGATACCACGAGGTCTGGCACTCGATCACGATCGCGGCGGCGGCATGCCAGTACGTCTGCATCCTGCTGGTCGTGCTCGCGCTCCGCGGCCTGACTCCCGTGCGTCAGGCCAGCAGCGGCGCGAGGTCGTCGATCACCCGATGCCCGTTCGTGCTCGCGGGAGGGCCTTCGAGCGACTCCTCCGGGCGCAGGATCAGGTAGGTGTCCATCCCCACGGCGGCCGCGCCGTCGCAGTAGTCGACCTGGTCGTCGACGAAGACCGAGCGGCTCGGGTCGGGATCGCCGATCGCGGCCAGCGCGAGCCGGTAGATCTGGGGCTCCGGCTTCATGGCGCGCACCTGGAAGGACAGGATCACCGCGTCGAACTCGCTCTCCAGGCCGAGGCGTTCCACGATGGGCACCGTGTTGTAGGAGCAGTTGCTGACGAGCGCCGTTCTCACGCCAAACTCGCGGAGCCGGCGGACGGTCTCGAGCGAGTCGTCGTAGAGATGCACGCGGTCCCGCATCGCCTCGCCCTCCATGGCGACCAGCTCGGCGACCAGGTCCGGGTCGGCGACCACGCCCGCCGCTTCGATCACCGCGGCCATGTCCTCGGCCATGTCGACGTTCTTGCCGGTGCTCCGTTCGGGGCGGGTGACGGTGAAGGCTTCCCCCATCGCCTCGGGGCTCACGCCGAGGCGCTCGGCCAGCTTCCGTTGCCACGCCAGCCAGTCGCTCCAGACGAGCGTGTCGTACAGATCGAGCAGCACGGCATCGTAGGCGACCATGTCTCTCAGCCTACGGGCTCATTCGCTCCACAAGCCTGCCAGGAACGCGTCGACGTCGGCCGTCCCGGACACGTCGACCGTCGCTTCGTCACCGCGGGCTCGACGTCGGGCGCGATGAGTTCGAAGCTCGAGGAGACGGAGTCGGGCTCCAGGAAGCGCGAGAGCTGCGAGTACGAATGTGGATCCTCGAGGCCTCGAGGGCGCCGGTAGTAGCGCATGGGGAACGTGACGTGGAGCGCGTCGCGTGCGCGGGTGAGCGCGACGTAGAGCAGCCGGCGCTCCTCCTCGATCTCGTCGTCGTCGCCCGTGGCCATGTCCGAGGGGATCATGCCGTCGGCGGCGTGGATCACGTGGACGACGTCCCATTCCAGGCCCTTGGCCGAGTGGATCGTCGAGAGCACCAGGTAGTCCTCGTCGAGCAGCGGCGGGCCCGCGAGGTCGCCGGTGGACGACGGCGGGTCCAGGGTCAGCTCGGACAGGAACCGCGCGCGCGTCTCGTAACCCTGCGCGAGGAGCACGAGCTGGTCGATGTCCCGAAGCCGCGAGCCGGCCGAGCCATAGGCGCGGGCGATCACCGGCTCGAGGAATGGCCGCAGCCGTTCCAGCTGGGCCGCAGGGCTCATGAGCTCTTCGTCCAGGCAGCCTCGCAGCGCCGAACGCAGCTGCTGGATCCCCTCGAGCGCGGTCTTGGGGACCTCGACAGATCGGTCGAGGAACGTGACCATCGCGGTCTCACCGTCCGCGCCGAGCCCGTCCCGAACCCCGATGTGCTCCATGAGCCGTCGCGTCGTCGCGGGGCCCATGCCCTCGGGCAGCTGCAGCACGCGGAACCACGCGACCTCGTCGGCGGGGTTCTCGAGCACGCGGAGGAGCGCCAGGGCGTCCTTCACGTGACCCGCCTCCATGAACTTCAGCCCGCCGTACTTCACGAACGGGATGTTCCGCCGCGCCAGCTCGATCTCGAGCAGGTCGCTGTGGTGAGCCGCGCGGAACAACACCGCCTGCTCCTTCAGCGGAACGCCCTCCTCCCGGTGGGAGAGCACGGTGTCGCACACCGCTGCCGACTGCGCTGCCTCGTCGAGGCAGGTGCGCAACGTCGGCGCGCGATCGCCTCGTCGTGCGCTCCACAGCGTCTTGGCGTGTCGTTGGGGGCTGAGGGCGATCACCGCGTTCGAGGCATCCAGGATCGGGGGGATCGAGCGGTAGTTCTGCTCCAGCGTGACGACGGTCGCGCCGGCGAAACGCTCGGGGAACTCCAGGATGTTGCGCACCGTGGCGGCGCGGAACCCGTAGATCGACTGGGCGTCGTCGCCGACCACCGTGAGGTTCCGCGGCGTGTCGGGCGGCCGCATGCCTTCCAGGATGTCGGCCTGCAGAGCGTTCGTGTCCTGGTACTCGTCGACGAGCACGTGGTCGAACATCGCGGCTACCTGGCCGCGGGTGGCGTCGCTGCACGCGAGCGCCTTCCAGAAGAGCAGCAGGTCGTCGTAGTCCAGGACGTTCTGCTGTCGCTTGCGGGTCGTGTAGGCCATGAAGATCTCGCGGATCCCCTCGGCCTCGTCCAGGCACCAGGGGTAGTGGCGCTTCAGCACGTGCGCCAAGGTCTGGCCGGCGTTGACCGACCGCGAGTAGATCGAGGCGAGCGTCTCCTTCCGCGGGAACCGGCGCTCGCGCGAGCTGAAGCCCAGCTCGTCGCGCAGAAGGTTCATGACGTCGGCGCCGTCGGCCTGGTCGAGCACGGTGAAGTCGGGGCGCAGGCCGAGCGGACGGCCGTGGAGGCGCAGCAGACGGTTCGCGACCGCATGGAACGTGCCTCCCCACGCGCGCCCGGCATCGGCGCCGGACATCCGCTCGGCGCGGGAGAGCATCTCGCGAGCGCCGCGCCTGCTGAACGTGAGCAGCAGGAGGCGTTCCGGGCGAACCCCCTGCGACAGCAGCCACGCGACGCGTGAGGCGAGCGTCATGGTCTTGCCCGTTCCCGCACCCGCCACGATCAGCAGCGGTCCCTCGCCGTGGGTGGCGGCGGCGCGCTGCGCGTCGTTCAGCTCCACTCCGAACATGTGTTCGGGAGTCTACGCCCTCCACGGCCTCGGCCGGCGGAGGCTGAGTGGGCCGCGGTGGCCGAGTACGCTCGGAGGCATGTCGAACGAGTCCGAGCCGCGGATCCGGATCACCCGCGACGGCCCGTACGTCGTGGAGGGCGCCGTGCCGCTGGTTCGGACCTCGAAGGTCGAGACGGACCACCGCGAACCCATCGGGTGGGCTCCCGACGAGCACGTCCAGCCTCGCGCGACGGTGAAGCTCTGCCGGTGCGGGCGCTCAGCCGACAAGCCCTACTGCGACGGGTCGCACGAGCGCGAGGGTTTCGATGGCACCGAGACCGCGGATCGAGGTCCGAGCGAGGCACGCCGGCGAACCTACGTCGGGGACGGTGTCGTCATGACCGACGACCGTTCGATCTGTGAGCACTCCGGCTTCTGCGGGGATCGGTTCACGAACGTGTGGCGCATGATCAAGGAGACCGACGATCCGGCGGTGCGCGAACGACTGATCGCCATGGTGCGGCTGTGTCCATCGGGCGCCCTGCAGTACAGCGACGCCGAGGGCGCGGAGCCCGTCGAGCCCGCGCTCCCGGTGAGCGTGGCGATCGTGCGGAACGGCCCGCTCTGGGTACGCGGGGGCATCCGGATCACCGGCGCCGACGGCCGCGACCACGAGGTGCGCAACCGCGTGACCCTGTGCCGGTGCGGCGGATCGACGAACAAGCCCTACTGCGACGGGACCCACATGGAGAAGGGGTTCCGCGACGAGTGATCGGCGCCGGCCTGGCCTCCTACCGAGCGGCGACCAGCCCCAGGTCTGCCAGCAACGTCGATGGGATCGCGTGGCAGTACGGCTCGTGCCCGTTCTTCAGGTAGTACATCTGGTGGTAGTCCTCGGCGGGGTAGAACGTCGGCGCGTCCTGGACCTGCGTCGCGATCGGCCGTGACGACGTCGACTGCTGCTGGTCCTTCGAGGCCTCGGCCTGCGCTCGTTGCTCGTCCGAGTGCGTGAAGATCACGCTCCGATACTGGTCGCCCACGTCCGGGCCCTGACGGTTCACCTGGGTCGGGTCGTGCATCGCCCAGAAGACCTGGAGCAGCTGGTCGTAGGAGACCACCGCAGGGTCGAAGGTCACCTGCACCACCTCGGCGTGGCCGGTCGTGTGGCTGCAGACGTCGCGATAGGTCGGGTCGGTCGTGAGCCCGCCCGCGTAGCCGCTGACGGCGTTCACCACACCCGGCACCTGCCGGAAGATGTGCTCGACGCCCCAGAAACAGCCGGCGCCGAAGGTCGCGAGTTCGGTTGTCATGGTCGATTCCGCCTCCAGGGTCGAGAGGGACGTCTCCCATCCTCCCTCAGATGGGCGCGAACGTTACGGCTCGGGGTTCGGCTGGGGGGTCGGCTGGGCCTCCTTGGTTTCGGGGATCGGCTGGGCCTCCTTGGGTTCGAGGGCGGACAGCACCACCAGCCACGCGACCAGCAGCACCACCAGGATCGCGAACGTCCACCAGGTCACGTTGCTGAACAGGAGCACGAGGCCCACGAGCACGATGCTCACCACACGGAGCAGCTGCACGTGCCCGGCGATCCACCGCACCGTGGCGTTCTCCCGGTCGAGCTGCCAGTCGCCCCGACCCGCGCGTTCCATCGCTCGGGTGAGCCACGAGGGGCGACTCGCCAAGTAGGCGAGAACCGCGATCACGATCGCGCTCACCAGGAACAAGGTCGTGAAGCCGCGGAGATTCCCCAGGACCCGGGAGACGGCCTCACTAACGGCGCCCCGGTTCGTGCCTCCTGGCGCCAGGTTCACCAGGTCGTCCTGGAAACGGATCGCGGCCCGCCGGGCGACGATGAGGGCGATCGCGGAGCCGAGCCCCAGCCACATCAGCGTGCGGAGCCGGTTCAGCGACAGCAGCAGCGCGGCGATCGCGGCCAGGATCGTGATGACGATCAGCAGCACCACGAGGCGGTCGGAGAGCTGCACGGCGGCCTGCGCCGTCTCGAGGGAATCGGAGCTGAAGATCGGGATCGCGCCGAAGTCGGTCGGCAGGTCGATCCCCAGCTGCTGCTCCAGCACCGGAGCGATCTGCTGGACGTTCTCATCGGTCGCGGCGGGGATCGTGATCTGCCGGTTGAACAGATCGGAGAGCGTGCCGGACAGCGCGGACAGCGCGTCGTTCACCAGAGGCAGCAGGTTGAGGTAGGCGGTGTCGCCCTCGATCGTGACGCTCTGGCCCTCGCCACGCAGGATCGAGACGATCTCGTTGTGGGCGAACGTCACCGCCCTGATCCACACGTCTCGTGCCCGGCCGCTCGCCAGGAGCCCCTGGATCCGATCGTGCAGGAAGCTCTGGATCCCGTCGGTGACGGGCCCCGCCAGCACCGTGGCGGGGATCGGAAGCTGGTCGGGAGCGGCCTCGCTGAGGGCGGTCGAGACCTTGGTCTCGATCGCCAGGCCGGTCATGATCGTGTCGGTGAGTCGCGTCGCCAGGGCGTCCTGGACATCGGGGTCGTCGATCAGTGGACCAACCGTCTCGACGAACCGATCCGTGTCGAACACCACGGAGTGCGCCCACACCGCGACCGTGCTCATCGCGACGCCCAACGCCGTGAGGACGATCAGGAGTGTGACGAGTATGCGGCGCACCCGATGGCGCGGCGTCTCACCGTCCATCCGGAACCCGCACTCGGAACAGAACGTCGCTCCGTCCGGGTTGCTCGCCTTGCAGTTCGGACAGTTCATGGTTCGTTTGCCTCCCTCGTTCGCGAAGCGCCATGATGACCCACCTTGCCTCCCGTGTCGCCTTCCACGGGCGACGTGGCGACCGACCACCCGTTGCGCTCAACATTGAACGGATCGCAATGCCGGTTAGTGCCTGTGGCCAGGAAGGATGTATGCTGCACCGACCGCGAGATTGAATGGTGATTCAAATGGGAGCGATCAACCGGTACGACGCCATCGTGATCGGCGGTGGGCACAACGGGCTCGTGGCGGCCGCCTACCTGGCCAAGAAGGGCGCCAGAACCGTCGTGCTCGAGAAGCGCCACAAGACGGGCGGCGCAGCCGACACCAGCGAACCGTGGCCCGACGAGCTCCCCGGCGTGAAGGTCAACACGCTCAGCTACACCATGAGCCTGATGCCGCCTTCGGTGCGCCGCGACCTGCAGCTGGAACGGTTCGGCTTCAAGCTGCTGCCGCTCGGCCAGGGGTATCTGCCCATGCCCGGCGGCGGTTCCATCGTCCAGTCGGACGACGACGCGAAGACCTACGACTCGATCGCGAAGCTCTCCAAGAAGGATGCCGACGCCTACGGCGCCTTCTACGCGTGGATCGGGCGCATCGCGGACATCCTCGGTCCGTTGCTCATGCAGACGCCGCCTTCGCTCGGGTCGAAGAAGCCGAAGGACATCAAGGACGTCGCGCAGCTCGGCTGGATGCTTCGCAAGCAGATCGATCAGACGCACGGTGGCCGACATCACGCGGCTGTTCACGATGAGCGCGACCGACCTGCTCGACCGTTGGTTCGAGTCTCCGGAGATGAAGGGGTTCATGGCGGTCAACGGCATCATCGGCACGTGGGCCGGGCCCGACGCGCCAGGAACCGCCTACGTGATGATGCACCACTCCGTCGGTGACATCGGCGACGGCGAGGTCGCGTCGTGGGGATTCATGGAGGGCGGCATGGGTTCGGTCGCCGAGGCCTGCGAGCGGTCGGCTCGGTTCTTCGGCGCCGAGGTCCGCGTGGACGCGCCGGTCGCGACGATCCGGACCGGCGGCGGAAGGGTCACCGGAGTCACGCTCGAGAACGGCGAGGAGCTCACGGCCCCGGTGGTGGTCACGACGTGCCACCCGAAGATCACGTTCCTGCACCAGCTCGACCCGAGCGAGCTGCCCGACGGCTTCGTGAACGACATCGAGCACTGGAAGACCCGCAGCGGAACCGTGAAGGTGAACCTCGCGATCGACCGGTTGCCGACGTTCACGGCCGACCCGGAGTTCGATCCCGAGATCCACGGCGGCGCGATCCAGCTGCTCGACGACGACGACCAGCTGGAGGAGGCGTTCCAGGATGCGCGGTTCGGGCAGGCGGCGCGGCGTCCGTTCAGCGACACCGAGATCCCCAGCGTGGTCGACCGCACGCTCGCGCCCGAGGGCATCCACACGGTCTCGATGTTCACGCAGTGGGTGCCGGCGACGTGGGCCGACGACGAGGACGACCACGCGGACGAGCTGGACGCCTACGCCGATCGTCTGATCGACCGCTTCGACCTGGTCGCGCCCGGGTTCAGGGACTCGGTGTTGGCGCGCCAGGTGATCGGGCCCAAACAGATGCAGGAGGAGTGGGGCCTGATCGGCGGCAACATCTTCCACGGCGAGCTGACCGTGGACCAGCTGTTCCACATGCGTCCCGCCGTCGGGTACGCGGACTATCGGACGCCGATCCGAGGGCTCTACCAGGCGTCGAGCGCCACCCACGCAGGAGGCGGCGTCACGGGCCTGCCCGGCCACCACGCCGTCCGCGAGATCGTCAAGGACAAGTGAAGCGCTCGAAGCGATAGGGGAAGAGATGACGTCCAACCGTTACGACGCGATCGTGATCGGCGGTGGCCACAACGGCCTGATCACCGCCGCATACCTGGCCAAGCACGGCGCCCGCACCGTGGTTCTGGAGTCGCGCCACAAGACCGGCGGGGCCGCCGACACCATGAGCCCGTGGGAGGACGCGCCCGACGTCAAGGTCACGACGCTCAGCTACGTGATGAGCCTGATGCCGCCGACGATCCAGAAGGACCTGCAGCTGGAACGGTTCGGCTACAAGGTGTTCCCGCAGGGCATGGGCTACCTGCCCGTGCCGGACGGCGGCTCGATCATCCAGCACGACGACGAGGAGAAGACCCGCGAGTCGATCCGCCGGTTCAGCAAGAAGGACGCCGACGCCTACTTCGAGTTCGAATCGTGGATCGGCCGCATCGCCGACATCATGGGTCCGCTGCTCATGGAGACGCCGCCGAACGTGGGCTCCAAGAAGGCGAAGGACATCAAGGACGTCGCGCAGCTGGGATGGACGCTGCGCAAGGAGATCGACCCACGGACGGTCGCCGACATCACGCGGCTGTTCACGATGAGCGCGACCGACCTGCTCGACCGCTGGTTCGAGTCGCCGGTGTTGAAGGGATTCATGGCGGTCAACGGCATCATCGGGACGTGGGCAGGGCCTGACGCGCCCGGCACCGCCTACGTGCTGATGCACCACTCCGTCGGCGACATCGGCGACGGCCAGATCGCGAGCTGGGGCTACCCCGAGGGCGGCATGGGCGCCGTGTCCGCTGCATGCGACCAGGCGGCCCGGTTCTTCGGCGCCGAGGTGCGCGTCAACGCGCGGGTGTCCAGGATCAAGACCGAGAACGGCAGGGCACGCGGGGTCGTGCTCGACGGAGGCGAGGAGCTGACCGCGCCGATCGTCGTCACCACGTGCCACCCCAAGATCACGTTCCTCGACCAGCTGAGCGCGAACGAGCTTCCCGCGGACTTCGTGAACGACATCACGCACTGGAAGACCCGGAGCGGCACCGTGAAGATCAACCTGGCCCTCGCGGAGCTGCCCGAGTTCACGGCCGATCCCGGGTTCGACCCCAACGTGCACGGTGGGGCGATCCAGATCCTGGACGACTCCGACTACCTGGAGCGCGCGTTCCAGGAGGCGAGGTTCGGCAAGGCGGCGACCCTTCCGTTCAGCGACACCGCGATCCCCACGGTGTT
The DNA here is from genome assembly GCA_963758715.1 of uncultured Actinomycetes bacterium. Classification (GTDB taxonomy): domain Bacteria; phylum Actinomycetota; class UBA4738; order UBA4738; family HRBIN12; genus JAOUEA01. The sequence goes on from CAVWWK010000014.1 coordinate 59,425, forward strand.
CGACAAGACGCTGGCGCCGGAGGGCACGCACGTGATGAGCATGTTCACGCAGTGGGTCCCTCAGGAGTGGGCGGACGAGGACGGCCACGACGCCGATCTCGAGGCCTACGCGGACCGGCTGATCGATCGGGTGAACGCGGTCGCGCCCAACTTCAAGGGCTCGATCACGCACCGGCAGATCATCGGGCCCAAGCAGATGCAGGACGAGTGGGGCCTCATCGGCGGCAACATCTTCCACGGCGAGCTGACCGTGGACCAGCTGTTCCACATGCGCCCCGCGCCGGGATATGCGGACTACCGTTCGCCGATCACCGGGTTGTATCAGGCGTCGAGCGCCACGCACGCCGGCGGCGGTGTCACGGGCATGCCCGGCCACCACTGCGTCCGCGAGATCCTGAAGGACAAAGCGCTCAAGAAGCTGAAGGCGTAGCGCGGCGGAGCAGCGCTCAAGAAGCTGAAGGCGTAGCGCGCGCTCCTAGCTCACCCAGGTGCCGACGGCCGCTCGGAAGGGCCGGACGTCGATCCGGTTCCAGATGCCCTGAGTGACATAGGGGTCGTCGCGCAGCCACGCATCGAGATCGGCTCGTGAGTCGAACTCGGCGATGACGATCGACCCGATCATGCGCTCATCGTCGTCCAGCAACGCGCCGCCCATCAGGATGTTGCCGGCCTCGACGTGCCTCTGGATCGACGACAGGTGGGAAGGACGAACCTCTGCTCGCCGTGCCGGCGCTTCCTCATCGTCGGCATCGTGAGCGATCACCGCGAACTGCATGTGCTGGCTCCTCCTCCCGTCCGCTGGATGCTCCGATGATGGCACGGTCTGCGATAGTCCCCGGCATGCCCGATGCCTTCGAGCAGGTGGACGCGATGTTCGAGCGAGCCGTCCACGACGATCACGTCCCGGGCATCGCCTACGGCGTCGTCGTCGATGGGCAGCTGGCGCACGCGCTGGACTCGGCACGACACGCACGAACGTCGACGGCGCCCCCGCGCCAGACGCCGACAGCGTGTTCCGCATCGCGTCGATGACCAAGAGCTTCACCGCCGCGATGACGCTGCTGCTGCGCGACGAGGGTGTGCTGGGGCTCGACGATCCGGTGGGTATCCACGTTCCCGAGCTCGCCGGCTTCAAGGGGCCCACCGCCGATTCCCCATTGATCACCTTGCGGCACCTGCTGACGATGGACGGCGGCCTGTCCATCGACGACCCGTGGGGCGACCGGCTCCAGGGCCTTCCGCTCGACCGATTCTCCGAGCTCCTGGCGGAGGGGTTCGAGTTCGCGTGGACTCCCGGAACGGCGTTCGAGTATTCGAACCTCGGCTACGGGATCCTGGGACGGGTACTCAGCAGCGCGAGCGGCATCGAGTACCGAGACCTCGTGTGGCGACGGATACTCGAGCCGCTCGGGTTGTCCGCGACGTGCTACGACGCCGACGACGTACCGTCCGGTCGGCTCGTGCAGGGCCACACGCATCGCGACGACGCGTTCGTCGACGAGCCGTTCGACGGGTACGGGGCGCTCGCATCCATGGGAGGGATCTTCAGCTCAGTCCGCGATCTGGCGACGTGGGTGGCGGGGTTCGCCGATGCGTTCCCCGCCCGGGACGATCCCGACACCGGGCATCCACTCGGTCGGGCGTCCCGGCGGGAGATGCAGCAGGTCCACCGTTCGCTCCCCTCAGAGCTGGAGCCGTACGACCCCGCGCTCGCCCCGCCGATGGACACGACGGGATACGGGTTCGGGCTGTTCGTGCAGTCGAACCTGGCGATGGGCCACGTGGTGGCTCACAGCGGCGGCTACCCGGGGTTCGGTTCGCACATGCGATGGCACGTCGCGTCGGGGATGGGCGTGATCGCGCTGGGGAACCGCACATACGCGCCCATGTACAAGCCGTGCACCGAGGCGTTGGCCACCCTTGTGAACGCCGATGTTTCGCCGGTGCGGACGGTGGTCTCCGTGGAGCGCGACGCTCGCCGCTCGCGCCGACGTCGAACGCCTGCTCGCCGGCTGGGACGACGCGCTGGCGGAACGGCTGTTCGCGGCGAACGTGGACCTGGACGACCCGCTCGAACGCCGACGGTCTGCGTGCGACCGCGTACGCGAACGGTTCGGCGCCCTGACGCCGGACGGAGCCGCGCCGGTCGAGTCCAACTCGCCCGCGCACCTCGCCTGGTGGATGAAGAGGAGCGCTCGGGGGGCGCGTGCGTGCGGAGATCCTGCTCACCCCCGAACGCCCTCCCCGCGTGCAGGCGCTGGAGCTCCGCGAGGTGGGCGAGCCTTCACCCGAGATCCGGACGATCGCCGATCGTGTCGGCGAGCTCCTCGGAGAGTCACCCGCGTCCTGGCCTCAGGAACTGGTGCCGTCAGGGTCCTCGCCGGCCGATCGCGAGGCCGCCGACCGCACGCTGAGGGCAGCCGCCGCCTTGTGCGGGCGGACGCACGTGGGGGAGCCAACCGATGGCGACGGGACGGCCACCTCGACCTTCCCGCTCACCGGCGACCGAGGCTCGTGACGGTGAGGATCACGCTCGATGAGGCGGGCCAGCTCACCGGGCTGGAGGTCCGCACCGCCCACCTCACGGCGCCGATAGGTCCCTGACGCAACGCCCTGCGACCTAGCCCGCGATACGTAGCGACCACACCCCTTCGTAAGCCCCGCAACGAACATGGGCTCGATCCGACCTGGCCGGCGTCGTAGTTCGAAGGTCTCGAACGGCATGGGGCCGAGGTCCCTCCCCCAGATCGCGCGTCGAAACGAGACGAAGTGCCTATTGGGTAAGCCCCGGTATTACCCGAAATCAGGTACCAGAACGTCCCTTAAGCCCGGGAGGGGTGAGCACCACATGCGACAGTGGGAACTGATCGGAATCACGGACACGGTGCCGACACCGCCGCCGCCGCCACGCTCGCGATTCGCGAACGCCGCGACGATCGGGGCGGCGGCCGAGGGTCGACCCGTGTTCTTCTGGACCACCGACACCGCGCTCCGGCTGCGTACCGTGACTGGCGCAGCCACCGAGGTGATCGGCCTTCCGTTCTCCAAGACCGAGGGCCGTGACCTGATCGCGTTGTTCGGTATGGAGGGGCCGTACCTGGCGCTCCTGGACGCGCACGTCGCCGCGCTGAATGGCGAGACCGCCGAGTTCACGCTCGAAGGTCGTCGTGCCACCGTCCGGTGCCAGGTCGCCCCGACGCACGACGCGCTCGAGCGCGTCACCGGCACCTTCTGCCTCGCCGTCGACGTGGAGAAGGTGGACCTCCGCGACGTGCCCGAACACGCCGCGGTGGCCTAGACCGGGGTAGGCCCAGCCCGCAGGGCCTAACCCCTGAACGACGCCACGGCCCCGAGGATCCTCTCCGTCTCCTCGGGGCCGTGCGTCGTGCTCAGGGTCCACAGCTCGTAGCCAGACGGCGGAAGGTACACGCCCGCGTCGAGCATGTGGTGGAAGAACCGCGCGTATCGATCGTGGTCGGCGGCGCTCGCACCGCCGAAGTCGAGCACCGGTCCATCGGTGAAGAACACGCTGAACAGCGACCCGGCTCGGTTGATCGTGGCGGCGATGCCCGCGTCCGCGAACGCCGCCCCGATGCCGCTCGTCAGAGTCTCGGCGGTGGACTCCAGCGCAGGGTAGGGATCGGTCGTGCGCGCCAGGTCCAGCGCCGCGATGCCCGCCGCCACCGCGACCGGGTTCCCGCTGAGCGTTCCGGCCTGGTACACCGGTCCGGTCGGGGCGAGCCGTTCCATCACCTGTGCGGTCCACCGAAGGCGGCGCACGGGAACCCACCGCCCATCACCTTCCCGAACGCGGTGAGGTCGGGCGCGACACCGTAGTGGCCCTGCGCGCCGCCGTAGCCGATCCGGAAGCCCGTGATCACCTCGTCGAACAGGAGCATGGCGCCGGTCTCGTCGCAGAGGTCGCGTAGCCCCTGCAGGAATCCGGGCTCGGGGGGCACGACCCCCATGTTCGCGGCGACGGGCTCGACGACGATCACGGCGACCTCCTCTCCGCGTTCGCCGACGATCGTGCGGACCGCGTCGAGGTCGTTGAAGGGGGCGGTCAGCGTGTCCCTCGCGCTCCCCTCCGTCACACCCGGCGACGACGGGATGCCGAGGGTCGCGAGCCCGCTCCCCGCGCCCTTGGCGAGCAGGGAGTCGGAATGGCCGTGGTAGCACCCGGCGAACTTCACGACGAGGTCGCGCCCGGTCACGCCGCGTGCGAGCCGGATCGCGCTCATCGCCGCCTCGGTCCCGCTGTTCACCAGCCGGACCTGCTCCACGCTGGGGACGGCGTCGACGATGCGTCTGCGCGAGCTCGACCTCAGCCGAGGTCGGCGCTCCGAACGAGGTCCCCTTCGCCGCCGCGCGCGTCGCGGCGTCGACGATCTCGGCGCGCGCATGTCCGAACAGGAGCGCGCCCCAGCTCTGCACCAGGTCGACGTACCGCTTACCGTCGACGTCGATCAGGTAGGCGCCCTCGCCGCGATCGACGAACACGGGCGTGCCGCCGACGCCTCCGAACGCGCGAACGGGGGAGTCCACGCCGCCGGGGATCACGCCGCGCGCGCGATCGAACAGCTCCTCGGACCGCGTCATGGGGCAGATGGTAGTGGGAGCGTCGTCGCGACGAGCCCCTCGGTTCAGGCGCGCGCCAACACGATGGACCCCTGGGGCCCGTCGAGGGTGAGGGTGTCGCCGTCGATCGTGTAGCTGGACGCGCCTTGGAGGCGCGCGGAGAACGCCCCCTCCTGGGCGGCGATCGCGTCCTCGCACCCGATGAGCGTCGTCGCGAGCGGCGACACGCTGATGTTGCCGTCCGAGGCCGTGTACGTGCCATTGAGTGTGTTGCATCCCCCCGACCCGTTGACGTCGGTCTCCGTGAACTCCAGGGTGGGTGTCGCATCGGGCACGATCGCGACACCCGGTATCTCGGTGACGATCCAGCCGGAGCCCGGCAGTACCGGATCGTCGTTGCCCCCGCTCGTGGCGATGATCGCGACGCTCAGCAAGACGAGCAGTGCGAGCCCGCCCGCGATCACGGCGCGAACCACCGGGTTCCTCATGCGGTCGTCAGCCAGCCGGCGGCGTCCTTCGCGTGGTAGGTGAGGATCAGGTCGGCGCCCGCGCGGCGGATCGACGTCAGGGTCTCGAGCACGATGCGGCGTTCGTCGAGCCAGCCGTTCCGGACGGCGGCCTTCACCATCGCGTACTCCCCGCTGACGTGGTAGGCGGCCATGGGGAACCCTGTCGCGTCCTTCGCGGCGCGCACGATGTCCAGGTAAGGAACCGCCGGCTTGATCATGACGATGTCGGCGCCCTCGTCGATGTCGGCCCGGATCTCCCTGAGAGCTTCGTCCGCGTTGGCGGGATCCTGTTGGTAGCCGGTGCGGTCTCCGAACGACGGCGCGCACTCGGCGGCGTCGCGGAACGGGCCGTAGAGTGCGCTCGCGAACTTCGCCGCGTACGCGATGATCCCGACCTCGAGGTGGCCAGCGTCGTCGAGCGCCTCCCGGATCGCTGCGACCTGTCCGTCCATCATGCCGCTCGGCCCCACCAGGTGCGCGCCCGCCGACGCCTGTGCGACGGCGATCCGCCGGTACCGGTCCACGGTGGCGTCGTTGTCCACCTCCTCACCCCCGGACGTGAGCACACCGCAGTGCCCGTGGTCGGTGTATTCGTCCAGGCACAGGTCGCTCATCACGACCGCGTCATCGCCGAACTCGGAGCGCAGCGCGGCGATCGCCTGCTGCCCGATCCCCCCGGGGTTCCAGGCCTCGGAGCCCTCGGCGTCCTTTCGAGCGGGCACGCCGAAGAGCATGAACGCCTGCACGCCCGTCTCGGCGATCTCGACCGCTTCCTTGCGGAGCGATTCGAGCGTGTGCTGGCGCTGGCCGGGCATCGAGTCGATCGGGATGGGCTCCTCGATGCCCTCCTTCGCGAACAGTGGCGCGATCAGGTCGCCAGCGTCGAGCGTGGTCTCGCGGATCAGCGCGCGGAGGGCGGGCGTGCGCCGCAGGCGGCGCGCTCGGTGAGCAGGGAAGCCCATGCGCTACAGCGTACCCAAGCGCGCTTCACCGCGGCTCGATGGGAGGCAGAACCCGTTCCAGCGCCGCAACGACGCCGTCCACGGTGTGAGGCTTCGCGACCGCGTGCACGCCGCAAGCCGTGGTCTCTCGCCTCCCTCGCCGTCACGGGCCCGATGCACACCACCTTCGGGTTCCCTCGAACGGCGCCCAGCGCGCCGACGAATCCGCGCACCGTCGAGGCGCTCGTGAACGTCACGGCATCGACCTCGCCGGAGCGCAGCGCATCCCGGGCCTCGAGGGGGAGGGTTCGGGGCATCCTGGTGCGGTAGGCGTCGACACGCGTGGGGGTCCACCCCTTCGCGGCGAGCGCGTCCTCGAGCCCTTCGGGTGCGATGTCGGCCCGTGCACAGAGCACACTGGCTGAACCGCCGGAGTTCCGGGGGAACGCGCGGGCGAGGCCCTGCGTGGTGAAGGTCGAAGGCTGGAGGTCGACGTCCCGTCGCGCCCACGCCTTGAACGCGGCGGCAGAACCCTCTCCGATCGCGGCCACCTTGGCGCGCACGTCCTTCGGGGAGTCCAGCCTGGCCGCGAGCATGTCCACGGTCGCGCGGCTGGTGATCGTGATCCACTCGAAGTGGCCCGCGGTGAGGTCTTTCAGCGCGGCGGTCAAGGCGGCGGATCGCGCGGGCATCAGCTCGATCGCAGGTGCCACGATGGTGCTGGGCCCCGCGTTGGTCAAGTAGCTTGACCAATGCGAGGGACTGGTCGGCCGGCCGGGTCACGATGATGGTCCGGCCGGCGAGCGAACGTGTCGGCCGCCGGCTCACCCGACCTCGGCCTGTGCCAGGATCCGCTCGGCTCCCTGCGCGATGAGCTGCTTCGCTGCGTCGGTCGCGACGTCCTCCGGTGTGGCCCCCTCGGCCGTCACACGGATCACGCGATCGCCGTCGGGCGTCGCGATCACGGCGATGAGGTGCACCGTGTCCTCGTCGATCGTGGCGAGCGCTCCCAGGGGCAGCGCGCAGCCGCCGCCCAGCCTCCACATCAGCGACCGCTCCGCGTCGAGCGCGCGATGGCTGACAGGATCGTCGAGCGTCGCCAGCACGCCGATCGTCTCCTCGTCGTCGTCCCGCGCCTGTACCGCCAGACACCCCTGCCCCGGCGCCGGCACCATGGCCTCCAGGGGGAGCGGCCGGGTGTGCTCGGGCGTGAGACCCAGCCGCGCGAGACCGGCCGCCGCGAGCACCAGGGCGTCCACCTCGGCGTCACGCAGCTTCTGCAGCCGCGTGCCGACGTTCCCTCGGATGTCGGCGACGTCGAAGCGGGGGAACGCCGCCAGGAGCTGGGCCTTCCGTCGCAGGCTCGACGTCCCGATCACCGCGCCGTGCGCGAGCTCGCCCGGGTTCCGGCAGATCAACACGTCGCCCGGATCGGCGCGAGGGGGCACCGCGGCGATCACGAAGCCTTCGTCCTCGTCGGCGGGCAGGTCCTTCGCCGAGTGCACCGCGACGTCGATCTCGCCCGCTTCGAGCGCGTCGAGGATCGTGTCGATCCAGAGCCCCTTGAGGCCCTGCTGCGAGTCCGTGGCGACGGCGCCCTCGTCACCCGAGGTGCTCATCGGCACGAGATCGAACTCGATGCCCTGCTTCTCCAGCAGCGTCCCGATCTCTTCGGCTTGCGCCATCGCGAGCGGCGAGCGGCGGGTGCCGATCCGCATGGGGCTCACTCGGGATCGGGGTCGATCCCCAGGAGCTCGGCCAGCACGCGGGCGTGCACACCTTCTGATCCGGGCTCGGAGCGTTCCTTCAGCTCGACGATCGGGTCGTGGAGCAGCTTCGCGGCGATCCCTCGCGCGAGCGCCTCGACCGCGGCACGTTCGTCCGGCGTCAAGCCGCGCAGGCGCGAGGCCTGGCGTTCGAGCTCGCCGGTCACGATCTCGTCGCCGCGACGCCGGAGCGCCGTGATCAGCGGCGCGAGTGCGTCGCCCCGGCGGCGCACGACGAACCGGCGCACCTCCTCGGCCACGATCTCGTGGGCCCGGACGATGTTCTCCGCGGTGCCCTCGTCCCGCTCGGCGAGGCGCTCGCGGATCGCGACGATGTCGATCAGGTGCGTGCCCTCGATCCCGCCGACCGCCGGGTCGACGTCGCGCGGCACGGCGATGTCGAGCAGCACGAGCCGGCGACCGCCTCGGCCGTCCATGGCCTCCCGCACGGTCTCCGCGTCCACGACGACGCCGGCCGCTCCCGTCGCGCTGACCACCAGATCCGCTGAGGCGAGCGCCTCGGGAAGCGCGTCGAGCTCGCCGTGCTCGGCGTTCGTGCGTTCGGCCAACGCGCGCGCGTGCTCCAGGGAGCGGTTCACGATCCGGATCGGCCCGACGCCGCGCTGGCGAAGGTGCTTCACGGCGAGGGCCGCCATCTGCCCTGCGCCAACGACGAGGACCGTGCGGCCCGCCAGGTCGCCGAGCGATTCCTGTGCCAGGTCGGCGCCCAGGGCGACGAACGCATCGGGCGCAGCGCCGAGCGAGGTCTCCTGCCGCGCGCGACGGCCCGCGCGGGCGGCCGCGTGGAACAAGCCAGTCAGCTCTGGGTCGGCGGCCTCCTCGCTCTGGGAACGGCGGAGCGCCTCGCGTACTTGGGCATAGATCTGTGTCTCACCCAGCACCATCGAGTCGAGCCCGCTCGCCACGGCGAACAGGTGGTCCGCCGCGTCCTGCTCCCAATGCGAGTACAGGGGCTCGGCGAGCTCCTCGGGCGCGACGGTCCGGGTTTCGGTGAGGAGCCGTTTCAGGGCCAGGAATCCGGCGTGGTAGCTGGGGACGTCGCCGTACACCTCGACCCGGTTGCAGGTGGACAGGATCACGGCCCCGTCGACGCCCTCCAGGTCGTGCGCCCCCCGATACGCCTTCGTGAGGTCGTCGTCGGTGAAGGCGAGCCGCTCCAGCAGCTCGATCGGTGCGCGACGGAAGGAGATCCCGAGGGTGAGGATGGCCATGAGCAGGTAGGTCAGGGATTCTAGCTGCCTCGGCGCCGTTCAGGCCCAGTCGAGTCGCAACGAGTCGAACCGCAGCGGTTCGAACGGCGAGGGATCGAACGGCGGCTTCTCGTCCGCGAGCTGACAGGCCACGAGCTGTGCGGTCCCCGCCCCCAGGATCACGCCTTCCGAACCGTGACCAGTGGCGACGTGCAGTCCCTCCCGGACGGGTCCCACGAACGGCCGCTCGTCGGGGGAGAGCGGACGGACGCCCCACCACGAGGAGAGCAGCTCCGCTCGGGCCAGCGCGGGGACGATCTGGATCGCGGCGGCGAGCAGACGGGGCACGACGTCGGTGTCCGCGGGCTCCGGTGTGAGCCAGGTCTGGCGTGAGGAACCGACGAGCACGCTGCGGCCGTCACGATGCGGGTGCACGATCGTGCCGATCGCGCTTCCCGGGATGCCGTCGGCGACGATCTCGCCCGCCGTCGGCCGCGGGACCGCGCCTTCGTCGCGGAGCGCCGCATGGGGGCCCGGGTGATTCGATCAGGTGCGTCAGCAGGTGTGGATCGGTCCGGAGCCGGGCGATCCACCCGCGGGCTCCCGTGATCGGGAGGCGCACGCCCACGGGGTCGAGCAACTGCTGAGACCACGGGCCGGCCGCGACGATCGTGGTGTCCGCCTCGATCACGCCGTCGTCGGTGACCACGCCTCGCACGGTGTCGTCCTTCACCGCGAGCGCTCGCGCGTGCAGGTGGTGTCGGATCGAGGCGCCTCGATCGGCGGCCGCCAGCGCCATCGCGACCGTGAGCGCGCCCGGATCCATGCGATGGCCGTGGTGCACGAGCCAGGCGCCGGCGAGGTTCGGGCTCATCGCGGCCTCGGCGTCGCGGATCGCCCGCGGAGTCTCGAGCTCGTCCACGTCCACGCCGTGGGACCGCGCGATCTCGACGGCTTCGACCGCGGCGCGATACTCGGCTCGGTCGTTCGCCACCAGGATCTGTCCGACCGGCTCGCGATCCAGGCCGATGTCGATCGGGGCGTCGGGGGCGATCTGCAGGTACCGCGCGAGGCTCGCTTCGGCCATGGGCAGGTTCGCGGCGTCCTCGGGCAGGACCCAGAGCCCCTGGTTCCGCCCCGATGCGTGGGCGGCCAGGTGGTCGCGTTCGACGAGCGTAACGGCGGCGCCTCGTTCGGCCAGCTCCATGGCGCAGGCGGCGCCGATCACACCTCCGCCCACGATGACCACGTCAGGCATGGCGCGAAGCGTAGCCCGTACAATCGACGACGGAGACGTGCCTGAGAGGCCGAAAGGAGCCGCCTGCTAAGCGGTTAGGGGGTGTTGAGCTCCCTCGAGAGTTCGAATCTCTCCGTCTCCGCTCCTCGTTAGCGCTCACAACAGGTTCGACGTTCACCTCAGCTCCCGCCGCTTGGTTCGATATCGAAGGACATTCCTTTGCCGATGCCAGGATGGCTCCCTAGTGTCGGGGCGGAGGCGCCGCGGCACGCACCGGCGACCTTCTTCGCCGGTAGTGGACGAGGAAGTGAGATGTCGAGCGACGGCAACCTGGGCCTCCATGCTCGATCGCGACGTGCCGATCGAGATGGACGATGGCATCGTCCTGCGGGCCGATGTCTATCGGCCTCATGACGACGAACGCCATCCGGTCATCCTCAGCTACGGCCCGTACGGGAAGGGACTGCACTTCCCCGATGGCTATCCGGACGCGTGGCGTGTCATGACCGAGACCCACCCCGATGTCGAGAAGGGTTCGACGAACCGCTTCCAAGCGTGGGAGGTGTGCGATCCGGAGAAGTGGGTGCCGGACGGGTACGTGTGCGTGCGCGTCGACGCGCGAGGGTGGGGCCGTTCACCCGGATACATCGAGCCTTACGCAGCCAGGGGCACGACCGACTTCCACGACTGCATCGAGTGGGCGGGCACACAGCCTTGGAGCTCAGGCAGGGTCGGGTTGTTGGGGATCAGCTACTACGCCATCACGCAATGGCTGGTCGCCGGCACCCAGCCACCTCACCTGACCGCGATGATCCCGTGGGAGGGAGTGAGCGACTTCTATCGCGACATGTTCTACCACGGCGGCATGCTCTGTCAGTCCGTGGACACCTGGTACCGCCGAACGATCACGACCGTCCAGCATGGTCTCGGGGAGCGGAGCTTCCGCAGTTCGATGACCGGCGAGCTCGTGACCGGTCCCGAAACGCTGAGCGACGAAGAACTGGAAGCGAACCGAAGCGACTACGGCTCGGACGTGCGAGCCCATCCCCTTGCGACGCGTTCCATCGGGAACGCTCCGCCGACTTCTCGCGGATCACCGTGCCCTTCTTGTCCGCCGGCAACTGGGGAGGCGCAGGTCGGCATCTGCGCGGCAACGTGGAGGGATTCGTGCAGGCCGCGTCTGAACACAAGTGGCTCGAGATCCACGGGCTCGAGCACTGGACCGAGTTCTACACCGACTACGGAGTGACGCTGCAGAAGCGGTTCTTCGATCACTTCCTGAAGGGCGAGGACAACGGCTGGGAAGCTCAACGCCGTGTGATGTTGCGCGTGCGAACGGTCGACGGAGGGTTCGTCGACCGAACCGAAGATGGATGGCCGATCGCGCGCACAGAGTGGACCACGTTGCACCTCGATCCGGGAGGAGCGGGACTGGTCCCCGAGCGCCTCGCCGAACCCAGCGAGGCGAGCTTCTCCGCACTCGAGGATCCCGGGATCACGATGTCGACGGCTCCCTTCGACACCGAGACCGAGATCACTGGGCCGGTCGCTGCGAAGCTGTTCGTATCCTCATCGACCGCCGACGCCGACGTGTTCCTCGTGCTCCGGGTGTTCGACCCGGACGGCGCCGAGGTCGTGGTGCAAGGCGCGGTGGATCCGCACACACCCATCGGACAAGGGTGGCTGCGCGCTTCGCATCGCAAGCTCGATCCCGAACGATCCGAACCGTGGCGCCCATGGCATACGCACGATGAGCTCCAACCCCTGGCGGCCGGCGAGATTGCTGAGCTCGACGTGGAGATCTGGCCGACGTCGATCGTGATCCTCCCGGCTATCGCGTCGGTCTCACCGTCAGAGGTACCGACTACGAGTACGAGGGGCCGGACGAAGCCGGCGAGCTCAGCCACTTCAAGGGCTCGAAGCTTCGCGGGGTCGGCATCTACACGCACGCCGATCCACACCACCGGCCGGTCGAGGTCTACGGAGGCATCACGACCCTGCATGCCGGACCGGACCATCGGTCGACACTGCTCCTTCCCGTGATCCCTCCCCTGCGCTAGCCAGGGTTGCCGGTTGTTTCGACGTCGAATCGAACGAGCATTGTCTTGCGTCCCTCCGACCGCGGGGCATACGTTCCCGTGGATCGACGACGATGCCCGCGTCGCGCGACTGAGGAGGGTGCTCCATGGCATGGACCTGGGACGGTCGGCGAACCATGGGGTCGTCCGCGAAGCCCCGAACCAACCATCCGGGTGGTCGCCGTTCGAGGGGCCCAAGCTCACGAAGCGCGATCGCACTGTTCCTCGTCCTGGTCTTCGCCCAAGCTTGCACCGGGGCCGCTACCCCTGAAGAGGAGGGTGGAGGCGACGCCGGAGGTGGAACCGGCGCGACGAGCGAGGTGAAGAACCCCGGGGTCCTGATCCACGCGCAAGGAGGGGAGCCGGATTCGCTCGATCCGGCGCGGGCCGAGCCGGGAGGCCGCGGCGGTCAGGCGATCATCCAGGTATACGACACCTTGGTCGCCCGCCCCGTCGAGGGAACCGAGCTCATCCCGAGCCTCGCGACAGAGGTTCCGACTCAGGAGAACGGCTTGGTGTCCGAGGACGGACTCACGTACACCTTCCCTATCCGCGAAGGTGTGACCTTCCATGACGGGACCGAGTTGACGGCGGAAGACGTCAAGTACTCGTGGGACCGCGTCATCGAGATGGATCTCGCGGAAGGTGGCTCGTCCCTGTTCACGGACATCGTGCGAAACACCAAGGTTGTGGATGACTACACATTCGAGGTGACGCTCAAGGAGCCGGCGGGGTGGTTCCTCGCGGGTGTCGTGTACACGCCGACGGCAGTCGTCGTGAGCAAGGATGCGGTCGAGGCGAACGGTGGCGTCGTCGCCGGCGAGCCCAACCAGTACATGGACACACACATGGTCGGCACGGGGCCGTTCTCGTTCGTCGATTGGGAGCGGGGGTCGAGTCTGTCCTTCGAGGCCTTCGGTGAGTACTGGGGCGAACCGGTTTCCTTCGATGCTCGATGGGAGGTCGTTCCCGACAACAGCGTGGGGCTGCTCGGGATGGAAGCGGGCGACTACGACATCATCGAGCCGACGCCGCAGTTCGTGTCGCAACTGGAGGGCAACGAGAACATCTGCATCGAGGAGGCCGGCTACCTCCTCGAGCCGCTCCATCTCGCGTTCAACCTGGACATCCCGGTGGACAAGCTGCCTCCGGAGGACACCGTCCCGTCCGACTTCTTCCAAGACGTCCGCGTGAGGCAGGCCTTCAACTACGCGTTCGACTACGACGCGTACATCGCCGCGGGTCTCGAGGGCAACGGGTCGATCGGCACGTACTTGCCGCCGGACATGTTCGGGTCCGATCCCGAACGCGCCCAAGTTCAGTCAGGACCTGGCCGAAGCTGAACGGCTCTTCCGCGAGAGCGGGTGGTGGGATCAGGGCTTCTCCGTCTCGATACTGGTCGAGAGCAACAACCCCACCTTCGAAAGGGTCGGACTGATCCTCAAGGATTCGCTCGAGCGCCTGAACGAGAACTTCCGCGTGAACGTCCTGATCGTTCCGGAGGCCCGCTTCGACGAAGCCCACGGCACCGTCCCGTTCGAGTATCCGATGTGGATCAAGAACGCGGACCTCTTCGCGGATCCGCACCAGATGATGACGACCTACTTCCACCCTGACGGCGAATGGGGAGAGACCCTCGGCTTCGCGAACGGGTATGAAGATCCACAGCAGATCGCCGATCTCATCGAGCAGGCCGGCACCTCGACCGACGTGGCCGAGCGTGAGCAGATCTACTCACAGCTCCTGACGATCCTGCACGAGGACCCGATGTGGCTTTGGGCCGCCGACGAGAAGAACGTGCAGATCCATCAGTGCTGGGTCGACTTCAACTACAACCCGCTGTGGATCACGCCGCTCTGGGGTTACATGAACAAGGGCTGAGCGGGCTCCGATCGGGCTCGCGTTCCACGACGGTCAGGAGCACGATAGAGGCCGATGCAGGTTCGTGAGTACGTGGTCAGGAGGCTCCTGAAGCTCCCGCTCGTCCTGATCGCCGTCACGGTGCTCGTATTCGCACTTTCGCGGCTCGGCGGCAGTCCCATCGGGATCTACCTGCAACACGACATGAGCCAGGAGGAGGTCGCCCAGCTCGAGGAACGCTACGGCGTCAACGATCCTCTCCCGGTCCAATACGTGGCGTGGCTGGGCGGCGTCTTGCGAGGAGATCTCGGGTGGTCCGGTGTGGCGGTCGCACCCGTGTCAGAGGTGCTCCCGGCGAGATTCGTCGCAACCATGGAGCTCGCTATCGCCGGCGCGCTGATCGCGATCCTCCTGGGGGTGGGGCTCGGTACGTACGCGGGCTCTCGACACAACAAGCTGGCCGACCACATCACGCGGGTCATCACGGTGAGCGGTGCCAGCTTGCCACTGTTCTGGTTCGCGCTCCTGGCGCTCATCCTGTTCTATCTGGTCATCCCGATCGCGCCCTTGGGCCGCTTCGATCAGGACGTCTACGGGCAGATCACGCACTACACAGGGTTCTACACGCTCGACGCCATCTTGAATCTCGATCCGCAAGCGCTGTGGGACTCGCTCACCCATCTCGCGCTGCCCGCGTTCGTGCTGGGGTTCGAAGGGATGGCGGTGATCGCACGCATGGTCCGGTCGTCGCTGGTCGAGGAGATGGGTGAGGACTACGTCGATTCGGCGAGGGCGAAGGGGCTTCCCGAACGGGACGTGATCCGGCGTCACGCCCGCCGGAATGCCCTCGTGCCCACCATCACGGTCATCGGGCTTTCGTGGGGGATCCTGCTCCAAGGAACCGTCGTCGTGGAGCTCGTGTTCCGCTGGCCCGGCATGGGCCGCTGGGCGACCGATGCCATCCTGCGAGGCGACCGCGCCACGATCATGGCGTTCGTCCTGGTCACGAGCGTGGTCTTCCTCACGCGTGAACCTTCTCGTCGACATCGTGCACGCCCATCTCGACCGCCGGGTGGTGCTGGGGACGTGAGTCGATGAGCTCCATCAGTCATCCGGACGTCTCCTCTCCGAGGCGGACCGGCCGGTGGGCCTCCCTCCACACCCGCTCCAGACGGATCGGGGAGCTCCTCGCCGAGGCGATGCGAAGCCCGACCACGGTGATCGGCGTGATCATCATCGTGGTGTTGATCACGATGGCGCTCCTCGCTCCATTGCTGATCGAGCCGAACCACCCGGACCCCTATCAGATGCCGAGGGACTGGCTCCAGATCAACGCACCGCCCGGCACCCCCGGACACCCTCTGGGCACGACCCCGCAGGGAGGTGACGTGTTGTACGGGGTGGTGTGGGGAGCCAGGACCTCGTTGCGCCTCGCCTTCATCGTGGTCGGGATCACGATGGTCGCGGGCGTCGCGATCGGCAGCCTCGCGGGATTCCTTGGAGGGAAGGTCGATGAGGTACTCATGCGGGTCGTGGATGTATTCCTGGCCGTTCCCGAACTGATCCTCGCTCTCGCGATCGCGGCGATCCTGGGTCCGTCGTTCCGGAACATCATCCTCGCCATCGCGATCCTGGGATGGCCGAAGTACGCCAGGATCATCCGCGGCCAGATCCTGCACATCAAACAGAACGAGTACGTCGACGCAGCCAAGGTGATCGGTGACTCCAAGTGGCGGATCTACCGCAAGGACCTGCTCCCGAACGCGATCACGCCGGTCGTGGTGCAAGGCACGCTCGAGATGGGGCATGTCGTGCTCTTCGCAGCCACGTTGAGCTTCATCGGCCTGGCCGAGGCCGGGTTGGCGGAGTGGGGCAACCTCGTGAGCGAAGGCCGAGAGGGGATCGTCGCCGGCCGATGGTGGGTCGCGACGTTCGGAGGTCTCATGGTGTTCCTCTGGTCGCTGGCGTTCAACCTCGTCGGTGACGGCTTCCGCGACGTCCTCGACCCGCGGACCGAAGGGCGATGATCGGCTTGCGCGGAGCGACGTCGGCGCCGGAGGACGCCGGCCGCACGAGCGAGCCACCTCCCCTGCTTTCGGTGCGACGACCTCCGTATCCTCTTCGAGACGAAGCGAGGCGCAGGCCTCCGCGGTGGACGGCGTGAGCTTCACATCGCGCAGGGGGAGACGCTCGGGTTGGTGGGCGAGACCGGCTCGGGCAAGAGCGTGACCGCTCGCGCGTTGCTCCGCCTGGTGCCCCGGCCTCCTGGTGTGTTCGCGGGCGGTGAAGCATTGTTCCGTCCGACGTCGACGTGCGCGGCATGCGGCGGTGTCGGATGTCCGGCGTGTGACGGCAATGGGGCGCTTGAACGCTCGGTGTCCCGCGTGCAAGGGAGCGGGGTGTGACGAGTGCGCGGGCACGGGACAGGAGACGGTGGATCTGTTGACCGCGACGGAACGGCGGATGCGCATCGATCCGAGGCAACCACATCGCGATGATCTTCCAGGATCCAGGGAAGGCACTGAATCCGGGGCTGCCGATCCGCCAACAGGTGGCGGAGGTCTTCGCTCAGCATCGGGCTGACGAGCTCATGAAGGACGCGGGGATGGACCCCGATCACGCGAACCTGGTGCTCCGCCGCGACGTGCGGCACCGGTCGCGGGCACTCGAGCGATGGCTGGTCCGGCTGCCTCCGTTCGCTCGGCGACACCGGCGCTTGGAAGGCGGTCGTCGATGAACGGGTCGCGCAGGCGCTCGCCGATACGCGCATCCCGAACCCGAGGAAGGTGATGTCTCGCTACCCTCATGAGCTGTCGGGCGGCATGAAGCAACGCGTGATGATCGCCCAGGCATTGGCGGCCGATCCCGAGCTCCTGATCGCCGACGAGCCGACCACGGCCCTGGACGTCACGATCCAGGCTCGCATCGTGGATCTCCTGGCGGAACTGCAGCAACGCCACCAGATGGCCATGCTGTACATCAGCCACGATCTGTCGCTCGTCCGCCGGATCAGTGCCAGGACGGCCGTGATGTACGCCGGCCAGCTCGTGGAGACGGGTCCGGCGGATCGGGTTTTCGGGTCTCCGCTCCACCCGTACACCCGTGGACTGATCGGCGCCATCCCCTCCCCCGCGCACCGCCGGGGCGGTCTGGTGGCGATCGAGGGAACGGTGCCGGAGTTCATCGATCCTGCGCCCGGGTGCCGGTTCGCGGGACGGTGCCCGCATGCCGCTGCGGTCTGCCTGCGGTCGATCCGTTGCTCGTGGAGCAGGGCGGGTCGCAGAGTGTCGCGTGCTTCGGGTACGCCGACCCGAGTGCGCTCGGGGTGGACCCATCGGACATGCCGATCGTGGGTCGCCGATGACCGTGACACCCGCACGCCCGCGCGACCGGCCGAGACCGGAACGAACGTCTTGACGGTCCGGGATCTGACGAAGCACTTCCCGATCCGCGAAGGGGTCCTGCAGAGGATCAATGGCCACGTCAGGGCGGTCGATGGGGTGAGCTTCGACATCCGCCGGGGTGAGACCGTGGGACTGGTCGGTGAGAGCGGATGCGGGAAGTCGACCCTGGGCCGATGCATCGCCGGTCTGCTCGCCCCGACCGAGGGCGGGATCTATTTCGGACTGGACGACGAGTCGGTGCGTCGTCTCGATGCCCTGCGCGCCATCACCCGCGGAGCCGAACCCCTAGGGATCGGAGGACGCTGCAGACGCTGACCGAACGACACCGCATCGATCTGATGCCCAAGTACGCGTGGCGGAACTACCGGCGGAACTGCCAGGTCGTGTTCCAGGATGCGTTCTCGTCCCTGAACCCGCGGCAACTCGTCATCGATATCGTCGGCCGGCCATTGAAGGTGCACGGGGAGGCGTCGGGGGCCGAGCTCACCAGGAGGGTCGTCGCACTCCTCGAGAGCGTGGGATTGGGACGGCAGCACCTCTATCGCTACCCCCATCAGTTCTCCGGAGGGCAGCGTCAGCGGATGTCCATCGCGCGGGCGCTGGCGCTGGATCCCGAGTTCATCGTGCTCGACGAACCCACCAGCGCCTTCGATGTCTCGGTGCAAGCGCAGATCCTGAACCTGCTGCACGAGCTACAGCAGGAACGCGGCCTGACCTACCTGTTCATCAGCCACGACCTCAACGTCGTGCAGCACATGAGCGATCGGATCATCGTCATGTATCTGGGAGTCGTCGCCGAGGTCGGTGACGCGAAGGACGTCTTCCGCGACCCTCGGCATCCGTATACAGAGGCGCTGCTCGCGGCGAACCCGGGCATGCACGGGGACGATACCGCGATCCGGCTGCCCGGTTCGCTTCCCGACCCGGCCGCACCGCCGCCCGGGTGCCGATTCCACACCCGATGCCCCGTGGTGACCGCGCGGTGCGGATGGGATGTCAGCGACGTGTCGCGCATCGTCGAGGAACGCGGCCAGCTTCCGGATGGTTTGAAAGACATCCAGCGCAGGACGCCGTTCGAGGGCACCCTTTCTTTCGAGAGTCCCGAGCAAGCGACGGCCTTGGTGGCCGAACTGACGGGCGAGGAGATGCCGCACCCCTCCGTGATGCGGCCCTCCTGATCGAGCGCCGTGGCCGCGATGTCGCTGTCCGGTTCGTCGAAGTGGATGAGATGAGCGTGAGGGACGTCGGCGATGACCACCACAGCGCCTGCATCTTGCACGACGACCGTCCGGCTGCCACGTCACTGGAGACAGGTAGCGCGACGGAGAGGTCCACCGGGACCCGTCCTCAGCGCCGCCCGGCATCCTCGCACGGCGGGTCCGCTCGGCGGAGCCTGCGGTTCCTTCGTGGGCAGCGTGACCTGCGACCCGTTCCTTGGGACTGGGGAACCAGTCGTGGTCGCGGGTTCCTCGAGCCGGTTCCGCAAGGTCCCGATACCTTCGATCTCGAGCTCGACGACGTCGCCGGGGCGGAGCTTCCGGTAGAGCTCGAGGCCACACCCGAGCCCCACGGTGCCGCTCCCGATCACCTGGCCGGGCACGACCGGTTCGTTGCGCGACATGTAGGCGACGATCTCCGCCAGGCTCCACGTCAGCGTCGCGGTCGAGCCCCGCGACCATTCCTCTCCGTTCACCCGGGCGAGCATCGTGAGGTCCTCCACGTCGAGTTCGTCCAGGGTGGTGATCCAGGGCCCGAGCGAGGTGGCGAAGTCCTTGCCCTTTGCGGGACCGAACCCGGCCGTCATCTCCACGGCCTGGATGTCCCGGGCGCTGAAGTCGTTCATCACCGTGACCCCCAGGACGTGGTCGAGCGCCACGTCGGGATGCAGATCCTGCCCCCGCGTGCCGATCACCAGGGCGATCTCCAACTCGTAGTCCATGAACTTCGCTCCGCCGGGCCATGGCACCGATCCCTGATGCCCGATCACGGTCAGGGGATTCATCTTGTAGTAGACGGGAACCTCGTAGAACAGGTCCGGCACCTCGCGCTTCCCCCAGCGTGGGCATTGACCAGGTGCTGCTCGAACGCGGAGCCGTCTTGCATCGTCGGGGGGTCGATCGCAGCGAGCCACCGCAGATCGCCGATCGGAAGCAGCCGCCTCGTCGTGGGGATCCTCGATCGCCGCCCCGGCTCGCACGAACGAGGGCCCGCCTTCGAGGGCCGCCGTCAGGCTGCCGGGGAAGACCGCCGCCGCCAGACGCCCCGCCGCCTCACGACTCGCCCCGTTCGCCTCCAGACGGAGCCGCTCGGCAGACCGCAGGTCGACGACCACGCCATCGTCCGGGCGGACACCCACGACACGTGCGAGCGGACCATCCGGACCGTCCCGGAGGATGCGCGAGAGCTTCATGGGACATCATCCAAGTCCGCTGGGATCGGGATCAGTATCTGGCGCTCCCGAGCCGCGAGTATCGGCACGATCACGCCTTCGATCAGCGCCTTGAAATGTGGAGTCTCACGATGGGCCAGCAAGGCTGCCTCATCTCGATACTCCTCGTAGAGCACGAACATGTCCGGGTCCTCGGTCGAGCGCGCGGCACGATAGGTCAGGCAGGCGGGCTCATCACGGTCGACGGCCGACGCCATCGCTCGCAACGTCTCCTCCACGCGTCGCCGTTCCCCGGTTCCGCGCGATACCTCGCCAACAGCGCCCGCATCATCTCGCCCCTTCCGCGTTCACAGGTCCATCATCGACCGTTCGATCGCCCGAAGCTCGCGCCGGGCAGGCTCGCGCAACAGGAACCGTCGCAGCACGAAGATGATGACCGCCGCCGAGCGAGGCGATGGCCGCCGTCACCCACACGGCCGTGAAGGACAGGCGTTCGGCCAGGAACCCGAGACCGGCGGGACCGACGATCGCGCCCACGAACGCTCCGGTCTGCGTCACGCCGACCGCGGCGCCCGGCGCCACGGGGTTGAGCTTGACCATGGCCAGGTTGTACGAACCCAGCCACGCCCACCCCGTCGCGAACGCGAGCGGCACGGCGATCAACACCACCCATCCGATCAAGGTGCTGAGCAGCAGGAAGCCGACGGCTCCCAAGGCGAGCATCCAGCTGACCAGATCGAGTTGGCTGCCTCGGCGCCGGTCCGACCAATGCCCCACGAGCCGGCTCGTCAATCCCACCACGCTCCCGGGGCGACGAGCAGACCCGCCGGGCCTCGGCCATCCCGGACGCGACCGCGGTGCTCACGGTGTAGGCGCCCAAGGAGGCGGCGGCGGAGCTCCCCAGTCCGAAGGCGACCGCCGCGACGATGAGCAAGCCCATCGACATGTCCGCACGACCTTCCTCGGCCTTCGGGACCCCGCGTCCGGACGGTCTCGGGATGGCCAGCATCACGATGAGGGTGAGCCCGGCACCGATCACGTATGCCCAGTACCAACCGATCGTGAGTGCGATCGCGGGACCGCCAGGCCGGCGAGCAGCGTCGCGACGGGGATCGAACAATGCTTCAACCCGAACGCCAGGCCCTGACGACCCGGGTCGACGTTGCGGGCGACCAGGACGCTCGACGCGCTCCGCGTGAGCGCCGTCCCCACTCCGGCCAGGGCGATGAACACCGACAAGCTGATCGCGGACCTGGCCACCGCGGCGATGCCGATGAAGGCCGCGACGTAGATGCCGCACCCGATCCGCAGCGACCAATCCGGACCCGACCGTTCTGCGACGACGGCCAGCCTGGCTGACAGGAGGGCGGCCGCGGCGAAGTAGGACGCGTAGACCAGCCCCAGGGCGTTGATCGGCAGCCCGATCTCTTCCCGGAGCTGCACCGCGAACGCGCCGGTGAGGAACACGGGCAGGACGCCCACCGTATCGACGGCCATGGCGACCGAGGCCGGGCGGACCCACGGGTGGCCGAGCCGTCATCGGTGGGCGACCATCCTCCGTCAGAGGTTGAGCAATCTCGCCGCGGTGCCTCCGACGATCTTGTCGACGACCGCCTGGTCCTCGATCGCAGCCTTGACCTTGCCGATGGGGTCGGCCTCGCCCATGTCGAAGGGGTGATCGCTGCCCAGCAGCACCTGATCCTCTCCGAGACGTTCCACCAGGTAACGGACCCCGCCGGATCGTGGTTCAACGAGTCGGCATAGATGTCCTTGAGGTACTCGCTGGGCATCTTGATCGTCGTGTCGGCCTCTTTGCTCAGTCGTTCGCGGTAGCCGTGATCCCACCGGCCCACCAGACAGGGGAACGTGCCCCCGCCGTGCGAATAGCAGACCTTCAGGCCGGGCAGGCGCTCGTACACGCCCCCGAAGACCATCGATCCGACCGAGACCGCGGTGTCGATCGGCAGCCCGACGAAGTTCTTCAGCTCGTGCTCGGACATGCGCTCCGGGCCCAGGGGTGACAGCCCGTGGGAGAAGACGAACAGGTCCATCTCACGCACCTGCTCCCAGAACGGGAACAGCGACTCGTCGCCCAGGTTCGTCCGTCGATGTTGCTCCCGACCTGCACGCCCTTGAAGCCGTAGTCGGTCACGATCCGCTTCAACTCCTGCAGCGCCAGATCGACATCCTGCAGCGGGACGTTGCCCAGCGGCAGGATCCGGCCCTCATACTCATCGGCCAGCTCGGCGTACGCGTCGTTGATGGCACGGCTTACACCGAGCGCGATCTGCGGGTCGCAATCCAGATGCGACAGCGGCGGCGCGATCGATGCGCACGCCACATCGACGCCGGCGGCATCGAGGTCGGCGATGATCGTCGCAGGGTCGGTCAGGAACGGGGGCAGCGGCTGCTTGAAGCCGTTGTCCATCTTGATGAGCGGAGCCGTCGTCCTTCGTGATCACCTTGCCGGCGATCGGAAGGTCCCCGGAGACGACGGCGTCCGCGAAGGCTTTCGGAACGTGGTGCCAGTGCACATCGATGGTCGTGGTCATGCGTTACTTCCCCTTCCAGTTCGGAGCCCGATGCTCCTCGAAAGCTTTGGCGCCTTCCGCGAGGTCCTCCGAGTCCCAGACCTCCTTCAGCATGTATGCCGACAGGTCCAGCGCATCTCGGAGGCCGAAGTTGAGGCCCTCCATGATCGCCTGCTTCGACCAGCGAACCGCCAGCGGCGCGTTGGCCAGGACGTCATGGGCGATCTCCTCCGCCCGCGCCGAGAGCTGGTCGGCCGGGACCACCTCGGTCAGGATTCCGATCCGGTGTGCTTCCTCGGCATCGATACGATAGCACTTGCCTTGCAAGGTCATCCGCAGTACGTAGTTGAGCGGGATCCGCCGGCAGAGGCCGATGGGCTCCCACCCGGAGATCAGGCCGACGTTCACATGAGGGTCGAAGAACTGCGCGTTCTCCGACCCGATGATGATGTCGGTGTCGCACATGAAATGCAGTCCGCCGCCACAGCAGATGCCGTTCACCGCGCAGATGATGGGCTTGTGCACCTGCTCCATCAGCCGGGCGATCGGGAGCCACACGTGACCCATGGGCCGGGTCCTCGACTCCTTGACGTCGACGCCGGTACAGAAGAACTTCTCACCCGCCGACGAGAGGATCGCGACCCACACGTCGTCGTCATCCCGGAAGTCGGTCCAGATCGCCTCCATCTCATCGCACATCTGCACGTTGAACGAGTTGCCCGCATGTGCCCGGTTCAGCGTGATGTTCGCGATCCGATCCTTCTTCTCGTAGATCGTTTCGATGAGGGCGAGTCTCGCCCAGCGTGCTGATTGTCATCGGTTCCGCGCGCTCGAGGGCTGGTTCAATTCGGCGAGAAACCGCCGTCGACGTTGATGGCCTGCATCGTGATGGCGCCCGCACCGTCCGAGCCCAGGAACAGCACCAGGGGCACGACCTCTTCAGGGTCGATGAAGCGGCCCAGCGGGATCTTGGCGATCCAGAATGGCCCGCGTCTCTTCCGGCGTCTTCCCGGAGTCGCGGGCGAACTTGCGCATGCTGTCTTCGACCATGTCGGTGAGCACGAATCCCGGGCAGATCGCGTTGACGGTCACGCCATGGGGGGCCGCCTCGAACGCGACCTCTTTCGTCAGGCCAAGGACGGCATGCTTCGACGAGACGTACGCGGCACGGTTGGGACCGATCGGCACCTTGCTCGAGGTCGACGCGATGTTGATGACCCGACCTTTCCCCCGATCGAACATCTCGCCGATGATCTCGCGGATCGTGTAGAAGTACGAGTTCACGTTGACACTGTAGTGGTACTCCCACACCTCGTCGTTGTGGCCCACGATCGGCTCGTTGTCAAGCACACCGGCGCTGTTGATCAGCACGTCGATCTCGCCGATTCCTCCCGAGCCCTCGCGACTGCATCCTTGACTTGTTGCCGTTCGCTGACATCGGCGGGTACGCGATGCCGCGCCTGCCCAGCCCGTTCAACTCCTCCGCCAGTTCCTCCAGGGCCGGCTTGGTCCTGGCAACGAGCGCGATCGTCGCGCCCTCCTTAGCGAGGCCTCGCGCCATCTCCCTGCCCATGCCCTTCTCGCGCCAGTCAGGAAGACGTCTTTCCCGTCCATCTGTCCCATCGTGTCTCTTCCTCTCCCGAAGCGGCGGGCTCGTGGCGCCGCTCAGGCCGCCGCTGTTCTTCGTCGACGATCTGCGCGAACACGCGAAGGGTGGGTTCGCGTCTTCGCTGCCGCCTCCGCGCGAACTCGGTCGGCACACGGTTCGCCGTCGCGTCATGGACCCGATCCAGCCGCCATCGATGATCTTCTTCTGGATCGCCTTCGGTCCCGAGTAGTGGCAGAGCGGGACTAGGCGTCGTTGCCGATAACCCGCGGGGACCAGGCGTTGAACGACCACTCGTCGCCTTCCGGGAGCGCGTAGTGCACCTCTGCGGCATGGCTGAAGGCCGTCTGTCCGGTGCCGGACATGTGGGCGTCGGCCGGTTCCAGACGTCGGCGACCCATTCCGACAGGTCCTGGAGCTTGTCGAGCTTCAGGCCGGGCTCGTAGCCGTACATGATCTCGACGACCGAGGCGAGCACGGCCAGGTTCGGGACACCCGCCCGCTCGCCGAGCCCGTTGATGCAGCCTTCGAGGATCTCGGCCCCACCCTCGAGCGCGGCGAGCTGACCTGCTGTGCCCAATTCGAAGTCGTTGTGGCTGTGGATGGCCAGCGGGATCTCGGGCCCGAGGTTCTGCTTCACCTCCCACGCGTGATGCTTGTAGACGGCGGGGATGCACGCCCCGCAGATGTCATCGATCCTGAGCGAGTCGATCCCGGCCTCCTTGAGTCCTCACGATCACCTTCAACCACTCCAGGTCCAGGCGCGAGAAATCCATGAGGTTCGGGTTCATGAAGGCGCCCTGCTCCTTGCCGTACTGGATCGCCTCGCACGCCCGATCGAGGGCCTCCTCGCGGGTGATCGTGAGGCCGCCCATCGACTCGACGAGCTTGTAGTTGTAGTCGTGATCGCGAACGCGGGACACAGGATGTCGGCCCCCGCCTCCAAGCAGAGGTCGATCTCCTCGCGGCACGCTTCCGGGTCCAACGCTGCCGTCGGATGGACCAGAGCCTGGGTCTTGAACTTCACACGCATCGCCTTCGTGCGCCTGATCTCGTCGATGAATCGTGATGCATCTCGACGATGTGCACACCCACGTCGTCGATCCTGCGGACGAACTCCAGGACTTCGTCCAGGCCAACGGAGACGCCGGCAACCTGACGCCCCTCACGCAACGTCATGTCCATCAGCTGAACCTGCGCCGGCAGGTGCATGCCTTCGCGGACACGATCGTCGAAGTTGTAGGGGCTCACCGCCCACTTGCCCTCGCGGAAGCCGGGAGTGCCGTCCCTCGGCAGGCTCTTGCCGTCCGTATCGACCGGTGCTTGCGTCTGCGCCCTGAACGCGAGATCCGTCCCGTGCTGGCCCACATCGATCACCACCACTGCCGACTCCTTCCCCAGCTGGTCAGGCCAGCGGATGCTAGGCACGGCGACCGGCCGCGCAGCAAGGCGAGGTTCATTTGATTCACCCTCGAAACACGTCACGACCGGCTTGCCCCCGGATCTACGCCTGGGACTACTGTCCCGGTCGATGGACGCGTGGCCTGAACGTGTGGCTCGGCAGCTCGCAGATGCTTCGACGATAGGTCCAATCCGATCTCAGCCGTCGTTCGAGGCGATCTGATGCTCGAGCACCTAAGGATCATCGAGCTCGGACAGGTCATCGCCGGGACATTCGGAGGGATGATCCTCTCCGACCTCGGCGCGGACGTCATCAAGGTCGAGCCGCCAAGGGCGACGCGGGGCGACGTTCTGCGATCTACGGCGTCGGCGACCGCAGCGCGATCCATCTCACCCACAACCGGAACAAGCGAAGCGTGATCCTCGACCTGAAGAACGACTCGGGCGAGAGGTCCTGTTCGACCTGGTTCGCAACGCCGACGCGGTCGTCGAGAACTTCCGTCCCGGCGTGCTCGATCGGCTCGGAGTGGGGTTCGACGCGATGCGGGCCGTGAATGCCGATGTCGTGCTCGTGTCGGTGTCGGGGTTCGGGCTGGACAGCCCCTACCGCGACCTCCCGGCCTATGACCTGATCCTGCAGGCCATGACGGGACACATGTCCATCATGGGCGAGCCGAACGTCCACCGGTGATCATGGGGATCCCGATCGCCGACCTGCTGGCCGGCGTGTTCTCCGCCATGGCGGTGCTCGCCGGGCGTCGAGGGCCGGCGGGCTCGAGGGCGCGGCGGCCATTTCGACATCGCGATGTTCGATGTGATGGTCGAGATGCTCGCGCATGTCGGCACCCTCTTCCTGAACACGGGACAAGACCAGGAACCACGCGGATCCGCGCACCCGTTCATCACGCCGTGGCAGGCGTTCCGTTGCAGGGATGAGCGCTACATCGTCGTCGCTCCCCGCGAAGAGCACTTCTGGTCCAAGATGTGCAATCGCCCTCGGGTTCGCCACGGTCGCTGGAGACGCTCATTTCGACGATGCAAGAGCCGGCAGACACATCGAGAGGAACTGCTCCCCGAGCTGAGGAGCATCTTCGTCGGACGCGATTCGGCTGCCTGGCTCGAGGTGCTCCGCGCGGAAGGGTGCCTGCAGCCCCAGTGAACAGGATGCCCACGATGTTTCGAGACGCACACGTCGAGGCACGGGGATGGTGAAGTCGTTCGGTGAGGGCGACGAGCGGATCCATGCGGTCGGGAACGCGCTCAAGGTGGTGGCGCCCCGGAAACGGCTCCGGTCATGCCTCCCGAGCTCGGGGCTGACACCGACGAGGTCCTGGGATCGATCCTCGGTTACGACGCCGCAAGGATCGCGGCCCTGCACGGAGCTGGGGCGCTCGGCGGCGTGGGGGCTCCGGTGGCGTGATGCGGACGGTGAACCGATGACGTGGATCGCTCGTCACGCCGGAGTTGGACGCCTTGGTCGGCGAGGATTGGCCACCCGTGATCCACGATGTTGAAGCGACCGGGATACGAGCTTGGGCAGAAGCGGTCGGATTCGACGAACTCGTCTACTTCGACGAGGCGGTTGCCCGGTCGAGGGGGTTCGCGTCGTTGCCCGGCGCCTCCCGGGTTCCTCGGCATCCCGCGACGTCGACCCGGCGACGAGGACCCCGGACCCCCGATCCGCGGTCTTCATCCCGACCTGACGCGGAGCCTCAACGGGGGCACGCGGTTCGAGTACTTCGCCCCCGTGGTCTCGGGGGACGTGCTCGAGGCGGTCTCGACGATCGTCTCGATCGAGGAGAAGCGGTCCGGCTCGTTGGGAAGGATGCTGCTGATCGAGCGCGAGACGACCTATCGGCGGGGCGACGAGGTGGTCGCGGTGCTGCGCGCAACCGTGATCAACCACTGATGGACATGCTAGGGATGGAGTTGACCGACAGGTCTACATCGAGGATGTGCGGGTCGGAGACGGAGATCCCCGCCTTGCGCAAGCGATGCACGCCCCGACAGCTCGTCATGTGGGCGGCCGCCTCCCGCGACTTCTACGAGATCCACTACGACGTCGAGTATGCGCGCTCGATCGGCCTGTCCGGACTGGTCGTGCATGGGGCGCTCAAGCACGCGTTCCTCGGTCAGCTGCTCCATGACTGGATCGCGCCGCTCGGCAGCATCGTCGAGTATCGGGTGCTCCTACCGTGGTCTCGATCACGCGGGACACGAACTGACGTGTCGCGGCGCCGTGGTGGAGATGTTCGAACGTGACGGTGCGACCCTGGCCCGGCTCGAGATCGGTGTCGAGAACCATGAAGGGGTCGTCACCACACCGGGGACGGCGGTCGTCGCGTTGCCGTCCCGATCCGAGGAGGGGTCCGATTGACGCTCCAAGACGACGCACGACACAGCACGGGTGAGCGCGAGGCGGCCGGGTCGCCTACGAAGGTCACACACAATCGGTTCGCAGAGGCGACGGCGCCGGCTGTCGACCAGATCGACGTCGTCCTGGGTGAATGGGCCAGCGAACGTCCACGCGGCCGATCTCGCGCCCGTCGCCGTGACCGCCCGAATCTCGAGGCTCAGCCAGATCCTCCAGCAACGGATGGAGCGCACGCTCGCACGACTCGGCCTGGATTGGGGACAGTTCCTCGTCCTCGCCACGCTGCGAGGCGCTGGGCAGCCCTTCCGCATGTCACCCCGTGAACTCCACCGTCTCCTGCTGTTGTCTCCCGCCGCGGTCACGAACCGCCTCTACCGACTCGAAGCGAAGGGACTTGATCGAGCGCACGGCCGACCCGACCGACCGCCGGAGCCTGCCGGTGGTGCTGACGATGCAGGGGCTGAGCACGATCGACCGAGCGATGACCGCGTGCCTCGAGAGCGAGCGAGAGTTGCTGGCCGGAGTCGAACCCGACGACCTGCGAAACGACGCTGCGCACCCTTCGGCAACTGCTGTCGGCCTACGAGGAGTACCCGACCAGGCGAAGGCGCCGTCGGAACGTCGGACTCGCCGGCGAGGAGCTCCGGGTCGTGCCACCAGCGATCCAGCCTGGTGGGGGCCGGGAGGGCCACGACGCCTCCGAGCAGGTGCTCCCGCTCCCGGCGAGCGAGATGTGGCCGACAACGCATCGAGAACTCGAGCGACTGCAACGCAAGCTCGCGAAGCGGGTGGATGAGAACGAACCGTGGAGGTGGACCGGCGACCGCCATCCGACGATCGCAGGCGTCTTCGTTGCCTTGCCGGACCAGCGCCTGAACGACGACATCCGGGACATCGCGTGGGCAGCGGCAGTTGTGATGGAAGGTCACACGGTGATCGCGACGGCGACGACCACGAGGAAGCTGGTGCGGCCCTATCGATCCGGCTACCTTTCGCTCACGATCGGCCAGATCCTCGAAGACGTTGTCGCGGCTCTGTCGGCGAAGCCGGACATCATCCTCGTCAATGCTGCCGGGCGCGATCACGTTCGGGGGGCGGGTCTCGCGATCCAGCTGGGGGCAGCGATCGAGCACCCCGACCGTCGGCGTCACGGATCGTCCGGATGTAGGAGAGGCGCCGGAACCCGATACGCATCGTGGCGATTGGACCCCCGTCCGGATCGAGAACCGGCTCGTGGGGTTCCGCGTCCGAACGGTGGCGAAGGCGAGTCCGGTGATGGCGCACGCGGCGTGGCTGACCAGCGCCGAGACCGCGCGGGATGTCGTGCTCGGCACCACCGGCCGCCTGAGGGTGCCCGAACCGCTCCAGCGCGCTCGGGAGCTTCGCGCCGGCTCCGGAGCGAGCACGAGCGCGGTGGTGTCGGTCTACGCGACGGGATCCATGCATGAATCGTTCCATACCGCCGCACAGGGACGGAGGACGGGATCGTGAAGACGCCTGACCGGCCGGTTGCGGTCGTCGGCGCTGGCACCATGGGCCACGGGATCGCGCAGATCGCGGCGCAGCGAGGATTCGACGTGCTGTTGTCCGACGAGAGCGCCGAGGCGTTGGGCGTAGCGAAGTCCGGCATCGAGCTCACGCTCGATCGAGCGATGGCTCGAGGAGTGGTCACGCGTGATGAGCGGGAAGAGACCCTTGCGCGGATCCACCTGGTGGCGACCCTCGAAGAGGCGGTCGAGAACGCGCGGATCGTCATCGAGGCCGTCCCTGAAGACCGAGCGATCAAGCGAGCCGTCTTCGAGAGGCTCGATACCCTCGCACCCTCGGACGCGATCCTGGCTTCCAACACGTCCGCGATGAGCATCACGATGATCGGGAGCTGGACCCGGGCGCGGACTCGTGTGGTCGGTCTGCACTTCTTCAATCCACCCGACCGCATGCCCCTGGTCGAGGTCGTCAAGGGGCTCACCACCGATGAGAAGACGGTGGACCGGTGTCTCCGATTCTGCCGTCAGCTGGGCAAGGAGACGATCGTCGTCGCCGATCGGCCGGGGTTCGCGACCAGCCGGCTGAGCGCAACCATCGGGAACGAGGCCTGGTACATGTTCATGGAGGGGGTCGCCTCGCCCGAGGAGATCGACAAGGCGGTCAAGCTGGCGCTCGGGTTCCCGATGGGTCCCTTCGAGCTGGGCGACCTGATCGGCCTCGACGTCCGACTCAGCGTCCTCCGGTACCTGCA
This sequence comes from uncultured Actinomycetes bacterium, assembly GCA_963758715.1. Lineage (GTDB taxonomy): Bacteria > Actinomycetota > UBA4738 > UBA4738 > HRBIN12 > JAOUEA01. The sequence continues at coordinate 89,549 of CAVWWK010000014.1, forward strand.
TGAGACCTTGGGGGAGCGCTACCGCCCGTGTCCGCTCCTCGTCCAGTACGTCGAGGCGGGCCACCTCGGACGCAAGACCGGCAAGGGCGTCTACGAGTATCCGACCGACGATGCCTGAAAGCCCACTCGTGAAGACGGTCGTCGACGACCACATCGCAACCGTCACGATCGATCGGCCGGAACGACGCAACGCCCTCTCGAGGCAGGCCTGGCTCGAGCTTCGCACGGCGATCCAACGGTTGGCCGACGAGGAGCGGGTCCGCGGCATGATCGTGACGGGAGCAGGCGATCGCGCCTTCGCCGCCGGTGCGGACGTCGCCGAACTCGCCGAGCGGGAGCCGGCGGTCGCACTGGACGGGCTCGCACAGCGGATCCTCCTTGAGGTCGAACGACTCCCGTTCCCCACGATCGCTGCGCTGAACGGAGACGCATTGGGCGGAGGGTGGGAGCTCTGCCTTGCGTGCGATCTTCGGGTCGCGGTCCGGACGGCACGTGTTGGGTTCCCGGAGGTCTCGCTCGGGATCATGCCGGGTGCGGGCGGTTCGATCAGGCTCCTTCGCCACGTGGGGCTGGGCCTTGCCAAGGAGTGGATCTTCACGGGGCGGATCCTCACGGCCGAGGAAGCGTCCACGTACGGCCTCCTGAACCGCGTGGTAGAGCCCGGCGAGGCGATGCCGGCCGCCCTCGAGCTGATGGAAACATTGGTAGCCCAGCCTCCGACCTCCATCCGACTCGCGAAGCTCGTGCTCGACGCGGCATCACGCGCCGACGCGACGCCGGAGCTGGAGCGGCTCGCGTACACCTTGACCTACTACACGCCGGAGCGTGCCGAACGGATGCACCGTTTCCTGAACCGTCATGCGGACCAGAGCCGTCACGCCGACCCGTCTGAGGACTGATCCGCCCCCTTGGGTCTCGACCCCTGTCCGTCGTCCGAAAGCGCTCGGTACTTACGGAATGAAGGCACGAGCCAAGCGATGGCTCCCGCGCCAACGATGCACATCAAGCCGCCGGAAACCACGGACACGGTCACCCCCCAGATCGACGCCGACGAGGCCCGCCTCGAGATCGCCCAGACGTGGACCGCCCGCGACCACGAGGTAGTTGATGCTCGATAGGCGTCCGCGCAACTCATCCGGTACCGAGAGTTGGATGATCGTTCCTCGGAAGATCGCGGAGATCACATCGGCTGCCCCGGCGCATGCCAGGAGCAGGACCGCCATCCAGAGTTGCTCGGCTAGTCCGAACGCGGCGATCGCCGCTCCCCAAGCCGTGATTGCCCACAGCACCGCCTGCCCCTGATGTCTGATCCTGCGCACCCACCCACCCGTCAGCGCACCGACGACCGCGCCGAGGGCTGGCGCGGCGAAGAGGAAGCCGACGGCGGCGGCGCCCTCCCCGAACCGCGTGACGGCGATCAGCGGGAACAACGCACGAGGCATGCCGAAGATCATGGCGACCAGGTCGGCCCCGAACGCCGCCTGCAGCACCCGGCGACGTCGCAGGTAGCGGAAGCCATCCGCCACGGCGGCCAGTCCCCGCTGCGGCCGACCGTCGCGTTCGACGGGCACGGGACGGATCGACCAGACGATGGAGAACATCGCGATGCTCGACGCGAGGTCGAGACCGTAGGCGACGCGGAGTCCGAACCGTTCGATCACGATGCCCGCGACGGCGGGTCCAAGGAGCGCCGTGGCGTTCATCACGACCTGGTTCAGCGTCAGTGCCGGCGCCAACCGCTCACGACCGACCAGCCGCGGAACGGTGGCGTTGCGCACCGACGCGTCGATCGCGGAAACCCCGGAAAGGATCGCGACACCGAGGTACACGAGGGCGACCGGTGGTCGCCCTATCACCGCGCCGAACAGCAGGAGCGCGCTTCCGAACGCGGCGCCGACCTGAGCACCAGCAGGGTGCGGCGCCGGTCGACGGCGTCGATGAACGTCCCACCGACGACGATCCCGATCACGATGCCGACCAGCCCAACGAATCCGACGAGCCCGACCGCGACGGTCGATCCGGTGAGCTCGAACACCTGCACGAAGGTCGCAACGATCGTGAAGTGGTAGCCCGTCCCGGACAGGAACAGACCCATCCAGAGCCGCCTGAAGTCGCGAGACGCCCGCAGGGGACCGACATCGATCGCGATCCGGCGAAGCAGTGGCGCCATCGTCCTCTATCCAGCCGTCAAAGGCAGTCTCCCCAGTTCAAGGATGGCCGACACACGAACAAGCTTCACTTCGTGCTCGAACTATCTGTCCCGGTGGTCACGCGATCATCGATTTCCATGACCACCCGGCGCAGGCAAGGTATCGTGCACGCGGCATCAAAACTTCTCGAACGGTGAGGAAGGGAGCTACGAACGATGGTGGCCGAGATCGAATTCGGAGAGATCCTGTGGACGACGATCGTGATCTTCTTCATGATCGCCTACCTGATGATCCTGTTCAGGGTCATCTTCGACATCTTCCGCAACCATGAGATGTCCGGAGGCGTGAAAGCGATATGGCTGATCGCCTTGCTCTTCCTGCCAGTGCTGACGTTGTTCATCTACGTGATCACGCAGGGACGCAGCATGGCCGAGCGCGACATGGCGCAGCACAAGGCGGCCGAGGCGGACTTCCAGCAGTACGTGCAGAAGGCGGCGGGCGATTCCGGCCCAGCCAGCGAGATAGCCAAGGCGAAGGAGCTGCTCGACGCGGGTTCGATCACCCAGGAGGAGTACGAGGCGCTCAAGCGGAAAGCCCTCGCGTAGTCGAGGCTCCACGCGGTCGGCGCGAGGAGCCCGCGCGTCGATCGTCGAAGCGAGGGCTGAGAGCCCCACGGGCTTACTCTTCAGCGGGCTTGCGCGCCTTCGCGATCACGCTCGTCGCGACCGTCGCGAGCCGTTCCGCAGGGATCAGCCGCCTCATCAGGTCGATCAGGTCCAGGGTGAACAGCGGGCACAGCGCGGCTTGCTCCACCCCGTACGGGATTCTCCGCAACCATGGCCTTCCTCGAACGGTTCGGCGGCGCGGTCGCCGAAGTCTCCCACGACACGACCGCCTTCGGTCACCGCGACGCTGAGTACGACCTCGTCATCGCATCGATGTGGTCGGAGGAACGCGAACAAGAGACGCACATCGAGTGGGCGAAGGCGTTCTGGGACGCGATGAAGCCGTACTCGACCGACTCCGTATACGTGAACTACCTCAGCGAGGAAGGAGAAGACCGGGTCCGAGAGGCCTACGGCGGGGACCACTACGCACGCCTGGCCGAGCTCAAGCGGACGTTCGACCCGCAGAACGTCTTCCGCAACAACCAGAACATCCTCCCGACGGCATGAGCCGAGGTGCCTACGCTGGCCACGTCCCTTGGAGTGTGATCCCGCGCTCAGCCTGAGCGCGCGTTGCGGGCGCCTCACCCGGGCTTGAAGTCGGGCCTCCCGTCGCCCGGCGTCGAGACGAGCACAGCGTCGACACCGGTGAGCTCGGCGAGCCTTGCCGATACCCGGTTGAACCCGTCTCGATCCCACGCGCCGACCGACTCGATCACGCGTGCGTCGTCCCCGACCAGGTAGAGCGTGGGTACCGACTCCACGGCATACGCGTCGGAGATCGCGTACGGCGGGGAGTCCTCGATCGACGTGATGCCCATGTCGTAGGCTCAGTAAAGCGAGGCGAGCTTCGGGTCGGGATCCTGTCCGATGCCGAGAACACGGCCCGGGTAGGCCCGCTCGAACGCGTGCATCGGCGGCGCCGCCATCTGGCAGGTGGGGCACGTCACCTTGTAGAAGAACAGTCCGACGGGTCCATCGCCGAAACCGATCCCGGAGATCGGCGGAGCAACGTCACCCACCTGCAGAGGACTCACATATCCGAGCCTACGCAGTCGACGCTACTCCGGCCACCATGTCAGTCCGGGCACTGCGCGACATGGAGGAGCTGGTCGCATTCCTCGTCGGTTAGCTCGCGCGGTGACCTCGCGACGGGGAGCTCTCCTCGCGCGGAGCACGTCTGTTCCTGGCGAAGGCACAGGCAGCTGTTCCGCCGGTATCAAGGGAGACGGCCCCGAGCAAGGTCTTGAGTGGACTTTGCCCTGATTCCGCTTCTCCTCCGACGAGGGACGTTGAACCTCACCCCAAGGTCTCTTGAGAGGGCCAACGGACGAGAAGGCCAGCGTCTGTCGTGAACGGCGAAAGACATCGGTCCATCAGGTCGGCCGCTCGCCGTCCGGCGGAGCTCAGGTGCCTGAAGGGAGGGGAAGGCTTATGTGTGTGTCGAGGACCGTGAGGCAAGGAGGGTGGTCGTTGGCGGTTCGGTTCCGGGTGGTCGTTGCGGTGATCGCGCTGATGACGGGCGGTTGCAGCGACAACGTCGGCGCCCCGACGTCCGCCGGAGACGGCAGTGAGCCCCAAGAGGTCAAGATCGTCGCAGTCGACTACGCGTACTCTGACGTTCCCGAGCTCGAGGGCGGCGTGATCAACCTGACCTTCGAGAACCAGGGCACGGCGGGCCACGAGTTCGCCCTGGCTGGGATCGGCGACACGCCGGTCGATCGTTGGGTGGAGGATCTGGGAGGCGGTTCGGGCCTTGAGGGCAAGCCCTTCCCCGACTACGTGGACCAGGTCGCAGTGCCCCCGTTCGTGAGTACCGAGGGGGGCACAACAGCGGAGGCGACGTTCACCCTCAGCGAGGGGCGATACGCGCTGTTCTGCTCGATCAAGGACGCCGCGAAGGGCGACGAGAGGGCGCGCCACTACGAGCTCGGCATGATCCAGGCAATAACGGTCTTGGGTGGAGACGCAGACCCGCAGCTTCCCGAGGCAGATGGCACCATCACCGCTCGGGACTACGCCTTCGAAGTCGACCTCGATGCCGGGGACAGGAGCGTGAACTTCATCAACGAAGGCCCCCACCAGGTGCACCTCACCGCCGTCGAGCGTTACCCGGAAGGCGTCGACGCTGTGGAAGCGGAGGAGGCTTTCGAGGCGTCACTCGAGCCTGGGCCACTGCCCGAGGGCTTCCCCTCGCCCGATGAGGGGCTCGGGTTCAGCGGCATCTTCAGCGACGGGCTGGGCGCCAGGCTGCTGTTCGATGAAGGAGGGTTCGAATCAGGTCGCACCTACCTGTTTGCGTGCTGGCTCGCGGACCGAGCCGGCGGCGAACCGCACGCGATCGCCGACGACATGTATGAGATCGTCACGATCGAGTAGCGGCTCGCTGTTCGTGCCGCCACATTCTGGCATGCACGTTCCGGTTAGTCCGGGCATTGCTCCAGGCGAGGAACTGCCGGCACTCCTCGTCGGTGAGCTCTCGCGTGACTTCCCGACGGGCGATCTCGAGCAGGTCGTCGATCTCGAGCGCCCAGATCCGGACGCTGTCCCCAACCAAGCCGATCCCGACCGAGGCCAGCCTCCGGCCGTCGGGGCTGAATTCGAGGCCCGTGGCACCCGCGATCTCCTCACGAAGGACCACCTGCTCGCCCGTGCCCGTATCGAGCAGAGCGATCGACGAGTTCTGGAACGAGGTCGCGATGCGCGAACCGTCGGGACTGATCGCGACGTCCCAGATTGCTGCCGAGCGGCCGGCCGGACTCCTCCGCCACGCGAGCCCCGGTTCGGACGTCCCAGGTCTCGACGACCTCCCCGTCGAACGTCACGAGACGAGCGCCCGTCTCGATCGAACGCGATCTCCCCGAGCCCCGTCTCGATCTCCTGGACGACATGACGTCGCCGCCAGTCCCAGATCCGGACCAGCGCGTCCTCCGCGGTGCCGCCATGCACTCGGACCGACGTCGCGAGGTAGCGGCCGTCCGGGCTGAACAGGGCGGCTCGGACGTGGTGGGCGTCCTCCTCGTCGCAGGACCACGACCTCCCGCCCAGATCGATCCAGGATCCTCACCGAACTCGGTCCGGCGCCCATGCGCGACGAGAGTCCCATCCGGACTCCAGACGGCGCGGAGGTTGCCATGCGGCCTCGTGGTGAAGAGCGCGTCGCCGGTCGCCGTGTCGTACGCGGTGACCCTGGCGCGCCTGGCGACCAAGTCGTCGATGACGATCGCCTCGCTGTCGATGACGATCGAGCTGCCATCCGGGCTTACCGCAAGCTCCGGGTGCGCCGCTCGCGGATAGGCCGTTGTCCCCGGGACACCGATCGTTCGGAGCTTTCGGAGAGGATCGAGTCCCCAGATCGCCACCGAGCCCCATCCGTTGGTTATGGCCACCCGATCCCCGTCCGCGACGAACCCGACGTGTCCGAAGGCGAGCGGAGCCGGAAGGTTCCCCAACTCGGCGTCACCGGTCGGACCTATATCCCAGATCTTCACGGCGGAGCGGTCGGCGGCGCCGGCGAGCACCCGGTTCCCGTCCGGCGAGAACGCCACGCCGCCGATCCCGCTGGACATCTCCGGCGACGACAGCGACATGAGCTCCCTGCCCTCGTTCTCGCCGACCTTCCATACCTGCGCGGCCCCCTCGTCACCTCCGGAGACGATGCGCGTTCCATCGGGGCTCCACGCAACCGACCAGACGAACGACCTCTGGCCCCACAGCTCGTGCTGGACGCGCCCCGACCTCGCGTCCCAGGTCTCGATCACGCCGCTGGATCCGACCGTGGCGATCGATCGGTCGTCGGGGCTCCAGGCCAGTGCGTCGACGAGTTCGGGGCCATGGAGCTTGACCATGCGTCGCCGGTCGAAACGTCCATGATCACGACGCCGCCGTCGTCGTCAGCGACCGCGATCATCCGTCCGTCGGCGCTGAGGGCCGCGTCCTCGACGGGGTAGTCACCGGACGCGTTGAGGTTTCGGAACGTCCGGGTCGCGGCCCCATGAGCGAGGTCCACGAACCGGATGGTACGGAAGTTCCACACGGCGGCGGCAAGCGCCCCACCGCCGCTGAAGGAGGGGTCCTCGACGGACCCCGGGCCCGTCTCGCTCGTGATGAGCCTTCCCGTCTCGGGATCCCATACCTTCAACATCCCGTCGTCGCCGGTGGTGGCCAGCATGGTGCCGTCCCGGCTGAACGCCGCGTCAGTGATGTCGCCTGTCGTGTCCGCGGAAAGGAGGGAGGGCGCTCTCACCTGAATCGGCGTCACGGATGTCGATGATCCCCGCTCCTCCTGGGACCCTGGGTGACGAAGACACCCTTCGCGCTCCAGGCCACCTCCCCTCCGACGCCCGGGGTCGTCGCCACAACCCGTGAGGTCGTGACGGCTTGGTGCAGCGCCTCCTCCGCCTCGGGAAGAACCGACCCGTCCACCGATCTCGTGTGGTCGACCGCCTCCATCGCCAGCAGGATGCTTCGCTCGGGATCGACCTGGAGGTTCGCGACCGCAGCCGCGGCCAGTCCCCTCGCGGTGGCGACCCTCGCCTCTCGCGCCGCCTCGTCGCTCTCATTGGTCGCGATGATGGTGAGTGTGCCGGCGACCAGCGCTGCGACTGCGAAGACGGCCACGAGTGCGCGCAGCCTCGTCCGCGCGCGGCGCTCGACGTGCCGCTCGTGCTCGCCCCGCTCCCGCTCCACCGCGCGTTCCCGCTCGCGTTCGTCGATGCTCGCCTTGAGGTAGGACCGCCCAGGCCTGCCGATCGCGAGGTCGGTGGTCGTCGCCCAGGCTTCGGCTTGCTCGAGTCGCGCACCCCGCAACAGGAAGCTCGGGTCCTGCTGGGAGCCCCGCCATTCCGCGCTGGCTCGCGCGAGGCGCCGTTCCTGCCTGAGGTCGTCGCGCGCGTCGTCGATCCAGCCGGCCATCCGCTTCCATGCGCCGAGGAGCGCCTCGTGGGCGATCTCGACCGTCGGCTCGCGGGTGGAAGGCTCGCGATCGAAGGTCAACAGGCGGTGGTGTCCGAAGGTGTCAAGCACCTCGTCGACCTCGGCCGGATCCACGTCGAGGTCGACCAGCTCCCTCCTCGCCACCCGCCGTCGGGTGTCATGCCGGCCTTCGCCCAGCGTGACGAGCCGCAGGAACACCTGCTTGATCGCTCGTCGTCCATCGGCGTCGGTCGCCTCGTACGTGCGCTCCGCCCTCGCCGACAGCGCTCCCGCGACGCCCCCGATCTTCCGGTAGGCGTCGAGGGTCAGTCGTTCCTCGTCACGCCGTTCGAACAGCTCTGTGAGCGCGTACTGCAGCAGGGGGAGCCCGCCCGGCTGATGGGCAACGTCGGCGATCATCTCCGCCACCAAGCCGGGCTCCGCCCTGACGCCTTCCTGCTCGGCGGGCCCTCGGATCGCCTGCTCGAGCTCGTCGGGGGTCATCGGGGGAACCGCCTCGGTCCGGGCGGCGAGCAGCTCTCCGAACCGTGGGTAGACGAGCGGCCGGTCGTAGAAGTCGGCGCGCAGGGTCACGACCACGCGGAGCCTGCTCCGGGGGTCGGCGGTCGCCACACGGAGGGACTCGAGGAACAGCTCCCGCTCGTGTTCGTTCGTGGTGAGCGTGAAGAGCTCTTCGAACTGGTCGATCACGAGCACGACGCCTTTGTCGTCGGATGCGACGAGATCCACCGCCTCGAGCAGCCCCCGCGTCCCACCTTCGATCACATCCTGCAGCCGGGGTGTCGGACGCACGGCGATCCGGACCAGGGCGGCCACCAGCTCGTCGATCGGGTGCGGGCCGGGGAACATCTCGGCGATTGCTGGTTCCTCCGTCCCCTCGACCGCTCCTCTGCGGATCGCCGGTATCAACCCTGCGCGCACCACCGACGACTTGCCGCTCCCGCTCGGACCAACGACGGCGAGGAACCTGCCTGGCGATCCCGCCTCGTTCAGCTTGGCCACGAGGCGTTCGGTCAGCTCGCCCCGGCCGAAGAAGTCGCGCGACTCGGCCGACGTGAAGGGTCGGAGGCCCTTGTACGGGTTGCGCACGTCCCGGGAAGTGGGGGAAGGGCCCGCTTCCGGTTCTAGGGACGCACGCATTTCCTCTGCGAATACCGCGGCCCCCGGGACCTCCAAGCCGCTCTCGGCTCGATCGACGAGATCGGCCATTCGGTGCGGCATCTCGTGCCCCAGCAGGTCCACCGCGAGTCGTGAGAGCGCGCGCACGTCCTCCTGAGGCTCGGGCGAGGTGCCGACCGCGATACGGAAGTCGGCGAGGTATGCGTTCCCCTCGGCGTCGAGCAACACGTTGGACGGCCCGAGGTTCCCGTGGGCGACACCGTGGCGGTGGGCGAAGGCGAGCGCCGATGCGATCTGTTCGACGATGCGAACAGCCCGGTCTCGTGGGAGCGACCCTTCGCGTTCCTCGACGGCACGCACGCTGCCTCCCCGCAGGTAGCGAGAGACGATGTAGGCGCGACCGGGTTCGCGCCAGTAGTCGTGGATCGGCACGATGTGGGGGTGCTCGAGTGCCGCGACGGCTTGAGCCTCTGGTTCGAATCGACCGACGAACGACGGGTCGCTCGCGATGTGCTCCGAGATCACCTTGACGGCTACGTCACGACCGACGTGGGGCTGGATCGCGCGGAACACCGTCCCCGTCGGCCCGTCGGCGATCCTCTCGAGGAGCCGGTAACCGCGGAGCGGCTCGCCTCGCAGTTCCAGTCCGGGGTCCTGCTTGAGGATCCGCTCGTGGAGCCGTGTCAGCTCGGGCGAGGGGTCGATGCCGAGCTCGTCGGCCAGGATCTCTCGCGCGCGCTGGAAGGCGCCCAATGCTTCGCCCTGCCGTCCTTCGCGGTAGAGCGCCGTCATCAACAGGCCCCACAGGCTCTCCCTCAACGGGGTGTGGGCCAGCAGGGCCTCCAGCTCCCCGATCGCCCCGGCCTGAGCGCCGCCCGCGAGGAGCCCTTCGATGCGGTCTTCCTGCGCCTCGAGCCGAAGGTCGTCGAGACGGGCCGCTTCGGCCAACAGCGATCTCTGCTCACCGACGTCGGCGAGGTCGGCGAGCGCGGGACCGCGCCACAGCGCCAACGCGTCCTCGAGCGTCGCGACCGCGACCGTGGGGGCGACGGGGAGGGCCTGCTTCGCGTCGCGGACGAGCGAGTCGAACCGTGCGGCGTCCAGGTCGATCGGATCGACGACCAACATGTAGCCCGGGGACCGGCCCTGGAGCCGATCGTCACCCAGCGTCGACCGCAGCTTGGACACGTAGGTCTGCAGCGTGTGCCGCGCCTTCTCGGGTGGCTCTTCGCCCCAGATCTCACCGATCAGCGTGTCGGCCGGCACGAGCTGGTTGGCGCGAATCAAGAGGTTCGCGAGCACGGCTCGCTGCTTCGGCCCACCGAGGGGGATCGGGCCGTCCCCCGCGTCGACCTCGAGAGGTCCAAGGACGCGGAACTGCACCCGCCGACCGTACACAGACGTCGTATCCATGAGCAACGCAGGACGCTGCCACGCCGTTGTCAAGAACCGCACAAATGCCGGGTTTGAGCATTCGTTGCCTCAGCTCTGCCTCACCTTCGATCGAGACGGTCGACCCTTCCCAGGTCCTCATGAGGGAGGGCGATCCGATGGAAGGAGGCGGTATGGGCAGGAAGCTGTTGATCGGTGGGCTCGCGTCGGCGGTGCTGCTGGTGGGGGCCTTGGTCGGCGTCTCATACGGAGGTGGTGGTGGGATCACAGAGCCCCAGGTAATCGTGCTGAGCCACAGCAGCTGCGGCAAGGACGCACGGTGCGGGTTCTTCAAGTTGAAGCCGTTGGGGAGTTCGGATTCCGCGTACGGGCAACTGATCCTGGGGCGGATCCCATCGCATGACGTCGATGGGAACCTCGTGGGCATGTCCCACGGCTGGGTCAGCTCCGCCCAGGGAACCGGCTCGTTCGCCACCGTGATCGAGACCTTGAAGCCCGGCCCGCACACGTCTCGCGGGTCGGTCACCTTGACGGGATTCGTGCCGGGTGGCGGCTGCTACTTCGGCGACAAGGTCTGCACGTTCGCGGTCACCGGTGGAACCGGCGCCTACGTCAACGCGCGTGGGTACGCCACGGTGGAAGCGGTCCGCCGGCAGATCCGAACGACGCTCCACCTGATCCCGTAGGCCGGACAGCGATGCGCGACTTCGGAGAGTGGCTGCGGCACTGGGCGACGTGGCTGGTCGTCGCGGTCACCCTCGGAGTCGTGGTCGCGATGATCGTCGTCGGGGTCGCTCGGATCGGCTCCTGAGCGGACGAGGGATCCAGGCGACGAAGTTACTTCGGGGCGCTGGATCCCTTGACGACGCGTCGGAACCAATCGCGCAGCCATCCGACCCTGCGCACCGTGGCGTCGGCGTGCAAGGACGCCTCTTCGAGGACCTGGTCGACCTTCGGATCCTCGTTCGCTTCGGCGGCCTCGTCGATCTTCTCCGCGGTGGTCTCGGACGATGCGTGTGCCGCCTCTGAGACGCTTCCCGGCACGGAGGTCTTAGCGTCGTCGGCGTCCTCGCGCCCCGTCGTCATGCCGGCTCGTCTCCTTCATGAGGGTGTTCGAACGGCATCTTGTCCGCGAGCTCCGTCACCTCGAAGACCCGTTGGACCTCTCGTGGCCCCGGGATGAGTGTGAGCTCGGTCCCGTTCGCCTTCGAGCGTTCCAACACCTGAACGAGGAGGCGGATCCCGGACGAGTCGATGAAGGACAGCCCCCGAAGGTCCACCTCGACCGCCTCGTGCGCGTTGCCGAGCGCGTCGGCGAACACCTTCTCCGCCTGGGGGAGGGCGGCGAGGTCGAACTCACCCTGCAGCCGGACGACGCGCACACGACCGGTGTCGGACGTCTCGATGTCGAACATCGCCACCTTCCTTCGGAGCGGGAGGAATATCGTAGCCCGCTTCGGGGAAACGATGATCCGACGATCCTTTCACCCGTGGCTCGCGAGCGGCGACCGTGAGGGCCTCGATGTCTCAGATCTCTATCTCATTCCCCGCGGATCGAACCGCCCCTGCGTTTGCACGCAGGACCGTCGCCGAGTTCATCGGGCAGGACGCGTCACGGTTGGCGAGCGACGCGGAGCTGCTCACCAGCGAGGTCGTCACCAACAGCGTGCGGCATGCCGGCTTGGACAGGTCCGACCTGATCGGCCTGAACCTTGATCTGACGGACGAGCGCATGAGGGTCTCGATCTCGGATGGGGGTGCAGGATTCGATCCGGATGCACCCAGGCCGCGGGAACTCGGGGGGTGGGGCCTCGTGCTCGTGGCTCGCATCTCCGATCGGTGGGGTGTCGAGCGAAACGATCCCACCGTCGTGTGGTTCGAGCTTGACCGCGACCTGGACGGTTGAACGCGCTCAGGTCTCGAGCCTGTATCCCATGCCTCGGATGTTCGTGATGCGATCGGCGCCGAGCTTCTTGCGGAGATGTCCGACGTACACGTCGACCACGTTGGACCGTGGGTCGTAGTCGTAGCCCCACACCAGGCTCAGCAGCTGCTCCCGGCTCAGCACCTGCCCTGGGTTGCTGAAGAACGCGTCGGCGAGCGCGAACTCGCGAGCGGTGAGCTCCACCGTCGTCCCGTCGACGATCGCGTCCCGGCGCCGCAGGTCCAGGGTCACGTCGCCGACGGTCAGCATGGGCGATGCCGGCGCGGCATCGGTTCGGAGCCGCGTGCGGACGCGTGCGAGCAGCTCCTCGAACGGGAAGGGCTTGCGCACGTAGTCGTCGGCACCGCCCTCCAGCCCCGCCACCGCGTCACGCGCACTGTCCCGCGCCGTCAGGATGATGACCGGAAGCGACGTGTTCTGCTCGCGGATCTCGCGCAGGACCTCGAAGCCGTCCTTCCCGGGCAGCCCGATGTCCAGGATCAGCAGGTCGAATCCGCCGGAAAGGGCCTTGAGCAGCGCGGAGGGGCCGTCGGCCGCGACCGTCGTCGAGAAGCCGGCCGCCATGAGCCCCTTCTCCAGGAACGAGGCGATGCGCTCCTCGTCCTCGGCGATCAGGATCCGCCCGCTCATGCGCCCGCCCTCGTGCGTTCGGCGGGCTTCCGGCGATCGGAGGGTCGGAGGCCCGGCGTCCTGACCGGAAGGTGCAGCGTGAACTTCGCGCCATGGCCAGGGCGACTGGTGACGTCCGCCCGCCCGCCGTGCGCCTCGACGATCGCCCGCACGATCGCCAGCCCCAGTCCCGCACCGTCGGATCGTCGGTGGCCGTCGCCGCGCGCGAACCGGTCGAAGATGGTCTCCTGTGCCGCCAGCGGGATGCCCGGCCCGTCGTCGCGGACCCACAGGCGTATGCCGCCCGCCGTCACCGACGACCCCATCCAGATCGCCACGCCCTCCGGTGTGTGCTGGGACGCGTTCACCGCAAGCTGCATCATCGCCTGGGTGATCCGCTGACGGTCCATGAGGAACAAGCCGGCGCCGACGGCTTCGAGCTGCCAGCCCCGGTTGGCGATCCCTAGCGCCTTCGCGTGCAGGTCCCTGGTGAGCTCGTCCAGATCCACGGCCTCCATCTCGACGAACCCCGGCTGGTCGGCCTTCGACAGCAACAACAGGTCGTTCACGATGCGATCGATCCGCCCCAGCTCATCCATGACGATGTTCATCGTGTCGGCTCGCTGCGCGGGGTCGTCGCCCATCAGCTCCAGGTGGCCTCGCACGATCGTGACGGGCGTTCGCAGCTCGTGGCCGGCGTCATCGGCGAAGCGGCGCTGCGCGGTGAAGGCCTCCTCCAGTCGATCGAGCATCTGGTTGAAGGTCCGGGCCAACACAGCGACCTCGTCGTTCCCTCGGGCGTCGATCCGGCGATGGAGGTCGGTATCCGTGATCGACTGCGCGGTGTCGGTGAGCCGCCGCAACGGGGAGACGACCCGGCCGGCGGCGAACCACGAGACGATCGACGCCAGGATGGTCACACCGATGCCCACCAGGGCCATCGTCCGCGACACCTCATCGATCTCCTCGCGCTCGAACGCCGACGAGTTCGAGATGATCAGGGTTCCCCGGACGCCGTCGTTCAGCACGATCGGCTCCACAACGTATCGGAGATCGCCCGCCGCCGTCGCGAGCACCCCTTGCTGCGGCCCGTCGAGGTTCGACCAGCGCTGCAGGTCCGTCGTGAGGTCCTCCAGAGGGAAGCCGGCGTCGTGCGCTCGCTCGCTGGCGTAGGGGACTCCGTCGATGAGGGCGAGCACCTCCTCACCCTCGGACGGAAGGTTCTGCGACAGGTAGGTATCGAAGATCGCCGGGAGGTCGGATCCGAACGGTTCGCCCGTGTCGGGATTGTTCGACCCCAAGACCGTTCGGAACTCTCCGACCTCCTTCTCGAGCGACCGTTCGATCTCGTCGCTCAGCTGGGTCAGGAGGATCTGTCGAACCGCCAGGACCGAGGCAACCGTGGCCGCCGTCAACACCAGCACGAAGATGACCACCAGCTTGCCCCGCAGGCCCAGCCGAGTCGTCGTCTCCGATCGGATCTCCATCGTTCCTAACCCTAGGCTTGCACACGAACCGCAGGGGTGCCGATCTGGCCCCCTGCGGTCGTGAGCGATGTGGTAACGCTTACAGCTTGGCCGTCGCCATGCAGAACGCTCCCGTCACCGTGTTGCGGGCGCGGACCGTGAAGCGGTCCAGCCCGATGTGGTCCTTCACCGAGCGGTCGACCTCCAGGTCGGGCCGGTCGTCGTCGTCAAGGTGCGTGACCCGGGTGCCCTGGAAGACCTTCACGCCGTCGTGGTGGATCTTGATCTTCCAGCGCTGGCCTGCCGGAGCGGCCGTCACCTCGAAGTCCACCTCGATCCTGCCGTTGTCCCGCTCCAGATCGAGCTCCCATCGGCCACGGCCATCGCAGCTGCCGTGCTTCTCCACGCCGCCCCCGCGGGCGGCGTTGGCCGCGCCTCCAGGGACGACCAAGGCGAGCGCCGCGATCCCTGCCAACGCGAACCCGATGATCCGTCGTGCCATGATGCACCTCCTGCGTTCGGGGGACGCCTCTCCTCGTGCGCCCTCGATCACAAGCTATGGAGCGGGTGTGAGCGCTCGATGAAGGTCGCGTGAAAGGGTCTTCATCTGGTGTGCGGGCATGGACCGGGCGGATCCGCGCGCATGCCGGTAGGTTCCCGGCGTCGTGATCCTCTCCGGCTCGCTCGTGACGCTGCGCCCCGCCTCCGACGGCGATGCCGAGCGACTTGGCGGAGATCCGCGTGGAGCCAGAGGTGGTCAGGCACTGGGGCACCTTCGACGAGGCGGATGGGATCCTGGGCGACGACGACGTGGAGGTGTTCGTCGTCGAGGTGGGCGGTGAGGTGATCGGCGCGGTCCAGTTCGGCGAAGAGGACGATCCGATGTACCGGCACGCGAGCGTTGACATCTTCCTGACCACGTCGATGCACGGCCAGGGTTTCGGTTCTGACGCCATCCGGACGATCGCCAGGTACCTGTTCGACGAACGGGGGCACCACCGGCTGACGATCGATCCCGCCGCCCACAACCGCGCGGCGATCGCGGCCTACGAGCGCGTTGGGTTCCTTCGCGTCGGCGTGATGCGTGACTATGAACGCGGTCCCGACGGCACGTGGCACGACGGGCTGCTCATGGACATGCTCAGCGGGGAGCTCGTGGATCCCGCCGGCCCGGGCGATCGGTAGCCGTCGTCGACGGTGTTCAGGCGATCTGGAAGGAACGCTTGGCGAGGCCCAGGAAGAAGCCCTCGATCTCCGTGTCGGGCGCGGCGCCCGCATCGCCGGCCGCACCGAGCGTGACGAACAGCGGCGCGAAGTGTTCCACGGTGGGGTGCGCGTAGGGCATGCCGGGCGCGCGCCGGCGGAAATCCATCAGCTCGTCGACGTCGCGCCTCGCGAGCGCCTCGGCGCTCCACGCGTCGAACTCCTTCGACCAGTCGGGCGGTAGCGCGTCGGGGCGGAAGTCACGTAGGAACGGCAGCCCATGGGTGAGGAACCCCGACCCCACGACGAGCACGCCTTCGTCGCGAAGGGGCCGCAGCCGGCGCCCGAGATCGAAGAGGCGCGGTGGATCGAGCGAGGGCATCGACATCTGCAGCACCGGGATGTCGGCCCCCGGGTACATGACCATCAGCGGCACGTACGCGCCGTGGTCGAGCCCGTAGTCGGGCCGGTCGGCGACCGGTTCGGTGTCGGGCATCAGGGCCCTCACGCGGGCCGCCAGATCGGGCGCGCCAGGCGAGCGATACGTCATGCGGTAGAAGCGTTCAGGGAACCCGTAGAAGTCGTAGGTGAGCGGAACGCCGGTCTCGGTCGCACCCAGCGTGAGGGGCGCCGACTCCCAGTGCGCCGACACGATCAGGATCGACCGCGGGCGGGGAAGGTCCCTCGCCCAGGCCGCGAGCTGCGACGTCCAGAGGGCATCGTCCAGGAGCGGGGGAGCGCCGTGCCCGAGGTAGAGGGCCGGCATCGGCTCGTCGGACGACACCCGATCCGGGTCAGGCTTGGTCTGCGTGTCGGTCAGCATCGCGATCCTTCCGGCGGGCTATCCGTCGATCTCGCCGAGCCAGTCTCGCAGTCTGGGCAGGTGTTCGGCGTAGTGCTCGGGTCCGGCCTTGCGCACCCACCAGTCTCCCTTGTCGGCGTCGGCAGGGAGCGCGCCCCACGCCGCGAGCATGCGGGCACGGGCGGCGATCGCCTGACTTCGCACGATCGGGTACGGCACGTCCTTCATCGCCTCGTAGAACCCCGCGTTCACGGCGTCGATGTCGATCTCCTCCCGCCGGTAGGTGCCGAAGCGGATGCGTTCGAGGATCATCCCCGCTTCGGCGAGCCAGCTCCCGATGTGGGCGACCAGATCCTTCGCGGACCAGCCTTCCTCGAAGTAGCCAGGCGTGGTCACCTTGGAGGCCGGGAGGGAGTCGACCAGGGAGTCGAGGTCCGCCCACAGCCGATCCTCCTCGGCCATGAGCTGTTGCTTGTCTCGGCCTACCGACATCGCGACAGTATGCCGGGGTCAGTCGTGATCGTGCTCGGCGGCGTCGGCTTCGGCCTTCGTCCGATGCACGGTGCCGTCGGGGTGCTCGGGAGGCGAGTACAGCGAATAGAGCTTGACGTCGCCGTCACCGATGTTGACCACGTTGTGCCAGATACCGGCCGGCACGATGAAGGCCCAGTCGTCCTGGACCTCGTGGGTCTCGTCGACGGAATCCTCGGTTCGGCCGAACTCGACGCGGGCCTGGCCCTGTTCGAGCCTGAGGAACTGGTCGAGGTGTCCGTGACGTTCCCACCCGATCTCCTCGCCCGGGCCCAGCCGCATCAACGTCAGCTGGGTGTGCTCACCCGTGTACGCGACGGTGCGGAAGTTGGTGTTGTCCAGCGTGAGCCGTTCGATGTCATCGAGCCATCCGAGCATCGAGGACCTCCCGTCTTCGATCGAACCGTGTCTTCGGGACAGTCTGCGGCATCGTGGGTGGGTCCGCCTGACACCGATGGCTCACCTAGACTGCCTGCATGATCGCCTTGAGCACCGCTACCGAGGTCCTCGCGATCGCCGTGGCGGTGTGGCTCACGATCGGCATCACCCTCGCCGTCGTCATGGGGCGTCGTGGGCACGGCGCGTTCCAGTGGCTCATCCTCGGGACGGTCCTCGGTCCGATCGCGCTGCCGCTCGCATGGACCTCCATCCGCGATGAGCGTCCCGCTCACGTCCGCGAGCTGACCGAGGGGACACCGGGTACGGGGGACACGGATGTTCTCGTCGGGATCGACGGGTCCCCCGAGTCCGAGCAGGCCTTGCGGTCCGCGGTCGAGCTGGTCGGTGCTCGCCTCGGCCGTCTCACGCTTGCAGGCGTCATCGATACCAACAACACGAGCCAGCAGGCGCGGTCGAACGAGGAGCGAGCCATCCGCCTGCTCGAAGGGTCGGTTGCTTCCACCGACGGGCACGAACCGGCCACGATCCTGTTGTCCGGTCAGCCGGCCGAGGCGCTCGCGAGCCATGCCGGCAAGGAGGGATACGACCTCCTCGTCGTCGGGCGACGAGGGCGCGGACTGAGCAAGGCGGTCCTGGGCAGCACCGCAGCCCGGGTGGCGAACCGGACCCACGTCCCGGTGCTCATCGTCTGACGGCCGAGCGAGGGGTCGAGACGGGCGCGCTCACGCGCTGGGGCAACGATCGACGTGGAGGAACTGGCGGCATTCGTCGTCGGTCAGCGAGCGTGTGACCTCGCCCTTCGCGATCTCGAGGAGGTCGTCGATGTCGAGCGCCCACACGTGGATCCCCTCCGTCGTTCGGCGATTGGGACGCCAGCATGCTGCTATCGGCGCTGAATGCCAGCCGTCCGACCGGCCACGGATCGTTGGTGTGGAGCGTGTACAGGAAGGCCCCCGTCGCGCCGTCGAACAGGTAGACGCTGCCTGGCCTGCCGCTGGCGGCGATCCGACGACCGTCGGGGCTGAACTCAAAGTCGTAGACGGAGGCCGGGCCTCCCTTCAATGCGGCTACGCGGGCGAGCTTCCGGTCGGCGTGTCGTTCATGGCCTGTGCCTGGAGGAGCCCAAGCTCATCAAGTACGCGTACGCCGTCGACCAGGCTCTGCAGGTGCGGCACGAGCCGAAGTTCCTGGAGGGCTACGCCACGAGGGAGTTCAGCAGTCGTTGAACGGGAGGCCTCTTTGAGCGTTCCTCCAGCGGCTTGAATGAGGATTGCAAGGTGAGGCTGGCAGGTTCTTGCCACCGGACCTTGGAACAAGGTCATGGAACAAGGAGGAACCCGATGAAGATCGGACCGTTCATACGGGAGCTGCTGGCAGAACCCGTGATCGAGCCGGTTCCCGACGTGCTCCCGCCGGTCGGGCCCATCGAGGCGCCGCTGCCGGAGTCCGCGGACGCCGAGGAAGTGCCGGTTCCGGCAGAGCGATGAGTCTCGACGACGCCGTCCATGTGTGGCGTACCTGGGCGCTCTTCGACGACCCGGGCTCACGGACGCCGACGCTGAGGCCGATCACCGGCGACAGGCGGATCTGGACGCCGCGGAGACCCGCTCGTGCGAGGTGCACCATCCATCGGCGCCATCGCGCGCCGGATCCCGGCTGCCGATGCGGGCTCTACGCGGTGAAGGACCCGAACCTGTTGCGGTACGCGCGCGATCCCGCCGTCCTGGGAACCGTGGCGCTGTGGGGACGGATCATGGAGCACGAGCTGGGGTTCCGTGGTGAGTTCGCGTACCCGCAGCGGCTCGGTCTGATCTGTTCCCTGTGCTTCTGGCAGTGGGGGGCGGGAACACGCGAGGTCGACCATGTCGCTAGGGTCGATCGCCACCAGCTCGTCCCACTGTGCGACACGCACCTGACCCTTGCGATCGCCACGGGATACGACGTGACGGAGCTGCGTGACGCCGCGGTCGTTCGAACGTCGCTGCTGGCCACCTACGCGGTCGACCCGCTCGATCGGGGCCTCGCCGCCCGGCTCACGTCCCCACTGGACACCGTTCCACGTGCAGGAACTGCCGGCACTCTTCGTCCGTCAGCGAACGCGTGACCTCCCGCCGGGCGATCTCGAGCAGGTCGTCGATGTCGAGCGCCCAGACCTTGATCTCTCCAGCGGTGATGGCTGCCAGCTTCGTGCCGTCGCGGCTGAAGTCCACGCGCCACGCTCCGAGTTCGGAACCGGGCAGGGTGAACAGCAGATCGCCGGACTCGGCATCGAACATCCGGACGGCCGGGATTCCGAAGGAGCCCGTCGCGACGCGGGTTCCGTCGGGGCTGAAGGCCACATCGATGACCTCCCCTGAGCTCACCGCGAGGACCGCTTCGCGCTCTCCGGTCTCGACGTTCCACACTTCCGGCTGCCCGCCACCCGGCGGCGGGACGGTGGCGATCCGAGCTCCGCTCGAGTCGAACGCGAACCGACCCGTGGAGATCGGGAGCTCACGTACGACGCGTGCCCGCTCCCAATCCCAGAGCCGCATGCTGCGGCCGGACGACCCGGTCCCCGATGTGGCCACCAAGGCCCCGTCGGGGCTGAACCGCGCGAACCCGATCTCGAAAGCCTCGTCTTCCAGGGTCTGGATCTCGTTCCCGGTGCGATCCACTATGACGGCGGAGCCGTCGAGCATCGACATCAGCAGCAGCGTGCCATCTGGGCTCCAGTCGACATCGCTTACCCCGGGCGGACCGTCGACCGTGAACAGGGGTCGTCGTGTGGCCCTGCCCCAGGCCTCCACGCGCCCGCCGTTCCACTCGCTAACGGCTACCGATCTGCCGTCGGCACTCACCGACACCTCCCCGTCGTACCAGTCTTGACCGAAGCGAGGGGAGCCGATCGTGTCGAGGGGGCGCCGCGCCTCGGTGTCCCAGATCGTGACTGTGCCCTCTCCGTTGGACGCCGCGAGGTGGCCGCCCGGCAGGAACTCGGCGTCGCCCAGCAGGTAGTTCGCGTTCAGGTTCGCCCATTCGGCGTCGCCGTCGAAGCCGATGTCCCAGATCTTCACCGCGGCCCCATCCTGCGCTCCGAACATGATCTGGGATCGGTCTGGAGAGAAGGCGATGCCCGCGATCCCACCCAGCGTCTCCGCGGACGAGAGCGACAGCACCTCTCTCGCGCCGTCAACCTCCCACACCTTGACTTCCCCGTCCTCGGCAGCCGAGGCCAGGAACGACGAATCCGAGCTCCATGCGACCCTCGTGACGAAGCCGTTGTGACCGATGAGCCCGAATGCGTGCTCCCCCGAAACCGCGTCGTAGACCTCGATCGATGGGTGGGTCGTCGTGCCTGCGATGAACCGACCATTCGGGCTCCATGCCAGGGACCCGAAGGAAGGCTGCTTCGCGAACACGTGCTCTTCGGTCTCGAGGTCGATCACGATGAACCCGAAGGAGTCTCGGGTCTGGGAGTCGGTCGTCACGGCGATCCGCTGCCCGTCGGGACTGAGCGCGGTGGCACGAGGCACCCCAGGGACTCGAAGCGTTTGGACCTCATCCCGGGACAGGTCGACGACGCGTACGACCCGTTCACGGGGCCAGGAGGCTGCGAACGAACCCTCGGCGCCGGCCGAGAGCCCGGTCGCCGAACCCTGGCCGACGTACTCGACGAGGAGGTCGCCGGTCGACGGATCCCACACCTTCAGGATCCCGTCGGCACCCGTTGTGGCGAGGGTGGCACCGTCGGCGCTGAATGCCACGCCCGTCACGCCCCCGTCGTGGTCTCCGACCGTATGCACGAGCGCTCCCGTCCCGGCGTTCCTGATCGCAACCAGCCCCGAGCCGCGCGGTCCCTCGGCTGCGAACACGCCGTTCGGACCCCACGCCACGGAGCCGCCGACGTCGGGCACGGTCAACGCCGCCCGCGACGCGCTGAGGGCCCGATGCATTGCATCCTCGGCCTCGGGGAGGACGGAGCCGTCGAGCGATCTCGAGAGGTCGACGGCCTCCATGGCCAGCAGGATGCTTCGCTCGGGGTCGGTGTCCACGTTGACGACGGCCGCGGCCGCGAGCTCCCGCGCCGTCGCGATCGTGGCCTCTCGGCCCGCCCTCTCGCCTTGGTTCATCGCGATCGCGGTCAGCGTTCCCGCGACGAGGGCGGCGGCGCCGAGCACCGCGACGAGTGACCGGAGCCGTCGGATCGACCGGCGTTCCAGGACCCGTTCGCGTTCTTCGGCCTCGCGCTCGGCGGCGTTCTCTTCATCGCGCAAGGCGATGCTCGCGTCCAGGTAGGCACGGTCGTTCTCCACCAGGGAGAGCGTCGTCGTCTCGGTCCACGCCTGGGCTCTCTCGAGTCGCGCTCCCCGCAGCAGGAAGCTCGGATCTCGCCCGCTCGTCGTCCACTCGGCGGCGGCCGCGGAAAGCTGTCGTTGTGCCCGGATGTCGTCCCGGGCTTCTTCGATCCAGACGCGCAGCCTGGCCCACGATCCCAGCAGCGCCTCGTGCGCGATCTCGATCGTGGGCTCGCGCGTCTCCGGGTCGCGGTCGAACGAGAGCAGGCGATGCCGGCCGAAGGCGTCGATCACGCTCTCGAACGCCACCGGGTCGGCGACCGGCGTGAGCTCCGAGCGCCGCACCCGTCGCCGCGTGTCCTGCGCCCCCTCACCGAGCGTGACCATCCTGAGCAGGAGCTGGCGGCAGGCGACGCGCGCGCCCTCGTCCATCGCGGCGAACAACCGGTCGGCGCGTTGCGCGACGGCGCCGGACACCCCGCCGATCCCCCGGTACCCGTCGAGCGTGAGCGCGCCGTCCTCACGTCGCTCGGCCAGCTCGGTGAGCGCGAACTGCAGCAACGGAAGCGCGCCCGGCTGGTCGACGACGTCGGCGATCATCACGGCCAGCAGCGACGGCTCGACGTGGAGCTCGGCCCGTTCCGCGGGCTCCACGATCGCGCGTTCGAGCTCGTCGGGTGACATCGGTGCGATCGCTTCGGTGCGTTCGGCGAGCAGGTCTCCGAATCCCCGGATCGAAAGTGGCTCGTCGAAGAAGTCCGCTCGCAGGGTCGCGACGATCCTGATCCGGCTGCCGGGTTCGAGCGCGGCCGCCCGGAGTGTGGAGAGCACGTGTGCGCGCTCGCGTTCGTCCTCGACCAGCGTGAACACTTCCTCGAGCTGGTCGACCACGATCAGCAGCTCGTCGTCGGTGTGAGGAAGCACGCGGTGCGCTGCTCGCACCAGGCCGAGCTCGTCGTGCTCGAGGTCGTCCAGGAGGGACGGCGGGGGTTCGATCGCCACGCTCAGCAGCGCCGATTCGAGCTCGCGGAGCGGATGGGAGCCCGGCAGGAGCTCGATCACGTACCAGCGGTCGGATCCGGGCACCGCCCCGGCGCGCAGCGCCGGCACCAGACCGGCTCGCACGACCGACGACTTCCCCGAGCCCGACGGCCCCACGACGGCCAGGAACCGGGCGGTGGCGGACTCGTCCCGCAACCTGTCGACAAGTCGAGCGACGAGCGCCTCGCGGCCGAAGAAGTCCGCTTCGTCGGCCTCCAGGAAGGCCCGCAGTCCCTTGTACGGGTTGCGGATCGTCCCGGGCGGCTCTCCGATGGCGGTGGCGCCGTCGACCGCTGCTCGGAAGGCGGCCGCCAGCTCGAGGGCGCCCGTGAAACGGTCGTCGAGCTCCTCGGCCGTCGCTCGAGCGATCGTGGTCTGGAGCGCTGGCGTCGGCTGCGCCCCGCCGAGCATCTGCGACGCAACGATCCCCAAGGCGTCAACGTCTGACTGCGGCGTGGCCGGTTCCTCGCGGAGCTGCGCCGCCACGACGAAGTCGGTCAGGTATGCGTTGCCCTCCTCGTCGAACAGCACGTTCCTCGGCTTCACGTCTCCATGCACGACACCCTGGCGGTGCGCGGCGTCCAGCGCGGCAGCAACCTGATCGAGGACGTCCGCGGCGCGGTCGGGCTCGAGCGGCCCCGCGCTCGAGCGATCGCTCCAAGCTCCCGCCGACGAGGAAGCGCGTCACCAGGTAGGCGGCGTCGGCCTCGCGCCAGTAGTCGTAGAGCGGCACGATGTGCGGGTGCTCCAATCGAGCCACGATCTGCGCCTCGCGTTCGAACCGGCGCACGAAGCCCGGGTCGTTCGCCAGCTTGGGATTCACGGCCTTGATCGCCACCTCGCGGCCGATCTGGGGCTGGATCGCACGATGGACGACACCGTTGGCGCCCCGACCCACCTGCTCGAGCAACCGATAGCCGCGGAGAGGCTCGCCCCTGAGTGCGAGCTCCGGATCCTGGCGAAGGATCCGCTCGTGCAGGATCTGTAGATCGCGCGAGGGATCGATCCCGAGCTCGTCGGCCAGGGTCGTGCGGGCACGCTCGAACGCGGCGAGCGCGTCTGCCTGCCTGTCCTGTCGGTAGAGCGCGAGCATGAGCTCTCCCCACAGGCGCTCCCGCAGGGGGTGAGCGCGGGTCAAGCCCTCGAGCTCGGCGACGACCCGGTTGTGCTGGCCCAGGTCGAGCTGCGCCGCGATCTTCTCCTCGACCGTCTCGAGCCGGAGCTCCTCGAGCCGGGCGATCTCTCCCGAGAGCGACGGTTCGGCCGCGAGGTCGGCGAGGGCCGGGCCCCGCCACAGCTCGAGCGCCTCGGTGAGCGTGTCCGCGACATCACGCGGCTCGGTCTCCGAGACCCTCGCCTCGCCGAGGAGATCCTCGAACAGCTGAGCGTCCACCTCGTCCGGTTCCGCCCGGAGCCGGTAGCCGGGAGGACGCCCCTCGATCGTGTCCGGCCCGAGCACCGAGCGCAACCGCGAGATGTAGACCTGAAGGGTCGCCTTCGGGACCTCGGGAAGCTCTTCCCCCCAGACGGCGTCGATCAGGTGCTCGGCGGGAACGACCCTGTTCGCCGCCAGCACGAGGTGCGCGAGCACGATCCGCTGTTTGGGGCCGCCGAGTGGGCGCGGGCCGTCCTGCCCGGAGACCTCGAGAGGCCCGAGGACACCGAAGCGCACGGGCCGACGGTACATCCCGGATGCACTATTCGGAACCCCCTGCCGATCCGTGGTGGTCGAGGACACCGGGCCAGCCTGGGTCCTACCCCTTTCAGACCGCTTTCATCGACCGGCCCGGGCCGCGACTCAGTAGGGAGGCTTCAGGCCGCGGAACATCGGGAAATGACGAACGTTGGTCGTGGCCAGCTTCAGGCCCGAGTGTTGGGCGGTGGCGGCGATCATCAGGTCGGCCACCCCGATGCCGACATGGCGCCGTCGATGGCGCCGCCCGCAGATCGCCCGCGAGCCGCGCGACCGGTTCATCGACCGGTGCCCACCACAGCCTCATGAACAGCTGCTCGGCGGATCGCCGCTCCTCGCTCCTGAGACCCCAAAGGATCTCCACGCGGGTCACCTCGGAGCATGTAGGAACCTCGTCCAGAGCCAACACGTAGTCGACCGCGTCAGGGTCACCGCGAAGCACGTCGATCAGCACGGTGGTATCGAGGACGACGCTCATGCTCGGCGTCGTTCGAGATCACGCTCACGGGCGGCGTCGATCGACCGGATCTCGTCCACGTACCGGCTCCCCTCCGGGAGCCTCGCGGCCGAGCCGGCCGCGGCTCGGACGGCGTCTCGGAAGGCGAGGAGCTGCCCTCGCTCTGCCTGCGGTCCTGCGAGATAGGCGTCGACGGCTTCCCGTATGAGGTCGGACGTGGTGGTCCCGACGGCCGCCGCGCGCCTGGTCAGTGTCTCGTGCTGCGAGTCCTCGAGGTAGATCTGGGTGCGCCTCATGATGTATGTAGCATACATCATTGCATTCGGAGGCTGGCGGTGGAGATCCCTCAGGCGGGGCAGCGATCGAGGTGCAGGTACTGGTGGCACTCTTCGTCGGTGAGCGATCTGGTGACGTCTGTCGTGCGATCTCGAGCAGGTCGTCGATGTCGAGTGCCCAGATCCGGACGCACCCGTGACGCCCACCCGACGCGAGCATCGTGCCGTCCGTGCTGAATACCAGCCAGTTGGAGACCTCGACGTGGCCTCGAAGCACGAGCTGCTGCTCGCCCGAGGTTGCATCGTAGAGTCGGACGGAGCATCGTTCAGGGTCGCCGCCAGCCGAGTGCCGTCCGGACTGAAGTCGACGTTGGTGATCTTCTCCGGAGGGCAACGAGCTTCTCGAGGCGTCCTCGGTCTCCCATACCTCCCAGATCTTCGTCGTACGGCAGGGCACGGTGGCGAGCCGCGCACCATCAGGAGCGAAGTCGGAATCAGCGAGACCAACCAGCGATCGTCCTCGACGACCTCGCCTCGCGCCAGGTCCCAGATCGTCGTGCGAGGCTCGACGTTTCCGATTCTCCGTTCCAGGGCGTGCACTCATCGCGACGGAACGCCCGCGGGGCTGAACCTGGCGGCTACGAGCCATGATACCCGTCGTCCTCGCGCAGGACTTGGATCTCCCGACCGTTCCGATCAACGATCTTCGCCCAACCATGACTGCTCGCGAGGAACGAGCGGCCCTCGGGGCTCCAGTCGACTAGCTGGATGAGCTGGTCGTCGTGAGACGCGCAGGTTCGGTTTCCCGACGCGATATCCCAGACGTCGGACGCCTCATCCCCGAAGGTAACGATCGACTCGCCCGCCGGGCTCACCTCGAGTTGAGGATGTCCGAGGCCGAAGAGATCCACGAACGGCGGATCGAGCCTCATCGGCGGTCCGCCCTGTTTCCCGGTCCCAGATCGCAAGCGCTCGGTGAGCCATCCTCCGATGCCGTCACATGGGGTCCGTCCGGCATGAAGCCAGCGGGATACCAATACGCGCCTGGGAAGTTCGCGACCTCGGCGCCACCCGAGATGCTCACGTCCCAGAGTCCATGACAGCCGTGAAGTCGGCATCCGAGCGGGTCATCACCGGGTCCCATCGGGCGAGAAGGCAACGCCGGTGATCTGGCCCGGCACGCGAGGAGAAGGACCGACACTTCCGTGGCGTCCCGCTCCACGATAGGCCACACCTTCGCGGTAGATTCCCTGCGGTTACCAAGCACGTCGAGTGCGGGATGCCCCCGCTCACCGGGTCGCATGCGTGGACTGGGCATCGGGAGTCCTGACCCACATGGCGACGGCGCCGTGTACCCTCGCAGCATTCGAACTCGAAGAGGTGTCGTCCGTTCGCGGCCAACACTGCCGAGGTCCCCGAATGTCGGTACGGCGATGTGCCGCCCATCTGGGACTCCATGCGACCGAGGTGAGCCCCTGGTCCGCGCATAGAGTCGGCGGCCATCACCGGTCTCGACATCGATCAGATGGAACACCTCGCCCTCGTAGCCCCCAGACGGCGACGACCCGTTCCCGTCGGGACTGAGCGCGACGTCGTTCGTGTACGGCGCAGCTGGGAACGTCCGGACTCGGCCCGTGTCAGCTCGACACTCGCACCGATCTCGAACGGTGCCTGAACTCGCCGCATGCCGCAGCGACCCGCGACCCATCCGCAGCTGAAGGAAGGACCCGCGCGCCCCACCCCGGACCCTGATGTCCTGATCAGATCGCCGCTTGACAGATCCCAGACCTTGAGCCGCCCGTCCTTGCCCGTCGTCGCGAGCATCGAGCCGTCGGGGCTGAACTCGGCGCCGGTGACCTTCCCGTCGTGGCCGGAAGCGAACGCATGATCTCGCCCGTCTCCTGGTCCCTGAGGTCGATGATCCCGACCGGGCGAGGGCCTTCCGACGCGAAGTCCCCATCCATGACGACGAGGCCCGCTGGGCCCCAGTCGATGGCACCCCGGTTCGGAGCCGCACGAGAGCTCATCTCGCCCGAGCCCGGGATCGACCTCACGATCCGCGACGCCGTCACAGCTCGGTGGAGCGCCTGTTCGGCCTCTCGCAGCACGGAGCCGTCGACCGAGCGCGTCCGGTCCACGGCCTCCTTCGCGAGCAGGATGCTGCAGCTCTGGATCGACTCGAGGTTCGCGACGCGCCGCCGCAGCCAGTTCCCGAGCGAAGGCGACCCTCGCTTGGCTCCGCAGCTGCTCGCGCTGGCGGTCGCGATGACGGTGAGCACCGACGCCACCAGGGCGGCGACTGCGAACACCGCGACGAGCGCGCGCAGCCGGGAACGAGAGCGACGCTCCGTCCGTTCCTCGCGGCTCCGGCGGGCTTCGCTCCTCCGCCGCTCCTGGTCGCGCACGTCGACGCTCGCCTTCACGTATTCGCGCTCGGGTCGTCCGATCGCGAGGTCGGTCGATGCGGCCCACGACTCGACCTGCTCCAGCCGCGCGCCTCGAAGCAGGAAGCTCGGGTCGCGGCCGGAACCTCGCCACTCCCCGGCCGCCGCGCCAGGCGGTGGTCCTGGCGGAGGTCCTCCCGGGCGTCGTCGATCCACGTTCGGAGTCTGGCCCACGCCGTGAGCAGTGCCTCGTGCGCGATCTCGACGGTCGGTTCCCGGGTCGACGGCTCCCGGTCGAACGTCAGCAAGCGGTGACGTCCGTACGTGTCCATCACCGTCTCGACGAGCTCGGGATCGACGTCGAGCGCATCGAGCTCGCTCCGCGTGACGCGACGTCGCGTGTCCTGGCGGCCCTCCCCGATCGTGACGAGCCGCAGGAACACCTGGCGGATCGCCCGCTGCCCATCGGGCTCGGTCGGTCGCGAAGATCCGGTCGGCCCGCGCGGACAAGGCGCCCCCGATGCCTCCGATCTCCTCGTAGGCCGCAGGGTGAGCCGGTCGCCGTCCCGTCGCTCGAACAGCTCGGTGAGCGCGTACTGCAGCAGCGGCAGCGCGCCGGGCTGGTGGGCGACATCGGCGATGATCTCTGCCTCGAGGCCGGGCTCGGCCGCGATGCCGACCCCTTCGGCCGGCCGTCGGATCGCCTGCTCGATCTCGTCGGGCGTGAGCGGGGGAACCGCCTCCGTCCGTGCCGCGAGCAGCTCGCCGAAGCGCGGGTACATCAAGCGGTCGGTCGTAGAAGTCGGCGCGCAGCGTGACGACGACCCGGAGTCTGCTCTCGGGATCGAGGGCCGCCACGCGCAGGGACTCGAGGAACAGCTCACGCTCGTGCTCGTCGGTGGTGAGGGTGAAGACCTCCTCGAACTGGTCGACGACCAGGACGAGGATCGCGGGTGCGGGCAGCACGAGATCCAGCGCGTCGAGGAGGCCTCGCGAGCTTCGATCGAGCAGGTCGTGCAGGCGTGACGTCGGGTGCGTTCCGACCCGGACGAGCGCCTGTTCGAGCTCCTCGATCGGGTGCGCTCCCGGGGAACATCTCGGCCACGAAGCACGGTCCTGCGCGTCCCCGAGGGCGCCCTGCCGGATCGCCGGCACCATCCCTGCCCTGACGACCGAGGACTTGCCCGCGCCGCTCGGGCCGACCACGGCGAGGAACCGGGCCCTGCCCGGTCTCGCCGAGCCGGCCGAGCAGCCGCGCGGTGAGCTCGCTCCGCCCGAAGAAGTCGTGGGCGTCGGCCTCGGTGAACGGCCTCAGGCCCTTGTAGGGGTTGCGGACGTCGGCCGGTCGAGGAGCTGGGGACCGTCTCGGGCGTCGGCGACCGTGCGTGCGGCCTCGACGAACGCCTCCGCGCCGGGGATCTCATCCGAGAGCAGCGTCCGCTCGACGAGCTCAGCGAGCCGATGCGGCATGCTCTCCGTCGAAGATGCTCTTCGCGAGCCTGGCGAGCTCGCGGATGTCATCGGCCGGCTCCGGTTCGGGCCCGACGCCGACCCGGAAGTCCCCGAGGTAGGCGTTGTGCTCCCCGTCGAACAGCACGTTGGAGGGGCGCAGCCCGCCGTGCGCGACGTGCTGTCGGTGTGCGAACGCCAGCGCCGAGGCGATCTGCTCGACGACCAGCGACGCACGATCCGCCTCGAGCCGCTCGCCCGTGCCTCGAGGGCGGCGAGGCTTCCTCCCTTGAGGTACCGCGAGACGACGTAGGCGCCGCCGGGCTCTCTCCAGTAGTCGTAGACCGGGACGATGTGGGGATGTTCGAGCGCCGCGGCCGCCTGCGCTTCCCGTTCGAATCGCCGCACGAACGCGGGGTCCGACGCGATCTGCTCGTGGAAGATCTTGACCGCGACGTCTCGCCCCACGCGAGGCTGGAGCGCCCGGAAGACGACCCCGGTGGGCCCTTCGCCGATCTTCTCCAACAGGCGGTAGCCGCGCAGCGGGTCGCCGCGGAGCTCCAGGTCCGGGATCCTGCTTCAGGATCCGTTCGTGGAGCCGTGCGAGCTCCGGCGAGGGATCGACGCCAAGCTCGTCGGCCAGGATCTCCCGGACGCGCTGGTAGGCGCCGAGGGCCTCGGCTTGGCGCCCGTCTCGGTACAGGGCAAGCATGAGCTGGCGCCAGATGCGCTCCCGGAGCGGGTGCTGTGCGACCAGGAGCTCGGCTTCGCCGATGACTCGGGCGTGCTCGCCGATCGCCATCAAGGCTTCGACGCGCTCCTCCTCGGCGACCAGCCTCAGCTCATCCAGGCGTGTCGCCTCGGCGCGCAAGCCGCCATCCTCGGCGACGTCGGCGAGCGCGGGGCCGCGCCAGAGCCCGAGCGCCTCTTCCAACACGGAGGCGGCGATGCCCGGGTCGAGGGGTCCGACCTTCCTGGCGTCGTTGAAGAGCTTGTCGAACCGCGCCGCGTCCAGCTCCGAGGGATCGAGCCGCAGCCGGTAGCCGGGGGTCTGACCCTCGATGCGGTCGGCACCGAGCTCCTTCCGTAGCCGGGAGACGTACGTGTGGATCGTGCCCCGCGCGGACGCCGGTGCGTCGTCCTCCCAGACCTCGTTCACCAAGACGTCGGTCGGGACCAGCTCGTTGGCTCGGACGATCAGATGCGCCAGGAGTGCCCGCGGCCGGGGCCCGCCCAACGGGAGCGGTTGGTCTGCCCGATCGACCTCGAGCGAACCGAGGATCCTGAACTGCATCCTGGCCCCACCCGCAGATCGAGCCTGACCCTTCGAGGTGGTGGTTTCGACCATCCGATCACCGGACCGAGTATCGAACTTCGGCACAGAGAGCGCCAGTGAGTCGCTCCATCCCGGGAAGGCATACGCGAGTCGTCACCCGGCCATCCTGATCGTCGGGTCTTGCAACATCCTTGACGTCACGGTTCAGGGGATGTCTGGGGCCACCGGTGAGGGTTCTATTCGTAACGATCAGAGGGGATCGGATGGCCACGCTCGAGAACCGCCGGACGCGTCGCGGAGCTGAGGTGTCATGCAGACGCGTTGTCCCGAGGGTCGCTGCGATGCCCTGCTCGCGTCGGCCGCGTGCATCGGATCGACGACGCCGGGGGCATCTGGCCAGATCCCACCCTTTAGGAGGCTGACCGAATGAGCGAAGGCACCCGAACCTTTGCACGGATCCGCTGGCGAGGAGAAGCCGTGGGTCTCGCGCTCGTGCTCGTCCTGGCCGGATGCACCGATGCGGGCGAGCAGATCGCGACACCGGATGCGAGCGAAGGTAGTCAGACACCGGTCGTCGGGTCGATGGGAGCGAGCCCGAGCGGAGCCACGGGGGATCCTGTCGCTGCGGACGTCGAGCTGGAACCCGGCCTGTACCGGCTCGACCCCGCGACAGGGGAGGCTGAGCTGTTCTTCTCCGCTGCCGGGGAATTGCGTGAGCCGGAGCGCTCACCCGAAGGCTCAGCGATCGTGTATCAGGGCTCGGGAAGGCGCGGGATCCCACAGATCTTCATGCTCGAGGACGGGGAGGCACGCAAGCTGACCCACCTGCCGGGCGGCGCCGCGGAGCCGACGTGGTCGCCGGACGGATCGCTGATCGCGTTCGCGGGTGCGGTGAGCGAGGGCGACGACACGGACATCTTCGTGATGGAGCCCGGTGGCAGCGGCGTCCGCCTGCTCGCTCGAACGAACGGATACGACCGCCGCCCCGACTGGTCCCCAGATGGCTCGCGGATCGTCTTCGACACGTACGGGAAGATCTGGGTGGCAGCCGTCGCCGACGGCCACGTGACACAGATCCCGATCTCGACCCCTCAAGGCTACCCGGTAGCTCCGCTCTGGTCGCCGAACGGCCGATGGATCGCCGTCACGGGGTACGACTCGCACACCATCAACGGGCTCGTCCATATCACCCGTCTGTGGCTGGTGCGTCCCGATGGCACGGGCCGTCGATCCCTCGAGAAGGGGAAACCCAAGTTCTACGATTCGCAGCTGGAAGCGAGCTGGTCGCCCGACGGAAGCTCGATCGCGTTCCTTGGCGGGGAAGGGTTGGGAGCATCGAAGCTGGGGATCATCGACGTCCATACGGGGAAGGTGGTCTTCATCTCTGCAGCCCGCAGGGTGATCGATCTCAGCTGGAGCGCCGAGGACTTCATCCTCGCGAGCGAGGCGGAGGGCGCTTCTCCATCCCCTCCGATCACGGGAGTCTCGACCTCCGCCACTCGGGATTCCTGGCCCGACGTCGCGTGAAAGCTCTGAGCCAGCGAACATGAGGATCGACTCCGTGTTCCGTTCGTCTCTCCCATACGCCAGGTTCTCCGACGCGGACGGGAGCGACGTCCGCGAGCTCGTCCACTCGAGGGGCGGGTGGTACGGAGACAACGGGCAGGGCAGGTGGTCGCCGGAGGGCGGTGGATCTTCGACACGACGGATGGGAACCCCAAGACCTACCGGAAGGGGTATCTCTACCTGCTCGACCTCACGACGGGCCGCTCGAGACTCCTATGGGACGGACGGCGCCTCGAACACGCGGGTAGCAGGCGGGTTGTTCGGTCTTCGGCGGTCCTGCAAGCGAGTTGAAAGGGACCTGTACCACGGTGCGGTAGCACGAGAACCAAGGGAGGACCGGATGATCGACTTTGCGTGTTCCTTGCGTGCGCTTTGCACCGGTTCCACTCCTGACGCGTCACGATCGCCGCGCATGACGTTCCTGCACCAGATCTGTTGAGGCTCCCCAAGGAGAACCGGTGATGGGCCTAGCCCTTCACACGGATAGAGAGAGGAGGAGTGACATGAAGGGACGCTTGATCATCCGGCGCCCCGTTCGCAGGATCGGCGTCATCGGCGTCATCGCTGCGCTCGGTGCCGGGTTCATCTTGCCCGCGTCCCTGCCCGCAGCCGCGGTCGCGCCGAAGGACGCGGTCGTGGAATGGAACCAACACGCAGCGAACGCGCTCATCGTCACCGGGCTGCAGCCGCCGACCGTGGCTGCCTTGCACCTGGCGATGGTGCACGGAGCCATCTACGACGCGGTGAACGCGATCGACGGCGGCTTCGAGCCGTACCTGGTGAAGCCGCCGGCCGAAGAAGCTGGTACTCGAAGAACGCGGCCGCGGCGACGGCGGCGTTCAAGGTGCTCGTGAACATCGTGCCCACGCAGCAGGGCGCGTTGCAGTCGCTGTACGACGCCACGCTCGCGGGCATCTCGAACGGGGCGGCGAAGACCGGCGGCATCGCCGTGGGCAACGCCGCCGCAACCGCGATGATCAACGAGAGGATGGGCGACGGCCGGTTCGGACCTCCCGGGTTCGACGTCGGCACGAAGCCCGGCGAGTGGCGCCCGACGCTGCCGTTGTTCCTCAACGACCCCGCCGCGTGGGTCGGTGACGTGGAACCGTTCCTGATCAAGAGCCCGTCGCAGTTCCGTACTGAAGGACCGAACGAGCTCAAGAGTTGGAGGTACACGAAGGACTTCAAAGAGGTGAAGGCGATCGGTTCGCGCACGAGCACGACGCGGACCGCCGATCAGACCGACATCGCGAAGTTCTGGGCCGACCACGCGACGGCGATGTGGAACCGCATCTTCCTGCAGCTCTCGGACACCGAGGACCTGTCGATCGTGGAGAACGCGCGGTTCTTCGCGATGCTCTTCCTGACGGACGCCGACGCGATCATCGGCTGCTGGGACGACAAGCAGCACTACGGCTTCTGGCGGCCGATCACGGCGATCCGTGAGGCCAATACCGACGGGAACCCCAAGACGGCTCGCGATACCGAGTGGTTGCCGCTGATCGACACGCCCCCGTTCCCCGATCACCCATCGGGCCACGGGTGCGCCAGCGGCTCGATCGCACGCACGCTGCAGGCGTTCTTCGGAACTGACCAGATGGAGTTCAGCACGAACAGTGTGGTGTCGGGAACGACGAGGAAGTTCACGACCTTCACCCAGGCGATCGAGGAGATCGTCGACGCGCGTGTGTACAGCGGGATCCACTTCCGGACCGCCGACGAGCAGGGCGCCCTGATGGGCAAGAGGGTCGCCAACTACGCGCAGGACCACTTCTTCGAGCGGGACGACTGACGGAAGGCGTCGACCCGGGCGACGGGTGGGCCGCATCGAGCGGCCCACCTGCCGCTGCTCAGGTGGCGTGCTTCTCCGGCTCCCAATGGTCGCCATAGCGCTCGTGAGCCGTCGCGCGAGGTTCGTCTTCGATCTGTGTCGCCATCGTGTCGTTCCATCGATTGAGGAAGCCGAACAGACCGACCACCGAGAGGATCTCCACGATCTGCCCGTCGTCCCAGTGCGCGCGGAGCGCCAGGAAGTGTTCGGGCGTGACCTCGTTGGGCACCAGAGAGGCGTCGCGCGCGAAGCGCAGCGCCGTCCGCTCACCCTCGTCGTACAGGTCCGAGCGTTCGAAGTTCCAGATCTGCGCGACCTTGGCGTCCGGCACACCTCGCTCGCGGGCATCGACCGCCTCGTGGGCCTGGCAGTAGCGGCAACCGGACGCGATGCTCGAGACGATCGCGATCAGGGGCTTCAACGGCTTCGGCAGGGTCCCCGAGTTCCAGACCTGGGTGATCAGCTCGCTGAACGCGCGCAAGATCTCCGGGCGTCGCGCCATGGTGTAGAGGCTGTTGGGGACGAAGCTCAACGTCTCGTCGTAGTGGCGGAAGAGCGCCTCGAGCTCGGGATGGTCCTCGCGCCGCAGCGGTTCCATGCGCGCCATCCGCGAAGACTACGACCGCGGACGCCCGCCCGCGGCGAGGGGTCCGCCTACGACTCGATGAGCTCGTCGAGCCGGCGTTCCAGGTCCTCGGAGGAGAGCTCCTGCGGAACCACGGTCGTGTCACCGGAGTCGTCCACGAAGACCCATGCCGGTTGGTACGCCACGCCGAAATGCCCCCAGAGCGAACCGTCTTCGGTGACCGCCTGTTCGAAGGGCAGGTCGTACCGATCGACGAACTCTTGCATCGCCTCGACGCCGTCGTTCCCGGGCACTCCCAGGAACGTCACCCTGTCCGCATAGTCTCGCGCCACCTGCGCGACTCCCGGGGCTGCGCCCTGGCACCGTACTCACCACGGAGCCCAGAACCAGATTGCGAGATCTCGTCCCGCGAACTCGGACCCCTCGACGGTGCCGCCGGACAGCCGCGGCGCGGAGAACCCCAGGATCTCGGGGACCGGCCGTTCCTCGCCGGGGCTCGGCTTCGCCTCGGCGGACGAGGGACTCGGCCTCGCACCGTCGGCCGGCGCCGGGGACGGTGACGATGCGCACGCTGCCGAGAACACGCCCATCACGATCAGCAGCGCTGCATGTCGGAGTGACGTGCGGATCATGCCGGCAGCTCGATCGCGAATCGGGCGCCTGCGGTCGGCATGGGCTCGGCGACGATCCTGCCGTCCATCGCTTCGACGATCCTCCTGGCGAGCGCGAGACCCAGGCCCGCCCCCGGTCCGGAGCGAGCGGGATCCTCGCGGAAGAACGGATCGAAGACACGCTCCAGGTTCTCGGGCGCGATGCCGTCCCCGGTGTCCTCCACGGCCAGCCGCAGCCGGTCTCCGTCCCGGTGCGCATCCAGGCGAACCGAGCCGTCGGCGGGCGTGTGCCGCACCGCGTTCGCGAGCAGGTTCTGCAACACCCTTCCCACGCGCGGCGAGCACCGGACGTCTTCGACGCCCGCGATGGTGGTCTCCAGCATCAGGCCCTTCTCCTGGGCGGCCATCGAGACCGCGTCGACCGCGGCGACGATCACCTCATCGAGTCTGGCGCGCGTGGTCTCGGCCTCGATCGCTCCGGCGTCCAGCTGCGTGAGCTCGAACAGGTCGTCCACCATGGAGGAGAGCTGCGAGACCGACCGACGCATCTCCGCCACGTACCGGCGGAGGCTCGCCTGATCGGCGACCACGCCTTCGTCGATCGCCTCCACCATCGCACGCAATGAGGCGAGGGGCGTACGGAGATCGTGGGAAACGGTCGTGATGAGGTCGCGCCGCATCGATTCCTGTTCACGCTCCCGAGCGGCGGACGCTTCCAACGTGGCGGCCATGTCGTCGAGCGTGGCCGCCAGGGTGTCGAGCTCGGGCCCGGCGTCGATCGGCCCGGTGCGGGCGCCGAGGTCTCCTTCGCCCATGCGCCGGGCGGTCGCTTCCAGTCGCGCGAGGGCGTCCGACGACGAGCGAGCGACGACAAGGGCGCCCGCGACGCCCGCCGCCGCCGAGTAGACCAGCAGCACCGCGACCAGGGTCGGCATCGTGATCGCTCACCGCCATCTGCAGGACCAGCACCCCGATGTTGGCGATCGCGATGACCGCGCCCAGCAGCGCCACGGCGACGAAGCGCTGCCGCAGCGAGGTCCTCGCCAGCAGGGTTCGCGCCAGCACCGCCGCCAGCACGGTGACCACGGCTGCGGGGACGAGGAACGCGACCAGGTGGCTTCGCTCCGACGCGTCGACACCCATCGCGGCCGCCACGAGGACCGTTCCCGCGGCGCCGGCCGCCGCCACGGCCACGACGAGCACGAGCGTGCGCCAGCCCGAGGCGCCGTCGCGCGCGATCATGGCTCGAACCGGTAGCCCACGCCCCAGACCGTGAGCACTCGCGTCGGATGGGACGGATCGTCCTCGATCTTCTCCCGCACGCGGCGAACGTGGACCGTGATCGTCGAGCTGTCGCCGTCCCACGCGAAGTCCCACACCTCTTCCAGGAGCTGCGTGCGCGTGAACGTCACGCCGGGATTGGAGGCCAGGAACGCCAGCAGCTCGAACTCCTTCCGGGTGAACTGCACGGGGACGTCGTCGAGGCGCACCTCGCGGCGCGCCAGGTCGATCTCGAGGTTCCCGGAACGGATCGTGGCCGGCGCCTTCTGAGCCGATCCGTTCGCGCGTCGCAGCACCGCGCGCACCCGCGAGACGACCTCACGCGGCGAGAACGGCTTCGCGATGTAGTCGTCGGCGCCGAGGTCCAGGCCGACGATCCGATCGGTCTCGTCGCCACGCGCGGTGAGCATGATCACCGGGACGCTCGATGCCGCTCGCATCAGGCGGAACACCTCCAGCCCGTCGACGCCAGGCAGCATCAGGTCGAGCAGCACGAGATCTGGGGTATCCCGGCCGAAGCGATCCAGCGCCTCGCCTCCGTCCCGGGCCGTTTCGCACCCCGAAGCCCTCGGTCTCCAGGTAACGAGCCAGGACCTCGCGGACCATCGGCTCGTCGTCGACGACCAGCACCCGAGCGTCTTCCATCGCGTCCAGCATGCACCCGTGTCCTTACCGAAGCCTTACTTCTTAGCTACGCCCCGGCACCGCGAACGGTTTCCGAGGTCCAGGTCAGACGAGCGGTGGAATCGTTCGATTTCGGCAATCGGTCCGACACCGGTTCGAAATGGCGCGGCGCCTACGGTCGGATCGATGCGGCGTCATCACCCCCTCGGAGGAGGTGTCCCCACCGTTCCCGTCGTATCAGGACCGCACGCGATCGAAGGAGGAACCTCGCATGGCACGTTCACGTACCCGGAGGCTCGCGGCGCTCGCGCTCGGGCCTCTCCTCGTGCTCTCGGTCGTCGCCGCGACGCCCGCCCGGGCCGACGGATCGACCGGCGCCGTCTACACCCTGTCCAACGACCCCGCCGGCAACCGTGTGGTGATCTTCCGCCGCGCCGCGAACGGGTCCCTGCATGCTGCCGGATCCGTCCGCACGGGGGGCCTCGGTTCGGGTGGGGGGCTCGGCAGTCAGGGTGCCATCGTCCTCAGCGACAGCGGACGCTGGCTCATCGGGGTGAACGCCGGGAGCGACGAGCTGTCACTGTTCGCCGTGAGCGGGATCGGCCTCCGACGGACGGCGGTCGTGGGATCGGGAGGAGACCTGCCGATCAGCGTCACCGTCCACGGCAACCTCGTGTACGCGCTGAACGACGGTTCCGACGACCTGGTCGGCTTCAGGATCGCCTCGTACGGGCGGCTCCTGCGGATCCCCGGCTCGAGGATCGGACTGTCTGGTGACGACGTCGCGCCCGCCCAGGTCGAGTTCACCCCGAATGGCCGACGGGTCGTCGTGACGGAGAAGGACACGAACCTGATCGACGTCTACCGGGTCCGCTCGGACGGCAGGCTCTCACCGCCGAACGTGCAGGCGTCGGAAGGCGCCACGCCGTTCGGGTTCGCCTTCGATCCGTCGGGGCGGCTGGTCGTCTCCGAGGCGTTCGGGGGAGCGCCCGGAGCGAGCGCGATGTCGTCCTACACCGTCGGTCTCGGCGGAACACTGACGACGCTCAGCGCGTCGGTGCCCGACTTCGAGGCGGCCGCGTGCTGGGTGGCCATCACGCCCGACGGGCGGTTCGCGTACACGACGAACACCGGGTCCGACACGGTCTCGGGCTAC
Organism: uncultured Actinomycetes bacterium; assembly: GCA_963758715.1. Lineage (GTDB taxonomy): Bacteria > Actinomycetota > UBA4738 > UBA4738 > HRBIN12 > JAOUEA01. The sequence goes on from CAVWWK010000014.1 coordinate 127,272, forward strand.
GAGATCGCAGCGAACGGCGCCCTGACGCTGTTCGGCGGTGCCGCGTTCGCCGCGGGAGACGAACCGATCGACATGGGCATCGCGCGAGGGGAGTTCCTCTACACGCTCGACGCCGGCTCCCACACGATCAGCGCGTTCGAGATCGAGGACGACGGGGAGCTCGAAGCGATCGCGGGCCGTGCGGGACTGCCGCCGGCTTCGGTCGGCCTCGCCGTCGCCTGAACGTGTCGCAGGCCCGGCCGCCGACGGTGGCCGGGCCTGCCGTCACCCCTTGGGTCGGGGCGCGTCCGGGGACGATCCGTACAGCTCGGTGAGCTCGGCGCCAAGGCGCGCCAGATCCTCTCGAACCTCGGGAGGATCGACGACCTCGACCCGGGCGCCGAAGGCCGCGAGCTCCGAGCCTGACCGTATGGGCCGACCAGCTCCTGATCTCGACCTCGACACGACCGCCGGGGACCGGGTCGCCGACCGTGATCCGTGCGCCGAACGCGCCCTGGAGCCATCGGCACGGCCTCCGGGTCGGCGAGCGCGACCGCCCGGAACCACTCGCGCCGCTCGTCGATCGTGTCCACGATCTCCTTCCAGGTCTCCGCCAGGTCGAAGCCTTCCGGGCGTTCGGCGGGCTCGTCGGTGACGGTCACGTCGCGGATGCGACTGAGCCGGAACGTGCGCAGCCCCGCGTCGGTTCCGGCGACCAGGTACCAGACCGACGCCTTGGCCACGAGACCCGAGCGGGTGCACCATGCGCTCGGTCTCGGGCCGGTCGCGACCCGCATAGCGCAGGTCGCACCTGCACGGCGTCCACGACGGCTCGCTGCAGGACGTCGAGGTGCTCGGGAGGCGGCACGCTCGTTCGGTCCCAACTCGTGGGGTCCAGCACCACGGCCGCGGCCGCCGACTCGGCCTCCGCTCGGAACGGCTCCGGGAGCGCGCGAACGAGCTTGCGGAGCGCGGCCTTGATCTGCGGGGTCGCGGAAGCCGACGGCCCGGCGACGAGGAACAGCGTGCGAGCCTCGGCGGCGGTCAAGCCGCTCAGGTCGGTGCGCGCGCCGCCCACCAGCGACCACCCGCCGCCCCGCCCCGCCTGGGAATAGACGGGGATGCCCGCGAGCCCCAAGCGCCTCCAGGTCGCGGCGGGCCGTCCGTTCGGAGATCTCGAGCTCATCGGCGAGCTCGGCCGCGGTGACGCGTCCCTGTCGCCTGGAGGATGAGCAACACCGCCACGAGTCGGTCCGCGCGCACGCGCCCAGATTCTCACGGAAACCGGACAAGAGATGACCACTTTCGTCGGCGATGATGTGCGGCACGCAGGGAGTTGCACGAGATGGGTAGCAGGCGAAGAGCGAGGGGGGAGCGATGCCGACATCGGCGATCGAGGCCGAGGGCCTCGTCAAGAGCTTCGGGAAGGTGCGGGCGCTCGACGGCATCGACATGGTGGCCGGCGAGGGCACCGTGTTCGGGTCTGCTCGGGCCCAACGGCGCCGGCAAGACCACCGCGATCCGGGTGTTGTCCACGTTGATCCGGCCGGATTCGGGCCGGGCGGCGGTCGGAGGCTTCGACGTCGAGCGTGAGCCCGAGAAGGTTCGACGGATGATCGGCCTGACCGGCCAGTACGCCGCGGTCGACGAGCTGCTGTCGGGCAAGGAGAACCTGTTCATGATCGGGCGGCTGCTCGGGATCCGCCCGAGCGAGGCACGTCGGCGCGCGACAGAGCTGCTCGACGCGTTCGACCTGTCCGACGCGGCGACGAAGTTCGTCAAGACGTACTCGGGGGGCATGCGGCGTCGGCTCGACCTGGCGGCGAGCCTCGTCGGCCGGCCCCGCTTCCTGTACCTGGACGAGCCGACGACCGGATTCGATCCCACGGAGCCGTCTGGAGCTGTGGGGCATGATCCGCACGCTCGTTGCCGACGGAACCACGGTGCTCCTCACCACCCAGTACCTCGAGGAGGCCGACCGGCTCGCCGACGAGATCGTCGTGATCGATCACGGCAAGGTGATCGCCGCCGGCACCCCGCAGCAGCTCAAGACGCGCGTGGGAGGGCTGGTGCTGCAGGCGCAGCCCGACGGACCCGGTCGACCTCCCGGCGGTCGAGAAGATCCTGTCGGAGTTCGGCGACGACGACGAGGGCGTCTACAACGACGGACAGCTCGTCACGGTCCGGATCGAGGACCGCGCGGCGATCGGCTGGCGTTCCGGCGCCTCGAAGAGGCGGGAGTCGCGGTCGATGACCTGTCGCTGCGACGTCCCAGCCTGGACGAGGTGTTCCTGGCCGTCACGGGCCACGTCGCCGAGGAGGAACGCTCGGACGAGGACGAGGACGAGGTCACGAGACGACGAGCATCGACGAAAGGAAGATGGCATGAGCGCCGCCACCATCGCTCCGGCGGCGCGGCCACATCGTGAGCAACACGCTCACGATCGCCCGCCGGAACCTGCTGCACATCAAGGCCACGCCCGAGCAGCTCGTCGAGATGACCATCCAGCCGCTGATGTTCCTCGTGCTGTTCGTCTACGTCTTCGGCGGCGCGATCGCCGACTCCAGCCGCGAGTACCTGCAGTTCGCGCTGCCCGGCATCCTCGTCCAGTCCGTGGCGTTCCTGCCGTTCACGACCGCGCTCGCGCTCAACACCGACTTCCAGCGGGGCGTGATCGACCGGTTCCGGTCGCTGCCCATGGCGAGGTCCTCGGTGATCGGGGGCCGCATCCTCGCCGACGGTGTACGGATCGTGTGGAGCATCCTGATCATCACCGGGTTCGCCGTGGTGCTCGGGTTCCGCTTCGGCGGCGGGACTGCCGGCGCGCTCGGCGCGCTCGTGCTGGTCACGGCGTTCGGGATCACGCTGTGCTGGCCCATGGCGTTCATCGGCATCACGGCTCGCAGCACCGAGTCGGTGAACACGTGGGGCTTCATGATCATCCTGCCGCTCACGTTCGCGAGCTCCGCGTTCGTGGAAGTCGACACGATGCCCGGGTGGCTCCAGGCGTTCGCCGAAGTGAACCCGGTCACCGCGGCGATCGACGCGGCACGTGGGCTCATGCTCGGGGGACCGGTCGCCGAGGCGGTCACGAAGTCGGTGATCTGGATGGCGGTGATCACCGCCGTGTTCGCCCCGCTGGCGATCGCCCGCTACCGCCGCAGGGTCTAACCGGGTCGACAGGTCGGGCTCGACCACCTGTTCGCCGCCCGGAGCGTTCGCATAGTCTGCGAGGTCGCAGATGTGCTAACAAGCGGCGAGCGTCGGGCCCAGGGGTTCTCGAGCGCTCTGCAGTGAGCGGAACGCGGGGAGGGGACCCTGAGCACGAAGCCTGGTGGTGGGGCTCGGCCCGAGGAGGCGACACAGACCGAGGCGTCGGTCGTGCCCGGGCTGGGCATGGTGCGCGGCTACCGGCGGGAGTGGTTGCCGAAGGACCTGGTCGCCGGCCTGATCCTGACGGCCTTGCTCGTGCCGCAGGGCATGGCATACGCAGAGCTGGCAGGACTCCCGGCGATCACCGGCCTGTACACGTCGATCATGTGCCTGCTGGGCTACGCGGTGTTCGGGCCGTCGAAGATCCTGGTGCTGGGGCCGGACTCGTCGCTGGGCCCGATGATCGCGGCGACGTTGGCGCCGCTGCTGCTCGCCGACGGCGATCCCGCCCGCGCGGTGGCGCTCGCCTCCATGCTCGCGCTGGTCGTCGGCGCCGTGATGATCCTGGCAGGCGTGTTGAAGCTGGGATTCCTGGCCGATCTGCTGTCCAAGCCCACACAGATCGGCTACATGAACGGTCTCGCGCTCACGATCCTTGTCGGCCAGCTGCCCAAGCTGCTGGGCTTCTCGGTCGACGCCGACGGCCTGATCGACGAGGCCATCGCCTTCGTCGAAGGCGTGGCGGCGGGCGACGTCGTCGGCGCCGCCGCCGCGATCGGCGTCGGCTCCCTGGTGTTGATCCTGGCCCTGCAGCGTGCGCTGCCGAAGATCCCCGCGGTGCTGATCGCCGTGGTGCTCGCGATCCTCGCGGTCAACGTCTTCGACCTTGCCGAAGAAGGGGTGTCGGTGGTCGGGTCGCTGCCACAGGGATTCCCGCCGTTCACGATCCCCGATGTCTCGATCACGGACGTCGCGCAGCTCGTCCCGGGCGCGCTGGGGATCGCGCTGGTCGCACTCGTCGACACGATCTCGACCGCCTCGGCGTTCGCCTCCCGGCGCGGGCCAGCGGGTGCATGGCAGCCAGGAGATGATCGGCATCGGCGCGTCCAACGTCGCGGCGGGGATGTTCCAGGGGTTCCCGGTGAGCACGAGCGGCTCGCGGACGGCGGTCGCCGAGCAGGCGGGCGCCAAGACCCAGCTCACGGGCGTCGTCGGCGCCGTCGCGATCACGCTCATCCTGCTGCTGGTGCCCGGACTGCTGAAGAACCTGCCGCAGCCGACCCTGGCCGCCGTGGTCATCGCGGCTTCGCTCTCGCTCGCCGACATCCCCGCCACGATCCGCCTGTGGAAACAGCGGCGGACCGAATTCTGGCTGTCGATCGCTGCCTTCCTGGGAGTCGCGATCCTCGGGGTGCTGCCGGGCATCGGCATCGCGGTCGTGTTGTCGATCCTCAACGTGTTCCGCAGGGCGTGGTGGCCGTACCAGGCGACGCTCGGCCGCGTCGACGGGCTCCCCGGCTACCACGACACACGGTCGTATCCCGACGCCGAGCTCATGGACGACCTCGTGATCTACCGCTTCGACGCTCCGCTGATCTTCGCGAACGCGCGCACGTTCCGAGAGGAGGTCGAGGAGCTCGTTCACACGCGGCCGAACCTGCGATGGATCGTGGTGGCCGCCGAGCCGATCACCGACGTCGACACCACCGCCGCCGACATGCTGGAGGAGCTGGACGAGGAGCTGAACGCCCGCGAGATCTCATTGGTGTTCGCCGAGATGAAGGATCCCGTCCGGCGCAAGATCGAGCGCTACGAGTTGACACGCACGATCGACCCGGGCCATTTCTACCCCACCTTGGAAGCCGCGATCACCGCGTTCCAGGCCGAGACCGGGCGCACGTGGAAGCCACCGGGAGGAGACCGAACATGACGAACGGATCCGCACCGAACGCCCGGCGGCGCGTCGCCGCACTGGCTGCGATCGCGCTGCTGGTGCTCGCCCTGATCAGCGTCGCGCTCGGCACGCTGTCGAACCTCGGCGCGCTGCTGGTGGGACTGGTCGCGATCTTCGGTGTGGTCGTGGGCGGTTGGTACGTCGTCTCGCGCCGCGGCGGGGTGCGGTTGATCGCGTTCGGCGTCCTGGTCGCCTCCCTGGTGCTGCTGGTGTCGACCCTGTTCATCGGCGATCCCGAGTGGGCGGGCATCGTCACCGGTGCGGTGCTCGGCGCGATGTCGGTCGGGGCGGCGAGGTACGCGCTGCACGGGACCAAGCAGGAGCGGACTCAGCCGCTCGCGAACGAGGAGGCTGCCCCGCCGGCACGGCGGCCCGTCCTGCTGATGAACCCGAAGTCGGGAGGCGGGAAGGCCGAGAAGTTCAAGCTGGTGGAGGAGTGCGAGAAGCGCGGCATCGAGGCGATCGTGTTGCAGCAGGGGGACGACCTGCTCGAGCTGGCCGAGGACGCGGTCGCACGCGGCGCCGACGTGATCGGCATGGCCGGAGGGGACGGGTCGCAGGCGCTGGTGTCCTCGGTCGCGAGCGCGCACGACATCCCGCACGTCGTGATCCCCGCCGGAACCAGGAACCACTTCGCGCTGGACCTGGGGCTCGATCGCAACGACGTGGTGGGCGCGCTCGACGCCTACGCCGACGGCGTGGAACGCCGGATCGACCTGGCGGACGTGAACGGCCGGGTGTTCGTGAACAACGCCTCGCTCGGGCTGTACGCGAAGATCGTGCAGTCCGAGGAATACCGCGACGCCAAGAGGCAGACGGCGGCCGACATGCTTCCCTCGATGTTGGGTCCCGATGCGGCACCGCTCGACCTGCACTACACAGGGCCCGACGGCGCCGAGGTGCCGTCGGCTCACCTGATCCAGGTGTCGAACGATCCGTATGAGCTCCGGCATCTGGTGGGCGCAGGAACGCGGGCCCGCTTGGACCTCGGTGTCCTCGGCGTGGTGGCCGTCAAGGTCGGATCACCCGCGCAGGGGTGGGAGGTCGCGTCGTTCGAGGTCCGCTCCGGAGCGCCCATCGAGATCGGTGTCGACGGCGAGGCGCTGACGATGGAGCCGCCGCTCGTGTTCACGTCGCGACCCGGGGCGTTGCGCGTGCGTCTGCCCCGGCACGCGCCGGGCGCGTCTCCCGCGGCCAAGGCCGTGTACATGTCGCGCTCGACGATCGGCGAGCTCGCCCGCATCGTCGCCGGCCGCCCGGCGTGAACGACCGGCTGTTCGAGCGACTCGGCCGGGCGTCGATCGTCGCCGCGGTGTTCACCGTCGCCGCGATCGCGTGGAGCGTGATGCTTGCGACCGGCCCGCCTCCGGCGATCGAGTCGCTCGACCGACGGTGGCTCGACGCGAGCGTGAGGTCTCGCGTGGGCGCGCTCACGGCGGTCGCGATGGCGCTGGACGCGGTGGGCCTGCCGATCGTCAGCTATCCCGTGCGGGCCGTCGCGACGGTGGTTTTCGCGTGGCTCCGCCGCTGGCGCGACGCCGCGGTCTTCGCCGCCACGTGGTTGGTCTCCGTGAGCGTCTCGGGACTGGTGAAGGGCGCGGTCGATCGAGGGCGACCGCCGGACGCGACCTCGCTGGTCGACACGGTGACCGCCTCATACCCCTCGGGGCACGTGATCGCCGCGGCGTCGACCGCGGTGATCCTTGTGCTGATCCTGGTACGACCGGGCACGCGAGGATGGTGGTTCGCGGGGGCGGCGGGGGCGACGCTCCTGATGGCCTGGTCCAGAGTGCATCTCGGTGTGCACTGGCCGTCGGACGCGGTGGGAGGGGCGCTGATCGGAACCGCCGTGGCACTGGACTGCGCGGTCCTCGCCGACGCGATCGTGGCGGCACGCCGCCGGAAGATCGTGTGACAGAAACGCCCGACCTCCACGGTTCCGCCTGAGGCGTCCTGTACCCTGACGCCGCCGGCTCGGACGAGCGCACTCCGTAGCCGAAGACGGTCCAGGCCGTCGGGGATCACAACAGCCCGCACACATATCCCGGAGCAGACCATTGACCAAGAGGATCACCAGCTTGGTGCTGGCGTGCGTCCTGATGCTGTCGACAGTTGAGACGGCGTCGGCGTTCACCACCACATTTCGAAGCCGCTCGTTGAAGGGCTGGAGGGACGCGCCCACCGCGGCGAGGTGGGTGGCCCGATCCGGCTCATTGCGCAGGGTGTACCGGCCGGTGGGGTACGCGGAGCTCGTTCGGCCCACGGCGTACGGCATCAGGGACGATTTCGCCGTCACGGCCCTCATCCGCACGAGCCCCGGCCGGACGAACGCGGGAGTCACCACCCTGTTCCGGAACCACGCGAACCACATGTGGGGCAAGATCGAGATCTCGCCGGGCTATCCGCAGGGCTTCATGTCGATCGGGCGCCGGATCCGAGGCAAGACCGTCTCGTTGCTCGCCAGATCGCGCGTCGACCTGAAGCGGGGAACCCCGTACCGCCTTCGGATGATCAAGGTAGGGAACCGGCTCCAGCTCACCGTCTCGACCGAGGGCGGCACTCGCCTGCGGTCGATCGGCCACACGCTCACACGGCTCGAGAGGCGGGCGCTCCGTCCGGCTTCCAAGGCGGGACTGCGGTCCAAGACGTTGTTCGACGAGGACGACGGCCGGAGTCGCTGGCTTCGATTCTCCGTCTCCGGCTGAGCTGTCGGTTCGTGGGTAGCCGCTCGACACGCCACAACGCGGGCTGGGTGGAGAGCTCGGATGGGGACTAGGGTAGAGGCCGTCGGCAGCGCCACGGAGGTGGGACTCGTGCCAGCCAAGAAGACGACGGCCAAGAAGACGACAGCCAAGAAGACGACGGCCAAGAAGACGGCAAGAAGACGGCCAAGAAGACGACGGCCAAGAAGACGACGGCCCGGAAGACGACGGTCAGGAAGACGAAAGCGAAGGCCACGGCGAGGACGGCCACGGCCAGAGCCCGACGAGGCGACCTCATCGTCGTCGACTCACCGCAGGTCGGCACACCGCCCCGGGAGGGCGAGGTCCTGAGGGTCATCCATGGCGAGATACGCGTGAGCTACCGGGTCAGGTGGTCGGACGGGCATGAGACCCTGATCTCACCCGCTGCCGGTGCCGCAACCATCGTGCGGAGCTAGTCGCCGAAGGCAGCGCACCCCCATGCGGCTACTTGCGGTATCCCGCCTGCACGACTTCAGGGGATGGCCTGCCAGTTCAATGAACTCGTCCACTCGGTTGTATCGGTGACGCGCGTCACGGCTCCCGTCCGGCGCCTTCGTGAAGATGTCTCCCGGGGCTCAGGAGATCCGTCCCTCGACTCCGGCAGAACGCGATGGCCGTGCCGTCAGGTGAGAAGGACCGGTGTCCACTCCCACCTGTTCGGCGTGTCGGTCAGCCGTGTGCGTCCCGAGCCGTCGGCTCCCACGATGAAGACGTCGAGGGGCGCGTTCCGTCCGAGGCGGCGGCAGAACACGTCTAGGTCCCGTCGGGAGACAAGTCTGGGTAGAAGTTGATCCCACGCCGGACCACGATCGTCCTGTTCGATCCGTCGGCATCCATGGTCGCGATGGCTGTCCGGCCGCGATTCCTACGTGTCGAGAAGGCGATCGTGGAACCGTCCGGCGACCAGGACGGATCGCATTCGGAGTGACCAGGACCGCTGATGTTGGCCAGGCCCGAACCATCGGCGTTGACGACGTAGACCCGTGCGTTTCGACGACTCTCAGCGCAGAACGCGATCTGGGAGCCGTCCGGGGACCACGTGGGGTCGGAGATCTCCTTCCGGTTGTCGCTCACGCCCCGGAGCAGGACCGTGATGTTGGACCCGTCGGCATCCATGGTGGCGAGCTGGTAGCGACCGCGGAAGTTCGACCGCGCCCGGACGAAGGCGATCATCGCGCCGTCGGATGAATAGGCGGCGTCGAAGCTGTCGCGGTTCCCGGTGGTCAGCTGGGTGACGGGGGAACCGTCGGGTTCGATGGTTGAGATCTGTTGCGGGTCGCCGCTGTAGTTGTCGTATGCGATGACACCGTTGTTTCCGGGGAACGTTGCCTGCGATGGAGCTGCGATCCCTAGCGTCAACGCCGTCACCGCGATCCCGATGAGCGCCCGCCTCATGCATCCTCCTTCGACGATTTCAGGTGGTGCATTCTCGCGCGGGCATAACTTGATACGCCCCTCGGCACGGTCGAGTCAAGCCGCACTCAAGGTCTCGCCCTGGGCAGGAGCGGTTGGTAGACTGCCGAGTTCTGCGCCCCTAGCTCAGTCCGGATAGAGCGTCTGACTACGGATCAGAAGGTCGGGGGTTCGAATCCCTCGGGGCGCGCTACCAGCACAAACGCTCCGACGGCTTGACGCTTGCCGCTCCGAGAGCATATGACGTCGTGCGTGAGTCTCGCGCAGACTACCGTCGAGATCGACATCCCGGCGCTGCTCCCGTCGTGGGAGCGCTCGCTCAAGGCGGGCTCGGCGCTCGCCTCGGACGATCCAATCCTACGCGGAGGCGGCCGCCCAGCTTTCTCGACTTCTTGATCCGCCGGGGCATGCCGACCGCCGTCGCATCGATCCGCCGCGAGCACGTCGAGGCTTTCATCGTCGACCTGGATCAGCGGTTCCGTCCGGCACAGTCGGCGTGCGCTTCCGCTCGCTGCGTCAGTTGTTCAAGTGGGCGCTGGAGGAGGGCGAGATCGCCTCGGACCCGATGGAACGGATGCGTCCGCCCAAGGTCACCGAGGAGCCGCCGGCAGTGCTGTCCGACGTCGAACTCCAGAAGCTGCTGAAGGCCTGCGAAGGGACCGACGCCGTCGGGCGTCGCGACACCGCGATCGTTCGCACATTCATCGATACCGGCGCTCGCCTGTCCGAGGTCACCGGCATCAAGCTCGGCGACGTCGACCTCGACGCGCAGACGATCACGGTGATCGGCAAAGGCGACCGCGTGAGGGTGCTGCCCATCGGCGCCAAGACGGTCGCTGCGATCGATCGGTACATGCGGGCGCGCACGCGCAGCGCCGAGGAGGGGCTGTGGCTCGGGGAAGGGGGCGATGACCCCTTCGGGCGTCGCGCAGATGCTCCGGCGTCGCGCGATCAAGGCCGGGATCGGTCACCTGAACCCGCACAGGTTCCGGCACACGTTCGCGCACTCCTGGCTCCGCGCGGGGGCAAGAAGGCGACCTCCAGGAGATCGCTGGCTGGCGCTCGCGGGAGATGTTGCGGCGGTACGGCGCGTCCTCGAGGGCCGAACGCGCACGTGACGCGCACGCACGCCTGTCGCCTGGTGACCGGATCTAACCGCTTGCCGTTACGGATACAAGAGGAGTAGCGTCCGAAGCAGTGCTCCCCGGCCATATGCCGGACCCGAGCGGAGTGGCGGGATTGCAAGAGGCACCCCGCCGGTCGGTAGCTCCCGGATTCCCACGGGGGCCGGGGAGTTGTTGAATGCCTCTCACCGCTGAGCAACGCAGCCTGAGCGCGAGCGTGGCCGCGAACACCGGCGTCGCCGTGCGCGGCGGCAAGGTGATCGCCGCGAACGCCAGACGCGGCTTCGATCAGAAGTTCCTCCGTGAAGCCCGTGAGTTGAACCCCGACCTTCACGACGAGGTCGAACTCCATCGTCGCGCCGACGCGCTGAAGAACGCTCACATGAAGAGGCTCGCGCTGCGATCCTCGAAGGCTCGTGCCGCGCGGAAGGCCAAGGCGACGTGAGCTACGGCTGCTCGACTACGGGCGACACCTCCGGGTTCCGCGGATGCGGTCGGGAGTTCGGGTCGCTCGAGACCTTCGACCGGCACTGGACCAAGGTGACGTCCGAGGACGACCCCACCCGCGATCGGCCCACGGTCGACATCGGTGGTCGTCGCTGCGCCACCGACGCCGAACTCACCCATCGGGGCATCGTCAGGTTCCCGGACGGCAAGTGGCGTGACCGCGCCAGGGTCGAGTCCATGAGGGCCGCTTTCCGCTCTGAAGAGGCGACGGAGAGCGACGCAGAGGCCTCCCCGTGTGTCCCAGGGGCCCAGGCGCATGAGGCCGAGTGCTGCGCGACCCTCCCAATCAGTCCAACTCGGCACCGCTGGTCGTTCGGCGAGGCGCCAGGAGCCCGTTGAAGTCCTGAGTAAGGGCGACATCAAGGCGGCTGTGTGGGCGGCCATGCCGCTCGCGTACGAGCAGGCTTCTGACCAGGGCTCACGACCCGGCAGGGGCACGGAACGTCATGTACGCCGCCAGGAGGATCAGCGGGCTCGGTGATGCGCTGAAGTCGAGCTACTTCCTGAAGCGCCTCCTTGACGACTACCTCGACGAGCACCCCGACCGTGACGCCGAGTGGGACATCGTCCGTGACGATCGTGGGACCTTCCACGAGCCGCATACCGGTCGAGAGGTTCGCCTCGGGACCATCGATGTTCGGGAGTACCTCGAGAATCTCCACACTGATCACGCCGACCATCTCGACGGCCTCAACTCGGTTCCTCAACTGTCCCTGTACGTGGACACCGTAGGTCCGCTCGACGCCTTCGGGACCGTCCTCTACATCGAGAAGGAGGGCTTCCTGGGTGCGATGCGGTACGCCCAGATCCCCGAGCGGTACGACCTCGGGATCGCGAGCTGCAAGGGCTATTCGGTCAAGGCTGCGCGCCTTCTCATGCGCCGATTTGCCGACGACGGTGTCCGTGTCCTCGTGGCCCGCGATTTTGACAAGGCGGGCTTCGGGATCTACGACACGCTCGGGAAGGGTTCGAGGATCTCGGTCTCCGACTCGATGACGTCGGGGCGTTGGACTTGGGATCGGAGCCGGTCTCCTACGACCACGATCCGAGGGCGAACCTCCGACTCCGGGGTGCGACGGGCAAGGAGATCGCGTACCTGTGCTGGACCGATGAGCCGCCGTTCCACGGTCGGCGCGTCGAACTCAACGCGCTCATCGGTCGTCAGTTCACCGACTGGCTCGAGGCCAAGCTCGATGAGTCCGGCGTCGCCAAGGTCGTGCCCGACGAGGACGTGCTCAAGCAGGCGTACGTCCGTGCGTGGGAGGCGCCTGTCAGTCAACGCCGCGGTCGAGCAGGCTGCTCGCACAGCCGAGCACGAGGAGATCGAGGTCCCCGGCGACATCCTGACCAGGATCACGACGGCCCTCGAGGGCTCCGGTCTGCCGTGGGACACCGTCGTCGCGGAGATCGTCCAAGAGGATCGGGAGCGGCTGTGATGGGACCGACATAAGACGAACCCCGCCGTCACGGGCGGGGCTCGGATGGAGCTGAAGAACCAAGTCACGGACCAACGGGAGGTCGATCCGATGGGAAACGGTACCACCGCGATTCGATGGTTTCCTGCCGGAGACGGGGCGGAGGAGGAAGTACGTGAGGATCGATCTGGAGGTCTGGTACGAGCTGCGCCGATCAATCAGCAACGACGCGCTGGTGCTGCTGGCGGACCTGATCACGCTCGCCGGCGAGCGATCCAACGGGGTGATCAGGGTGAAGTCGCGCGTGGCGCTTCCCGGCCTCGTCGGGTCCTTCGGGAGTCCACGGATCGGAGGTGGCGCACACCGTTCAACGAACTGCTCGAGGCGAAGGAGGTCCGGTGGCTCGGCAAGGGTCGGGGAGAAGACGTGCTGGCAGATCATCAGGTGGACCGAGATCACCGGGTGGAAGGCACGCAAGCGGAAGGATCGAGCCAACGCGGCGGTGGTCTATGCCCAGTTCGGGAGGAGTCACTAAGTTTCCGTTCCTGCCAATCAGTGGTTTCCGTTCCTGCCAATCAAGAACCGATCTTGGTGGCAGAACTGGAACCTTATCTGGCCCCTGACCTGCGCAGATGCTGCGGGAGCGTCACGCCACTAAGCCTCGCTTTGCTCGGCTTTCACGTAGGCCGCCTCCGCTTCGCTCCGGCGGTCGAGAGTGCTCCGTCAATACCAAATCCCAAGGGTGCCGAGGAGGAAAGGCCCAAGGAGGTAGCTCTTCGTTGGTGGGAAGTAGGTACCTCGTCTTGAAGTAGGTGTCTCAGTAGCAGGAGTTGAAGCAGCGCACCATCTGGAGATCTGGACGGGTACGACCAGGACGGGGTGACCCCAACGGTTGAGTTAGAATTTGCCCAACGGGGCGCCGGAAGGGAGGAGTCGTGCCCTGCACGCGGGTTTTTTGAGCTGGTCGTGGTCAGGAACCTCAGGCGATTCTCGGGAGCGCTGAGGTCGGCCGGCAATAGAGGGACGCCGCCTGCAGTCGAGCCGCCTACGCGACGGGGTCACCCCGTCCGCCAAGCGGTCCGCCGAGCATGATCGCCCCGAGACGCCATATCGGCCGAGACGCGCACCAAAGCGCACCACGCGTCAAGGGGGGTACCGAGCTGATGATTCACGAGGTGATCGAAAGCTACGCACTGGGGCTGGTGCCTGCGCGGGATCCACGCTGCAAGATCTGTCGCCTGCCCGATGACGCGCCGGGCCGCGAGCCGCTTCTTCGTGAGTTGCTTCGGTCTTACGTGGCTGGAGTGCCAAAAAGACAGATCTACAGGGCGACGTTGACCGTTCAGCGGAGCTGGCCTCCGGGAGACGACGGCCCTCGGTTCTCGTGGTGGAGCTGCCTCCGTCACCTTCGTCACATCGACGTCCGTCTTCAGGCCGAACGGCGCATGATCGAGATGCAGGCCGTGATCGAGGGCGTGGACCTCGAGGCCGCCCCGGGGTGGGGACGTCCTCAGGAGCGATGGCGGTGCGGTCGATTCTCGCGAGAGGTACGGAGATGCTCGCAGCTGGTCAACTGACAATCTCAGGGTCCGAGTTGCTGCGCGCCGCCGCCATCGACCTGGAACTGCGCCCTCGGGAGGAGCTGCTGCGGGAGAACGAGAGGACCCTGGCGAAACTGAGCCTCGTCATTTCGCTCGTCCAAGAGCTCGTAGAGCCGGACGTTCAGCAGGCTCTTTACGAACGCTTCGTGGCGCTCCAAGGAGCTCCGCAACCTAGATCGACGAGGGAGACTGCGGGCGCTTGACGAGGTCACTCACCAACGGTCCAGGGACAAACGCGCTCGTAGCGCCGGCGCAGGCTCTCCTGCGCCACGCCCAGAGCTCCGGGTCGACGAATCAGCCCCGCGGTACATGAGCTGCGCGAACGCCTGTGGAGGCACTAATCCGTAGTTACCCACGCTTGAACGCTAGGACTAAGAATACGACGCACGAAGAGAGGGAGCGGAGCGGTAATAGTTATCCGCTGTGGACGCGAACCGTGCCCTACGAGACGCATACCTTCCGGACCAGCCCCGCCGTCCAGGATTCGTAGGGAGGAGGCACCTCGATGCTGTGCTTCCTGGTGAGCCTGGCGGCTATCTCCTTGAACGAGAGTGAGGGGTCCTTCTCGAGCATCGCGCGGATCCGGGTGCGCAAGCCGCGGTCCATGACGTTGCAGTACACGTGCGCGAGACGGACGTTCCACGGCTTGCGTTCGCCGCCGTCCTTGTCGAGCTCCGGGTAGTGATCCAGGTTCGGCGACCATTTGTTGCCGGGCGCGGACCGTGGATTCGGCCACGGATCGAGAGCCTGCGATCCCCGCGGTAGCAGATCGGCATCTCGCACTTGAGCCTCGGGATCTCCCGTCCCTCGCCATCTCGAGGAGGATCCCTTTCTTGACACCAAGCCCCACAAGACGTCAGCGACCGTGCCGCCCGCTGGCTCGTTCTTCGCCATCGCCTCACCCCTCGCCTTGGATGATTCGGTCGATGTCGTCCATGAGCTCGTCGTAGCTCGCGAACCAAACGATGTGCTCATCGGGCGTTCCCAGACGGGTGTCTCCCGACCCGGCCGGGAACGAAGGACGCGGACGTCCCCGGGCATCCAAAACGAACCTTCTCCATGCCCGGTCACCGCTTCTCCCGGCTTCCCCCACGAGATGGCCGAGGGTCTCGCTCGAAGCTGCTGAGCCCCGTGTTGCCCCTCTCACTCGGCGCGGGCATCGAAGTCCCCACCCTCCCCCTGCATGAACCCGTGAATGATCGCGTTGTCGACGACCTTCGCTGGCCCCGTCGCCATAAAGCCACCGCGTTCGAGCGCGCCCTGGATCTCGGGCGCGGCCCGTCCGGCCGATCTCGGCGAAGTACGGGAACCACTCGAGGAACGCTCGCTCGTCGCCGGCGGTCACCGCCTTCTGCCCGGTGAAGAACTGGAAGGTGTACTGACGATCGATCTGGTGGGACAAGGTCGGGCAGGACGTGGTGAAGCGCCTTGGACCCGGCGACAATCCGGGTCGCCGAGGTGCTTACGCGAGCGCGCGAGCACGCCCAAACGCGTGCCGTGATGTCGTCGGCGTCTCGTTCGGCGACGTCGAGATGTGGAGATCCCACAAACCTCTCGATGGCCGGGCCTGCACGAACGAAAACTCTCAACCATCGCGTCGAAGTCGCCGACCTTTGCCGCCTGCTTGCCCATCCGATGCATACCCCACGCGGGAGTACTGCGTACATGTATTCGAAGAACTGTTTGTCGGCGAGCAGGTCGCGGACGGACGAGTGGCTACGACGGCGAGCAATCGCCTTTTCGTGGAAGTAGAGGCTTGGACCGGGGAAGACACCGCTGCGCTCGAAGCGGCGCACAAGAGCGGAAAAGTCGGCAATCAGCGCGTCGACGTTCGCCCGAGCACGCTCTCCCGCTTCCTTCGAGGCTTTCGGGAGCCGACAGTGCCGATACCGACATGGAACGCCCGGTCACGACGATGCCGTCGTTCCAGCGATTCACGAGTTTCCCGTCGTCTCCCTCGAATCGGGACGTCTAGCCCGGCGCGTGCGAGCTGCCGGCAGACCTGGTTGACGTAGTGGCGGTTGATGCCGAGCCGTGCAGCGATGTCGTCGTCGTCGAGGGCGAGACCGACGCTCGTAGCAGGAATTCCATCTCCTCCCGCCGCCCCACCGCGCGCTACAGCCTTTCCCTGAGCCGCAGTTCGCCGAAAGGCTCCCCTGCCAACCACCGGACTTGGGAGCGGCACGGCCGGGTTGTCAAGCGTCCGAGCCCAAGATGGTCACGGGCGACCAAAGTGTCGTAAAGGCCGTGGTGCGTGAGCCCCGGGTGCGAGTCGATGCCGGTGTAGGCGAGGCTGGAGTCCACGCAGCGGCGAAACTAGAGCAATACGATGGTTGAAGGTAGAATGTACATAACA
>CAVWWK010000015.1:0-103419 GCA_963758715.1 uncultured Actinomycetes bacterium
AGCGGCACGAGCCGGACGTCGTGGTCCGTCGCCTCGGCGGCGATCAGCCGCAACATCCGCCGGCCCTCGGCTGTCACCGCCGACGCCGCGCGCTTCGTCAGCCCCTTCACGTGGCTCACCTCGAGCGTCGCCGTTCCGGTGGACCTATCGGTCTCGAGCCGCCAGGTTCCGACCCCGAGCCCGTCGGAGAGCACCGTGCCGAGCACGCGCACGCCTTCCGTCACCAGAGGCCCACGCTGCTTCGGGCTCGCGAACCGGCTCCGGTCGTCGTGGGAGAGCAGCACGTTGTCGTACTCGGGCAGGAATCGAGGCGGCGCGGGCGTGCCGGGGTCGGGCCGAGGAGCGTCGGGCAGATCGAACAGCTCGCGTCCACCCTCGCTACGGAAAGCTCGCAGCCGGGGGCGGAGCCGCTCGACGACCTCTCTCATACCGGTCAGCCGCGACCACGCCGACACGTCGGCCACCGACGCGGGCCCGAACGCCCCGAAGTAGCGCAGCACCACATCATCGATCGAGGGTCTCGCGAGCGAGCGGCCGCCCGAGCCACGCTTCCGCGGTCGTGGAGGTCACCTGCCCCGACTTCCCCCACACACCTCGTGGCGGCACCTGAACGAGCGCCAGCTTGCAGCGGCAGGCGTAGGCGAGGGCGGCCGGGTTCAGCCCGGGGAAACGCTCCTCCAGCGCGGCTCGAAGCTCCGTGCCGTTCAGCGGGCGCTCCGCCAACAGCGATCGCGCGAACGCCAGGACCGGCCGCAGATCGACGCCCCGCAACGGCGGGGTGTAGTCGCGATGGTGCTCGATCTCCCGATCCAGCACCGGCTGCATGAGCGGGCGGAGCAGGAGGCAGTCGTCGGCGGTCACCAGGTGGAGGGTGGCCCTCATCACGACGGTTCGAACGACCCGGCGCTCCACCAGCAACGCGGACAACTCCTGCGGCTCGAACCCCTCGAGCCGGGACCAGAGCCCCAGGTAGGGGTTCAGCGGCTCCTGCGCCTGCATGCCCACGAGATGCTCGACCGCCTCGAGCGCCGGCACATCGGCGCGCCGCAACAACAGCTGTCGGTCGAGCGTGGCCCGGTTCAAGGCACGGAGGCTCAGAACGTCGATGCTCATCGTCGAAGTCTAGGGTGAGGTCGATGACCGAACGCAGGGAGGCACAGGCCGTCGTCCTCACGGGCGTCTACGGTGTCGGGAAGTCGTCGTTGGCCGAGGAACTCGCCGACATCCTCGAGAAGCGACACGATCCGTACGCGGCGCTCGACATGGACTGGCTGGGCTGGTTCGACGACGGCCGGCGTACTGATCATGGGGCGGCCGACCGCGTGCTCCTCGCGAACCTCTCCGCGGTCGTCGCCAACTACCGCGGCGTGGGCATCCGTCGCTTCGTCCTCGCCGGGTGGATCGGGAACGAACGGGAACGGGAGGACGTTCGCAGCGTGCTGGACATGCCGATGACTGTGATCCGGCTCACCGTCCCGTTCGAGGAGATCGAACGGCGGCTCGGCACGGCCGCGACGACGGGGCGCAAGGACGACCTTCGCGTGGCCGCCGGATGGCTCGAGCAGGGGGCAGGGGAGGGCATCGAAGACTTCATCATCGCGAACGACCGCCCGATCCACGACGTCGCATCGGAGGTGCTTGACCTCGTGGGATGGTCGTGACTCACGGCCCACCACCAGCGGGTACGTCGCCCGCTGCGATCCACGCGGACCAACCCGGGGCCGGGTCCTCCAGCGCCGGGAACGGCGGTGCTCCGGAGGCGGACCGAGACGTGACCACGACCGTCCGCCGGTCATCACCGGCCGACAACGGGCGCGTCGATGCCTCGCCGAGGTCGGCGAGCGATCGCCCCGCGCATCCGGCGGCGAACGCAACCTGCGGGTAGTCGTCGGTGCTGGCGATCAGGCACGGCGCACCCTCGATCGTGGTCTTCAGGGCACGGCCCACCTGTTGCGGGACGCGCCGTTCGGCGACCGCCTGTTCCTCGAGATCGTTCGCGACCGAGATCTGCCACACCGCCCAGGCGGCGAGCGCGAGCCCGATCGCGCCAAGCCCGACTCGGCCGAGCCGCGGCGCCGTCCGAAGCGTCTCGATGCCCGCTCCCGCGGTGACGGAAAGCAGCGCGAGCGCCGGCAGCAGGAACCGCGGTGCGAGACCCGAGATCAGGGCGAGGTATTCGACCCCGAGCGCAAGCCCTCCGATCGCGGCCAGTCGGATGCCGACGGAGCCTTCGGCCGTCGGCCGGACGAACGCAACCGCGGTCAGGCTCAACAGGCCCCCCCACCAGAGCGCGCCCACGATCGGGATCGAACCGGCGTCCGGTCCCAGGAGCGGGCCGTCGGAGAGCGCGAGGTGCGCGCCCAGACCCGCCACCGACCCCGTCTCCAGATGCGCCACGTCGCGGGCGGACTTCAGCGCCTCGATCGGTCCGCCGAACCGCGCGCTCATCTCGATCAACCACGGCAGCGTGCCGGCTGCCAGACCGATCGCGAGAGGCAGGAGCGCCGGCAACGCGGCACGGGCCAACACCACGACACCGACCGTCAACGCGAGCGCCAGCACGAGCGCGTCGGGCGGACGCATCAAGGCCATCGCTGCGGCCATCGCTGCGACGCCGGTCGATGGAGGCCCCCGCTCGCCCGAGGGCGACGCGTTCCATCGGGCCAGGAACCCGACCGTTCCCACGCCGAAGAGCGCCGTCCACAGGTTCGGCATGACCTCCGAGCCGTAGAGCAGCGCGGGCCAAGAGAGCCCGAACAGGAGCGCGCCGGCGACCGCCCCCCAGCCGATCGTTGGCACCCACAGGCGGAACACCAGCGCCAGGACGACCGCCGCCGCGACCGCCAGGACCGTGCGGATGAGCCAAAGGGGACTGCCGAGGGCCGCGAGCGGCGAGGCCAGCAGGGTGATGCCGCGGGCGCGGGAAGCCACGAAGGGCAGGGCCTCGGCCCCTCGGGCGACCTGCGAGAGGTAGATGGCCTCGTCCCACGAGGGCGCTCGCCCCGATGAGCCCAGGACGAGCTGGACCAGAAGGGATCCTGCGGCCACGACCCAGATCCAGACACCCGCCCCGAGCCGACGCACGCGCTACCTTCCCACGAGCCCGGCTGTTGTTACACTCCAGCCGTGGAATAGCAGGCGCTCCTCGCAGCACGGCCTCCGCTCAGATCGCGGGCCGTGCAGGCGTACCCACGAGCCGTGTGTACCCGACCCCACCGCCGAGGAGGCCCCCACCGTGTCCAACCCGTCCACGATCCATCGCCATCACGTTCGTGCCCAGAGGAGTCTGCCATGAGCACGCTCGAGGTTCGCGATCTCCAGGTCGAAGCCGGCGGCAAGACCGTCGTCGAAGACCTCTCCTTCAGCCTCCGCGCGGGGGACAAGATGGGCGTCGTCGGGCGCAACGGAGCCGGGAAGACGAGCACCCTCAAGGTGCTTGCGGGCGAGGCCTTGGCCGCCGGTGGGACCGCCATCCGTCGTGGAGCCTTGGGCTATCTCCGCCAGGACCCGCGCCAGCATCGCGAGGACGACGTCGTGAACGGCCTGGAGTACATCCTGGCCGCCAGGGACCTCGTCGAGATGGCACGGCGCGTCGAGAAGGCGCGGGTCCAGCTCGAGGAGTCCCCCGACGAGCGAACCGTGGCGCGCTTCGCCCGCGCGGAGGAGGCCTACCGTGACGCGGGCGGGTACCAGGCCGAATCGGAGGCCAAGACGATCACGGCCGGCCTCGGGCTGGCGCAGGACCGCCTGGATCTGCACGTGGGCGCGCTCTCCGGCGGTGAGCGTCGCCGCCTCGAGCTGGCGCGCATCCTCTTCGGCGGGTCCGACCTGCTGCTGCTGGACGAGCCCACGAACCACCTGGACGCCGACGCCAAGGGGTGGCTCATGAAGTTCCTGGCCTCCTACAAGGGGGCGCTCATGGTCGTGAGCCACGACCTGGCGCTGCTGGACGCCTCGATCACCCGGATCCTGCACCTCGATCGCGACGGCGTGGTCGAGTACAGGGGGACCTACTCGCAGTACCGGGCGGCGCGGAGCGCAGGACGAGGAACGGCTCACGACCCTCGCCGCCCGGCAGGAGCAGGAGATCCGCCGGCTGAAGACCCTGGCCGACTCGATGCGCGGCCAGACCGCGAAGCGGGCGCGGAAGGCGAAGACCCTCGACACCCGTGCCGCGAAGCTCGCGGGCGCGGAAGGTCGAAGGGCCCGCGCGGGAGCGTGCCGTGAAGTTCCGCTTCCCCGAGCCGCCGCACTGCGGCCGGACCTGCTGACCGTCGAGGGCCTCGCCAAGTCCTACGTCGGGCCCGCCGGTGTTCCGGGACGTGACCTTCACCGTGGGCCGAGGGGAACGGCTGCTGATCATGGGCTTGAACGGGGCGGGCAAGACGAGCCTGCTCCGCATCCTCACCGGAGCAGACCGCAGGCCGACGGTGGCTCGTTCCGCGTTCGGGCACGGCGTCGTGCCCGGGTACTACGCGCAGGAGCACGAAGGCATCAGCGACGGCGTCGACGTGCTGGCGCACATGCGGGCGGAGTCCGAGCGCGGACGATCAGGCGCTCCGCTCGCTGCTGGGCATGTTCGGGCTCTCCGGCGCGATGGCATTCCAGGACGCCGGCACGCTGAGCGGTGGAGAGAAGACGAAGCTCGCGCTCGCCCAGCTGGTGGCGGGTCGCAAGAACCTGCTGCTGCTCGACGAGCCCACGAACAACCTCGATCCCGCCGAGCCGAACCGCGATCGCCGAGGCGCTGCAGGACTGGCCCGGCGCGATGGTGATCGTGAGCCACGACACCGAGTTCGTGGAAGCCCTTGCGCCGGAACGGGTCTTGATGATGCCCGAGGGCGACCTCGACTATTGGGATGAGGACCTGTTGGACCTGGTGGCGCTTGCCTGACCGGCAGGATATGCTGCGCCCCCGCAGCGGGTCACGGAGGCGATCAGGAGTGAGGCTCCAACGGGTCATCGGGCTGATCTCGCTTCGTCAACGGCGCCGTCTACACGGTCGACCCCGCTCGCAGCTGGGCACAGGCGGTCGCGTCCGAGGACGGGCGGATCGTCGCCGTCGGTACCGACGATGACGTCCGCGTGTCCGTCGGCGTCCGCGCACCGAGGTCGTCGACCTCGCGGGCCGGATGCTCGTGCCCGGGTTCCAGGACGCGCATGTGCATCCGGTGGGCGGGGGACTGGACATGCTCCGATGCGACCTGCACGACCTCGCGACCGCTGATGAGCTACCTGGACGCGGTCGCGCGCTACGCAGCGGCTGAGCCCGACGTCGCCGTGGATCCTCGGCGGCGGATGGGCCATGGATGCGTTCGCCGGCGGCACGCCCCGCGCCGAAGTCGCTCGACGCCGTGGTGCCCGATCGGCCCGCCTACCTTCCGAACCGCGACGGCCACGGCGCGTGGGTCAACTCGCTGCGCCATGAAGGTCGGCGGGCATCACCAGCGACACGCCCGATCCGGCCGACGGCGGATCGAGCGCGACGAGACGGGGAGACCCACCGGCACGCTGCACGAGGGCGCAGCGGACCTGGTCGAGCGCGCACGTCCCCGAGCCCACCGCCGACGAGCTCTCCCGAAGGGCTGCGGCAAGGGTCAGGCGTACCTCCATTCGCTCGGCATCACCGCCTGGCAGGACGCGATCGTCGAAACCGAGCGTCGGAGAGAACAACTTCGACGCCTACGTTGCGTGCGGGCGCCTCGGGCGAGCCTCACGGCCCGGGTCGTCGGTGCGCTCTGGTGGGACCGTCACCGGGGTCTCGAGCAGATCGACGACCTCCTCGCGATGCGCGAGCGCGGACGCGCACGGTCGGTTCGCGGCGACCAGCGTCAAGATCATGCAGGACGGCGTCTGCGAGAACTTCACCGCCGCCGTGCTCGAGCCATACCTCGATGCCTCGGGGCGCCGCCACGAAGAACCGCGGGCATCTCCTTCGTCGACCCGTCCTGCTGAACGAGGCCGTCGCCACGCTCGACGCGACGGGTTCCAGGTGCACTTCCACGCGCTTGGCCGAACGAGCGGTCCGCGAGGCGCTCGACGCGGTCGACGCCGCGCTGAACGGACGAACGGGCCGAGCGACGGCCGCCATCACCTGGCGCACCTCCAGGTGGTGCACCCGGACGACGTCCCCCGCTTCCGGCAGCTCGGCGCCGTCGCGAACGCCCAGCCGCTGTGGGCGGCCCACGAGTCGCAGATGGACGATCTGCACGATCCCGTTCCTCGGCGAGCCGCGGTGGCGTTGGCAGTATCCGTTCGCGCAGCCTGGTGCGCGCCGGCGCGGTGCTGGCGATGGGCAGCGACTGGAGCGTCTCCAGCCCGGATCCGTTGCGAGGAGATCCACGTCGCGGTGAACCGTCGCATGCCGCCGGACTATCCCCACAAGGTCGACCACGCGGGACGTGTTCCTTCCCGATGAGCGCCTCGACCTTCCGACGGCGCTCGCCGCGTTCACGATGGGCTCCGCCTACGTGAACCACCTCGACGACCGGACGGGGTCGATCGAGATCGGCAAGCTCGCCGATCTTGCCGTGATCGACCGCAACCTGTTCGACCATCCGGTCGAGGAGATCGCGCGCGCCACAGTGCACGCAGACGTACGTCGAAGGGGAGCGGGTCTATCGCCGCTCCCGACGGCTGAGCCGGAGACATCCGGACTCGGGAAGGGATCGCATGCCTCGGACACGCCGGACCAGATACGCGTGGCCGCCGCGATGGTGTTCGTGCTCATCATGCCCGGGGTCGCGGGCGCGATGCCGGCGCCGGCGCCGAGGGCGGGACCCATCGACTGCCGCAGCGACCGCCACGAAGCTGGGCGACGAGATCACGGTCACGTTCTGGCTCCGCACGACGCGTGCCCATCGGTTCAGGACGATCCGTGTCTGGGACAACCAGACCCGGAACGTGTCCACGACGCGGCAGACCAACGCCGGGGAGACATCCGTGTTCGCGCAGCTACAAGGAACCAACGGGGTCGAGACATGTTCGCCGTTCCGCGCGCCGAACAGCCCAGCGCCTCGTGCTGCAGCGTCGGCGATCTGCGCGTCTGACGCGCTGATGCAGGTCAAGCCACCGCTCGGATCGGTGGGGCCGGGGGTGCTAGCATGGCGTTCCTCGGTTGAACGGCTGTTCAAGCGCGACCGCCTCCCAACCGATATCTCCTGCAGGACCGTCGCTCTGCCGTGCCCGCACGAAAGGATCCCGCCCGTGTCCCGAGTCCGATCGCGCCCGAGCTGCTGCGGCCGGTGCTGGCGCCCACCTCGGGGCGGCGCGAACGCTGCCCGCGCAGGCATAACGTCCCAGGACGTGTTCGAGTGGGAATCCGAGCATTCTTCGGGGCGGGGTGGGTCTGCATCGGCAGGTCCGACGAGCTCGCGTAACCCGGCGATCAAAGCGCGTTCAGGATCGGCAGGGAGGGCATCCTGGTCGTCCGCGACATGGACGCGAACCTGCATGGCTTCTCCAACGCCTGCCGGCACCGCGGTCACGAGCTGCTCGAGCCGGGAACGACCCGTAACCTTCGCGCGATCAAGTGCCCCTACCACGCTTGGGTCTATCGGCTCGACGGCGTCGCTCGGAGCGGCGCCGCGGTTCGGGGAGGTCGGACGGGTTCGACAAGTCCGACTACCCGCTGGTGGCGGTGCGCCTCCAGGAGTGGAGGGGCTGGATGTTCGTCAACGCGGACGGCTCGGCGCCCCGCTCCTGGAGTCGTGCGTGGGCAACCTCGACGAGTCTGATCTCGGCATGGGAGCCTGAGCGGCTCTTCGTCGCGGCAACCCACGAGTACGTCATCGAGGCCAACTGGAAGACGATCACCGAGAACTACCACGAGTGCTATCACTGCCCGTCGATCCATCCGGCCCTGTGCGACGTGACGCCCATCGAGTCGGGCGAGAACTTCCCCCACGACGGCCTGTGGGTCGGTGGATCGATGGAGCTGAAGGACTTCGCCGAGACGATGTCGCTGACGGGCGACTCCGGCGGGGTGCCGATCCGAGGCTTGGATCAGCGGCAGCGACGCGAGGTCTACTACTTCGGGCTCTTCCCCAATCTGCTGCTCAGCCTCCACCCGGACTACATCATGACCCACCGCTTCGAGCCGCTCGGACCAAGCCGAAGCGCGGTGGAGTGCCAGTGGCTCTTCCCTCCCGAAGCCGAAGAGCGCCGAGACTTCATCGCCGGCGTACGCCTCGGAGTTCTGGGACATCACGAACCGTGAGGACTGGCTCGCGTGTGAGTCCGTGACGCGTGGGCTGACACTCGAACGGGTTCCGCCAAGGGCCGTTCGCCTGGAGCGAGGACGAGGTCCACGTCTTCATGGCCATGGTGGCCCAGGGCTATCTCGACGGCTTCGCACAGAAGCCGCCGCAGGTGCCAGGAGGACCAGTCACGGCGTGAACGCCTGGACCGATCGTCGTGGGTGGTCAGACGGGTTGACCGCGAAGTCAACGCCGGTCTGTTGCGCCCGTCCTCGCCCTCTTCCACCATGACGGCCGGACACCCAACGCGATCGAGGAGGAAGCATGGCCGAGTTCGACATGAGCCTCGTCCAGCGGGGCGCGCGCAACCGCCGCACGCCCTACTTCGAGGCCACACAGCGGTACTCGCCCCTTGGCTACACCGTCTACAACCACATGTACTTCCCGATCCGGTTCGACTCGTTCGAGAACGAGTTCACGGCGCTGCTCAACGACGTCACGCTGTGGGACGTCTCGGTGGAACGGTGCTTGGAGATCTCCGGTCCCGACGGGTTCGCGTTCGCGCAGCTGCTCACCCCGCGCGATCTGTCGAAGTGTGCGGTGGGCCAGGCGAAGTACGTCCTGATCTGCGACAGCGACGGCGGCATCATCAACGACCCGGTGCTGACCCGGATGGACGAGAACACGTTCTGGTTCGCCCTGGCGTCCTCCGATGCGCTGCTGTTCGCTCGCGGCCTGAAGAACGCCTACCCCGACATGGACGTCACGATCAAGGAGGCCGACGTCGCGCCCATGCAGGTGCAAGGCCCCAAGTCGAAGGACCTCATGGTCAAGCTGCTCGGCGAGAGCATCCTGGACCTCAAGTACTACTACTGGACGCACGCCGAGATCGCGGGCGCCCCGGTGGTCGTCACGCGCACCGGCTGGACATCCGAGGTCGGCTACGAGATCTACCTCACCGAGACGCAGCAAGGGCACCGACGTCTACGAGGCCGTCATGAAGGCGGGCGAGGAGTTCAACATCAAGCCCACCGGGCCCAGCGACATCCGCCGCATCGAGGGCGCCATATTCAACTGGGGCGCCGACATGACCTACGAGAACAACCCGATCGAGATGGGCCTGGACCGCCTGGTCGACTGGGATTCCCTCAGCGACGATCGCTGCATCTCGCTCGCCGCCCTCAAGCGGATCCGTGATGCGGGTGTCGGGCGCACGATCGTGGGCGTCGAGATGGACGGTGAGCCCTTCGAGGGGCTCAACAACGTGAAGTGGCCGGTGACCGCCGATGGCGCCGCAGATCGGCACGGTCACGTCCGCCATCTACTCCCCGCGGCTGGAGAAGAACATCGGGTACGCCTGGGTGCCGACCCAGTACGCCGGCACGGGCACGTCGCTCGGGCGTCGACAGCGAATGGGGCGCGCGGAACGGCGTCGTCGTGGAGATGCCGTTCGTGGACCCGAAGAAGCGAGATCCCGGTGTCCTAGCGCGACCGCTGCCTGGAGCGTCCGAGGGCGTCCCCTGTCGGGATCGGCCCTTGCTCATGTGCGCGCCGAGTTCCAGTGCGTTTGAACCATGATTCAGGTCGACGCTGCGCCAATCGTGGCACGGCGCAGGAGGAGGAACGATGGCCAACGAGCGACAGGAGATGCTCGAGCAGAGCGCGACGCTCTACTTCGGGCCCTGGTACCGGAAGTCGCCCATGTTCGAGGCGACCCGGCGCGCGGGCTGCACCGCATACGACATCTACAACCACATGTACCTGCCGGGCTACTACGACGACCCCGAGGTCGAGTACTTCGCCCTCAACAACGACGTGACGCTGTGGGACGTAGGCGTCGAGCGCACGGTCGAGGTCAGCGGTCCGGACGCCGACACGTTGATCGACTCGATCACCTGTCGGGACCTGACGAAGTGCGCGGTGGGCCAAGGCAAGTACATGCTGGTCACGGCGCCCGACGGCAGCATCGTGAACGATCCGGTCCTGCTGCACATCGAAGAGAACAAGTGGTGGATGCAGCTCGCCGACTCCGACGCCGGCCTGTACGCGCTGGGCGTGCTCGCCAACTCGGGCCTCGATGCCCAGGTGACGTTGCCCGACGTCCACCCGGTGCAGGTGCAGGGGCCGAAGGCCGTCAAGACGCTCGCAGAAGCTGGTCGGCGACGAGATCTTGGACCTCAAGTACTACTGGTGCGGCTACTACGACATCCAGGGCATCCGCGTCGCGATCAGCCGCACCGGCTGGACCGCGATCCCCGGGCTTCGAGGTCAACCTGCTGGACTACGGCCAGGGCGACGAGCTGTGGGAGGCGATCATGAAGGCGGGGGAGGAGTTCAAGATCCGGCCCATCGCTCCCTGCGAGGCGCGGCGCATCGAGGCCGGCATCTTCAACTACGGCTCCGACATCCGCCTGGGCGACACGCCCTTCCACGTGATGGGGCTGGAGCGCCTGGTCGAGCAGCAGCCGCAGGACTACATCGGCAAGGCGGCGCTCGAGGAGCTCCGCACGAAGGGCGTGGACCGCAAGCTGGTGGGCATCATCCTGGACGGTGAGGAGCTCCGGGCCGAGATGAGCGAGTTCTGGCCGGTCCACAAGGACGGCAAGCAGGTGGGGCACATGACCGATGCGGTCTGGAGCCCGGGTCTCAAGCAGAACATCGGCTACGTCTGGGTGCCGATCGAGCTCGCCGAGCCGGGGAACACGCTCGACATCGAGTCCGAGCGCGGGCCGCTGACCGGCACGACGGCGGCGATCCCGTTCGTGGACCCGAAGAAGGAGGTGCCGGCGGGCGCGCTGACCTAGCCCGTCGACAACTTCGTCGCACCGTGCGTCTCGGGGCGGTACGCGCCGGACGGGAACCGATACCGTGGTGGCGCGACGAATGAACCAGGACACCCCTCTCCGTCGAACGAAAGGTTTCCTGCTATGCGCCGACTCGTTCCTGCCGATCGTCGTCGTGCTGACCGTCGTCGCGACGGCCTGCACGGTGACCCTGGGCGACGAGGCCGCCGACGCTCCGACCTCGCACGGGGCTCCGTCGACACGTTCGCCTCACCGATCCCGGCCTCCAAGGAGCCGGTCGCCGCGGTCGACCCAGCGGGTGCTGCCGGCCGTGGTGAACGTCACCAGCGAGGTCACCTCGGCCGATCGGACAGAGCGGTCAAGGGGTCGGCACCGGCTTCGTCGTTCGCTCCGACGGCGTGGTCGTCACCAACTGCCACGTGGTCGAGGGAGCGTCGCAAGATCACCGTGTTCAGCTCCGACGAGGAGCCGGTGCGGTACGACGCCAGGCTGATCGGCGCGGACTGCGAGCACGACCTCGCGGTGCTCAAGATCGACGGGACGGAGCTGCCGACCGTGCCGCTCGGTGATTCGGCGACCTGCGCCTCGGTCAGCGCGTGGTCGCCATCGGCTACGCGCTGGGCACTCGAGGAGGACCCAGCGTCACCACCGGCATCGTGTCCTCGCTGGATCGCACGATCCAGGTCCAGGATCCAGGGATGCGCGGCGTGCGACGGCCGACACGGACGGCGCAGCCATTCCGGACCTACTCGGACGTGATCCAGACCGATGCCGCGATCAACCACGGGAACTCGGGCGGGCCGCTCGCTGGACATGCAGGGTCGTGTGGTGGGCATCAACTCCGCCGGCAACGACCAGCGCCGAGAACATCGGGTTCGCGATCGCCATCGACTCGGCGAAGGACACGATCTCGGTCGGCCGAGACGCGACCCGCTCGCACCGCTCGCCTACCTGGGCGTCTCGACCGCTGACGGTCGACGGCGCCCTGGTGGCGCAGCAGGACCTCTCCGTCGATCAGGGCGCTTACGTCGTGGCGACCACCCCCGACGGTCCGGCGGGCGCCGCGGGGATCAGCGCGGGCGACGTGATCCTGGGGCTCGACGGCCAGGACGTTGCGTCCCCGAGGACATCAGCTCGATCCTGTCGGATCTGCGCCCGGGTACACAGGTCGTCGGTGGTGGTCGTGGGTCCGTCCGGTGACGAGCGCACCATCGACGTCACGCTCGGGAGCCGCCCCATCCCCGCCGAGATCCCCTAGACCGCGCCGATCGCTGCAGCGCATCGGCGCAGCGGTACGTGACAGCGTGCGTTAGCCTGAGCGCCATGTCGGACGTTCGGAGCGGGCGAGCACGGTGCTGCTGATCGACCAGCGCGATCGCACGTACCTGTTCCGGCTGCGCGCACGGCGAGACCTACCACACGCACAGCGGCACGCTCGCCGCACGACGACGTCATGGGCGCTCGCCGAGGGCTCGCACCGGTCCGCACGTCCAAAGGGATGGTGCTGGTGGCGTTCCGACCGCGGTTCGCGGACTTCGTCCTGAAGATGCCCCGAGGCGCGCAGGTGGTCTACCCGAAGGACCTGGGCCCGATCGTCACGAAGCCGACATCTTCCCCGGCGCTCGGGTGCTGGAAGCGGGCACCGGCTCGGGAGCGCTCACGATCGCGCTGTGCCGAGCGGTCGGACCGGAGGGCACGGTCGTGTCCTACGAGCTGCGGCCGGAGCATCGCGAGCAGGCCGTCGCCAACATCGAGCGGATTCTTCGGGAGCATCGCCCGCCCGCGCTGGACCTCCGCGCAGGGGGACATCGCCTCGGTCGCCGGCAGCGGGGAGCGTTTCGACCGAGTGCGTGCTCGACGTGCCGGACCCGTGGGCCCCGCTCCCGGCGCCTGGCGAGCGTCCTGGAGCCCGGTGGGGTGCTGGTGCGCCTATCTGCCCACGGCATGCAGGTCCAGCAGCTCGTGATGTCGTTTGAGCCGGCTGGGTTCCACCACTCGAGACGTTCGAGACGCTCAAACGAGGCTGGCACGTCACAGGACGAAGCGTCCGCCCCGATCACCGGATGGTGGCCCACACCGGCTTCCTCGTCGATCGCACGCCGCGTGTCGTGACTCGTCCAGGCCCACGCGGAGCCGCGTCCGTCGGGGCCGGTTCGCGTAGGTTCTGCGGAAGACCCGGGTCAGAACTACCTTGTTCAGGGCATAAGTCTTTCGGCCCGAAGTTCCGTATGTGTAGGAGAGACGAACGATCGCCTTCCACGGAACCTGGACGGTCAGGGTTAGGATGCTGGCCCACCGGCAGAGGTGAGGACCGATGGCGGATCAGAGCGAAGTCGAGAAGTACGACGCACAGGTGCACGAGCTCCAGAGCCAGGTGAAATTCCTGGAAGAGGAGGTCGGCCTCCTGCGGCGCCGGCTCACGAACGCCCCCCGTCAGGTCACCCTGCTCGAGGACAAGCTCACCGAGGCCCGCGAGCAGCTCACGCGTGCCGTCGGCCAGAACGAGAAGCTCGCCGACGCGCTGCGCGCCGAGCGCGAGAAGATCGAGGCCCTCGCCGAAGAGGTCGAGAAGCTCTCCCAGCCTCCGGCGTCGTTCGGCGTCTACCTCGGCACCAACGACGACGGCTCGATCGACGTGTTCACGGCCGGCCGCAAGATGCGCGTGATGCCGGCTCCCGACATCGACCAGCAGTCGCTTCCGCCCCGGCGCGCAGGTCGTGCTCAACGAATCCCTCAACGTGGTCGAGGTGCTCGAGCCAGACCGCGCCGGCGAGGTCGTCAAGGTCAAGGACCGCCTCGGCGACGACCGCGTCATCGTCATCGGTCGGGGCGACGAGGAGCACGTCGCGCACCTGGCCGGGTCGCCTGCTCACCGGCCCACCGCGTGCGGGTGACAACGTGCTGTTCGATCCCCGTTCGATCGCGTGGCCACCGAGCTGCTGCCCAAGGAAGAGGTCGAGGAGCTCGTCCTCGAGGAGATCCCGGACGTCAGCTACGAGGACATCGGCGGTCTCGAAGGCCAGATCGACTCGATCCGCGACGCCGTGGAGCTTCCGTTCCTGTACGCGGAGCTGTTCGCCGAGCACCAGCTCGAGGCACCCAAGGGCGTGCTGCTCTACGGCCCTCCCGGATGCGGCAAGACCCTGATCGCCAAGGCCGTCGCCAAGTCCCTGGCCGAGAAGGTGGCCGAGCGCGCCGGCCGCTCCGACGCCCGCAGCTACTTCCTGAACGTGAAGGGCCCCGAGCTGCTCAACAAGTACGTGGGCGAGACCGAGCGGCAGATCCGCGAGATCTTCATCCGCGCCAAGGAGCGCAGCGAGGAGGGCCTGCCCGTCATCGTGTTCTTCGACGAGATGGACTCCATCTTCCGCACGCGTGGCACGGGGATCTCCAGCGACGTGGAGTCCACGATCGTGCCGCAGCTGCTCAGCGAGCTGGACGGCGTGGAGACGCTCAAGAACGTCATCGTGATCGGCGCCTCCAACCGCGAGGACCTGATCGACCCCGCGATCCTGCGTCCCGGCCGGCTCGACGTGAAGATCAAGATCGAGCGGCCCACCCAGGATCAGGCCGCCGACATCATGGCGCAAGTACCTGCACCCGGTCGTGCCGATCCACCCCGACGAGCTCGGCGCGGTACTCGGGCGACGGGCAGCAGGCATGCTTCCGCATGATCGAGAAGACCGTGGAGCAGATGTACGAGCCCAGCGAACGCAACCGCTTCCTCGAGGTGACCTACGCCAGCGGCGACAAGGAGATCCTGTACTTCAAGGACTTCAACTCCGGCGCCATGATCGAGAACATCGTGCGTCGCGCCAAGAAGGATGCGATCAAGCGGTTCCTGTCCAAGGGCGAGAAGGGCATCAAGAGCGAGGACCTGCTCACCGCGATCCGGGACGAGTTCAAGGAGAACGAGGACCTGCCCAACACCACCAACCCCGACGACTGGGCGCGGATCTCGGGCAAGAAGGGTGAGCGCATCGTCTACGTCCGCACGCTGCTCGGCCACGACGGCGACGGTCGTCAGGTCGAACGCGTGAACGCAGGTCAGTACCTGTAGAGGTGGCCGCGATGGCCATCCCGAAGGTCTTCGGCACCGAGACCGAGTACGGCATCGCCGCCGCGGGAGCGCCCGATTTCAACCCGGTCCTGTCGTCATCGCTGCTGATCAGCACCTACGCGGGGTCGCTGCGCAAGATCCGGTGGGACTA
Source organism: uncultured Actinomycetes bacterium (assembly GCA_963758715.1). Taxonomy (GTDB): domain Bacteria; phylum Actinomycetota; class UBA4738; order UBA4738; family HRBIN12; genus JAOUEA01. Next base: position 15,214 of record CAVWWK010000015.1, read on the forward strand.
CGAGCAGGAGTCGCCGCTGCGCGACGCGCGAGGCTTCGAGCCGGTGCCGGCCCGGGAGGGTTCGGACGAGGACCTCGGGCCTGGCCAACGTGATCCTGCCCAACGGCGCCCGCTACTACGTCGACCACGCCCACCCCGAGTACTCCACGCCCGAATGCATCACGGTGCGGAGCCTGGTCGTCCACGACAAGGCGGGGGAGCGCATCCTGGAGCGATCGCTGGACGAGGTCCTCGCGGCCATGCCCAGCGCCCCGCCGCTGTCGATCTACAAGAACAACTCCGACGGCAAGGGCAACAGCTACGGTACTCACGAGAACTACCTGGTCGATCGCGCGACGCCCGTTCGGCGACATCGTGCGCGACCTCACGCCGTTCTTCGTCACGCGCATCGTCTTCACGGGTGCGGGCAAGGTCGGGCGCCGAGGCGCAGTGGGACGACCGCGGGATCAGGCGATCTATCAGCTCACCCAGCGCGCGGACTTCTTCGAGACCGAGGTGGGGCTGGAGACCACGCTCAAGCGTCCCATCATCAACACGCGCGACGAGCCGCACGCCGACCCGGAGAAGTACCGGCGCCTGCACGTGATCGTCGGCGACGCCAACCTGTGCGAGATCTCGACCTTCCTGAAGCTCGGCACGACGGCTGATCCTCAAGATGATCGAGGACCGGTTCCTGCCCGATCTGTCCGTGCAGAACCCCGTCCAGGCCCTGCACGACGTCTCCCGCGACGTCACGTGCACCCGCGAGATCGCGCTGGCCGACGGCCGCCGGGTGAACGCCGTGCAGCTCCAGTGGGAGTACCTCGAGCACGCCAAGAAGTACGTGGAGCGCGAGGACGACACGCCGGAGAACCGCGAGATCGTCGATCGATGGGAGTCGTGCTCGGGGCGCTCGAGACCGATCCGTCGACCCTGCACCGCCAGCTCGACTGGGTCGCGAAGCAGCGGGTGCTCGAGGCCTACCGCGAACGGGACGGTCTGGCGTGGGGCGACCCGAAGCTGCGCGCGATCGATCTGCAGTACCACGATGTGCGCCGTGACAAGGGCCTGTACTACCGCTTGGAGGCCACCGGGCAAGGTCGAGCGGCTCACGACCGACCAGGAGGTCGACGAGGCGGTCATGGAGCCGCCCGATCGACACCCGTGCGTACTTCCGCGGCCGCTGCATCGGCAAGTACCCCGACGCCATCGCGGCGGCTTCGTGGGACTCGCTGATCGTGGACACCGGGCAGGATGCCCTGCAGCGCATCCCGATGCGGGAACCGCTCCGAGGCACCAAGGCCCACGTCGATGAGTTGCTCGAGAGCAGCGACGATGCCGCGGCGCTGGTGCGAACTGCAGGGCTGATCAGCCGCTGACTCGCCTTCAGTCCTAGGTCTTCGGTGCCGACTGGGTAGGATAGGTCCCGTCCCCCGAAGGAGCGAAGCGATGCCACAGGAGCAGGAACAGAAGAAGGTGCAGCGCAAGGGCGGAGACGGTGAGGCGCCGACGGCGACGCCGGGCAGGTGCAGTCATCGGGCAAGGCTGCCGAGCTGAAGGAAGAGATGGACGACATCCTCGACGAGATCGACTCCGTGCTGGAGGAGAACGCCGAGGAGTTCGTGAAGTCCTACGTCCAGAAGGGCGGGGAGTGAGCGACCGGCATCGCCGGTGCCGGTGAGCGGGCCGGCCTTCGGCGCCGACCCGAGCTTCGTCGACCTGCTGCGCCGGGAACAGCCCGGCGCGCTGGCGCACCTCACGCAGACCGTGACGGCCGAGGCCGCTGCCGGCGTCCCGCACGGCACCACGGTGCTCGGCCTGAAGTACGCCGAGGGCATCGATCATGGCTGGTGATCGCCGGGCCACCGCCGGCTACACGATCGCCGACGACAAGATGCGCAAGGTCTTCGCCGCCGACGACTACTCGGCGATCGCCATCGCCGGCGCCGCCGGCATGGCGATCGAGATGGTCAAGCTCTTCCAGCTGGAGCTGGAGCACTACGAGAAGCTCACGGGCGACCGGTTGTCCCTCGAAGGCAAGGCCAACCGCCTGGCGCAGCTGATCCGCCAGAACTTCCCCCTGGCGATGCAGGGACTCGTGGTGGTGCCGCTGTTCGGCGGGTTCGACGAACGGCGCGGGCGAGGGGCGGCTGTTCTACTACGACGCCACCGGGGGCCGATGGGAAGAGGACGACTACCAGGCGACGGGCTCGGGAAGCCAGCCCGCGAAGAACTCCCTGAAGAAGCGGTGGCGCCCCGGGCTCGCGCCGAGATGATGCGCTCCGCGCCGCGGTCGAAGCGCTGCTCGACGCGTCCGAGGACGACGTGGCCACCGGGGGTCCGAACCCCAACCGGCACATCTATCCCATCGTGCTGGCGGTCACGGCCGGAGGCGCCGACGAGGTGGCCGAGGAGCGACGTCGCCGCCGCGGCCGACAGCCGTGCTGCAGGAGCGTTCCTGATGTCCTTCATGCCCTACGTCGCGCCCGAGCAGATGATGAAGGACCGCTCGGAGTACGCCCACAAGGGCATCGCCCGAGGGCGGTCGGTGATCGGCATGGAGTACGCGGACGGCCTGCTGTTCATCGCCGAGAACCCGTCGGCAACCCTGCACAAGATCAGCGAGATCTACGACCAGATCGCGTTCGCCGGCGTCGGGCAAGTACAGCGAGTTCGAGGACCTGCGGATCTCGGGCATCCGGCTCGCCGACCTCCGTGGCTACTCCTACGGCCGCGAGGACGTGAAGGCTCGCGACCTCGCCAACGCCTACAGCCAGGCGCTCTCGACCATCTTCACCCAACAGATGAAGCCCTACGAGGTCGGAGATCCTGGTGGGAGAGGTCGATGGCGACGAGCCGACGGCATCGCGCTGTACCACGTCCTGTTCGACGGCTCGGTGAACGACGAGCACGGGTTCGTCGCGATCGGCGGGCACGCCGAAGACCTCATGGACACGCTGAAGGACCGCTACTCGAAGGGTGGGAACTGGCGACCGCCATCAAGACCGCCGTGGAGGTGCTCGGGTCGCCCGAGGACCGCACGATCGCACCCCGACGGCGCATCGAGGCCGGCGTGCTGGACCGGACCCGCGCCTCAACGGCGCAAGTTCCGTCGCCTCGACGACGACGAGATCACCGCGATCCTGCACGGCTGAACCACGGCCTCCCGGCCTTCGGCGCCCGGGCCGTAGGCTGTCGACATGGATCGCCGCATCTTCGGGCTGGAGAACGAGTACGGCGTCACCTGCACGTTCCGCGGCCAACGGCGGCTCTCGCCCGACGAGGTGGCGCGGTACCTGTTCCGACGGGTGGTGCACTGGGGTCGGTCCTCCAACGTCTTCCTGGAGAACGGTGCGCGCCTCTACCTGGACGTGGGGTCGCACCCCGAGTACGCCACGCCCGAATGCGACGTGATCAAGGAGTTGGTCGCCCACGACAAGGCGGGAGAGCGGATCCTGGAAGCGCTGCTGGGCGCGGCCGAGATGCGCCTGCACGAGGAGGGCATCTCGCGGCGACGTCTACCTCTTCAAGAACAACACCGACTCCGCCGGCAACTCCTACGGATGTCACGAGAACTACCTGGTCGCCCGTCACGGAGAGTTCGCGCGCATGGCCGACGTGCTCGATCCCGTTCTTCGTGACGCGGCAGATCTGGTGCGGCGCGGGCAAGGTGTTGCACGGGCCGCGCGGCGCGCAGTTCTGCATCAGCCAGCGCGCCGAGCACATCTGGGAGGGGGTCTCCAGCGCCACCACGCGTTCGCGGCCGATCATCAACACCCGCGACGAGCCGCACGCCGACGCCGAACGGTTCCGCCGGCTGCACGTGATCGTGGGGGACTCGAACATGAGCGAATGGACCACGTTCATGAAGGTGGGCATCACCGACCTCGTGCTGCGGATGGTGGAGGGCAACACCGTGATGCGCGACCTGTCGCTGGAGAACCCGATCCGCGCGATCCGGGAGATCAGCCACGACACCTCGTGCACGCGCACGGTGAAGCTCGCGAACGGCCGGGAGCTGACCGCCATCGAGATGCAGACCGAGTACTTCGAGAAGACGGAGCGGTTCATCGAGCGGCGAGGCGCCGACGAGACGTCGAAGGTGTTGCTCCGCGAATGGCGCGAAGCGCTGGACGCCCTCCGCGATGGTGAACCCGAACGCCTCGCTCGCAAGGTGGATTGGGTCACGAAGCGGACGCTGATCGAGCGGTACATGGCCAAGCACGGCCTGGCGCTGGCCTCACCGCGGATCGCGCTGCTGGACCTGGCCTATCCACGACGTGAACCGGGGCCGCGGCCTCTACTACCTGCTGGAGAAGTCCGGCAAGGTCGAGCGCGCGGTCGACCGACGCGCAGATCAACCGCGCGATGCGCGAACCGCCCCAGTCCACGCGGGCGAAGCTGCGAGGCGACTTCATCCGGCAGGCGAAGGCCAAGCGACGCGACTACACGGTCGACTGGGTCCACCTGAAGCTCAACGACCAGGCTCAGCGAACGGTGCTCTGCAAGGACCCGTTCCGCAGCGTGGATGAACGGGTGGATCAACTCATCGCCCACATGTGAGCGCCCGACCGCTGGCTGTGTGACCTCTCAGGGTCCGAACAGCACGATCGCGATCGTCGCCACGGCGAGCGTGATCGTCAGGATCCCGACCCAGACGGCAGCGACGTCGTCCATGGGCCGGAACTCGCCTCGTTCCAGCGCCCTGCCAACCTCCCGCACGCGGCGGATGCCGACCGCCATCATGATGATGCCCAAGACACAGAACCCGATCCCGAGCGACGCATACGGCCAGGTGGTGCCGGCGCCCGCCAGGTCGGGAAGCAGCTTGGCCACCGCGAGCCCCACGGCGACCGCGGTGAGGCCCGTGCGGAGCCAGGCGAGGTAGGTCCGTTCGTTGGCCAGGTGCGTCCGGCGCGTCGCGTCGAGATCGAGCTCGGCCCCGATTCGGTTCCCGGCATCCATCTGCGCATCCTGCCACACGGAGCATCGCGGCTCTGTGGCCTCTCATCCGTCGAGGTGGCCTTCCACCGGCGGTTGCCGTCCACCATGCGACCGCCGAGCACCCCCGCAGCTCCCGCCGCCAGAGCCCCACCGGATCGCCCTCGACCGGTGTCCCACGCTCCGCGCAGCTCGTCGAGCGCGGGGTGCCCGTCGACGTCGACCAGGTGGTGCCGCCCGTCGAGACCTTCGTCGCGGAGGGTGTCCCACAGTCGACGCCGTTCGAGGTCATCGTCGATCGACGGCACCGCCACGTTGAGTCCGCCGGGGAGCTCGCCGAGCCACGATCGAGGCAGGCAGGCTCGACGCCGATCCCGCTCGACGCCCAGGACACGGGAACCGGTCGCGCGCCGGGTTCGCGCAGGGGCGGGACCGCTCACGTCAGGGCCGGCGGCATCCCCTGGGCATGCGATCACGAGTCTCGGCACTCCGTGCCTCGCTCGAGAGATGCGCCAGCTCGCGGGGTCGGGGACGTCCGCGACGCGCGGACTCGCTGCCCGGCGCGGGCCGCCCCGGCCATCACGGGCTCCAGCGACGCCGGGGCAGGCACGAGCAGGACCGGCTTCATGCGCAGACGTGTGACTCGTCCGGATCGCCCGGAGATGCGTCGGCCTGCCCGTCCTTGCGGGCCGCGCTGCACCTCACCGCTATGATGCCGCACGTGGCGGAGACCCGACCGGATGGAACCCCTGGAGCGACTGCTCAACCTGGTGGCGCTCCTGCTCGAAACGCCCACACCGCTGACGTTCGAGCAGATCCGCGAGGTGCTCGAGCCCTACGACCAGGCGAACGTCCAGTCGGCCAAGCGCATGTTCGAACGGGACAAGGACCAGCTGCGGGAGTTCGGGGTTCCGCTGCAGCTGGTGGACATCGACGCGTGGGGGACCGAGCAGGGGTACGTCATCCCCAAGGACGAGTACTACCTTCCGGAGATCGCCTTCACGCCCGAGGAGCTCGGCGCCCTCCTGGTCGCCGCGCAGAGCGCGGGGGAGAGACACCCCGCCGAGCATGCCGCCCGCAAGCTGCTCTACGGCGCGGACGGAGGGGTGCTGGCCGGCCTGGCCGGGCGGACCGCTCGCATCGGGCTCGGACGCACGCAGCACGCTGGTGGTCGCCGCCGCCGAGGCGGCGCAGCGCCGGCGGCGGGTCGGGTTCGGCTATCGCACGTCCGCAAGGCAGGGCCGGGGAGCGCGACGTCGACGCGTACGCGATGGTGTTCCGGGGCGGTCATTGGTACCTGGTGGGCTTCGACGCCGAACGGGACGGCGTGCGCGCGTTCCGGCTGTCGCGGTTCACGAGCGAGATCGTCGACGAAGGGCGAGGGGAGCGAGCCACCGGAAGGGTTCCGGGCCTCCGACCACGTGGAGTCGGGTCCATGGAACGCCGAGGCGCAGGAGAAGGCGATCATCGCGTTCTCGCCCGAGGTCGCCTGGTGGGCCGTCGGACTCCTTCGCCGGCGCCGAGGAGACGGCGCCGATGAGGACGGCTGGGTCCAGGATCGCGGTGCCCATGGCGGACCAGGCGGCCGTGGCGACGCTGATCCTGCAGTTCGGCCCGGACGCCGTCGTTCTCGAACCGGCGAGCCTGCGAGACCAGGTCATCCGCCGGCTGGAGGCGTCCCGTGGCTGAGCGGACGGCGAACGGCTCCCAAGACCGCGGAGCGGCTGGGGCAGGATGCTCGTCGTGGTGCCGTACCTCGTGCAGCACCAGGGTGCGGAGCTCGAGCGAGGTCGCCCGGCTGTTCGGCGCGCAACCCGACCAGCTCCGTCGCGACCTGGACCTGCTGTTCATGTCCGGCCTGCCGCCGTACGGGCCCGGCGACCTGATCGACGTCGACGTCGACGAGGACGAGCACATCTGGATCACGATGGCCGACCACTTCGCCCGCCCGCTGCGCCTCACGCGCAACGAGGCGCTCGCGCTCTACCTCCGAGGCACCGAACTGGCCGCGACGCCGGGCGTGCCCGACGCGCCGGCGCTCGAGAGCGCGCTCGAGAAGCTTCGGTGCACTCTGGGGCCGGAGACGTTCGGTTCGAACGCGGAGGACGATCGAAGCCGCGCAGGCCGGACAGGCGCCCGCGCTCCTGGAGGTGATCCGCCTGGCGGCACGCGACCGCGCCCGGCTGGAGATCGAGTACTTCGCCCTGTCCAGGCGCGAGTGGAGCACCCGCCGTGTCGACCCGGAAGTGGTCTTCTCCGCGATGGGCAACTGGTACGTGGCCGCCTGGGACGTGGATGCCGACGGCGAACGGCTCCTGCGGGTCGACCGCATCCGGCGTGCGGAGCCGCACGGGGGACCGCTTCGAGGCTCGAGATCTGCGAGGGCGCCGGCCGCGCCCTGTACACGCCCGCCCCCTCGGACGTGCCGGTCAGGCTGCGCCTGCGACCGTCGGCCCGTTGGGTCGAGCGAGTACTACGTCACGACCGACGCCATCGAGGTCGCCGACGGCTGCCTCGAGGTCACCCTGCCGGTCGGGGACGTCGGGGCGTCGCCAGGCTGTTGCTGCGGCTGGGCTCGGCGGCGGAAGCGCTCGAGCCCGACCGGCCCTGCGTGAGGCCGTCTCCTCACTCGCAACGGAGACACTCGCGCCGCTACCGCTGAACCTCCCGGATGGCCTCACGGGAAGGCCCCGACGCCTCACCGTGACGGCCCTCGGAAGAGTGGCCCACCTTGGGTAGTCCCCATCGCTCCGACGATCGCTCAAGCCGCGCTCAGGGCACAGGCCGATAGCTCGGGTGAGATGACAACGATCCGAACAACGTGCCCCCGCTGTGGCGAGGTGGACATGGGTCCCGAGGCCATCCTCCTGTCCGTTCGGCAGAGCGGCAAGGAGGGAAGCTATCGGTTCACGTGCCCGAACTGCGCCGACGACGTCGAGAAGCGAGCCGACCGCAAGATCGTGGCGCTCCTCGTCTCCGCCGGCGTCGACATCGACCAGGATGCCGGGGAGATGGACGGCGGGCAGCTCCTGTTCGACGAGGAGCCCGCGGAGGACCCTCGCGGGCCTCTGCCCAGGGCCCCCCATTCTCGATCGACGACGTCATCGAGTTCCACTACCTGCTGGAGGACGATCGGTACATCGCCGAGTTCCTCGCCGCCAGCGGCGGGGCGGAACCGCCCTTCGCACCAGGATCCACGTCCGAGCCTCGTGTAGCATCCCCGCAGTGAGCGCGTGGCTGACTGTGTGGTTCGTCCTCGGCGGGTCGTCACTGGTGGCGTTCCTCGCGTTCCTGGTCGCCCTGGTTCGCCACGTGCTGGTCCTGTGGCGCACCGCTCGGAGGATGCAGGAAGAGCTGGCGCCGGTCATCCAGGATCTGTCTGCCCAGACGACGAGAGCCGGCGAGCGCGCATCGTCCCTGAAGCCCCCTTCGCGTCCGTCGCGAGCCCGCTGACCTGCGACGGGAGCGTTTCGCCGCTCGTGCGACGGTAGGATGGGTGCTCGAACGACCGATCCTCCCGAGGGCCAATGCTCAACATCGGACCACCGGAACTGCTGCTTCATCCTCGTGATCGCCCTGGTCGTGGTGGGCCCTCAGCGCCTGCCCGAGCTGGGCCGCACGATCGGCCGTGGGCTCCGGGAGTTCCGCAAGGTCCAGGACGAGGTCCGCGACATGGTCGACACGGGCATCGGCGAGGATTCAAGCAGACGCGGACGAGGTCCGGAAGGCGGCCGCCGACCTGGAAGGGCCCACGGACGTGCAAGTCGGCGTTCCGCAACACGCCCCACAAGGCCCGCCAGCGGGCGGCCGAGGCGGTGCAGATCGGCGACCACACCCGACGACGAAGCACCCCCGGCGCAGCACGATGGGCTCGCGATATCCGATGCCGCCGATGCGACCGAGGCGGCCACGGATCACGAGCCCGACTCGACGGCGGAGCCCGGATCGCCGGCCGCCACGAACGGGGACGGTTCCGGGGACGACCCGCACGCTCCGCCGGCGGAGTAGGTCGCCGATGCGCGTGATCCCCAGGTTCCTCCGCCGCTCCGAAGAGGAGCGGACGGGCAGCATGACCGTGATGGAGCACCTCGAGGAGCTCCGTCATCGGATCATCGTCTGCGTCGTCGCCGTCGGCGTCTGCGCCATCGCCGCGTGGTTCCTTTACGAACCCGTGAAGGAACTCCTCCGAGGCCCCTTCTGCGACTACGTCACCGCGCACCCCGAGGTGCGGCCGCCCGCAGGGTGCGACCTGGTGTTCAACAGTCCGATCGACGCCTTCCTGGTGAAGCTGAAGATGGTGGGGTTCATCGCGCTGGGCATCGCGCTGCCGGTGGTCATGTACCAACTGTGGGCATTCATCGTGCCCGGACTCACGTCGAGGGAGAAGAAGTGGTCGATCCCCTTCGTCGTGGCGTCGTGCCTGCTGTTCGCCACCGGCGCGGTGTTCGCGTACGTGACCCTGTCGAAGGCGCTGGACTTCCTGCTGGGGTTCGCGGGCGAGGGGGTCGTTCCGCTCATCACCTTCGACCGCTACATGGGGTTCGTCGTGCTCGTGACGCTGGCGTTCGGCGTGTCGTTCCTGTTCCCGGTCATCCTGGTGTTCCTGGAGCTTGTGGGCGTCCTGTCTCCTCAGCAAGCTCCGCGCATGGCGGCGATGGGCCATCCTGGGGATCGCGATCTTCTCCGCCGTGATCACGCCCTCGGGCGATCCTTACACGATGCTGGCGATGATGATCCCGATGTACCTGTTCTACGAGGGCTCTATCATCATCGGTCGCATCATGAAGCGCTGAGACGGAGGATCGGACGGTGGCGATCAAGGGCAAGACGAAGGTCGAAGAGCAAACAGGTGTCCAGCGCGCCCAGGCGGGCCCCGGTCTCGGTGCCCACTCCGTTCCTGCAGCGGCGGTGGCTGCACCTGGTCACGTTCTTCCTGTTGGGCGTGTTCGCGATGGTGGTCTTCGTCTGGGTGACCAACGGGCTTCGGTCCCAGGACCAAGACGCCCGGTCGGCCGATGCGGCTGCGACCAAGCTCGCGGCCGCCCGCGCGTTCCGGACCGCCGTCGACGATGCGATCGCCACTGTGGGTACGGTGAACCCGAGCCCGTCTCCGCCGACGGTTCTGCCCGAGATGGGCAAGACACTCCAGAAGATGGCCGATGGCGCCACACCCTCCGGCGCCGCGGCCATGTTCGCCGAGGCGTCGAAGGACGCCGCCGCCGCCGCGAAGGCGATCGAGGAATACGGCGTGGGATCCACGATCAGCGGTCAGGGCTTCGTTCCGGTCGAGGCGCTCGCGTTCGCCAACGCGAGCGACCAGATCGTCGCCTCGCTGAGGCTCTACGAGAAGGCGGCCGAGGTGGGACAGGCCGCCGCGACATCCTCGTCCCAGGCCGAGGCGAAGGAGCTCACGGCGATCGCCCAAGGCCTCTTCGACGACGGCCAGACCGCCATGACGCAGGCCTGGCTCTCCTACGTGTCCGCCATCGCCGCGGGCGGGATCGTCGAGACACCGCAGGGGGGCATCCCGCCCACGCTGCCGACGGGAAGTTGACCGAGCACGCCGTGCGGTCGCCCGGTCAGGTGGTCGTGGTGGCCAACCCCACGGCCGGACGCGGGAAGTCAGGCAGGTTGATCGGCAGGGTCGACGCGATCCTGCGTGAACTGCGGGTCGATCACCGGATCCTGGTCACGGGATCTGCCGAAGACATGGAGTCCAGCTCCCGGCGAAGCCTCTCTGGACGGGGCGGGCTTCGTCGCGGTCGTCGGAGGCGACGGCACCGTGTCGTGCGCCGCCAACGGACTGCTCGGCACCGGGACCGCGTTGGCGGTCCTGCCGGCCGGGACCGGCGACGACTTCGCCACCGCGATCGGCGCCGGACGTTTCGATGCGGCGGTGCGTCTGCTCGCGAACCCGCACGTGGCCCACATCGACGTCGTCCGTCTCACGTCGGGTTCCGACGTACGCCACTTCGTGAACATCGCGGGTGCGGGGTTCGACTCCGAGGTGAACGAGACCGCGAACGCGATGACGTTGAGGCTCGGTGGCACGGGCACGTACGTGGCGGCGCTCGTCAAGACCCTGTCGAAGTTCACTCCCGCGCGCTACCGGCTCCGGATCGACGAGGAAGAGCTCGAGCTCGATGCGATGCTCGTCGTCGTCGGCAACGGCATCTCCTACGGCGGCGGCATGAAGGTCTTGCCCGAAGCGTCGATGGTCGACGGCCTGCTCGACGTGTGCATCGTGGAAGCGTTGTCGAAGGGAGCGTTCCTGCGGGCGTTCCCCAGGGTGTACACGGGCTCGCACGGCTCGCACCCGGATGTCAGGATGAGGACGGCGCGGTCGGTCTCAGTTGAAGCCAACCGGCCGGTGCAGGTCTACGCCGACGGCGAGCGCGTGCGTCAGCTTCCGGCGACGTTCGAGGTGGTTCCGAACGCCCTTCCGATCGTGGTGGGGCCCGACGCGAAGGGGATCCGATGACCGAAGCGGCCGAAGGCGTGCTCCTGATCCATGCGTTCCCGATCGATGCGCGCATGTGGGAAGGCCAGACAGCTTCGCTCCGCGACGCCGGGTGGGTGGTGGCGCGCCATCGTTGCCGGGGTTCGGCGGTACGCCGGACGTCGGACCCACCATGACGATGGGTGCGGCCGCCGACCGCTGCCTCCAGGCGGCCGACGAGGCCGGGCTCGAGCGGTTCGTCGTGTGCGGCCTCTCCATGGGCGGGTACGTCGCCTTCGAGATCTGGCGGATGGCCCGTCAGCGCCTCGCGGGCATCGTGCTCGCCAACACCCGCTCAGGTGCAGGACACACCGGAGGCGGCAGCGGGCCGCCGCGCGCTCGCCGACCGGCTCGACGCCGAGGGGAACGGGTTCCTCGTCGCCGAGCCGCCGCCTCTGCTCTCAGACTGGGGCCCCGGAGGCCCTTCGGACCCGGGTGCGCGAGGCCATCGCCGACCAGCCCGCCGCGTCCATCGCGGCGGCCGCGCGAGGCATGGCGGAACGGATCGACTCCACGCCCGACCTCGGTTCGATCGAGGTGCCGATCCTGGTGATCACGTCGACCGGTGACACGTTGATCCCGCCGGAGGTGTCGGTGTCGATGGCCGAGCATTCGCGTCGAGCTCGCGTGGTCGAGATCGCGGACGCCGGACACCTGTCGAACCTCGAGGCTCCCGAGGCGTTCGACGACGCGCTCGGGTCCTTCCTCGCCGGCTTCGAACGCGTCTGAACACCGCGCCGCCGCCGGGCCGGACCACCCCACCGTAGACTGGCGGTGTGACCACCCCCCAGGCGTTCGCCGCCCAGTTCCCGTTCGCGCTGGATGGGTTCCAGCTCCAGGCCGTCGAAGCGGTCGATGAAGGCGTGTCCGTCCTCGTGGCGGCTCCCACGGGCAGCGGGAAGACCGTCGTGGCCGAATCGGCGATCGAGCGAGCGCTTTCGCTCGGAGGGAAATGCTTCTACACGACGCCGCTGAAGGCGTTGTCCAACCAGAAGTTCGGCGACCTGGCGACGAAGCTGGGAGCCGACGCCGTCGGACTGCTCACCGGGGACAACACGATGAACTCCGAGGCTCCGGTGGTCGTCATGACCACCGAGGTCCTGCGGAACATGCTGTACGAGCGCAGCGACACGCTGAACGGGCTCATCAGCGTGGTGATGGACGAGGTGCACTACCTCCAGGACCCGTATCGCGGCGCCGTGTGGGAGGAGGTCCTGATCCACCTGCCGCTATCGGTGAGCGTGGTGTGCCTGTCGGCCACCATCTCCAACGCCGAGGAGTTCGGCGAATGGATCGGCACGCTCCGCGGCGAAACGAAGGTGATCATCGAGGAGAAGCGCCCCGTTCCGCTGGAGCATCACTACCTCGTGGGGCATCGCCTCCATGCGATGCACGTCGAGCAGGACGGCGTGGCCCTGCCCAACCCCTACGTCGTGTCGCTGGACCAGAACGAGCTGCGCACGAAGACCTACTACCGGCGGGGGAGCGGGCTGCCGCAGCAGCAGCGCATCTCCCGTCCCCGTGAGGGGCACCGACGCGTCTACGTGCCCAAGCGGGAGGAGGTCGTGGAGGTCCTGGAAGAGCAGGGCATGCTCCCGGCGATCTACTTCGTGTTCAGCCGGGCCGGCTGCGACCGCAGCGTGCGGTGGATGCGAGAGGCGGGGATCTCGCTCACGACCCGGGCCGAGGCCGATCACATCCGGGAACGAGCGGAGACCCGCGCCGCCTGGATCGACGAGGAGGACCTGGTCACGCTCGGCTTCTACGAGTTCCTCGACGGGTTGACGGCGGGGGTGGCGGCCCATCACGCGGGCATGCTCCCGGTGTTCAAGGAGACGGTCGAGGAGCTGTTCGAGGCGGGGCTCGTCAAGGTGGTGTTCGCGACCGAGACCCTCTCCCTGGGTATCAACATGCCGGCGAAGACGGTCGTGATCGAGGACCTGTGGAAGTTCCAGGGGGAACGGCACGAGCTGCTCACCCCGGGGGAGTACACGCAGCTGACCGGGCGCGCGGGCCGGAGAGGCATCGACCAGGTGGGTCACGCGGTCGTGGTCTACCAACGCCAGGTGCCGTTCGAGCGGGTTGCGACGTTGGCCTCGACACGGACCTACAACCTGACGTCGTCGTTCCGCCCCTCCTACAACATGGCGGTCAACCTGGTCCGCAACTACACGCCGGAGCAGGCCCATCACCTCCTGAACTCCTCGTTCGCCCAGTTCCTGGCCGATCGAGGGGTCGTCGCGTTGGAACGGACGCGCCAGCAGGACCTGGAGGCGATCGAGGCCTATCGCAGGAACATGCGCGTGCCACCTCGGAGACTTCGACGAGTACTGGGGGCTGCGACGCTCGGCGCCGAGCTCCGCGAGCAGGATCGCCTGGGCCGGGACAAGGCGCGGCAGGAGGCGGTGCGCGGCGCGGTGGCCTCCCTGAAGCCGGGAGAGGTGATCCAGGCACCGTCCGCGCGCCGGGGAGGGCTGGCCGTCGTGGTGTCCTCGCGGGACGGCAAACCCACGGTCCTCACGCAGGATCGGCGGTACTTCCGGCTCCACGGCGCGCGACTTCGACGAACCCCCGGCAGGTCCTGACGCGCATCCCTCTGCCGCGTTCCGGGAGCAGCAAGAGCGCGCGCTACCGGCGCGACGTCGCAGCGAAGCTCGTCTCCCTGCAGGTGCAAGCCCTCGAGGTCCACGAAGCAACGCGCCGATCCCACGGTGGAGACGCGAAGCCGCCCGGCTGGAGGATCGCGCGTCACGACCACCCGTGCGCGTCGTGCCCCGAGCGAGCCAAGCACGAACGCTGGGCGAGGCGGGTGGACGAGAAGCGACCGCTCGCTCACGCGGCGTCGAACGACGGATCCGCGTGCGCACGGAGACGCTGGCCCGCCAGTTCGACCGGGTGCTCAGCGTGCTCGAGGACCTCGGGTACGTGGAGGACTGGGCGGTCACGCAGCAAGGGACGCATGCTCGCGCGCATCTACGGGGAGGCCGACATCCTGGTGGCCGAGGCGCTGGCGACGCGGCGCCTTCGACGGGCTGTCCGCGTCCGAGGTCGCGGCGCTGCTCTCCTCGGCCGTCTACGAGGGACGAGAACGCGTTCCCCTGTCCGGCGAGATGCCCACCGAGCCCACCCTGGAGCGCTACGAGAGGCTACAGCGGATGTGGCGGCAGATCCGGCGGACCGAGGACGAACATCAGGTGCAGCTGTGCAGGGAGCTCGAGCAGGGATTCGCGGAGCCGATCTTCCATTGGGCGGAAGGCAAGCCGCTCGAGGACGATCCTGGCCGAGACCGAGATGGCCCCGGGCGACTTCGTGCGCAACTGCAAGCAGCTGATCGACCTCCTGCGCCAGGTGGAGGACGTCGCCGAGCCGGCGACCTCCGCGCTCCTGGGGTCGGCGCGCCGGGCGGTGCTGCGCGGCGTCGTCGCCTACACCGGGGTCTAGCTACGATGCCCGGCGTGGTGACCAGCCCGTTCGGAACGCTCGCCGTCATCGCCAACCCGTCCGACGGCGACGGGCGCGTCCGCAGCGCCAGCTGCCTGCGCTCGAACGCGCGCTCGCGGGGCAGCGGCTCGACTACCGGCTGTCGGTGGCGGAGCGGCCCGGCGAGGGGTCGTCGCTGGCGACGGCGGCGCTCGACGGGGGCGCCCGGTTCCTGGTGGCGGTGGGCGAGGACGGAACCGTCCAGGACGTCGTGAACGGGATGTTCCGCGACGGGTCGGCGATCGTGCCCGAGGCGGTGCTCGGCGTGGTGGCCGCGAGCTCGGCGAACGACCTCGTGCGGAGCTTCAACCTGCCCGAGGACGTCGAGGGGGCGGTCAGGAGGCTCACGGGGAGAACACCTACCCCTTCGACGTGATGAAGATCACCTGTCAGACCCGCGAGGGCACGGTGATCGCGGTACGCGGCCAACCTGGCGCTGATGGGCCTCGCCGCCAGGGTCGAGCTCCGCCGCCAACGCATGCCGCGCTGGCTCGGCGAGCGCGGCCGATCGTTCCGGGGGATTCTGGAGCGGGTACGTCCGGGCGCGCGCAGGCATCGCTCACGATCGCTCACGACATGAAGTCGTGGGAAGGCGAGGCGTTCCAGGTGATCGTGGGCAACGCGCAGTTCACGGTCCCGGGGGCCTGCGACTGTCGCCCAGGTCGTGGCCCGGCGACGGGGTCCTGGATGCGCTGGTCTTCACCGGCCACAAGTCCGACGCCTACACCCTGATGCCACGGATCATGCGGCACGGCGACCACGTGCCCGACCCCGGCATCCAGGAGCTTCGCGCGAAGATCCGGTTCGCGATCGACGCCGACCGGCCGCTCGCCGTCGTCGCGGACGGGCGGCTGTCGGCACGACGCCGGCCACGTTCCAGATCGTCGCCCAACAGATCCGGTTCAAGCTGTGAGCCGGGATCCGGAACGAGGAGCACGCATGAAGCCCCGCCTGGCCGAGCGGATGCGGCGAGCTGACCGAGGAGCGCGGGAGCCCAAGGGTTCCAGGCCCTGATCGTGGCGCCCAGCCCCGACCTCGCCTACCTGACGGGCTACGACCCGATGGCCATGGAGCGCCCGACGCTCCTGGTGCTGCGGCCCGGACGGCTCCCGTCATGTTGGTTCCCGAGCTCGAACGGTCACTCGCCGCGGATCCTCTGCCGGGGCGGCCGCTCGATCTCGGGGGTGGCTCGACGGCGAGGACCCCTACGAGGAAGCGGCGAAGCTGTTGCCGCGACGCGGGCAGGATCGCGGTCGGCGATCGGACTGTGGGCATCCCATGTGCTCGGCCTCCAGGAGGCGGTGCCCCAGGTCGGGTTCGCGCCCGCGTCGCGGCGTGATCGGCAGGCTGCGCGCCGTGAAGGACCAGGAGGAGCTCGCCGCGCTCCGGCGGGCCGCCCGCGGGGCCGACGAGACCTTCCGGCAGATCTGCACCGCGACGTTCGTGGGCAGGCGTGAGGAGGAGGTCGCGGACGATCTCGCGGGCCTGCTCGTGCAGCACGGCCACGCGCCGGGCGGAGTTCACGATCGTGGCGAGCGGAGCGAACTCGGCCTCGCCTCACCACGAGCCGGCGGGCCGAACGATCCTGCCCAGAGACGTCGTCGTGATGGACTTCGGGGGCGAGCTGGGCGGGTACTTCAGCGACACGACCCGCACCGTCGTGGTCGGGGAGCCGCCGCGTGGCCTCGAGCGCGTGTACGAAACGGTGCGCAGAGCCCAGGAAGCCGCGTGCGAGGCGGTGCGGCCGGGGGTGACCTGTCAGGACATCGACCGTGTGGCGCGCCGGATCATCGCGGAGGCCGGGGTGGGGAGACGGTTCATCCATCGCACCGGCCACGGGATCGGGCTCGAGGTGCATGAGCCGCCCTACATCGTCGAGGGCAACGGGTGGACGCTGGAAGCCGGGATCGACGTTCTCTGTCGAGCCCGGGGTCTACCTCGAGGGCGACGTTCGGCGTCCGGATCGAGGACATCGTGGCGGTGACCGCCGACGGGGTCGAGCGGCTGAACCGTTCGACGCGCGAGCTCCAGGTCGTGAGCTAGGGCCTAGCGATCCGATCCTGCGCGCGGGACGAGGCATCGGCTCAGACCGGGGTCTGACCCGCGTCCCCGGGGGTGTCCATGACCTCGAGCCCCATCGCCATGAGCTCGTCGCGGAGGCGTCGCTCGTCGGCGTAGTCCTTGGCCGCGCGGGCCTCGTCGCGCTCGGCCACGCATCGCCAGCGATCTCGTGGGCTGGGCTCCCAGCCGTCGAGTGGCCTCGCGCTCCAGGTCGAGACCCAGGACCTCGTCCCAGGACGAGAGCAGCGCGTACTTCTCGGCATCCGGCTGATGTCGGGGCGGCCACCTCGTTCATGACCACGACGGCGCCGCGGCAGGTGCAGGTCGCTCGGACGACAGCCTCGCGGAAGCGCACGTCGTAGCGCCGGGCCGGCTCGCCCAGCGCGGCGGCCGCTCGGCCCCAGTCGGCCATGTGCCTGCGGAGCTGCTTCACGCGTTGGTCGGCGGCCTCCATCGCGTCCCACGAGAAGTCCATCTCGCCGCGGTACTGGGTCTGGAAGGTGAGCCACCGGAACGCCAGGGGGTCGAGGCCGCGCTCGACGAGGTCGGGGGCCGCACGATGTTGCCGGTCGACTTCGAGATCTTCAGGCCCGACTGCCGGAGGTGGCCGCCGTGGACCCAGATGGACACGACCGGGTGACCCACCGCGCCCTCGGACTGGGCGATCTCGTCCTCGTGGTGGGGGAACCGCAGGTCGGTGCCGCCGGTGTGGATGTCGAAGCGCTCCCCGAGGTACTTCATCGACATCGCCGAGCACTCGACGTGCCAGCCCGGGAACCCCTCGCCCCACGGCGAGGGCCATCTCATCAGCGCGCCCCGGTCCCGCCGCCTTCCATAGGGCGAAGTCCGCCGGATGGCGCTTGCGCGGGTCGGTCTCGAGGTCGCGGTGCCCTTCGCGGAGCTTGTCGAGGGTGTTCCCGACAGCTTGCCGTAGCCCTCGAAGCTCGTGACGTCGAAGTAGACGGAGCCCGTGTCGACGACGTACGCGTTGCCGGCGTCGACGAGCGGCTGGGTGAGGTCGATCATCTCGGGGATATGGTCCGTGGCCTTCGGGTAGGCGTCGGCGGGGGCGATGCCGACCGCCGCGGCGTCCGCGAACACCGCCTCGGTGTACTTCGCCGCGATCTCGAGCGGTGCAGGCCCTCGTCCTCCATCGCGAGCTGCATCTTGTCGACGGCCTCGGCGGAGGCTTCGTCGGTCATGTGTCCCACGTCGGTGATGTTCATGATCTGCGTGACGCGGAACCCCTCGAGCTGCAGCGCACGCCGGATCAGGTCGGCCAGCATGAAGGTCCGCAGGTTCCCGAGGTGCGCGTACCGGTACACGGTGGGGCCGCACGTGTAGATCGTCACGTGGCCGGGGTCGGTCGGCAGGACCTCCTCGACGGCGCGCGTCAGCGAGTTGTACAGGCGCATGGCGCGTCAGGATAGCCGGGCCGCTACGGCGCGCCGTCGGTCTCCGGCTTCGTGCGGCGAGGTCGCCTGCTCCTTGCCGTGGCCGTGGACCCCGGTGCGAGCGCGAGCGCGGGCGGCACCGGGATCGGGACGCCCTCCACCTTCGCGTGCTCCCGGTGGGCCTGGACGGCGGCCTCGTGATAGTCGAGCAGCTGCTGGCGGAACACGGGGTCCTGGTAGGGACGGCCGTCGACCAGGGTTCCGGTTTCCCCCTCCACCACGGCGGCGACGTCGTCACCGGTGATGGTGCGGTTCGCCTCCAGGGCGTTGGCGACGCAGAGGACCTCGTGCCGGTTCTCTTCGAGGAGCGCCAGGGTCGCTCGTAGAGGGCTGCAGCCCGGCCTCGACGCCCTTGCCGAACTCGGTGTCGAACAGGGCGCGGTCGGTGCCGGTTTCGGCGGGCTGGGCACCGCGCATGGCGCCGAGCGTGACCGAGCGGGCGGCGATGGTGTCGCCCATCGCGTAGAACGCGTGCATCTGGGTGGCGATCGCGGTGGCTCCCCGCATGTCGCCGCCCACCCCGGTCGTGTGGTCGCCGTCGAAGAAGAGCCGCTCCCCGGCGAGCGAGGCGAGGAACGTCATCACGTCGATCTCCCGCTCGGACCGCCATTCACGAACTGGTCCTCGGGCGGGATCGAGGAGACGAACCCGCCGACATCGCCCCGGCGCTCGATCGTGGCGAGGTCGATCATGCGCGTGCTTGCGCAGGCGGTAGGCGACGACCGCGTGGCAGGCCTCATGGACCGCCACCGAGTGGCGCTCACGCTCGATGTACTC
Source organism: uncultured Actinomycetes bacterium (assembly GCA_963758715.1). Taxonomy (GTDB): domain Bacteria; phylum Actinomycetota; class UBA4738; order UBA4738; family HRBIN12; genus JAOUEA01. Next base: position 34,405 of record CAVWWK010000015.1, read on the forward strand.
GTGGTCGTCGGGGAGCCCGTGCTCCTTCAGCTGCTTCGCCTTGATGATGTCCGTCCAGGTGATCGACCTCGCGGCCGTCGCGGATCGCGATCACGAGGGCCTCGTTCACCATGTCCTTGATCGAGGCGCCGGACGCGTACGGCGTGATCGTCGCGAGCTGCTCCACCTGCTCGTCGCTCAGCTCGTGCCGCACCTTCGCCAGGTAGTAGTCGAAGGTGGCGATGCGTCCCTCCACCTGCGGGTATCCGACCTTGTAGATGCGGTCGATCCGGCCCGGCCGGAGCATGGCTTCGTCGAGGACTGTGGCTGGTTGGTCGCGAAGATGTGGAGGATCCGGTACTTCGGCGGGGGCTTCGGCTTCATCCCCAGCACCCGCCGCACGACCCGGTTCATGAACCCGCGAGGCTTCTTCAGGCCCGCCATCTCGGACAGCAGCGCCTGCAGCGTGCCCATCGCCGCCGCCGCCCATGCCGCCCATGAAGATGTTGGTCCTGCGTGGGCGCGGTCACGTGCGGGGCGAGGCGACGCATCGAAGAACAGCTCTGGCGGCCTGCGGGCGAGGTAGGCGATACCGTTGCATGCGGTTCCCACGGGATGGTGCCGCCGGGCTCGCGTTCGCTGCCCCAGCCGCCGTTCGGCCGACCGCGAGCTGCCGCGGTTCCCGAGCGAGTCGGCCTCGTCGAAGAAGACGATGACCCCGCCGTAGCGGGTGGCGAGCTTCCGGAGCTTCCGGTAGAGGCCCTTGACCTTGAGGATGCCCGACGCCCATGAACATGTTGATGAAGGCGCCCGGCTCGACGAACACGAAGGGCTTCGCCGTCTCGCCCGCGACCGCCTGCGCGATGAGGGTCTTGCCCGTGCCCGGCGGGCCCCAGAGCAGGATGCCCCCCGGGACGTAGCCGCCGCGGCTCTCGATCGACTCCGGGTCGTCGAGGAAGACCATGTTCTCCTCCACCCGGTGCAGCACCGCGTCCTGGCCCTTCACGTCGGAGAAACGCGTCTCGATATCGTCGGGCATGTACGTGTCCATGCCGCCGCGGGACAGGAACCAGAAGATCGCGACGAACTGCAGCACCCCCAGCGAGATGATGAACACGAACTGCAGGATCTGGGGCAGCGCCTGAACCAGCAGTGCGGGACCCAGGAAGATGGCCTCGATCGGCGTGAGCTTCGAGCCGTCGCCGCGGACCATGAACGCGCCGATGATCATGCCCAGGACCCACAGGAAGATCAGCAGCTTCATCAGGCGCCCCAACCGGTAGCGGGTCCACGGGCTGAGGATCGGCTTGCGGTCGGGGCGCTTCCACAGCCGGGTCCAGAAGGCGAAGTAGCGAGGGCTGTGCTCCAGGAAGACGTAGTTCACCTGGCGCAGGACCTCGAACGCGGCGAGCACGAGGATCCACCACCGGTTCCGCACCTGCGATCGGAGGGTCTCGGTGAAGCCCGCCTCGTTCACCGACATACTGCCCCACGTCAGCAGGAAGAAGGTTCCCATCAGGAAGACGAACACCCGGACCCGGTCCCAGAACAGGGCCGGCTTGCGCGTGGTGCGGTCTGATTCCTTCGGGCGGCTGGGCGGGGCACTGAGCGCCTTGGCGGGTTCGGATCGAGGTGGTGTCATCCTTGGCTCCGGTGTCGACTGGCCGACGGCGGGCTGGCACGTTTCGGGTGGCCCCATTATCCGCTCTTCCGGGGGAAATGGGGCGCTCAGGTGCGCAGAGGCCGCCCCTCGAAGGGGATCGACAGGGCGATCGTCGTACGCGTGGCGACGTTCCCCTTCTCGCGCAGCCGCCTGATGAGGTCTTCGAGGTCCGACGTGGTTCGGGTTCGAACCTTCAGGACGTAGCTGGCCTCTCCGGCGACGCTGTAGCAGTCCTGGACCTCGGGGAACTCCGCCACGCGCTCGGGCAGGTCGTCGGGCTCGGTGGGATCCAACGGCGTGGCGGCGATGAGGGCGGTGACGAACAGGCCCAGCGCCTGCGGATCGACGACAGCCGAATACCCCAGGATCGCGCCCTGCTGCTCGAGCTTGCGGACACGGTCGTGCACGGCAGAGGCCGAGAGGCCCACCCTGGCGGCCACGTCGGCGTAGGTGGCGCGGGCGTCATCCTGGAGGGCGGCGATGATGTCGAGGTCGCGCTCGTCCGGCACGGGCCAATCATAGGTGGCGGTGTCGGCCGTCGCCGCCCCGAGACGGTCGTTCCGGGGGACGGAACCGCGCTCCTCCGGCCGATTGCGGGATCGGGCGACGGCGGGTAGAACCCTTCCATCGGGCTGACCGGCCTCCCTCCGGAACCCGCCGAGCTCGTCCAGGGGGGAGCGTGCATCCGAGCGCCGCCGACGGTCCTCGTCGCGTTCCTGGCCGACGAGGGCTTCGCCCCGCCGACGCACCCATCCGGGTGGAGGCCGTTCCCCGTCCCTGCGGCGACCCTCGGATGCATCGCGCATCTCGACGCGATCGATGCCGACGCCTACTCGCGGGCCGTGGCTCGCGTGACGCCGGTGGTCGAGCGCTCGTTGGGTCCCGGTGTCGTGGCGAACCGCGCCCGCCTGACCGGGCCTTCCCTCGTTCTGGAGGAGTGGAGGCCGGCGCGAGCGCGGTTCCGGGCGGCGATCGCGCGAGCCTCGACGAGGCCCGGGGCGGTCCTGATCGCGGACGTCCGCAGGTGCTACGCCTCGATCGAGCCGGCCGTGGTCGAGGAGCGGCTCGCCGCCATCGGGACCTCGCGCGGCGACGTCGAGCGGATCGGGGAGCTGCTGCGTCGGTTCCAAAGGCGGGGCCTGCATGGGCTGCCCGTCGGGCCGGACGCCTCCGCGGTCATCGCGAACGCCGTGTTGGCCCGCGTGGACCGTGAGCTCGCCGGGCTGGGGGCTCCCTACCTTCGATGGGTCGACGACGTCGCGGTGTTCGCTCCCGACCGGGCCACGGCCTCCCGCGCGCGCGATCGGTTCCATGCGGCGCTGCGGCAGATGGGCATGGAGGGGCACGAGACGAAGACCCGCGTCATCGCGGATCGTGGACATGCGTGCGATCTGCTCCTGCGGGGGCCGGGCTCTCCCGCCTCTCGCCTCGGCCATGAAATGATGCGCCGGCCGTGAAGACCCTCTATCGCGCCACGCGCATCCACACACAGGCCGATCCGGAGACGGGGGAGTGGCTGCTCGTCGATGACCGCCACGTGCAGAGGGTGGGTTCGGGCGACCCTCCCCGGGCGGATCGGATCGTCGAGCTGCCAGGTGCGACCATCGTGCCCGGGTTCATCGACACGCACGTGCATCTCGCCCCGCACGGCATCGCGTTGGCGAACGGCGACGTCGAACAGGCGCGCTCGGCGAAGGAGCTGCTCTCGATCGCGCGGGCGCGGGCCCTGGCCCAGGCCGCCGACGAGGCCGATCTACCTCCAGGGCTACGACGAGTCACGCTGGGACGATCCCGCAGTGCCCACGCTCGCCGAACTCGACGCGGTCACCGACCGGCCGTTGATGATCCGAAGGGCCGACGGCCACACGGCGTTGGCGAACACCGCCGCGGTCCGCGGCGCCGGCATCGAGGAGGCCGACGGCCTCCACAGGGATGCCTCGGGCGCACCGACGGGCCGTCTCACCCTGCGGGCCAGCGACGAAACGGGACGCTGGATCCTGGGCACCCTCTCGGCTCACCAACTGCAGGAGCTCCAGCTCAAGGCGGCCGCCCAGGCCGCGTCGCGCGGGATCACGACCGTCCACCAGATGGCGATGCCGCACTGGAACGGCCCGCGCGACCTGGAGGTGTTCCTGGCGCACCGCGCGAGGCTCCCCGTCGACGCCATGCCGATCGTGGCGACGACCGACCTGTCGCTGGCGATCGCCCACGGCATGGCGGCCGTCGGTGGAGACCTGCCCGTCGACGGTTCGATCGGAGCCCGGACCGCTGCCCTGTTCGCTCCCTACGACGACGGCGTCGGCGATGGGGTCCCCAACTACGCCGGCGACACGCTCGCCGAGTTCTTCCACGGCGGCCATGCCGCGGGGCTCCAGGTGGGTGTGCACGCGATCGGCGATCGCGCGATCGAGCAGGTGCTCGGGGCCTGGGAACGGGTTTATCAGGCCCTCGACTCTCGCGAGCGGAGGCACTTCCGAGCTCGCCGGCATCGCATCGAGCATCTCGAGATGGTCTCTGCCGAACACGTCGAACGGGCGGCGACGCTGGGCCTCGCCGCGTCGGTGCAACCGACGTTCGACCTGCTGTGGGGCCGGCGGGATGCCCTGTACGAGCAGGGCCTGGGCTGGGAACGCGCCGAGACGATGAACCCGTTCCGGACGATGATCGAACGGGGCATCGAGGTGGGCGTGGGGTCCGACGCCCCCGTCACGCCGCTCGACCCCATGCTCACGATCCACGCGCTCGAGTCCCACCATTCGCCGACGCAACGCCTTTCCCGGCGCGCCGCGATCAGGCTGCACACGATCGGGTCGGCCAGGGTCGGGCACCAGGAGGAGAAGAAGGGCACCCTGACGCCCGGGATGCACGCCGACTTCGCCGCCTATCCCGACGATCCGTTCGAGGCGGCAACGGTCGAGGACCTCCGGCCGATGCTCACCGTGTCCCTCGGCCGCGAGGTCTTCGCCGCGTGAGCTGCCCCTTGTCACTCTTTCTGGCCCCACGAGGTTGACCGGACCGCGATCGTCGATCTACCGTTCGACCGCGCCACCGCCCCGGCGGCGGCGCACGCAGGACCCAAGAGGCTGAGTAGAGAACGCGATGCCCCGGCGTCGCGGCCCCAAAGGTCTCTTGGGTCCTCATCTGTCTTCGGCAGGGAGCTGGATCGGGAATGGAACCCGCGCCCGGGGTGTTCTGGCGGGCGTTGCGGTTGCACCTGCATCCAGTGGCAGTACAATCCGCGCGCATCGAACGTGCTGTGAACCCGGCGAGGATGTGATGAACGACACCATGAACGACGTGGAAGAGCCCGTCGAAGACGAAGAGGCCGAGGAGACGGAGGAGGCCGAGCCGAGCGAGGCCGACCTGGCCGACGCCACGGTGCCTCCCGATCCCGCGACCGGCGGGGACGTCGAGTCGATCCAGGAGCTCATCGTCAAGCAGGAGGCCGCGGCCGATGAGGCCGACGCTCCCGACGAAGAAGAGGTCCTCCTGACGATGACCCGCGACGAGAAGCTCGCGGCCGACCCGGCCGAGACCCGCGTGGTCCCCATCCAGGAGACCGAGTTCGTCTGCAAACGATGCTTCCTGGTGAAGCACAGGGGTCAGCTGGCGGACAAGAAGAAGATGCTGTGCCGCGACTGCGCCTGACGGCGCGTCCCCGGTTCTCGATCGCCGTCCTCATCTCCCTGGGAGCGGGCCTGGGCCTGTCGCTGGCGTTCCCGCCGGCGGGAGTGTGGCCTCTCGCGTTCGTCTCGATCGTCCCCCTGGTCTGGCTGCTGACGAGCTCGGGACCCGGGCGGGGGTTCGCGCTCGGCCTGGCGTTCGGGCTGGGGTTCTTCGGCGCCACCTTGTACTGGATCTTCCTGTTCGGGGCCCTGGCGTGGGTCGCGCTCGCGCTCGTCCAGGCATCGTTCGTCGCGGTGTTCGGGCTGGTCCTGCCCATGATCAGGCGCTCGGGGCGTCCGGTCGTCAACGCCCTCGGCGCCGCTTCACTCTGGGTGGTGCTCGAGTGGATACGCACGGCGTGGCCGCTGGGGGGCTTCGGATGGGGGAGCCTGGGGGTGTCTCAGGCCGACAACCGGGTGACCGTGCGGCTCGCGACCGTGGTGGGCGTCTGGGGCGTGACGTTCGTCGTGGCGGCGGTGAACGCGCTGATCGCCGAGCAGTTGGTCATCGATCGGGCGCGCCGTCACCTCTCGCTCGCCGTTCGTCATCGCCGTCGTCCTGCTGGTGGCGCCGCTGGCGATCCCGTTCCCGGTGGCCGGCGGCGAACCGGTCGACGTGGCCGCCGTCCAGGTGGACGTTCGCCTCGCCCGCGACGGGTTCTCGGCGGGGGAGGAGGATGCCGCGGTCGCCGCCCTCAACATCGCCCAGCACGGGCCGCTGAGCGGCGATCCTCCCGACCTGGTGGTGTGGGGCGAGGGTTCGCTCGATCGCGATGCGGCGGCCGACCCGCAGGTGACGGCGGCCGTGCAGGAGGCCGTCGCCACCGTGGGCGCGCCCACCGTGATCGGCGCCGTCCTCCGCGATGCCGACGGCAGGGAATACACAAGCGTGATCGTCCTCGACGGCGACGGGCGCCAGGTCGATCGATACGACAAGGTCCATCTGGTGCCGTTCGGCGAATACGTGCCGTTCCGGTCCCGGCTGTCCTTCATCGACGCCATCGATCAGGTCCCGGTGGACCGCGCGACGGGCGAGGAGGTCCGCACCGTCTCCGTCGATGCCCTCCCACGGTTCGGCACGCCGATCTGCTTCGAGAACTCCTTCCCCGGGATCCCGCGCGAGATGGTTCGCGACGGAGCGGGATTCCTGGTCGTGACGGTCAACAACGCGTCGTACGGGACCACCGCCGCCAGCGCGCAGCACCTGCAGATGAGCCAGCTCCGCGCGGTGGAGACGGGACGCTGGATCGTCAACGGGGCCGTCTCGGGGATCAGCGCGTTCGTCGATCCCTCGGGTCGGATCGTGGCGTCGGAAGGACTGTTCCGCCCCGGTATCCTCCGCGAGACCATCCGGTCCTCCGACGCTCGCACGTGGTACGTCCGGCTGGGCGACGCGTTCCCCTGGCTCCTGTTGGTGGCGGTCGGGGTGCTCTTCGCGCTCCCACGCCGGCGCGATCGCGCGCGGCCGGTTCCCGAGCCGCTGCCCCCCGGCTTCCGGACCCTGGTGATCCTGCCCACCTACGACGAACGCGCCACGATCGAACGGGTCCTGGCCGGCGTGTTGGGATCGTCGCATCAGGTCGACGTGCTCGTCGTGGACGACTCGTCTCCGGACGGCACCGGGCGCGTCGTTGCGGCGATGGCCGAGGAAGAGCCACGGATCCGTCTTCGCGAGCGTCCGAGGAGATCGGGGCTTGCGGGCGCCTACCTCGAGGGCTTCCGGCTCGGCCTGCAGGAGGGGTATGACCTCGTCGTGGAGATGGACTCCGACCTGTCCCACGATCCGGCCGAGCTCCCGAGTCTCCTGCAGGCGGCCGCCTCCGGGAAGGACCTCGTGGTGGGCAGCCGGTACGTCCCCGGTGGTTCGGTCACGAACTGGGGTCGCTCCCGCGTGGCCCTGTCGCGCGCGGGCAACGCCTACGCGCGCTTCATGCTGGGCGTGCCGGTCCACGATGCCACGAGCGGCTACAGGGCGTATCGGCGCGGCCTCCTGGAGGACCTGGTCGCGAAGCCCTTCTCATCCGACGGCTACGGGTTCCAGATCGAGCTGGTGATGCGATCGGAAGATCTCGGCTACCGCCTCGGCGAGGTTCCGATCACGTTCCGTGAGCGCGAACACGGCCATTCGAAGATCTCCCGCCGGATCGTGGTCGAGGCGCTGTGGCTCGTCGCGGTGTGGGGTGTGGAACGACGGCTCCGCGGGATCGCCGAGCTCTCCGGCCCCGATCGAGGCTGACTGGGGCATCCCCCATAATGGACATTATGTAACCTTGGGAAGAACGGCCCCATCCCCCCTCTCGGCGGCTCCCGGCCCTCGCTCTGGCGCTACCGGTGCGAGGTCAGTCGGGAGGGCTCGGCGCCGACCAGGTCAGCTTCAGCTGCCGGGCGGCACGGGCCTCGTCGAGGCGGCGAACCGGCGTGCTGACGGGAGCCTCGTGAAGCAGGTCGGGGTCGGTGCGAGCCTCGTCGGCGGCCCTTCGGAACGCGGCGGCGAGGCCGTCGAGCGTCTCCTTCGACTCGGTCTCTGTCGGTTCCACCATCATGGCCTCGTCGACGACGAGCGGGAAGTAGACGGTCGAGGGGTGGTAGCCGAGGTCGATGACCCGTTTGGCGACGTCCATCGCCCGGATCCCGGTCTCCTTCTCCAGCGGGGCGGCGGTCGCGACGAACTCGTGCATCGGCGGTGACTGGGGGAAGGCCAGAGGGAAATCGTCCCCGAGCAGCGCCGCGAGGTAGTTGGCGTTCAACGACGCCAGCTCACTGACCTCCTTCAGGCCGTCCGCGCCGTGGAGGAACACGTACGCGTACGCCCGCACCAGCACGGCGATGTTGCCGTTGAACCCGTGCAGGCGACCGATGGACTTCGGGCGGTCGCGATCCCAACGGAACGAACCGTCCGTCGTCGCGGGCCACGATCGGGGACGGGCAGGAAGTCGGCGAGGCGCCCGGTCACGCCCACGGGCCCCGCGCCCGGCCCTCCCCCGCCGTGGGGCGTCGCGAACGTCTTATGCGTGTTGATGTGCACGATGTCGAACCCCATGTCGCCCGGCCGGCACCGGCCGAGGATCGCGTTGAGGTTCGCGCCGTCGTAGTAGACCAACGCGCCCGCCTCGTGGAGCATCGCCGTGATCTGCTCGATCCGTTCCTCGAAGAGGCCGAGCGTGTTCGGGTTCGTGAGCATCAGGCCGGCGACACGCTCGTCGACGAGCCCGGCGAGCGCGTCGACGTCGACGAGGCCCCGGTCGTCCGAGGGCACCGAGACCGCCTCGAATCCCGCGAGGCGTACGCTGGCGGGGTTCGTTCCGTGCGCGGCGTCCGGGATCAGCACCTTCGTGCGATCGCCGCCGGCATCTTCCCGGCCGCGATCTCGGTGATACGCGCGCATGATCAGCAGGCCGGTCATCTCGCCGCACGCGCCCGCCGGCGGCTGCAGCGTCGCCCGGGCCATCCCGGTGATCGCGCACAGCGCCCGCTCGAGCCTCCAGAGCAGCTCCAGGGTCCCCTGCACGCTCGCGTCGGGTTGGAGAGGGTGGAGGCGCTGGAACCCCGGGAGCGCGGCCACGGTCTCGGCGGCCTTCGGGTTGTACTTCATGGTGCAGGAGCCGAGCGGGATACGGGCCGGTGTCGACGCCGTAGTTCATGCTCGACAGGCGCGTGTAGTGGCGGATCAGATCGATCTCGGCCACCTCGGGCAGCCCGGGCTCTCGGGTGCGAGCCTGGTCGCGCGGGGATCTCGACCTCCGGCACGTCCAGCGGCGCGAACGTGGAGGCGCGGCGGCCTTTCACCGAGCGGTCCTTGATCGTGCCGCCGGAGGCGGACGGTCCGTGCGTGCGGATCGGCGCTCCCTCCCTCATGCGGCGAGCACCTCACGCATGGCCTCGGCGAAGGCGTCGATCTCCGACCGCGAGCGGCGCTCGGTGACCGCGACGACGAGCGCGTCCTCCCCCGCCTGTTGGATCGGGACGCCCGCCAGGAACCCGCGGCCGACCATCGCGTCGACCACCGCACCGGCCGGCCTGGGCAGACGCAGCGTGAACTCCTTGAAGAACGCCTCGCGGGGAACGCGAGCTCGACGCCGTCGATCGCGGTCAACACGCCTGCCGCATAGGCGGCTCTGGCGGCGCACTGACGGCCGAGCTCGGCCAACCCCTCACGCCCCAGCCATCCCATGTAGACGGTCGCCGCGATCGCCATGAGCGTCTGGTTCGTGCAGATGTTCGAGGTCGCCTTCTCGCGCCGGATGTGTTGTTCGCGCGCCTGCAGGGTGAGGACGTACCCCGTTCGACCCTCCACGTCGACGGTCTCGCCGACGATGCGCCCCGGCAGCTTGCGGACGTCGTCCAAGCGGGCCGCGATGATGCCGAGGTATGGCCCTCCGTAGTTCAGGTGGTTGCCCAGGCCTTGGCCTTCCCCGACCGCGATGTCGGCACCAAGCTCCCCCGGCGGGGCGAGCACGCCCAGGGACAGGGGGTCGAACAGCTGGATCGATCGCGCTCCCCCGTCGCGGGCGGTCGCGAACAGGTCGCGCGCGGGCTCGAGGATCCCGTAGACGTTCGGGTGCTGCACGACCACGGCGGCCACGTCCGGCCCCACGTCCGGGGAGCCGTCGAAGACCTCGGGCACGTACCCCGCTCCCCCGCCCGCCGTCCTCAGCGCCTCGAGCGCACGGGCGTCGAGGCCCGAGGAGACCAGCACTCGCCGCCTCTGGCCGCCGATCGTCATGTGGACGGCTTCGGCGAGCGCGGTCGGCCCGTCGTAGAGGGAGGCGTTGGAGACCTCCATCCCCGTGAGCTCGCAGATCATGGACTGATATTCGAAGAGGACCTGCAGCACGCCCTGCGAGAGCTCCGGCTGGTAGGGCGTGTAGGAGGTGTAGAACTCCGAGCGCCCCGCGAGCGCCCACACGACCGAGGGCACGTAGTGGTCGTAGGCCCCCCCTCCCGCGAAGCAGACCAGCTCGTCGGCGTGGCGGTTGCGGGAGGCCAGCGCACGCATGTCGGCGACCAGCTCCATCTCCGACAGCCCGTTGGGGATGTCGAGGCTCCCGTCCAGCCGGACGTTCTCGGGGATCTGTGCGAAGAGCTCGGCGAGCGAGGCCCGGTCGATCGTCGCCAGCATCTCGCGGATCTCGTCGTCGGTGTGCGGGGCGAACCTCACGTCTCAGGAGTGTACGGAGCGACGAGCCTTACGGCCGGTGGGCGTCGCGCGCGTCCTGGAGACCGTACTTGGTCACCAGGGACAGGTAGTCGCGCTGGTAGAAGATCTTGCACGTGATCTCGGGGTAGCGCTCGCGCAGACGCCGCACCTTCCGGTTCTTCTTGGTGACGAGCTTCTGGTTGAGCGTCGTGATCTCGATGTAGAGGTCGAACTCGGGAAGGTAGAAGTCCGGGGTGAACCGTTGGGTCACCCGTCCTTCCTTGTCCCACTCGATGTCGAAAGACGTGGGCTCGTAGTCCCAGTCGATCCCGTAGAAGTCCAGCAGCTGCGCGAACTGGCGCTCGGAGGCGTGGGCGAAGGGGGTCGTGGCGCTCTTGAGGGACGAGACGTCGGCGGAAGCGGGGGCGCTCACGACCCTCCGGAGGCGCTTCGGCGGCTGCGCGCCCGCGGCGCGGCGCCCACGCTGTCCTCGAGATCGCTGTACACCGCGTCGAGGGAGATCGCGAACACGCCCTGTCCGTTCTTCAGCAGGTCGACGACTGCCTCGGGCGAATGCGCCTCGTAGATCCCGCTGCCGTCGGACATGAGCGTGACCCCTTGGGGCGACCGCTTCATGGCGCGCAGGTGCTCGACCGCCTTGCGGACCCGCTGCAACGACACGCCCGTGTCGAGGAGCTTCTTGATGATCCGCAGCGTGGCCAGATCCTGGAAGGAGTAGAGGCGTTGGGAGCCCGATCCGTGGGCGTCCTTGACCGACGGAGTGACCAGCCCCGTGCGGGTCCAGTAGTCGAGCTGGCGGTAGGTGATGCCCGCGATGCGCTTGGCCTCGGGCGCACGATATCCCTGTTCGCTCATGACAACTCCGTAATCACGCCGATGTGTTTCGGCAGCGTAGGACCCTGGTCGGGGCCTGTCAACGGCGCTCGCCCAGCTTCGGCGGCCTCGTGCTCAAGTTCTCGGAGGCCTGGACCGATGACCGGGGAAAGCCACCACGAACCACGTTTCCTCCGGAGCGACAGACGCGATGCACGCAGGCAGGAAGGTCTTCTCGAAGGTCGTGGCGATCATGGCCGTGGCCCTCGCCTTCGCCCTCTCCCCCTCCGCCGCGAGCGCCGGCACACCGAACTACGGATGGCAGCTCTACCGCGCGACCAACGAGAGCCGGATCCACCACGGGATCGGTCGCGTCGACCGCGCGCACCGCATGTCGCAGGATCGCGGAGAGGCACAGCTACGCGATGGCGCGTGACGAGCGCCTCTGGCACACGCACGGACCGGTCCGCTACGACGCCCGGTGCTACTCCTGGGGCGAGAACGTCGGGTGGACGACCGGGGACGTCCCCGACCTCCAGAAGGCGTTCATGGGCAGCGCGGGACATCGGGCGCACATCCTCGACAGAGGGTTCGACCGGGTGGCCGTGGGGGCGGCGATGGTGAACGGCAGGCTCTGGGTCACGGTCTTCTTCTGCACGTAGCCCGCCCGAGCGGCGGGCCACGCGAGGTCGGCGGGCGGACGAGCGGACGAGGGGGTCGCTCGGTCGCCCGCCCCTCGTGTCGCGCACCGGTCGCCTAGGTGTCGAAGTCCTCCGGCGAGACCTCGTCGAGGAACTCTCGGAACTTCTCGACCTCTTCCTCCTCGTCTCCCGGGATCAGGATCGAGGCCTCGGTGAGCACGTCCTCGCTCGCGAAGATCGGGACCGACATCCGCACGGCGAGCGCGATCGCGTCCGACGGTCTCGAGGACACCTCGAGGTCCTGGCCCTGACGGTTCAGCTCGATCGTGGCGTAGAAGGTGGAGTCACGGAGCTCGGTGACGACGATGCGCCGTACCTCCACCGTGAGGTCTTCCAGGATGGTCTTCAGCAGGTCGTGCGTCATGGGTCGTGGCGTCACGACCCCCTGCAGCGACAGGGCGATCGCCGCGGCCTCGGCCGCTCCGATCCAGATGGGCAGATAGCGCTCGCCTTCCCGCTCACGGAGCAGAACGATCGGCTGGTTCGACGGCAACTCGACGCGCACGCCTGTGAGCTCCATCTCGATCATCGTTCATCGAGCGTAACGGCGCTCCCTACCACGGGCAACCTCCGAGGCGCAGGGGCCCGACCTCACACGGTCGAGAGCAACGGCGCCAGGATCTCGGCGTCTGCCTTTAGCGCCTCCAGGTCATCGACCTGGAGGATGTCGGGGAGGTTGCGGTAGCGCTCGGCGAAGTCGAGCCCGTATCCCACGACGAACCGGTCGGGGCATTCGAACCCCACGTAGCGGGGAGACAGTGGAACGATGCGACGCGCCGACTTGTCGAGCAGGGTGCAGACCTCGAGAGACGCCGGCCCTCGCGCCTTGAGCACGCGCATGAGGTATCGGAGGGTCAGCCCGGTGTCGACGATGTCTTCGACCAGCACGATGTCCCTCCCGGCGAGGTCGGCGTCGATGTCGAGCAGGATCCGCACACGCCCCATCGACTCGTCGGCGCCGCCGTAGCGGCTGATCGAAAGGAAGTAGACCTCGACCGGCAGGTCGACGGCGCGCATGAGGTCGGCCAGGAACATCGCGCCGCCCTTGAGCACCGTGATGAACACGGGCGCACGCCCCTCGTAGTCCCCGGCGATCGCGCGGCCGAGCTCTGTGACCCGACGGCGAACGTCTTCTCGGCCGAACAGGACGCTCGCGACCTCCGACATCGGCGCGAGCCTAGCAGGCCTCTCGCGAACGCTCGGAAGGCCGACCACTCGCCGAACTCAGCCGAAGAAGCCCCCGAGCGCGTCGGCCACGCCGCCGGAAACCGCACCGGCGGCCCGCGCCCACCAGGGGGCGTCGCCGGCGGGCGGAGGCGCCGGCACCTCCGCGACGACCGCGGGCACAGCGCCCACCGTGAGGCCGGGGATCGTCACCTTGATCGTGCCGACCCGCTCCCCAGCCACCGGCGGGAAGACCGCGTTCGGCGAGATGACGATCCGCCGCTTCGCTCTCTCCACGGCGTCGACGGGGATGAGACCGGCCAGCTCCCGGCCGGCAGCCACGGGCACGGCGCCGCCCCGGATCGGGACGATCCCCATCTCCTGGCCCGCCTCGAGGAACGTGTGCGTCTGGAAGGCGCTGAACCCGTAGTCGAAGAGCGTGGCGGCCTCGGAGAAGGGTTCGTTCGGCGAGCCCAGGATCACCGCCACGGTGCGTCTCCCGCCGCGCTCGGCGACCGCGATCAGGCAGTACCCGGCGCCCGCCGTGAAGCCCGTCTTCACGCCGAGTGTGCCCGGGTAGAGCCACAACAGCGCGTTCCGGTTCTGGATCTTGCGTGGCTTCGAGCCCTTCGGCGCAGGGATCGTCCGGAACTTCGTCGCCACCACGGGCGCGAAGCCCGGTGTGTCGTACGCGGCGCGGACTAGCTGCAGCTGATCGATGGCCGTGGAACGCCCTCGGTCATCGAGCCCGTTCGGGGAGAAGTAGACCGTGTCCTTCATGCCGATGCGCTGCGCGCGCCGGTTCATCAGCCCGACGAATGCCTGCTCGGATCCAGAGACGTGGATGGCCAGGGCGACGGCGGCATCGTTCGACGACTGGAGCATGAGGCCGTACAGCAACTCACGGACGGTTCGTCGTTCCCCTGCCCGAAGGCCCAGCGCCGAGGTTGCACCGTAGTCCTCGCGCGCGAAGACCGCCGCGGGGGTGATGACGACCCTCCGTCCAGGTCGGTGCGTTCCAGGACGAGCAACGCGGTCATGATCTTCGTGAGGCTCGCGATGGGCCGGCGTGCCTGCGGCCCCTTGGCGAACATCATCCGGCTCCCCTCCAGCTCGGCCAGCACGGCGACCGGGACGTCGAGCGACGGCGTCTCCGTGGGAACGGCCGGGGTGTGGAGGACCTGCGGGAACGGGGAGGGCGACCCGTTCGGAGGGACGGGGGTCGGCGGGGGTCCGGACGGCGCGGCGGCCGCGAGCCCGAACAGGGACGGGAGCGCCAGAGTCGCCGCGAGGATCGCCGCGAGGGCGCCGGTGCGGGTTGACCTCACGCGCTCTGCAGGTCGTTGCGCAGGTTCGTGCGCAGGAGCGCCTGCTTGAACTTGCGGGAGGTGACCGACAGGTCGGTGAGGGTCTGAGCCGCCGCCCGACGAGCGTCCGGATTCTTCTGCCGGAGGGTAGGGGCCACGAGGGCCTCGAAGAACGACGTCTCCCGGTCGGCGAAGTGCTTGTACATCGTGAGGTGACGCGGCTCGATCCCGAAGCGGAAGAAGTCCTTCACGATCGACAGGATGATGTAGTCGTCGCCGTCGTAGTACTTCGCTCCGTCGGGGCCATGGGAACAGACGATCCCGAACGATTCCAGCTCCTTGATGCGATCACGCTCGACCCCGGTGGCCGCCGACATCTCCTCGATCGACATCTGCAGCCCGGTGGGCGCGTCCGCGATCTCGGACGCGGTGGTCGCGGTGTCGTCCTCGCCGGGATCGGCGTCGGGGATCACCTCACCCTCGAGCGGTTCGCCGGCCTCCTCGGCGGCGTCCTGCTTCAGCAGACGCTCCTTGATGACCTTCAGCGGGAGGTACTCGTCGCGCTGCATCCGCAGGATCGACTTCAACCGATCGACGTCGTCGACGTAGAACTTGCGGTAGCCCGACGGCGTGCGTTCGGCTCGATCAGTCCCTCGGCCTCCAGGAAACGGATCTTGGAGATCGTGATGTCCGGGAACTCCGTCTTGACCGACACCAGGACCTCGCCGATCGACTGATAGTTGCGGGTACCCGCCATCTGCTCCATCACTCCCCTGCCGAAAAGAACGTCAGCTTGAACTTGCCGATCTGGACCTCGTCACCGGATGCCAGCTTCGTCTCGTCGACCTGCTCACCGTTGACGTAGGTCCCGTTGAGGCTGCCCACGTCCCGCACGAACCATCCGTCGCCCTCTCGTCGCTCGACCGTCGCGTGCCTCCGCGACACCGTGACGTCGTCGAGGAACACCGCACTCTCCGTGTCGCGCCCCACGGCGGTGGAGCCACTTTCGAGCAGGAACGTCGACCCCGCGTTGGGCCCACGCTTGACGAGAAGCAGAGCCTGCCCGGGCGCCAGCTCATCGTGAGGGAACGGGAACTCATCGTGCGCCTCATCGTCGGGCTCGACCGGGGTGAGCGACACCGTAGGGTCCCCTTGGAGTGAAGCGCCACATTCCGCGCAGAAGCGCGCATCGTCTCTGTTGGGATGTCCACAGCGGGTGCAGAACAACGTCAGGTCCTCATGGCGGTCGGTCTCTGCGCGAGCGTCCAGGTCCAGTGTATGACCCTGACGGTCGACGGCCAGTGGACGTTATCGCAGCACAGGCAGACCATCAACCGCACGAATGGTCAACCCTCGACCCTTACGCGGGGTCAGGCTCGACCCGCACTCGACCGGTGTGTGCAAGCCTCGACCATCGCCGGAACGCGAGACGAGGATCGCGCGGGCCCGCGGGGCCTAGGAGTCGCTCTCCCGCAGGAAGGCCTGGTAGGCGTCGGCGTCGAGGAGTCCCTCCACCTGCCCGGCGTCTTTCACCTCGATCACGACGAGCCAGCCGTCGCCGTACGGCTGCTCGTTCACGAGCTCCGGCCGTTCATCGACCAGGGGATTGCGTTCGGCGATCGTGCCCGAGACTGGGCTGAAGACGTCGGAGACTGACTTGGTGGACTCGACCTCACCGAAGGGCTGGTCCGCCGTGACGTGGGCGCCGATCTCGGGGAGATCGACGTAGACGACGTCACCGAGCGCGTCTTGGGCGAAGTCGGTGATGCCGATGCGTACCCGCATCCCGTCCGCGCGCGCCCACTCGTGCTCCCTCGTGTATCGAAGGTCGTCAGGGAACTCCACCTCTCCTCCCTCCATGCCGGCGCCGTTCCGGCGCCACCGCCGGAACGATACCGCCTCAACTGCCGGAGCTCGCGCGCCGAAGATCGCCCGCGTACACCGCCGCCGCGATGTAGTACTCGACGATGCCGACCGCGAACGAGATCCAGCCCACGACCAAGGCGAGGCCGGTGGGAGGCAACCCGAGGTTCCCCCACGAGATCGATGGCACCGCGATCATCAGACAAAACGTGGCGACCTTGCCGAGGTACCGGACGTCAAGGCGTGTGTGCGTCCGCATCAACGCAACCGCTCCGACCGCCAGGACCGCGATGTCGCGCGCCAGGATCGATGCTCCCGCCCACACCGGGAACACTCCGCGCACCATCAGGGCGATCAGGCCGGCGGCGATCGCGAGCCTGTCGGCCACGGGGTCCAGGACCTTGCCGAGCTCCGAGACCTGCCCCGTCCGCCGCGCGATGGTGCCGTCGACCCAGTCGGTCGCCACGACGATCACGAACAGGACGATGCCGGCCTCTGTGGTGTCGCGGTCGACGATCAGGATGGAGAACACGGGGATCATCGCGATCCGGACCGCCGAGATCAGGTTCGGAACCGTGAGGATCGCGGACGATCCGGGCTGCGGCGAGGCCGTCTGATCCGTCGGCCCTTTCATCGGTCGGGCCGGCCGGATTTGAACCGGCGACCTTCTGTCCCCCAGACAGACGCGCTAACCAAGCTGCGCCACGGCCCGAAGCGCTGATTGTACCTGCCCCTCGCGGCCCGCGCCGAGACGGTAGTTCGCGCTACGCGCGGCGGCCACGCCCGTTCTTCCTCCTCGGCCGGAACCGAAGCCTGACGGGGATCCCGTCGAGCTCGAACGTGCGGCGAAGCCGGTTCTCGAGGTACCGCCGATAGGAAGGGTCCGGTTCGTTCGCGCCCCCGAACAAAACGAACGAAGGCGGGCCCGTCGACACCTGCGTGGCGTAGTGGAGGTTCCCGGCGACCCGCGGCGTGGGTCGTTCGCGCTGCGCCTGCTGGATCACGTCGTTGACCTTCGCGGTCGGCGCCCTCGACGTCCAGCGTCGGTGGAGGTCCAGCAGCACGGGAGGCAACCGGTGCACCCCGCGACCCGTCTCGGCGGACGTCCGCATCACCGTCGCGTTGGCGAACGGGATCACGGTCTCGCGGAGGATCCCATAGTGGTCATCCTTGTGCTCGACCAGATCCCACTTGTTCGCCACCAGGACGAATGCCCGGCCCGCGTCGATGATCCGGTTCGCGATCTTCTTGTCCTCGCCGGTGAATCCCTCCTGGGCGTCGATCACGAGGGCCGCCACCTGTGCGCGTTCGATCGCTTCGGTCGCGCGAACGAAGCTGTAGTACTCGACGCCCTTCACCTTCACCCGGCGGCGCATGCCCGCCGTGTCCACGAAGCGGACGGGGCCATCGGGCCACTCGACGACCGCATCGACGGAGTCCCGGGTGGTGCCCGCTTCCTCGAACACCACGGACCGCTGCTGCCCGACGAGACGGTTGAACAGGCTCGACTTGCCCACGTTGGGCCGGCCCACCAGGGCGAAGCTCGGCTCGAGGGTTGGGTCATCGTCCGCTCGGGGCGCATCGGGAAGCAGCGCGGCGATCCGGTCCAGCAGATCGCCGGACGCGCGTCCATGCAGACCCGAGACCGCGAACGGCTCCCCGAGGCCGAGCGCGTGGAAGGCCGTGGCGTCGGACTCGTCCGCTTCGCCGTCGACCTTGTTGGCGACCACCAGGACCGGCACGTCGGCGCGGCGAAGCCTCCGCGCCAGGGCTGCGTCGGCTTCGGTGACGCCGCTCTGGGCGTCGACGACCAGCAGGATGAGGTCGGCCTCGACCATCGCGAGGTCGGCCTGCGAACGAGCGAGCGCCTCGATCCCGGTGGCGTCCTGCAGGTAGCCGGCGGTGTCCACCAGGCCGAACCGTTTCCCCCGCCACACGGCCTCGAGCTCGACGCGATCGCGGGTCACGCCCGGCAGGTCGTGGGCGATGGCCTCGCGACGCCCGAACAGCCGGTTCGCCAGCGTCGACTTGCCCACGTTCTGCCTGCCCACGATCGCGATCCGCGGGGCGCGATCGCTCATGACACGAGCTCCGGCGCGTCGCGTGCGACGACCTCGACCGCGACCTCGAGGGTGGCTGCGGCGTCGAGTTCGGTGGTATCGATCACGACGGCGCCGGCAGCGGGGACGTGCGGCGTGGTTCGCGCGTCACGGTCGTCGCGTTGCCGGAGCGCCTCCCCGACGTCGATCCGCATCGTCCGTGCGCTCGTCGGCCCGGCGTTCGGCGCGTTCGCCGGCCGAGGCGGACAGGTACAGCTTGACGGGCGCGTCGGCGAACACGACGGAGCCGATGTCACGGCCCTCCATGACCGCCCCGAGCCGATCGCCGATCTCTCGCTGGGACCCGCGCATGAGGGTTCGCACGTTCGGGTGCCTGGAGACCGCCGAGACGGTGCGCTCGACCTCCATCGTCACGAGACTCGCCGCACCGAAACCCTCGACCTCGAGGTGCGGCGGGTCGCTCTCCTCGATCGTGAACCTCAACCCTCGCGTCAGCTCGACGAGCGCCTCCTCGTCATCGGGTCGACACGCCGGCGTCGAGCGCCGCCGCCGTGAGGGCGCGGTACATCAACCCCGTGTTCACATACGGAAGGGTCAGCCGTGACGCCAACGAGCGCGCGAGCGTGCTCTTGCCGCTTCCTGCGGTGCCGTCGATCGCGACGACCCGGGGACGGGTGCTCACGAGACCACCTCGATCGAAGCGCCGAGGGCCTCGAGGGTTCGCACGAACCCGGGGAACGACACGTCCGCCGCCTCCATCGCGGCGACCTCAACCGGCGCGGTGGCCGCGAGCGAGGCCACGGCGAACGCCATGGCCATCCGGTGGTCCCCACCCGGATCCGCGGTTCCGCCCTCCAGGCCTCCGCCAGCGATCACGAGGTCGTCTCCCTCCGCCGCCGCGTGCCCGCCCAGTGCCCGGAGCCCCTCGGCGATCCCGGCGAGGCGATCGGACTCCTTCACTCGAAGCTCTCCCGCCCCCATGAACCAGCTGTCTCCTCCTGCATGGATCGCCAGCGCGGCCAGCACCGGCACCTCGTCGATGACCAGGGGCAGCTCGTCTTCGGTCACGCGCGCCGCCCGTATGCCCTCGCACGGCGCGACCCACAGGGTTCCCACCGGCTCGCCGACCTCCTCCCGATCGATCGTGCGCTCCGTGCGCACTCCCATGCGGCGCATCACCTCGAGGAAGTGGAGCCGTGTGGGGTTGAGCCCGAGGCCCTCGATCGCGACCTCCGATCCCGTGAGCGCCGCGGCCGCGACGAGGAACGCCGCGGACGAGGGATCTCCCGGGACGATGCCGGTGAAGCTCTGGTGCTGGAATCGTTCGACCGTGACCGATGAACCCTCCACCCTCACGGGACCCCCCAGGGCGCGGACCGCTCGCTCGGTGTGATCGCGCGTCGCAGCCGGCTCTCGCACGGTGGTGGCTCCACGGGCATCCAGACCCGCCAACAGGAGGGCGCCCTTGACCTGGGCCGAGGGGGTCGTCATCTCCTGGGTGATCCCGCGCAATCGCCCTCCCGAGATCTCGATGGGTGCGTGTCCGGCGTCGGTCACGACCGAGGCGCCCATCTCGCGCAGTGGCGCGGCGATCCTTTCCATCGGGCGACTCCGCAGGCTCGCGTCCCCCGTCAACACCGATCGGAAGGGAGCCGACGCCAGGACGCCCGAGAGCAGACGCATCGAGGTCCCCGAGTTGCCGCACCCCAGGTCCGCGCCCGCTTCGACCAGTGCATCCCTGCCCTCACCCTCGACCTCAAGGACCGTTCGCGGGCCATCTTCAACCCTGACGTTCCACGTGGAACCGTGACCCTTCGCACGCGGGGCATCGTTCGAAGCCCATCGATGGAGTGCAGGTCTAGCCTTGGTGCTCACCTGCCCGAGGCACGCAGCAGTCGAGCGGACGTCGAGAGAACCCGGAAGGTCGACCAGAGTGCTGGTGCCCCGTGCCGTGGCTGCCAGGATCAACCAGCGATGGGCGATCGATTTGTCGCCAGGGACGCCGATCGTCCCTTCGAGCCGGCCCCCTGGGGTGATCCGAACTCGCACGAGGCCCTCCTCAGGCCAGCCTGATCGGGTCGAAGCCGCCGACTTTGAGCACCTCGGCAGCATGTCCGGCGGCGGACGCGGCCACCGTGAGATGGACGGTGCCTCGGCCGCCCTCTGGCGAATGCACGATCTGAAGGTCCTCGATGTTCACGTGTCCCTCGCCGAGCACGGAGGTGAGGGTGGCCAGGGCCCCCGGCCGGTCCGGCAGCACCACCTGCAACACCGACACGCCCGCGCGCACCTGCGGCTTGGCCGCCAGCCGCAGTCGGGCGGTCTTCGCCCGGTCGAACGTGGCCTCGACGTCGGCCGCCTGCCCGCCGATGATCGCCTCGCGCAGCCCCGAGAGGCTCGCGACGTACAGCGCCAGCGCTTCGCCGATCGCCTCCCGGTTCGACAGGAGGATCTCGCTCCACAGCGAGGGGTTCGAGGCCGCCAGTCGCGTGAGGTCACGGAACCCTCCCGCCGCGAGGAGGAGGATCTGGGGCTCGTCGGCTTCCTCGGCCGCCGCCAGGCTCATCAAGGCGGTCGACGCGACCTGAGGGAGATGGCTCACGAAGGCCACCATCCGGTCGTGCTGCCCAGGGTCCATCCGAACCGGACTGGCCCCGATGCGCGCGATCCAGGCCTCGAGGCGATCGACCATGTCGGGAGCCGACGCCTCCGTGGGGGTCACCACCCACACGATCGCGTCCAGGACCGACGCCGAGGCGTGATCGGGCCCCGATCGTTCGCTTCCGCCCATGGGGTGGCCCGGGACATAGCGCGCCAGCGGTGCGCCGAGTTCCAGGGCCACCATCTCGCGGACAAGGGGGGTCTTGACGCTCCCAACGTCTGTCACGACCGCGTCGGGAGCCGCGGCGAGCGCCTCGGCGACGAGGGCGGGGATCGTGGGTATCGGGGTGGCGATCACGACGACCTCGGCGCCGTGAGCGGCCTCGGCCAATGTGGGCGCCGACCCGAACCCGCCCCTGGCGGCGGCGACCGAGAGCCGGCCATCATCGAGATCCCAGGCGGTCACGGCGCAGCCGGCGCGCGTCGCCGCGAGGGCGACCGAGGTTCCGATCAGTCCGGATCCGATGACCGCGACCCGCGGACCGGGCTCAGTGGTCGATGTCATCGCGAAGCGACTCCGCGCCGTCGAGGTAGACGTGCTGGACATCCTCGAGCGGCCGGTCCGAGTGGAAATGCATGAGCACCCGGACGACCGATGGCATCGCCCCTTCGACCGGGATCTCGCGGGCGCACATCAGCGGGACCGTCCCCAACCCCATACGGCGGGCGGACTCGGCAGGGAACGCCGAACGGAGGTCATCGGTGGCCGTGAACAGGATGCTGATCAGATCCCCTGCCGCGACCCCGTTGCGGTCGAGCATCGCCTGCAGGAGCCTCCCGGTTGCGTCCAGGACGCGCTCGGACGTGTCCTGCCCCACGACGATCGCACCGCGAGCCGCGCGAACCAGCATGTGTGCTCCTCCTCGAAGAGACGCCGGACGTGGTCGTCTCGGCGGCACAAAGGCTACCTGGCGTGATGTCCGGGACTCACGCGATCGTCACGCATCACCCACGTCCCGCCCGAGCGCCTGCAACTCCTCGCGGCTGAGCTCGCGGTATTCCCCGGGCGCCAGCCGGCCGAGGCGGACCGATCCAACGCGGAGTCGAACGAGACGGGTCACGGGCAGGCCGACGGCGTGCAGGAGACGGCGAACCTCTCGCTTCCTGCCTTCGGTCATCACCAGGCGGATCGCCCCCTTTCCTCGCGCGGACGCCACGACACGTGCCGCCTTCGCCCTCGCAGGCCCGTCGTCGAGCTCCACGCCCTCGCGGATCTTCACCATGTGCTTCGCGGTGGGCGTGCCCTCGACCTCGGCCAGGTACTCCTTCTCCACGCCGTGGCGGGGGTGCATGAGACGGTTCGCCAACTCCCCGTCGTTGGTGAGCAGGAGCAGTCCCTCGCTGTCGCGGTCGAGGCGTCCCACCGGGAACACTCGGGGCCCTTCAGGGGGGACCAGGCCGCGCATGTCAGCGCGTCCCTGCGGGTCGTCCATGGTCGTGACCACCCCGACCGGCTTGTTCAGCGCGTAGTACCTGATGGTCGGGTCGAGGTTCACGGTGAGACCGTCGACGGCGACCCGCGCGGTCGCGGGATCGACCTTGTCCCCGAGGGTGGCGATGGTCCCGTTGACACTGACCCTTCCCTGGAAGATCAGGTCCTCGCAACCCCTCCGGGAGCCGAACCCCGCCCGGGCGAGAGCACGTTGCAGCCGTTCCTCGGACACCGCCGATCAGGCCGGGTCATCGAGGGCCGACGCTGCGGGCTCGGCGTCGGCCGCCTCGGGATCCAGCAGCGGCGCGAGGGACGGAAGGGCCGCCAGCGACGGCAGTCCAAGCCGCTCAAGGAACCCGGGGGTCGTCGCGTACAGTAACGGGCGTCCCGGCGCCTCCTCGCGGCCCGCCTCCTCGACCAACCCTCGGTCGGTCAGCGCACGCAACACCCCGTCGGAGTTCACGCCTCTGATGCCGCTCACCTGGTGGCGCGTGACCGGCTGCTTGTAGGCAACGATCGCCAGGGTCTCGAGGGCGGCCTTCGTCAACCGAGCCTGGCGAGAGCTCAGGACGAACCGTTCGACGACAGGCGCCGAGTCGGGATGGGTGTAGAGCCGCCAGCCGCCGGCGACGGCTCGAAGAACGACGCCAGACCCGCGAGCATCGAGGTCACGCTGCAGCCGGTCGCACAACGACTCGACGGTCCGGCGATCCACGTCGAGAGCCTGGGCCAACACCGAGGCAGAAAGGGGCTCGTCGGACACGAAGAAGAGGGCCTCCAAGGCCCGCATGTCGTGCGTGATGGCTTCATCGTGCGTCATGGCTTCCTTGGTCATGTGCGTCTCACCCCGTCCACTCCACCTCGATGTCGCCGAACGTCTGGGCCTGGGCGAGCCCGATCTTGCCCTCACGGTACAGCTCGAGGATCGCCAGGAAACGCACCACCACGTGGATGCGCTCCTCGCAGTCGGCCACCAGGTCGCGGAAGGTCGCTCCGCCTCCGATCGTGCTGATGCGGTCCTGCAGGGTGGTCATCGCCTCGGCAACCGTGTACCGGACCGGTGTCACGTGCGACAGGTCCAGCATCGGCGGCGGACGGAGAAGCTGGGCCGCGAGCGCTGCGAGTGCGTCCGGCTTGAGGTGGACCATCGGGTCGGGATACAGGTGCGAGAACTCGGGGCCGGGACCGACGTCGCGCGCGAAGTAGCCGGCCTCGTCCTCCAGTCTCCGCGCGATCTCGACCGCGACCTTCCGGAATGCTGCTAGCTCGAGCGAACGCGCGTAGACGAGATCGGGGGACCCGCCCAGCAGATCCTCCTCGTCGACCTCGGTGTGCGTGGGCATCAGGCGTCTCACCTTCAGCTCGAGGAGCACCGCGCAGATCGCCAGGAACCAGGTGGCCTCCTCCAGGTTCCATCGGTCGGCCTGGTTCGTGTGGGCGAGGAAGCGATCGGTGACGTCGGCGACCCGCACGTCGCACACGTCGACCTTCTGTTCGAGTATCAGGTCGGCGAGCAGGCTGAAGGGCCCGGTGAACACGGGAAGCTCCACCCCGAACCCGCTCGCCGGCGTCGGCACCCGGGTGGCTCCCTCGCTCACGTCGCCCCCATCACGCGAAATGCATCGCGGACCGCACCGCGGCCATCGTGTCGTGAGCCACCGGGCGGGCCTTCTCGGCGCCCCTGGCGAGCACGTCGTCCAGGTACCCGGGATCGGCCACCAGTTCGGCCCTGCGCGTTCGGAAGGTCGCGAGCTCCTCGATGAGGTGGTCTGCCAGGATCGACTTGCAGTCCACGCAGCCGAGCTCGCCCGAACGGCATCCAGCGTCGATCGCGGGGACCTGCTCGGGCGAGAAGCGGCGATGCAACGCGAAGATCGGACAGATCTCCGGCCGCCCCGGATCGCCCCGGCGCACCTTCAGGGGGTCGGTGATGAACGAGCGCACCTTCGATCGGATCGCGTCGGGTTCGTCGATCAGGTCGATCGTGTTGTCGAGGGACTTGGACATCTTGCGGCCATCGGACCCGGGGATCATCGGCGTCTCCGAGAGCAGCGCCTGCGGCTCGGTCAACACCTCGTCGTACAACCTGTTGAAGCGCCGGACGATCTCCCGGCAGATCTCCAGGTGAGACACCTGGTCCTCCCCCACCGGCACGTACCGTCCCTGCACGATCGTTATGTCGACGGTCTGGAGCACCGGGTACGCCAGGAGCCCCAGGTTCGAGATGTCGCGCTCCGCGAGGTCGCGCAGTCGTTCCTTGTAGGTGGGCACGCGCTCGAGCCAGCCCAGCGGGGTGATCATGCTCAGCAACAGCGTCATCTCGGCGACCTCGAGCAGGTCGGACTGACGGTAGACGACCGACCGCTCCGGATCGATGCCCGCAGCGAGGAGGTCGGCGGTCAAACCACGCACACGATCGGGCAACAGATCGGTCCGATCGTAGTCGGTGGTGAGCATGTGCCAGTCCGCGACGAAGTAGAAGCACTCGTACCCCTCGTCCTGCAGGCGCACCGCGTTCCCGACGTTGCCCGCCCAGTGACCGATGTGCAGCGGCCCCGTAGGACGGAACCCGGTCAGCACGCGGCCCCGCCCCTCGGCGGAGGTCGTGACGGCCGGCTCGGTCGGGGTGGTGGCGTCGATGCGCGGATGATAGCGCGGCGCCTCGCACCGATCGGGAGCCAGGCCGAGCGAAGGCGACCGCGCCTACAGGCCCAGCAGTCGCTCGCAGTCGAACCCGGTGGCGGCGTTGCACAGGGCCCCGCTGATCGTCGTCAGGAACCCCAGGACCACCGTGCCGAAGATGAACAGCACGACCAGGACGATCAACGGCAGGTACTTGTCGGCGTTGCGATAGACCTCACGCGCCTGCGGCGGGAGCAGCAGCGCCACGATCCGGGCGCCGTCCAGCCCCGGGATCGGCAACAGGTGGAAGACCACGAGCGACATGCTGGTGAAGGTCCACACCAGGCCGAACCTGAACACCTCGAGGGGCAGCGTGCTCCCCACTCGAACCAGCAAGCCGGTGGCGATCCCGAGCACCAAGGTGGCGAGGGGCCCGGCACACGAGACGAGCACGATGTCACGGGTCGGGCGTTTGAAGTACCCGGGATCGACGGGCGCGGGCTTGCCGTAGGCGGCCGGGATCAGGAACACGCCCGCCGACCACATGATCGCGGTCAACACGGGGAGGAGTCCGCTCCCGAACGGGTCGAACCACGACGCGGGGTTGAGGGTGAGCCGTCCCCACAGCCGGGGGGTGGGATCGTGCAGACGGGAGGCCGTCCACGCCCGTGCGAACTCCCGCACGGACATGGCGATCGCCACCGACACGAGCATGTAGAGGGCCAGCCGGATCCCCAGAGCGGTGAAGTTGCCGATGGCGCGTCCTTTCCGTTACTCGAACCATCCGTGGACGAGCGCAGGCACGTCCACCGGCCCATCCACGGCCGTCAGGGCCGCGAGCGTCGCCGCCCCCGCCCGTTCGGCCGAAGCGTCGTCGCGGGCGTGGATCTCCCCGATCGACTCCCCTTCCTCCATGAGCTGGCCGATCTTGGTCCGCATCACGATACCTACGGCCGGGTCGATCGGGTCATCCTTTCGCATCCGCCCGGCCCCGAGCACGACGCTCGCGGCGCCGATCGCCTCCGCGTCCACGGTGGCCAGGGTGCCGGTGCGGTCCGCGAGCAGCGGCCTGACCACGGGGGCCCGCGGCAGGACCGCGGCCGGGTGGTCCACCACCCGAGGATCGCCCCCTTGTGCCGCGACCATGCGCCCGAACCGATCCAACGCCTCGCCGGAGTCGATCGCGCGTTCGGCACGGGCGGTGGCTTCTCCCAACCCCACCCCCGCCTCGACCTCGAGGGCCTTCGCCGCGAACACGACCGACAGCTCACGCAGCCTCCCTCGATGCTCGCCTCGAAGCAGCGCCACGGCCTCGGCGACGTCGAGCGCGTTGCCGATGGCATCTCCCAGTGGTTGCGACATATCGGTGACGGCGACGCGTGCGCTCCGACCGGCCCCACGGGCGAGGTCCAGACAGGCCCGGGCCAGCTCGGTCGCGTGCTCGCCCGTCTTCATGAACGCGCCGGAGCCCGTCTTCACGTCGAGCAGGATCAGGTCGGTCTGCACGGCGAGCTTCTTCGACATCACGCTGGCGGCGATCAGCGGAACGGACGGAACCGTGGCCGTCGAGTCACGCAGGGCGTACAGCTTGCCGTCTGCCGGCACGAGACGCGGCGACTGCGCGGCGACTGCGCACCCCACTTCGCCCACCTGACGCTCCATCTCGGCGGGGGTCAGGTCGGTCCGAAGGCCGGGGATCGACTCGAGCTTGTCCAGGGTCCCCCCTGTGTGCCCGAGTCCGCGGCCCGAGAGCTTGGCCACCGCCAATCCCAGCGCCGCGGCCAAGGGGGCGAACGCCAGGGTGACACCGTCTGCCACGCCCCCGGTGGAATGCTTGTCCACGCCTGGGAGCGTCAGGTTCGGGAAGGACACGGTCTCCCCCGAGGCGATCATGGACCGGGTCATCGCCAAGGTCTCCTGGGCATCCAGCCCCCGGAGTACGCACGCCATGAGGAACGCGGCGGCGAGGGCGTCCGACACGGCGCCCGAGGTGTAACCCTCGATGAAGGCCTCGACATCAGCGGGAGGAAGGGTGGCGCCGTCACGCTTGGCCGCGACGATCTCGCGCGGATCCCTCACCGTCACGCTCGGTTCCCCAGCGTCTTGACCTGCGGCTTCGCACCGGTCTCCACCCGAGGTCGAGACTTAGGCGTGAGCCGTGGATGCTCGAGGTCGAGTGGTGTGGTCCAGGGTCTCGCGACCCTCGACCACACGGTTGTGCCGATCCTTTTCACGATCCCAGCCTGTCCAGGAAGCTCGTCCCAAGCAGACCCTCGACCTCCACCCCAAGCAACGCCACCGCGGTGTGGCCGAGGTCGCCGAACGTCGGTCGCGTGCCGATCTCGTGCGGCCCGCCTGAGAGGCCGGCGGCCAGGAGCGGGGTCCGTTCCCTGGAGTGATCGGTCGAGGGGGTGGTGGGGTCGCATCCATGGTCGCCCGTGACGAAGAGCACGCCACCATCGAGCGCGCTCAGCAGCTCGGGGACACGGACGTCGAACGCCTCGATCGCGGCCCCGTATCCCCTCGGGTCGTTTCGATGTCCGTACTTGGAGTCGAAGTCAACCAGGTTGGTGAAGATCAGGGCGGTCTCGGGCCTGGCGAGGTACTCGAGCGTGATGTCAACGCCGTCGGCGTTGGACTCGGAATAGCGGGACTCGGTGATCCCCCTGCCGGTGAAGATGTCGCCGATCTTCCCCACCCCGAAGACCGCGTGGCCCGCTCCCGCGATCGCGTCGAGCGCCGTGGGACCCGGCGGCGGGACCGCCAGGTCGCGGCGCTCCGGACTTCGGACGAACGCACCCGCCGACCCATGGAACGGCCGGGCGATCACGCGACCCACCCGGTGGGGCCCTGTGAGCAGGTCGCGGGCGATCCCGCACCATCGGTAGAGCTGGTCGAGCGGCACTACATCCACGTGGGTCGCGATCTGGAACACGGAGTCTCCGCTCGTGTAAACGATCGGCTTGCCCGTCTCGAGATGCTCGGGGCCGAGCTCGGCGATGATCTCCGTGCCCGAGGCGGGGACGTTGCCCAGCACCCCCCGACCGATCGCCCGTTCGAACGGCGCGATGATCTCGTTGGGGAACCCATTCGGATACACCGGGAACGGCTCGTCGACCCGGATACCCATCATCTCCCAATGGCCGGTCGTCGTGTCCTTGCCTGCCGAGACCTCGGTGGCGCGGCCGTGAGCCGTGCCGGCATCGGCGCGCGGTGACACGCCATCGATGTCGGTGAGCAGACCGAGCCCGAGCGCCTCAAGGTTCGGGACCGTGAGACCACCGACCGACCGGGCGGTGTTCGCCAGGGTGTTCGATCCCTCATCGCCGTACGCCGCGGCGTCCGGCGCGTCCCCCACGCCCCACGAATCGCAGACCACGATCAGCACCTTGCCCACGATCGGCCGACTCATGCTGACTTCCCCGTCCCGCCTGTCCTGGCTCGCCCGCGCGCCCGTGGGTGCGACGAGTAGTAGACCTCCCGCAGGTGCTCGCGGGTCACCAGCGTGTAGATCTGCGTCGTCGCGACGCTCGCATGACCCAACAGCTCCTGCACCACTCGAACGTCGGCGCCACCCTCGAGCAGGTGGGTCGCGAAGGAGTGGCGCAGCGTGTGCAGGGTGACCCTCCGGTCGATACCGGCAGCGCCGACGTGGCCCGCGAGCAACCGGGCGCAGCTCTGCCGCGTGAGCCTGCCCCCCCGCTGGTTCAAGAAGAGCGCGCTCCGGCTCTTCGTCGACGCGAACGCGGGCCGTGTGCGGCCGAGGTAGGCGGCGATGGCCTCCCGCCCGTACCTGCCGAGCGGGACCTCCCGCTCCTTCCCTCCCTTGCCGAGCACACGGACCGACCCCTGCTCGAGATCGACGTCGTCGACGTCGAGGCCGACGAGTTCGGAGATCCGGAGCCCCGCGCCGTAGAGCAGCTCCAGGATCGCACGGTCCCGCACACCCACCGGCGTCGCGCTGTCGGGCGCGTCGAGCAAGAGCGTCACCTCGTCGATCGTGAGGGGGCGAGGCAGGGATCGGGGGAGCTTCGGTTGCGAGACCTCCCCGGCGGGATCGCGGTCTGCGACGCCCTCACGCAGCAGGAAGCGGTGGAAGGACCGCACCGAGGACAACGTGCGGGCCACCGATGAAGCGCGGTAGGGGCGCTCGTCCTCGCCGTAAGTCGACGCGCTTAGCGAGGCGACGAACGAGCGGATCGTCCCCTCGTCGACCTCCACGGGGTCGGAGACGTCGCGCCGCGCCAGGAACTCGAGGTAGCGCCGCAGGTCGCGTCGATAGGCGGCGAGGGTGTGTTCGCTCAGTCCACGTTCGACCGTGAGGTGGTCGAGGTAGCGTTCCGCCTCGACCGTGATCGGCTCCCCCATCCGTTGCCGCCTACCGTAGCCCGTTCACGAGGCGCGGGAGCGGCACGAAGGGCAGGCCGTGGGCGGAGGCGACGGGCTCGTTGGTGACGGCGCCCTCGAAGACGTTCACCCCGAGCGCCAGCGCGTCGTCGGAGCGGATCGCACCCGGCAGCCCTTCGGTCGCGATCGCCAGCACGTACGGCAGCGTCGCATTCGTGAGCGCGTACGTCGAGGTCCGCGGGACCGCTCCCGGCATGTTCCCCACGCAGTAGTGCACGACGCCGTGGACCACGTACGTGGGATCCGAGTGCGTCGTGACGTGCGAGGTCTCGAAACATCCACCCTGGTCGATCGAGATGTCCACCAACACGGCGCCCGGCTGCATCCGGGCGACGAGCTCCTCGCTGACAAGGTGCGGCGCCTTCGCCCCGGGGACGAGCACGGCGCCGACGACGAGGTCTGCGCCGAGGACCAGGCGTTCGATCGCCAGGCTCGAGCTCATCACGGTCTGGATCCGTCCGTGCCAGATCCTGTCGATCTCCCGGAGCCGATCGACGTTGCGATCGACGACCGTGACCTCCGCCTCCATGCCGGCGGCGATCTGCGCGGCGTTCGCTCCGGCCATGCCGGCGCCGAGCACCACGACCTTGGCGGGAGCCACACCGGACGAGCCTCCCATCAGGACGCCCCTGCCTCCGTGGGAACGCTCCAGGACCGCCGCACCCTCCTGGGGAGCCATGCGCCCGGCGATCTCCGACATCGGCGCCAGCAGCGGAAGACGGCCGTCGGGGGTCTGCACGGTCTCATAGGCGACGCTCTGCACCATCCGCTCTGCGAGGAACGACGTCAGCCGAGCGTCCGCGGCCAGATGCAGGTAGGTGAACAGCACCTGCCCCTGCCGGAACCGTTCGTACTCCTCGGGCTGCGGCTCCTTGACCTTCACGATCATGTCGGACTCGGCGAAGATCTCGTCGGGACCGGACGTGATGCTCGCGCCCGCCTCGATGAAAGCCGCATCGTCGATCGCCGAGCCCACGCCCGCGGCAGCTTCGATGAGCACGTCGTGTCCGGAGGCGGACAGCTCACGGACACCTTCGGGCGTGGCGGCCACCCGGTACTCGTTGTCCTTGACTTCCTTCGGGATCCCGACCTTCACGCCGCAGCTCCTGTTCGTCGAGCGTAGCGTCGCAAGGGTACTCAACCGCGCTCGGGCGCGCGTCAGGGTAGAGGTGGTCGTCCGGCAGCCATGAGCAACGCGAGCGCCGTCATCGCATCGCGCACCTTCCCTTTCCTCGCGGCAGCCAGCATGCGTTCGAACGGCTCGGCCGTGAGCTCGATGCCTCCTTCGACCGGGCCGGACGGCTCCGGTTCGACGTTGGCCCTGAACAGGTGCACGTATTGATCCGTCGTCCCCGCCGACGAGTAGTAGCCACCGAGGAACTCGATCGCCGTGTGCCGGTAGCCCGTCTCTTCGTACAGCTCTCGGCCCGCCGCGGTCAGCGCGTCTTCGCCCTCGACGTCGAGGATCCCCGCGGGGATCTCCGTGAGCACCTGGCGCACCGCGGGCCTGAACTGCCTGACCAACAGGACCCGTCCGTCGGGCAGCAGGGGCAGCACCGCGCTCGCGTCATGGAGGCGAACGATCTCCCACGGCGCGAGCCCGGGCCACTCCTCGATGTCGACGCGCACGAACGCACCCTGGTGGGCGACACGGGCCGACCGAGGTTCGGCCATGGAGATCAGGCGGTGGTGGAGAGCGGGCGCTCGGACCACCGGCGCCGATGCAGCTGGGCCGCGCCGACGAAATCGCGGAACAGCGGATGGGGGCGCGTCGGCCGCGATCGGAGCTCGGGATGGAACTGGCCTGCGACGAAGTACGGGTGGTCCGGGATCTCGATGATCTCGGCGAGACGGCCCTTCTGAGACGAGCCGGAGATCACCATGCCGGCGGAGGTCAACGCATCGTGGTAGACGGGGTTCACCTCCCAGCGATGGCGATGGCGTTCCTCGACGACCTCCTGTCCGTAGGCCTTCGCCGCCAGCGTGCCGGGTTCGATGTAGCAGGCCTGCGCGCCGAGCCGCATGGTCGCGCCCAGGTCGGTGACGTCCTTCTGCTCGGGCAACAGGTCGATCACCGCGTGCGGCGTGGCCAGGTCGAACTCGGAAGAGTTCGCGCCCTCGAGCCCGCAGACGTTCCTGGCGAACTCGATCACCGCGCACTGCAGCCCCAGGCAGATGCCGAGGAACGGCACGCCTCGTTCGCGGGCGTGGCGCACCGCCGCGACCTTCCCTTCGACTCCGCGGACGCCGAAGCCGCCGGGGATCAGTATGCCGTCGACGCCCTCGAGCGCCTCCTGGGTCGCCTGGCCGCCAAGGTCGTCGGAGGCCACCCAGCGGATGTCGATGTTGGCTCCGTGGTGGAAGCCGCCGTGGTAGAGCGCCTCCATCACGCTGAGGTAGGCATCGCGGAGATCCACGTACTTGCCGACGACCGCGATCGAGACCGGTTCGAGGGCGTCGTGGATGCGATCGACCAGGGCCGTCCACTCCGACAGATCGGGGTCGCCGTCGATGCGCAGGTGCCGGGCGAGCTCGGTGTCGAGGCCCTCCCGGTGCAGCACGAGCGGCACCTCGTAGATCGAGGGCGCGTCGGGTGCGCTGATGACCCCGCTGATCGGCACGTCGCAGAGCAGCGAGATCTTCTCCTTGAGGTTTCGCCCGATCGGACGGTCGGAGCGGCAGACGATCGCGTCGGGCTGGATACCGAGCGCCCGCAGCTCCTTCACCGAGTGCTGCGTGGGCTTGGTCTTCAGCTCGCCGGACGGACCGATGAAGGGCATCAGCGAGACGTGGACGAACGCGCAGTTGTCTCGGCCGATCTCGTTGCGGAGCTGCCGGATGGCCTCCAGGAACGGCAGCGACTCGATGTCGCCGACCGTGCCCCCGATCTCGACGAGGACGAGGTCCGCGGCCTCGGTCTCCGCGAGCGCGAGCACCCGTTCCTTGATCTCGTCGGTGATGTGCGGGATCACCTGCACCGTCTTGCCCAGGTAGTCGCCCCGTCGTTCCTTGGCGATCACCGCCGAGTAGATGGCCCCGGTGGTGTGGTTGGACCCGCGATGCAGGTCGGTGTCGATGAACCGTTCGTAGTGCCCCAAGTCGAGGTCGGTCTCGGCGCCGTCGTCCAGGACGAAGACCTCACCGTGCTCGAAGGGGTTCATCGTGCCCGGATCGACGTTGATGTACGGATCCAGCTTCTGGACGGCGACCTTGAGTCCCCGGGACTTGAAGAGCCTGCCGAGAGAGGCGGAGGTGATCCCCTTGCCGAGTCCGGAGGCGACTCCCCCGGTGACGAAGATGAACTTCGATTGCTCCCTCACCACGGGATGCGACTCTATCAGAGGGTTCGGACAGGCCGTGTGAAGCCACCCCGGTCTTCAGCCCGTCTTCACCCGCGCAGCCTCGCCCAGCAACTCTTCGGCGTGCGTGACGGCTCCCGCGCTCTCTGCCATGCCGGCGAGCATGCGGGAAAGCTCGGCGACTCGCTCCGCGTCGTCCAAGACCGCGATCGACGCCGTTCCTTCCCGCTTGGCGACCGCGATGTGGCGATCGGCGAAACAGGCGATCTGTGGCAGATGCGTCACGACCAGCACCTGGCGATCGCGCGCGAGCCGGGCGAGGCGTCTTCCCACCGCCAATCCGGCCTCGCCGCCGATCCCGGCGTCGACCTCGTCGAACACCAGCGTGGGCACCGCGTCGAGATCGGCCAGAACGCTCCTGCACGCGAGCATCGTCCTGGACAGCTCGCCGCCGGAGGCGGTCTTCGTGAGCGGCGCGGTGGCCTGTCCCGGCCCCGCGGCGAAGCGGAGCTCAACGTGCTCGAACCCCCCAGGACCCGGCTCGCCAGCAGGTACCACGACCGGGTACACGATCGCGCCCGGCATGCCCAGCTCGCCGAGCTCGGCCCCCATCGCCGCGCCCAGGGCCCCGGACGCTCGCTCGCGCCCGGCGGTCAGCACCGCGCCGCGTTCGGCGAGGGTTGCCTGCCACTGCTGCAGGGCCAGGGCCAGCTCTTCGAGGCGTTGATCGGCGACCGCCAGCTCCGCGAGCCGGGAGGAAGCATCCGCCAGGAACGCGAGCACCTCCGTGTCGTTCTCGCCGTACTTGCGGTGCAGCCCCTTGAGCTCCGCCGTACGTTCCCGCACGACTTGGAGCCGTTCCGGATCGGCGACGAGCGATTCTCGATAGTCACGGACGTCCCGGGCGAGCTCGGCGACCTCGGCCGCCAGCGCTCCCGCGCGCGTCGCCAGCTCCCGCGCGCCCTCGTCCATCCGGGCCGCTTCATCGACCGATCTCGCGGCCCCGGCCAACAGATCGCTCGCACCACCCTCGTCGGCCGCGAGACCGGCTTCGGCGGCGCCGGCCTCCTCGATCAGGCGTTCTACGTGCGCCAAACGGGCCTCCTCGACGGCGAGACCCTCGGTCTCGCCGGCCTGTGGACCGACCGCCTCGATCTCTCGGACCTGATAGGCGAGCAGGTCGAGCTCGCGCTCCCGGTCGCGTGAGGCCTCGCTGAGTCGCTCGTGGCTGTCGGCCGCGTCCCGGAAGTGCTCGTATGCCTCCCGATAGGCGGCCAGGGCGACGAGGTGCTCGTCGCCGGCGAACCGGTCGAGGAACGCGGTCTGGGTGGCGGTGGAGAGCAGCCGCTGCGCCTGATGTTGTCCGTGCACCTCGACGAGCTGTGACCCGAGTGAGGACAAGGCGCCGGCGGTTGCGAGCTGGCCCGAGATCCGCGCCGAACCTTTCCCCTCCGCCGAGACCGCCCGCGCGAGGATGACCTCACCGTCCTCGGCCCATCCGTCGGCCCCGTCGGGCGCGTCGAAGCGCGCCTGGACCCTGGCGGACGCGGCGCCCGTGCGAACTAGCGACGCGGATCCCCGTGCGCCGATCGCGAGGGTGAGCCCGACAGCCACCATGGTCTTGCCGGCCCCGGTCTCGCCGGTCAACACGTTTAGGCCCTGGTGGAACTCCAGGTCCAGGTCCTCGATGACCCCCAGCCCCGTGATGTGGAGCTCATGCAGCACGCGCGGATACTAGTCCGTGGGACCGACGTCCAGATCGACATCGGCGTCCGAGTCGTCGCGCTCGCCCGGGAGGCCGAACTTCTCCCTCACCAACGACAGGAACCCGGGCGCATCGTCGCGGCGCACGAGCAGCGCCGGCCGCCCCGACGCGCGGATCCGCACCCTGGAGCCCACCGGGAGCTCGATGCTCTGACGCCCGTCCGCCGACAGGATCCCCGGCTCGTCGCCGATCACCTCCAACGAGACCTCGCTCGAGGGATCGAGGACGAAGGAACGGTCGAAGACCATGTGTGCCGCGATCGGCGTCAGCACGAGGGCGTCCACCTCGGGGCTCACGATCGGTCCTCGAGCCGAGAACGAATACGCCGTCGAGCCCGTCGGCGAGGCCACGATCACACCGTCGGCGGAAAACGTCGTCACGTAGATCCCATCCACCTCCACGGCGAGCCGAACGAGCCGATGCCGGGCGTTCTTCTCGACCATCACCTCATTCAGACCCCATTGAGGCGGGAACTCCGCGCCCTCTAGCGGTTCCACGGTGAGCGCCATCCTGCGTTCGATCCGGGCTGAGCCCTCGAGAACGGCATCGATGAGGGCGGGGGCCCGCTCCGGCTCCACCTCAGTGAGGAATCCCAGGCGCCCCACCATCACCCCGAGCACAGGACAGCCCAGGTCAGAGGCCGCATGGGCCGCCCGCAGGAACGTGCCGTCTCCCCCGACGGAGACGACCAGGTCCACGCCCTCGGCATGCGGGGACAGGGAACCGTCGCCGGGGAGCACCACGGTCTCGGTCCCGCTCTCGGTGAGCGCGGACCGCAGCCCATCGGCGGCCTTCACCGCCGCCGGGCGCCCCGAGTGGACCACGACCCCGACGCGGCTCACCCGCGCACCTCGCGTGCCTCCTCGATCGCCGCCGACATGTCAAGGATGGAGGGAGGCGCTCCCCCGTGGGCATGGAGGAGGAACTCGATGTTGCCCGCCGGACCGACGACGGGCGACACGGTCACCCCTCGTGGCGAGATCCCTTCGGCGGCGAATGCAGCCGTGACCTCCTCGAGCACGCGCTGCCAGACCGCTGGATCGCGAACGACGCCACCGCTGCCTACGCCGCTCGGTCCCGCTTCGAACTGGGGCTTCACGAGGACCAGGAACTCGGCGTCCTCCGACGACACCAGACTGAGGGCGGGAAGCACTGTCCGAAGGGAGATGAACGAGAGGTCCGCCGTCACCAGGTGCGGCCGGTAGGCGAGCGCCCCAGGCTGCAGGTCGCGGACGTTCGTGCGCTCGAGGACCGTCACGCGGTCGTCGGTGCGGATCGTCCAATCGAGCTGCCCGTACCCCACGTCGACGGCGATGACACGGGCCGCTCCCGCTCTGAGGAGGCAGTCGGTGAAACCTCCCGTGGATGCGCCCGCGTCGAGGCAGTCCAGCCCGGCGACGTCGATCGAGAACCGGTCGAGGCCCGCACGCAGCTTGTCGCCGCCCCGGGAGACGTAGCGCCGAACCGGCTCCCGCAGCACCAGCGGCTGATCGTCACCGACCATGGACGCGACCTTCGTCGCGGGCGACCCCGCGACGAGCACCAACCCGCCTCGAACGGCCTCCTGGGCTTCCGCGCGGCTAACGACCAGCCCACGGCGAATCAGTTCGGTGTCGAGCCGGCGCCTCGTCACGGTCGTGTGCGCGGTGGCGATGGCCGCTACCCGCTCGCGGGAGACCCGGGCGACGTGGATCCGGGCGTGGCGCGGGCCGTGCCCTCCTTCGCCGAGGGCTTCCGCGCGGTGGCCTTCTTGCCGGTCGACCTCTTCGCAGCCGGCTTCCTGGTCGTGGTCTTCTTCGCCGAGCGGCCCGAGGCGGTCATCCCGGCTGCGCGTTCGAGGTCGCGAACCCGCTTCTTCAGGGCGTTCAGCTCCGTATGGCTCGCGACCCCCGCGTTCTTCATCTGTTCGGCGGTCTCCTTGCGGATGTAGGTGGCGAGACGATCTCGATTCCCCTGCGACCACTCCATCAGCTCGGCCGCTGTCTTGGCGATCTGCTCCTTCGCGGCGCCAGGCTCCATCAGGCCCTTGGCGAGCTCCTGCGCCTTTGAAGGGGTGAGGTTGCTGAAGGTGGCTTCGAGGGTCTTTCGCACATCATCGAGCAGCATGGGAACGTCCTTTCCGGCGTGCGTTCGCGGCGATGGTTTGCCTCCCAGCATACCCCCGGGTCCCGGACCCCCGGGGGCGACCCTTCTCACCCGTACTCAGGCGATCTCGGAGGCGATCAGCCACGACAGGTCATCTCCGACGTACGTCGGACGATGGGCGGCACGCTCCAGGTCTTCTCGCCGGCTGATGCCGGTGAGGACCAGCAACGAGTCCCATCCGAGCGCCGCCGCCCCCTCGATGTCGGTGTCCAGTCGATCGCCGACCACGAGCGCTCGCCCACCACCGGCACGAGCGAGCGCCGCTTCGAAGATCGGAGGGTTCGGCTTGCCCACGACCTCCGCGCGGATACCCGTGGCTGCCTCGATCGCAGCCATCAGGGCGCCGGCTCCGGGCCAGCGCGCGCCGTCGGGAGCGGGGTATGACCCGTCGGGGTTGGTGGCCACGAGCGAGGCGCCCGCGTCGACGGCAAGGGACGCGATCTTGAGACGTTCGTAGTCCGCGGACCGATCGAATCCCACCACGACGACGTCGACAACCGGAGCGCCGGTCCCATGCCCACCGTTCTCGACGACCTCGATGCCCGCGTCTCGCAGGGCCGATCGGACGCCTTCCTCACCAACCACGAACGCCGATCGGGCGCCGCGCCCGGCGAGCAGCGCGGCGGTGCTCAGGGCCGACGTCTCAACCTCTGCCGGCGACGCCTTCACGCCCACTCGGGCCAGACGATCGACCACCGCCTTCGGGGTGGCGCTGGAGTTGTTCGTCACGAACGCGATCGATCGGCCCGCTTCGCGTACCGCTCGGATCGTGTCCGCGGCGCGGGGGATCGGTTCGTCGCCGCGGTACAGCACCCCGTCCAGGTCGAGCAGGAACGCGTCATACAGGTCGATCAGCATGCGATCGACGCTCCGCGGGGGTCGTCGCTGCTATACAAGGTGGATGCCTCGCATCTCCCCGTTCCACGGGCTCCAGTTCGACGTTGAGGTGGCCGGGCCATTGGAGCGGGTCACAGCCCCTCCCTACGACGTTATCAGCGACCGTCGCCGGCGAGAGTACCTGGCCGCCAGCCCATTCAGCGTGGTTCACCTCGACCTCGCCGAGGGTCATGATGACCCCGAGCATCCTGAGAGCCGCTACGGCCGCGCTGCCAACCTGCTCGCAGACTGGGAGCTCCGAGGGGCGCTCGTACGGACCCCGGACCCCGTCTACTTCGTGTATGAGATGGCCTACCGGTCGAACGATCGGAACCGGTCGATCGTGGGGTTGCTCTGCGCGATGGACCTCGAGCCCTGGGGAGGCAGCGTCACCCCCCACGAACGGACGATGCCGGGGCCCGTCGAAGATCGCCTGCGCCTGCTCCGCGCGACGACCACGCACCTGTCCCCCGTGTATGGCACGATCGCGGGTCCCAACGAACCGTTCTCGCGGATGCTCCGCGCGGTGTTCACGACCGCCCCCGACGCCGAGACCCGCGATGAACAGGGAGTCGCCCACCGGCTTTGGCGGATGCACGACCGTGGGGATGTCGCAGAGTGGCTCGCGTCCGAACAGCTGCTGATCGCCGACGGTCATCATCGCTACACGACCGCGTTGCGCTACCGCGACGAGAGGCATGCGGTCGATGGGCCTGGGCCATGGGATCGGGTGCTCACGCTCGTCGTCGACGCGGCGAGCGAGCACCCGCCCGTCCTGCCGTTCCATCGCGTGCAGCTATCGGGGAAGGTCCCCGATGTGAACGGTCCCGGGTTCGGCACTCTGGAGGAGGTCCTCGACGCGTGCTCCGATGACGAGGTCGTGATCGGCCTCGGGGTGCGTGAGGGTGACGGAGTGGCGTATCGGATGGTTCGGCTGTCGGGCGGGGGGCCCGCGGTTTCAGCCCTGCACACCCAACTGCTCGACGGCGCCGTTCCCAACGGGGCGATCCGGTTCGTCACCTCCGCGCTCGATGCCGACGCGGCCGTTCGCGGTGGCGAGGCGGTGTGCGCCTACATCCTGCCGCCGACCACGTCCGACATCATCCGCAGGGTCATCGATCGAGGCGAGCGCCTGCCTCAGAAGTCCACCTATTTCTGGCCGAAGCCGCTCACGGGCATGGTCATGATGCCCCTCGACCAACCTGCACACGCTCATCCCGCGCCCGCTCCTGCTTCGGATCGTTGATCTGCGGCGTCGGCGGCTCCAGCTTCTTGATCCCAGTCGCGACCACCTCGGTGAGGCTCCGCGCCCCGGCTCCGCTCCGAAAGAACCTGCGGATGAGCTGGCCGTGCACCAGGACGTCATCGCCCTTCGCGATCTGTCGCAGCTACGTCCGCGCCCACCGTCGCGTGCCACGCCGCAACCGGCAGGGGGAGGAGACGTCTGCCGGTCTCCGGAACGGAGATCCGGAGCTCGGTGACCTCATCGCCCGACGGCATCCGGCGTTGGACGGGTTCGGCCGACACGGTGCCCGCGAGGACGACGACGTTCACCGTCACCATGGCTCTCCCTTCGTTCGGCCCTCTTCCGGGCCCTTCGTGAGGGAGGGATCGCACCATACCGGGGGCCACCGACACGGCTGTGCGAGACTGCCGCGATGGACCGCCAGGAACGCGGCGGACCCGACCGTGCAGACGGTGGCGGATGGGGTCACCCTGATCGACACCGTGCTCGGCGGGGAACGTGAGTTCAACGCCGTGTATCTGCTCCACGGCACGGAGCCGACGCTCGTGGAGGCCGGCCCCGCGTCCGATCAAGAGGTGATCCTCGAGGGGCTGTCGCCGGCTCGGCGTCGGTCCGGACGACCTGGCACACATCGTCGTGACCCACATCCACCTGGACCATGCAGGGGGCGCGGGCGATCCTCGCACGGCATCATCCCCGGGCCACGGTCTGGGTTCACGAGCGAGGCGTGCGCCACCTGGTCGACCCCACGCGGCTCGTCGCAAGCACCGCCCGTACCTACGGCGAGGATCGGATGCTCGAGCTGTACGGCCGCACCGAGCCCCTCCCCGCGTCACGAGCACAACCGATCGTCGGAGGTGACCGGATCGCACCTAGGGGCGCGCTCCCTCGAGGTCGTGCACACGCCGGGCCACGCGTCACATCACGTGGCGCTGCAGGACACCGACACCGGCGTGGTGTTCACCGGCGAAGCCGTGGGCTCCCATCTGCCGTGGGCCGACTGCTACAGGCCGGCCCTGCCGCCTCCTGAGGTCGACGTGGAGATGGCTCTGGCCAGCGTCGACCGGATCCTGGCCCTGCGACCCAGCGCGCTCATGACCTCGCATTTCGGTCCCATCGACGATGTGGAGGCCGGCTGCGAGCGTGCGGCCCAGCGCATCCGGAGCTGGTCGGATGCCGTTCGCGACACCCTCACCCTGGATCCGGACGCTGACCTGGAACACCTCACCGACGTCCTGCGTGAGCTCGCTTCCGAGGAGTTCCTGGCCGACAGCGGACGACCGATCGATCTCGCCCGCTACGACGTGATCGGATCGATCGGCATGAACGCTGCGGGGCTTTCTCGCTACTGGCGCAAACGCTGGGAACGTGAGGCCGCCGCAGACGAAGGAGGCCGCGCCTCAGCTCAGTGAGGCGAGCCGCTCGGCAGTGTCGAAGGCGGTCGGCGTCGTGGCGCATGACCTTCCGGAACTCCGTGGCGGCTTCGTCCTCGCGACCGGCGCGAGCCAGGATGTCGCCGCGTACGTACCAGAGCCGAAGCGTGTAGGGCTCGGCCACGTTCTCCTTCGTCCTCGCACGCCCCAGGAATGCCAACGCCTCGGCGAACCGGCCCTGGTCGGCCAGCGCCGACGCCGCCACGATCACCGCCTCGGCCTTCGCCTCATTCGACACCTTCGCCCGGAGCTCCTCCTCCGCCAGCGGGACCGCCTCGGCGGGACGGCCGAGGGCGCGGAGGCAGTCGGCGATGATGTGGTTCTGGTCGGCCCGCTCGGTCATCCTTCGATAGGCCTTCATCTCGGTGAGGGCCTCCTTCCATCGTTCCTGGCCGTAGAGCGCCAGGCCCAGCACCTCTCGTACCGCCGACGATCGTGGGGACAGCTTCTTGGCCTTCATCGCCTCCGCCACCGCTGCCCCGGAGTCACCGCGTTCGAGCAGCTCCGTGGCACGAGACAGGCGTGAGAGCGCGTCGCGGACGTCCGTGGGGCGCGTGACTCGCTGGACCTCGTCGACGATATCCCGCGGCAGGTCGGCGGGAACGGGCGCCGGCCTGCGGCCCTTGGACCTGTTGTGTCCTCGTGGGGTCAAGGCCTTCGGCATGGGGCTCAACACTACTCGCGCTCGGATCCGCACGACCCACCCAGTGACAAGAGAACGGGCCGCCCCTGCGGGGCGGCCCGTTCCACGATGTCCCGGCGGCGACCTACTCTCCCACCCAGTCGCCCAGGCAGTACCATCGGCGCTGGAGGGCTTCACTTCCGGGTTCGGGATGGGACCGGGTGTTTCCCCTCCGCCATTGCCACCGAAACGGTGGTTCTCGAGCCGGACACGATGGACCGGAACGAGACGATGTCGAGGGTGCGTCCCTCGAGCAGAGCTCGAAGAACCGCGATAGCGAGCGCGAGCGAAGTCAAGTCCTCGGCCTATTAGTACCGGTCAGCTCCGCACGTTGCCGCGCTTCCACTTCCGGCCTATCAACCTGGTGGTCTGCCAGGGGCCTTACCCGGTCTCCCGGTGAGAGATCTCATCTCGAGGCAGGCTTCGCACTTAGATGCTTTCAGCGCTTATCCCTTCCGAACGTGGCCAACCAGCCATGCCGCTGGCGCGACAACTGGCACACCAGAGGTTCGTCCACCCCGGTCCTCTCGTACTAGGGGTAGCTCCTCTCAGATCTCTTGCGCCCACAGCGGATAGGGACCGAACTGTCTCACGACGTTCTAAACCCAGCTCGCGTGCCTCTTTAACGGGCGAACAGCCCGACCCTTGGGACCTGCTCCAGCCCCAGGATGAGACGAGCCGACATCGAGGTGCCAAACCCTGCCGTCGATATGGACTCTTGGGCAGGATCAGCCTGTTATCCCCGGGGTACCTTTTAGCCGTTTAGCGACGACCCTTCCACACGGAGTCGTCGGATCACTAGGCCCAGCTTTCGCTCCTGCTCGACCCGTCGGTCTCACAGTCAAGCTCCCTTGTGCCCTTGCACTCGACGTCTGATTGCCAACCAGACTGAGGGAACCTTTGGGCGCCTCCGTTACACTTTAGGAGGCAACCGCCCCAGTTAAACTACCCACCAGACGCTGTCCCCGACCCGGATCACGGGCCTGGGTTAGAGTCCCGACAAGTGAAGGGTGGTATTTCAACGGTGGCTCCACACCGGCCGAAACCGACGCTTCAAAGCCTCCCACCTATCCTACGCAACACATGCCAAAACCCAACATCAAGTTGTAGTAAAGGTCCCGGGGTCTTTCCGTCCTGCTGCGGGTAACGAGCATCTTTACTCGTATTGCAATTTCGCCGAGTCCCTGGTTGAGACAGTGCCCAAGTCGTTACGCCATTCGTGCAGGTCGGAACTTACCCGACAAGGAATTTCGCTACCTTAGGACCGTTATAGTTACGGCCGCCGTTTACTGGCGCTTAGATTCAGAGCTTCGACCCCGAAGGATCTAACCCCTCCTCTTGACGTTCCAGCACCGGGCAGGCGTCAGTCCGTATACGTCGTCTTGCGACTTTGCACGGACCTGTGTTTTTAGTAAACAGTCGCTTGGGCCTGGTTTGTGCCACCCCTTCGAGCTCAGGACGCGAAGTCCTTCACCCTAGCGGGGTCATCCTTATCCCGAAGTTACGGATGGAATTTGCCGAGTTCCTTAACCAGGGTTCTCTCGATCGCCTTCGTATTCTCTACGTGCCCACCTGTGTCGGTTTGGGGTACGGGCACCTCATCAGCTCGCTAGAGGATTTTCTCGGCAGCATGGGATCACTCGCTTCACCTAGAACGGTTCGGCATCGCGTCTCAGGGTTGACGACCTCCCGGATTTGCCTAGGAGATCCCCCTACTCGCTTGCCCCAGGACAACCAACGCCTGGGTCGAGCTACCCTTCTGCGTCCCCCCTTCGCTGGCCTAGTACCGAGTGGGTCGGTAGCCCCCGAAGGGGTTCCCTTAGTACCTCGGATTCGGCCGGGGCGC
This sequence comes from uncultured Actinomycetes bacterium, assembly GCA_963758715.1. Lineage (GTDB taxonomy): Bacteria > Actinomycetota > UBA4738 > UBA4738 > HRBIN12 > JAOUEA01. The sequence goes on from CAVWWK010000015.1 coordinate 77,192, forward strand.
GGATGAGGTGGTACTGGAATATCAACCAGTCGTCCATCGCCTACGTCTCTCGACCTCGGCTTAGGTCCCGACTAACCCTGGGCGGATGAACCTTCCCCAGGAACCCTTGGGCATTCGGCGGACGGGCTCCTCCCCCGTCTTTCGCTACTCATGCCGGCATTCTCACTTCAGATGCGTCCACGACTGGGTTACCCCGCCGCTTCGCTCGCATCAGAACGCTCCCCTACCGATCCTTCGGCCTGGACCAAGGCGGCCTCCCGCCAGGGCCGAGCCATCTGAAGGATCCCGCAGCTTCGGTGTCATGCTTGAGCCCCGTTACATCGTCGGCGCAGGAACACTTGACCAGTGAGCTATTACGCACTCTTTCAAGGGTGGCTGCTTCTAAGCCAACCTCCTGGTTGTCTGGGCACTCCCACATCCTTACCCACTTAGCATGAACTTAGGGACCTTAGCTGGCGATCTGGGTTGTTTCCCTCTCGGACACGGAGCTTAGCCCCCGCGCCCTCACTCCCGGGCTCTGGTGTTACGGCATTCGGAGTTTGACTGAGGTCGGTAAGCTTGTAGGCCCCCTAGCCCAATCAGTGCTCTACCTCCGCAACAGAACGCCCGAGGCTGCCCCTAAAGGCATTTCGGGGAGAACCAGCTATCACCGAGTTTGATTGGCCTTTCACCCCTACCCACAGGTCATCCCCCAGGTTTTCAACCCTGGTGGGTTCGGTCCTCCACGAGGTCTTACCCTCGCTTCAACCTGCCCATGGGTAGATCACTCGGCTTCGGGTCTAGGGCATGCGACTCTTCGCCTTATTCGGACTCGCTTTCGCTTCGGCTTCCCGAGAACGGTTAACCTCGCCGCATACCGCTAACTCGCCGGCTCATTCTTCAAAAGGCACGCCGTCACACGCCGCTGGTTGCCCAGCGACGGGCTCCGACTGCTTGTAGGCTCACGGTTTCAGGTACTATTTCACTCCCCTCCCGGGGTGCTTTTCACCTTTCCCTCACGGTACTGGTTCACTATCGGTCGTCAGGGAGTGCTTAGCCTTAGGGGGTGGTCCCCCCAGATTCGTACGGGATTTCAGGGGTCCCGTACTACTCGGGATGACTGCAAGGAGATCGGTCAGATTTCGCCTACAGGGCTGTTACCTTCTGTGGCGGCCCTTTCCATGGCCTTCGACTACCTGCCGACTTTGTAACTCCTCGGATCCTCCGATGTGGATCCATGCAGATCCCACGACCCCGACCAGGCAACGACATCGGTCTATGACACCTGATCGGTTTAGGCTGATCCCCGTTCGCTCGCCACTACTAGGGGAGTCGCGTTTGCTTTCTCTTCCTCGCCCTACTGAGATGTTTCACTTCGAGCGGTTCCCTCCTCGCGTCCTATGTGTTCAGACACGGGTGACTGGGCATGACCCCAGCCGGGTTTCCCCATTCGGACACCTGCGGATCAAGGCTTTCTCGGCAGCTCCCCGCAGCTTTTCGCAGCCAGACGCGTCCTTCATCGGCTCCTGACGCCAAGGCATCCACCGTAAGCCCTTCATAACTTGACTGTAGATGCTCGCGCTCGCTATCGAGTTCTCAAGGTGCTCGAGGGCTCGCACCCTCAAAGCTGAACAGTGTGCCCGCCGGCTCCTCGGTTTCCTCGCTCGCGTTCCACTTCCTCGCGGACGTACTAGCGGATGAGGATCCGTAAGAACAGACGGGACCAGTGCTATCGACCTGGAGTCTCCCGGGAAGCAGCGAGAGGATCGGCGTCCTCACGCACCGGTTTGCCAAAGGCTCCTTAGAAAGGAGGTGATCCAGCCGCAGCTTCCGCTACGGCTACCTTGTTACGACTTCACCCCAATCGCGAGCCCCACCTTCGACGGCTCCCTCCACAAGGGTTAGGCCACCGGCTTCGGGTGTTGCCCACTTTCGTGGTGTGACGGGCGGTGTGTACAAGGCCCGGGAACGTATTCACCGCAGCATTGCTGATCTGCGATTACTAGCGACTCCGACTTCACGAGGTCGGGTTGCAGACCTCGATCCGAACTGAGCGCGACTTTTTGGGATTCGCTCCCCCTTACGGGATCGCAGCCCTCTGTATCGCGCATTGTAGCATGCGTGCAGCCCTGGGTATAAGGGGCATGCTGACTTGACGTCATCCCCACCTTCCTCCGGTTTGGCACCGGCAGTCTCCCTAGAGTTCCCGGCATGATCCGCTGGCAACTAAGGACAGGGGTTGCGCTCGTTGCGCCACTTAAGGCAACACCTCACGGCACGAGCTGACGACAGCCATGCACCACCTGTGCAGGCTCCGAAGAGCGCCGTCTTTCGACGGTTTCACCCTGCATGTCAAACCCAGGTAAGGTTCTTCGCGTTGCATCGAATTAAGCCGCATGCTCCGCCGCTTGTGCGGGCCCCCGTCAATTCCTTTGAGTTTTAGCCTTGCGGCCGTACTCCCCAGGCGGGGTGCTTAATGCGTTAGCTTCGGCACGGAAGGGGTCGATGTCCTCCCACACCTAGCACCCAACGTTTACGGCTAGGACTACCAGGGTATCTAATCCTGTTTGCTCCCCTAGCTTTCGCGCCTCAGCGTCAGGTAAGGCCCAGAGATCCGCCTTCGCCACCGGTGTTCCTCCTGATATCTGCGCATTTCACCGCTACACCAGGAATTCCGATCTCCCCTACCTACCTCTAGTCCGAGAGTTTCGGATGCACGCACGAGGTTGAGCCTCGTGTTTTCACATCCGACTTTCCGAACCGCCTACGCGCGCTTTACGCCCAATGAATCCGGACAACGCTCGTCCCCTACGTCTTACCGCGGCTGCTGGCACGTAGTTAGCCGGGACTTCTTCTGCAGGTACCGTCACTTGCGCTTCTTCCCTGCCGAAAGGGGTTTACAACCCTAAGGCCTTCGTCCCCCACGCGGCGTCGCTGCATCAGGCTTGCGCCCATTGTGCAAGATTCCCTACTGCTGCCTCCCGTAGGAGTCTGGACCGTATCTCAGTTCCAGTGTGGCTGGTCGTCCTCTCAGACCAGCTACCCGTCGTCGCCTTGGTAGGCCGTTACCCCACCAACAAGCTGATAGGCCGCGGGCCCATCCCAGACCGTCGGAGCTTTCCCGGTCGGGCGATGTCGTCCGATCGGAGTATCCGGTATTAGCCCCGGTTTCCCGGGGTTATCCCAGTGTCTGGGGCAGGTTGCCCACGTGTTACGCACCCGTTCGCCACTGATCCCCGGGCCGAAGCCCGGTTCACCGTTCGACTTGCATGTATTAAGCACGCCGCCAGCGTTCGTCCTGAGCCAGGATCAAACTCTCCGTAGAGATCTGGTCCCCGGGCCCGAAGGCTCGGGGCTCATATCTGTTGTTGGAGTCGGCCGGCGACGAGCAGGCACTGCCCGGCTCCGGCCTTCGAGCTGATCCCGCCCGTGTATGTCCGGACGGTTTCAGTACTGTCCGTCTCGAGGTGGGCGCGGCGAACCGAGCCCGCCCCCTGACGGGGTATAAAGCACTGGCTGTTACACACTGTTCAGTTCTCAAGGTGCGAGAGGCCGACGCAGAACTCCCCGGGCGTGGTCGTAGACCCGCTGCAAGGGGCTTCGCGCCGACCGCCTATGCTAGCAGCATGGCCGGAGTCGTCAACTTCGGCATCAAGCCAGGCGGACGAACCTCCGGCGACCCACCTGCAAGACCTTGCCGTGCAATGTCTCAGGCGGATATTCCGCCTCGGGGTCGGTCAGCTGCTCGCCGTCGAGTCGAACGGCTCCACCGTGGACGGCCCGGCGAGCCTCGCCGTTGGATCCCGCCAGGCCAGTGCCCACCAGAAGCTTGGGCAGCCAGACCATGCCGTCCCGCACCGCGTCTGCCGGGATCGGCGTGGGTTCGAGATCCGCGGGCACCCCCCCGTCACGGTGGATCTCGTTGAACGCTCGCTCGGCCGCCTCCCCCGCGCCCGCGTCGTGGTACAGGGAGACGATCGCTCGGGCCATCGCGCGCTTCTCCTCGTTGGGGCTCAGGCTTCCGTCTGCAAGCCCACGTTCGACCCTGTCGGCCTCCTCGGGCGCGATCGGCGCGCACAGGCGAAGGTACTTCACGATGAGCGTGTCCGGGATCGACATCAGCTTGCCGAACTGCTCCTCGGGCGCCTCGGTGATACCCACCCAGTTGTCCAGAGACTTCGACATCTTGCGGGCGCCGTCCAACCCCTCGAGAAGCGGCACCGTCAGCACGATCTGCGGGTCCATCCCGTACGCCCGCTGAACCTCACGGCCCATCAACAGGTTGAAGGTCTGGTCGGTGCCACCCAGCTCGACATCCGACTCGACCGCGACCGAGTCATATCCCTGGAACAACGGGTAGAGAAGCTCGACCACGCTGATCGGCTGCCCTACCCTGGTAGCGGCCCCGGAAGTCCTCGCGCTCGAGCATCTGGGCGACCGTGGCGGTCGACGCCAGCCGGAGGAGCTCGCCCATGTCCATGCCGGCGCTCCATTCGGCGTTGCCTCGGATCTCCGCGCGCTCGACGTCGATCACCGTGCCGGCCTGCTCGAGGTACGTGCGAGCGTTCGCGGCGACCTCGTCCTCTGACAGCATCGGCCTGGTATCGGACCGCCCGGACGGATCGCCGATCCTCGCAGTGAAGTCACCGATGATGAGCACCGCGGTGTGGCCGGCGTCCTGGAACTGCCGAAGCTTTCGGAGCACGACGGTGTGTCCCAGGGTGAGGTCCGGCCGGCTCGGATCGACCCCGAGCTTCACACGGAGCGGGCGGCCGAGCTCGAGCTTCGCCTCGAGGCCGCCTTCGGGCACGAGATCGACCGCTCCGCTGCGCAGCGCGGCCAGGTCGTCGGCGCCCATGGGGCCGGATGCTACCAGCGCTGGCCTGCAGGAACGGTCGTCCGACCTCCCGAGGAACGCACCCGCCCACCGGTAGACTCGCGCGCGTGAGGACACGCCGCCTCTTCCCCGTCGGCGCGGCATCTGCCGTGCTCATCTCGCTCGTCGCGGCCTGCAACCTGCCCCAGATCGAGGACTACGAAGCACTCCCCCTCGCCCAGACGTCGTTCCTCTTCGCGGCCGACGGCACCCTGATCACCGAGCTCCACGCCACCGAGGATCGGGTCGTGCTCGGCAAGGGCCAGATGCCCTCCTTCCTGCGCAACGCAACCGTGGCGATCGAAGACCGAAGGTTCTACGCCCACCACGGCGTGGACGGCCGGGCGATCGCGCGGGCCGCCGTGATCAACGCCACCGAGGGAACGGTGGTGGAGGGCGGCTCCACGATCACCCAGCAGCTGGTGAAGATCCTCTACGTCGGTGCGGCGGACACGCTGCGCAGGAAGATCGACGAGGCGGCCCTGGCCTGGCAGCTCGAGGACGAGCTCACCAAGGGCCAGATCCTGACGAAGTACCTCAACACCGTGTACTTCGGGCAGGGGGCCTACGGGGCTCAGGCGGCGGCGCAGACCTACTTCTCCGTGGACGCGAAGGACCTGAGCCTGAGCCAGGCGGCGCTGCTGGCCGGCCTCATCTCGGCGCCCAATCATTTCGACCCGTTCGTGCAGCCGGAGTCCGCATACGGGCGGCGCAACGTGGTCCTGCGCCTGATGAACGAGCTCGGGATGGTGGCGCTGGCCGACTACCGGAAGGCGATCCACGAGCCGATCGTTCTCCGCAGGAGCGAACCGACCCTTCGCTACCCCTTCCCGTACTTCGTCGACTACTTCAAGGAGTGGTTCCTGGCCAACGCCGCATTCGGTGAGACGAGGCAAGACCGGTACAAGCTGCTGTTCACCGGGGGGCTACAGATCACGACGACGCTCGATCCCGAGCTCCAAGGGTACGCGGAGACCGCGGTGCGCTCGGTGCTGGCCTATCCCAACGATCCAGACGGCGCTATGACCGTGATCGACCCGCGGACCGGGTACGTGCGTGCCATGGTCGGCGGCAAGGATGCCGACTACTGGAAGGATGCGAACGGCGGCAGGGTGAACCTCGCGACGGGTGAGGGCGGCCGGTTCGGGAGACAGACGGGAAGCGCGTTCAAGCCGTTCGCGCTCGTGACCGCGCTCGAGAACGGGATCTCGCCATCGACGACCTTCTCCGCGCCGGCGACGCTCGACATCCCGCTCGACAACGGCACGGTGTGGCACGTCACCAACGCGGAAGGCAGCGGCTATGGATCGATGTCGCTCGAGAGCGCGACGATCAACTCGGTCAACACGGTCTACGCGCAGCTGATCGAGCAGCTCGGCGCCCAAGAGGTGGTGGATACGGCCGAGCGGATGGGGCTGCGCTGCTGCACCCGGGTCTCGTCGCCGAGCACCCCGCTCGAGCCCAACCTGTCCGCGGTGCTCGGCACCAACGGGACCAACAGCCTGTCGATGGCGGCCGCCTACGACACGCTCGCGACCGGGGGGCAGCGCGTGAACCCGGTGCCGGTCGTGAGCGTGTCCGACGCCAACGGTCGCGTCGTGTGGCAGGCCTCACCCAAGCCCAGCCAGGTGATCGACCCCCAGGTGGCGTCCGTCGCCAACGACATCCTGCAGGACGCGGTGTCCTACGGAACCGGCCGCTCGGCGATCATCGGGCGGCCCCAGATCGGTAAGACGGGGACGGGCGACACCCACACCAACGCCTGGTTCGTGGGCGCGATCCCCCAGCTCACCGCCGCGGTCTGGGTCGGGTTCCAGGAGGGCCTGATCCCCATGGAACCGCCTCGCACGCGGATCACGGTCTTCGGGGGCACGTGGCCCGCGCAGATCTGGCGCCTGTTCATGGTGAGGGCCGCGGCCATACTCCCGGTGAGGGATTTCCCCACCCCCGACGTGGGGTACGTGTCCGTCGCGGTCGACGTGACGCAGGATCCGCCTTGTCTGCCGAACGCCTACACACTCCCCCAGAACATCGAGACCCTGCAGTTCATCTCCGGCTCCGAGCCGAGCAAGACATGCGAGACGCCGACGAAGGTCCAGGCGGCTCCGGTGCCATCGGTGATCGGCATGTCGCAGGCATCCGCCGAGGAGGCCTTGCAACAGGCCGGGTTCTACGTCGAGGTGGCGGTGGCGCCCTCGACCCAGCCCGCGGGGACCGTCATCTACCAGGACCCGCCGGCCGGGACCTCGGCGCAGCAGACGACCGTCGTGACGATCACCGTGTCGCTGAGCGACGAGGAGACCGGCTAGGAGGCCCCGGGCGCCCTTTCGACAGGAAGGCACTGCCCCTCTCGACGAACCTCCAATCCCGGTCCAGTCCCATGCTCACCCCGACCCGAACGCCCGCGCCCACGTCCTCGCGGGCGAGCGGATATCCCTCCTCGATCCAGACGTCGGGACCACGGACTAGATCGGTCCCATCGAGGGTGCGATCCACCCCGAGCGCCTGGGTCAGCTTCCCGGGGCCCGAGCACAGGTCGGTGATCGCGGCGCGGCCACGGTTGGCGATCATGACCTCCACCCCCTCCAAGGGCTCGATCGCGCGAAGGAGGACGGCGCTGGCGTCGCCGGAGGGTCGGGCCACCGCGTTCATCATCCAGTGGTGACCGTAGGTGAAGTACACGTAGAGGCGGCCGGGCGGGCCGAACATCGTGGCGTTGAAGCCGGTCAGCCGGCGGTTGCCGTGGCTCGCGGGGTCGCCAGGCTCGTACGCTTCGGCCTCCACGATCCTTCCGCTCAGGCGGGTCCCGTCGGCGTTGGCTCGGACGAGGACCCTGCCCAGCAACTCGGGAGCGACCTCGGTGGAGGGCCGGTCGTAGAAGCCCCGCGGCAGACGGCGGCGGCTCAGCGGCGACCCCCGCTGGCCCGGCCCTTGCGCAGGAACCGCTCGAGCTTCGTGATCGGCCACGCGTTGATCACCTGGTCCTTCGTCGCCCAGCCTCGTTGAGCGGTCGCAACCCCGAAACGCATCATGTCGAGATGACCCACCGCGTGGGAGTCGGTGTCGATCGAGAACTTGACGCCGTGCCGCCTCGCCCACAACACGTGCTCGTCGCGGAGGTCGAGGCGATCGGGATAAGCGTTGACCTCCAGGGCCGTGCCGGTGCGGCCCGCCGCTTCGAACACGGCCTCCATGTCCAGGTCCACCGGCTCCCGGCGTCCGATCTTGCGCGTCGTCAGATGGCCGATCACGTTGACCCAAGGGTTCTCGATCGCGCGGATCACCCTGCGCGTCATCTCCTCGCGGGACTGGGAGAAATGGGAGTGGACCGACGCGACGGTGACGTCGAACCCCGCCAGGAACCCCGCCTCCCAATCGACTGTGCCGTCGGGGGCGATGTTCAGCTCGGTCCCGTGGAGGAGGCGCATCTTCGGGTAGCTCGCCTGCAGCGAACGAACCTTCTCGCGCTGCGCGAGCATCTTCTCGTCCGTCATACGCTGCATGTAGAGGTTGGGGGCGTGGTCGGTGACCGCGTAGTAGGCATACCGATGCGCGGCCGCCGCTTCGAGCATCCGTTCCAACGTCGCGACTCCATCGGTGAGGTTCGTGTGGGTGTGCAGGTCGCCGCGGATCTGCTTGAGGGTGATGACGTCGGGAAGCTCCCCGGCGAGACCGGCTTCGATCTCTCCACGGTCTTCCCGGAGCGTCGGTTCGATGAACGGGAGGCCGAGCGCCCCGTAGACCTGTTCCTCGGTCTCGGCGGCGATCAGTTCGCCGGAAGCGGCATCGAACAGCCCGTACTCGCTCAGCTTCAGTCCCGCGCGAACGGCCATCTCGCGGATGCGGATGTTGTGGGCCTTGGAGCCCGTGAAGTAGATCATCGCGGCGCCCCATGCCTGGCTCGGGACCACCCGCAGATCCACCTGGAGCCCGCTCCTCGTCAGGATGGAGGTCTTCGTGTCGCCCCGCGCGATCACGCGATCGACCGGCTCGATGCCCGCGAACGTCTCCATCACCGCTTCCGGCCGGTCGGCCGCGACCAGCAGGTCGACGTCGCCGATCGTCTCCGCCATCCTCCGCAGCGAGCCGGCGTACGAACTTCGCCGGACGCCGCCCACCGCCCGCAGGCGTTCGAGCAATCCCTCGGCCACCTCCAGCGCCTCGCTCACCAGCACCCTGCCGCCCGACGAGCTCATGCGTTTGGCTCCCTCGAGGACGTTCTGCTCGGTCCGAGCCGAGAATCCCTTCAGCGATCGGAGACCGCCCGCCTCTGCCGCGACGACCAGAGCCTCGACGGAGTCGATCCCGAGCTCCTGGTGGACCGCCATCGCCTTCTTCGGCCCGAACCCCGGGATGGCGGTCATCGCCCGCACGCCGGCGGGCACCTGGTCGCGCAGTGACTCCAGCTCCGGGAAGGTCCCGGTCTCGAGGTATTCGGTGATCTTGGCGGCGATCGACTTGCCGACGTTCGGGATCGCCAGGACGTCCTTCGCCTCGAGAGCCTGCAGGTCGTCGGGGAAGCCTCCCACGGCGCGGGCGGCCTTCTCGTAGGCCCTCGGCTTGAAGGGGTCCTCCGAGACGATCGAGAGCAGGTCCGCGTACTCGACGAGGAGCCGCTCCACCTCGTCGTTGATGCGCGGCACGGCGGCCGCCTCAGTCGAGACCGAACAGGCGCAGCAGGAGCGCCTTCTGCGTGTGCAGCCGGTTCTCCGCTTGATCCCACACGGCCGAGCTCGGGCCGTCGATCACGTCGGCGGCGATCTCCTGGCCACGGTGGGCCGGCAGGCAGTGCAGGACGATGGCGCCGGCGTTCGCGAGATCGACGAGCTTGCCGTCAAGCTGGAAGGCGGAGAAGACCAAGAGCCGCTCGTCGGCCTCTTCCTCCTGTCCCATGCTCGCCCACACGTCGGTGTACAGGACGTCGGCTCCGGTCGCGGCTTCCGCCGGATCGTTGAGAACCTCGACGGCACCTCCGGTCTCGGCCGCGATCTCCCCGGCGCGCTGCACGACCTGGGGGATCGGCTCGAACCCGGGAGGTGTGGCGACGCGCACCTTCATGCCGGACTTGGCTCCTGCCAGCAGGAGCGAATGCGCCACGTTGTTCCCGTCACCCAGGTACGTGAGCGTCATCCCCGCCGTCCCGCCCAGCCGCTCGCGGACCGTGAACAGGTCCGCCAGTGCCTGACAGGGATGCTCGAAGTCGCTCAAGGAGTTCACCACGGGGATCGAGGTCGCCGCCGCCAGCATCTCCAGCCGTTCCTGCTCGAAGGTTCGCAGGACGATGCCGTCCACGTAGCGCGACAGGACCCTGCCCGTGTCCTCGATCGTCTCCCCCCGGCCGAGCTGCAGGTCGCCGGCGGACAGGACCAGAGGGTGGGCGCCGAGCTGGCCGATCCCCACCTCGAACGACACGCGGGTCCGGGTGGACGGCTTCTCGAAGATCAGGGCGATGGAACGGCCGGCCAGCCGGTCGGCGTACTCGCGGGGCCGCGCCTTGACGTCACCCGCTAGGTCCAGGATCTCTCCGAGCTCTGCGGGAGTCAGGTCGTCGACGGAGAGGTAGTCGCGCTCCACGATCGCGGAGTCTATCGGCAAGGCGGCCGGGCGAGCCAACCGGCGCTAGCCAGCCGGCGCTCAGCCGGCTCGGAGCGTCGCGTCGAAGTCCACGCCGAGCCGCTCGACGATCCGTTCGACGAGGGGTTCCGTCTCCTCGCCCGTCAGGGTCCGATCGGGCGCGCGGAACTCCAGTGCGAAGGCGAAGCTCTTGACACCCTGCGGCAACGACCCGCCGCGGAAGACATCGAACAGCTCGCATCGCGTCAGGAGCTCTCCACCGGCTTCCTCCAGGACCGATCGGAAGGGTCCCGCGGGCACGTCCTCATCGACGATGAACGCCAGGTCGCGCCGAACCGGCGGGAACCGCGGCACCTCACGGAACGTGAACTCCTTGGACGTGGCCTCCATCAGCGCGCGAACCTCGAGCTCGGCGACGGCCACCCGGCCGTCGATCTCGTGACCGGCCGCGACCGACGGGTGGATCTCACCCACCACGCCCACCCGCTCCCCATCGGCCACGGACGTGCGCCGACCGCGCGGGATGGAACGGACGATCCAGGGCGTCTCCGAGGGTCCACCCCCGCACGCCCAGCTCGTCCATAAGGGCGCCGAGCACGCCCGTGGCGTCGAGCACGTCGAACGGATGCCGGTCCGCGTCCCAGCCGCTGTTCGCCGGCCCGCTCAGCGCCCAGCCGACCTTGAGCCTCTCGTCTACGGGGTCTCCTAGGACGAAGACGGTTCCCACCTCGAAGATCGACACGGTCTCGACGCCGCGCGCCTGGTTGCGGGCGACGATCTCGAGCAGGCCGGGCAGCAGCCGCGTCCGGAGGAATCCTTCGTCCGCGAGCAGCGGGTTGGCCACCGCCACCGCGCCTTCCTCGCCGTCGCCGAGCTCCTCGCCGTCGGCGAACGGGAGCGGTCGGACGTCACGCAGGCCGGTTCGCACCAGTGCGTCACGGACCCGCTCCCTGTATGCGTACCCGTCCGGGAGGCCGCCTGCTTGCGAGGCTGAGGGGACCTTCGAGCCGATCCGCTCGTAGCCTTGGATACGCGCCACCTCTTCGATCAGATCGACCTCGCGCTCGATGTCGACCCGGTAGCCCGGAACCTCCACGTCGACGCGATCGCCCTCCTCGCGGTGCGTCATGCCGAGCCGATCGAAGACTTCGCTCGCATCCCGGGCTGACACGTCGTAGTCAAGGAGCATCGACGCCCGACCCGGCCGCATCGAGACCCACGTGCGCTCCAACGTCTCCCCCGCCTCGGCCACACCTCGCGCTACCGTTCCGCCTGCCCATGCCGCGATCAGCGAAGCGCATCGGGTCGCCGCCCGCTCGAGCCCTTCGGGGTCTGTGCCACGCTCGAACCGGTGCGACGCCTCGCTGTGCAGATCAAGCCGCCGTGCGCTCCGCAGCACGCCGATCCGCGTGAAGTAGGCGCTCTCCAGCAGGATGTCGTCGGTGCCCGTCAGACACCTCCGAGGTGGCTCCTCCCATGACGCCGCCGATCGCGACCGGGGTCTCGACGTCGCAGATCAGCAGGTCCTGGTCGGAGAGCGTCCGCTCCACGTCATCCAGCGTGACGAGCGTCTCACCCTGGGTCGCTCGCCTCACGACGATGCCCGGGCCGGCCAGCTTCCGCAGGTCGAACGCGTGCAGCGGTTGGCCGAGCTCCAGCATCGCGTAGTTCGTGGCGTCGACGACGTTGGAGACCGGGCGCATCCCGCTCGCGGTCAGGCGTGCCTGCACGCGGATCGGGGTGGACCCCGCGACGTCGACACCGCGGATCACCTTCGCCACGTACCGAGGGCAGGCGTCGAGCGCCTCGATACGGACCGTGGCGACGTCCGCCGCCGTCTCGTCGGCCTCGGGCACCGACAGATCGGGCTCGGCCAGCGGCACACCGGCCGCCGCGGAGACCTCGCGCGCGACCCCGAACACGCTGAGGAAGTCTGGGCGGTTCGGTTCCACCTCGATGTCGAGCACGGCGTCGTCGAGGCCGAAAGCAGCCTTGACGTCCGCGCCCACCTGGACGTCCTCGCCGTTCAGGACCAGGATGCCCTCGTGCACGTCGGCGATCTCGAGCTCCTGCGGGGAACAGAGCATGCCGTTGGACAGGACGCCGCGCAGCTTCCGCGGGGCGAGCGGCTCGGGCAACGCGGGGACGCGCGAGCCCGGCTTCGCCCAAGGCACCATGTCGCCGGCCTTGAAGTTGCGGACGCCCGCGCACACGATCTGTTCCCCCCGACCATCGTCGACGCGGGCGACGCAGAGCTTGTCCGAGTCGGGATGATCGCGGACCTCGAGCACCCGGGCGACGACCACCCCTTGCACTCCATCCCAGGGCCGATGGACACCTTCGACCTTCACCCCCTGATGGGTGAGGAGCTCGGCGAGCTCGTCCGCGTCCAGATCGGACGGCGCGAACTCTCGCAGCCACGACAGCACGACCCTCATGCCACACCTTCGAACTGCTCCAAGACCCGCACGTCGTTGTCGACCAGCATCCGGATGTCGGGGATCGCGTACTGGAGCAAGGCCACGCGTTCGACCCCCATGCCGAACGCGAACCCCGTGTACCGCTCGCTGTCGTAGCCACAGTTCTCGAGCACCTGAGGATGGACCATCCCCGAGCCCAACAGCTCGATCCAGCCGTTCCCGCACACGCGGCAGCCCGCGCCGTCGCACTTGAAGCAGGAGACGCCGACCTCCGCTCCTGGCTCCACGAACGGGAAGTAGGCGGGCGAGAGCCGGATCCGCCGGCTCTGGCCGAAGAGCGCCTTCGCGACGACCTCCAACGTCCCCTTCAGGTGCGCGAACGTCACGCCGTCATCCACCACCAGGCACTCGACCTGGTGGAACACGGGCAGGTGCGTCGCATCGGGGGTCTCCCGCCGGTACACACGCCCTGGGGACACGATGTGCACCGGCGGGGGCTGGGACTGCATCGTGCGGATCTGCGCCGCCGACGTTTCGGTCCTTAGCACGAGATCGGGGTGTCCGGGGATCGCTGGGTAGATCGTGTCCTTCATCGTCCGCGCCGGATGGTCCGGCGGGATGTTCAACGCCTGGAAGTTGTGCCAGTCGTCCTCGATCTCGGGACCCTCCACGACTCGGAAACCGAGCCGCAGGAACACGCTCACGATCTGGCGTTCCACGATCGTCAGTGGGTGGAGCGAGCCGGTCCGAGGCCGGCGCCCGGGCAGGCTGAGGTCGACGCGATCGGCATCGAGCAAGGCGGCTTCGGCCACCAGCTGCAGGTCGCCCCGGCGACCCTCGAGCGCCGTCTGCAGCGCCTGACGCACGTCGTTCGCGGCCTTCCCGGCGGTCCGCCGGTCATCGTCCGAGAGCGAGCCCAGCGACTTCTGAGCGCGGGCGAGGGGCGACTTGCGGCCCATGACCTCGACCTGGGCGGCGTCGAGCGTCTCCAGATCGGTCGCCTCCGCGAAGCGTGCAAGACCGCGTTCGAGCTCGGCCTCGAACGTTCGCTGCAGCTCCTGGGCGTCCATCAGGCCGACGAGTCTAGCGACTCGGCTTTCGCGCGACCGGGAGCTCGGCGCCGGTTCAGAACCCGGTCGGGATCTCCGCGTGGAACACGAGCCGTCCGTCGACGAACTCGCCCCAAGCGCGACCGCCTTGGGACTCGGCCACGCCGCGCGTGACGAACAGGCCGATCTTGCTGCCCCCGCCCTGCCCCGGACGCCGGGGCACGAACAAGGCCTCGACCTGCTCCGGCCGCAGATCGTCGGCGGCCCGGGACGCCGTGAGGTGGAGACGCTCGCCTTCGAGGGCCGCGCCGATCGTGATGGAGCCTTCATGACCCCACCACACCAGCGCCTCCATGAACGCGAGGATGGTGGTCCGCAGTCGCGCGGGATCGAGGAACACTGTGATCGATCCGCCGTTCCATTCCACCGAAGGATGATCCGGGTCACGCCGCTGGTGCTCGGCGACCGATAGCGCCAGCTCGGCGACATCCACCTGCTCAGGGAAGATCTCGAGCGTGCCCCCTACCACCCGCGCCGCGTCGACCAGCTGCCGGAGGATCGTGTCCATGCGATCGGCGTCGTGGACGATCCCCCGCAGCATGACCGCCCGTTGTTCCTCGGTCATGATGTCCCACCGCTTCTCCAGGGCATAGCCGAACCCCTTCATCGCGGTGAGGGGCGAGCGGATGTCGTGCGCGGCGGCGCCGATGATGCTCTCCAGGGCCTCGCCCTCGCGGAGCAGGCGCCGGCGCCACTCGAACAGGCACACGGTGGCGGCCGCGGCAAGGTTGAGCGACTCGGCCCGCCCCGCCTGCGGCACCCGAACCGTGTGGTCGGCCAGCTGGGCGACCTCGTGCGGCAGGCCGTGGGCCTCGTTGCCGAAGACGAAGGCGACCGGCCCCGACAGGTCGGCGCGGTACAGGTCGACGTCGCCGGACGCCGCCATGGCCAGGACCCGGAACCCCCGTTCCTTCACGTGGGAGATCGCGTCTGCGGGGTCCGCGGCGCGGACGATCGGGAGATGGAACAGCGACCCGGCCGAGGAACGGACGGTCTTCGGGTTGTAGACGTCGACCGAGCTCGCGGTGAACACGAGACCGCCGGCACCGGCGGCGTCGGCCGAGCGGAGCACGGTGCCCGCGTTCCCCGGGTCGCGCACCTCGTGCAGGATCGGGATGCAGCCACGGGCCGGGAGGGACTCGAGCCCACCGTCCAGGAAATGCGCCACGCCCACGACGGGCTGGGGCGTCACCGTCGACGTGATCGCGCGGATCGCGTCATGGCCCACCTCGTGCACCTCTACCCCGGCCCGCTCGGCCTTGACCGAGAGCACGGACGACTCCTCGACGAAGAGTGTCTCCAGCGCTCCCGGCACGCCGAGCGCCTCGCCGACGGCCTGAGCGCCCTCGACCAGGAATCGGCGTTCCTCGTCTCGGAAGGGCCGCTTCTTGAGCCGGGAGGCTGCTGCGACCTTCGGATTCTTGGGGGATGTCAGCACCGAGCCGTCCCCCGGGCCCGGATCAGGCCGCGGTCTGTGCGGCCTTGGCCTGCTCCACCAGTTGTGCGAAGGCCTTCGGGTCGCGTACCGCCAAGTCGGCGAGGATCTTACGGTCGACCTCGATCCCGGCGGTCTTCAGTCCGCTGATGAACCCCGAATAGGACATGCCGTGCGGGCGCACGGCCGCGTTGATGCGCGTGATCCACAGGCGCCTGAACTGCGCCTTGCGATCGCGGCGATCGCGGTAGGCGTAGTTGCCCGAGTGCATGACCTGCTCTTTGGCGGCGCGATAGCGCTTGCGTCGCGTGCCGGTGTACCCCTTCGCCTTCTCGAGCACCTCGCGGCGCTTCTTCTTGGCGTGGACGGATCGTTTCACTCGCGCCATGGCTCAGGCCTTCCCCAGCAGTCGCTTGATCTTGGATTTCTCCGCCGTGACCTCGGCCATGCCCTCCACGCGCCGACGCTGGCCGCCGCTCTTCTTCGTGAGCATGTGGTTGCCGGTGGCCTTGCGGTGCAGCACCTTGCCCTTCCGCGTCACGCGGAAGCGCTTCGTGGTCGCGCTGTGGCTCTTCATCTTCGGCATCGCTATCCCTCGTTGTCTGATGCGGGTGTCTCCACGGCCTCCAGCACAGCCTCGTCCTCGGCCGCCCCACCTTCGGGCTCTGCCTCGGGCTCGGGCGAGGCACCGACCTCGGCGCGCGTATCTTCGCGCGCCTGCCTGGCGGCCTCCTTCGCCTGTGCCTCGACGTAGCGCTTGTTCGGCCCGATCACCATGATCATGTTCCGGCCTTCCTGCTTGGGGAAGGATTCCACGACGATCGACTCACCGAGGTCGGCCACGAGTCGGTCGAGGATCTTGCGGCCCAGCTCCGTGTGCGCCATCTCGCGCCCGCGGAACATGATCGTGATCTTGACCTTGTGCCCGCCGTTCAGGAACCGAACGACGTGGCCCTTCTTGGTGGCGTAGTCGTGTGGGTCGATCTTCGGGCGGAACTTGATCTCCTTCAGGCCGGTCCGCGACTGCTTCTTGCGGGCCTCCTTCTGTCGAACGTCGCGTTCGTACTTGAACTTGCCGTAGTCCATGATCCTGCACACCGGCGGATCGGCCTGCGGCGCGACTTCGACGAGGTCCAGATCCAGGTCACCTGCCTGGCGCAGCGCCTCGCGGGTGTCGACCACCCCGATCTGCTGGCCGTCGGCCCCCACCAATCGAACCTGGGGAGCCCGGATCCGGTCGTTTATGCGCGGATCGGTCGAGACCCCGCATCACCTCCATAGATGGACGAGCACCGGGCACCCTCGACGGTGCGTGGCCCGGTGCATGATGAACACACGTGCTGGTACTTCGTAGCCAGGAAGTATAGGGGGCGACCCCGACGCGTGTCTCGCGGCGGTTTCACCAATCGACTTCGAGCGGGCGGCCGTACACGTCCTCGAGCCGCTGCGTGTCGTCCTCGGTCGTGTAGCCGTACGCGATCTCCAGGATCCGTCCCCTCGTGGAGGCGCCGCAGCGGATCCTGTGCGTCTCCTCTGCCGGGATCATGAACTCCTCCCCCGGTTCGGCCTGCACGACCTTGTTGCCGATCTCGATCGTGAGTCCCGCGTCGAGGACGACCCACATCTCGTCGCGCATGCGATGGTAATGAACGCTCGTCTCCTGCCCAGGCTCCACCGTGATCACGCGCACCGACGAGGGCTGGTTCAGCGAATAGGTCGCCACCTTGCCCCACGGCTTGTCTACGAGCATCGGCGACCTCCCGTTCGCGTGGACGTTCTTTCGGACATCATCGCCCGGATCGGCCCGGTTCGCCTGGGAGGGATTCGATCAGCCATGCCATCTCGAGCGCCGACTCAGCGGCTTCCCACCCCTTGTTGCCGTGCTCACCCCCCGCTCTCGCCTCGGCTTGGGCGAGGTCATCAGTGGCAAGCACCTCGAAGATCGTCGGCACGCCCGTATCGAGCGCCACCTCAGCGATCCCTCCCGCGGCCTCGTTGGCCACGAGATCGAAGTGGGCCGTCTCGCCGCGGATCACCGCTCCGAGACACACGATCGCGTCGTATCGGCCCGAGGAGGCCATGCGCCTGGCCACGAGCGGGATCTCGAACGCGCCGGGGACCCAGGCCACGTCGATGGCATCCTCCTCGACCCCGTGGGCCTTCAGACCCTGGACCGCTCCTTCGACCAGCTTCGACGTGACGATCTCGTTGAAGCGAGCTGCGACGACGGCGATCCGCTTGCCCGAGCCCTCGTGGACGCCGACGAACGTCCTCACGAGCGGGCCTCCGGCAACCCGGTCGCCGGCTCGGCCTCGTTGACGTCGAGGAGGTGGCCCATCTTCTCCCGTTTGGTTCGCAGGTAACCGATGTTCTCGGCGGTCGGGGGGATCTGCAGCGGGATGCGCTCCTCGATCGCCAGACCGTATCCCTCGAGACCGGCGCGCTTGTCGGGGTTGTTGGTGAGCAGGCGCATGGTCTTGACCCCGATGTCGACCAGGATCTGCGCCCCGATGCCGTAGTCACGCTGGTCCGCGGGGAACCCCAGCTCGAGGTTCGCCTCGACGGTGTCACGGCCTTGGTCCTGGAGCTCGTAGGCGCGCAGCTTGTGCGTGAGCCCGATCGCGCGGCCCTCGTGACCGCGCACGTACAGGATCACCCCACGGCCCTGCTCCCCCACCTGTGCGAGCGCCACATCCAACTGTTGGCCGCAGTCGCACCGGAGAGAGCCGAACACGTCGCCGGTGAGGCATTCGGAATGCACGCGCGTGAGCACGCCGACACCGTCACCGATGTCGCCGAGCACGAGCGCGATGTGCGTCCGCCCGTCGACCAGGCTCTCGTACGCGTACGACCGGAACTCGCCGTAGGGGGTGGGGATCGTCGCCTCGGCGACGCGGGAAACGAGCACTTCCCGCCGGCGACGGTGTTCGATCAGGTCGGCGATCGTGATGAGCTTGAGGTCGTGCTCCCTTGCGACGCGGACCAGCTCGGGCATGCGGGCCATCGTGCCGTCCTCGTTCATGACCTCGCAGATCACGCCGGCCGGGAAGAGCCCCGCCATCGTGGCGAGGTCCACGGCGGCCTCGGTATGACCAGCTCGGCGCAAGACGCCGCCCTCTTTCGCCCGCAGCGGGAAGACGTGACCCGGCTTCTGGAAGTCCTTGGGTGTGACGTCGCTTCGCGTCACGGCCTGCGCGGTCACCGCACGGTCCAGCGCGCTGGTCCCCGTCGTCGTGCCGTGCCGGTAGTCGATCGAGACCGTGAACGCCGCCTCGTGGCCACCGGTGGTGTCGGTGACCATCTGTGGGATCCCCAGCTCGTCAAGTCGCCACGCGGCGCAAGGCAGGCAGACGATCCCCCGGCCGTGCGTCGCCATGAAGTTCACGGCCTCCGGCGTCGCGAAGTCCGCGGCGATGATGAAGTCGCCCTCGTTCTCTCGGTCGGCGTCATCCACGACGAGCACGATCTTCCCGTCACGGATGTCGTCGATCGCCTCGGGGATCGACGAGAAGATCCCCGGATCGAACCGACTTTCGCGTGATCCGACCTGCTCGCTCATCGGGCCCTTCCTTCCATGAGTCGCTCCACGTACTTCGCGATCACGTCGACCTCGAGGTTCACGGGATCCCCGGGACGAGCCCCGCCCAGGCTGGTGACCGCCAGGGTGTGCGGGATCAACGCGATCGTGACCCCGTCCTCGTGCAGCTCCGCGACCGTCAGGCTGATCCCGTCGACCGTGATCGAGCCCTTCCCCACGACGTACCGCATCAGGTCCGGCGGCACTCCGATCCGCGTCCGGGCGCCGCCGTCGCCACCTGGCTCGACGCTGACGATCTCTCCGACCCCGTCGACATGGCCCTGGACCATGTGTCCGCCCAGCCGGGCAGCGAGGCTGACCGGACGTTCCAGGTTCACCGGGTGCCCCTCGGCGAGCCTCCGCAAGCTGGTCCGGCCGATCGTCTCTTCCGATAGGTCGAAGTCCAACGAGGCTCCGTCGTTGCCCACGACCGTGAGACACACGCCGTTGACCGACACCGACGCGCCGATGTCGCTGTCGGCCGGCACCACGCGGCAGGCCACCGTGAGCCGGTGGTCCGCCAGAGCACGGACCTCGCCACGTTCCTCAACGATCCCGGTGAACATGTGCCTCCAATCGAAGATCTGGGCCGATCCGCTCGGCCGCGTCGAAGACGAGGTCGAGCGCCTCGGCGATCGGTGCGAAGCCCGTGCCCATGATCGCGCTCGGGGCTTCCGCGCCACCCACGAGCTTGGGCGCCACGTAGAGGACGAGGTCATCGATCAGGTCGTCTCGCGCGAAGCTCCACGCGAGGGTGGACCCGCCCTCCACGAGCACGCCCTGCACGTCGCGCTTGCCCAGGTGCTGCAGGAGCGCGGACGTCGACACGCCTCCGGCCTCGTCGCGGTCGAGCACGACCACCTCCGCGCCCGAGCCGGCCCACTCGCTGATGCGCTCCTCGGCCACGATCGAGGACGTCGCGACCAGGGTCGGCGCGGCTTCGTCGAAGAGACTCCCTCGGGCCGGGACCCGGCCCTGCGTGTCGAGCACGACGCGAAGGGGCGGACGTGCCTTTGCGAAGCGCGGGTCGCGGACCGTGAGGGAAGGATCGTCGGCGAGGGCGGTGCCCGCGCCCACGACCACCGCATCCGACCACGCGCGGAGACGCTGGACGTCGGCGCGCGCAGCCTCGCCAGTGATCCACTGCGAGGTACCGTCGGCCGCCGCTGTCTTGCCGTCCAGGCTCGACGCCAACTTCAGCGTTACGGATGGCCTGCCGGTCGTGACGTGGCGCTCGAAGGCACGGTTGAGGCGGCGTGAGTCGGCGTCCAGCACCCCGTGCTCGACCCCGATGCCGGCGGCACGGAGCTCGTTCAGGCCGGGGGTGTGTACCCCCAGGTTGGGATCGGTGGCCGCGAAGACCACGTGGGCGACCCCGGCATCGATCAGCGCACGCGTGCACGGGGGGGTCCGTCCGAAGTGGTTGCAGGGCTCGAGGGTGCAGACGACGGTGGCTCCGCGCACCAGGTCGCCCGCGGCGGCGAGGGCCATGACCTCGGCGTGCGCCGTGCCCGGCCCCTCGTGCCAGCCTTCGCCGAGCACGGATCCGTCACGATCGTCGACGACGAGGGCTCCGACCATGGGGTTCGGGGACACACGGCCCCAGCCGCGTTCGGCCAGGTGAAGGGCCCGCCGCATCTGCGCCTGTCGAGCTGTGTCCACGCGTCCGCCTCGAAACGTCTGGCCGGAGCGTGGTGGGAGGAAGCGTCAGGCGAGGGCGACGAGCCATGGCACACGGCTGCCCGCTCGTCGCATCCACCCGTTCCCTTCCATCCCGACTCTCACGGTCGGTCCCGGAGTTCCACCGGGTCCACCCATGGCTGGCGGCCACGGGGTCGCGGACTGTCACCGCCGGTGGGGAGTTGCGCCCCGCCCCGGAAACGGTCGTTGTCTGTGCCTGCAGTATAGGCGAGCGTCGGAGGCGCCGGGCTTTCGAGCTGCCGGACCTGATGCGGCCCGCATCGCGGCTCGAGGGTCAGGCGGTGCGCTGGTCGATGGCGAACGACGAGCCTCCGTCGCGCTTGGCGAACTGCTTCATCTCGGTGGCGACAGCGACCGCCTCGCCGTAATGGGCGAACGCGCGCCGGGCGCTGCTCGCGATGCCGACGCTGATCGCGACCAGAGGGATGTCCTGCATGACGCCCTTGCGGTCCTCGATCCGAACGAACCCGCGGTCGAGGTCCTCGGGGTCGTAGAACTCCGTCCGGGACTCGTCGAATCGCTCACAGATGCGCTGCGCGACGCCTTCGGCGGTCTCCGGGCTCACGACGGCGACGAAGTCGTCCCCGCCCACGTGGCCCACGAATCCCTCCGGCCCGTCTTTCTCCACGACGGCGTCCTGGATGATGCGAGCGGTGGTCTGGATAAGCCGATCGCCCCGCACGAACCCCTTCTGATCGTTGTAGGCCTTGAAGTTGTCGAGGTCGCAGTAGAGAACCGCGAACGAGTGGGCCTCGCGCACCTGCCGCTCGATCTCCTCCTGGATCCGGATGTTCCCGGGGAGCCCGGTGAGCGGCGAGAGGTTGCGCATCTCCTTGGCCCGGCGCAACGTCCCCTTCACCCGTGCGAGCAGCTCGATGGGGTCGAACGGCTTGATGATGTAGTCGTCGGCGCCCGATTGCAGGCCGGTGACCTTGTCCGCCGACAGCGCCTTGGCCGTGAGCATGATGATCGACGTGTTCGCCGTCTGCGGGTTCTTCCGCAGCTTCTGCGCAACCTCGAATCCATCGATCCTCGGCATCATGACGTCGAGCAGCACCAGGTCCGGGCGGATCTCTCCGGCGCGGTCGAGCGCTTCCTCACCGTCGGCCGCGACCGAAACGTCGTAGCCCGCCGACCGCAGGTTCACCTCGACGAAGCGGGCGATGTCCGGATCGTCGTCGACGACGAGGATGGTCTCGGGCATGGATCAGGCAGCCTCTCCACGAGCGATCGCGGCGAGCTCGGCAGCGGTCGCCGCCGGATCCTGCTCCTGGAAGATGCCGCTTGCGGCGATCAGGACCGTCGCGCCCGCGTCGACCGCGGCCTTCGCGTTGTCGCGCTTCACGCCGCCGTCGATCTCGACGTCGACCGTCAGCCCGCGCCGGTCCACCTCGGCTCGGACCTGGGCGAGCCGCGGGTACACGTCGGGGTTGAGCGTCTGTCCGCTCCACCCGGGCCGGATGCTCATGAGCATGATGTCGTCGATCTGGTCCAGGACGGGGAACGCCGCCTCGACCGGGGTCTCCATGTTGAGCGTGATGCCCACCTTCAGGCCGGCTGCGCGAGCCTTCGCGATGGCGGGCTCAGGATCGCCCACGGCCTCGTGGTGGAACGACACGACGTCGAGCCCCGCCTCGGCCAACTCTTCGAAGAACTGCTCCGGCGCATCCACCATGAGGTGGCCGTGCAGCGTGCGTTCTGTGTACGGACGCAGCGAAGCCACCACGACCGTACCCAACGCGATCGGGGGTACGAAATGTCCATCCATGATGTCGATGTGGATGACTTCGGCATGGTCTTCGACCAGCTTGACCTGGTCGGCCAGACGCGCCAGGTCGGCCGAGAGGATGGACGCGGCGAGCCTTCCCACCGGGCAATGGTAACCCGGCAGGTCAGGCCTTCCTGGTGAACACCGCGACGAACATGCCGTCACTTCCGTGGCGGTGGGGCCACAACTTGATCCGGGCCTGCGTCCCCTCGGGTCCGTCGGTCTCCGTGGGCTCCAGGTCGGGCCGATGCCGCACGATCGCGTCGGCGGCGGCATCCGTCTCTGCCCTCGGGAACGTGCAGACCGAGTACACGAGGCGGCCCCCCGGCCGCAGCAGGTCGGTCAGCGACGACGTGATCTCCACCTGGGTTCGCGCGAGCCTGCTGAGCTCGTCCTTGCGGTTCCGCCACAGGAGCTCGGGCCGCCTCCGGGCCGAGCCGAGCCCGGAGCACGGCGCGTCCACCAGGATCCGGTCGAAGGGCCCGCGGACCGCGGGTCGCCGGGCGTCCTGTGCGAGCACCAGCGAGCGCACGCCGAGGCGAGCGGCTCCAGATCGGACCAGGCCGACACGGCGCGGGTGGATGTCGGCGCCTACCGCCAGCCCACCGTCGCTCACCAGCATCGAGACGTAGCTCGTCTTCCCTCCGGGGGCGGCGCACGCGTCGAGCACCCGCTCTCCGGGCCGCGGGTCCAGAGCGCGCACGACGAACGCGGAGGCCTGATCCTGGATCGAGAACCATCCGTCCGCATAGCCGGGGAACGACGACGGGTCGCCGCCGTCGACGAGCAGGCACGAGGGGTCGAGCGCGGCGGGCGAAGGAATCGCGCCCGTCCTCCCGCAGGGCGTCTGCCAAGCCTTCGACGGAGACGAGGTCGGTGTTGGTGCGCAGGCAGAGCGGCGCGCGCGCCGCGAACGCACGGACCGCGGTCTCCACCTCGCCTGCGGGGAGCAGTCGCCGAAGCTCGTCCACCGCCCACGCCGACAACCCGGTACGGACCGCGACGGCCTCGGACGTGTCTCCCGAAGGCCACGCGGGAGGGTCGGTGACCAGCTTCCGCAGGACCGCGTTGACGAAGCCGCGCTCCCGGTCCCTCGATAGCCCGACCGTCTCGCCGACCGCAGCGTGGTCCGCCGTGTCGGTGAACAGCACCTGGTAGGCGCCCAGCCGGAGCACGTTGCGGGCTCCCGGGCTCATGCGGGCCACCGGTCGTGTCGACACGCGGTCCGAGCGCCCAGTCGATCGAGTGGAGACGGCGGATCGTGCCGAAGGCGAGCTCGGTCGCGAACGCCCGGTCCCTGGCGTCGAGCCGTGAGCGCCTCAGAGCCGACGGCACGACGATCGTCGAATACGCGTCCTCATCCACGACCCTGCGGATCGCTTCGAGCGCGACGGTACGGGCACTCTGCCTCAGCTCGAGGCTCACCCCCAGCCTCTCCCCCGCCATGAACCGGGCCCCGCGAGCCCACTCGCTCGCCGCCATCCGCCGGCGTCCTGCCGGAGCGACCTCGAGGATGCGATACAGCCCGTCGCCGGTACCCACCGGCACGCCGGGGTCCGACGGGTCGGAAGGGAGCACGACGCCGGGCTCGCCGGTCCCCGGAAGCGGTTCGCCGCGGAAGACCTTCAGCCCACCGTCTCGGAACGTGGTGGCGGCGCCCGGGCTCGGTGACAGCGCCCGCACCTGACGGTCGATCGCGGGGGCGGGATCCGCCCATGCGATCACCCTGTCGGCGGACGTCAGCTTCGGGGCGTACGTGATCCCGTGCGAGGGCTGGACGATCGGCACGACCGCGCCGCTCGCCAGTCCCCTGATCGTGCCTGCGAGGAGGGCTCCTCCCTTCGTCGCGAGCCTCGCTCCCAACGATCCGGCATCGTCCTGGGGGCCGATCGCCTCCTCGGCGCGCTGGAGGACGGGGCCGGTGTCGAGACCCTCGTCCATGAGCATGATCGTGACACCTGTCAGCTCGTCGCCTTCACGGATCGCGTGCTGCACCGGGCTCGCGCCGCGCCACCGGGGCAGCAGCGAGAAGTGCAGGTTAACGGATCCGAGCCGCCCGAGCTCGAGCACAGCCAGGGGAAGGATCTCCCCGTAGGCCACGACCGCGAGCACGTCGGGGGCACCCTCGCGCAATGCGCGGAGTCCCTCCCCCTCTCGCACGGTCTCGACCTCGGTCGAGCGGTAACCGCAAGGCGCGGGCGGTCTCTGCCACCGCTGTCGGCCGCAGCGCCGATCCCCGGCCGGCGGGCCTGGGCACGCGCGTGAGCACGAGGGAGGGGAAGATCGGATCGTCCACCGCCGCGAGCGACTCTAGCGCCAGCGAAGACCAGGGGTCGTTCCCGAGGAACACGACGCGGGGCTCGGTCATGGACCGAGGATAGTTGGCGGGACCGATCACCCGTCGCCGCGCCGGAGCAACCGCCGCTTCTTGGGTTCGGGGATCTCGAGCTCGAGGCGACGGAGCTCCGCCATGACGGCACGCCGGCCGTCGTCGTCGAGACGATCGATGTAGAGCGCGCCGTCGAGGTGATCGGTCTCGTGCTGGAAGATGCGCGCCAGGAGGCCCTCGCCGCGCAGCTCATAGGTGGTGCCGTCAGCGTCCTGCCCGCGGCACGAGATCGATGCGGCGCGGGGCGTGGGATGGAACGGCCCCGGGATCGACAGGCATCCCTCTTCCTCCGATAGCTCACCATCGGCGTCGAACAGCTCGGGATTGGCCATGAACAGCGGCCCTGTTTCGCCGTCGTCGAACACGAACAACCGCATCGACAGGCCGACCTGCGGGCCGGCCAAGCCTACGCCGGGTGCATCGACCATGGTCTCGACCATGTCGTCGCGAAGCTTCGCGAGCGCGCGGTCGAAGGTCACCACCGCCTTCGCGGGCGTTCGCAGCACTGGGTCGCCGAGCGTGCGGATGGGCAGGATCATGTGCAAGGCGCTCCTACTGGTGAGGCCGTCTACGGGTGGGGCTGCCTACAGATGGGGCACTTCTACAGGTGGGGCTCTTCTACAGGTGAGGCTCTGCCTCCACGCGGGCAACGACGTCCTTCCCGGCGAGCTCCCGGATCGCGCGCCCGAACCCCGGCACCCGCCCGGTGTCGAGCGCGAGCAAGCATATCGTCTGCTCATCGGTGCTTGTGGTCAGCAGGGTGATCGGCGACAGCGCGGCGAGCGCGGGCTCCAGGTCACGGGTCCCCGAGACGCGGAACACGGCCGAGCCCACAGGGAATCCGCCCTCTTCGCGTCTGCGCTTTTCCTCCTCGTGGAAGCGGTCCGGGTTCCCGCGCACCAACGCCTGCACCGCCGTTGCCGATGGGTGCGAGGACTGAACGATCGCCCGCCCGGACGGCCGTGCCCACCCGATCGCCTCCATCCAGGTGGTGACGGCGCGCTCGCGAGCCGTGAGCCCCGGGCGACGTTCCGCGAGGTCGGCATCGAGGATCGCCACCAGGTCAAGCCCCCCGGTCCGAGGTCCTTGACGTCGTCGGGGCCGCCGACGAGGATCTCACCCTCGCCGGGCAATCTGGGCTCTCCCCGCGGCCGAGCCGATGGACCGGCGCGGACGCGGCGCGCGACGCCCACTCCTCCACCCGCTCCCGCCCCCCTCGCTGCAGACCGAACTCACTCGCGCCGCAGTGCTTGCAGCGCCCCTGCGTCTCGCACACGACGCAGCGGACGCGTCCCTCCTCCGAGCGAAGCACCCCGCCGCAGGCGCCGCACGCGGCGGGCCGGCCGCACGCCTTGCAGACCGCCGCGATCCCGTAGCCGGGAAGGGGGGAGAACAGGAAT